>CAWJGA010000003.1:0-651525 GCA_963842365.1 uncultured Actinomycetes bacterium
ATCGCGACGGTCGCAAGTTCTGCTCGGCCTGCGGCGGATCGCTCGCGAGCGGGTGCTCCATCTGCGGCGCGGCGCTCGAAGCCGGTGACCGGTTCTGCGGCGAGTGCGGCGCTGCCGTCACGGCGACCATGCCGACAGCGACAGCGGGGACTGCCGCGCCCGTCGCCGAGCGGCGGCTCGTGAGCGTGCTGTTCGCCGACCTCGTCGGCTTCACGGCAGCCTCCGCCGGGCGCGACGCCGAGGACACGCGCGAGCTCCTGTCGCGCTACTTCGACACGAGCCGCCGCCTGATCGAGCTCTACGGCGGCACCGTCGAGAAATTCATCGGCGATGCGGTGATGGCGGTCTGGGGTGCGCCGACGGCGACCGAGGACGACGCGGAGCGGGCAGTGCGAGCCGGACTCGACCTCGTCGCCGCCGTCTCCGCGCTCGGGGACGAGCTCGGCGTGCAGGGACTCCGCGCCCGCGCCGGGGTCCTGACCGGCGAGGCGGCGGTGACGATCGGCGCGAGCGGCGAGGGGATGGTCGCCGGCGACCTCGTGAACACGGCCTCGCGGGTGCAGGCCGCCGCCGAGCCCGGGGAGGTGTTCGTCGGTGAGACGACGCGGCGCGCAACGGAGCGGACGATCGTGTTCGAGGACGCCGGCTCCCACGCGTTCAAGGGCAAGGATGAGTTGACGCCGCTGTGGCGGGCGCGGCGTGTCGTCGCCGGCCTGGGCGGCGCGCTCAAGTCCCAGGGTCTGGAGGCGCCGTTCGTCGGGCGCGATCGCGAGCTGCGCCAGATCAAGGACCTCTTCCATGGGACGGCGGACGAGCGGCGCGCCCACCTCGTGTCGGTAACGGGCATCGCGGGGATCGGCAAGTCGCGGCTCGCCTGGGAGTTCTACAAGTACTTCGACGGGCTCGCCGCGACCGTCTACTGGCACCGCGGTCGCTGCCTGTCCTACGGGGAGGGCGTCACGTACTGGGCGCTCGCCGACATGGTGCGGATGCGCTGCCGAATCGCCGAGGACGAGCCCGTGGCCGATGCGCTCGTGAAGCTCGGCAGCGCCCTGGACGAGCATCTGCCGGATCCGGAGGAGCGCGCCTTCGTCGAGCCCCGCGTCGCCCAGCTGCTCGGTCTCGCCGACCACGATGTCCGCGACCAACGCGACCTCTTCGCGGCCTGGCGCCTGTTGTTCGAGCGCCTCGCCGATACCTATCCGGTCGTGCTCGCCTTCGAGGATCTCCAGTGGGCCGACGCGAGTCTGCTCGATTTCATCGATCACCTGCTCGACTGGTCGCGCGACTCCCCGATCTTCGTGATCGCACTCGCCCGCCCGGAACTCGTCGTCCCGCCGTCCGGGCTGGGGGGCGGGGCAGCGCAGCTTCACGTCGGTCCACCTCGACCCGCTCCCCGCCGCGGCGATGGAGGCACTGCTCGCCGGCCTTGTCCCCGGCGTGCCGCCGCAGGTGCGCGACGGCATCCTCGCTCGCGCCGAGGGCGTCCCGCTCTACGCCGTCGAGACGGTCCGCATGCTGCTCGATCGCGGCCTGCTCGTGCAGGAGGGCGCCTCCTATCGGCTCACCGGGCCTGTCGACGCCCTCGCGGTTCCCGAGACGCTGCACGCTCTCATCGCCTCGCGGCTCGACGGCCTGTCCGTCGACGAACGGCGCCTCGTACAGGACGCGGCCGTACTCGGCAAGGCGTTCACGACGGCCGCCCTGACGTCACTCGCCGATTCGGGCATGGACGTCGAGCCTCTGCTCGCGTCGCTGGTGCGCAAAGAGGTGCTTGGGTTGCAGGCTGATCCGCGGTCGCCCGAGTACGGCCAGCACGTCTTCCTGCAGGACCTCGTCCGGCACGTCGCCTACGAAACGCTCGCGCGCCGCGACCGGCGCGTCCGCCACCTCGCAGCGGCGGAGCACCTGACGAGCGCATTCGACGTCGACGAGGTCGTCGAGGTGATCGCGTCGCATTACCTCGCCGCCCACGAGGCCGCGCCCGACGCCCTTGACGCGGCGGAGGTGGCTGAGCGCGCGAGGACGATGCTGGAGCGGGCCGGGCACCGCTCCGAGGGACTCGGCGCTGCGCAGGAGGCGAGTCGCTACTACGCACGGGCCGCGGAGCTCGCCGAGGGAGCGCCCGAGCGCGCGGCGTTGCTGGACAAGGCAGGATCGATGGCCGGCCGCAGCGGCGACATGGCCGCAGCGCGCCCCCTGCTCGCGCAGGCGATCGCGCTGTACGAGGAGGCGGGCGAGACGCACGTCGCAGCGAGGGTGGTCGGTCGTCTCGGCAGGCTCGAGGCGTTCACCGAGCGCCGAGACGAGGCGCTCGCCGAGATGGTGCGCGCCTGGGACGTGATCGCAGCCGACGAGCCGGACGAGGACCTCGCCCTGCTCGCGGGATGGCTCGCGCTCAGCCACTGGTACAGCGGCGACCTCGACCGCGCGACGCAGTTCGCCGAACGCGCGCTCGACATCGCCGAGACCAATGCCTACCCGAAGGCGCTTGTCGTGGCGCTTCGCTGCCGGGCGGGCGTCGCGGTGAGCCGTGGCCACCGCGTCGTCGCGGGTGCACTGCTCGAGCGGGCGCTACCGCTCGCGCTCGAGCATGACCAGATCGACGAGGCGCACTCGCTGTACGTCTGGCTCTCCGACCTGTGCTTCCAGCGCGACGACTACACAGCCGCACTCCGCTACCTCGACGAGGTGCTCGCACTCAGCCGCCGGGTGGGCGATCGACCGCGGGAGTGGGGCGTCATCTCGGAGCGGACGTACGTGCTGCTGATGACCGGCCACTGGGACGAGGCACTCGGCCCGAGTCGCGAGCTGACGCGCGACCAGTTCGACAACGGCGCGCTGCTGCTGGGAACGCTCCAGAGCTCGGTCGAGATCAACGTGAACCGCGGCGATCTTCAGGAGGCTCGCGACATGCTGGGACTCTTCGAAGGACTGGGGCAGTCGAGTGACGTCCAGACGCTCTCCGGCTTCCTCGCCGACCGCGCATCTCTTCGGCGTGCGGAAGGGCGGCTCGAGGATGCGCTTGCCGACGGCACGGCGGCGGTCGAAGTCGCGCGCACCTTCGGCATTGCTGCGCAGTCGTCGAAGCAGGGTCTGGTCGAGGCACTCGAGGCGGCCTGGGCGCTGGGCCGCACGGACACGTTCAAGGAGTTGCTCGCTCGCATCGATGCCGTGCCCGCCGGCTCGCGCCCACCGTACCTCGATGCGCAGGCACGACGGTTCCGGGCGCGGCTCGATGGAGATGCCGGAGGCTACCTCGCAGCGGCTGAGGGCTTTCGCACCCTGGGCCTTCCCTTCTGGCTGGCGGTCACGCTCCTCGAGCACGCCGAACTGACCGCGGACCGAGCTTCGCTGGACGAAGCGCGCTCGATCTTCGAGGAGCTGAAGGCGACACCTTGGCTTGCACGAGCCGCCGCTGCCGCCGGTGCAGCGACGGCCCAGCCCGTCGCCTGACTCAGCCGCTCACGATTGCCAGCGGCCTCGTGGCGCATCGCACGTCCCACCGAGCTGCGGCGGCGGGGGATCGCGGCGACGCGGATACGATGGTCGCACGATGATCGACGACGCACGGGTGCTCGCGGCAGTGGACGGCAATGCGGCGCTCGCTCGCTCGGTCATCGGCTTCGTGCACGGGCATCCCGAGCTCGGCCACGAGGAGCATGCCTGCGCATCGCATATCGTCGCCGCGCTGACCACCGCGGGTCTCACGGCCGAACTGGGCGTCGGCGGCATGGAGACCGCATTCCGAGCGGTGCTCGAGGGTGGCCGCCCGGGCCGTACCGTCGGCATCGTCGCGCTCTACGATGCGGTGCCGGCCGTCGCCGACGACGGCTCGATCCGCGCGACGCACTCGTGTGGGCACGGGCCGATCGCCGGCTCGGTCGTGGCCGCCGCCGCGGCTCTCGCGGAGCTGCGCGCCGACTTCGCCGGTTCGCTCGTCGTGATCGGCTGCCCGTCGGACGAGATCCACGCTCCGGGCACGATCGCACACGCCGGCGGCAAGCTGCTCTCGCTCGAGGGAGGCCTCTGGAAGGGCGTCGACGCCGCGCTCTACTGCCACCCCGAGTTCCTCGACACCGTGAACCTGAAGTCGCTCTGGATGCGCCGTGACCGGCTCGTCGTCGCCGGCACGCGCTCGCTCCGCGCCGACGTGGCCCAGGAGCCGCTCGACGCTCTGAACGCGCTCGTGGCCGCGGCGCGGTCGTTCCCGGCGGACCGGCTCATGCTCGAGCACGTGACATTCGACGGCGACGTCGAGGAGGGCACGGGCCTCTACCTCGAGGCCACCGCCCTGCTCTTCGCCGAGGACGCCGCCGAGCTGGCACGCCTCACGCAGGCCCTCCGCGAAGCAGTCCCGTCCAGCGGCTGGTCGGAAGGCAAGACCGTGCAGGGCGTGCAACCCGACGCTGCCGTCTCGGCCGCCGTCGAGGCGGCTTTCGCCGCCGCAGGGCGCACCGGGTTCGTGCCCGATCCGCCACCGCTGCCGTTCGCGACCGACTTCGGCAACATCTCTCACGCAGTGCCCGCGGCGCTCATCGGCGTGGGCCGCGAGGGCGGCTGGGCGTTCCACACCGACGAGGGCGCGGCGCAGTTCGCCTCCGAGGACGGAGTCGACGCGGCGCTCACGAGCGCGCGCGTTCTCGCCCTCTCGGCCGTCCGCCTGAGCGAGCCGGTCTCAGACGACAGCTGACGGAGGTCCTCGTCGGATTTTGAGCCTCAGGCGGCTTGCTCCTTGGCAGTCGCTGGTCTCGTCGCGCTAGCTCTCCTCGGCCATTGCCAGGATGTCGTCACGCCCGAGCTTGCCGATCAACTCGGGGTGGTCGCGTTCCACGTGCGCGCTGACGGCCGCCACCAGCTCGTCGTCGCCCTCGGCGCGGATTACCTCGCCGCATTCGCAGTTCACGATGCTCGCCATGACAGGCCTCCGGGTTCGCTGGGTCAACGGTTGGCTGGTACGAGAACGATTGTGCCGCGCAGGCGTTTCCGTTAGCTTGGCGGAACCTTGGTGCCCCCGGCAGCGCGGATCCAGCTCTGCGGCCGCTTGGTCGTCCGCATGGGCGGCCGGCGGATCGAGCACGACCTTCCCGGCCGGCAGGGCAGACTGGCACTTGCGTATCTCGCCGCCAATCGCATGCGGCCCGATTCCACGCTTCGAGCTGGCCGAGGCGCTCTGGCCGGGCGGCCTGCCCGGCAGCCCGGATACCGCCCTCTCCGCGCTTCTCTCGTCTACCGGCGCTTGCTCGCCATGACGTAGCCGCCGCCACGCGCCACGCGCGCGCTGCACAGCCGCAAGCCCTCCGCGGAGTCCGCGCGCAGAAGGCGCTCTGCTTCCTACGCCACCAACCGCCGCCGCCACTCGTCGAGGCTCTCTCGGTCGAGCGAGTTCCACCACGCGTTCAGCCGCCCGCGCGATCGCACCTGCGGCCTACCAGGTGCTGCCGAGTGCGACCCGGATTGCCTCGCCGTTGACGCCGCTCGCCGCGTCGCTCGCGAGGTAGACGACGAGGGACGCGACCTCCTCGACGGTCACCACGCGTTGGCCCGGATAGCTCGCGGCCCGCTCGGCCCATTCCTCCTCGGTCGCCTCTGTCGCGCTGGTCCGCACCCAACCCGGGCAGACAGCGTTACAGGTGACGCCGCTGCCGCCGGCGTCGAGGGCGACCGCGCGCGTCATTCCCACCAGTGCGTGCTTGGACGTCACGAATGTCGTCATCCCCGCACCTCCGGTCAGCCCGGCGGTGGAGGCGATGTTGACAATCCGGCCGTGACCCGCCGCGAGCATGTCGGGAAGCGACAGACGCGTGAGGTGAAATGGCGCGTCGATGTTGACAGCCAGCTTCGCCCGCCAATCGGCGGACGGTATTTCCCAGATGCGACCGTCGCCGGCATCGCCGTCGCCCGCGTTGTTGACGAGGATCGAAATAGGGCCGAGTTGCGCGCGCGTCGCCTCGACCGCGTCGCGACATCCGGCTTCGTCGCCAAGAGAGACTGCGACATACGCCCCGGAGATCTCGGCCTGCAGCGACACGAGCTCCGACTCCGTACGCGACACCGCCATGACCCGAGCTCCGCTCGAGGCCAGCGCTCGCGCGATGCCGCGGCCGATCCCGCGCCCGGCACCTGTGACCAGCGCCACGCGTCCGTCCAGGGGTCGAGGCGAACTCACGGCTGCAGCACCGTTGCTCGCGGCGGCGCCACACCCTGCAGCGCGTCTTCGTGCACGCGCTCTGCGAAATGGCACGCCGAGGTGCGCGTCTCGTCGATGCGCACGATGGGCGGTGGCGGATCGTCGCGGCAGATCGCCTCGGCGTACGGACAGCGTGGATGGAAGGGGCAGCCGGGCGGCGGGCTGGTCGGGCTCGGGATCTCGCCTGGCACCAGGAGGCGGCGGCGCGTCTGCTTGCCCTCGCGCTCGCCGGCGGGCGCCACGGCGAGCAGAGCACGCGTGTACGGATGGGCGGGTGCCGCCGCGATGGCCGCGGCGGGCCCGGACTCGACGATGTGGCCGAAGTACATGACGCAGATCTCGTCGGCGACCGTCATCACCAGCGGCAGGCTGTGGCTGATCAGCACGATGGTGATGCCCAGTCGTGTGCGCAGGTCCATGAGCAGATTGACGATGCCCGCGGCTGCCGAGGGATCGAGGCCGGACGTCGGCTCGTCCGCGACCACGAGCTCTGGGTCGAGCGCGAGCGCGCGCGCGATCCCGACGCGCCGCGCCTGCCCGCCGGAGACCTGGTTCGGGTACTTGGACGACGTTCCGTGCGGGAGCCCGACCATGCCGAGCAAGTCCTCGGCGGAGCGCCGCTCGGCGCTCGGGGTGCGGTGAATTTCGTACGGCTCCGTCACAGCCGCCCCGATGCGCATGCGCGGCGACAGGCTCGCGTACGGGCTCTGGAAGATCATCTGCGCACGGCGGCGCAGCAGCGTGCGGGCGAGCTGACCCATGACCGTCACGTCGACGCCGTCGATCAAAACGGCTCCGGCGGTCGGTGCCACGAGGTTGACGAGCGCCTCGCCAAGCGTCGTCTTACCTGAGCCCGATTCCCCCACCACCCCCAGGATCTGCCCGCGGTTCAGGCTCAGGTCGACCCCCGCGACGGCCGCTACGGGATTGCGCGTCCGGCCGAGTACGCGCCGGCGCCCGAACTCGACGCGCAGGTTGCGGACGTCCAACATCGGGCCCTCGCCGGTCACACGGCCCTTGGAGCCCGTCAGCGTGGCGACCGGAGCGTCCTGGGTGCGCCAGTCGTCGGCGCTGGGACGCGGCCTCGCGGCACCCGGGAGCGGAATCGGGTCGTAGAGGTAGCAGCGAGTCGCCCCGCCGGCGGTCGTGAACAGTGGCGGCTCCGCGGCGACGCAACGATCGTGCGTGTAGCGACACCGATCGGCGAAGGCACAGCGATTGCCGACGACGCTCGGCACCTGGCCGGGTATCGACGCCAGGCGCTGCCCGCGCAGGCGCGGATCCGGCACGGCCGCTTGCAGGGCCTGGGTGTACGGGTGTCGTGGACTGCGGAGCGCGTCCTCGGCGCCGATCTCCTCGACGACGCGCCCGGCGTACATCACAGCCACGCGGTCGCACACCTGCGAGACCACGCCGAGGTCATGCGAGATGAACAGCATCGCCGTGCCGTGCTCGTCGCGCAGGCGCAGCAGCAGCTCGAGGATCTGCGCCTCGAGCGTGACGTCGAGAGCCGAGGTCGCCTCGTCGGCGATGATCAGACGCGGTTCGAGCAGCAGCGCCATAGCGATCATCACGCGCTGCCGCATGCCCCCGGAGAACTCGTGCGGGTGGCGGCCGAGCGCCCTGCGCGCGTCAGGGATGCCGACCTCGTCGAGCTTCTCGAGAGCCCGCTGCTCCAGCGCCGCCCGCCCCCGGTCGCCAGGCGCCGCGTGCGCGCGCTGCACCTGTGTCAACTGCGCCCCGATCGAGAGCGTGGGATTGAGGCTCGTCGAGGGGTCCTGAAAGATCACCGCCACATCGCGGCCTCGCACGGCACGCATCTCGCCGGGGGTGAGGCGGAGGAGGTCGCGCCCATCCAGCGCGATCTCGCCGCCGGCCACCTTGGCGTTGTCCGGCAGCAGGCGCACGATCGCCATGCCCAGCGTCGACTTGCCACATCCGGACTCGCCGACGATGCCGAGCACCTCGCTCCGGCCGAGCCGGAGATCGACGTGCGAGAGCGCACGCAGCGAGGCGTCGCCGCCCACGCCATAGTCGACGCTGAGATCGCTGATACGGAGGAGCGGCTCGGCGCTCATCCAGCCTCGATCGAGCGCAGGCGCTCGCGCAGACCGCGCCGGCGCACCGTGTGCTTGGGATCGAGGGCGTCGCGCAACGCCTCGCCGAGCAGCGTGAAGGCCGATGTGATCAGGATCAGGGCGGCGATCGGCCCGAGGATCTCCCAAGGCGACGTGCCGATGTCGGCGAAGCCACCGTTCAGCATCACTCCCCAGTCCGCGGTCGGCGGCTGCACGCCGAGGCCGAGGAACGCCAGCCCCGCCTCGATCGAGATTGCGCCAGGGATGTCCATGGCGACGATGATCAGCATCGGCGGAAGGACGTTCGGAAGGATGTGGCGCAGGAGCACGCGGCCGCGCGATGCGCCGAGAGAGCGCTCCGCCTTGACGTACTGGTTGCGGCGCTCGCTGAGCGTCTGGCCACGCACGAGCCGGCCGTAGTACGGGACGAGCGCAATGCCGATCACGAGCACGACGCTCGGGATCGACGGCCCAAGCAATGTGAGCAATGCGAGGCCGAGGATCACCGCCGGGAACGAGACGACGGCGTCGAAGACGACGACGAGCACGCGATCGGGCCAGCCGCCGATGTAGCCCGCGAACAGCCCCAGCGCCCCGCCCACGACGAACGCTCCGATCACGGACGGGAGCGCGACCTCGAGGGCGATGCGCGCGCCGTAGATCAGGCGCGAGAAGTTGTCGCGACCGAGCGAATCGGTGCCCAGCAAGTGATTCCAGGTGGGCGAAGCCAGCGAGCCGTTCAGCCTGATCAAGTTCGGATCATGTGGCGCGAGGGCCGGACCGAAGATTGCCACTGCCACGACCACGAGCAGCACGCAGGCGGAGACCGCGGCCGAAGGTCGCCGCATCGTCTCGCGAACGAGCGCGCGCGCGCCGATCCGCGTCGCCGCGAGCGGCTCACCTCCCTCGACCGCGACGGACTGGCTCCCGGCGATGGCCATCAGACGAAGACCTCCCGCTCATCTTCGACACGCACGCGCGGATCGAGCAGCCGGTGCCCCACGTCGGCCAGCAGGTTGCCGACGATGAACGCAATTGCGTAGATCAGCACCACTGCGCGCACCACCGGCCAGTCACGATTGCCGACCGCGCCCAGCGCAAGGCTGCCGAGACCCGACCGATTGAAGATGATCTCGACGTAGACGGTGCCCGAGAGCACGTAGCCGAGCATCAACCCGACGAGGGCGCTGACCGGCACGAGCGCATTCTTCAGCGCCACGCGATAGATGACGGTGCGCTCCGCCAGCCCGTAGGCGTGCGCCGTGCGCACGTACGGCTGCCCGAGCACCTCGAGCATGCTGGCGCGCACCACGCGGGCGAGGTAGGCCCACCAGAAGACGGCCAGTGCCACCCCCGGCATCAGCAGCCGCTCGCCATAGGCGACGGGATCCGAGAACGACCCGGACCCGAGCGCCGGCAGCACGCGCCAGTGCACCGACAGGATCAGCAGCAGCAGGAGCCCAACCACGTAGACCGGCGCGCTCAGCAGCACCATCGTGAGCGACCGGATGGCGCCGTCCAGCACGCCGCCGGCGCGCGTCGCCAGCACGACGCCGAGCGGGACGCCCACGCCGACGGCCACCACCAGGCTGAAGATCGTCAGCGCGAGCGTGTTCTCGAAGGCGGGCCAGACCTCGGTGGAGACGGGGCTCTGGCTGATGAAATCAGTCCCGAGATTGCCGTGGATGGCGTGCCAGATGAAGTGCCACACCTGGACGGGGACCGGGTCGTTCAGGCCCATGTTGGTGCGCACCTGCTCGATCAGATCGGGCGTCGCATGCGGGCCGAGGATGATCTTGGCCGGATCGCCCGGCACGAGATTCACGAGCACGGCCAGCATGATCATGACCAGCACGATCACGATGACCGCAAGGCCGAGCCGTCTCGCGAGATAGGCGATCACGACGAAGCGGCCCTCGGCGTCCCGTTCGCGGCTACATCGCCTTGAAGTACTGCAGGGCGGGATTGCCGTTGGTGTCGAACACGGCGCCCACGTTCTTCTTGCCGGCGGCGTAGAGCACGCCGGTGTGCATCCAGAGGAAGCCCTGACCCTGCTGCATCAGCTTCTGCATCTGGATGGCGATCCGCCCGCGCGCGGCGGGATCGGACGTCGTGCCCAGCTTGTCCTCGAGCCTGCCGTAGGCGGGGTTGCACCAGGACGCGTAGTTCCACACGCCGATCTGGCTGCAGGTGAACCACTCGAACTGGTAGTAGGGATCCGGCGCGCCGCCGAAGGAGGACCAGGCGAGTTCTCCGAAGCCGGCCTTGGCCACGTAGCTGTCGGGCGGCGTCTCGATGATGTTGACCGTGATCCCCGCGTCCTTGAGGTTGGACTGGATGACCTGCATCACGGCGTTCGGGTCGCCGAGGACGTTGGCGATGCTCGGCGTCGCGAGGTTGACGCTCAGCTTGGAGACGCCTGCCGCCTTGAGCAGCGACTTGGCCTTGGCGACGTCGCGCTTGGCACGCGGCGCCCCCGCCCAGTAGCCGACGCCCATCTGCTTGGCGATCAGCGAATCGAGTCGCGTGCTGGCCGGATAGCGGTTGGCCTGGATCACCTGGTCGACGTCGATCGCTGCTGCGATCGCCTGGCGCACGCGCACGTCCTTGAGCTTCGGGTTCTTGACATCGAGCGCGAGATAGAAGTAGTCGAGCGGCTTCGCTGCCGCGTACACGTTGAAGCCGGAATTCGAAGCCAGGCGCTTGGTATCGAGCGACGAGAGCGCAGGCGTGAAGTTGACCGATCCGCTCTGCAGCGGCACCGTCAGCGCCTGCCCCTTGGGCGCGGCATTCAGCGCCGTCATGACGAACCTGATCTCGTCGAAGTCGTACTTGGCGCCGAGCGCGTCCTGCAGGCCGCTGTACTTGCCGAACTTCTGCAGGACCATCTGCTGATTCGGCGTGTAGCTCGCCATCTCGTACGGGCCCGTTCCGATCGGCGTCTTGACGGCCTTCGAGCCGTACTTCGCGATTGCCTTCTGTGAGACGATCATGCCGCTCGTCGCGTAGGGCAGCGTGATGCGGTCGAAGGGAGCGAAGGGCTCCTTGAACACGATCTGCCCCGCGTACTTGCCGGTGACCTTGACTCCGACGAGCCCGGGCATGTCGCCGCCGTAGTAGCTGACGATGCTCTTGGGCGCGTTGGGATAGACCTTCTGCTTTCCCGCGGCGCGCTCGAATGTGTACTTGACGTCGTTCGCGGTCAACTCGCCGAAGCCGCCGTGGAACTCGACGCCCGACTTGAGCTTGAACGCGTACGTGCGGCCGTCCTTCGACTTCTCGAGCGACGTAGCCAGCAAGTTGGAGGCGTGCCAGCCCTTGCCCGGGACATACGTGGTGAGGCCCTCGTAGATCTGGCTGAAAGGCGGCGACGAATAGTCGTAGCCGTTCGTGATCGTGTCGTAGTTGGCGGTGTCGCCGAGCGGTCCGTAGATCAGCGTCTGCCCCGCCTTGGGCGCGGCCGCGGACGCGGCAGCGCCCTCGCTCGCGACCAGCACCGACGACGCCACCGCGCTCGAGATGCCGAGTGCCGCGGCTCGTCGCAGGAAGCCCTTCCGGTCGATGCGGTTGTGGGCGAGGTCCTCGGAAAGCACGCGAAGCTCGTCCTGCATGTTCCGTTCATCCCGCGCCATGAGGTACCTCCGTCGGTCTGGCGAATCGACCTGGGCCGTGCCGGCGCCCGGCACGCGCACCGACTCGCGACAGCCCCAGACAGGGCCGGCGCCGCGAACCGGACGAAGCCTCGGGGCTCCGTACGAGAGCAGATGGCGTGCGTTCCAGCACTGGGGAGCCAGCAAGCTACAGGCGCGCTCGGAGACTGTCAAGACTCCGAGGCTATAGCATCGACAGCGCGCGCCACCCGAGCCCGGATCCTCATGGTTGAAGCAAAAGTTGCGATTTGACAGCCCGCCGTAACCAGCTAGGCTCGCAATCCCCCAGCCCGGAGGCCACGACGCATGAACGGGTTCGTCGAGACACTCGAAGCAGGCGGCGCGCGCAACGCGGGTGAAATCGCGCCGGGCGTGCTGCTCATCAAGAACCTGCGCGTCCCGCTGCGCGGCGGTAGCTGGCTGTCGGCCGACGTCTACTTCCCGCGCGCCGCTGTCGAAAGCGGCGAGCGCGTCGACGTCGTGCTCGAGTACATCCCGTACCGCAAGGACGAGGTCGCGCCAGGCACGCGCTTCTACGAGTATTTCCCGCAGCAGGGCTATGCGGTCGCCCGCGCCGATATCCGCGGCACCGGCGCCTCGCCCGGCGTGAGCCGCGACGAGTACCTGCTCCAGGAGCAACTCGACGGCGTGGACGTCGTGGAATGGCTGGCGACACAGCCGTGGTGTGGCGGCCACGTGAACATGATGGGCATCTCGTACGGCGGTTTTACTGCGCTGCAAGTAGCGACCCATCAGCCGCCGCACCTCACGAGTGTCATCCCGATGTGCTTCACGGATGACCGCTACACCGATGATTGCCACTTTCGCGGCGGGCTCATGCGCAAGTACTACGACGTCACGTCGTACGGCAATATGATGGCCGCGTGGAACGCGCTCCCGCCCTACCCCGAATGGTCCGAGGACTGGGCGGCAGTGTGGCAGGAGCATCTCGACGGCAACGAGCCGTACCTGCTGGAGTGGTTCCGCCATCAGCTCGATTCCGACTACTGGCGCAACGGCTCGGTGGGCGCGATCGCCGACCGCATCACATGTCCCGCGTTCCTGATCGGCGGCTGGCGCGACGGCTACCCGAATCCGCCCCTGCGGCTGTTCGAGAAGCTGAACGTGCCGAAGAAGGTGCTCGTCGGGCCATGGGACCACCGCCCGCCGGATGCCGGCGATCCCAGGACCGCGCATCGACCACCTGCACGAGGTCGTGCGCTGGCTCGATCACTGGTGCAAAGGCCGCGAGAACGGCGTCATGGACGAGCCTCCCGTCGTCGTGTTCATGCAGGAGGGTCAGAAGCCCGACCCCGACCGGCTCGAGAGCGGAGGGCGCATTCCGCGCTGAGACGCTCATGGCCGGCGCCCGGCATGGGCCGACCACGTCCTCTACCTCCAGGAGGGAGCGGCGCCTGGGAGCGGAACCGGGCGCGCGACGGCTCCGACGAGCTTTCGTACGATCCCACCGTCGGCGTCACCGCCGGCCTCTGGTCGGCCGGCCTGCCCTTCGGGCTGCCAGGCGACCAGCGGCCTGACGAGGCGGCTTCCCTCACCTACACCACGTGATGTTCTCCGACGAGGACCTGCACGTGCTCGGCCAGGCCCGACGCCGAGCTGCGCGGTCGATTCCTCGTCGGGCGTGATCGGATTCTGCGTCAGCCTCAGCGACGTCCTGCCGGACGGCGCCTCCACGCTCGTCTGCAAGGGCATGCTCAACGTCACGCGCCGCGAGTCGCTGCGCGAGCCGACGGTTCTGTGCCCGGCGAGCGGGCCGTGCTGCAGATCGATCTCGACGCCACCGGCTGGGTCTTCCGCCGCGGCCATCGCCTCCGCGTAGCGGTCGCCAACGCGGACTGGCCGAACGTCTGGCCAACGCCCGAGCCCGCGACGAGCCGCGTCTACCGCGGCCCTGGGGCGCCGGCGTCCATCACCCTGCCGGTGGTGCCCGCCGAGGCCAGCGCGGTGCCCCCGGCCTTCCAGCCCTCCCCCGTCGCCGTTCAGCGACACGCCGAGGCGGCCGAGCCGCCGACCTGGCGGGTCTCGCGCGACGTGCTCACGGGAGACGCGGAAGTGGAGCTTGCAATCGAGGGCAACTTCCGCGTCAACGACACCACGCGCGTCAACCGAACCTACGAGGGGGTCATGCGCGTCAACCGCGATGACCCCGCGCGCGCCTCGGCCTTCGGCCGGCACACCGCGAGCATCGTGCGGCCGTCCGGCACGACCACGTCGAAGTCGGACCTCACCATCCAGGCGACCGCGGAGCGCTTCCACATCATCGTGACCGTCGAGGTGGATCAGAACGGCGCCCAGGTCTTCAGCCGCAGCTGGATCGAGTCGATGCGCCGCGAACTGCTGTGACCACGCTCACCCGGGGGAGCTTCCGATGAAAGTCCGCAATCCGAATGCAACTGCCGCACCGTTGACGGCGGAAGGCCGGCTCAAGGTCGAGCGGGGATTCGAGATCGCCTACTGGATCTACGGCTCCGGGAAACGCTCGGTAGTCGGACTGCACGGCGGTCCCGGCGTCAGCTCGAAGTACCTCACGCGACTCAACGAGACGCTCGGCGAAGACACGCAACTGGTGCTCTACGACCAACTCGGAGGCGGCGCCTCCGACTGCCCTGACGATCCCTCGCTCTGGGAGATCCCGCGCTTCGTCGACGAACTCGAGACCGTGCGCAGCGAGCTCGAGCTCGGCCAGGTCACCCTCTACGGGCAGTCGTGGGGCGGCATGCTCGCGCTCGCCTACACGCTCGATCATCGCGAGCAGGTCACGGCGCTCATCCTCTCCAACACCTACGCGAGCGGCAGGGCGTATCTGCTGGACGTCGCAGAGCACCGCGTGTCGCTGGGCAAGGACATGCACGCCGCGATGCTCAAGCACGAGCACGCCGGCACTCTCGACGCCCCCGAGTATCAGGACGCGGTCGCCGAGCTCTACGCGAGGTACCTGTACCGCTCGAGCCCCTGGGACTCGGCTCGGTCGCGCAGCGAGCTCGAGGTGATCGCCGCCGAGTACATGCCAGAGATGGGCCCTGCGTACGCGCTCTGGGGACCGCACGAGTTCATGGGCACCGGGCCGGAGGCCCACTACGACTGCACCGACCGGCTGGATGAGATCACGGTTCCCACACTCGTGCTGTGCGGGTGGTACGACGAGCTGACGCCAGAGCGCTGCAGCCGGCCGCTCGCAGAGGGCATCGCCGGCAGCGAGTTCGTCGTCTTCGGCAAGTCGAGCCACCTCACCATCTTCGAGAACGAGTCGGAGCCGTACCTCGCGGTGATCAGGGACTTCCTCGAGCGCCAGCCGCAGCGAGCGGGGTAGCGGGCGCACGGGGGGTTCGGCACCGCCGGCGCCCGCGAGGCGGACGCCAGCCGGACTCCCGGCCTGCGACTCGCGTGCCTGCTACCACTCCCGACGTGGCCGTCGGCGATTTCTCCACCAAGGCTGCGGTCGTCGTGCGCGACGATCTGGCGCCGTGGCAGCGCCTGAACGTCACGGCGTTCCTCGTCAGCGGCATCATCGGAGCGGCGGAGCCCGAGGCGATCGGCGAGCCCTACGACGACGCCGACGGCGTCGCGTACCTGCCGCTGCTCGTGCAGCCGCTGCTCGTCTTCGAGGCGTCCGGCGGCCTCTTGCGACGAGCGCTGGAGCGAGCGGCGAGCCGCGGGGTGCCGCTGGCGATCTACACGATGCAGATGTTTTCGACGGGAAGCGACGAAGAGAACCGTGCCAGCGTGCGCGCGGTTCCTACGCAGGACCTGGACCTGGTGGGGATCGGACTGCGCACCAACCATCGCGATGCGGATGCCGTCCTGCGCGGGCTCCGGCGGCACCCCTGAGGACCGGCCAGGCCGTACGGCTCACCGACGATCGGCATGGAGATTCGCAGGCGAACCGGCTTACGGCGAGGGCGGCGACGCCGCTACCTCACGGCCGCGGCGATCGCGGGCGGCGCGCAGGCCGACCGGGGCGGCCATGGCCATCATGCCGGTCAGCGCGATCCAAGCGGTGCCGCGTCCGGCGGTGTCGCGCAGCGCGCCCGCGAGTGGCGGGCCCGCGAAGGAGGCGGCCGCCCAGACGAGGTTGAGGAGGCCCATCATGGCGCCGCGACCGACGCCGACGTCGTCGGCGCCGACCAGGGCGACGGCGAACGCCGACGCGAACAGCAGCGCGGTGAACGGCGCGCGCGCGAGCACGAACGCAATGATCGACGCCGGATCGTCGCGCAGGAACGGCAGCACGGTCAGGCCGGCGAGCCCGAGCAGCGTGGCTCCGCCGAGCACAGGGCTCGCGATGCGATTGCCCATGCGGGCGCCGACGACGCTCGTGACGGTGAAGATGCACGCGGAGGCCGCGTAGACGGCACCGATGCCCGCCGAGCCGATGCCACGGGCGTCGAGATCAAGCGGCACGAGCAGGTTGATCGCGCTCATCGCGAGTCCCCCGGCCGTCATGGTGACGAGCCCCGCCACGGCCACCCGCGAGCCCAGCGTCCGGCCGACCCAATCGCGCAGTGGCGCGGATTCGAGCGTCTCGCGCGCGCCGCTGCGCGCCGGCCCGACGAGCACCAGGGCCGGTACGACGAGGGCGATGCCCGTGAGCGTGAACGGCAGTCCGGGCCCTGTCCGCTCGGCCAGGAGGCCGGCGAAGCCCGGCCCCACGAACGAGGAGATGCCCGCCAGGGCGAGGGTGATCGAGAGCGTGCGGGCGCGATGCTCGACGCCCGCGGCATCGGTGAGCCAGGCGATCCCCGCAGTCCAGATGAACGCGAAGCCGAGTCCGAAGACGATCCGGCAGGCGATCAACGCCGCGAAGCTGTCGGAGAGCGCCCCCTGCGCAACGCAGGCGGCGCTGCACAGGATCGTCGCGGCAATCGTGAGCCAGGCGGCGCCGAGCCGATCCGTCGCCAGCCCGGCAGGCAGCGAGACGGCCACGATCGCAAGCGGCGTGGCAGCGAGGAGGATGCCGGTGCGGGTCGCATCGAGCCCGAGAGACTCCTTGAGGTCGGGCGCCAGCGGCACCAGTGACTGCCACGCGATCTCACCGAACAGGATCAGGGCATACAGCGCGAGGAGCGTGCGACGCACGCCCGGACGGTAAAGCGTCCAGCCCGAGCCCGGCTCCGCAACCCCGCTCCGCGCTGACGCAGCGCCGCACGGGACGCGCGAGGATGCACGATCGCCAGAACGAGCCTGCCGGCGGCGACGCCCCGCGCGCCCGCCGGGACGGCGATCCCGCAGCATCGGGGCGCAGAGGAGCGACGAGACCCACCAACCGTGCAAGGAGGGAGTGCGATGAAGCCAAGTGAGCAGCCGAGAGAATCGCCCGGCTGGGCGGCCAATCCGGGGTACCTCATCGACTGGGACCTGGTGCCGGCGACAGTCAGCGTCTCCTTCAACGGCCAGGTCGTAGCCGAAAGCAACCAGGTGCGGGTGATGTACGAACTCGGCCACGCGCCCGTCTACTACTTCCCGAAGTCGGCGCTGAACCCGGAGTTCTTCGAGCAGGTGGCCGACCATCACACCTTCTGCCCATACAAGGGAGTGGCCAGCTACCTGACGCTGACGGTCGGCGGCGAATCGGTGCCGAACGGCGTGTGGATCTACGAGAACCCCTACCCCCAGCAGCAGCACCTCGCGGATCACGTCGGCTTCTACTGGGGCAAGATGGGCGAGTGGCGGGAGGATGGAGAGGCCGTGACAGGCCCGCGCGAGATCCCGGGCCGCATCGACACGACCAGGCAGCTGAAGGCCGTCTTCCCGCAGCTTGCGAAGGAGTGGCACCAGGAGAAGAACAAGCACCACAGCCCCTACGAGTACTCACCGGAGAGCAATCAAGAGGTCTGGTGGAAGGACGCGAGCGGGCGTGAGTGGAAGGAGACGATCAAGAGCCGCGTGCTGAAGCAGACGACGCTTCGCGCCGACGGCGATGCGACGCCCTACGGCTGAGTGGAGTCGCGTGCGCCCGGCAAGCTGCGCGACATTTCACGCCACGGGAAGCTCTCGGTTCGAGAAGTGCGCGCTCCGGAACGGGAACTCACTCGCGAGCCACGTGCGGAGCGCCTCGTAGAGCTGGGTGTAAAACCCGTTGCTGTAGGCCTCGGGCGTGACCCACCAGCTGACGTCGACATCGTGCTCGACCAGTTCCCGATCGAGGCGGGTGCGGGTTCCGAGTGGGTAGAGATAGCAGCACCCGAGATAGCCGCCGGCTGTGTCGCGGACGACATAGGTGAGCGACTTTCCGTCCCGGAACTCGCATTCGTGCCACACGAGGTCGATGAAGTTCTCCTCCTCACTGACCGGGCCCGTCGGCCATAGCCCGCCGCGCGTCCTGCGGATCAGGTCGAGGCTCGCGTTGATGCCGCGCACGTCGTCTGCCAGGTCGGCGCGCGTAATCGCGGTCGCGACCAGGTCTCCGTGAGCGAGGCGCGCCGGCGGCGTGAATCCGTCAGGGAGCCCCAGCTTCTTGATGAAATGGGCGTAGTTCATCCCGCTCCTGGTGTGGACGAGTGCGTGCGATGGTTCGACCCCAGCCGGGCCGAGAACTCATCGCACCTGCTCGTTCTTCGACGCTAGACGAGCCGATGCTGTGTCGCCCAGCGGGTCAGCTCGTGGCGGGTCGACAGCTGCAGCTTGCGAAGCACGCTCGAGACGTGGCTCTCCACCGTCTTGACCGAGAGGTGCAGACGCGCGGCGATCTCCTTGTACATGTAGCCGCGCGCGATCAGCTGGAGCACCTCGCGCTCGCGGGGCGTCAGCTCGTCCAGCTCGGCGCTGCTCGTCAGCCGGTCGCCGGCGCGGAACGCGTCGAGGACGAAGCCCGCGAGCCGCGGCGAGAAGACCGCGTCGCCCTGGGCCACGCGCCCGATCGCCGCCGTCAGCTCCTCGGCCGCGATCGTCTTCGTCACGTAGCCGCGGGCGCCGGCGCGAATGACGGCGATGACATCCTCCGCCGCGTCCGAGACGGACAGCGCGAGGAACTTGACTCCCGGACGCTCGGGCGCGACCGCGTTGATGATCGCGTCTCCCTTCCCGTCGGGGAGGTGGACGTCGAGCAGGACGACGTCCGGGTCGAGCTGCTTGATCAGCGGCACGGCATCGGCGACCGTGCCCGCCTCGCCGACGACCTCGACCGTGTCGCCGAGCTCCGAGCGGACGCCGGCGAGGAAGAGGCCGTGATCGTCGACGAGGACGACGCGCCATCTCATCGCGGCAACCTCAGCTCGACCTCGGTGCCGGCGCCGGGCGCGCTCGTGACGACGGCGCTGCCGCCGGCGCGCTCGAGACGGCCCCTGATCGACTCGCGGATCCCCTGCCGGTCCTCCGGCACGGCCGCGGGATCGAAGCCGGCGCCGCGATCGCGCACGAAGACCGCGATCTCGTCGTCGGTCACATCGGCATAGACGTCGATCTCCTCGACGCCGGCGAACTTGGCCGCGTTCGTCATCGCCTCGCGCGCGGCGAGCACGATCGCGTTCTCCGGCGGCGCGTCGCCCGCGCTGGCGAGCTCGATGCGGACGCCGTGGAGCTCCTCGACGTCGGCCGCGGCAGCCGAGAGCGCCGCGATCGAGCGACGAGCCGTCGTCGCCGAGCGGCCGCGCGGCGTAGAGCCAGCCGCGCAGCTCCCGCTCCTGGCGGCGCGCGAGCGTGGCGACGCGGCGCGGCTCGCCCGCGTGGCGCTGGATCAGCGCCAGCGTCTGCAGCACGGAGTCGTGGACGCGCTCGGCGACGTCGGCGCGCTCGTCCGTGCGGATGCGCGCCGAGCGCTCGGCATCGCGCTCGAGGGCGAGCCGCCAGAGCAAGGGCCCGCAGACGAGCACGCAGCGCGCCCGCCACGGCGCCCGGGGCGAGCAGGCGCGTGGGCGCGCTGCCGCTCTGCAGGAGGAGGACCGTGCCGAAGCCCGCGAGTGCGATGCCGCCGTAGGAGAGCGGCGCGTCGCGCCGGAAGCTGCCGCCCTGGCGCAGCGCCAGCGCCAGGCCGGCCGCGACGAGCACGATGCCCGCCACGCCGCGGTCGGAGACGCCGAGCGCGCCGAGCAAGGCCGAGCCGGCGACCAGGAGCAGGAGGATCGCCCAGCGGGGGCGATCCGACGCCGACCAGGCCCAGAGCGCGAGGTAGAGCACGATCCCCGCCCCGCCCGCGAGCGCGAGCAGCGCGAAGATGAGCCGCACGAGCGTGACGTCCACGCCGAGGGCCTGCGCGATTCCCGCGCAGACCCCGGCGAGGGCGCGCCCCTCAGCACTCGTCGTGAAGGAGCGGAGCGGCATCCGCGTCACTGTACGGCGCGCGTGACGCGCACCTGGCCGACGCCGACGTGCGTGTCGAGCACGAGCACGTGCTTGCCGGCCTGGACGACCGAGGTCTTGGCGTGGCGCCCGTCGTCGGACGTGCCGAGGATGTCGACCTCTCCGAGTTGCGCATCTCCGCGCACCTGCAAGGCGACGCCCTGCGGGACGATCGACGCGGAGGTTGCCGATGTCGACGCGGGCCTTGACGTGCGTCTCCGCGCCTCGTGAAGCGGACGTCGCTGCAGGTCGAGGGTCATGTCGCCGACTCCGAGCTTGTAGGAGCTGCGGAGATCCTGCGTGCCGCCGACGACGTAGCTGCGGTCGCCGACGCCGTTGCCGAGATGGACGTTGAACGTCGCCGCGACGACTGCCGCGCCCACGAGCAGGAGCGCGATCAGCGTGCCGAGGGCGATCGCGATGACGCTTGACGAGGCGTCGCACGCGGCGCGAGTCCTCGCTCGCGAGCGCGGCGGCGTCCGCCGCCGGCGCGTTGCCGTGGCGGGTGATCCAGAGGATCGCCGCGCCCGCGATCAGGAGCGGGATCCACGCGTCGCCGTGCGGCCAGAGCGTCGCCCGCGAGAGCAGCGTCACGAAGCGCGACGGCGACGAGCCCGAGGCCGATCAGCGGCCAGGGCCGGTCGCGGCGGTTGCGCAGGGCAGCCGTGGCGAAGGAATCCTCGTGGCCCTCGTCGGGCATCACGAGCGCCGCCGCCAGGTAGATGAGGATGCCCGCGCCGCCGAGCAGCGTGAGCACGACGAAGCCGACGCGGTAGACGGCCGGGTGGATGTCGAAGTAGCGCGCGAGCCCGCCGCAGACGCCGGCGAGCTTGCGATCTGAGCGGCTGCGCTCCAGGCGCTTCGTCGCTCCATTACCGAGTGTGTGGGTGCTGGTTTCTGTCATGGGCCCACCTTGACCCGTCGAGGCCGACCGCCGCTATCCGGAATGACCCTGACCAGACCCTGAGCCGGCCCTCACCGGCACGGCGGCGAGCAGCCGGGAGGACAACCGTTCCTTCGCGACCTACCGTAGCCGAGGCAGCCGGCGCGAAGGCCGCCGCCGCGCGCCGCGTCCGAACACACCTGGGCTCATCACCGGGGGCACGCGCACCCGTGTTCGGACGCGGCGCCCGCGTCCGAACGTCTAGGCGCCCCCTGGCTGACTTGGGGGGGAAATCGAGCACTCCGGTTCCAGCGGTGCAAGATGGGCGATGATGCGCGACTTGGGACGCCAGTTTTCGTTGAGGAGGCCGAGGCTTCTCCAGAGCTTCGCCTGCGTCGCCGCCGCGGGCCTCTTCATGCTTGGCCTGACGGGCGCGACAGCGCGCTCGGACGTCCCACATGCGTCTGTCGGGCGCGCCTCGTCCGGCACGTCCTCCGCGGCTGCGCAACCGTTGCGGGCATTCGTCTACGAAACGGCGCCAGCTCCCGCTCACGCCCGGCTCCCCGCGAAACGGCCGGCGCCGAGCCCCAAGGCGGGCGGCGCCGGAAACGTCCGCTTTCACCTCGCTGCGCTCGAGTGGGGTCGCGCAGACGCCGCGATCGTGCCCTGGGACGCCCCGGGCACGCTGCGCGATCGACGGCTGGCCGCGGTGCTCTCGGGGATCGCAGCCACCGGCGCGCACGTGCGTGCCGTCGCCGCCATCGAGCGCAGGAGCGGCTCCATGCGGGCACAGCTGCAGAGTCTCGCCAAGTCGCGCGCGGGGGCGCGGGGCTATCTCCGCGTGGGCGGTCGTCCGGCAGTCTTCGTCGCACTGCAGCAGACGTCCTCGCGGGGGTGCGCGCAGTCGCGAGCCTGGCGTGCGGCCGCGCGTGGGCTGTGGCTGGTGCAGGCGACATTCCGGGGCTATTCGCAGTGCCGCGCCGCGGCGGACGCCTGGTACGCCGATGCGCACCACACGCGCGCGGCACGGACCGGCAGCTCCTTCTCGATCCGCCCGGGATACTGGCCGCAGTCCGCGCGCGCGCCGAAGCTGAAGCGTTCGGTCACTTCCTGGCAACGCTCGATCGCGCAGATGACGGCCTCGCAGGCGCGGCTGCAGATCATCGACTCGCTCAACGACTGGTCGCGCGGCACGGCGATCGAGGCGAGCCCCTCGTGGCCGTCGACGAGCGGCTTCGGCAGCTACCTGGATGCGCTCCATGCGCAGCCGTCCGCAACCCCGGCGCCCGACCCCGGCCAGGCCGGCGGCTCCGGCCCAGCCGTCGTCGCGCCAGCCGCCCCTGCGCTGCCGCCGGCCGGCCCCCCTCCCCCGCCAGCCGACCCCCTGCTGCCGCCTACGGTCGACACGCCCGTGGTCTCGGGCCTCATGCCCCACCAGGCGACCCTCACAAGCAAGGTCTCGGCCGGGACTGCGGCTGCGACGGTCTGGGTCGAGTTCGGTCGGACCACTGCGTACGGGCAGAAAACTCCCTCGACGAGCCTCGGCGCCGGCAGCCCCGCGCGTGCGGTCGCGATCGTCGTGTCGGCCCTTTCAGCTTCCGTGCAGGAGCACGCACGTGTGGTGGTCGTGTCTGCGGTGGGTCGAGCCGCCAGTCCCGACGTCGTGTTCTCGACTCCGGCCGACGCGCTGGCAGTGCACGTCGCAGCGGCGGGCGACATTGCCTGCGATCCCAATCAAATCGACTTCAATGCGGGCCAGGGGACGGCGACGGCATGCCGGCAGCTCGCGGTCTCGAGCGCGATCCTGCCCGGCGGCTACCGCGCGGTCCTGCCGCTTGGCGACGAGCAGTACAACGCGGGCACGGCGGCGGCGTTCGCTGCCTCCTACCAGCCGAGCTGGGGCCGCCTGAACGCGATCGCCCACCCCGTCGTGGGCAACCACGAGTACGGCAGCACTGATGCCGCGCCCTACTTCGCGTTCTTCGGCGCCTCCGCCGGGACGCGGGGTCAGGGCTGGTACTCCTTCGACGTCGGCTCGTGGCACCTGATCGCGCTCAACTCCAACTGCGCCCGGATCGCCGGCGGCTGCGGGCCCGGGTCACCGCAGGAGGAGTGGCTGCGCGCCGACCTCGCCGCGCATCCGGTCAGATGCACGCTGGCTTACTGGCATCACCCACTGTTCACCTCCGGCCAGGAAGGGCCGACTCCGGAGACGAACACCTTCTGGAACGACCTGATCGCCGCCGGAGCGGACATCGTGCTCAACGGCCACGAGCACCACTACGAGCGATTCGCACCGCAAACCCCGGCAGGCCAGCGCGACGACGCCGCCGGGATCCGCGAGTTCATCGTCGGCACCGGCGGCGTCAACCACATGTCCTTCAAGGCGGCGATCGCCGCCAACAGCGAGGTACGCGACAGCACGAGTTTCGGCTTCCTCGATCTCACGCTGGGCGACAAGTTCTACTCCTGGAGATTCGTGCCCACAGCGCCTGACGCGTTCAGCGACAGCGGCACGGGCAGCTGCCACTGACAGCAGAGCTGCGCGTTGTACTTCGCGTGTACGCGCAGGAGGCTAGTCTTGTCGGTGAGTCGCCCCTCGCGGCTCTCTGCCGAGTGGAGCGAGACGGTCCCGGTGAGTGAGACAGAGCAAGCTGATGCCGCCGGCAATCTCGAGATCGTTTTCGTGGATTGGCTCGACGCACTGCGCAGGCGAGACATCGAGCGCGTCGAGCGGCGCATGGCACCCGACGTCATCCATCAGGGAGTGCGCGGCGATCTGGTCTGTCGCGGCCGCGAGGCCGTGATCAAGCGGCTTCGAACGCGTGGCTCGCGGCTTCCGAGAGTGACCGCGATGGAGCTGCTGGAGGCAGGTGATCAGGTACTCGTGCGTCTCTGCGCTCATGGCCTTGGCGTGCCGGTCGACGATGACGGGCCGCCGCGCGGCGAGGCGATCGTGGTCTTCACGCTCGCCAACGGGCTGATCGTGCGGATGGACGACTACGTCACCCGCGCTGCGGCGCTCGCGGCTCTCGCCCGCCCGCCGGGCCAGTAGTCCACCGGGTCACTCGCGTCCGAACGGCTCCGTCACCTGGAGTTCTCCAAGTCGAGGAGGAGGGCGGCCTCGGCCTCCGCAAGCGACAGCCGGCTCGACGCAAAGCGCAGGACCGGCCACCCGCTCGCCCTGGCCGCCTGCTCGAGCGCGCGGTCAGGGTTGACGGCGAACGGGTGTCCGATCGTGCGCAGCAACTCGATATCGGAGCGAGAGTCCGTGTACGCGCTGCAGGCAGGCAGTTCGAGCTCGCGCTCGCTCGCATAGCGCCGCACGGCCTCGGCCTTCGCGGCGCCGTGGAGGAAGGGGTCGACGCGGCCGGTATAGCGTCCGTCGCGGATCTCAGGTCGCGAGGCGATGGCTCCGTCCAGCCCCAGCCGCTGCGCGAGCGGCTCGACCAGGTCGATGAGCGAGGAGGAGACGACGATGGCGCGCTCGCCACGCGCCTGGTGGGCGCGCATGCGCGAGATGGCGTCGGGAAAGGCAAGTGCCGCGAGAGGCTCGATCTGCGCATGGATGAGCTCGCGGAGCTGCTCCACCGGCCAGCCCGCCATGAGCTTGAACGTCTGTCCCGCTACGTGGTTCAGCTCACGTGAGCTGACGCCCCGCAGGAGGTACACGGCATGCCAGACGCTCGCGCGGGCGAGCGAACGCCAGCCGATCAAGCCGTGACGCCGAAGCGTCGGGGCGAGGGCGAGCATCGACGACCGCCTGATCAGCGTGCGGTCCAGGTCGAAGAACGCGGCGCCGCGGCCCCGAAGCTCGGGCAGGGCGCTCGCCGGCTCGGGCGGCATCCGGCGTTGTCCCCGCAGGGCGCGCCGCCGAAACGGCAGGGCGAGCTGGTCCCGAACCGGCGCAATTGCCGGGCAGGCGGGCTTGCTCGCTAGCATCACCTGTTCCGGCGCCGGCGTCCAGGAGGAGCGGGTCATGCGCGTCACGTGGTACACCGCCATGTCCATGGACGGCCGCATCGCCGGCGCCGGCGACGATCTGGACTTCCTCTCCCACATCGACGGCGACGGCGAGGACGGCGACTGGGAGCGCTTCGCCGAGACGATCGACGGGATCGTGATCGGCAGCGGGACGCTGCGCTGGCTCCACCGCGAAGGTCACCTTCTGCCGCTGCGGGGCAAGCCGGTCTGGCTCGTCTCCCACGACGAGGAGCTCGCCGCGAGGGCGGCGGCGGCGGACCCGTCCTCCACGCCCATCGAGCGCGTCGCAGGCGACGTCGCCACGATCCTCGACCAGATCGAAGCAGCCGGTCACGAGCACGTCTGGATCGGCGGGGGCGGCGCGATCGCCGGACAGGCGCTCGCCGCCGACCGCATCGACGAGGTGATCCTGACGATCGCCCCGACCGCGCTCGGCTCGGGGCCTGCGATCTTCGACCAGGCGGATCTCGCGCCGAGGCTGTTCGCGCTCGCGGAATGCCGCCCGTACGGCAAGAACGCAGTGCGGCTGCGGTGGATCCGCGATCGGACGAGCGACGCCTGAGCGGAACCCAGGGCGAACGGCGTGCGAGCAATCCCGCGGCCTGGAGAGCGTGCGGCGCTCCGGGGACCACGCCGGCGCCCGCCGGAGTGATGGTGGCAACCCGCCTCGGCGCGGTTCGGCGCGCCCTGGCGCAGGAGTTCGGGAAACCGCACGCACTCGGCTCCCGGCGGTCGGCAGCATGGGCTTCGCGGCACGGGCCGCCCCAACCCTCTCTGACGCAAGGAACCCGAGATGATCAAGCCTGGAGACACGCTCTTCAACACTGTGACGGGCGAGGAGCTCACGTTCTTCGAGACCGCCGCCTCCACCGGCGGCGAGTACGTCGAGCTCATGTGCACCGTGCGCCCCGGCGGGTTCGTCGCCGCCGCGCACATCCATCCCTCCCAGAGCGAGGAGTTCACCACCGTCGAGGGCACGCTCGACCTCCGTGCCGGCCGCAACCGCATGCGGCTGGAGGCGGGCGAGAGCGCAATCGTCGAGCCCGGCGTGCCCCACCGGTTCTGGAACGACGGCGATCAGCCCGTCGTCTTTCGCTGCGTCGTGCGCCCTGCGCTGCAGTTCGAGTCGCTGATCGAGACGATGTTCACGTTGGCCGCGGAAGGCCGCACCAACCGCAAGGGCATGCCGAACCCCGTGCGCATGGCGACCATCGCTCGCGCACACCGCGACGTCATCCGCCTCGCGGGAGTGCCCGCCTGGCTGCAGGACCTCGGCACGCTCGCCGCCATGCCGCTCGCGCGCGTCTGCGGCTACACGACGGCCCGGCCGCGGCCGGCGCATGGCCGCAACCCGATCGCCGCGTCCTGACGACGCCGTGCGAACCCGATCGCCGCTGCCCTTGCCAACCGAGGGCAGCGGCGGCGCTCACCGGCGCCTCGGCACGCGGGGCGTGGCCATTCGAGCCAGAACCACCGGTTTGGCTCGCGCGAGAGTCATTCGCGGCGCTACTACCTTTCAGTCCGACTCCGAGTGGATCGCGTCGCGCGATCTGCCACCATCTCGGCCATGGCGCTTCGGCTCTTGGTGGTGCAGAACGACTGGGACAAATCGCTCGGCCGCATTGCCGAGGTGCTCCTGGCAGAGGGCGTCGAGCTCGACGTGCGGATGTCCAGCGAGGACCTGCCCCACCCCGCTGCGTACGACGGCCTCGTGACGCTTCCCGGGCTCGCAGATCCCGACGACGAGGATGCAGCCATCCGGCGTGTGCGGCTCGTCACGGAACGCGCGCTCGAGGTGGAGCTGCCGGTGCTCGGCATCTGCCTCGGCGGCCAACTGCTCGTACAGGCGCTCGGAGGCGAGACCTATCGCAGCCGGGAGGAACTCGGCTTCCACGATGTCCGCGCGACTCCGGCGGCCGCCGGCGATCCGCTGCTCGCGGACATGCCTCGGCGCTTCCCGGTCTTTCACGCACACGCGTACGCTTTCCGGCCGCCGGCGGGCGCCGTCACGCTGCTCGAGAACGACGTCTGCGTTCAGGCCTGCAGACTCGGCGACGCCTGGGCCTTCCAGTGCCATCCCGAGCCGACACTGGCGTGGGTCACGGCGCTGGCGCGCGGGATCGGCGGCACGGTCGAAGGGATCGACCCGCGCACGGTCGGGTTCTTCCGCTCGAACGGCATCGAGCCTGAGGCGCTCGAGGCCGGATCGCGCAATGCCGCCGTCACGGCCGGCGTCCTCGCACGCAGCATCGCGACCGGGTTCAAGGCGACGATGCTCGCCGCGCGCGGCTCGCTGCGCGGGCGCGCGTAGGCGAGAGCCCGGCTCGAGGTCTCGTGATCGGCGGAGGCCGCCGCTCACGCAGCGCGCGAATGCCGTGCTGCAGCATCGACAGTGCTCGCCAGGAGCTCGACGATCTGCGAGTCGAACTGGCTTCCGGCGCAGCGCCGGAGCTCGGCGATCGCCTCTGCCGGGGAGAGCTCGGGCCGATAGCTGCGCTCCGAAGTCATCGAGGCGAATGCGTCACAGACCGCGATGATGCGCGCCTCGATGCAGATCTCGGCGCCCGGGAGCCCATCGGGATAGCCGGTTCCGTCCATCCGCTCGTGCGTCGAGCGGACGATGCGGGCGACGTCCTTCAGGGAGGGCGAGGCAGCGAGGATGCGCTCGCCGATGACCGTGTGGCGGCGGATGAACGACCACTCGTCATCACTCAGCGGCCCGGGCTTCGAGAGCACCGAGTCGGGGATGCCGATCTTGCCGATGTCGTGCAGCAGCGCGGCCTGCTTGAGCCGCGCGAGCGTCTCCCCGTCGAGCGGGAGCTGCGCCGCGACGGCGACCGCGAGTTCGCGACGATGTTCGAGTGGTGCTCGAGGGCCGGCTCGCGCGCATGCAGCGCCTCGAGCAGCATGTCCTGCGGGCGGCCCCTGCGATCCGACCGCCGGCTCTTCTCGTTGTAGAGCCGCTGATCGCAGATCTGCAGCGCGGTGCTGGCGTCGTCCGTCTCCTCGGGAATGAAGACGGCGCCGAACGAGGATGTGATCTCGAACCCGTCGCCTCGCTCGCTGAGGGCCGTCGCCGCGCGCTCCAGCAGCCGCTCGATATCGACGTCCGCAGGGCGTGAGGATGAGGAACTCGTCACCACCCAGCCGGAACGCGGCATCGGGGGGCATCGCCTCGTTCAGGCGTGATCGCGACCCGCACGAGCAGCTCGTCCCCCGCGGGGTGGCCGAACGTGTCGTTGTAGCGCTTGAAGCCGTCGAGGTCGAAGAGGCCCATCAGCCAGGGCTCGCCCGACACAGCGCCGCGCCGAGCCGCAGCATCAGCTTGCGCCGGTTGCCGAGCCCGGTGAGCGCGTCGTGCAGCGCGTTCTCCTCGTTGCATCGCTGCCATCCGCTCGAGCTCGCTCGCGTGCCAGGGCGAGCAGGTGCTCGGCCTCGACCTGGCGCGTCACGTCCGAGACGATGCCGTCGACGAAGACGCGTCCGTCCTTGTGCACCGGGCGGCTGCGCGCCTCGATCCAGCGCGTCACGCCGTCGTAGCCTCTGAGGCGGTAGCGCACCTCGCTCGGCTCGCCGCGCCGCAAGCGGTCGCGATGCGCGAGGTGCGCGTCCCAGTCGTCGGGATGGATGAGCCGCTCCCACTCCGCAGCCGTGTCCGCGCCCGGCGGCGGCTCGCCGCCCATCAGCTTCTCGCGATTGGGGCCGGAGAACACCGAGCGCCGCGATCCGTCGGCGCAGTGCTCGTTCGTATAGAGGTAGTCGTCGACGGCGGAGACGATCCGTAGCACTGCGGCAGCCGCTACGGCGTCCAAAGGAGCTGCAATCGCGCGTTCCTCCATCTTCGTGCCTATCGGCACCATGTGCGTCTTCCTATACCCCCGCGCGCCGGGGTGTGACCGCGGCCGTCGGCGGGCGCTGGCTCGCTGCCGCTTCGTGGGCAACGGCGGGCTCAACGCCGAGCGGAACGAAGAGCCGTCAGCCCTCGTCTTCCTCCAAGCCGATGCCCCCCCAGACGACGCGTTCCCAGCCGACTTCCGGGAGGCCCAGCTTGGCGCGATCCTCGGGGCTCATGGCGGCGATGCGTGCGCGCGCAGCGCGCGCCTCGCGCACCTGCACGCCCTCCAACATGTCCGCCATGCGCTCGGCCTGGGTCGGGCTGTCCACCCACTCGCGCAGCCACGTCGCGACGCTCGGCGCGATCTCCTGGAAGCTGCGCTCCCAAGCTGCCTCGCCGGAATGCTCGTGGAGATCCTCGGGGCCCCAGGCGACGACGGTTCCGGCCGCCACGTCGATGCAGTCCCAGCCACCATCGCGATCGACGAGGGGCAGCAGCCCCGCCGGCCAAGCGCTGCCGCGGGGGCCAGGTGCATCGCCTCGGAAGTCGCGATACCGCTCGACGGCGCGCTCGATCGCCACGAGCCCGGCGCCCGGGCCGAATCCGCCGTCGGCGATCTCGCCGTAGGCGCGGCGGATGGCCGTCGGCAGCCTGTGCCCGAGCGCGGATTCGGCGTCGGCCAGGATCGCCTCGGTGGCGGGAGCGGCGAGCTCGGGCTGCGCCCGGCGGCCCATGAGATCCCCGATTCGCTGCGCGGCGGCCTGTGTGCCAGAGCTCGTGGTTCCGGCGGAACGGATCTCCGCAACCGCCTGGCTGAGGCTCGCCGCCGCACCACCCGCGGCCGCGAAGAGCGCCCCGATGTCCATGCTGCCCAGGGAGCTGCTGAACGCGTCGACGACCACGTCGGCGCGGCGCCGAGGGTCGGCTGCACGATCGCAAAGGCGAGCGATGAGGTCGTCGAGCGCGGTCGTCTCGTCAGACAAGGGGACCGTCCTGGGCGTGGGTTGCGAAGTGGCCGGGTGCCGACCCGTCTCATAGATGAATCGACGGGCGCGTTTGTCAAGACGGAGCGTGCTGACGGTTGAGCGCTCGAGAGCCCGCGGCGGGTGTGATGGGCGTACGCTGCGTGCGATGCGACAATCCCTCGCGGCCCGCCTGAATCTCGGCAGACCTGCTGGCGGCCGTCGAGGACGCACCGCCGGTCGCCGCTGCCGATGCGGTCGCAGCCGGCCTCGCGCGGGCCGTCGGGGCATCCGACGTCGCGTTCCTGATCGCCGACTTCAGCGGTCAGGCGCTGATCCGGCTCGGCCACGCCGGGAGCGAGCGGGGATCCGCACGCAGGGGCGGGAGACGGCCGAGTCGGGTCCCGCTCGTGGGAACGCCACACGGCCGTGCGCTCGAGACGCAGGCCGTCGTGATCGAGGATCGCGCCGGCGGCACCTCGCTCTACGCGCCCGTGACGAATCGCGGCGAGGCGATCGGCGTGCTCGAGCTCATGCTCCCGCTGCCGCCGAGCGAGCAGGCGCTGGCGGACGTCGGGTTGGCGGCGCACATGCTCGCCTACGTCGTCATCGCCAACCGCCGCTACACGGACCTCTTCGAGTGGGGGCAGCGCTCGCTGCCGCTGTCGCTGGCAGCCGAGATCCAGCACCGCCTGCTGCCTGGCACGTACACCTGCGAGGCCGGCCAGTTCACGCTCGCGGCATGGCTCGAGCCCGCGGGAGACGTCGGCGGCGATACCTTCGACTTCTCGATCGAGCGGGAGACGCTGCATCTCTCCCTCACGGACGCGATGGGCCACACCGTGGACGCCGCAGTTCTCGCGACGGTCCTCGTCGGCGCGCTGCGCAACGCGCGCCGTGCAGGTGCAGGACTCGCCGACCAGGCCCGCCGCGCGAACCGCGATCTCGAGAAGTACGCGCAGAACGGCGAGTTCGTGACCGGCCAGGTGGCGCGCGTCGACCTCCGGGCAGAGACCGCGACCATCGTCAACGCCGGTCATCCGCCGCCGCTGCGACTACGAGGCGGCCGGGTGCAGCCCGTGCCGCTCCAGGCCGCACCTCCCTTCGGCATCCTGCCGGGCTACGAGTATCGCGTCCAGTCGCTGCCGCTCGCACCAGGCGACCGGCTCATCTTCATCACCGACGGCATGCTCGAGCGGAACACGCTCGGACATCGACATCGGCATCCTGATCGAGGAGGGCGCCGAGATGCACCCCCGCGAGGCCGTGCAGCAACTCATCCGCGCGCTGCTCGAGGTCACCGGCGGCAAGCTGACGGACGACGCGACCGTGCTCTGCCTGGACTGGCACGGCGGCCCTCCACGGCGGCGCACGTCGGACGGCGGCGCAAACACGCCGTAGGGCCGACGGCACCGGACTCGCTCGAGCTACGGAGGCCCGTCAGTTGCCCGCCTGCCGTGGCACGGCGGGGAGCTGCACCGTGACGCGGAGCCCGCCGGCGGCCCGGGGAGTGAGGGTGAGGGTTCCGTCGTGTGCTTGGGTGATGGTGTCGACGATCGCCAGCCCGAGGCCGGCACCCGCGTGGTCGCTGCGGACGCGGTCGGTGCCGCGGCGAAATGGCTCGACAAGCGTGGACACGAGCTGCGGGGTGAGCTTCTCGCCGGTGTTCTCGACGGTGAGCACCACGCTCTGCGGCTGAGCGCTGGTCGTGACCCACACGGTGCCGTGTCCGGGGAGGTTGTGGACGATCGCGTTGTGCACGAGGTTCGTCGTCAGCTGCAGCAGGAGCGCGTGCGAGCCGGTGGCGGGTGTCAGGTCGCCGGAGGTCGACAGGGTGAGGTCGCGCGGCTTCGGCGAGCGGGAGGAGCGTCTCGGTGGCTTCTTCGGCGATCAGGGACAGGTCGACGGGCTCCGGGGCGAAGGATCGTCGTTCGGCGCGGCTGAGCAGGAGCAGCGCTTCTGTGAGGCCGATCGCCCTGGCGTTGACGGCGTGGAGACGGTCGACGAGCTCGCCGTCGTCGCCGGTCGGGATCGTTGCGGGCGACCTCGAGGAGGGTCTGCGTGATCGCCAGCGGCGTGCGCAGCTCGTGCGAGGCGTTGGCTGCGAATCGCTGCTGCTCGGCGACGTGGGCCTCCAGCCGCGCGAGCATGGCGTCGAAGGCGTCGGCGAGCTCGCGGAACTCGTCTTCGCGCCCCTCCAGCTGGATCCGGTGGGACAGCAATCCGGTCGTTGCGATGCGCGCGGCGTCCGTGATGCGGGTCAGCGGGGCGAGCATGCGGCCGGCGAGCAGCCACCCTCCCACGAGGCCGAACACCAGCAGGAATCCCAGCACGGCGGCTGCCCTCGGGGCGAAGACGTGCAGGAGCTCGGAGCGAATCGGGAAGACGCCGTTGGTGAGCTTGGAGCCGTCGCGGTCGATGAGCGTCGCGCGGTCGGGGACGTAGCGCAGGAGGAACACCCACACGGCGGCGAGCAGCAAGACGCCCGCGAGCATGAGGAAGCCGGCGTAGCTGAGCGTGAGCTTGAGGCGAACGCTCAAGCCGGGCGCCCTATCCACCGCCGGCTCCTCCACCTGCGGCGTCTGGCTCCGCGTCGATGCGGTAGCCCACGCCGGCCACCGTGGCGATGATCATGGGATCGCCGAGCCGCTTGCGCAGCGCCGAGACGGTGATGCGGGGGGCGTTGGTGAACGGGTCGGCATTCTCGTCCCATGCCCGATCCAGCAGCTCTTCGGCGCTGACGACGCCGCCTTCGGCGGCGACGAGGACTTCGAGCACGGCGAACTGCTTCCTGGTCAGCGCGACGTAGCGGCCGTCGCGGTAGACCTCGCGGCGGAACGGATCGAGCCGGAGGCCGCCGATCTCGCGAACCGGCGGCCTGTGGTGGGCGCGCCTGCGATCGAGCGCCCTCAGACGGAGCACGAGCTCCCTGAGCTCGAAGGGCTTCGTGAGGTAGTCGTCGGCGCCCAGCTCGAAGCCCGTGGCCTTGTCGTCGAGGCGGTCGGCCGCAGTGAGCATCAGGATCGGCAGCCCGCTGCCGGAGGCGACGATGCGGTTGGCGACCTCGTCGCCGGTCGGCCCGGGGATGTCCCGGTCGAGGACGGCGATGTCGTAGTCGTTGACGCTCAGCAGCTCGAGGGCGGTCTCGCCGTCGACCAGCGATGTCCGCGGCAATCGCCTCGAGGCGCAGGCCGTCGCGGATGGCCTCTGCCATGTACGGCTCGTCCTCGACGATCAACACGCGCATGCCCTGATGCTACGAGCTGGCTGATATCGCCCGCGTATCGAAAAGGCGATACGCACCGGCAACACGACGCTCCGTTGAATGGCGGCATGACCTACCGCCAACCAGCACGAGCAAGGACTCTTCGCACCTGCAGAATCCGCGCCGCCCGCCCGCTCCTCGCGGTCACGGCGATCGCCGCAGCCCTCGGCTTTCAGCCCCCGGCATCGTCGTCCTCGACGGCGAAACCGCCCAGCGACGCCCTTCGCAGTGAGCACCGGGGCGCAGACGGCGGTGGGCTCTCGCGCATGCTGTGGCCGGCATCGGGCCAGGCCGCGTTGATCCGCACGGGGGAGTCCCAGATCCAGGCCGGACCGAACCAGCACGCTGCTGCGATCGCCAGCGTCGCCAAGGTCATGACGGCCTACGTCGTGCTGCTCGATCACCCGCTGCGCGTCGGCCAGGAAGGGCCGGCGATCACGCTCACCGAGGCCGACGCCGCCGACACCGCCCGCCGCCGCGGACGCGGGGAGTCGGTCGTGCCCACCGCCGCGGGAGAGATCCTGAGCGAGCGCCAGGCGCTGCAGGCCCTCTTGCTGCCGTCGGCGAACAACATCGCCGCGGTCCTGGCACACTGGGACGGCGGCTCGCCGGCTCGCTTCGTCGCCCGCATGAACGCCACGGCGCGCTCGCTGGGCATGAGCCGCACGCGCTACACCGATCCGAGCGGCTACGACGATGCGACGGTGTCGACCGCCGCAGACCAGGTGCGTGTCGTCGACCGCGCAATGCGCTTGCCCGCGTTCGCGAGCATCGTCGCCACAGCCAGTGCGACGCTGCCGGTCGCGGGCACCGTGCGCAACACCAACAGCTTGCTCGGCCACGGCGGCTTCGTCGGGGTGAAGACCGGCTCCACCGACGCAGCGGGCGGCTGCTTCGCCTTCCGGGCCATCCGCTGGATCGGCGGCAAGCGGACGACGATCACCGGAGTGGTTCTGGGCCAGCCCGGCCAGAGCCAGGTTGCCGCCGGTCTCATGGCCGCCGAAGCCATGGTCGACCGCCTGGCCGGTCGTTCGCCGCGCCGGGCCCTCCCAGGGCTGCCTGGGCAGCCTCTGGCACCGGGAAGCCAGCCACCACCGCTGCAAGCCCCGTGAACAACCGGCCTCAGCGCAACCACCACACGCGGGAGAGAGCCATGAGAAGAGCACTCTGGCCGCTCGCTGCGCTTGTCGCGGTCGTCCTGATCGGCGCCGGCTGCAGCGGCGGCGGCAGCGGCGACGACGCGGCCACGACAGGTACCCCGAGCAGCGGCGCAGGGCACGCGTCCGCGCACGAGAAGGCGGTGAAGTTCGCCGAGTGCATGCGGGCCAACGGCGTCAGCGACTTCCCTGACCCGGACCCAGCAGGCCGGCTCACGATCGACGAGGTGGCGAACGGCTCGTCGCTGGACACGAGCTCTGCCGCGTTCGCTCGGGCCATGAGTGCGTGCAAGGACCTGGAGCCGGCCGGGTTCACGGGCCACAAGGCGACCGCCACGGAGCAGGATGCGCGTCTCCAGTTCGCCCAGTGCGTGCGCGACAACGGCGTGAAGGACTTCCCGGATCCCACCAGGGACGCGCCGCTCGTCGATACCGACAAGATCCCGTCCTCCGCGACGCCCGCCGGCATGAGCAACCTCAACGCGGCGATGCGGAAGTGCAGCGCCTACGCCGCCAAAGCGGGCGTGCGGGCGGGCCAGTGATGCCTCCGAAGGCGTGGGCGGCAGTCGGAGCGGTCGTCGTGACCGCGCTCGCGGCCGCCACCGGGACGGTCGTCCTCAGGTCGAGTGGCAACGCAGCGACCTCGGCTGCGCCGGCGCCGGTGGCGACTGCGCGCGTCGAGAAGGGGAGGCTCTCGGATGTGGTCTCCCAGTTCGGGACCCTGACCTACCGGGCGCGTCCGGATGGCTCGCCGTACTCCGTGATCAACCAGTCCCGCGGGATCTACACCGAGCTGCCAGATGCCGGCGACAGGGCACGGTGCGGCGACGTGCTCTACCGGGTCGACGACAAGCCGGTGCTGCTCCTGTGCGGCTCGACGCCGGCGTACCGTTCGCTGACTGCGGGCGACAGCGGACGCGACGTCGCAGAGCTCAACGCCAACCTCGTGGAGCTCGGGTACACGACCCGGGCCCGGCTCGAGCCGTCGCCCGGCCGCTTCGGCTCCGAGACGTCGGCTGCGCTCTCCAGGCTGCAGCGCGCAGCGGGCGCGGAGCCGGCCGGCTCGCTGGTCCTGGGGGATGCGGTATTTCTGCCGGGCCCGGTGCGCACGGCCCAGGTGAAGGGCGAGCTCGGAGGGATCGCCCGGCCGGGCGCACATGTCTTGGACGCCACGTCAGCCACGCTCGAGGTGCAGGTGGCGCTCGATCCATCGCAGCAGGGCGCGGTCGAGAAGGGGGACCCGGCCCGGGTCACCCTGCCGGGCAACAGGTCCGTGACGGGGAAGGTGGATCGCGTGGGGAGCGTCGCGGTCCCGGCCGGGCAGGACACGAACGCCGGTGGTGCGAGCATCCCGCTCTCCATCGCGCTGGACGACCCGCAGAGCGCACGCGGGCTCGACTGGGCGCCGGTTCAGGTGGAGATCACCACCGCGGGGGTCGCGAGCGCCCTGAGCGTCCCGGTCACCGCGCTCGTCGGGATGCCCGGCGGCGGGATCGCGGTCGAGCTGGAGCGCCCGGGCGGGAGACGCCAGCTGACCGCCGTGAAGCTCGGGCTCTTCGACACCGCAGACGGGCGAGTCCAGGTCGACGGTCGCCTTCGCGAGGGCGACCGCGTGGTGGTGCCGGGGGCATGAGCGGCAAGGTGCTCCTGGAGCTGGAGGCGGTGAGCAAGGTCTACGGCGAGGAGCCGCCTGTCGCCGCTCTGCACGGGGTGTCCCTGTGCGTCCGCCAGGGTGAGCTGGTCGCGATCGTCGGGCCGTCCGGATCCGGCAAGTCCACGCTCCTGCACGTGATCGGGACGCTCGAGCGGCCCAGCGCCGGGGCGGTCAGGATCGGCGGGGTCGACGCGGCGCAGTTGAGCGACCGCGAGCTGTCGCTGCTACGGGCGCGGGAGATCGGCTTCGTCTTCCAGCGGTTCTTCCTCTCCGAGCACGCAACGGTGCGGGAGAACGTGGCCGACGGGCTGCTCTACGCCGGCGTGCCCGCGCGCGAGCGAATCCGGCGCGCGGGCGAGGCCCTCGAACGGGTCGGCCTCTCCCACCGCAGCGCGTTCAAGCCGGCCAAGCTCTCCGGAGGAGAGCGCCAGCGGGTCGCGATCGCGCGGGCGCTCGTCGGGCACCCGGCCATCGCGCTCGCCGACGAACCGACGGGGAACCTCGACAGCAGCACCGGCGCATCGATCATGGAACTCATCCGCGAGCTCAACGCCGGCGGGGCAACGATCATGCTGATCACCCACGACGCGCACCTCGCAGAGCAGCTCCCGCGCCAGATCCGCATGCTCGACGGCCAGATCGTCGCCGACAGCGCCGGGGGCGCGGCACCGTGAGTGCCACCAACGGACGAATGCGGTTCAGCGACGGCCTTCGTGTGGCGAGCGTCGGGCTGCGCGCGCGGCCGCTGCGCGCGGCGCTGTCGGCGCTCGGCATCGCCATCGGAACGGCGGCGATCGTCGCGGTGCTCGGGCTGTCCGCCTCGTCCCAGGTGGGCCTGCTCGACGAGATCGACCGGCTGGGCACGAACATGCTGACGGTCGAGGCGGGACAGCGACTGACCGGCGGCGAGGCGACGCTGCCCCGCGAAGCTCCGGCGCGGATCAGCCATCTCGGCAGCGTTCAACTGCTGGCCCACACCGGCCTCGTGAAGCGCGGCAAGGTCTACCGGAACCCCCTGATCCCGGTGGGGAACACCGGCGGGCTCGAGGTACAGGCCGCGAGCCTGAACCTGCCGTCGGTGCTCGGCACCGGCATCGCCCGCGGCACCTGGCTGAACGAGGGCACCTCTCACGCGCCGGTCGTGGTTCTCGGCGCTGTCGCCGCGAGCCAACTGGGTATCGACCGGGTCTCCCCTGGCAAGCGGATCTGGCTCGGCGGCCAGTGGTTCAGCGTTGCGGGGATTCTGAAGCCCTCGCCGCTGGCGCCCGAGATCGACGACAGCGCCTTGATCGGCTACCCGGCTGCCGAACACTTCCTCGGCTACGTCAGCCTGACCGGCGGCGCGAGAACGGCCGGTCCGCCGAGCACGATCTACGTGCGCGCGGCCACCGGCCACGAGGCGGAGGTGCAGTCGCTGCTCGCGCGAACCGCCAACCCCGAAGCGCCCTACGAGGTGAGCGTCAGCCAGCCCTCCGACGTGCTGACCGCCCGGGCCGCCGCCGCAGGGGCGTTCGACAGCCTCTTCCTCGGGCTCGGGGTCGTGGCCCTGATCGTCGGGGCGGTCGGCGTCGCCAACATCATGGTCATCTCGGTGCTCGAACGCCGTTCGGAAATCGGCCTCCGCCGCGCCCTCGGTGCGACGAAGGGCCAGATCCGGACGCAGTTCCTCTCCGAGTCCATCCTGCTCGCGATCATCGGCGGCGTCGTCGGCGTCCTGGCCGGCGCCGCGGCGACGGCCGTGTACGCGAGCTCGAAGGGCTGGGCCGTCGTGATCCCCTTCGAGGCGTGGTCGGGCGGCATCGCCTCGGCGATCCTGATCGGCGCGCTGGCCGGCCTGGTGCCGGCCGTGCGTGCGTCGAGGCTGGCGCCCGCCGTGGCGTTGCGGACGGTCTGAACGGACGCCGGGGAAGAACCGGCCTCGGCTCGTCGTCCCGCGGTCGCACGGTCGAACGATCTGCGATCACGACGAGCCCGCCATGACGCTCGTGATGCGCCGGTTGAGCACCAGCGCGAGCAGCGCGGGCGGCAGCAGGGCGAGCACCCCCGCGGCGGCGAGGATGGGGTAGTTCGTCGTGTACTTGCCGACGTACTCGGTGATCAGGACGGTCACCGGTTTGGAGTTGCTCGTCGAGGTCAGGAGCAGCGGGATCAGGAATTCGCCCCAGACAGAGAGCGCGGTGATGGCGGCGACCGCAGCGATGGCCGAGCCCATCTGCGGCACGACCACGCGCAGGAACGCCTGCCAGCGACGACAGCCGTCGACGAGCGCGGCCTCCTCAGGGCCGACGTCCATCTCCCTGACGTGGTTGTAGAGCAGCCAGGTCGCGAGCGGCGAGAGGGTCGCCACGAAGACGAGCGTGAGGCCGCGCTTGGTGTCGATCAGGTGCGCGTCGGCCATGACCTGGAAGAGCGTCACCGCGACGACGAAGACCGGCACCAGCATGGTCGCGAGAACACCGAGGAAGAGCGTACGGCCGAGGCGGAAGCGAAGCCGTCCGAACGCGTAGGCGGCCATCGTCGCGACGATCAGCGTTGCCACGGTCGCCGTGAGGGCGACCTCCGCGCTCGCGGTCATCGCCTGCCCGAAGACGCCGGCCTCGGTCACGGTGCCGCCCGCGTGCTGGGAGCTCGTGCCCTCGAGCAGCTGGCGGTAGGCGTCGAGCGAGAGGTTGTGCGGCACCCAGCGGGCCGGCACGGTACGCACGTCGGTCTGGCTCGAGATGCTCGTGACGAGGCCGATCAGGATCGGCCCCAGCGACCACGCGAGGATCCAGACGACGGCGATCGCCTTGACGAGACGTGCGGCCAGCGTCTCGCGCCTCATCGCGTCGACCTCCGCAGCGCGAGCACGTAGGCGCTGCCGAGCAGCGCCGTCGCCGCCGCGAGCAGGAACGCGAGCGCCATGCCGTGGGCGAAGTCGGCCTCGACGAAGGTCGTGTTGTAGACCTGGATCAGCACGGAGCGCGTGTTCAGCGCCGTGCCGTTGAGCACGTACACCTCGTCGAAGATCGCGATGGCGAGCAGCGTCCCGATCGTGGCGGCGATCGCGAGCGAGGGACGCAGCAGCGGCAGCGTGATGTGGCGGAACTGGAGCCAGGCGCCCGCGCCGTCGACCGACGAAGCGTTGTAGAGCTCCTCCGGGATGCTCTGCAGTCCTGCGAGCAGGATCAGGCTGACGAGCGGCAGCACGCCCCAGACATGCACGAGCGTGATGAACCCGATCGCCCACCGCCCCCCGGCGAGCCAGACATGCGGCTCGTGGATCACGTGGAGCTTGAGCAGCGCGCTGTTGAGCAGGCCGTTGTCGGGATCGAAGACGCGTCGCCAGAGCACGCCGCTGACGACCGAGGGCAGCGCCCACGGCAGGACGAGGATCGCGAGCACGATGCCGCGCCCGGGGAACAGCCGCCGCAGCGTGACGGCGACGAGCACGCCGAGCACCAGCTCGAGCGAGACGGCCAGCGCCACGTACTCGACGGTGTGCCGAATGGCCCCGGTCGCCGTCGGGTCGTCGAGCACCTGGCGGTAGTTGCGCAGGCCGACGTAGCGCTGCGGCTGGCCGAATTGGCCCGAGGACTCGATGCTCTGCTGGAATCCGCGGACGAGCGGGTAGACGATCAGCCCGCCGACCGCGGCGACCGCCGGCGCGATCATGAGCAGCCCGACGGCAGCCGTCTCGTGGGCGCGCAGCCAGGCCTTCACCCTGCGGGCCTCGGGTGCCGAGCCGCTATGCGGACGCGTGCGCGGTGGCCTTCGATGCGAGCTGCGAGAGCGCGTCCGGGATGCTCATCTGACCCTTGACGGCCGCGTTCAGCAGGCCCTGGGCGTCCGAGCTGAATTGCGAGTACCAGACGGGTGCGCCTTGCGGGAAGAGCGGCTTGACGAGCTTGAGCTCCTGCGCGAGCACGGGCCCGCCGGCGAGCTGCCCCTTGCTGGAGAGCTGCTTGATGACCGAGGCGCCGCAGGGGAGGTTTCCCTCCTGCTTGTAGATGGCGATCGCGTTCGCCGGCTTCTGCCACCACTCGATGAAGGCGGCCGCGGCCGCCTTGTGCTTGGCCGTGACCGGGATCGAGAGGCCCTCCGGCAGGCCGAACGAGGCGGTCGGCCCGTTCGGGCCGGGAACGAGGGCCGCTGCTGCCTGGCCCGCAATACTCGATTGGCTCTTGTCGTTCGCCGTGACGAGGTTGCCGGGGCCGGTCGCGAGCACCATGGCGGTCTGACCCGCCGTGAACTTGTCGAAGGCCGTCGCGTCGTCCAGCGAGACGGCGCCCGGAGAGACCCAGCCCTTCTTGACTGCGAGCGCCTCCCACTGCAGCGCCTTGTAGCCGGCCGAGCCCGGCTTCTGGAACGTCGGCTTGAAGTTCGAGTCGAAGAGGTTGCCGCCGTTCGCGAGCGTGAGCAAGTACCACGGCGTGACGCCGCCCTCGGTCGCCGCCATCGGGATCGAGAGCGGGTACTGGACGCCGGACTGCTTGAGCTTGTCGGCGGCCTGGCCGAGCTCGGCCAGCGTGCGGGGGAAGCGCGTGATGCCCGCCTTGGCGAACAGCTTCTTGTTGTAGATCGAGATGCGGAAATCGTTGGCGAAGCACGCGGCGTAGGTCTTGCCACCCGACTTGAAGGCGGCGTCGGTGCTCGCGAGGTCGGCCAGCAACGGCTTCGGCAGGTAGCTCTCGAGCGGCTCGACCCACTTGGCGCCCGAGAACTGCCCGGTGAACGACCAGTCGAACTCGGCCACGTCGGCGATGTAGGTGCGCGCCGTGTTCGCCACGACGAGCTTCGTGTGGGTCGCATCCCAGCCGGTGACGACGTAGTTGACCTTCACGCCCGTCGCCTTCGTGAACGACGCGATCACCGACTGCGGGATCTTGTAGGGCACGAGCACGGTGATCGTCTGGCCGCGGATGTTCTCGGCCGGCTTGCTGCTCGCGGCCACGCCGGAGCTGCCTGCAGCTGCGAGCACGATTCCAGCCGCCAGGGCCACCAGGGCGATCACGCGACGCTGCAACCTGTTCATTGATCCTCCTGCGCGCGCCACCGCATGCTGCCTCGCAGTGGCGCCCGGGTCGGTGCCTGCCCGCTCGACGAGCCTGGATGGCGATACTACGAGAGCAATGGAGCGATTACAACGAGACCGGTCCGCCCCTCATCCGCTCGACCCGCTGAGCGCGTCGGAGCTGGCATCGGCGACCGCGGTCCTGCGGGCGCACGACGGCTTCGCGGCGCTCGGGGAGCGCACGCGGTTCGTGACGATCGCGCTGCGCGAGCCGCCCAAGCAGGCCGTGCTCGCCTGGGCCGGCGGCGGCGCCCTGCCGCGGCGCGAGGCCGAGGCGGTGATCCTCGACCGCGGGGCCGAGTGCTCGATCGAGGCCGTCGTCGCGCTCGACCCGGGCGAAGTCGTCGTCTGGACGCGGCGCACGGACATCCAGCCCATGGCCGTGGTGACGGAGTTGATGGAGGCCGAGGAGCTCGTGCGGCTCGACCCTGCGTTCCGCGCCGCGATGGCGCGGCGAGGCATCGCCGACCTCGACGCGATCCAGGTCGACGCCTGGCCGGCAGGCCACTTCGGCGAGCCCGACGACGACGGCCGCCGGCTGAGCCGCTGCGTCGCCTTCGTCAAGCCGCACCCCGGCGACAACGAGTGGGCGCACCCGATCGACGGCGTGATCGCCTTCGTCGACCTCAACCGCCTCGAGGTGCTGCGCGTCGACGACCACGGCGTCGTGCCGGTGCCGCCGGAGAGCGGCAACTTCGATCCCGCCGCGGCGGCGCCCCTGCGCGACGACATCGCGGCGCTCGAGATCACGCAGCCCGACGGCCCCGGGTTCACGCTCGAGGGACGCGTGCTGTCGTGGCAGCGCTGGCAGGTGCATGTCGGCTTCACGCCGCGCGAGGGCCTCGTGCTCAACCTGCTCGGCTACCAGGACGGCGGGCGGCTGCGCTCGATCCTCTACCGCGCGTCGCTCTCGGAGATGGTCGTCCCGTACGGCGACCCGAGCCCGATGCACTACTGGAAGAACGCCTTCGACGGCGGCGAGAACGGCGTCGGCGTCGCGGCCTCGCCGCTCACGCTCGGCTGCGACTGCCTCGGCGAGATCGCCTACCTCGATGCCGACGTCTCCGATGCCGCCGGCGATCCGGTGCGGATCCCGAACGCCATCTGCATTCACGAGGAGGACGCCGGAGTGCTCTGGCGCCATATCGAGTGGCGCGACGGCTCGGGCGAGGTGCGCCGCTCGCGAAGGCTCGTGATCTCCTCCTTCTCTGCGATCGGCAACTACGACTACGGCTTCTTCTGGTACCTCTACCAGGACGGGACGATCGCCTACGAGGTCAAACTCACCGGCGTGCTCTCGACCGGTGGCATCGCACCCGGGGAACGACCGGCGCACGGCACGCTCGTCGCACCGGGCCTGAACGCGATGGTGCACCAGCACTTCTTCAACATGCGCCTGGATCTCGACATCGACGGCCTCCGCAACGGCGTGGACGAAGTCTGGACGGAGGCGCTCCCGCCGGGGCCCGGCAATCCCCACGGCAACGCCTTCCGCCCGCGGCGGCGGCGGCTGACGACGGAACTCGAGGCGCGGCGGCGCGTCGACGCCGCCTCAGCGCGCTGGTGGGAGATCGTCAACCCGCAGGTCCTCCACCGCCTCGGCGAACCGATCGGCTACCGCCTGCTGCCAGGGGAGACGGCCTTCGCGTTCGCGCAGCCCGACGCTCCGGTCAGCAAGCGCGCGGCGTTCATCCACGAGCACCTCTGGGTCACGCCGTATCGCGCCGACGAGCGCTACGCGGCCGGCGAGTACCCCAACGTGCACCCGGGCGGCGACGGGCTGCCGGAGTGGACGAGCGCCGACCGCGGGATCGACGGGGAGGACGTCGTCGTCTGGTACACGTTCGGCCACCATCACGTCCCGCGGCCCGAGGACTGGCCGGTCATGCCGGTCACGACCGCGGGCTTCCAGCTCAAGCCGGTCGGCTTCTTCGCGCGCAATCCCGCGCTCGACGTGCCGCCCTCGCAGGCGCATTCCCACCACCCAGATCCGAGGAGCAGCACCACGTGAGCACAGTCGAGGGACGGGTCGCGCTCGTGACCGGCGCGAGCAGCGGCATCGGCGCCGCCACTGCGGCGACGCTCGCGGGTCTGGGCGCGAAGGTCGCGCTGGCGTCGCGCCGCGGCAGCGACGAGGGCATCGCCGGTGCGCTGGCGCTGCCCTGCGACGTGCGCGACCCGAAGCAGATCGAGCGCCTCGTGGGCGAGACGATCGAGCGCTTCGGACGCCTCGACATCGTCGTCGCGAACGCAGGCGTCGGCGCCTACGGCGACTTCCTCGAGATCTCGGCCGAGCACCTCGACGAGATGATCGACGTCAACGTCAGGGGCCTGCTCTACACCGTCCGCGCAACGCTCCCCCACTTGCTCGAGAGCTCGGCTGCCGACCTCGTTGTCGTGGCCTCGATCGCGGGGCAGCGCGCACCAGAGGGTGAGGCGGTCTACGCCGCCACCAAGTTCGCGCAGGTCGGCTTCATGCGCTCGCTCGACCACGAGCTTTACAGGCGCGGCGTGCGCTGCTCGACGCTCGCCCCCGGCGGCGTGTGGACCGAATTCGCGATGGGCGAGGGCCGTGGGCGCACGCCCGGCGATCCCGACCTGGAAGGCATGATGCGCGCCCAGGAGGTCGCCGACGCCGTCGTGCACGCGGTCACGCGGCCTCGCACCCACCGTGTGCTCGAGGCGACGATCCTGCCCATGAGCGACGACTCGATGAACTGAGGAACCTGTGGGACCGAACGTCACGATCATCGGCGGGGGCTCGAGCAGCTTCGTGCCGGTCCTGATCCGCCGCCTCATGCAGTCCGAGGCGCTGGAGGCCGCCCGGGTCAAGCTGATGGACATCGACGAGGGCCGGCTCGGAGTGATGCAGGCGCTCGCCGACAAGCTGATCGCGAGCGAGGGCAGCGACATTCGCGTCACGAGCACGCTCGACCAGCGCGAAGCGCTCGTCGACGCGGACTTCGTGATCGCCGCGATCGCCGAGGGCGGCATGGACGCCTGGGCGAACGACCTCGAGATCCCCGCGCGCTACGGCATCTACATGCCGATCGGCGACTCGCTCGGGCCGGGTGGCGTCATGCGCGCCCTGCGCAACGCGCCCGCGCTCGCCCAGGTCGCCCGCAACGCCGCAGCGGTGGCCCGGGATCCGTACATCTTCAACTACACGAACCCGGCGCCGATCGAGGCGCTCGCGATGCGCACCGCAGCGCCGGGCGTGAAGTCGTTCGGCCTCTGCTCGTGCGCCGCGCATGCGAGCAGCCGCGAGTGGCTCGCCGAGCAGGCCGGCGTCAAGCCCGAGCAGATCGCGATGCCGCCGGTCGTGGGCGGCATCAACCACTGCGCGTCGATTCAGGCGCTGCGGCTCGTCGACGGCACCGATGCGATGCCGCTCGTGCTCGCGCGCGCGACGCAGCCGGTCGTCAAATGGGCGCTCGAGACCTATGGCGTGCTGCCGTACTGCTGGACGCACTGGACGGAGTTCTTCCCGCAGATGCAGCGGCTCGAGGAGCCCTACTCCGGCACGATCCAGAACGTCCCGATGCGCTACGGGATCACCACCCACGACATGGACTACGAGCGCGCGCGCGTCGCGCAACTCGAGGGGCTCGCCAAGAGCTGGACCGCGCCGGGCGCCGACCCCGTGACGCTCGACGATCTTCCCGTCGGCGACGAGGATGAAGGCATCGAGGTGATCGACGTCATCGAGGCGATCGTCCGCAACGGCAACATCACGCGCGTCGTGATCGCGCCCAACAACGGCGCAATCCCGAACCTCCCCGACGACGCCATCGTCGAGGTCAATGCGCAGATCAACGCCTACGGCGTGCGTCCCATCCATGCCGGGCCGCTGCCGGAGGCCCTCGCGGCGCACCTGCGCCACTACGTCGCCTTCCAGCAGCACGTCGTCAAGGCCGCGCTCTCGGGCGACAGGAAGGCCGCGCTCCACGCCCTTCTGCTCGACCCGACGACCCAGGCGCGCCTCGACCTGCAGGGGACCCAGGCGCTGCTCGACGAGATGCTCGAGGCGAACAGGGCCTACCTGCCCCTGTTCTTCCCCTAGCCTGCCGCGGGCGCGCCGGCGGGATCGGGCCGTCCCCGAGCACTGCCGGCGGCGCTCTCGGGCGATCGGGGACTTACGCCGCGCGCTGATCGCGGGCGCGCTGCCTGCCGTACTGCAGCCAGCTCTGGTGCCATGCGCGCACGAGTGCCGCGTGCCTGGGATCGGCGAGGTCGAAGGAGAAGCAGACGTGGTGGGCTCCGAACCGGCGCGGGATGATGCGCGAGACGCGTGCCGGGACCCACTCCGGCGCTGCTCCCGAGATCTCCGCGTCCCATGCGACATCGATGGCGTCGCCGACCCGCGGAATCCCCCCGGGCCAGTTCGCGCGACAGCCCGTGTCCGAGATGTCCACGCAGACCGCGTGCACGCGGCGGCCCCGGGCGAGCACCTTGCTGGCGACGATTCTGACGACGAGCGGAGCGTTTTCCACGGGCGCCCGCACGGATCGCCTGGCCGGGGCGACTTCCCACTCGGACGAGGGGGCGAGCTCGCAGCCGACGCGGGTCTCGCCGAGCCTCCGCAATTGCACGATCGCCTGCCAGGCGCTCGCTCCGTCGAACCAGCGCAGATGCGCCTCTTCGGGAAGCACCGCCTCGTGGCTGAGGCGCAGGATGAAGTCGGAGTCGTTCGCGCTCTCCACGGTGGCGCTGACGTGAGATGCGCGGAGTCGATCGACGATCTCGACGACATCGAATGCGTCGGGCCCCTTCGGGCTCTGGGTGTGTCGTTCATTCCTCTCTCATCGCCTTCGACTCGGAGGTTGCGCTCTCGCTCGTGTATGCGGGGCGATCAGATGTTCCCGTCAGGGCCGCAGTGATGCCCGAGAGCTCGGCGTTCGACGGCGGCACCGGGAACTCGGTGGTCGCGCCGGCCGGCAAGACCTGCCCGATCCTGTTGGCCGTGCTCTCCACGAACCACACATTCCCCTCGGGGCCAAGGACCGCGTCTGTGGGACCGGTTCCCCCGGCGAACTCCGTGATCGTCGGAGCCGCCAGGGCGCTCGACGACTCGGCGAGGATCATCGTCGCCACGAGCGCGGAGGCGAGGAGCGTCAACTGCCCGACGGGAGCACGTCCATTGCGCATGGCTCCCCCATCGACCGATGGGCGCAGAGCAGAACCCTCGGGCGAGGGATGCCCCGCGCCGGCGCAGGGTGATAGCGGGCTCCCGCGCCGGCGCGACGGCTATTCGGAGTCGGTCAGGTCGAGCCCGGAGCGGATCTCGGCCGCAAGTGCGTAGGCGTCGCCGACCTTCAGCATGTGGTCGAAGTACAACTGCGGATGCTCGTCGGTCTCCTGGTTGTAGAGGCATCCCTGGAACCAGCCCAGCCCCTGCATGCGCTGCACGACGGGCACGACTTCCTCTCCGGTCATCGAGAAGTCCGGCACCGCCGCGACCTGTGCATTGCTGCCGAGCGGCTTGAATTCGACCGAGGTCGAGATGCCGGTCTCGGGCTTCGCATAGACGCCGCCCAGACGGACGCCGTGCTTGCGATTGATCGACACGGTGACGACGCCTTCCTCCCCCACCTCTGCATCGCCGTGGAGGATCTTGGCAAGCCTGCCGGCATCGAGCGGCGTCGTCGGGTTCGCCGGGGACGGCTGTGGCAGCGGAGTCTTGGTCACGCCGAGCGCGGCCCGGATGGCGCGTGCAAGGCTCAGCGGATCTCCGACGCCGCGGAAGTGGATGAACCACACCTGGGGGTTCATCTCGATCAGATGCTGGTGGAACGCCTGGAACGTCAGACCCTGCTGCAGAAGCGCCGCGATGAACGGGTTGGCCTCCTCCGGCAAGACGGCGAGATCGCCATTGAGCAGCGCCTTGCCACGCCCCAGGGGCTGGAAGTAGAGGTCGCCGTGCACCTCGAAGGCCGCATCCAGAGTCACGCCGAGCGGGCCGGTCACGGGACCGATGTCCTTACGACCCACAGAGATTTCCAGAACGCCGCTCGAGACGGTCCCCTCGATCCCGATGATGTCTTGGATCTGCGCCACCGGAAGCTCCGACTCATGCTCGTGATCCGACTCATGCTCGTGCCGCGCACGCCGGTGATGCGCCGACGCTGCCGATGCCGAGGGGGCAAGAGGAAGTCCCGCAGCAACCAGGCCGCCGGCCATCGTGCCGCCGAGCTTCAAGGCTCTGCGCCTGCTCAGGCGGGCGGCGCTGACGTCGTTTGCGTCCATGGGAGTGCTCCTCGTCTCGCGTTGTAAAAGCGCGGCGATATAACCCCGGCCCGTCCTCTCAAACCCGCTCCACCCGACGACCACCCATCCGTGGTCGGCGCCTTCGAAGAAGCGCCGCAGCCGGCGTCGAGGATCAGCTCTCGTGCAGGTAGCGCCGCCGCTCGACCGTCGTGAGCGTGCGCGTCACACGGCCGCGCGCGATCTGCAGGAGGCCTGGAAGGCGCCGGCAGATCGGGCAGGGCACGAGCGTCGCCGTTCCGTCCTGGACGTGGCCGACGAGGATGATGTCGTCGCGCGCGCCCCCGAACGACAACGTCGAGATGGCATCGCCTCTGCCGGTGCCGAACTGCTTCAGGGCGAAGCCTGTCGCGGCATCGAAGAGGCTGACCGTGCCGGACAGCCCTCCGAGCGCGACAAGGGAGCCATCGCCGTTGAACGCCGTGACGCTCGGCGCCCCCGCGTGTGACACGAAGAGGGCATCCGGGTGGCCGTCGGCCGTCGACCACAGACCGACGCTTCCGTCGGTCTGCGTCGTCAGCAACCGCGAGCCGTCGGCGCTGAACTTCAGCCCGCTGACCTTCGCCGGCGCGGTCAGCGTGGAGCGCTCGTGACCGCCGGCGACGTCCAGGATCCTCACGTCTGCACCCTGTGCGGACGCGGCGATCCTGCCGTCGGGACTGAGGGCGGCGCCGCCGGAGCCTGGCAGGCGCAGGCGGATCGTCCCCGACGGGAGATCGACGACCGCGTGCTTGTCGCCCGGCGTCATGATCCCCAGCGAGAGGTCGTCGGAGTACGACGACGGCCAACTGGCGACGTGGCCGACGCGCCTGCCGCTCGGGAGCGCGTAGATATCGGTTCGCAGCGCAAAGACCGCGATCAGCCGCTTGCCGTCGGCGGAGAAGCGCACGCCGATGGCCTGGCCGTGGCCGGCATACCGGAGCCGTCGTCCCCGCCAGCCGCTCGTGCGCGTGTACAGGATGACGCGGCCGTCGCTCGAGACGTTTGCGATCGTGTTGCCGTCCGGACTCATGTCGGCGATCGCACCGTCGTTCGGGACGTGCCCCGTGAGGCGCTTCTCGAGCTCGCCCGAGAGGCGGAACACCCGTGTGGTATCGAAGTCGCTCGTGACGACCTCTCGCTGATCGGGCGAGAACTGCGCGGCAACGTCGCCGCTCATGCCACGCAGGAGGGTCAGGTGCGTCGGCGCAACGTTCCACGCGCGGATGCCGTCGTCCCCTCGCGTGTACACGATCTGGCCGGTCGAGTCGAAGCGCGCCTCGCGCACGGGGCCCCCATGCCCACGGAGTACGGTCAGCTCGGCACCCGAGGTCCCGTCGAAGATGCGCGCGGTGCCGTCGCTCGACGCGGTCACCAGCGAGCGGCCGTCGGGGCTGTACGCGATGCCCTCGTAGGGCGATGTCTTCGGCAGCTCAACCTGCAGGGAGTGATCGCCGACTCGCCATACCGCCGCACTGCCATCGCCCTGGGCAACGGCGAGCCGCAAGCCGTCGGGGCTGAACGCGAGCCCCGTCACGCCGGCGGCCGCCAGCCGGTCGTGCATCGCCGGCGGCGCGAGCGTCACCGGCTTGGCATCCAAGCCGGCGACGAGCGCAACGCTGCCGTCGATGCTGCCGATCGCGAGCGACCCCTTGCTGCTGAACGCCGCCGTGTCCCACTGGTGGCCGACGCGGTATGGGTAGCGGGCGAGGAGCTTCGTGGTCGCGGTGTCCCAGACGTACACGCTGCCGCGCGTGTCGATCGACACCGCCCGCTTCCCGGTGGCGTCCAGCGTGAAGCCGTCGATCGGCTGCACGTCGCCGAGCGCCCGGAGCTGCGTGGCGTCGGATGTCCTCCAGACGGACATCGAGCTGCCGATGCCGATCGCCACGCGCGTGGCGTCGGGCGTGAACCAGAACGCCAACGCGGGCATGCGCTGCAGCACCAGGCGGCCACCCGGCACCGTCCACGCCCGTGAATCCCCGGAGCCGCCCACGATCACGTGCGTGCTGTCACGACTGAAGCCGGCGCTGTAGTAGTACGCGCCACCGGTCGGCAGCTCGTGCAGCGTGCGTCCCGTCCGCGCGTCGAGGAGCTTCACCGTCCTCCAGAGCTCCTTACGCGAGTCCTCCGGCGTCGCGATGGCATACCGATCATCCGGTGAGAGTGCGACCGGGGTGAAGCCTCCGCGCGGCCGCAGCGCACGCAGGAGGCGATCGGTCTCGAGCGCGCGCCTCAACGCGAGCGTGGCCTCGGGGGTCACGGAGACCAACGCCGCCCGCTCGGCGAGGAGCACCGACAGCTCGGGGTCGACGTCGAGCTGCGAGACCGCCCGCGCCGCCAGCTCGCGGGAGAGGGCGGTGCGGGAGGCGGAGCGCGCGCTGTCGCGCTCGAGCAGCGCGACGACCGCCAGCGCGACTGCACCGATCGCGACGGCGGCCGCAATCGTTCCGAGCGCCGTCAGGGTGCGAGTCGCGGCCCGGCGCGACGCCTGGATGAACGCGATCTGCAGCTCGGTCGGGTGCGTGTCGCCGATCGTGGGCGCGGCAGTGAGCCAGGCCTCGGCAGCGCGCAGCTGCGAGCGCCGCAGCACGCGGGCCCGCTGCCGCCCGCTCTGCTCCCACTCGCGGGCCTGCGTGAGCAGGCGGGTGTGGCCGCGAACCCAATCGAGATCGGTGTCGAGCGCGCTCAGCAGGGCGTCGAGAACCGCCTCGCGCGGCAGCTCTTCACGGGCATCGATCCACTGCAGAGAGGCGAGCGACGCCGGCAGCTGGTCGTCCCCCACGGCGTGTCGCAGCAGCGGTATGAGCCGCTTGCCGCCCTCGACGGCATGCGCGAGCTCGACCGCGCAGACCCGCGAGAGGAGCGCACGCGGGCTGATCACGAAGACGAATGCGTCCGACTCGTCGATCGCGGTGAAGATCGTCTCCATCCACTGTGCGGTCGGCGGGATGTCCTCCCAGTCGACCCACGCCTCGCGGCCCCGCTCGAGCATCGCCGCGTGCAAGTCGCGCACGAAGGCCTGATCGGACCTCGAGTAGGAGACGAAGATGTCAGCCACGTGTGAGTGCGTTCTCGGAGGCGCCGGGCGCGCCCGGCCGCCGCGCCGCGGAGCGGCGATGACGAGGTCGCGATCGTGCCAGTCTGGCGGAACGCCGAAATGAGAGCAAGAGGCATGGCTTCCCGCGGGGGCCGCTACTCTCGCGCTTCCACGGCCGGTCGACCTGCGAGGAGAGGCGTGCGAGAGACGGATCTGCACGGTGACGCCCGCGCACGGAGCAGCGAGCCCGCATCCGAGGACGGGGCACGCGAGGAAGAGGGGCACGTCCAGTACAAGCTGGCCGAGCTCGCCGAACACAGCGCCGAGGAGGCTCGCGAGTTCCGGCACCGCGAGCACGGCAGCGTCCTGTGGGTCGCGACGTTCACGCTGATGGCGCTCGTCGCGCTCGCCTTCGCCACCTACGGCCACTACCGGCTGGAACTGAATCCGCATGGCCAGGGACAGCAGCCGCACTACCACTGGTACTCGGCCGGCCCACTCGCGTTCCTGGACGCCGTGAAGCTCTTCCCTGCGGGCTTCCCCGGTCACACCTATCACCGCAAGTCGATCGCGATCGCGGAGTGGCTCGCCGCCTTCGTCTCCCTCTCGGTCACGGCGCGCCTGCTCTACCTCCTCTACGCGGATCACGTCACGCGCCTGCGCGCCCGCCGGCGAAGCGGCCACTCCGTCGTGTGCGGCATCGGCGAGAAGGGCGTGACGATCGTGCACGCGCTCCGAGCGCAGAACGAGCGGGTCAGCGCCCTCGATCTCGAGCCCGACTCGGGCACCGCCGGCGAGGCACGCTCGGCGCGCGCACTCGTGCTGCGAGGGGACGCGCTGCATACGCCGGCGCTGCGCCAGGTGGCGGCGGGCAGAGCCCGCCGGCTCGTGTGCGCGTCGGGGGACGACGACGTCAACGCCGCGATCGCCTCGCGGGCGATGGCGCTCGCCGGCACCCACGCGCGCACCGACCCGCTCGAGCTGTTCGTGCACATCGCGAACCCCGAACTGGCGGCGCTCGTGCGCCCCCGCATGAAGACGGCCACGGTGCAGGTGCAGGTCATCAACGTCGACGAGCAGCAGGCACGGCGGCTGGCCCACGCGGCGACCTTCCTTTCCGATGCCGGCGGAGTGATCGTCGTCGTGGGCGAAACGCCGCTCGTGCGGCCCCTGGCCGTCGAGCTGTCGCGTGTTTGGCATGGGCGCGCGCGCACCTCACCGGGCGCCCGCACGCTCTCCATCGTCGTCATCGACCCCCGCGCGCAGGCGATCTGCGAAGAGATCTCGTCGCTCTATCCGGCGATCCCGAAGTGCGTGGAGCTCGTGCCGGTCGCGGCCGAGGCGCCGTTCGACGCAGAGGCGCTCGCGTCTATCCGCGAGCGCGCGGCCGCGCTCGTGTTCGTGTGCCTCCACACGGTGGCCGAGCGGACCGCTCTTGCACTCCGCCTGCGGCACCCCTTCACCGACGACGGCGGGCCGACCATCGTGGTGCCGGTCTATGGCCACGAGCACGCATCCATCCGCCTGCTCGCCGAGGCGCCACGGATCGTCCCGGGCGGTCTCTCGCGGCGGGGAGTGGGCTCGGCGCTGTTGCGCGACAGCAGCCGGGAGGCGCTCGCCGAGGCCGTCCACGCCGAGTACCTGGCGCACATCGCCAAGAGCGGTGAGGCCCCTGGGCGAGCGGCGGTGCCGTGGGCGCAACTGCCCGACGTGTTCCGCGACGCGAATCGGCGCCATGCCGACGGCGTGGCCTGCCTCATCGGCCTCGGCTGGCTCGAGCTCGCGCCGCGCGTCGACTGGGACGCGCCCATCGCGCACCTGAGCGAGCCGCAAATCGAGAGCCTCGCCGAACTGGAGCACATGCGCTGGTGCTTCGAGCGCGTGCGCGCGGGCTATCGCTTCGCACCGGAGCGCGATGACGATGCGCGCGGGCACCCGCTGCTCGTGCCGTGGGAGGAGCTGTCCGAAGGCGCGCGCGACAAGGATCGCGTGATCGTTCGCAGCTGGCCGCGGCTCCTGGCTGCCGCGGGATTCGATCTCCGCAGCATGCCGCTGCGCGTCACGCTCGCACGAGCGTTCAACGCCGCGTACTGCGAGATCACCGGCACGGGCGGGGGCGAGGACGCCGAAGCGCTCTGGCAGGCCCTCACCGAATCGGGGCGGGCGGCCACGCTCGCGAGCGTCGACGACATCGGCGTGAAGGCGGCGATCTGCGATCGCGGCGTGCAGCGGCGCAGCCTCGAGGCCGGCCCCGTCTTCTCGAGAGTAGAGGTCGAGCGGCTCGCCGTGCGCGAGCACGCGCGCTGGGTGCGCGAGCGCGGCGCGGCCGGCTGGCGCCACGGAGCCGTGCGCGACGACGAGCAGCGCGTTCACCCCGATCTCGTGTCGTGGCGCGAGCTCGCGGAAGACCGTCGCGAGATCGACCGCCGCCTCGTCGAGGCGATTCCCGGCATGCTCGCGCGAGCCGGCCTCGAGCTGACCGAGCCGTTCCACCCGGGGAGCACGCCGAGGACGCTGACGCGGATGCTGCGCAGGCTGCCGTCGTGGTTCGGCGAGGCGCCGCCGAGGAAGCCGCACCTCGGCGAGTTTCCGCCTTGGCTGCGCTGCTGACGCCATCCTCCCTCCAGCCGGCGGTCGTTCGGCAGCAGGGAGCTTGCCCCGGTTGAGAGCGCATTCAGACCGCCGGCCGCGGCCAGCGCGGTCCCGGCAAGCCAGGCGCTCGGGAGGCGGCGTCGCCGACCTCCCGAGCGCGCAGCCCTACGGGGTCGGGTCGGCGTACGAACCGCCGAAGATGTCGGAGTCGCCCCAGGTGGCTGGGCAAGCCGTCGCGGGCGCGGGAGCCGTCGCCGAGGCAGTGCCGGCTTCGAGAGCCGCCCGATACGTGTCGATGGCCGGGCAGTCGGCGGCGTTCCTCGTGTCGTTCCAGACGCCTGCGCCGTAATCGCGGGTGGCGATCGAGTAGACGTAGTCGCCGAGGAACTCTGCCTGGAGGTCATTCTGGCTCGAGCCGCGGGGGTCGCCACTGGCACCCCGATGGAGCTCGCTGAAGGCACCCGTCGGGGTGCCTGCCGCGCCAGCGTCGGCATGCTTCACGACGCCGACGAGGTTCCGCAGATCGGTGCGCGGCCGGCCGACCTCGTGCGGTCAGCCGGCCGCTGCGGCTCACGGTCCGGCGAAGGACAGCTTGATCGCGCGGAGGACCTCGTTGACCCGCTGCATCTGCGCCTCGTCGAGCACGCCCGAGGCGATCACCTCGGTCGTGTCGACCGAGCCGGACGCGACCCGCGACTGCACGGCGTCCGCCTGAGCTTGGCTGATGGCGCCGTCGCTCACGAGCCCGCCAAGGGCTCGCTGCGTCTCTGCCAGGAGACCCGGCGGCACGCCGGGGTCGGGCTGCGGCTTGTCCGCGGACGGCGTGGCCTTGGCGGCCGCGTTCGCCGCGGCATCTCCCTTCGGGGCTCCGCTTCCGGCAGCGGCGATGCCGGCACCGCCGCCGAGCACGGCGACGGCCAGCACCCCGGCGACGGCGATGGCTCGCCGGCCTAGCGATGGGCGTGGGATCAACACGGTCGACCTCCTTGTTCGCTGGCGCGGACGCTCGTCCGCCCTGTCACCGAGCACACTCGTGCAGCGGGCTGAAGCAGCGCTGAAGGGACGACGATCTTCAGCAGCTCTTCAGGCCGCGGGCGGGATAATCGGATCGTGAGCGAGCACGCCGGGCAACCTCGGATCACAGTCGTCGAGGACGAGGACGCCTTGCGCGACGCGGTCGTCGCGGCGTTGCGCTCGGACGGGCACGCCGTGGCGGCATTCGCGAGCGGCCGCGAGCCCGAGCACATCCTTGCTTCGGCGCCCGACCTCGCGGTGCTCGACGTCATGCTGCCAGGCGAGGATGGCTTCGCCCTCGCCCGGCGGCTGCGGGCGTCCCGGGACATCGCGGTCGTCTTCCTGACTGCCCGCGACGGCCTGGACGACCGGCTCGCCGGATTCGCGCTCGGTGCCGACGACTATCTGGTCAAGCCCTTCGCGCTCGAGGAGTTGCTCGCCCGCGTGCGCGCCGTCCTGCGGCGCACCGGTGCGCGCGCGGAGCTGCTCGAGGTCGGCGACCTGCTGGTGGACGAGGCTGCCGCGGTCGCAACCCGCGCGGGTCGCCCCCTGGCCCTCACGCCGACGGAGCTACGGCTGCTGGCATTCCTGATCCGGCATCGCGGCCAGGTGCTGTCGAAGTACCAGCTGCTCAGCCAGGTGTGGGGGTACGAGGCCTACGACCCGAACCTCGTGGAAGTGCACACGAGCGCGCTCCGGCGGAAGCTCGAGGACGGCGGTCGCACGCGGCTCATCCACACCGTGCACGGAATCGGCTACCGGCTCGGTCCGGCGTGAGCACGGGCTCGCTGCGCCGCAGGGTGACGGCCTCCGTGCTGGGCCTGCTGCTGATCGTGATCCTCGCGTTCGGCACGGTCGTCACCCTGACGTACCGGAAGAGCCGCGAGGACGATCTGCGCCACCGGCTTGCGGCGGGCGGCGCGGCGCTGCGCGACTCATGGGATCACGCTGGCGCAAAGCAGCTCGTCGCGGCGCTGCACCTCGAGGGCATCAACGTGTTCGTGCAACAGCCCGGCGAGCCGGTCGACGCCCCGCCACTGGGCGCGAAGCCCGGCGACCCGTCGATTCAGCAGCAGAGCGGCGCGCTGCTCACGGTTCACGTTCGCGTGAACGCGAAGGTGAGCGCGACGCTGACCGCGAGCAGCGGCGCAGTCGACCGGGACGTACGCCGGCTGGAAGAGCTCGAGGCGCTGGTCGCCGCGGCGATCCTCCTGATCGGTGCAATCGGCGTCTGGCAGGTCACGCGCGTCGCGCTGCGCCCGCTCGACCACGTGGCGAACGTCGCCGAGCACATCGCAGCGGGCGAGGTCGGCCGCCGGTTGCGGCCGAGCCGCAGCGACACCGAGCTCGGGCGAATGGCAACTGCGTTCGACCGCATGGTGGACGCGCTGCAGGAGGCGCTCGACCGCTCGCGCGCATCGGAGGCGGCGACGCGCCGGTTTCTGGCGGACGCCTCGCACGAGCTGCGCACCCCGATCGCGCGTCTGCAGGCGACGACCGAGACGCTGTTGCGCGAGCAGCCTGCCCGCCCTGACAGGGATGCCCTTGAGGCGCGGCTCGCGGGCGATTCCGCGCGGCTCGGCCGCCTGGTCGCCGACCTCCTCGACCTCGCTCGTCTCGACGGAGCCGGCGACGGCCTCGCCGCCGACGTCGATCTCAGCTCCGTGACGCGGGCCGCGCTGGACGAAGCGGCGACCGCCGCAGGCGGCGTGCACGTGGACGTCACGACTCGTGCCACTCCGCCGGTGCGCGGCGACTCGCGCGCGCTCACGCGGGTGCTCCGCAATCTGCTCGAGAACGCCGCGGCCGCGGCGGCTCCCGGTGGCCGTATCCAGGTGACGCTCGAGGGCAGCGCGAGCGAGGCGCGCGTCCGGGTGGTCGACGACGGACCCGGCGTCCCCGTCGCAGACCGGGAGCGGATCTTCGAGCGGTTCGTCCGGCTCGACTCGAGCAGCGCTCGGCCGGGATCCGGCCTGGGGCTGGCGATCGCCCGCGCCATCGCCCGGCAGCACGGCGGCGACCTGCGGTGCGACAGCGTCGCCGGAGGCGCGTCGTTCACGCTCGTGCTCCCCGCAGCGAGCAGCTGACGCGACTGCCCGCAGCGACGCTCCTCAGATCGGCGCTCTCGAGCCGATCGGGGTCACCGGCTACCGGATCTCGAAGCCGCTGGGATGGGGGTCTTCCTCGTCGTGGCCGATGTGGAGTGGGGCGCTCGAGCGCGCCCGCGGCGGCGACCCGTGCTCTTCCGGGTCGTCGAGGACGACGGGCCGGGCGCTCGCGCTCGTCTTCGCATCGCTGACGACGATGCGATCGCGTCCGTCCTCCTTGGCTGTGTAGAGCGCGGTGTCGGCGAGCTGGAGCAACTGCTCGAGCGCGGCTGCGCGCGTCGAGTCGGTGACGCCGAAGCTCGCCGTGAACGACGGGTGGTCGCCGCCGTGAGTCTGCGAGAGTCGTTCGCGGATGCGCTCCAGCGCGCTTGCGGCCTGGTGGCGGTCGAGATCGGGAATGGCGATCACGAACTCTTCGCCACCCCAGCGAGCGATCACGTCATCGTCGCGCAGGACTTCTCGGGCAGTCATGGAGAAGAAGCGGAGAGCGCGGTCGCCGGCCTCGTGCCCGTGCGTGTCGTTGAGCTGCTTGAAGCGGTCGAGGTCGGCGATCGCGAGAGCGAACGGCCGGCCGTGCTTGAGCAGGCCGCGCAGCTGCGACTCGAGCGTTCGACGATTGACCAGCCCCGTGAGGCCGTCGGTGGACGCCTGCAGTTGCGTACGCTGGAAGGCGCGCACGGTGCCGATGCGCGCGCCGGCCTGAGTGGCGAGGGTCGTGAGCTGGGAGACCTGCCGGCTGTTCGGCGGGTCGCCTGCGGGCCCCGTGGCATGGAGCACACCGAGGGCTCGGCCCATGAACGACACCGGCACGCACACGGCAGAGCAGGCGCCGCCGGGACGGTCGCGAAGCTTCGGACACGCGTTGAGGCTCTCGCTGGTGTCGAAGACGACCGGATTGCCGCGCCGCACCGCAACACAGGAGAACGGCGATTGCACCGGGCACGCGGCTGCGCCTCCGGTCGGGCTCGTGGCCGCCCGTTCGAGGTGTGCACGGCTGGAGTCCGAGAGCAGCAGCTCCATCGGCGCCGCGGACGAGATCTCGACCATCGCCCGCTCGACGACGTCGAACGTGGCGCTCTCCTCGTCGGCCATCTCGAGCGCCTCGACGAGGTGCGTGCCGAAGATGTCACGCTGGGCCTGCTGGGTGAGCTCGCGCTCGAGCCGCACGCGCTCCGAGATGTCGCGCGCGTTGAGCACGACGCCCCGCACGTGGCGATCATGGCGGAGATCCGTGACGTTGGCCTCGAGGTGGCGCCAGTCGCCCTGAGAGTTGCGCACGCGGAGGATCAGCTGGGACGGCTGCCCGTCGCGCTCGACGGCCTGCAGGTGCGCGGAGTCGTCCTCGTGCACGAAGCGTCCGAAGCCATCGCCGAGGAGCTCGGCCTCGCTGCGTCCGAGCGTTTTCGCGACGGAGGCGCTGACATAGCGGCAGCCGTCGGAGAGGACGAGCACGAGGTCGGTGGAGTGGCGCACCAGGCTGCGGAAGTGTTCCGTCTGCCGTCGTGTCGCGTTGATGAGGGCCCAGGCGAGGACGAGCGAGGCGACCAGCCCTGCGACGCCGAGAGCGATGAGCATCATGATCAGGTTGGAGATGTTGCCGTTGTCGCGCGCAACGATCGTGCGGGCGGCGTTGAGCGAGACGTTCGAGGTCAGTGCGGCGGCCACGCGGAGGCGCTGCACGGGGTCGATCGGCGGAATGTGCTCGCCGGCCGTCTGCTTCACCGCAGAGACGTCCCGATCGGCAAGGTAGGCGCTGCCGGCTGCGGCCAGGTCGCGTACGAGCTTCTGCTCGACCTCGAGCTCACCACGCACCACAGGGTCTGCGGCGCGCGGGAGGCTCGTGTCATCGTCGTCGCCGTTGGCCGCGGGCGCGACGCCTCCGTCGAGCAGCGCCCTTGCGCTGGCGTTGAGCAGCTGAGCGGTATGCGCCGGATCTGCTTGCTCCCCGGCTCGCAGGAGCAGCACTTCCTGAACGTAACGCTCGGCGAGCGTGCGCTGGCGCCCGGCGATCTCGATCGCCGAGGCGCGATGCTGCGAGCGCGCGGCCGCGCGAATCGAGAGCACCGTGCTGATCGCCGAGACGAGCGCCATCGTGACGACGATCGCGACGACCGTCCGGCGGGAGCGCAGAGCGAACGGCCTGAATGCTCGGCGGCGCCGCATCGCTATCTCACGATCAGCACGTGGTGCATGCCGCCGATGAAATGCCCGGACATGTTGCAGAAGAGGACATACCGGCCCGGCGTGAGGTGAAGCGGGAGCTCGCGCGTCGCGGGTGCGTCATGCGGCTCGAGCGCGCCGAGATCGCTGCGCTGGAGAAGCTCCTCGTCGACCGTCAGGCCGTCGCTCCGCATCGGCAGATGGGCGGTCGACGCCCGGACGACGATCAACTCGTGCCCGACGTGCCCCTTGTTGTGGACACGCAGGACGACGTTCCCTGCGTTCACCACGGTCGGCGCGAGGATCGCGAAGTCGCGCTCGGTCACGTTGACGATCGGCGTGCTCCCGGAGGAGTCCGCGCCGTGGCCGCCACAGCCGGCCGCCACGAGCGCCGCACCCACAGCGACGCCCAGCAGGCGCGCTGTTCGCAGTGCCCGTACGAGAGGCGAACACATCAAGCCACTATCGGCAGCGATCCGGCGAGCTTGAGCGGAAAGGCGCCCATCTGCCCGGCGCCGGAACGCGTCCCTCACCGTCCGCGGAGCTACACTCGCCGGGACCGTACGGCCAAAGGGAGGCGAGAGCGAGATGTATGCACGTGTCGCGGTGTTCGAAGCCGATCCTGCGAACCTGAACAACTCGATCGACCATGTTCGCAGCGAGGTCGAATCGGGCGCGGCGCCGCCAGGCCTCGAAGGGGCGAAGATGATGATGCTCGTGAACCGCGAGAGCGGCAAGGGACTCGGCATCACGCTCTTCGAGAGCGAGGACGCGATGCGGCGGGGGGATGAAGCCCTTAACTCGATGAGCCCCGGCGGGGACTCCCGGCGCAGCTCTGTCGAGTTCTACGAGGTGCCGGTCCAGACCGTCTCGTAGCGCACGGGGCTCTTCGCGCAGGCCATCAGAGGTGGAATGGCGCGCGCATGCTGCGCGTGCCTGCGTCGCCCGCGTGTCCGAGGAAGGTCGTGATGCCGAGCAGTTGCTCGGTCGTCCGTAGCAGCGAGTAATGGTTGAACAGGGCGGCCGAGCGCGCCCCGCGCCGAATCGACGGGCTCACGATCAACGTCGCGACGTGGCATCCGGCGTCACTCGTATTGGCTGCGCAGTCATCCGAGCCTCCCCCCTCGCCCTCGTCCCAGGTGATGAAGATGGCCGTGCGCTCACGGCGGTAGGTCGGACTCGAGACGATCTTCCGCACCCAGCGCGAGAGCCAGGCATCACCCGTCGAGACCGGGCAGTCGTGCGTGTCGTTGCAGAGGTTCGGCGTGATGAAGGTGAACCTCGCGAGCGAGCGGCTCTTCAAGGCCCGCGCGAGCGCACCCGCGGACGGGGAGCCGAGCGGCAAGACCCGCTGCGCGCAGCTCGAGCGGAGCGGCAGGTAGTAGGCCGCTGGATCGTGCTTCGGCGCATACTCCCCGCTCGGGTTCGCTCCGGCGCCCGAGGCGAGGTCGCACGGCGACGGCATGCTCTCCTCGTAGGCGGTCCACGTCATGCCTGCCTTGGCGACCTGCCCGAAGAGGCTCTGCGCCGCGCGCGAGCACTGCCGGGGTTCGCAGTCGTCGCTGATTCCCTGCGTACCGCCGGAGGTCGCCGCGATGTAGTTCGGCAGGGACGGGTGGGTGATGTTGTGGTAGTTCGTCGCCAATCCGCACTGCGCGGCAAGCTGGTTCGTGAAGGGCGCGTCGTTGGAGGCCAAGGCGGCGTCGTAGGCGTGATTCTCCATCCAGATCCAGATCACGTGCCGGTAGGTGGCAGCCGGCGCGGCGGCCGCGCCCCTGCAGGCCGCGCCGACGCCATCCCCAGAACGACCGGCGGCTCCGGCGTCGCTCACGACTCCGAGCAGCAGCGCAGCAAGCAGGCCCCCGACAACCCAGCGCATGCCCATCACAGCCGACTCATACCACACTGACCCCGTTCCACCCGGGCTGCGCGACGCCGCGAGCGCGGTGGGTCGCGGCGCCTCTGCACGGGCAAACCGGCCTTCGGGCAACGAGCGACGCTGCTGGATGTCCAACGACGAGGCGCTCGGCGGAGCTAGAAGAAGCCCTTGGGGATCAGGCCGTGCCCGCGCGCCTCTCGCTCCAGGTCGTCGCGGAACTCGGGGTGCGCGATCGAGATCATCGCGCGGGCCCGCTCGGGCACCGACTTGCCCTTGAGGTTGACGATCCCGTACTCGGTGACGACGTACATGATGTCGGAGCGCGTGGCGGTGACCACGTTGCCGGGCGTCAGGTCGACGACGATGCGGCTCGCGCGCACGCCGCGCGCGCTCGTAGGCGGACGACATGCAGATGAACGACTTGCCGCCCGCAGAGGCGTAGGCGCCGCGCACGAACTGCGACTGCCCGCCCGTGCCGCTGATGTGGCGGTGGCCGGCGGACTCGCTGGCAGCCTGGCCCTGCAGGTCCATCTGCGTCGTGTTGTTGATCGACGACCACCCGGTCGTTCTGCATCACGATGTGCCGGCTGGTTGATAGGTCGACGGCGTGGCAGAGGAAGTCGGGGTTGCGATTGGCCGTCTCGTACTGCACGCTTCGTCCCGATTCCGAACGTGCAGACGATCTTGCCGGGGTAGAGCGCCTTGCGGGCGCCCGTGACGACGCCGGCCCGGTAGAGGTCGATGATGCCGTCGGTGAGCATCTCCGTGTGGATCCCGAGGTCGCGCACACCGCTCTCGAGCAGCAGCGAGCAGACCGCGTTCGGCATCGCTCCGATGCCCGATCTGCAGGCAGCTGCCGTCCTCGATCTCGGCGGCGATCAGCCGCGCGACCGCACGGTCGATGTCGGTCGGAGGCGGGTTCGGGATCTCGGGCGCGGCTTCGTCGTCGCCGTCGATCACGTAGTCGACCTCGCTCTCGTGCACCGCGTTCTGCGAGTCCGTCCAGGTACGGCAGCCCGGCCGACTCCTCGACGATCACGATCTTCGCGCGCTCGACGATGGCGCGTTCCCAGAGCGCCGCGAGGCTGAAGTTGTAGAAGCCGCGCTCGTCCTTCGGGCACGTCTTGATCACGGCGATCTCGGGCGGATCGATGAAGCGCCGGTAGTAGTCGGGGATCTCGCCGAGGTTGCAGGGGATGTAGTTGGCGCAGCCCGCGTCGCCCTTCGCGCGGTCGTAGCCCGTGTAGTGCCAGTTGAACCAGTGGAAGTGCTCGCGCCCGGGGTCGGCCTCGAGCACGGCGCGAGGCCGCAGCGTCAGGCAGGCGCGGATCTTCACGTCCTCGAGCTCGCCGACGCGCTCCGCGAGCGCCGCGTCGAACACGTCCGGCTGCCCGATGCCCGCGCCGTACTCGACCCAGTCGCCCGAGCGCACGAGCGCCGCGGCGTCCTCTGCCGAGATGCGTCGCGCGCGCGTGCGCGCCGGCTTCGCGTGCCTCCGACCGACTCCGCGCGCTACCGGCCGACGTCTCGGTGTCCATCCTCGAGAGGATCGCCACGGCCTGGCCGAGCCTAGCGGGCGCGGCACCGCCACGGCACTCCGCGAGCTCGCCGGCTCCCGCTGACCGACGCCGGCCGTGCCCTCTGCGCGAGACTGTCGCGGTGGACGCGGAGCGGCACATCCTCGAACGGCGCGGCGCGTGGCCCGCGGTGCTCGCGGGGATCACGGCCTTCTCGTTCTCGGCCCCGCTCTACAAGCTCTCGGGCGCGCCGCCCGCCGTGGGCTCGGCGCTTCGCTTCGCCTACGGCGCCGTGTTCCTCGCGCTGCTCGCGTGGCGAGCGGGCGCCCTCCGCCCCGGTCCCGGCTTCGCGCCGGCCGCCGCGGCCGGCGCGCTCGTCGGCCTCGAGGTCGTGATCTGGAACGAGGCGACGGGCCGGATCGGCGCCGGGCCGTCGACGGTGATCGTGAACACCGCGTCGCTGTGGGTGATGGCTGCTGACGGTCGTCGTGCTGCGCCGGCCGGTCGGGTTGCGGCCGGTCGCCGGTGCCGCAGTCGTGATCTGCGGACTCGCGCTGCTGCGCGGCACCGGCGAGCACCGCCTCGAGCTCGCCGGGATCGCGCTCGCGATCGCTGCGGCTGCGCTCTACGGCGCCTACATCCTGGTCTTCGAGCGCGCGGTCAGCTCGGCCCGCGACGGCATCTCGCCCGTGCTCTGGAGCACCGTCGTCGCGGTGCCGGTCTCTTCGGCGTGCGCCATCGCGCTCGGCGAGTCGTGGGACCTCGGCGTCGGCCAGCACGCGTGGCTCGCGCTGCTCGGCGTCGCCGTCCAGGCCTGCGGCTGGCTGCTGATCGCGCGCAGCCTCTCGTCGTTCAGCGCCGTCGCGGTGTCGGTCCTGCTCCTGCTCCAGCCCGCGCTGGCGGCCGTCTGGGGCGTCGCGTTCCTGAACGAGACGCTTGATCGCGATCCAGGTCGCCGGGATCGCGATCGTGCTCGTCGGCGTGACGGTCGCGAGGCCGCGCGCAGAGCGCGTCTGACGGACGCATGGGGCTGCAGTCAGCTGCGCTCGTCCACCGGCTCGAGCGTGAAGACCTCGCTGGAGATGTCGTGTGCGACGTCGATGCCGCTCATGAAGCCGATCACGCGGCGACCTGTGATCTGCTCGACAGCTGCGCGGAACTGCGGCTCGGTCGCGTGCTGGAACATCACGCGGATGTCGCGCAGCCGCTGGTGCTGGCCCATGTCGCGCATGCTCTTCTCGACCGGCGTCAGCGAATTCGCCGAGGATCGAGACGATGGTGTTGGCGCCTGCGTAGTGCGTGGAGACGGTTTCAGGCCCGCGGCCGAATTGCTCCTTGTAGAGCCGGACCATGGCGCGGGAGACCTCGCGGAGCGGGTCCGCCGTCGGTCTCGCGTGCGCCATCGGACTGTGCTGCTTCACGCTCCACTGCTCTTCCGATCGGAGGCCTCGTCGTCCTATGCCACCGGTGGAGGTTCGCGATCCACCCGAAGCGGAGAACCTGGCCCAATCCGGAACACGCCGGCTCGTAGCCATCGCGCCCGTGCCTGGGACGAGCAGCAGCGTCAGCCGCAGGGCGACATCGACCGCACACCACAGTACCGCATAGCAGCGCGCACGCCGGAACGCCCGTAGCCGCCTCTCACAGCGCGCGCATCGCCCACGCCGGGACGCTGCACCGGCAACCGCGCCTGGACAGGCGCGAAATGCGGTGTCGAAAACCACCCGTGGCGGCCGTATGCAGGCATGTTTGGCCGCTGCGCGGACGGGAAACCGTCACGCGTTCACGCACTCTTCGAAGGAGGGAACATGGCTACGACGAGCGGACAGAGCGGCACGATGGGCGCCCGTGCGGGCACGCGAGTCCGCACGCGGGCGCTCTCGATCGGCGAGACGAAGCACGCCAGCAAGACCACCGAGTTCTACGCGATGGTCGGCGTGATCGCCGCCATTCTGGTCGCCGCGTGGTGGGTCGGGCGCAACGGCGCACCGGACGCGTTCCGGGCCGACCGCGCCTGGCTCTACGTGTCGATCGTGGCCTCCGCGTACATGGTGAGCCGCGGGCTCGCGAAGTCCGGAAGCCACGACATCCACGACGACAGCGTCGACGACCGTTAGGTCGCGCGACCGCGGCGGCGATCGTCGCTGCAGGGCACGGCGAGGGGGCGGCATGGTTGCCGCCCCCTCTTTTGCGTCACCTTTTGTGTCGAGGCGGCAAGCCTCGCACGGCGCCACTTCCGTGGGCCCGCGGAGTAGGCTTGCCCTGGCGCCGTTTCGGCCGCGAGTAGCCGATACCGGAGAGCGGAGAGCGTGCACATGGCCGGGCCCGAAGCGCGACACCGAACCATCAGCATCGTCCCTGAGCGAGCTGGTGGCGCCCGGCCAGGTCGCGCAATCTCGCCGCCGGCCTCCCCGGTCGCGCCCGCCGCACCTGAACCGCGCCTGCTGCGCTCGCGGCCATCCCTGAGGGAGCGCGTCGGCCGGTGAGAGCCGCGCACCGCGCGCAGGTACTGCGACGGCGCTGGACGGCCGCGGGCGTCATCGCGGCGGCGTGCGTCTACGGTGCGATGACGCTTGCTCCTCACGCGGCCCGGCACAGGACTGCAGAGGCGACCGCGAGCAGGACTGCTGCCGTGGCCGAGCACGTGCGTGCGCGGCAGGCGACGACGCATCGGCGGCACGGAGCGCTGCTACGTCTGCCGGCGGCTCTCCCCGTACGCGCCCTGCGGCTGCCGATCCTCATGTATCACCGCATCGACCGGCACACCGCCCGCCTCCCGAGCGTCACGCGCACGCTGACCGTCACCCCCACCGCCTTCAAGGCGCAGATGGAGTGGCTCGCAAGCCACGGCTATCACGCGATCCGCGAGGAGCAACTCTTCGCGGCGCTCTATGGGCGGGGGCGGCTGCCGCCCAAGCCCGTGCTGCTCACCTTCGACGACGGCTACCGCGACGTGTTCACGAACGCGCTGCCCGTACTCGCGCGGCTGCACCTGCCGGCTATCGCGTATGTCGTGACCGGCCGGATCTCGGGTAGCGATCCGAGCTTCCTGACCTGGGCCGAGCTTCGCATCGCAGAGCGGGAGGGCCTGGAGATCGGCTCCCACACCGTCACGCACCGGCCATTGCCGCAATTGCCCACGGCGACGGCCGATCGTGAGCTCCGGGACTCGCGCCGCGCACTCGAACGTCACCTCGGTCACAACGTGCAGTGGTTCGCCTACCCCTACGGCAGCGTGAACAGCCGCGTGATCGCGGAGGTCCACGCAGCGGGCTACGTACTCGCGGCCACGACGCAGGGCGGAGTGCTGCAGGATGCACGCCACCCGTATGAGCTCCACCGTTATGAGGTGCGCGGCGACGAGAGCCTCTCCGACTTCGCTGCGCTCCTCGCGGCGACGTGAGCCCTCGCGAGCAGTGCCAGGTGCGGGAACACCGGTGCCAGGTGCGGGAACTCGGGGTCAGACCCCAATATCCCGCTCTGCGCGGGAACACCGGTGCCAGGTGCGGGAACTCGGGGTCAGACCCCGAGTTCCCGCCCGCGCAGGTCACGGCTGCTGGGACGGGTCGTGCCAGACCGCCTCGATGTTGTTGCCGTCCGGATCGAGCACGAAGGCGCCGTAGTACCCCGGGCTGTAGACGGGGCGCGGGCCGGGCGCGCCGATGTCGCGACCTCCGTGTGCGAGCGCTGCGGCGTGAAACTCGTGGACCGCATCGCGGCTCGCGGCGCTGAACGCGATGTGCGCGCCGGTCGTGACCACATCCTGACCCGGGCTCGAGCTCGGTGCGTGGATCGCGAACTCGGTGCCCGCACCGCTCTCGAAGCCGACCTCCACGCCGCCGGAGGGATCGGTCTCGCGGGGCTGCGGACGCCAGCCGAGCGGGCGGAGCGCCGCTTCGTAGAAGCTCAGGCTGCTCTCGACGTCGGCGACCCGGATATCAACGTGATCGAGCACGGAGCGGGCCGCCTTCGGAGGCGAGCCGGCGATCGGGTGCTCGGCACCCTCAGGGGGCGGCGGATACTCGCCTTCTGGAACGTGCACGGACTCAGTCATGGCAGGCCATACCCCCAGGTCGGCTCGGCGAAAACGGCTGCCGCGCCTGCGGGCGCGCGTCGCGAGCGGACGCGGTTTACGCACCGGGATGCGGGGAGATCGAACACCGTCTCTGTCCCGCGCACGCGAAGGAACCGTTCACATGCCGATCATCGGAATCGCGCTCTCGAGTGAGGAGCGCTCCGCGCCCGAGATGATTCGCGGCGCCCAGCGCGCGGAGGAGGCCGGCTTCCAGGCCGGCTGGGTCTCCGACCACTTCCATCCCTGGAACAACGAGCAGGGTCAGAGCCCGTTCGTGTGGTCGGTGCTCGGCGCGATCTCGGAGGTGACCGAGGAGATGCCGTGGTCGACGGCCGTCACCTGCCCGACGATCCGCACGCACCCGGCGATCATCGCGCAGGCGGCCGCGACCACCGCGAGCATGATGCCCGGCCGTTTCCGCCTCGGCGTCGGCACCGGAGAGGCGTTGAACGAGCACATCTTCGGCGATCCCTGGCCGCGCCCGTCGATCCGGCTCGAGATGCTCGAAGAGGCGATCGAGATCATGCGTGAGCTGTGGACGGGCGAGGAGATGAGCCACCGGGGCGACTACTACGAGGTCGACCGCGCGCGCATCTACTCCCTGCCCGACGAGCCACCGCCGGTGCTGGTCTCGGCGTTCCACGGGGAGGCCCTCGAGTTGGCGGCGCGCATCGGCGACGGCTTCGTCACGACGAAGCCGGACGCCGAGAGTCGCCAGCGGTACCGCGAGCTGGGCGGCAAGGGGCCGACCCAGAGTGCCTTCAAGTCGAGCTACGGGCCCGACAAGGAGGAATCGCTGCGCACGGCGCACCGGCTGTGGGCCAATGAGCAGCTGGGCGGCAATCTGGCCCAGGTGCTGCCGACGCCGGAGCAGTTCGAGGCGGCGGCGGAGCTGGTGACGCCGGAGATGGTCGCGGAGAAGGTTCCCTGCGGACCGGATCCGGCGGACCACATCGCCAAGCTGCAGGAGTACGTGGACGCCGGCTTCGACGAGATCTACATCGGGCACATCGGCCCGAATCACGACGAGTTCATCGACTTCTACGCGCGCGAGGTTCTGCCGCAGTTCACGTGATCACCTGCTCGCGTCGCCGAATCTCCGCCGCCGCGGAGATCAGCGACGTGCGGGTGATCGCCTGCAGGGAGGTTGCCGAGGAAGAGGTCGCCGTCCGGTGATCAGCTGCTCGCCTCGCCGATGTCCGCCGCCGCGGAGATCAGCGACGCGTGGGTGATCGCCTGCGGGAGGTTGCCGAGGAAGGCACCCTCGCCGTCCAGCTCCTCCGAGTAGAGCCCCGCGTCGCTGGCGAGCGCCACGAGCTCGTCGAGCACGGTCGCGGCCTCGTCGACTCGCCTCGCGCGGGCGAGGGCGGAGGCGAGCCAGAACGAGCAGGCGGTGAAACGCCCCTCGTCGCCCGGCAGGCCGTCGTCGTGCCGGTAGCGGTAGAGCACGTTGCCGCCATCGCCGAGGTGGTTGCGGATCGCATCGATCGTGTGCTCCACGCGGCCCGGCGCGGCCCAGCGGTCGTAGCCCATGGCCAGAGGCATCAGCACGGATGCGTCATACTCGTGAGTGTCGGCGGCTCGCGCATACGCGCCCGTGGACGGCTCGACGCACTGCTGCTCGACGAAGGCGGCCGCCTCGGCCGCGGCGCGCGCGAGCCGATCGCCCAGTGCCTGGTCGCCGCCGTTTCGGCGCGCGAGATCGGCGGCGCAGTGCAGCCCCACCGCGGACATCATCTTCGAGTGGGCGTGGTGGCAGTGGGGCCCGCGCTCCTCCCAGATGCCCGCATCGGGCAGAGGCCAGTTGTCGGCGAGGTAGCCGGCCGAGCGGAGGATCGCCCGGCGCTGGAGTGCGGGCAGACCGTCGTGAGCACGATCCGCGTAGAGGTGGCAGGCGTGGAGCAGGGTTCCGTGGGTGCTCAGCTGGAACTGGCCGGCCGCGTCGTTGCCGACCCGCACCGGCCGTGATGCTCTCCAACCCGCCAGAGGGAGCTCCCGCTCGGGAGCGCAGGCCGCGCCCCGCAGGTCGTAGAGCACGCGGATGGCGCCGCTCTCGGGATCGATCCGCTCCCGCAGCCAGGTGAAGTACGCGCTTGCCTCGCTGTGCCTGCCGAGCTCGAAGAAGGCGTCCAGGACGAGCAGCGAGTCGCGCACCCAGGAGTAGCGGTAATCCCAGTTGCGCACGCCGCCCACGACTTCGGGGAGCGAGGTGGTGCCGGCTGCGAGCACGGCGCCGCTCTTGCCGCTGACGAGGAGCTTCAAGATCAAGGCGCTGCGCGTGACGGCCGCCTTCCACGGCCCCTCGTGCTCGAGGGTGGCAGTCCACTCGCGCCACCGGCGGGCCGTGGCGTCGAGCGCGTGCTCGCAGGAGTCGCGCCCGCGCTCCGGGGGCTCGGCGGAGCCGACGGCGAGGCTCAGCAGGCCGCGCTCGCCGATCTGCATGGTGCATGCCCCGTGCACGCCGGCGGCGTCGACCACCGGCTCTCCGAGCTCCCAGGCCCACGTGCGCAGCACCAGGCCGGCGCCGCTCATGAGCGCGCCGCTCTGCGCCGGTGCGACCACGGGATCCAGCGCGGCGAAGGCGAAGCGGGGGGCGATGCTCCAGCAGATGGCCACGCTCCCCGCCAGGCACTCGACCCGCCGGACGATCGTGCGCCGGGCCTCGCCAGCGTCGTCTTCGAAGGTCATCGCATCGGTGACCCTGAGCGTTCCGGTCGCCGTCGTGAAGGTCGTCTCGAGCACGTTCGTGTCCGCGAGGTAGCGGCGCTCGGCGGAGTGGGCATCGGCAGGGCCCAGCGTTGCGCGCCCGCCGCGTCCGCTGTCGAGGAGGGCGGCGAAGACGCTTTCCCCGTCGATCTCGGGGGCGCACAGCCAGTCGATCGCGCCGTCGGCCGCGATCAGGGCCAGCGAGCGTCCGTCACCGATCGCCGCGTATGCGCGCAGAGGCGCGTAGCCCTCGATCCGTGCGTTGCGATCGACTCCCGGGATGCCCGCTGCCACGGATCAGCGGCGCGTGCGCGCATGCGCGGCGGCGAGGCTTGCGAGTGCCGTGCCCGTGACCAGCAACTGCCGCCGGTGGCCGCTCATCCAGGCCTGGATGCTGCGCGACTTGGAGCGGTCGTCGAAGCGGCCGTGGACGCCGAGGTCTCCCGGCACGGGCAGATCGAGGTTGTCCGGCCGGCCCGGATCGGCCGGCTCCGCCGTCTGCTGGCTGCGATACCCCGTGCGGCCGAGATACCGATCGAGCAGCCCCGGGGCGAGGCGCTGGCCGATGATCGCGGCGACGGTCGGCGCGCCCACCCAGTACTCGCGGCGGGGGTGCTCGGCTGCTCGCACGATCGCGCGCGCCGCCACCTCGGGCTGATAGATGGGCGGCACGGGCTGCGGCTCGTGGCTGAGCCGGGAGCGCACCTGCTGGAACTGCGGAGTGTTCAGCGCCGGCAGGTGAACGACCGTGAGCTTGACGTTGCTGCGGTCGTGGATCAGCTCGCAGCGGAGTGAGCTGCTGAATCCGAGCATCGCGTGCTTGGCGCCGCAATAGGCTGCCTGCAGCGGGATGGAGCGATACGAGAGCGCAGAGCCAACGTTGACGATGACGCCGCGGTCGCGCGGCAGCATGAAGCGCAGCGCCGCCATCATTCCGTAGGCGGCGCCGAGATAGGTGACATCGGTCGTGCGCCGCACCTCGCGCGCGACGTACTGCTTGACGGGCGCGAAGACCGACGTCATCGCGCAGTTGACCCAGACGTCGATCGGGCCGAGTTCGCGCTCGACGCGCTCGGCTGCCGCGTCGACCTCGGCTGCCTCGCCCACGTCCGCAGGCACGCCGAGCACGCGGCCGCGGCCGTTCGCCGCACCCATTGCCTCCTTCACCGCCGCGTCGAGGCTCTCGGCGGCGCGCGCCAGGAGTGCGACGTCGTAGCCGCGGCGCGCGAATTCCAGGGCGGTCGCGCGGCCAACGCCGAGCGAGGCCCCGGTGATCACGACGACGCCTCGCTGCATCCCGCGGGATACCCGAGCCCTGCTGCAGCGAAACAGCGGCGGGGCCCGACGGGCGCCCGCGGCGGCGTGTTACGCGCGCTTCCCGATCGGGTACGAGGCGCGCATGAGCAGCGACCCCGATCCGCCCGAGCAGTACGCCGCCTACGCCGCGCTCACGGGCGCGTTCCTCCTCTCGATGACGCTTGCCGTGACCACGCTCGGCCGCGGCGGCAAGCTCCCGCGCCGGGTCGGCAGCAGCGACATCGTCTTGCTCGGCCTCGCGACGTACCAGGTCAGCCGCACGATCACCCGCGATCGCGTGACGGCGTTCGTGCGCGCGCCGTTCGCGCGGCAGGGCGAGCCGACCGGGCGGGGCGAGGTGGCGAGCGAGGCGCAGGGCAGCGGCCTCCGGCGCGCCGTCGGAGAGCTGGTCACCTGCCCGTTCTGCATGACGCAGTGGGTCGCCGCCACGGGCCTGGTCGGCCTGGTTGCCGCGCCGCGCTCGACGCGCTTCGTTGCCAGCATCCTGGCCGTGCGCACCGTCGCGGAGGTCGTCAACCTCGGTCACGAGGCGGCCGTCGCGAAGATCGATCAGCTCGACGACGCCACGGCCTGACGGGCGCGAGCGCTCGGGTCTCAGGCGTCGGAGCTGAACATCGCGACGCGCTCCTGGCCATCGCCCTGCCGGAACGCGCCAGATGCCGAGCATGCGAGTCGATCTCCATGTTCTGGAAGCGATGCACCGACTCCTCGAAGCGGTAGCACATGCGCCCGCCCAGGTAGACGGGGTCGGCGAGCCCGTCCTGGACGCGCTCGACGATCCCGATGTCCTCGCTGGTTGACCTCGTCCCAGAACTGATCAGCGCCTCGATGTCGGACGTCTCCGCGCCTGCTGCGCGACTCGGGATGGGTGAGCAGGTAGGCGGTCTCCAGCGTCAGGCCGGGCGCCGACGGGCCGCGGCAGCAGCAGGAAGATGTGGTTCGGGCAGCACGTTGAGCGCGATGTTGGGATAGAGCCAGGCGAAGCGCGCGCTGACGGCGTCCTCCTCGGAGAGGCCCTCGATCGCCGGGCAGGCCGAGCCAGCCCCCGCCGTCGCTGTTCGATGCGATCGGCGTCGTGCAGAAGCCCGACGTACTTGCCCGTCGCCCTGCCAGCGGTAGTGGGAGTCCATCGGCGAGACCTTGACGAGCGAGGGGTGCACCCACGGCAGGTGGTAGTACTCCATGAAGTTCTCGGCGATCAGCTTCCAGTTGGCGTCGATGCTCGTACTCGAGCCGCCGCTCGAGCTGCCACTCCTCGAGGCGGAAGCCGGCGAGGCGCTCGGGCAGGTCGCCGAGCTCGTCGAGCAGGGCGCCGGCGCGTCGTCGTCGAGGCACACGAAGATCAGGAATCCCCACTGCTCGCAGCGCACCGGGTAGAGGCCGTAGTCGGCCTTGTCGAACGCCTTGACGCCGTTCATGTCGAAGATCGCCGCGCTGATCCTCCGGCACCTCGGAGTCGGCGGTGAAGAGCGGCGTGCCGAGACAGCGCCCGTCGAGGTCGTAGGCCCACGAGTGGTACGGGCACTTGAAGAAGCGCTCGGCGTGACCCGGCCCGGCGTCGCAGAGGCGCGCGCCGCGATGCCGGCACACGTTGTGATGCGCGCGCAGCTCGCCCGTCGCGATTGCGGCACACGATGACGAGCGGCCTGCGACCTCGACGACGAGGAAGTCGCCCGGGCGCGGCGACCTCGTCGGCGACGCACACCGGAATCCAGGAGCGCGCGAACACCTGCTCGCGCTCGAGCTCGAAGTAGCTCTGCTCGGTGTAGGCGTCGGGGATCAGCGTCGTGGCGAGCTCGACCGGCAGCCGCGTCTTGGCGTACGTCGCTCGAGCGAGAAGGCCTCCGCCGGGAGCGGCGCTTCACAGGCGCCTCCGCGTCGGCAGCGCTCGGCGGCGGTTCGCGGAGCGGCCGCCGGCGGCGTCTCCTGGATGCGGCGGAGCTCCTCGAGCGGGATGTGGCAGCGCATCAGCCGCCCGTCGCCGACGTCCGCGAGCGGCGGCTCCTCCTGCTCGCAGATCGCGCCGAGCTTGCGCGGGCAGCGCGTCTGGAAGACGCAGCCGGAGGGCGGGTCGGCGGCCGAGGGGATGTCGCCGGAGAGCTTGATGCGCGTGTGCGCGCCTCGCGTCGAGGGCACGGCCGAGAGCAGCGCCTCGGTGTACGGATGGTGCGGCGCCTCGAACACCTCCTGCGCGGTGCCGAGCTCCATCAAGCGGCCGAGGTAGAGCACGGCGATGCGATCCGAGAGGTAGCGCACGACGCCGAGGTCGTGGCTGATGAAGACGTAGCTCGTCTTGTGCTCGGCCTGGAGATCGACGAGCAGGTTGAGGATGGCGGCCTGCACGGAGACGTCGAGCGCGGAGGTCGGCTCGTCGCAGACGACGAGCCGCGGCTCGCCCGAGAACGCGCGCGCGATCGCGACGCGCTGCTTCTGGCCGCCCGAGAGCTGGGTGGGCGCGCGGCGAGCGAGCGCTGGGGCAGGCGCACGTCGTCGATCAGCTCGCGCGCGCGCTGCTCGGCGCTGGCGCCCGGTGAGGCCGATCAGCTTCTTCAGCGAGCGCCGCGATCAGGCGGCTGACGCGGTGCCGGCGGTTGAGCGCCGAGTCGGGGTTCTGGAAGACGATCTGCATCGACGCGACGTCGTTCGACGAGCGCCCGGCGAGCTTCGTCGGCAGCGCGCGGCCGTCGACCTCCACCGAGCCGCGCGTCGGCTCGATGATGCCGAGCAGCGCGCGCGCGAACGTCGTCTTGCCGGATCCCGACTCGCCGACGAGGCCGAGCGTCTCGCCGGCCTGCAGCGTCGCCGACACGCCGGCGAGCGCATAGATGTCGCGCCCGTCCTGGCGGAACGTCTTCGCGAGATCGTCGATGCGGAGCAGGGGCTCGCGCGGCGCGGTCGACGACGGGCAGCGCGCCGCGCGATCGGCGGTGTCGCGCGGCAGGCTCGGCGGCCTGCTCGTGGAAGAAGCAGCGGCTCGTGTGCTGCTCGCCGACGCGCGAACGGCTCCGGGCGCTGCTCGCGGCAGATGTCCTGCGCGAGCGCACAGCGGTCCACGAACACGCAGCCGGGAAGGTGCGTGCCGATCTCCGGCAGGAAGCCCGGGATCGTGTCGAGCCGCCCGTCCTGCTTGCGCTGGCCCTTCTGCGGAATGCAGCGCAGGAGCCCCACGGTGTAGGGGTGACGCGGCGTCTGCAGGACGTCGGCGACCGTGCCCTCCTCGACGAGCTGACCCGCATAGAGGACGCCCACGCGCCGGCACATCTTGCCGATCACGCCGAGGTTGTGGCTGATGAAGAGCACCGCCGTGTTGTGCCGTGCCTGGAGCTCGCGAGATCAGGTCGAGCACCTCGGCCTCGACGGTCGCGTCGAGGCCGGTCGTCGGCTCGTCGAGGACGAGCAGCTTGGGATCGGTCGCGAGCGCCATCGCGATCACGACGCGCTGCTGCATGCCGCCCGAGAGCTGGTGCGGGATAGCGCGTCATGACCGAGGCCGGGTCGGCGATCTTGACCTCCATCAGCGCCTCGATCGCGCGCGCCGTGGCCTGCGAGCGCGCGAGGCGCCGCGCAGCTCGAAGACCTCGGTCAGCTGGCGGCTGACGCGCAGCGTCGGGTTGAGCGCCGTGCCCGGGTTCTGGTAGACCATCGAGAACGTGTCGCGGTGGTAGGAGCGCAGCGCCTCGCCCGCGCAGCGCCAGCACGTCCGTTGCCGGCGACCGAGATGCCGCCGCCGGTGATCGACGCCGTTGGCGGGCAGGTAGCGCGCGATCGGCGAGCGCGACCGTCGACTTGCCGCAGCCGGACTCGCCGACGAGGCCGTAGCACTCGCCCTGCTCGAGCGCGAGCGAGACCGTGCGCACGACCTCGCGGTTGCGGCCGCGCACGCGGTAGGCGATGTCGAGGTCGCGCAGCTCGAGCGCCGGGCCGGGTGCTCGATCGGCGGCGCTCATCCCTCGAGCACCTGCTGCACGGCGTCGGCGATCAGGTTGACGGCGACGACGAGCGAGGCGATCGCGAGCGCAGGGAAGATGCTCTCCCACCAGGCGAAGCTCACGTTCTGGTACTGCTCGGCGATGTCGAGGCCCCAGTCCGGCGTCGGCGGCTGCACGCCGTAGCTCAGGAACGCGAGGGTCGCAGCGGTGAAGATCGCGTAGCCGAGGCGCACGGTGGCCTCGACGATGATCGTGGGCACGACGTTCGGCAGGATCTCGGCGAGCATGATGTACGGCGCGCTGCTCGCCGCGGAGCTTCGCGGCCTGCACGTAGTCGAGGTCGCGCTCGGCGAGCGCCGCCGCCCGCACCGTGCGCGCGATCGGCGGCGTGAAGGCGAGGCCGATCACGATCGCGAGCCGCGCGGGCGTCACCTTGATGCCCTCGGACTGGCCCGAGAGCGCGGTCAGGATGAGGATCGCGAAGACGATCAGCGGGATCGCGAGCACCGCGTCGATGATGCGGCCGATGACGTTGTCGGTCCAGCCGCGGAAGTAGCCCATGAGCAGCCCGAGCAGCGTGCCGAGGCATGATGCCGATCGCGGTTGCGAGCGGCGCGACCTTGAGGATGTTCGCCGAGCCCGCGAGCACGCGCGAGAACACGTCGCGGCCCTGCTCGTCGAGACCGAACCAGTACGTCGACGAGGGCGCCGCCGAGGTGCCCGAGCCCGAGCGAGTCGTTGACGGGATCGTGCGGGACGATCGCGCCGCTGAAGAGCGCGCAGAAGATCCAGAACAGCACGATCGCCAGGCCGATCAGGAACGGTCGGCGACTTGGCGAGCTGCTTGATCGTCTCGCGCCGCACGCGCGACTTCGAGTCGAGCGAGGTCTCCGGCCGCGGCGCATCGGGCGCCGGGACGATCGCGAGCGTCGGAAGCGTCGAGCTCACGAGACTTCCCGAGCCGGACGCGAGGATTGAGCGCCGCCGAGAGGATGTCGCCGAAGAGCGTCGCGCTGAAGTAGATGACGCCGACGATGAAGACGCAGGCCTGCAGCATCGGGAAGTTCTTGATCTGCGCGGCGCTCAGGATGAGCTGGCCGATGCCCGGGTAGCCGAAGAACTTCTCGATCGCGACGAGGCCGCCGAAGAGGTAGCCGGTCTGCGTCGCGACCACGGCGATCGTCGGCAGGATCGCGTTGCGGATCACGTGGCGGCGGATGACGAGGTTGCGCGGCATGCCCTTGAGCGTCGCCGTGCGCGTGTAGTCGGCCGAGAGCGCCTCGATCGTCCCGGCTCGCGCGATCCGCGCGATGTAGCCGAAGAGCACGAGCGCGACCGCGACCGCGGGCAGGAAGAGGGCGTCGATGCGCGTCCACAGCGACACGCCGAGCAGCGAGCCCGCGATCTCGGGGAACCAGCTGAACGGCTTGCCCGCGGCGAAGCCGGTCTGCAGCAGCACGGCGTTGACGAACTCGGGCATGACCGCGAACGAGAGGCCGGTGATCGTGATGGCCCGGTCGCTCAGGCTTCCCGCGCCGCAGCGCCGCGACCACCCCGCCGAGGATCCCGAGCGGAACGCAGAGGAGGAAGGCGAAGAGCGCGAGGAAGCCGGACTTCTGGAGCGCGGGCACGAGATCGTCGGTGACCGGGCGCCCGTCGGTGTACGAGGCTCCGAAGTCGCCGTGCACGGCATTCTCGAGCCAGTGCCAGTAGCGCACCGGCAGCGGGTCGTAGTAGCCGATCCGCTGGTTGAACTGATGCACGGCGGCGGGCGTCGCCTCGCGCCCGAGCACCTGCCGGCCCGGGTCACCGGGCAGCACCTGTGCGCTCGCGTAGACGATCATCGTCAGCAGCAAGAGCGAGATCACGCCGAACGCGAGTCTCTGTGCGATGTAGGAGCGAATGGCGTCAGCCTCCGCAGCCGTCGTGAGCGCACACGCGGTCGCGCGCCCGCCGCGGGGCGCGCGACCGCGCGTGGTCAGCCGATCGTAGACGCCGCGAAGGTTGATGATCGCCGATGCCGTCGGGGACGTAGCCCTTGACCTTCGTGCTGGCGGCCGGCGATGAAGTTGTAGAAGTAGGCGTAGATCGCAGGCGTGTCCTTGAGCAGCTGGCGTCTCCATCGCCTTCGCGTACTTCTTCTGCGTCGCCACGTCGGTCGCGGCGATGAAGCTCGCGATGTCTTGTCGAACGTCTTGTTCGCATAGCGCGCGGAGTTCCACACGCCGCCCGACTTGAGCGCGGCGTTGAGGTACGTCAGTCGGCACCGGGCGGCTGCCGTAGTCGACGATGCCGAAGTCGGTCGCGAGCCACGGTGCGAGCTTGCCCTTGGCGCCGAACGAGACGCCGTCGAAGTACTGCGCCGAGGTGTAGATCTTGACCTTGCAGTCGATCCCGATCTTCTTCAGGTCGGACGCCACGCGCTGGGCGTAGGCCGGCATCTCGAACGCGCGGTAGCACGTGAGCGTCAGCTTCAGGTTGGTCGCGTTGGCGGCCTTGAGCAGCGACTTCGCCTTGGCGAGGTCCTGCTTGCGCTGCGGCAGCGACTTGTCCGTGAACGGGTAGCCGCTCCACATCGGGCTGTCGTTGCCGACCTGGGCGTACTTGCCCCACAGCCCGGACGCGATCGCCGGCCGGCCGAGCGCGAGCGCGATCGCCTCGCGCACGCGCACGTCCTTGAACGGCGCCTTCTTGACGTTCATGTTGAGGTAGCGGTGGTTGGACGTGCCGATCGGCAGGACCTGCGCGCTCTGCGAGCTGGCGCGCGCCGTCGTAGCTCGATCTGCACCGCGATGTCGATCTGCCCGCCGCGCAGGGCCGCGACGCGCGCGTTGTCGTCGAGGACCGTGAACTCGACCGCGTCGATCGCGGGCTTGCCGCCCCAGTAGGTGTCGTTGGCGACGAACGAGTAGCCCGCCTGGCCGCGGTTCTCCTTGAGCCGGAACGGCCCGGTGCCGTTCATCTTCGTCGTCCAGTCGCCCGGCTTCGTGAGATCGGCGGGCAGCTGGTACGACTTCGGCAGGCACGATGCACTGGTAGGTCATCTGACCGAGCAGGTACGGGAAGAACCCGTTCGCCGCGTCGAGGCTGAACTTCACCGTCGAGTCGTCGACCTTGGTCGTCCCGCCGGGCGAGAGCACGCCGCCGAGCGACGAGAGGGCCTGCGAGTTCGGGCCGGTCAGGCGCTCGAAGGTCGCGACCACGTCGTCGGCCGTCATCGGCGTGCCGTCGTGGAACTTGGCGCCGGTGCGCAGCTTGAACGTCCACGTCTTCGCGCTGTCGGAAGGCGTCCAGCTCGTCGCGAGCTGGGGCTGCACCTTCGGCGTGCACGTCCGATGTAGACGAGCTGCTCGCCGGGCATGTGCGAGATCGCGAGCGCGCCGAGCGACTGCAGCAGCGGCGGCTCGAGCGAGCCGTCGGCGGGCGCGCCGCCGACGCGGATCGTCCCGCCCGTGCGGCGCTGCACGCGGGCGGGCGACTTCGCGAACGCCGCCTCGGGGCCGAACGCGATCAGCGTCGTGAGCGTCGCGCCCATGCCCGAGCACGCTGCCGCGGACGAGGAACTCGCGGCGGATCGACGCTGCCCGCGTTGAACTCGTCGATCAGGTCGTTCTCGAGGTCACCCGCCGAGCGACGGTAGTTCTCGACGTGCTCTTTCGGATAGCGCATGCACAACTCCGTTCACGCGAGTCGGGATTCTGCTCGACAGATCGCTCCACCGAAGATTCGCGGCCGACGTTACCTGATTGATCTGGCGATATCCAACTCGGCTTGTAAACCGATTCGGTGGAGTCGGACGGGCTGCGGAAACGCTCAGCCCACCGGCGCGAGGTCGTCGGAGACCGTGTCGAGCGCATCTCCGCGCAAGACGCCCGAGAGCGCGTCCGCCGCCTCCACGAGCAGGCGGCGCCGCCTCGTCCAGGCGATGCTCGAAGCGGAAGCTCGGAGCCGAGACGTTGATCGCCGCGACGATGTGGCCGCCCGGCGTCGCGGATCGGGGCAGCGGCCGCGACGAGCGCCGGCCTCGAACTCCTCGCGCACGATCGCGTAGCCATCCGCACGGGCGCGGGCGATCGCCTCCCGCGCGGCGCACGAGTCCGAGCGCGGCGAGCTCGTCGTCGCCGAGGTCGCTGGCGAGCGCGCGGCCGCCGACGTGGTGGCGAGCGGCGTGAGCGCGCCGACGCGGCCGGGAGCGTGCAGCGTCGCCGGCGAGGGCACCGAGAGCAGCGTCAGCACTGCGCCCCCTGCCTGACCGAGAGATGCGCGCTCTCTCCGAGCGCCGCGACGAGCCCGCGCAGCACCGCGGGCGCGGCGACGAGCAGCCGGCTCTCGGCTGCCCGCGACGCGAGGGCGAAGACGCGCCAGCCGAGGCGGTAGGCGATCGTCTCGGGGTCGCGCTCGACGAAGCCCTGCTCGGCGAGCGTCGCGAGCGTGCGCGAGAGCTGGCTCTTGTCGCCGCCGACGAGCGCGGCGAGGCGGACGACGCCGAGCCCATGGCGCGCAGCGGCCGGCTCCGCGAGCGCGGCGAGAACCTCGAGGCCGCGCGCGAGTCCAGCCGTTCCCGGGTTCATGCGCGAGATTGTCGCAGCATGCGTGCGCGGCCGCGGAGCAGCCGGAGCTAGGCCACTTGCAGCGGATCGCCGAGCTCGACCGCGCGCCGCTCGACGAACTCGACGAGCTCCTCCTCGATCGCCTCGTCGAGCGCGGGGCGCTCGTAGCCGTCGAGGATCTCGCGCACGCGCGCCTCTGCGCGCGCGGCGTGATCGAGCCCGCCGCCGCGCGTCCAGCGGTCGAAGTTGTCGGTCGTCGCGACCGTCGGGCGCCAGAAGCAGTCGCGGAAGCGCTCGAGCGTGTGCTCGGCGCCGAAGAAGTGGCCGCCGTGGCCGACCTCGACGTGTGCGCCGAGCGCGAGGCTCTCCTCGTCGACCTCGAGCGGCGAGAACTGCTTGAGCAGGAGGTCGAGCACCTCGGCGTCGGCGACGAACTTGGCGAGCGACGTGACGAGGCCGCCCTCGAGCCAGCCGGCCGACTGCCAGACGACGTTGGCGCCGGCGAGGAAGGCCGACTGCAGCGTGTTCATCGCCTCGTAGCCGGCCTGGTAGTCGAGCGCCGGGCTCGCCGTGAGGCCTCCGCCGCCCGAGCGCCAGGGCAGGCCGATGCGGCGGGCGATCTGCCCCGAGGCGTGCAGGCCGACAGCCGACTCCGGGCCGCCGAAGGCCGGCGAGCCGCTCTTCATGTCGGCAGGCCGAGAGGAACGAGCCCATGACGCACGGCGCGCCGGGCCGGACGAGCTGCACGAGCGCGATGCCCGGCGAGCGCCTCGACCGTCTGCTGCACGAGCGCGGCGGGCACCGACACCGGCGCCATGGCGCCCATCAGCAGGAACGGCGTCACGATCACCGCCTGGCCTGCGCGCGCGTAGGCGAAGATCCCCTCGAGCATGCGCACGTCGAAGCGCAGCGGCGAGTTGACGTTGCAGTTCGCGAACAGCACGGGGTCGGCCGCGATCGCATCGGCGCCGCCGAAGACGATCTCGGCGAGGCGCAGGCAGTCGGCCGCGGCCACGCTCGAGGAGCACTCGCCGGCCCACACGCGGTCGGTCATGCGGATCGCGCGCGAGCGCGCGCACGAGGTGGCGAACGTCGAGCGGCGACGTCGTTGGGCTCGAGCATGCTGCGCCCCGGGCGTGTCGATCGCGTCGCGTCATGCTGCACGAGCCGGAGCAGGTCCTCGAGATCGGCGAGCGTGCCGTCGCGCCGCTCCAGCGCCGCGGCGCACGAACGGCGGGCCCTGGACGGCGCCGAAGATCATCGCGTCGCCGCCGATCTCGAGCGAGCGCTGCGGGTTGCGGGCGCGCAGCGTGAAGGTCTCGGGGAGCGAGCGCAGCCTGCGCGCGCAGGAACCCGGGATCGAAGCGAACCGTGTCGCCGTCGACGGTCTGGCCTGCCGCGCGGAAGAGCGCGAGCGCCTCGGGGTGGTCGAACTGCACCCCGACCTCCGCCGCGAGCCGATCGACGCCGCCGTCGATGATGGCGAGCGCCTCCTCGGAGAGGGGCTCGAAGCGGGGCAGGCGGTTCACGAACATGCCGTATCCCCTCGCCTGGCGGCTGCGCGCTCAGGCTTCACTCGGTCGCCCCCACGGGCCTAACCTACAGGCGTCCCCCACTGAATACAACTGTAGTTGTCAAACCGTCGGGGCAGCTTGGCATGTGCGTGCGCGCCGCTCATGTGCGAGGGGGCGCCGCGCAGACGGCGATGAAGACGAGGCCGTCGCCGCCCGCTCGCACCTGCCGGACGGACTGCGACGACACGGCCACGAAATGGCCTGACCGGACGGCGATCTCCGCGCCGTCCACGAGCACGACTCCGCTGCCGCGGATCACGGCATACATGTCCTCCGCGCCGTCGTCGGCGTGGTCGTGGCGCACCGTCTCCGCGCCTGGCGGCAGCTCCACCTGGTAGGCCCCGAACGCGCGGAGCCCGAGTGCGGCTCCGACGCCCTTGTCGTAGGGGCTCGCTGCGGGATGCGGGCCCGCACGGGCGCCGAGAGCGGCAGCGTCGACGATCGCGTGGCCCACGTCAGCCGGCCGGTTCCGCGTCAGCTTTCGGCCGGGGCGAGGGTGAAGACCTCACACGACTCATCGACGTTCACGTCGATCCCGCTCATGAAGCCGATCACGCGGCGGCCGGACACGGTCTCGACGATCGCGCGGAACTGCGGCTCCGTGACGTGCTGGAACAGGGTGCGGATATCGCGCAGCCGCTGCGTCTCGCCGATGTCGCGCAGGGTGCGCTCCACCGGCGTGAGCGAGTTCGTGAGGATGCAAACGAGCAGGTTGGGCGAGGCGAAGTGGGTCTCGACGGCTTCGGGGCCGCGGCCGAAATGCTCCTTGTAGAGCCTGACCATCCCCGCCGAGATGTCGCGCAGGACGCGGTCGCCCGGACTGCGCGGATCCTCGAACTGCCCGGCGCTGCGCCGCTCGGCGGCGTCTCCCGGGCTCTCTGCGTGTTCCTCGGAGCCTGTCACTTCTCACCGCCCTGTCGCTGCCGACCGCTCACGCGCGGACCGATCATCCGCCCTGCTCCACCGGCTCGAGCGTGAAGATCTCGCAGGAGAGATCGTTGTGAACGTCGATGTCGCTCATGAAACCGATCACGCGCCGGCCGGTGATGCGCTCGACCTCGGCCCGGAACGTGCCCTCGGTGGCGTGCTGGAAGATCGATCGGACGTCGCGCAAGCGCTGGTCCTCGCCCATCTTGAGCATCGACTTCTCCACCGGCGTCAGGGAGTTCCCGAGCAGGCTGATGATGACGTCCGGCCCGCTGAAGCGCGTCGAGACGGTCTCCGGCCCCCGGCCGAACTGCTCCCGGTAGATCCGCACCATGGCCTGCGACAGGTCCCGGGTCACGCCCTCGCGCCGGAGCTCTGCGCCATCGGCGCCGCGCTCCGAATGCTCCTGGTCACCAGCCATACGTTCCGCCTCTCGTGCGCTCGTCGGTGAGGGCATGCCCGGAGGATCGGCGACCAACCTGCCGAGGCAGCCGTCGTCACGTGCGGGCACGCCTCCTCCTGCCTTGCCTGGCCGAGATCTAAACCCCTACCGCCCGCGCGAGGTTTGATTTCAGCGCCTGCCGGGAGGACATGGTCGCGTGAGCATCGATGTCGTCAGCCGATTCCTCTCTGCCCGCGAGTCGCGCGATCTCGACGAGTGCGTCGCGGTCGTCGCCGACGACGCCGTCTGGCACAGCCCCGTGGGACCGGCCAAGCACGGCCGCGCAGGGTTTCGCGAGGCGATCGCGGAGGCGTACGCGAACACGAGCTGGTTCGCGACCGAGACGCTCGAGGTGCGGGCAGCCGGCGACCGCGTGGCCGCCCGCGTGCGCAACCGCGGAGAACGCCGCGGTGAGGAGCTCGACTCCGAGCAGCTGCTCGTGTTCCGCGTCGAGGGCGGTCAGATCGTGGACGTCGAGATCGACGTGGACGACCATTCCGAGGTGGCCGAGTTCTGGTCCGGCTGAGGCCGGTTGGAGGATGGCGCCCACCGGCGGCGCCGGCAGTGGTTTGGTTCTGCGCGCGAGGGGCAGCCGATAGGTGCGGCCGCCACTCACGATGACAGGAGCACGATGCGCATCAGATCCAACCGCTCGCTCAGACAGGGTGCGCTCGCGGGCGCTTTGCTGATCGCAGTCACGGCCGCCGCAGCGCCGGCGGGCGCGCAGCCGGCGAAGGATCCGCCTCCCTACGACTCCCAGTGGTTGCAGCAATCGATCGCGGGCGACCATTTCGAGATCCAGGCCGCCAAGCTCGCGGTCAAGCGCTCGCACGACGGCCACCTCGGCGCGCTCGCGGGACGCCTTCTCAGCGACCACGCCAAATCGCTGAGGGAAGCGACTGCCCTCGCGCGCCGGCTCGGCGTCCCGGTCAAGGCGGCCCCGCTCCCCACGATGCAGTGGGTGCTCGGCGCCCTGCAGGCGGAGCCGAACGACGACCAGCTCGCTCAGCAATACGTCCGGTTCGAGATCGCCGCCCACAACCAGGCGATCGTCGAGGCCGGCCGCGAGATCGAGAACGGCGCAAATGCCGACGCGAAGGCGTTGGCCGACAAGGAGTCGATCATGCTCTCCAAGCACCTCCGCCTCGCTCGGCACACCCTCCGGACACTGCCGGCGCATGGCTGACCACCAGAGTCGCGCAGCTCTCTCGTCGACCGAGCCGAGCGCTCTGCCCGATGCGGGCGAGCCTCAGGGCGCAGACGACGACCGGCCGACGATGCTCGGGCGGCGCTTCCGCCTGACCCTTCTCACCGGGGGGCTCATCGGCCTCCTGCTCGCCCTGGCGGCCCACTACCTGATCACGCAGACAGTCGAGGACAGCACCAAGTTCAACGGCTGGAGCTGGGCCCTCGCAGCGGTCGGAGGGTTTACGGTCGGAAGCGCGCTCTCGCTGTTCATGTACGGCGCGGCGACCGATCGAAGCGATCTCGAGCACGACCTGCGGCGGGGCAACGCCGACGTGTCGAGCGAAGGCGAGTGGGCGCGAAGCGTCCAGCGCCGCCGCTCGCGCAGGCGGCGCTGACGACCACTGACGGCGTCAGCGCGACGGGCCGCGCCGCTCGGCGAGTCGAGCGAGCGCCGTCAGGTCCCGGCGGGAGCTCGCCGTTCCTCCGCGGCGAGCAGCTCGAGAGCACCCGCCGTGGAGGGACAGATGCGGAACATCGTGTCGAGCTGCATGAGCTCGGCCGTGCGGCTGACGGCGTTCGCAACGGCGGGGAAAACCACCAGGAAGCTGCCCCCGGAGGCGGTGACCTCGGCTTGCGCATGCAGCAGCCTGCTGACGGCGGCGGAGTCGATGAAGGCACAGCGCGTGAGATCGGCTACCACGTGCCGGCGGCGAGCGGCGGCGGTCGCGAAGGCCTCCTTCTGAAGCTCGTGCTGACCGAGATCATGCTCGCCCACGAGGCTGACGATCGCGACGGAGGGCGATTCGAAGCCGATCTCGATCCGGGTGGGCCTCCGCTCGTTCAACGACGGAACGACGCCGTCTGCCATGGGGTCTCCTGACGCGGGTTGTACCGCAAGGAGCGTGCGCCTGACGAGCGCATCAGCCCGTGTTGGGTCGCATGGGAGCGCCGGCCGTCGATCAGCCTCCGCCCGGGCAGGCACTCTAGCTCCGGTCCGCGCGCATGGCCAATCCGCCGGGTCTTTCGGTCCGGTGCGTTCCGGCCGGGCGCTCGAGGGGTACGTCCTCTCCTCAGCGCTCGAGCGAATCGGAGGCGGGATGGACAGCAGGGATATGAGCGACGACGAGACGGCGATGCTCGTCGCGCTCCAGCACGGCAGCACGCCGCGCGAGGAGGATCCGGTCGCCAAGGCGCTCGAGGCGCGCGGTCTCGTCGGCCGCAGCAGCGACGGCCGCTCCTGGGAGCTGACGCCGGCGGGCGCCGGCTACGTCGCCGATCTGACCCCGGGCCGAGCCGCCGGGGCATGACCCGACCAGAGAGGAGCCCACAGTGAAGTCCCGCCTGAAGCGATTTGTCATTCTCGGCCTGATCGGCCTCGGCAGCAAGGCTCTCCGCAAGCGGATTCAGCAGCGGAACCGGGCCGCCGAGGACAACCGCCGAATGGCGAGCCAGGTTCCGTCCAGGTGATCTCGGCGCACGTGAACCGCCTCGCGGTTCACGTGCTCACGTCCCAGTTGTCCTGGATGCGCTCGGCCTCGGCGGCGTCGACCCCGTCCGTGCTCGCGAGGTCGGCGTGCTGCCACTGCTCGCCCTCGAGATACCAGCCGCGGCTCACCAGGTGGTTGGTACGCGCCGCGGCCTCGCGCATGTCCTCGCCCCCCGTCCCGAGCGGCTCGTCCGGGAAGAGCGGCGTGCGCTTGTTGACCTCACGGGTGATCTCGTCGATGAATCGCTCCGCCTCGCTCCTCGTAAATCCTTCGATGTGCTCGAGCGACACGCGCAGGCACTCCCTGAGGATCAGGAGATCCTCCTCGTCGATCGACGCCCAGCGCTTGAGCGCGAACGCCTCGAGTTCCTTCTCGTGGTCAGACATGCATCCCCCGGGTCACGTGGTGCTCGGCGGTTGACGGTCCTCCGGATCGGGCGCGGCGCGGCTGGGGGCGACGCCGCCCGAGCCGGGATGGCCGGGCCGCTCCTCCTCCGGGCTCTTGCCCTCCTCCTCGGCGGGCTGCGGAGGCGGCGCCTCCATCGGATCCTGCTCCTCGATCGGGTTTGCGGGCGGGGCCTCCACGGCGTCGTCAGTCATGCACGCTTATGCCCACCGCCTCGCGGCGGGAACCTCGAACCGACGTTTCTCCGTCGCCGTGACGGGCATCGCAGAGCATGCTGACTCGCCGACTGCACTCGGCCGGCTGGCGCAGCGACCACCTGCATGCTCTCTCGATCGGTGCGGTGGGTCTCTGCGTCGGCCTCTGGATGCGTGCCAAGACGGTCGACCAGGACGAGCGCGGCAACGCCGAGCGGCGTGCCCTGTTCGTCGGCCTGTGGCCGCCGACGCTCTGGCTGATCGGCGATTCCCTCGCGCGCCACGAGTGACCGATCTCGGCGTCAGCCGCTCGCGTCGCCTCGGCATGGCGCTGCTGTGGCCGACCGGGGTCGCCTTCACGGCCTGGGACTACCTCTGGCGCACGACTCCCATCCACCGGCGGGAGCTCGCGGCGCCGCCGAGCGCGACGCAGCCGCCGGAGCTCGGCCCCGGGGTCGAGCGCTCGCAGTTACAGCCTCCGGGCGCCGGCGAGGGCCCGCTGTTCAGCCGCAGTTACCGCATCCGCATGCGGGACTCGAAGCTCACGCCCGAGGAGCTCATGGCGCGCATCCAGGCCGATCCCAACGCAGTCGCCCCGACCGGCTTCGTGCGCTTCCTGAAGGCTGCCGGGCGCTCGGGCGAGATGCGGATCGGCGACGAGTTCCTGATCCGCATGCCTGGGCCGTGGGACGGCCCCGTGCGCGTCGCAGAGGTGACGCCGTACTCCTTCCGCCTCGTCACGCTCGCCGGGCACCTGGAGGCGGGGCAGATCGAATTCCGCGTCTCGGAGGGCGCGCTGCTCGAGTTCGAGATCGTGTCGTGGGCCCGCAGCGGCAGCTCCTCCGTGCACGTGCTCTACGACCGCCTGCGGATCGCGAAGGAGATCCAGCTGCATCTGTGGATCTCGTTCCTGGAACGCGTCGCGGCGCTCGCGGAGGGGCGGAGGACCGGGCCTCTCGAGGTCGAGACGCGGCGCAGCGACCCGATGCCCGGCCACGAGCGGTCGTCGCCGGCGATCCGCCGCAGGCTGGCCGAGCTGCGCGCGTGCGACTTCAACTTCGTGCCGCCCCGAGAAGACCCGCGCACTGCCGGGAGCGGCTGGCGGGTGGACGACTTCTGCGAGGTGCTGGGGAGCGAGCCCCCAGGCCCGCCGCTGCCGCACGGCACGTTCGCCGCGGCGCAGCGCCTGATGCGGGGCTACGAGTTTGCGGACCCCTCCATCGTTCGCGCCCACTACGACGCGGACGAGCCGCTCGAGGGCCGCACGATGCTGCTGGAGGTCATGTTCCACGGCCTGCGCTTCAGAGTCGGGGTGAGGATCCGCGAGGTCTACGACCGGCTCGAGCAGCACGCGGGTCGGCCCGTGCAGATCTGGGGCTGGAGCTACGGCACGCTGACCGGGCACTTCGAGCTGGGCCAGATGGACTGGCAGGTCTGGAAGTGGCTCGACAGCGGGGAGATCCAGTTCCGCATCCACGCCTACTCGCGCCGCGCGCCCGTCTCGAATCCGATCGTCCGGCTGGGCTTCAGGATCTTCGGGCGGCGCGAGCAGCTCGCCTTCCTCCACAGCACGATGCGCCGCATGGCCGAGCTCAGCGCCCTCGCCGCGGGCGAGCGCGCCGGCGCAGACGAGCTTCGCGCCGCGTCCGCCGAGCTGACGGCGCGCCGCGGCCAGACGGCGCCGGCGGACGAGCGGCTCGCCGAGCGCGCGGCCAATCCCGGCGCGTAGCGCGGGCGACCTACGAGGCGCGCGCCACCGCCTCCGGCTGCGCGGAGGCGAGAGCGCGGAGGAATGCGATGAAGCGCGCTTCCTCGGGTGCGAGACGCTCGTTCGCAAGCGCTGCCGGGACCTCCAGGCTGCCTTCGCCGAACGCCTGCAGGATGCCCGGGTGCACGTATGAGGAACGAGCCACGGCAGGCGTGTTGCCGAGGTGCAGCGCAACCTGCTTGATCACGTCGCGGACGAACGCCTGCAGCTCCTGCCGGCCGGACGCCTCGCCCGGGGCGCTGAGCAGCTGGAAGCACCGCACGGAGCCGCCCCAGGTGCGAAAGTCCTTGACGGTGAACGCCTCGCCCGCGATCTCCCGCAGGTAGTCGTTGACATCGCCCGAGTCGACTCCCCGCACCTCGCCGAGCTCGTCCAGATAGGTGAACAGGGACTCGCCGGGCAGCTCCTGGCAGCGGCGCAGGATCGCCGCGATGCGACGGTCCCGAAACCCGGCGCGATGCTCCTTCCCGTGCTTGCCGCGAAACGACACGAGCACCTCAGACCCGTCGATCTCGATGTGGTCGTTGCGCAGGGTCGTGGCGCCGTACGAGTCGTTGGTGCGGGCGTACTCCTCGTTGCCGACCCGCATGAGCGTCTCGTCGATGATCCAGACGACGGTCGCGAGCACGCGCTCCCGGGTGAGCCCGGGGAGCGCGAGATCGGCCTCGAGGCGGGCGCGCAGCGTCGGCAGCGCCTCGCCGAAGGCGAGCATGCGATCGAACTTCGACGCGTCGCGCACGGCCCGCCAGTCGGGGTGGTAGCGATACTGCTTCCGCCCCTTCGCGTCACGACCGGTCGCCTGCACGTGGCCCCGCGGGTTGGGGCAGATCCACACGCTCGTCCACGCCGGCGGGATCCCGATCGCGCGGATCCGCTTGATCTCGGCGCGGTCGGTGATGCGCCCGCCGAAGGGATCGCGGTACGTGAACCCCTTGCCGGCACGGCGCCGCGTGATGCCGGGCCGGTCGTCGGTCACGTAGCGGAGCCCGGCCTCACGTGCCGCCGCCACCTCGTCGCGGCTGCCTGCCGGGTCACTCATCCTGGGCGCCGCCACGCTGCGGGTAGACCCACCGGCGCGCTTCTCCAAACTGCATGGTGCGAAGAGCGTCTCCGCCCGAGCCGGAGCTTCAGGCCGGCGCGTCGTGAGCTGGCGTCTCCTGGAGCGGGATGAGCGGGGCGATGCCGGCGAGCTCCAGGGCCCTGCGCACGGCTGAGCCCGTGGGCGGTACGGCGAGCTCGAGGCGTCCGTGGCCCTCGTGGGCGCGGCGCGAGGCCGCGAGCAGCTCGCGCATGACGCTCGAGTCGATGAACGTGCTCGCCGTGAGGTCGACCAGGACGCTCGCGGCGCTCGCTGCCTCGGCAAGTGCCGTGGCGACGCTGCCGGCGTTCTCGAGGTCGTGCTCGCCGCTCAGCGTGACGGTCGCGGTGCCAGCTCGGTCGAACGCCAGCTCGATGATCCCCTGCTTTGCCACGTCGTCTCCCGTTCCCGAGGCCAGCCGGATCCGCGGGTGGAACCGGCAAATGCACTCCGGGGGTCGGGGAGTGACGTCGCGCCGTCCCCGTCTGCGCGGGAGCGACGCTTCGACTCGTATCGGCTGCAACGAGCCACTCCGCGTGCCTCGCACGGGTGACTCCGTACGGGAGGCGCATAAACCGGGGTCAGGCACCGAAATATGCGCCAATTTGAAATTGGCGCATATTTCGGTGCCTGACCCCGGTTTATGCGCCTGCGTCCGTAACTGGGGCGGCGCTCCCGCGGAAGGGTGCTCGTCTACGACAAGCGGCGGCCGCCGGTCACGCCGATGATCTCCCCGGTCACGAAGCGCGAGTCGGCGGAGGCCAGGAAGACATAGGCGGGCGCGAGCTCGGCAGGCTGCGCGGCGCGCCCGGTCGGGTTCGACTCACCGAACTTCGAGACCTCCTCCGAGGGCATCGTCGCCGCGATCAGCGGCGTCCACACGGGCCCGGGCGCGACGGCGTTGACGCGGATCCCGCGTTCGACCAACTCCTCCGCGAGGCCTTTGGTGAACGTCACGATGGCGCCCTTGGTCGTCGCGTAGTGCAGGAGCGCCGGGGAGGGATCGTAGGCCTGGATCGAAGCGGTGTTGATGATCGTCCCGCCTGCGGGCATGAGCGGGACTGCGGCCCGGCAGAGGGCGAAGAGGGGAAAGACGTTCGTCCGGAAGACGGTCTCCACCTCCTCGTCGGTGATCTCCTCGAACGAGCTGTGCACCGTCTGCGTGGCGGCGTTGTTGACCAGGATGTCGAGCCGGCCGAGCTTCGTCATGGCGTCGCCGATCACGCGCTTGCAGTGCTCGGGCTGCTTGAGATCGCCGCCGACCCGCACGGCCCGGACGCCGGCGGCTTCCACGAGCGCCGCCGTCTCGGCGGCATCCTCCTCCTCGTCGAGGTAGGAGATGAGCACGTCGGCACCCTCGCGCGCGAAGGCGATCGCGACTGCCCGCCCGATGCCGCTGTCGCCGCCGGTGACGACCGCCGCGAGACCTTCGAGCTTGCCACTGCCGCGATAGCTCTCCTCGCCGTGATCGGCCTTCGGCCGGAGCTCCGCGTCGCTCCCCGGCAGTCCCTGCTCCTGCTCGCCGAATGGCGGCTGCGCGCCTGCGCGCGGGTCTCGGTCCTTCGTCTGGCTCATGGCGTGCCCTCCATTCTCGGACGCTCCGGTCATCGGCTTGCGAGGCGTCCGTACCGCGCCGCCGGGGACTCAAACCTCGCCGGGCCCAGCCACGATCAACGGGAGCCGGTGCCGTCCCGGAAGCTGTCGAAGGCGGCGCGGCGCGAGGTGTGCACGGCGAGGATGTCCGCCACGCGCGAGAGCCGCAGGGCGGCCGTCACGCTGTGCTGATCGGGGCGCACGAGCAGGGCGAGCCGGTGGCCCCGCGCCGTCGCCGCGCCGCGGGCGGCGATCAGCGCCCCGATGCCCGCGGAGTCGATGGAATCGCAGCGGCTGAGATCGATGAGCACGTCCCGGTGCGCATGGCGGAGCAGGTCCTCGACGACGTCATAGCACGCGAGACCGACGTTCCCGAGGAGCGCCGCGACGGCCAGGTGGGGCGACACGAGCTCGACGACCGGCTGCTGCTCCGTCGTGTCCGGACCGCCGGAGGGGGCGTCGTGCGGTTCGAGAGGCGACATGCCCGCATCCCTACCCCCGCGCCGTCACGGCAAACCGGTCGCTCGGCGCGGGAGCCCCGGGCGGCGGGTTTCGCCCGGCCCCCGCCGGGTAGCGAGCACGCGGCGCGAAGACGCCGAGCAACATGGATCCCGGCTCCGGCAGCTCCGCGGGCGCCGCCGAACGAGAGGGCGCCAAGATGGCAGAGCGAGATCACAGCTTCGCGAAAGGGTTCGTGCTGACCTTCGGCGGCGGGCTGGCGATCGGCGCTCGTCGTGCTCGTGGCCTGGTGGCTCTCGGGGCGCGGCTCGGGCGAGCGAGCCGGCGGCGTCGACGTCGACGACGTCAGCTGCGAGCAGCGCGCGGAGCTCGGTCGACCGTCGGCGTCGCGTGCGCCAGCGTTCTCCATGGCGCAGCTCGCGGCGCCGCCCTGCCGACGACTGGATCACGAACGGCGGCTCGCTCTCGAACCAGCGCTACTCGCCGCTCGCGCGAGATCACGACCGAGAACGTCGCGCGCGCTCAAGGGCGTCTGGCTGACGCACCTGCGCAACTCGGCGGTCGCCGCGAAGTACTCGGCCGAGAGCCAGCCGCTCGAGTACAAGGGCGTCATCTACGTGCCCACCGGCGCCGACGACGTCTTCGCCGTCAGCGTCGCGACGGGCCGGATCCTCTGGCAGTACAAGGCGAACCTCGACCAGACGCATCAGCACCGTCTGCTGCGGCTGGGAGAGCCGCGGCGTCGCGCTCGGAGACGGGCAAGGTCTACATCGGCCAGCTCGACGGCAAGCTCGTCGCGCTCGATCAGATGACCGGCCAGCGGGTCTGGAGCACGCAGGTCGCGCGACTGGCGCAAGGGCTACACGATCACGAGCGCTCCGCTGTACGTCGGCGGGCCGCGTGATCACGGGCCTCTCGGGCGGCGAGTTCGGCATCCGCGGCCGGGTGACCGCGTTCGACGCGCGCACCGGCAAGGAGGCGTGGCGCTTCTACACCATTCCCGGCCCGGGGCAGAAGGGACATGACACCTGGCCGGCCGCGGGCAGCGCCTGGAAGCACGGCGGCGCGCCGGTGTGGCAGACGCCGTCGGTGGATCCGAAGCTCGGGCTGCTCTACTTCTCGACGGGCAACGCAGGGCCGGACAACGACGGCAGCGGCGCGCGCGGGCGACAACCTGTTCGCCGCCTCGATCGTCGCTCTCGACGTCAAGACCGGCAAGTACCGCTGGCACTACCAGATGGTGCACCACGACATCTGGGACTACGACGCTCCGAGCCCGACCGTGCTCTTCGACGCGCGCATCAAGGGCACGCCTGGTGCACGGCATCGGCGAGGCGGAGAAGACCGGCTGGCTGTACCTGCTCGACCGGAGCAACGGCAAGCCGATCTTCCCGATCCCGGAGAAGCCGGTGCCGCAGGAACGCGCGCCAGAAGACCTCGAGGACGCAGCCGATCCCGAGCTATCCGCCCTACGTCCCCCACGTGCCGATCGAAGACGCAGGTCGCGTCCGTGAGGAAGGCGCTTGAAGGCTGCGGCCAAGAACGGCAAGGCGCCGAAGGTGATCATCGCCAAGACGATGTACACGCCCTACTGGAAGACGGTCACGATCCTCACGCCCGGCCCGCAGGGCGGGACGAACTGGCAGCCGTCGAGCTACAGCCCGCAGACGCACATGTTCTACGTCTGCGCGCAGAGCGGCATCACCGGCAACACCGCCGCACCGAGAAGCCCGCGAAGCAGAAGAAGGGCGTCGCGCAGACGACGCTCGGCAGCACCCTCACGGTCGGCGGCGGCTTCGGCGAGAACGTCGGCACCTTCACGGCCATCGACGCGACCACCGGGCGCATCGTCTGGCAGAAGCGCTGGCCCGAGTCCTGCTACGCGTCGTCGACGGCGACGGCAGGCGGGCTCGTCTTCGTCGGCCGCTCGACCGGCAGCCTGCTGGCCTTCGATGCCAAGACCGGCAAGCAGCTGTGGTCGTTCCAGACGGGCGCCGGCGCCAACAACGGCCCGACGATCTTCCGCCACCATGGCAAGCAGTACCTCGTGTTCTACGCCGGCGGCAACGCGCTCGCCGCGTCGCCCCACGGTGACCGCCTCTGGCTGTTCGGGCTCGACGGGAAGCTCGGGCCCGCCCACGCCCCGGGTGCGGGAGCCGGCGTCGGCCACGCCGGCGAGACCCCTGGAGGCACGCCGTCCGGCGCCGCCGACGTCAACGCCGGTGCGGAGGTGTTCACCGACAACTGCTCGAGCTGCCACGGCGCCAAGGGCGAGGGAGGCAACGGCGGGCCCGACCTCAGGAGCCGGCCCGGGGCGAAGAACGTCAAGACGGCCCAGGCCCAGGTCACCAACGGCGGCGGCGGCATGCCCGCCTTCAAGGACAACCTCACGGCCAAGCAGATCAGGGACGTCGCGGCGTACGTGGCCCAGAAGATCGCGAAGAAGTGAGCCTCGCCGGCGGCGGGTGACGCGGGCGAAATGGGGTCGGACAGGCCCCTCCGGGCCTCCGGCGGCAGCGGCGGTTTGACCGGCATCAGCCAGGGTAAGAAGCTGGCGGCCGGCGCTGCAGCAGCGGCGATCGGCTCCCGCTTCAGCCCGGTGGGCGGCGTGCTCCCTCGCGGATGGCACGGGCTCGGGGGGCGCGTATTCCCCGACCGTCGAGGAGCTCGATGAACGCATTCACCGCATCGCCGGCCGTCCCGGAAGCAGTCGCCCGATGAAGGTGCTCGTGACCGGCGGCGCCGGCTTCCTCGGCTCCTACGTGACCGACGATCTGCTGGCGTGTGGGCACGAGGTGCGCATCCTCGACGTGCTCGACCCCCAGGTGCACGCCGGCGGCGAGCCTCCGGAGCACCTCAACCCGGAGGCGGAGCTGCAGGTCGGAGACGTGCGCTCGCCCGAGGCCGTGGCGGCGGCGATCCGCGGGGTCGACGCCGTCGTCCATCTCGCCGCGCGCGTGGGCGTCGGTCAGAGCATGTACGAGCTCGCGGGCTACTCGGACGTCAACACGCACGGCACCGCCGTCTTGCTCGAGGCGCTCGCCGGGCACCCGCTTCAGCGCCTGGTCGTCGCGTCCTCGATGAGCATCTACGGCGAAGGGCTGTACCGGCGGACGGACGGCTCGTTCGCAGACGACGCGGTGCGCACACGGGAGCAACTGCTCGGCGGCGAGTGGGATCCCGCACCCGAGCTGAACCCCGTGCCGACGCCCGAGTGGAAGACGCCGAGGATCACATCCGTCTACGCGCTCACGAAGTACGACCAGGAGCTGCTCTGCCTGCTTTGGGGCGCCGCCTATGACGTGCCGGCGGTCGCCCTCCGGTTCTTCAACGCGTACGGGCCGCGGCAGGCGCTCTCGAACCCCTATACCGGCGTGCTCGCCATCTTCGCCTCGCGCTTTCTCAACAACCGCCCGCCCAAGGTCTTCGAAGACGGCCTCCAGCGCCGCGACTTCGTCTCGGCGCACGATGTCGCGCGCGCCTGCAGGCTGTCGCTGACGGCCGACGCCGCGAGCGGCAAGGCGATCAACGTGGCGAGCGGGCACGACGTGACGGTGCTCGAGGTCGCGCGCGTGCTCGCGGACGCACTCGACCTCGAGATCGAGCCCGAGCTGACGCGGCAAGCGCGCGTCGGCGACATCCGGCACTGCTTCGCGGACACCCGGCTCGCGCAGCAGGTGCTCGGCTTCTCGGCCGAGGTCGCGCTGGAGGATGGCGTGGCCGAGCTGGTCGAGTGGCTGCGCGATCAGATCGCCGACGACCGCGTGGAGGCCGCGGCGGGGGAACTCGCCGCGCGCGGGCTTGACGCTATGAGGGCGCCGGGGGTCGTCGAGTGGTTCAAGGTGGGCGAGGCCGAGCGCGTCGAGCGCGTCGTGGCGCTGCTCGAGAGCCTCGGCGTCCGGCGGCTCCGCACGGGCGTCTCGTGGGCCGACTGCCATACGGCCGAGGGTGCCGACTGGTACGCCTGGCTGCTCCCGCGGCTCGCAGCGAGCTTCGAGCTGCTGCCGTGCCTGCATCACACGCCGCCCTCTCGCGGCCTGGTTCCCACCGTGCAGTCGCCTCCGCGGCGCCCCCGCGACTTCGCCGACTTCGTGGACCAGATCATCGGCCGCCACGGCGACTGCTTCGCGTGGGTGGAGCTGTGGAACGAGCCGAACAACCTCAACGACTGGGACTGGACGCTCGATCCCGAGTGGCACCTGTTCTGCGAGATGGCCGGCGCGGCCGCGTACTGGGCGCGCGAGCTCGGGAAGAAGGTCGTGCTCGGCGGGATGTGCCCTGTCGACCCCAACTGGCTGTCGCTGATGGGAGAGCGGGGAGTGCTCGGGGTCGTGGACGCCGTCGGCATCCACGCCTTCCCCGGCGGCTGGACGACGCGCTGGCAGGGGTGGCACGACGCGGTCTCGCGCACGCGGGAGGTGCTCGCGCGCTTCAATCCGGCTGCCGAGATGTGGATCACGGAGGCCGGGTACTCGACCTGGAACAGCGACGAGGCCGCGCAGCTTCGCTGCCTCGCCGAAGCCATCGAGCGCGCCGGCCGACCGCCTGTACTGGTACGCGGCGGAGGATCTGGCGCAGGGCCGTGCCGCGTGCGACGGCTTCCACGCCGATCCCCGGCAGTACCACTTCGGTCTCGCGGACGAGGCTGGACGGCCGAAGCTCGCGGCGCGCACGCTCCTCTCCGGCGGCGCGCGCGGCTGCGCGCGTCCTCGCCGACCGAGACCGAGCCGCGGACGCGCCGGCGCCTCCGGGCCCGTCACGGTGATCACCGGGGGCGCGGGCTTCATCGGCACGAACGTCGCGGAGGCGCTGCTCGAGCGCGGGGAGCGCGTGCGCATACTCGACAACCTCTCGCGCGCCGGCTCCGAGGCGAACCTGCGCGGGCTGCGCGAGCGGCACGGCGACCTGCTCGAGTACGCCTCGGTCGACGTCCGCGACCGGCCCTCGCTGCGCGAAGGCGTGCGAGGCGCGAGCAGCGTCTTCCACTTCGCGGCGCAGGTCGCCGTAACGACGAGCATGGAGGAGCCGCGGCGCGACTTCGACGTGAACCTGCGCGGCACGCGTGAACCTGCTCGAGGAGCTCCGCCGCCTCCCCGAGCCGCCGCCGCTGCTGTTCACCTCGACGAACAAGGTGTACGGCTCGCTCGCGGACGTCGCAGTCCGGCGCGAGCGGCGAGCAGTGGCGTCCGCACGATGCCCGGCTGCGCCGCCGCGGCGTCGACGAGAGCCGGCCGCTCGCGTTCTGCACCCCCTACGGCTGCTCCAAGGGCGGCGCCGACCAGTACGTGCTCGACTACGCCAAGACCTACGGCATGCCCGCGACCGTGTTCCGGATGAGCTGCATCTACGGGCGGCATCAGCACGGGAACGAGGACCAGGGCTGGGTCGCGCACTTCCTCGTCTCGCTGCTCGCCGGCCGGCCGCTCACGATCTACGGCGACGGCGCGCAGGTGAGGGACGTGCTGCACGCCGACGATCTCGTCGAGGCGATGCTGGGCGCGCGAGCGCAGATCGGCGAGTGCGCCGGGCGCGCGTTCAACGTCGGCGGCGGGCCCGGCAACGCGATCAGCCTCCTGGAGCTGCTGGTGCAGATGGAGGAGCTGCACGGCGGCCTGCCGGACGTCACGTTCGCGCCGACGCGCGCCGGGCGATCAAGCCTGGTACGTCTCGGACACGCGGCGCGTGCGAGCAGGACGCTGGGGTGGAAGCCGGCGATCGACTCGGGCGAGGGCATCGCCTCGCTCTACGAGTGGCTCGGGCGCAACCGGCTCGCGGCAGCCGAGCGTCTCGCTGTGACGGCCGCGAGCCTCACGGCCCGGGCGCAGCGTGATCGCTGCGCCGGGCCGCATCGAGCAGGTCTCGCAGGCGGTGCCCGCGCCGGGCGCCGGGCGAGGTCGCTCGTGCGACTCGAGGGGTGCGGCGTCTGCGCCTCGAGCCTGCCGCTGTGGGAGGGCCGTCCGTGGTTCACCTACCCGCGCGATCCGGGCGAGCCGGGACACGAGGGATGGGGGCGGGTGGAGGAGGCCGGCGCGGGGGCAGACGCGCTGGCGGCGGGGCTGCGCGTCGCCGTGCTCTCCTTCCACGGCTTCGCGCGAGCTCGAGGCTCGTGCCGGCCGAGGCGTGCGTGCCGCTTCCGCGCGAGCTCGACGATCTGCCGTTCCCGGCGAGGCGTTCGGCTGCGCGTTCAACGTCGCCGAGCGCGCGCGCATCGAGCCGGGGCAGCGGGTCGCGATCGTCGGGATGGGCTTCCTGGGGCAGCAGCGTGGCGCGGCGATCTGCCGGCACCTCGGGGCCGAGGTCGTGCCCGTGCCGCGCGGCGCCGAGGTCGCGGGGCCGTTCGAGCGGGTGATCGAGGCCGCCGGCACGCAGGCGTCGCTCGACGTCGCCTCGCGGCTGGTCGAGGACGGCGGCCTGCTCGTGATCGCCGGCTACCACCAGGACGGCCCGCGCACGGTCGACCTGCAGAGCTGGAACTGGCGCGGGAATCGACGTCGTCAACGCCCACGAGCGATCGCCGGCACGCCAGCGCGCCGGCGTGCGCGGGAGCCGCCCGCCTCGCCGCTGCCGGCGTCCTCGACGTCGAGCGACTGTGCACGCACGTCTTCCCGCCCACGCGCCTCGCGGACGCCTTCGAGGCCGCGCGCGTGCGCCCGGCCGGCTTCGTCAAGGCGCTGGTGTGCGCAGTGACGGGACGACCCCCGACGCTGCCGCGGCTCGGGTTCCTGGGCGCGGGCTGGATCGGCCGCAGGCGCATGGACGCGCTGCGTCGAGGCGGGGCCGGCTAGGTCGCCGGCGATCGCCGATCCCGGCGCTCGACGACTGCCTCGACGTCGCTCGACGAGCTGCTCGAGCTGGAGCTCGACGGCGTGGTGATCGCGACGCCGAGCGCGCTGCATGCGCAGCAGGCGATCGCGTGCCTCGAGCAGGGGCTCGCGGTGTTCTGCCAGAAGCCGCTCGGCCGCAGCGCGGAGGAGACCGCTGCCGTCGTCGAGGCGGCGCGGTCCGCCGACCGGCTGCTCGGCGTCGACCTGACCTACCGCTACAGCGATGCGCTGCTCCGCTGCCGCGAGCTCGTCGCCGGCGGCGAGATCGGCGACGTGTATGCCGTGGACGCCTGCTTTCACAACGCGTACGGCCCCGACAAGGCGTGGTTCTACGATCCGCAGCTCTCCGGCGGAGGTTGCGTGATCGACCTCGGCGTCCACATCGTCGACCTCGTGCGCTGGGTGCTCGACTTTCCCGAGCGCCGCGGCGGTGCACGCGCGGGTGCTGCACCACGGCGACCGGCCCGTCGAGGACTACGCCGTCGCGACCTCGATCTCGCGACCGGGGCCGTCGTCACGCTCGCCTGCTCGTGGAACCTGCCGCTCGGGAAAGCCCGCGGACTTCGCGGCTGACGTTCTACGGAACCGACGGGCGCCGTCGCCGTGCGCAACGAGGGCGGCTCCTACACCGCCTGCTGGTGCGAGCTCTGGCGCGGCACGACCCGCGAGCGGCTGGTCGCGAGCCGCACGAGGGCTGGGAGGGCGGCGCCGTCTGCGCCTGGGCGGCCCGCGTGGCCGAGGGCGAGCGCTTCGACGACGAGGCCGAGCAGCTCGTGGAGACGCGCGCGCATCCTCGACGAGATCGGCGGGGTGTCGGTATGAGGGTGCTCATGACGGTGGATGCCGTCGGCGGCGTCTGGGGCTATGCGCTCGAGCTGGCCGCCGGCCTCGCCGCGCGCGGCGTGGAGGTGGACGCTCGCGGCGATGGGACCTGCGCCGCGGAAGGATCAGCTGCTCGAGCTCTCGCGCTCCGGCGTCGGCCGGCTTCCGTCACGGCGAGTTCGCGCTCGAGTGGGAGGACGACCCCTGGGCCGCAGGTCGAGCGGGCCGGCGAGTGGCTGCTGGAGACGGCGGCCGAGCTGGCGCCGGACGTCGTGCACCTGAACGGCTACGTCCACGGCGCGCTGCCGTGGCGACGCTCCCGTGCTCGTGGCCGGCCACTCCTGCGTGCTCTCCTGGCATGCAGCGGTGCGCGGGCGCCTCCCGGGCGCGAGTGCCGACCCCTACCGGGAGGCGGTCGGGCGTGGGCATCCGGGCGGCCGCCGCGCTGGTCGCGCCGACGAGCGCGATGCTCGGCGAGCTGGAGCGGCTGTACGGCCGGCGCGTGCGACAACCTCGGTGATCCCGAACGGCCGCGACGCCGCGGCCTTCCCTCCGCGCGCCAAGGAGCCGTTCGTCGCCGGCTCGGGCCGCCTCTGGGACGAGGCGAAGAATCTCGCCGCGCTCGATCGCGCCGCGGCCTCCCTGCCCTGGCCCGTCCTGCTCGCGGGTGACTGCGGCGGCCGCAGCTGCCGTGCGGCGCGGCCGCTCGGGCGGCTCGCCACCGCCGAGCTCGCGGCGCTGCTCGGCCGCGCCTCGGTGTTCGCCGCGCCGGCGCGCTACGAGCCGTTCGGCATGGCGGCTCTGGAGGCGGCACTCAGCGGGTGCGCCCTCGTCCTCGGCGACATCGCCAGCCTGCGCGAAGTCTGGGGCGACGCCGCGGCCTTCGTGCCGCCCGACGACGCGGACGCGCTCGCGCACGAGCTCCGGCGCCTCATCGCGCACCCGCGCCTGCTGCGCGAGGCAGGGGTCAGGGCCCGCGCGCACGCGCTGCGCTACGACCGCAGCGCGATGTCGCGCGCCTACCACGCGCTCTACGCCGAGCTCGCCGGCTCGGCCGCAGCGGGCGCCTCCGCGCGTGTGGAGGTGCACGCCTGATGCGCGTCGCGATCTTCACGCACTCCCTCGTCTCCGACTGGAACCACGGGAACGCCCACTTCGTCCGCGGCGTGACCTCGGAGCTGCTCGCGCGCGGCCACGACGTGCGCGTCTACGAGCCGGCCGACGGCTGGAGCAGGCGGAGCCTCGTCGAGCGGGAGGGGAACGCCCCCATCAGGGACTTCCAGCGGGCCTTCCCCGGTCTCGGCAGCATCGTCTACGACCCGGCTCGGCTCGATCCGGCTCGCGAGCTCGCCGAGCTGCGACCTCGTGCTCGTGCACGAGTGGAACGACCACGATCTGGTGCGGCGCCTCGGCGCGCTGCGCCGGCGGCGGGGAGGCTTCCGGCTGCTCTTCCACGACACCCATCACCGCTCGGTGACGGCCCCCGAGACGATGGCCGCCTACGACCTACGCCACTACGACGGCGTGCTCGCCTACGGTCGCGCGATCCGCGACATCTACCTCGAGCGCGGCTGGGCCGACCGGGCGTGGACGTGGCACGAGGCTGCGGACGTGCGCGTCTTCCACCCCGTGCTCGCCCGCGGCCGCCGCGGCGAGCTCGCGTGGATCGGCAACTGGGGCGACGGCGAGCGCAGCGACGAGCTGCGGCAGCTTCCTGCTCGGCCCCGCCGAGCGGCTCGGCCTCACGGGATCCGTGTTCGGCGTGCGCTACCCCGCGGAGGCGCGCGAGGCGGTCGCGCGCACGCGGCTCCGCTATCGAGGGTGGATCGCCAACCACCGCGTGCCGGCCGTCTTCGGCGAGCACCGCGTGACCGTGCACATCCCGCGCCGACCCTACGTCGAGGCGCTCCCGGGCATCCCCACGATCCGGCCGTTCGAGGCGATGGCGTGCGGCATCCCCCTGATCTGCTCGCCGTGGGAGGACAGCGAGGGCCTGTTCACGCCGGGCTCGGACTATCTCGTGGCACGCGACGGCGAGGAGATGGAAGGCCAGCTCGCGGCCGTGCTGTCGAATCCGGAGCTGGCCGCATCGCTCTCGCGGCACGGGCTGCGCACGATCCTGTCCCGGCACACGTGCGGGCACCGCGTCGACGAGCTGCTCTCGATCGCCGAGGAGATCGGCGTCGACACCACGGCAACCGATCCCGCAGCCGCGGCGGAGGGAATCTGATGCGCATCGCCTTCTACGGCTCGAGCCTCGTGTCGTCCTACTGGAACGGCGCGGCCACGTACTACCGCGGCGTCGTGCGCGCGCTGCACGAGCGCGGCCACCAGCGTGACGTTCTTCGAGCCCGATGCCTACGAGCGCCAGGCACATCGCGACATCGAGGACCCGACCTGGGCCGAGGTCGTCGTCTATCCGGCGGCCGGCTGGGACGGCGGCGCTCGAGCGCGGCACGGGGTACGACGTCGTCGTCAAGACGAGCGGAGTCGGCGTCAACGACGCCGAGCTGGAGGCCGGCGTGCTCGCGCTCGACGCTCCGATCACGATCTTCTGGGACGTCGACGCGCCCGCGACGCTCGAGCGCATGGAGTCGGACCCGGACGACGCGCTGCGCGCGCTCGTCCCGCGCTACGACCTCATCCTCACCTACGGAGGCGGCGAGCCGGTGCGGCGAGCGCTACCGGTCCTTGGGCGCGCGCGAGTGCGAGCCGATCTACAACGGGCGTCGATCCCCGCTCGCACTTCCCGGTGCAGGCCGATCCCGCGCTTTCGCTGCGACCTCGCATTCCTCGCCAACCGTCTCCCCGACCGCGAGGAGCGCGTGCGCGCGTTCTTCCTGCAGGCCGCGGAGCTGCTCGCCGCGACGGGCCTTCCTGCTGGGCGGGAGCGGGTGGAACGCAGCCGACCTGCCGCGCAACGTGCGCCATGTCGGGCCACGTCTCGACAGCTCGACCACAACGCCTTCAACTGCAGCGCGCTCGCCGTCCTCAACGTCGCGCGCCAGAGCATGGCCGAGAACGGCTGGTCGCCGGCAACGCGCGTGTTCGAGGCGGCGGGGTCCGGCGCGTGCCTGATCACCGATGCCTGGGAGGGGCTGGAGCATTTCCTCGAGCCGGACGAGGAGGTGCTCGTCGCCCACGACGGCGAGGAGGTCGCCGAGCGTCTCGGAGGCTCACTCCGCTGCGCGCGCAGCGCATCGGCGCGGCCGCGCGGCGGCGCGTTCTCGCCGATCACACCTACGCCGCACGAGCGGTCGAGCTCGAGCGCATCTTGCTGGGAGAGCGCGTATGAAGATCGTCATGCTGGGCCTCTCGATCACGTCGTCGTGGGGCAACGGGCACGCCACCAACTACCGCGCGCTCGCACGCGCGCTCGACGCGAGGGGGCACGAGGTGCAGTTCCTCGAGCGCGACGTCCCGTGGTACGCCCCGCACCGCGACCTGCCCCACCCGCCGTATGCCGCGACGCGCCTCTACGACTCGGTGGACGAGCTCATGGCCCGCTACGGCGACGAGATCCACTCCGCCGATCTCGTCTGCTCGGCTCCTACGTCCCGGACGGCGCGGAGATCGCGCGCCTCGTCCTCGAGACCGCCCGAGGTCGTCGCCTTCTACGACATCGACACGCCGGTCACGCTCGCCGCACTCGCCGCGGGGACGTGCGACTACGTCGCCGCCGACATCATCCCGCAGCTCGATCTGTACCTCTCGTTCACGGGCGGGCCCGCGCTCGACCACCTCGCGGAGCATACGGCGCACGCCGCGCCCGCGCGTTCTACTGCCTCGTCGACAGTGAGCTCTACCGGCCTGCTCGAGGCCCGCGCCGCGAGTTCGCGCTGGGCTTTCTCGGCACGTTCGACGAGGATCGGCAGCACGCGCTCGAGCAGCTGCTGCTGGAGCCGGCCCGCGCCTCCCCGGCGAGTCGTTCGCCGTCGCCGGCCCGCAGTACCCCGCGGAGATCGAATGGCCCCCAACGTGCGGCGCGTCGAGCACGTGCCGCCGAGCGAGCACCGCGCGTTCTACGCCTCACAGCGGCTCACGCTCAATCTCACCCGCCGCGACATGATCGAGTGGGGATGGTCGCCGAGCGTACGCCTGTTCGAGGCGGCGGCCTGCGGCGTGCCGATCGTCTCGGACTGGTGGAGCGGGCTCGACAGCTTCTTCGAGCCGGAGAGCGAGATCCTGATCGCGAGGAGCGCCGGGGACGTGGTCGAATCTGGTCACGGGGCGCGGCGACGCCGAGTTGCCGCCATCGCCGCAGCGCGCGCGCGCTCGCGTCATACAAGAGCACAGCGCGCCCCGGCGCGCGGCGGAGCTCGAGAGCCTCGTCGCCGAGTGCGCGGGAGCGAGGGCCCGATGACGCTCGAGGCGCCCGCGGCACGCGATCACGAGATCGCGGCTCTGGGGCCGTGGTTCCACAACCTGCACCTGCCGGACGGCAGGCAGACCGCGCCCGGACCATCCGCTCGGCGACTTCCCGGCCTTCAAGTGGCGAGAGCTCGCGCGGGCGCTGCCCGCCGACCTCTCGGGCTGGACGCTCTCGACATCGGCTGCAACGCGGGCTACTACTCCTTCCAGCTCGCGCGGCTCGGTGCGCTGGTCGTCGCCATCGACCACGACGAGCGCTACCTCGCCCAGGCGGCGTGGGCTCGCTCCCGCTTCGGCCTCGACGACCAGGTGGAGCTGCGGCGCATGACCGTGTACGACCTCGCCGGCGAGACGAGGGCTACGACCTGGTGCTCTTCATGGGGGTGCTCTACCACCTCCGCTATCCGCTGCTGGGCCTCGACATCGTCAGCAGCATCACGCGCAGGCTGCTCGTGCTCCAGACGCTGACGACGACCGACTCCCCCGGCACGGCGCTGCCGGCCGACGTCGCGATCTCCGAGCGACAGCGGCTGCTCGAGCCGGACTGGCCCGCCATGGCCTTCGTCGAGCACCGTTTCGCCGGTGACGCCACGAACTGGTGGGTGCCGAACGGCGCGTGCGTCGAGGCGCTGGCCCGCACCGCCGGGCTGGATGTCGTCGCCCGCCCGGGGCACGAGATGTACCTGTGCCGCCCGAACGAGGGCGATCCCGCGCGCTCACGTGCGCGCGGCCACGGGCCGCTGAGGCTTCGCCGGGTCAGCCGGTCGCGTGGCCGGACTCCCCGCTCCGCTGCTCGCGCAGCTGTCCGAACTCCGCCTCGAGGCCGGCGAGGTGCTCGTCGGGCATGCTCTCGAGCCGCACGAGCTCGGTGCGCGCACGCTCGCTGCTCCTGATCAGCTCGTCGAGCTTGAGGTGCAGCGCCCGCGTGTCGCGATTCTGCGAGTACTGCAGGAGCAGCAGGAGCAGGAACGCGCCCACGGAGGTTGCAGTCGCAGGCCACAGCACCCAGCCGCCGGAGAAGGAGTTGAGCGACCCGGCGAGGATCCAGAGCACGGTGACGGCCAGCCCCAGGGGGAATGCCCACGGCGCGCCCGACGATCTCGGGCGCGCGCGCCGCATACCGCCGGAGCGCGGCCGACGCGCTCGGGGGGCCTGGCTGGTCGCGGGACACGCTCGCTGGTAACCGACGGGCCGGTGCTCAAACCGGCGGATGTTTGGGATCGCGGACGTCGGGCCAAGCCGGGCATGGAACGCTTCTCTGAACGCCCAGCGAATCGCGCGGCGTCCGCTCCGCCCGCAGAGCGAGCGCGCCGGGCCGGCCCCGCGGAGCAGGCGCCGTGAGCGACGGGATACCACTCGACCCGGCCGCGCGCGCGGATCAATCCGACGGGGAAGAGCGTGCGCACGAGGTCGCGCGCGACCTCGCCTACCAGCGCCTCGCGATCGTCAACGTCGCGTTCGCCGGCCTGCGGGGCGCCGGCTCGTGGGTTTTGATCGACGCGGGCCTGCCGGGGTCGGCCGGTGCGATCGAGCGCGCTGCGGCTGAAAGGTTCGGCGCCGGCAACCCGCCCTCGGCGATCGTGCTGACACACGGGCACTTCGATCACGTCGGCGCGCTCGAGACGCTCGTGGAGCGCTGGGACGTGCCGGTGTACGCGCATCGGCTCGGAACGGCCGTACCTCGACGGCAGCTCCTCCTATCCGCCTGCCGACCCCTCGGTCGGCGGAGGGCTGATGGCGACGCTCTCGCGCTTCTTCCCACGCTCGCCGGTCGATCTGGGCACGCGCCTGAGCGATCTCCCGGCAGACGGCGGCGTGCCCTTCATGCCGGGGTGGCAGTGGGTGCACACGCCCGGCCACACGCCAGGCCACGTCTCGCTCTGGCGCGCGGCCGACGGGCTCTTGGTGTCGGCCGACGCTTGCATCACGACGCGCCAGGAATCCGCCTACTCGGCGCTCACGCAGGAGCCCGAGATGCACGGTCCGCCGGCGTACTTCACGCAGGACTGGGAGGCCGCCCGCGCGTCCGTGCGCGCACTCGCCGCCCTGCAGCCCGAGATCCTGGTTCCCGGCCACGGCAGGCCGATGCGCGGCGCGGAGATGCGAGCTGCGCTGGAATCCCTCGCCCGCGACTTCGACGAGGTCGCGCGCCCTGCGCACGGTACGTACGTCGAGGAGCCGGCCACCCCCGGCGACGGGAGCGCGTACCGGCGCTGAGACTCACGCCACGAGCGCGCCGTGCAGCTCGCGGATCTCGCGCAGGAATGCCTCGGCGGCCGGGGAGTCGCCCCCGTGCGCGTCGAAGTTGTGGTTGATCTCCAGGGCGTAGACCTCGTCCTCGGTCTCGAGGATGTCGACTGCCAGGAGGTCGCCGCCGACGGCCTCGAGCATCGCCATCGCGACGCTCCGATGCGCTCCGAATACCCGCTCCGCACGATGCGCGAGCCCGTCGAGATGCTCAGCACCCTGTCTCCTCGGAGGGCGGCTTCCGCCAGTACGGGTCGATCACGCCGGTCGTCCTGCCGACGGCGACCCGCCAGCAGCGCGCCGGCCAGATCATCTGCTGCACGAGCAGATCCTCGGCGCGCTCGTCTGCGCGCTCGAGCGCCTGCGGGAGCGTCTCGAAGATCTCGATTCCGCTGCTGCGGTTGCCGTAGAGCGGCTTCACGATCGTCTCGCCGTCCCACTCGGCGTCACGGTCGCGCACGCCCTCGCAGCTGACGACGAACGAGGGCGGCTGAGCGATGCCGTGGTTCTCGAACGCGAGGTGGGCGAGCGCCTTGTTCTCGCACCGCCGGCGCGCGTCGCGCGTGTTCAGCATGGGCACGCCGCAGCCGACGAGCGCCTCGTCCAGGCAGGCCATGTGCGCGGCACCGACCCTGAAGCGCGGCAGGCAGACGTCGAATTCACGCGCATCGAGTGCGGCGAGTGACGCGAGATCGTGGATCTCGGTCACCGGGACTCCCTGCTCGCGCAGGAGCTCGGCGAGCACGGGGTTCCACGAGTTGCGTCTCGTTCGCGCTCCCAGGCCAGCAGGACGTTCGGCTGCGTCGGGCATGCGGCTGCGATACCCGTGCTGTGTGCCGTCAAACGCCGTGCTCACGGCTCCTGCTCGGCGTCCCCCCGCGGCTTGGGCTCCAGCGTGAAGAGCTCGCAGCTGAGATCCTGATCGACGTCGATGCCGCTCGTGAAGCCGATGACCCTGCGGCCGCACGCCGCCTCGACCGCGCTGCGGAAATCGTCCTCGCTCGCGTGCTGGAACATGAGGCGGATATCTCGCAACGGCCTGGCGGGAGCCGAGGTCGCGCAACGTGCGCTCGACCGGGGTGAGGCTGTTGGCCAGGATGCTGACGATCGTGTCGGGCCCGCTGAAGTAGGTGTTGACCGACTCCGGCCCGCGACCGAATTGCTCCTTGTACAGCCGCACCATCGCACGCGAAACCTGACGCAGGACGTCCGCCTCGGAACTCGCTCGGAGCCTGCTCCCGGGATTCGTCATCCTGCAACATCGCGAGCCCTCCTTCGTGCTCACGTCACTCGGGAGGCCGAACGGCCTCTTCTACCCGCAACGGCTCCAGCGGGAGGGGCGCCGGCCTTGCGAACGCTTCCCCCGGGCAGTGGGAAGAACTCAGCCTCGGCCACGACAGAGCCTCGGCCTCGCATGATTTTACCGCCTGTCAGCCGACCGCCGGCGAGATCTTGGACTTCGCAGGCGAGAGCCGCTAGGGTGCCCTCACACGGCAGAGGCTGCACCGCGGTCAACACTGTGCGCGACTCCGGAAAGGTGGCTGCCTGCACTCGGTGGGCGGGCCCCGGGACGGTACTTCTTCACTCGTCCTCGGAGGTTTGCCGTGCAGGCTGCTGTCACCATCCCGTCGCAACGACGCGCTTCGCCGGTCGGCGATGTCGGCGAGCGGGCCGACGACGTCATCGAGATCGAATTGCGCTCGACGGACGTCGCGCTCCTCTCGCTGATCGGCGAGCACGACATCGGGTCGCAGGCGCGGCTCTCCGAGGCGCTGGAATATGCGATGGCCGGCCGCAAGGCCATCATCGTGGATCTCGCTCCGTGCACGTTCGCCGAGCTGACGGTGGTCGGCGCGCTGATCGACTGCGAACGCCGGCTGCGGCGGCAGGATCGGAGTCTCGCGATCGTGATTCCGCCCTGCGACTCCTTCCCCACACGCCTGAGTCGCGCGGTGCGGCTGGCGTCGTGGATGCCGGTCTACGACTCCATCGAGGGCGCAGAATGCGCACTCGGCGGCGCTCAGGCGATCTCCACGGGGCTCCAGGTCAGCGCGGCCGCCCTCAGGGCGCTCCAACGCGGAGGCCCTTCGTCGTCCCTCGACGGCAGCGCGTGGGAAGAGCTCGGCGCCGTGCTGGTCGCCGGACGGCCGATCGCCCAGAAGACCCGCACGCAAGAGGGAGCTCACGTCTGGACGCTGAACGCGCACGGCCGCAGGGTCCGAGAGGAGCAGCGGGCGCGCGTGGCAACGCGCAAGCGCCTCGTCGTCCCGCGGCCCTGACCGCCAGCGGTGCCGCCGCCGGTGCGCCCCCGGACGCGCAAAACCGCCGCCTAGACTGAGAGCGGGCCCTCCGTCGTGGATGGGGTACGGCGATGCTCAGCTCTACCCAGACGCCGGGCGTCGTGGCCGCGCAGGTCACGTCTCTCCTCATGGGCCACCCGTCGCGCGGGCACTGCGCCCGGCGGCGGGTGGGCATTCCCCAGGATGCCCACGCGCGGCTGCCTGCCGACGATGATGATCCCGCGAAGCCGATCGCGGGCGCCGTGCTCGCCGAGCCGCCGCAGCGGCCCCGCGAAGGGTTTCACGGGGGCGACGACGGGTAGCGACATACCCTGGAACACCCACGACAGAGCTTCGCGCAATCGCGCTGGAGGTACGGCCATGAACAGCGCCTTGCGCATCTACATGAACGACCAGCTCGCCCTCGGCGTGCTCTGGCGCGAGGTGGCGAAGCGCGCCGCGCAGGAGAACGCGGGCAGCGACGCCGGGCGCGCACTCACGGGCGTGGCGCAGGCGATCTCCGAGGACGTGCGGACGTTCGAGGCCCTGATGCGGCGCCTCGGCATGCGCCGCAACCTCGTCAAGTGCGGCCTCGCCGTCGCGGCCGAGCGGGTGGGCAGGTTGAAGCTCAACGGAGCGTTGGTGTCGTACTCGCCGCTCAGCCGCTTCGCCGAGCTCGAGTTCCTGATCATGGGCATCGAGGGCAAGAAGCAGTTGTGGACGACCCTCGGCGAGCTCGCGTCGCTCTCGACGCGGCTGCCAGACATCGACTTCGCGCAGCTGATCGCCCGCGCCGAGGCCCAGCGAGCGGCACTCGAGCCGTACCGCGAGTGGAGCGGGCGCGCGGCATTCGCATCTGCGTCGCCCGCGGCCGCTGCGCGCCTGCAGAACGCCTGAGCTCAGCCCCTGCTACTCCGCTTCACCCGATCGTTGCAGGTGCGCGAGGCCGGCTTCGCGCGAGCCGTGGACGGCGAGGAACTCGGAGAGGCGCGCGAGACCGGCAATGCGTGCGACGACCGGCTGATCCGGCGGAATGACGAGCGCGAATCGCTCGTCCCGTCGTTCGACCTCCTGCGCGCAGCGGATCAGCAGACCGATCACGGTCGAGTCGATGAACCCGCAGTCGGAGAGGTCGACGAGAACGCTCGAATGTGCGACGGCGCGCGCGAGCGCGTCGCTGACGACCGGCGCGGTGCCGATGTCATGCTCCCCGCGCATGCTGACGACGGCGATGCCCCCGTCATGGGTGACGCCGACGCGGCCCGGGCGGGGAGGGCCGCCCTCTGGTCGGCTTGGACTGATGCCTTCGGCCTGCATGATGTTCCCCCGGCGAACACGCCTCGCTCCCATCGGGCGGGAGCGATCTCGAATCGAGTCTGATTCCAGCTCCGCGGGGATCATGGAGGAGCTGCCATGAAACCGATCGGAGCGGGCGCCGTGTCTGCAGCGTCTCAGCCCTCTTCGGGAGGGGTCAAAGCGTCCGCCACCTTGGCAGCGTCAGCCCAGGCCATCATTTTACGACCCTCCGAGCAGGATTCCAAGAAATCTGGGCACGCGCACGCTCGGAGTGACGGACTCCGCACCTGCTCCCTGCCTGCTCCTTCAACGTCGAGGCCCGCCGATGCAGCGGGCCTCGGGGGCGGCTACCACGGACCCGCGGGGTACAGGGCCACCGACTCCAGGGGAGTCATTCCCGCTGCCGCGCGCTTCCAAACGCAGCCCTCCGCCGAGATCGTCACACGTCGGCGGCGCCGGAGCGCTCACGATCGACGTGCTCGGTGGCGTCACGGCGCGCGCGTCTGCCGCCGTTCGCCCCTCCTCGCGGCTCGCCCCTCCAGCCGCACGAGCATTCGGCCGCGAACTGCTCGGGGTCGCCGAAGCGCGAGCGCAGATCTCTGATCCGGGTCTCGTGGCCGGCCAGGGGCCCGAGAGAGGGGACTCGTGTCGTCGCCATCGCTCGAGCCTCAGCGTGCGGCCGTGGTGCTCAGGGCGAAGCTCATGTGCGCGAGCGCCTCGTCGAGCGACTGATAGGTCGGGAAGAGCTTGTCGAGGTGCGCCAGCGCGGCGAGCCGGGTGACGGCGTTCGGCTCGTCGGGCAGGACGACCGCGAAGCGGCCGGCGTCTTGCACGACGACCGACTGCGTATCGAGCAGCGCGGCGATCACCGTGGGCTCGATGAGCTCGCAGCGCGTCAGGTCGACGATCACGTCGGTTGCCCGGACAGCGGCTCTCGCGAGTGCCGCCTTGAGCGATTCGGCACCCTCCAGCTCGTGCTCGCCGACGAGCGAGAGGACCATCACCGACGGCGCCGCAAAGCGCATCTCGACGCTGCTGCTCATCGCGCTGAACCTCCTTACCCGTTGCAGCGTAGGGACCCGGCGCGAAAGATCAGGCTTCGAAAACCGACCTTCGGCGCGGGAGACTCAGCAGCGCACCGCCCGGCGAGCGAAGCACCTGGCTGCAAAGTACCGCGACTCCGCGGACGGGTCAAGAGCGCGTGTCTCACCTGGCGCACGAAGAAGGGTCAGGCACCACGCATGCGCCGGTTCAACCGGCGCATACCGGCGCCTGACCCGCTTCTATCCGACTCCCCAGCTCAGGTAGGTCGCGCCGAGCCCTGCACGTCGCCGTGCTCGACCGTGCCGCGCCAGGCGCCGGTCTCGCGCCCGCGGCTCTCGACCAGCTCCTTGAACTGCTTGAGGCTCTTCTTGACCTGGTGCGAGTCCGCCCCGAGCGCGGAGCCGACCTTCTCCGTCGCGCCCTCGCTCTCGTGCTCGATCTGCACCATCACGCGGCTCGATCCGTCGCTGAGGCGGTGAAACGTCACCACGCCGGCGTTGATCCTGCCGTCGGTGGCGCGCCACGCGACTCGCTCGTCGGGCAACTGCTCCGTGATCACGGCATCCCACTCGACCACGTGCCCGCCGAAGCTCGCGCGCCAGTGCAGGTGCGTGTCGTCGAGCTGGCGGACCTCTTCGACCCCGTCCATGAACTCGGGAAACGACTCGAACTGCGTCCACTGGTCGTAGGCCACACGCACGGGCACGTCGACCTCGATGCTCTCCTCGACGGTGCTCATGTCACTCCTTCCGTTTGCTGCTCGGACGTGGAGATACCCGCGAGCGGCCTGCCGAAAACGGGGGTGCGGCCCCCTCGAGGTTCGACTCTCACACAGGCGGGCACAGGTACGGCATGAGCGAGAGCGATGATGCTTCCCGAAGCGCCTACCCGCAGGTCATCGTCTACGCGCTCGACGGCGCGCCTCGGCGCGTCGTCGATTGCGTCCCGACCACCCGCAGCGGCCTCTACCTGGTCAATGAGCCGCTCGAGTGCGCGGAAGGCGAAGCCGTCGTCGTGGCCTTCCAGGCAGCCGACGCGGGCGAGCCGCCCGCCTTCGCAGAGCTGCGCGCAGCCCATTGACGCAGTGCGCGGCCGCCGTGTCCGAGCGGACGGAGGGCGTTTCACACGCGCTGGAGCGGGAAGCACCGCGCATGGCTGACGACAAGGACACCCAGGCTGATGCACAGGTGGGCGAAGCTCCCGCCGAGCCGCCGCTGACCGATGTGGAGAGCCCGCTCGCCGACGACGAGGCTCAGAGCGACAAGGACGACGGGCACGGGTGGATCCCTCCGATCCCCTGAGCGCGCCGTGCGTCAGACGAGAGCGAGCGCGGCGGCCTGCGGAAAGAGCGCCTTGACCGCCTCGGCGGCAGTGCGCTCCTGCACGAGGATGCGCTGCGCGAGCTCGGCGGTCTCGCGGTCGCCCGCGCGGTCTGCGACGCGCCCGAGCTGCTCGTACCCGGCGATCTCGAGGTGCTCGAAGGCGTAGACGAAGGCGGCGAGCTTGCCGGCCGTGTCCGGCTGCGCCGCGAAGAACGCCGCCCAGTTGATCGCGCCCATGCGCATGGCGGCATCCTTGAGCAGCGAGCGGCCGCGGCCGAGGCCCGCCAGGCGCGCTTCGACTGCATCGCTCTGCGCGCGGGTCTCGGCGAGATGGCTGTCGTAGGCGGCGTCGAGCTCGGTGCGAGCCCGAGCCGAGGGCTCGCTCGAGCAGGCCGAGCGCCTGTTGCTCGAGGGCGTGGGCGTCCGCCAGGTAGGAGGCGACCTGCTGCTGCAGGTCGTCCGGCCGAAGCGCGGCGAGCGACGCGTCGGCACCCTCGTCGAAGCAGGTCGCCAGCCGCTCCTTCATCGCGATCTCCTCGGCCTCGATGCGCGCCGCGCACTCGGCGACCTGGCACTCTCCGGCCTCGCGCGCGACGATGCCGAGCAGCGCGTAGGAGGCCTCTTCGAGCGCTTCGTAGGAGTAGGCGTGGGCAAGCAGCTTGCCCGGCGTGTCCGGGTTGAGCTCCGCGAAGAGGATGAAGCCCTTCCCGCCGAGCTTCATCACGGCGTCCTTGAACCACGAAGGCTGTGCATCGCGGCTCTCGAGCAGCTTCTTCACCGCGCGCTCGTGCTGCTCGGTCTCCTCGAGGTGGCGGCGCAGCGCCGCGGCCAGCCCTCTCGGCCCCGGGGAGCGGTGGAATCGACCGGAGCTGTGCGAGCGCCTGCTCCTCGATCGAATGCGCGTCCGAGAGGTAGGCGGTGAGGTGATCTTGGGTGGCGTCGGGCATAGCGGGCCTCCTCGGGATCTGTGGTGGGCGCACGGCCTGCGTGCGCCCACCATCCATCCCGAAACGTTCAGACGCGCGAGGGGGGGTCGCCCGTCACGGCGTCGACGTGCTCGCCGGCCGTCTCGCGCAACTCCTCGCCGTGCTTGGCCGCGCTCTCGCCGGCCGTCTGGGCCGCCGTCTGCGCGACCTCCTTGGCGACCTGCTTGCCGTGCTCGACGGCCTCCTGGCCCACCTCGGATGCATGCGCCTTGACCTCGTCGGCGATCCCGCCGATGCGCCGATCCTCTGCGCGCGTCGCCGGCAGCAGCGTTCCGATCAGGAAGCCCGCCGCGACGGAGCCGATGGCAAGGCCGAGCGGGTTCGACTGCGCCACGCCGACGGCCGTCTGAGCCTTGTGCGCAACGTCACCGCGGCTCGGCGCCGCGTCCCTCGCCGACCCCGCACTGCCCGTCACAGCCCCCTTGAGCGAGTCGACGGTTCCCGCCACCGAGTCGCGCGCGCGGTCCACCGTGCCGGTGACCTTGTCCTTGGCGCGCGCCGGAACGTCGGCCTTGTAGCCGAGCGCATCGATCGTGTCGCCCATCTCGTCACGGGTCTGCGCTATCTGCTGTCGGATCTCACTTGGGTCTTGGCCCATTGCACGTCCTCCTTCACGGTTTCCATTGTCTGAGGTACGGGGGGAGTCGCCTCGCCCACTTTCTCCTTGCCCTGCAGCGCGAGCACGGCTGCCCCGGCGGCATAGACGAGGGTGACGATCAGCGCCGCCAACCAGGCGTCCATCCATTCGGCCAGCACGAGGATCAGCGTCGCCGTCAGCGCGCCGACGGCGGCCAGGGCCAGCACGCCGCCTCCGCCGATCAGCCCGAGGCCGAGGCCGGCTCGCTTGCCCCTCTGCTGCATCTCGGCCTTGGCCAGGTCGAGCTCCTGGCGGACGAGCGTCGCCGTCTGCTCGGAGAGGTGCTTGAGCAGCTCTCCGATCGACTGGTCGCGCAGCTCTTCACTGCTCACTGCGTGCCGCCGTTCGTCGATGGCGCGAAGCCCGCGCGGTACTGGGAAACGGGAGAGCGGCGCCCGCTCGAGGCCTTGAGGAAGCGCGCGGCGGCGACGCCGGCGAGCACGCCGCCGACTGCGACCGCCCACGAGTTACGACGGGCTACGTCCTCGACGTCGTTGAGAATGCGGTCCGCGTCCGCGGCCTGCAGGTAGGAGCCGAGCCGCTCGGCCTGGGCCGCGGCGCGCTGTGCCGCGTCACCCGCGGACGCGTTGCCCTGGCGGTACAGCTCCTCGGCGCCGGACCGGAGCGCCATCGCCGTGGCGGACACCTGCTCGCCCGCCTGCGTCGAGCGGGCATCGATCTGCTCGCGCATCTTCATCTGCGCGTTGCCTGCCGCCTCATGGGCACGCTCCGCCACCTGCTGAATCGGCTCCTTGCCCTGCTCGTCCGGGGGATTCGTCCCCGTGACGGTCGGGGCGGGGCCAGTGCTTGGATAGTTCATCGACGCCTCCGCGTTGGGCACCATGTGCCAGGGTTTGAAACGCTCCGTCTGCGGCGGCGGACAAATCGGGCGATTCCGACGACCGCAGGTGCCCGGGCGACGCGTTCTCAAACAGCGGACCCGGCAACCCGCCAGGACTCGACGGAGGCGATCACGCTGCCGGTCACACGGGCCAGGTAGTCGAGCGCCGTCGTCTCGTTGCCGGGGTCGATCGTGGCGCAGGCGTCGGCGAGCACGGTCACCTGGAGCTTGTCCTCGCGCGCCGAGATGGCAGTCTGCGCCACGCACATCTCGGTGGCCGCGCCGGTCAGGACCATGCGCCTGACGTCGCGCTCGGCGAGGATCGAGCGCAGCGGCGTGCCGTCGAAAGCCGAGTAGGCGCCCTTGAAGAGGAAGTCGTCACCCTCCCTCGGGGCGATTCGCCGCACGACCTCGCCGCCCGCGGCCGCCAGAGCGTGCTCAACGTGCGCGGAGCGCTCGCCGTCCCACCTGCCGTGGGCATCGTTGACGTAGATGACGCTCACGTTGCGCGCGCGCGCGTGCGCGAGGGCCTGCTCGAGGTTGGCGGCTCGCTCACGCAGCGACGCGAGCAGGCGGTCGCCGTCCTCGTGGGCGAAGTCGCTGATCACGTCGAGCACGATCAGCGCCTCGACGATCTCCTCGCCGGAAGACGTCATGGCCGCGCCCGCTGCGTTCGGTGCCGGATCACGAGCGCTCGTGCCCGGCTGCGAGCGAAACCAATCGGACCGTGTGCCCGCCGGTTAGCGCAGCGGTGCGCGGGGGAAGACCTCCGCGCCATCAGCTCACGCGCGCGGAGGAGAGACGAATGCCCAGCGACGACACACCGACCGTCGATCAGCCCGAGACCGACACGCCGATCGAGGGCGAGGATGCAGCGAACACGCCCCACACGCATCCCGGCGAGGACGCCGGCGGCTGGAAGGCGGCGAGCGAGGCCTCCAAGGACGATCCGGCGGCCCCGCGACGGGGCTCGGCGGGAAACGACCGGTGAGGGCGCCGAGCGCGCGCGTGCCGGCGAGCCACTCGGAGCGACGGCGGGCGTGCTGATGAACAGCTCCGGCGCCGGCCTTGCGGCCGCGCTCGACAACCAGACGTGGCGCGTGCTGCCCTCCGTGGACGGCCGGCATGTGGCGCGCTGAGATGACGCGCGTCCGCATCGGCTGCTCGGGCTGGAACTACGACTCCTGGCGCCATGGGGTGTTCTACCCGGAGGGGCTGCCCGCGCGGCGGTGGCTGACGGCGTACGCCGAGAGCTTCGACACCGTCGAGGTCAACACGACGTTCTACCGCCTGCCGCGGCGCGATGCGGTCGCGCGCTGGGCCGAGGAGACGCCCGACGATTTCGCGTTCGCGGTCAAGGTGAGCCGCTACGTGACACACATCAAGCGGCTGCGCGACGCGGGACAGCACCTCGGCCTGCTGCTCGAGCGCATCGAGCCGCTGATCCAGGCCGGCAAGCTCGGACCGCTGCTGTGGCAATTGCCGCCGACCTTCCGGCGCGACGACCGGCGATTGGCCGAAGCATTGGAAGAGCTGCCGAAGCAGTTCCGGCACGCCTTCGAGTTCCGGCACCCGAGCTGGTTCGCACAGCCGGTCATGGAGTTGCTGCGCGCGCACGACATCGCGCTCGTGGTCGCCGACCGGCCCGAGATCGCATCCTTCCAGACGCGCGAGCAGACGGCGGACTTCGGCTTCATCCGCTTCCACCACGGCCACCGCGGCCGGCGCGGGAACTATTCGCAGGCGGAGCTCGGCGAATGGGCGGCCTCCATCCGCGAGTGGTCGCGCGAGCGCGACGTCTACGCCTACTTCAACAACGACTGGGAGGGATTCGCGCCGGCGAACGCGGCCGACCTGAAGAGGCTGCTGGCCGTCGAAGCGCCTCTGCTCGCGGGCGCCGGCGGTTTGGCAGCGCCCGGGAGACGGGCATAACGTCGCGTGACGACGACGCCCCCCGGCATCGTCCCTGAGCGCCACCTGCACCTCGAGCAGCGCGGAGGGTCGCTGATCTTCCGTCGCGCGGTGCTCGCAGTGCTCGCGCTCATCTGCCTCGCCGCGCTGCTCAACCAGGTCGGGCAGGGGCGGACGGTGACACGGCGGTCGAGCGCGAGCGCCTCGCTCACAGTCTCGAGCCCCGAGCGCGCACGCGGTGGGCTCCTGTTCACGACGCGCTTCACGATCGAGGCGCGCAAGGACATCCAGCACCCGACGCTCGTGCTCGATTCCGGCTGGTTCCGCGGTATGCAGGTGAACAGCATCGTCCCTCAGCCGAAGGACGAGACGAGCATCGGGGGGCGCACCGTGCTCACGTTCGCCAAGCTGCCGGCCGGCGGGCGGCAAGACACGTTCATCGGCTTCCAGGTCGACCCGACCACGCTTGGGCGCCTGACGCAGAATGCTGACCTCGCCGACGGCGATCGCACCCTGCTCACGGTGAGACGCGTGCTGACGGTGGTGCCCTAGATGGACGTCGCGCTGCGCGCGGCCTTCGCGTTCGGCTTCCTCTTCCTGCTGACGCGTGTCGTCGGGCGGCGCGAGTTGACGTCGCTCGAGCCGTTCGACCTCGTGCTCCTGATCGTCGTCGGCGATCTCGTCCAGCAGGGCATCACGCAGTCGGACTACTCACTCACCGGCCTCGTCATCGCCGTGAGCGTGATGGCGCTGCTGACCGTGCTCGTCTCGTGGGCGAGCTACCGCTTCCCGCGCTTGCGGCCGGTGCTGGACGGCGAGCCGCTGGTGATCATGCGCGACGGCAAGCCGGTGGAGCAAAACCTCAAGCGCGAGCGCGTCACGCTCGAGGAGGTCGAGGCGGAGGCGCGGGTGCAGCAGATCGCCTCGCTGTCCGACGTGCGCTGGGCCGTGCTCGAGACGAACGGGCAGATCAGCTTCGTCGTGGACAAGCCCTGACGGTCGGTGATGTAGGCCGTGGGTCAGCGGGCGCGTAGCGCAGCGCATAAACCGGGGTCAGCGGGGCGTAGCGCAGCGCATAAACCGGGGTCAGGCACCGAAATATGCGCCAATTCCGAATTGGCGCATATTTCGGTGCCTGACCCCGGTTTATGCGCTGACCCGGCTTGCCGCTGACGCCGGTTTCTGCAGGTAGCGCTCCTCAGCCGCCGCTGCGCGAGCGCCGGGCACGGCGGAGCAGCCGGAGTGGCAGGAGGGCGATGAAGGGGGCGCGGCCGTCGCCCGGCGGCCGGGCATCGCGCTCGAGACCGAGCGCATACCGGCTCGCTTCGGCGGCGGACCCGTAGCTCTTGGATCCGCCCGCGCCACAGCCTCGCGTGCACGTCCAGTGCATCGCCGAGCCTTCCGCGCGGAACTGGAAGCGGTGGCCAAGGATGCGGCAGGCGAGCACGCGCCAACGATATCCCGGGGCGACGTTCAGAATTGAACGTCGCGGGGTAGCACGCCCGCGTGAGCGCCACCTACGGTGAGATCGAGACCGCCGTCCCAGCCAGGCTGGATCGCCTGCCATGGTCGCGTTTCCACTGGCTGGTGGTGCTGGGCCTGGGCGCCGTCTGGATCCTGGACGGGCTCGAGGTCACCATCGTCGGCAGCGTGGCAGCGCGCCTGACCGAAAAGGGGAGCGGCATCTCGATCACGGCCGGCGGCATCGGCACCGCCGCCGCGATCTACGTCGCGGGCGCCTGCATCGGCGCGCTCTTCTTCGGTCAGCTGACGGACCGCTTCGGGCGCAAGCGGCTCTTCCTGCTGACCCTGGGCGTGTACATCATCGCGACCGTCGCGACAGCGTTCGCGTTCGCCCCCTGGTACCTCTACCTCGCGCGCTTCCTCACGGGAGCGGGCATCGGCGGCGAGTACGCGGCGATCAACTCCGCGATCGACGAGCTGATCCCCGCGCGCGTGCGCGGTCGCGTGGACCTGATGATCAACGGGAGCTACTGGGTCGGCGCCGCCCTCGGGTCGGTCGCCGCGCTGGTCTTCCTCAACACCGACCTCTTTGCGAAGGACATCGGCTGGCGGATCGCGTTCGGGTGCGGCGCGGTGCTCGGGCTCTCGATCCTGTTCGTCCGGCGCAACGTGCCCGAGAGCCCGCGCTGGCTCTTCATCCACGGCCGTGAGGACGAGGCCGAGAAGATCATGGACTCGATCGAGCGCGCCTCCGAGCAGGAGTCGGGCGAGAAGCTCTCGAGCCCCGACGAGACGATCACCGTCCAGCAACGCGACCGAATCCCGTTCCGCGAGATCGCCAGGGTGGCCTTCAGCAAGTACCCGAGGCGCGCGGTGCTCTGCCTCGCGCTGTTCCTCGGCCAGGCCTTCCTCTACAACGCCATCACGTTCGACCTCGGCACGATCCTGAGCACCTACTTCGGGGTTGCGTCGGGAACCGTGCCTCTCTTCCTGGTGGCCTTCGCAGCGGGCAACTTCCTCGGGCCGATGGTGCTCGGCAGGCTCTTCGACACGGTCGGGCGCAAGATCATGGTGTCGCTGTGCTATCTCGCCTCGGCTGTCGTCGCGGCGATCCTCGCCATCTTGCTGCTCGGCCAGACGCTCACGGAATGGACGTTCATCGCGCTCGTCTGTGCAACCTTCTTCCTTGCCTCGGCCGGGGCGAGCTCTGCGTACCTGACGGTCAGCGAGATCTTCCCGATGGAGACGCGGGCGCTCGCGATCGCCTTCTTCTATGCCGTCGGCACGGCTGCCGGAGGCATCACCGGGCCCCTGATCTTCGGACATCTGATCGACTCGGGGCACCGGAGCCAGCTGGCGACGGGATTCTTCATCGGCGCCGCCGTGATGGCGCTGGGGGGCCTCGCCGAGATCGTCTTCGGCGTCTCGGCGGAGCAGAAGGCGCTCGAGTCCGTGGCCGAGCCGCTGACGGCGGAATCCCAGGCCGGGGAGCAGAACGGCAAGCGATCGCAGCCCCCCGCCTCACGCACGGCCGGTCGTGGCCGCTTGAGGCCCGGCCCGGGCACGTCTCGCTCCTATGCGCCGCGCATGCTGTACTCCGCCGACGCTCCGCAGGAGCGAGAGCTGCAGCGGGAGATCGACCTGATCGTGAGCACGCTCGCCGAAAAGGGGACGCTCGAGCGGTCGGCCCTCGCGCAGGCGCTCGGCACCCGCTTCTGGGGCCCCGGTCGCCTGAGCGCCGCCCTCAGCGAAGCCGTCGCGCGCGGCGCCGTCACCCGTCCATCGCGGCGGACATTCGCCTTGCCCGAGACGGCGAGGGCTCCATCCGGGCGCTCGGCGTGACCGACCCCGTGCTGATCCCGGTGTCGTTCCGGGTGAACGGCTGCGAGCACTCCGCTCTCGTGGACACCCGGACGTCGCTGCTCGATCTGCTCCGCGAGCACCTCGCGCTCACCGGCGCCAAGAAGGGCTGCGATCGCGGCCAGTGCGGCGCCTGCACCGTACTGGTCGACGGCCGGCGCGTGAACGCGTGCCTCGCGCTCACCGTCGCCAACGACGGCGCGGAGATCGTCACGGCGGAGGGCCTCGCCGACGGGGACGACCTGCACCCCCTGCAGAGCTCGTTCATCGAGCGGGACGCATTCCAGTGCGGCTACTGCACCCCGGGCCAGCTCTGCTCCGCCGTCGGCATGCTCGGCGAGCTCGAGGCCGGCTGGCCGAGCGCCGTCACCGAACGCGCGATCGAGCTCTCGCCGGACGAGATCCGCGAGCGCATGAGCGGCAACATCTGCCGCTGCGGGGCGTACGCGAATCTCGTTCCGGCCATCCTGGAGTCCGGGCAGTGAAGCCGTTCCGGTACGAGCGGATCGACGAGCCCGGCGGTGCCGCGATGCTGGTCGCCGATACCCCGAATGCGAAATTCCTGGGCGGCGGCACGAACCTCGTCGACCTGATGCGCCTCGGAGTCGAGAGCCCGGTGCTCCTGGTCGACGTCTCCCATCTCGCCGGGGCGGAGGTGCGGGAGACGAGCTCGGGCGGCGTCTCCATCGGAGCAGCCGTGCCCAACAGCGATCTCGCCGCGCACCCGCTCGTTCGCGAGCGCTATCCGCTGCTCTCCTCGGCCCTGCTCCAGGGAGCCTCGGGGCAGCTTCGCAACCTGGCCACTGCCGGCGGCAACCTCCTGCAGCGCACGCGCTGCGCGTACTTCCAGGATGTCTCGAAGCCGTGCAACAAGCGGGAGCCCGGCACCGGCTGCCCGGCCGTGGAGGGTGAGCACCGGGGCCTCGCGATCCTCGGCTGGTCGCCCGCGTGCGTGGCGACCCACCCCTCGGACATGGCGGTCGCGCTGGCGGCGCTCGACGCCGTCGTCCAGGTCGTGGGCCCCGCTGGCCGCCGCTCGCTTCCGCTGCTCGACCTCTACCGGCTGCCGGAGGATGCGCCCGAACGCGACACCGTCCTGGAGCCGGGCGAGCTGATCGTGGCCATCGAGCTGCCGCAGCCGCCGGCTGCGCATTCTCGCTACGCGAAGGTGCGCGAACGTGCGTCGTTCTCGTTCGCGGTCGTCTCCCTGGCGGCGGCGCTCGACGTCAGGGGCGGACGCGTGCACGCAGCACGGCTCGCGCTCGGGGGCGTCGCGCACAAGCCCTGGAGGGCCTGGCGCGCCGAGGCGGTCCTGCACGGAGCGCCTGCCAGCGAGGAGACGTTCAGGCGGGCCGCCGCCGCCGAACTGGAGGCTGCCCGCCCGTTGCGAGACAACGCCTACAAGGTGGGCCTGGCGCAGCATCTGATCACCTCCGTGCTCGGCGACCTCGCCAGGCAGGCGTGATGGCGACCACCGCGCACGCGATCGGCTCGGCGGTGAACCGGATCGAGGGCCGGGCCAAGGTAACCGGCGAGGCCACGTACGCCTACGAGTACCAGCATCACCGCGCCACCTACGCAGCGATCGTGCAGTCGGCGATCGCACGGGGCGAGATCCGGGGATTCGACGCCGCCGCCGCGCTCGCCGTCCCGGGAGTGCTGGCGGTTTTGTGGGCCGCGAACGCGCCGCACCTCGTGGAGGCCCAGGGCGAGCTGGCCGTGCTCCAATCGCGCCGCGTGTCGTATCGCGGCCAGATCGTCGCCGCCGTCGTCGCCGAGAGCCTCGAGGCGAGCGCCGAAGCTGCCGCGCTCGTGCGGCTCGAGTACGCAGAGGAGGAGGCCGACGTCGCGCTGCGGCCTGACCACCCCCGGCTCTACAAGCCGGACAAGGTCAACCCAAGCTTCGAGACCGATTCGGCTTCCGGTGATTTCCAATCGGCCTTCGCGGCGGCGCAGATCGCGATCGACGAGACCTACGAGACGCCGGCCTTCCACAACAACCCGATGGAGCCGCACGCGACCATCGCCGAATGGACGCCCGACGGCGGGCTCATCCTGCACGATTCCACCCAGGGGGCAGCGCCGACGCGGGAGACGCTCGCCAAGCTCTTCGGGCTCACGGCCTCGCAGGTCAGGGTCGTGTCGCCGCACGTGGGAGGCGGCTTCGGCTCGAAAGGGACGCCGCGCCCGCACGTCGTGCTCGCCGCGATGGCGGCGCGGGTGGTCGAGCGGCCGGTGAAGGTCGCCACCACGCGCAGCCAGATGTTCGCGTTCACCGGCTACCGCACCCCGACGATCCAGCGCCTCCGGCTGGCCGCGGAGCGCAGCGGCCGGCTGACCGCCATCTCGCACGACGTCGTCGAGCAGACCTCGACCGTGAGCGAGTTCGCCGAGCAGACGGCGGTGGCGACGCGCATGATGTATGCCGCACCCAACCGCCGCACCACCCACCGGCTGGCCGCACTCGACGTGGCGACGCCGTCCTGGATGCGGGCGCCCGGCGAGTGCCCCGGCATGTTCGCGCTCGAGTCGGCGATGGACGAGCTCGCGTCGGCGTGCGGCGTCGATCCCGTCGAGTTGCGCATCCTGAACGACCCGGACGTCGATCCCGAGACCGGCCACCCCTTCTCGAGCCGCAACCTCGTGGCCTGCCTGCGCGAGGGAGCCGAGCGCTTCGGCTGGGATCAGCGCGACCCGGCACCGGCCGCGCAGCGCGACGGCTCCTGGCTGGTCGGCACGGGAGTCGCGGCCTCGACCTACCCCGCGCGCCGCCGCCCCTCGCAGGCGCTCGCCCGCCGCGAGGCCGGTGGACGGTACGTCGTCCGCATCGCTGCCGCCGACATCGGCACGGGCGCTCGGACGGCGCTCACGCAAATCGCCGCGGACGCCCTGGACAGCCGGCTCGAGGATGTGCGCGTCGAGCTCGGCGACTCCGACTTCCCGGCGGCCCCGGTCGCGGGAGGGTCGATGGGGACCGCCTCATGGGGCTCGGCCGTCACCAAGGCCTGCGAGGCGCTGCGGGCGGATCCGGATCGGATCGAGGCACGCGCGGACACGACCGCTGACGTCGAGGCCGATGAGGAGCTGGCGCGTCATGCCTACGGCGCTCAATTCGTCGAGCTGCGCGTGCACGCTGTGACGGCCGAGATTCGGGTTGCGCGGGTGCTCGGGGTGTTCGCCGCGGGCAGGATCGTCAACCCCAAGACGGCCCGCTCCCAGCTGATCGGCGGCATGACGATGGGCCTCGGCATGGCGCTGATGGAGGAGAGCGTCCTCGATCGCCGGTTCGGCGACTACCTCAACAGCGATCTCGCCGCTTACCACGTGCCGACCTACGCCGACGTCACGGAGATCGAGGCGCTCTGGATCGACGAGGAGGACGAGCACCTCAACCCGATGGGCAGCAAGGGAATAGGCGAGATCGGCATCGTCGGCACCGCCGCCGCGGTGGCGAATGCCGCGCACCACGCCACGGGACGGCGCTTCCGTCAGCTGCCGCTGCGCATCGACCGCGTGCTCGACGCACTGTCCTGAACGACGCTCGCGAGCCCGGCCAGCTCGTGGAAGCTGCGCACGATGTCCTGCGGTGTGTCGTAGGTGCGCACCGCTCCCGCTTCGGTCAGCTCGGCGGCGCTGTAGCCGCCGGTGAGCACTCCGACGGTCGCAACGCCGGTCCGCGCCGCGGCGCGGACGTCGTGCGGCGAGTCGCCGACGAGCAGCGCCTGCCGCGTGCCCGCGAGTTGCAGTGCCACCTCGATCAGATCGGGCTCGGGCTTCGTCTGGTCGACGTCGTCGCTCGTCGTGGCCGACTCGCGCAGAGCGGTGGCGCCGAGCAGATCGAGATAGTGCTCGAGGTGGCGCGCGGGTGCGGAGCTCGCAAAGACCACGCGCCAGCCGGCCTCCTGCGCGCGCTGCACGAGCTCTGCGGCGCCGGGCAACGGGCGGGCCTCCGGCAGCAGCGGCTCGTACTGCTCCTCCCAGCCGGCGCGCAGGGCATCGCCGCAGTCGCGCTCGGCGCCCTCGCCGAGCAGCTCCGTGACCAGCTGGTCGCCTCCCATGCCGACGAGCCGGTGGATGCGAAAGGTCGGCACGTCGAAGCCGTTCGCCCTGAGCGAGCGCTGCCACGCGAGCGAGTGGAGATAGGCCGTGTCGACGAGCGTGCCGTCGAGATCGAGCAGGAGGGCGTGTTCCGGGTGGGGGTCGGCCTCGCTCAGCGTTGCCGCGCCCCGCGCTCTTGCTTGCCGCGCTCCTGCTCGCCGCGGTCGTCCACGGGTGTCGTGACCTGCGGGCTCGAGAGGTCCGAGGAATGCTCGGTGCGGACGCCCTGCTCGCGCTGCCCTGCCTCCTGGCGGCCGCGCTCCGACGGTGCCGCTGCGGGTGCGGGGTGGTGCTCACTCACCTCTGGATGCGTCTTGTCAGCCATGCCTGCTGGGTGCCCCTCGCCACTGCCGCCAAACCTCTGCCCTGCGAGGCGCTGACGCTGCGGCTCGACGGTCGCGGCGCGGATCGGCGGCCGATTGGCGACCGGCCTCCAGGATCGAGAGCCGCTCGCAGGCGGATCCCGCGAGGGCCAGCGCTGCGCCGACGCGCGACGCGCGGGCGTGCCTGCGGCCGGCGAGCGCGACCAGCGGCGGCACCCGTGCCGAGCAGCGACTTCGCCGCATGGCCGAGATGCCCGGCGCGCCCCTGGCGGTAGGGCTCGGCCGAGCATGCCCAGGCGCCGTTCCATGAGTGTGGAGGCAGCCAGCCCGAGGCCGCTCCCGAGCACCGTCAGCCGCCGCGCGGCGCCGGCGTGCTCCGGACTCGTCACGATCGTGGCCGCGGCTCCCGCGCTTGCGGCGGCACCGCCGGCGAAGACGAACGGCAGCTCGCGCCGCGCCTCGTGCCAGACGGGCACGGAGGTGTCCGCCAGCAGCACCGCCGTGTACGTGCAGAGGGCGGGCGCGAGCAGCGCCGAGGCCGTCTCGGCGGAGCGCCGGACTCCCGGCAGGACGTCCGAGGAGCTCGCAGGCCGCGCCGCCGTGTCGGCGGCGCCCATCGCCGCCAGTACCCAGCTGCCGACGCTCATCGGCGACGTCGGCTTGAACACCCGCAGCATGTTCACGAACCGCGCGGGGCGGCCGAGGTCGGCGATCAGCAAGCGGTGGGCTGGCGCCCACTCCCGCAGGCTGCGAGCAGCGAGCAGTTGCGCGCCAGAACGTCGTTGCCCGCGCAGCGCGGGCGGCGAGCCCCAGCAGCGACGATCCTCCCGCGAGGCCGCCGGCGAAGAAGTACCAGCCGATGTAGGGCTTCCAGACGTGCGGCTTGAGGATCGGTCGTCCGTAGTAGGAGTTGCCGTCGTTGCGGCCGACGCGGGTCTGTCGCGTGCAGGCGGTCATCGCCTGGGCCTCCGCAGGGCGGAGAGCGCGACGGCCGCGGCGAGCGCGGCGCCCGGCCTTGGCGGCGCTGCGCCACATCTGGCCGAGCCTGCGCGTGGGATCGACCGGGATCGGGCGGGCAGCCCGTAGACCTCCGGCTCGTCGAGCAGCAGGAAGAACGCTCCGAACCCTCCGACGCCGTCCCCGGGATCCTCTCCGTACAGGCGGGCGCCGTCGTAGCCCTCCGGCTCTGACTGTCTCGAGGCGCTCGGCCGCCGCGCTCGCGCAGGAACTCCAGCGGCGCCGAACTGGATCGACTCGGTCGGGCACGCCTTGGCGCACGCCGGGCGTGAGCCCGTCGCCGAGGCGGTCGTAGCAGAGCGTGCACTTGTGCACCCGCCCGCCGGCGGCGGCGGCCCTCCTCGGGCGCTCGCGGCGGTCGAGCACGCCGAAGGGGCATGCGGGCACGCAGTAGCCGCAGCCGTTGCAGACGTCGTCCTGCACGACGACCGTCCCGAACTCGGTGCGGAAGAGCGCGCCGGTCGGGCAGACCTCGAGGCAGGCGGCATGGCGTGCAGTGCTTGCACACGTCCGAGCTCATCAGCATGCGGAACGGGTGGTGCGCCGTCGCCGTCCGGCTCAGCCGGCACGCGCAGCGGACGTTCCTGCTCGATGAAGGCGACGTGCCGCCAGGTGTCCTGCGTTCAGCTCGCCGGTGTTGTCGAACGACTCGCCGCTCCAGACGAAGCCGTCGTCGGGCACGAGGTTCCACTCCTTGCAGGCGACCTCGCAGGCCTTGCAGCCGATGCAGACCGTCGTGTCGGTGAAGAACCCGACGCGCTCGTGCGCGCGCGCGCCGTAGCTCTCCGCAGCAGCGGACGGATCGATCTCGATGACTCATGCCGGCTCGCCTGCCTTCCCGGTCGGATGTCGCAGGTCGCGACCTTGGTCTCGCGATGTGGACGTTCGGGTCGAGCACGATCGGCAGCAGGTCATTGGCCGAGCCTCCGGCCGTGAGGCCGCGGCTGCCCCAGTGGTACGGCAGCCCGACCTGGTGCGTCGCGCCGGCCCTCGACGTCGAGCGGGCCATGCGCTCCGTCACCATCACTCGCGCCTCGATCGACGCCGCGCTCGGTCAGATCGTCGCCCAGCCGGCATGCTCGAGGCCTCGCTCGCGTGCGAGCTCCGGGCTCACCTCGCAGAACATCTCGGGCTGCAGCTCGGTCAGGTACGGCAGGAACCGGCTCATGCCGCCTGCGGTGTGATGCTCGGTCAGCCGGTAGGTGGTGAAGATGAAGGGGTGGCCTCCGCGCCCGGGTCCCGCCGGTCGAGGGTTGCGGGCGGTTGCGCGGATCGTCGAAGCGCTGGCGGGCGGGGTTCGCGCGCTGCGGATAGAGGCGGTTCTGGAACGGCGACTCGTGGGGCTCGTAGTGGGTCGGCAGCGGCCCGTCGACGACGCCGGCCGGTGCGAACAGCCAGCCGCGGCCGTCGCTCTGCATGATGAACGGGTGGCAGCCGGCGATCGCGTCTTCGGCCTGCGCCCCTTCGGGCGGCACGTAGTCGGGGCGCTTCGTCCGGCTGGAAGTCGGGCACGTCCTCGCCCGTCCAGCGCTTCTTGCGGCGATCCCACCAGACATAGCGCTTGCGCTCCGACCAGGGCTTCCCGTCCGGATCCGCGGAGGCGCGGTTGTACAGGATGCGCCGGTTGGCGGGCCAGGCCCAGCCCCATTCCGGCGCCACGGGCTCTGCTCGTGACGGCTCTTGCGCCGCGCTGCCTGGTTGTCTCGTCGGCATAGGAGCCGCAGTAGATCCAGCAGCCGCAGCTCGTCGAGCCGTCGGCCTTCAGCTCGGTGTAGGCCGACAGGGCCTTGCCCTCGGCATCCCAGCCGTTGATCTCGCGCAGCACGGCCTCGCGCCGAGGGCTCGGCGATCGCACCCTCGGTCGGGTAGTCCCAGGCGAGGTCGAGCATCGGGCGGTCGCGATCGTCCGTCGCGCGCGCAGCGCGAGCTTCTCGCGCACGAGGCGGCCGAGGTGGAAGTAGAACCACAGGTCGGAGCGGCAGTCGCCCTCGGGCTCGACGGCCTTGTGGCGCCATTGCAGGAGGCGCTGCGTGTTCGTGAACGAGCCGGCCTTCTCCGGTATGCGCGGCGGCCGGCAGGAAGAAGACCTCGGTCGCGATGTCCTCCTGCGGCGCTCGCCGCTCTCGATCTCCGGCGAGCTGTTCCAGAACGCGGCCGTCTCGATCTCGAAGAGATCCCGCACGACGACCCATTCGGCGGCCGCACAGCGCGTCGCGCTGCGATGCGCCCGTTGGCGGATCCGACGCCGGGTTCTCGCCCGCGATGATGAAGCCGGGCACCTCGCCGCGGCTCATGGCGAGCGCGGTCTGAAGTGGCTGTGGTCGCCCGTGATGCGCGGCAGGTAGTCGAAGCAGTAGTCGTTGGCGGCGGTGGCCGCATCGCCCCAGTAGGCCTTGAGCAGACTGATCATGTAGGCGTCGAGATGTCCCCAGCAGCCCGACGGGGACTCGACGCAGCTCGATGAACTGCGCGAGATTCGAATGCGCCTGGGCATGCGGCATCGGGATGTAGCCCGGCAAGATGTTGTAGAGCGTCGGGATGTCGGTCGAGCCCTGGATCGATGCATGCCCGCGCAGCGCCATGATGCCGCCGCCGGGACGGCCGATGTTGCCGAGCAGGAGCTGCACGATCGCAGCGGCGCGGATGATCTGGACGCCCACCGTGTGCTGCGTCCAGCCGACGGCGTAGGCGATCGCCGAGGTGCGCTCGCGGCCGGAGTTCTCGCACAGCGCGTTGCAGACGGCGCAGGAACTCCGCCTGCGGGACGCCGCACACGCGCTCGACGAACTCGGGCGTGTAGCGCGCGTAGTGCCGCCGCAGGAGCTGGAAGACGCAGCGCGGATCCTGCGAGCGTCCGGTCCTCGCTGGGCGGCTCGCCCTGCTTCAGCGTCGCGCCCTGCCCGCCGTGTCCCGCCTGCTCGCCCGAGGTCGCGCCGGCCTCGCGCTGACCGGCAGAGGCGTGCACCTCCATGCCCTTGTACTGCCAGCTGGTCGTGTCGTAGCAGGAGCCGTCCGGCCTTCCAGCCGGAGAAGAGCCCGTCGAGGTCCTCGGTGTCGCGGTACTCGTCGGCGATGATGACCGGCGCGTTCGTGTAGTTCGACGACGTACTCGCGGAACTCGCGCCCGCCCTCGAGGATGTGGTGGATGATCGCCGCCGAGGAACGCGATGTCCGTGCCCGCGCGCAGCCGCACGAAGCGGCGTGGCCGAGGCGCTGGTGCGGCTGTAGCGCGGATCGACGTGGATGACCTCGGCGCCGCGCGTCGCGCGCCTCCATGACCCACTGGAAGCCCACCGGATGGGCCTCGGCCATGTTCGAGCCCATGATCAGGATGCAGTCGGCGTTCGCGAGGTCCTGCTGGAACGTGGTCGCCCCGCCCCTTCCGAACGACGTCCCCAGACCGGGGACGGTGGAGGAGTGTCAGATGCGCGCTTGGTTCTCCACCTGGACGACGCCGAGACCCGTCATCAGCTTCTTGATGAGGTAGTTCTCCTCGTTGTCGAGCGTGGCTCCGCCGAGGTTGGCGAGGCCGAGGGTGCGCCGGAGGGTGCGCCCCTCCTCGTCGGCCTCCTGCCAGCCCTCGTCCCGGGCCGCGATCACGCGGTCGGCGATCATGTCCATCGCCCGGTCGAGCGGAAGGTCCTCCCAGGCGGTGCCGTGCGGCCGCCGGTACTTGACCGTGCGCTCGCGCAGCGGCGAGGTCACGAGGCTCTTCGACGCGGAGCCCTTGGGGCAGAGACGGCCGCGCGAGATCGGGCTGTCGGGATCGCCCTCGATCTGCACGATCTCCTCAGCGCGGCTGTAGACGAGCTGGCCGCAGCCGACGGCGCAGTACGGGCAGACCGAACGAGTGACCTTGGCCCCTGTCACGCGCGCGCGGGCCTCGCGCGTGCGGGGAGATTGAACGGCGGCGGCGAGACCGGCGCGGTCGTGGCCGCCGGCCTGGCGGAGGAGCGGCCAGCGTGCCAGCGGAGCGAGCGGATTCATGCACGGCGCTGCCCACTCTCGGCAGATCTCAAACGGGTGCCGGGCGAAGCCGTGGGAGCAGGAGCCGGACCGCAATCCGCTCAGCGTCGGCCGGCGTCCCCGGCGGGAATCCCGCGCGACGGCCGGATTGGTTTTCCGCGCCGGCGGGCAGGACGCCCCATGAGCAACTCCCCTCCACCCGAAGACGATCGGGGCATCGTGCCCGAGGACGACGTCAAGGCGCGCGAGCGCCAGAAGCTCGACATCGGCGATTCCCATCCTGCCGACAGGGAGATCGGACCGGAGCCGCGCAGGCACCAAGGCGACGAGCTCGACGTCGGCGATCCGCACCCGGCCGACCGCGACACCTGAGCGCGTCGGCCCGGCGCACCGCCTGCGTCAGAGGGAGTTGACGGGGCTCTCGCGCGGATCCCCGGCGGTCGGCGGCTCGACGAGCTTCGCCTCGAGCTCGAGCGCCTCGGGCAGGCTCACCGGACCCCCGACCCGGAGCGGATTCTCCCACATGCCCTCGCTCGTGCTGCGTATCCAGCCCCGCTCGGCGAGCAGCGCAAGCTCGTCGGCGCTCACGGCCTTGACCCGGCGCCGCGCGCCTGCTCGGGCGAGCTCGGCGACTCGCCCTCGCGGTCGGGATCTGCGTACTCGTCGGGATCGGGATAGGGGCCTTCCGGCCCGGAATCCGTGTCCTCGGGCCGCAGCGGGCCCGGCTCGTCGATCGGCTGCGGCGGTCGGTGCAGGGTGATGGTCATGCCTGCGAAGTCCCCGCTGCGGCGAGTTCGAAGCGTTGCGCGCTCGGCGTGTCACACACGGGGCCTGGTCACGCCGGAGGCGCCCCGCCTCGATCGACGGGCAGCGCCGCCGCCGTGAACGCTCTCAACCCCGTGGGCTGCCGAGGTCTGCGGCAACCCGCACCTTCGAGAGGGCGCGTTCCTCGAGAGCGGCGACGCGCTGGTGCGAGAGCCCGAGCGAGCGCGCGACGGTGCGGAGCGTCTCGTCGTTGGCCCGCCGCGCGAGAATCGCACGCTCGCGCTCGGGGAGCGCGAGCAGCAGCGGGCGGATCTGCTCCGCCGTGATGCGCGTGATGACGTCCTCGTAGGCCTCGGCGCTGAGCGGGTCGCCGACGAGGTCGACCGCGTCGGGATGCTCCTGGGTCTGACCGCTGCGCAGCACGTGAGAGACGCGCTCCTGCGGCCAGCCGAGCGCGTCGGCAAGGCGCGCCAGGGACGGGTCTGCGCGATCCAGCTGCCAGAGGCGCTCCTCGGCGGTCTTGGCCTCGTGCAGGTCCCAGAGCGCGTGCCGCGTGAGCCGGAACGGACGGCTTTGCTCCGCGATCGCTTGCTGCAGCGCCTGCCGCACCCACGTGTGAGCCCAGGCCACGAAGGGGGCGCCGCGGGCGGGGTCGTAGCGCTCGATGGCGCGCATGATGCCGAGCGCGACCTCCTGCTCGAGGTCCTCGCGGCTCACGCCTCGGCCTTCGTAGCGCCGCGCGAGACCCCGCAGGCGCGGGTAGGCGAGCTCGACGCACGACGCCCGCGCCCGGCGATCGCCGGACGCGGCCGCGATCGCAGCGGCCTGGATCTGCGCGTCCTCCTCCACGGCCAAAGCATGACGAGAACGCGACCGCCAGGGGGTAGACAGCTCTCGCGCCGCGGGTATTGAGAGCTGCGAGCACGCGATCTCAACCGAGTATGGAGGTGGTTCCCGTGGCCTCGCGTGTACGAGCAGATGGATTGCTGGACGAGCTGGACGCAATCGGCGAGCAGATGAGCCGCGCGCTCGGGCTGCGGCCGGCGACCACAGGCGGTGCCCGCGGCTGGTTGCCCCCGGTCGACATCTGGGAGACGGGCGACGAGCTCGTGATCGAGATCGACGCACCCGGCTGCGAGGCGGAGAATCTCGCGGCCGAGGTGATCGACAACCAGCTCATCGTGAGCGGCGAGCGCATGCTCACGGAGACCGCCGCGCGGCGTTACCGCTCTGAGCGCTGGCAGGGCCGCTTCGTACGCACCTTCGTGGTTCCGCCGAACGTCGACAACGCCAGCATCAAGGCCGAGTACGTCGCCGGCGTGCTGCGCCTGCGCGTGCCGAAGCCCGAGCAGGCGAAGCCGCGGCGCATCACGATCTCCAACGACCGCGACGTGATCGACATGCCGGCGGGGCGCGAGAGCGTGGGCGCCGGCTCGTCCTGACACCGGCACGGGTGGAGGCCGCAAGCGGCGATCGCGGATCCGATCGCCGGCTTGCGGTCTCCCCGCCGGCGGTGGCGACGTCCTCCGCCCGAACATCCCCGACGCAACCCTGTGGCGACATGACACTTCCGGAAGACGCTCCCCGAGCCGACGATCACGGGCGGGCCATGGCGGTGAGCCGCGGCGACCGGGATCGCGCGCTGGACGCGATGCACGCGCTCGAGGCCGCGGCGGGCACGGCAGGCCCCGGCCGCGAGCAGGATTGGCGGGCGTCCGTGCTCGCGGCGCTCGATGAGCTGGCCGCTGCAGTCACAGAGCAGCAAGAGACCTATGCCCACCCCGACAGCCTGATGGCCCAGCTTGCACAAGGCGACCCGCGCCTGCGCACCTGGGTTCGCCAGCTGCACCACCGCTGGAGCAGTCTCGCGGAGACGACGCACGACCTGGCGGAAGACCTGCGCCAGGCGCCTTCGGCGGGCTCCCGCTCGATCGACGACATCCGCGAGCAGGTGCGCTGGATCAGCGCGGCACTCCAGCATCACCGCGCGCGCGAAGCCGACCTGATCTTCGAAGCGCTCGGTGCGGAGATCGGGCACGGCTGAGGCCGCGTCCTCTCTGCATCCGCTGCACCCTCCATCGGTCGCATGAGCACGATGCGCTGCAGCCGCGACGTCGACGCGGCATGATCGACGACACGAATCGCAAGCGGGGAGGCGGGGCGATGGCGACGTTCGATGCCGCGACGTACAAGCAAACGACGCGCGAGCAGTGGCAGCGGGCCGCGGAGCCGTGGCACGCGTGGGGGCCCACGCTCGAGAGCTGGCTGGGCGAGGCGACCGACCTGATGCTCGATCTCGCCGCAGTCGGGCCTCGAGCGCGCGTACTCGATGTCGCCGCGGGGGCCGGCGGCCAGAGCCTGCGAGCGGCCGCGCGCGTCGGTCCGCAGGGAACCGTTCTGGCCACCGACATCGCGCCGGCGATCCTCGAATATGCAGCGCGCTCCGCGCGCGACGCGGGGCTCACCAACGTCGTCACGCGCGAACTGGACGGCGAGGCACTCGAGGTCGAGCCGGAAGCCTACGACGCAGTCATCTCCCGTCTCGGATTGATCTACCTGCCCGATCGCGGCCGCGCCCTGGCCGGCATGCATCGGGCGCTTCGCGCAGGAGGCCGGATCGCGACGATCAACTACTCGACGGCCGAGCGCAACGCCTTCTTCTCGATCCCCGTCTCGGTGATCCGTCGCCGCGCCGGACTGCCCGCCCCCGCGCCCGGGCAGCCGGGGCCCTTCAGCCTGGGTGCGGAGGGCGCGATCGAGCAGGCGTACCGCGCGGCCGGATTCCGCGGCATCGAGGTGCATCGGATGGCCGCGCCACTGCGGCTGGCAAGTGCGGCCGAGTGCGTGCGCTTCGAGCAGGAGTCGTTCGGTGCCCTGCACCAGATGCTCGCGGGCCTCGATGAGCAGGGCCGTGCCGCGGCGTGGGAGGAGATCGAGACCGAGCTCCAGGAATTCCAGGGCTCCGGCGGGTTTGCCGGGCCGTGTGAGCTCATCGTCGCAGCGGGAACCAGGTAGGCGGCGTGGTCGTCCCGCGCGTTTCGAAACCTTCGCTGATGGCATAACCCGGTCCCGGGCACCCTCAACGGAAAGGTTCACGTCATGGGTATCGGTCTTAGTCTCGTCCTCATCGCCGCGGGCGCCATCCTCAAGTGGGCCGTCACGGCTTCGACCTCGGGCATCAACCTGAACACCGTCGGTGTCGTACTGATGGTCGTCGGTGTGGCCGGCCTCGTGCTCTCCCTCATCTTCTGGTCGACGTGGGGCGGCTTCGGCTCCCGCCGCGGAACGACGACCGTCGTCCGAGACGACACTACGACGCTCCCGTAACGCAGGCCCGGCCGCCGGTCGCGCGGCATCGCGCGCGATCGGCGGCGCGGCTCGCCCTCGGCAGGGTTTACCGCCGGGGCCGGGGGGTATCACTGCGGCGGTGAGAGAGCTCGGACGTATCTACGTGGACCTCGGACGTCCGTCGGCTCGCGCCCTCGGCGGCCGATCGTGACCGACGCCCCGGCGCACCTCGGCGAGAAGCGCGCCGAGTCTCTCGCGGAAGACGCCGATGCAGAGCAGCCACGGCGCCGTCTGACGATCGACATCACCGGCGCGGCGGTCGTCAAGATCGTCGTCGGCCTGCTTGCCCTTTCCTTCGTCACGAACCTGCTGTCGCAGTTGCACGGCCTCTTCGTCTGGAGCCTGACGTCGACCTTCCTGGCGGTCGCCCTCAACCCGCTCGTCGAGCGACTCGAGCCGCGTCTCGGCCGGAAAGCTGCCGCGACCACGGTCTTCCTCGCGTTCGTTGTCGGCTTCATCGCGATCTTGGCGGCCTTCATCGCGCCGTTCGTCACACAGGTCGACAAGCTCTCGACCGCGATTCCCGAGGCGATCTCGAAGGCGCGGCACAACAGCACGGTCAGCCGGCTCGATCACCGTTTCCATATCGCGAGCCACGCGAAGCAGCATCTCGACTCGCTGCCGAACATCGTCTTCGGCGCCGCCGACAAGATCCTCGGTGGGGCCGTCGCCATCTCGACGATCTTCTTCCTCACCCTCTTCCTGCTCTACGAGCTGCCTGCGATCGGCAACATCGTCTTGAGCCAGATACCGGCCAAGCGCCGGCCCCGCGTCCGTGCCGCCGCCAACCACGTCAACCGCACCATCGGCGGCTACGTCGCGGGCAACCTGCTCATCTCGCTGATCTGCGGCGTCGTGACGGTGCTTGCGCTGTACGCGCTCAACGTGCCGTATTCGCTGGCCGTGGGCGTGTTCATGGCCGTCTTCGACATCATCCCGCTGATCGGCGCGACCATCGGCTCGCTCGTGGTGGTCGCCGCGGGCCTGATCTTCGTCGACGTTCGCACCGCGGTGATCCTGTTCGTGATCGTCAACGTCTACCAGCAGATCGAGAACCATGTCCTGCAGCCGATGATCTACGGGCGCACGGTGCAACTCCCTGCGCTCACGGTGCTGGTGGCCGTGCTCTGCGGGGGCGCGGTGCTCGGCCTCGTGGGGGCTCTGCTCGCGATCCCCATCGCCGCCACCATCCAGGCCATCGTGAAGGAGCTGCTCGAGGAACGTGCAGATCAGATCGCGGCGCCGCGTGAACTCCTGGAGCCGGCCAGCGCTCCCCAACGATAGGACCAAGAGATGAAGCTCGCCTCCATCGAGGACGTGTACGCGGCCCAGCTCGGCGACCTGCGCAGTGCGGAGACGCAGCTGATCGAGGCGCTCCCCGCGATGGCCGAAGCCGCCTCGGACCGGAAGCTCGAGCAGGCGCTCACCGCCCACCTCGAGCAGACGGTGCGCCACCTCGAGCGCCTGGAGGAGATCATCGCCGCGTCCCCCTCGCCCGTCCCGGACGCCCGCTCCGAGGCCATGCGGGGGTTGATCGACGAAGGCGCCCGGATCATCCAGGCGGAGGGCCCGGCCGAGGTCAAGGACGTCGCGCTGATCGCGGCGGCCCAGCGCATCGAGCACTACGAGATCTCCGCCTATGGCACCGCTCGCGCGCTCGCCGACCAGCTCGACCAGCGCGACGCGCGCCAGATCCTCGGCGAGACCCTCGAGGAGGAGAGTCAGGCCGACGAGCTCCTGACGAAGCTCGCCACCGGCGGGCTCATCGTCTCGGGACTCAACGAGCGCGCCCAGCCCTGACGTTCACCGATGAAGGTTTTCCACCGCATCCGGGCGTAATCCACATTCGACTTATGGATCGTCCTGCTGCAGCCTGTGGTGCGTGAGCGCGAAGACCGAAGAGGCACGAGCCTGGCGGGAAGCTCCGGCGGCGCGGAGCGACTTCGGAGGAGCGCTGCGAGGACAGGTGGCGCGCCTCGCGGCCTCGTGGAGCCGATCTCCCGTCGAGACGCGGTTCCGCCGGCAGCGCGAACGCGACGAACAGAGCCTGCGCTCGCATGGCTGCCGTTTCTGAGCGAAGCCGGCCCGAGGCAGAATCGAGCCGCCGCGACGCGGCGGTGACCTACGGCGCGTTGCTGTCGTCGCCGGGAGCGGCTCGGCTGATGGCGTCTGCGCTGTACGCGCGCCTGCCGCTCGGAATGGCCTCGCTGGCGATGCTGCTGCTCGTCCGGCAGAGCACGGGCTCGATCGCTGCGGCGGGCATTGCCGTGGGCGCCTACGCGCTGGGGACGGGGGCGACGGCGCCGCTCCAGGGGGCGCTCGTCGACCGTCATGGACAGCTGCGCGTGCTCCTCCCGTCGGCGGCCCTCCAATCCTCCCTGCTGGTCGTCCTCGCCCTCGCCTGCCGTGCCCACGCCCCGGCCGCAGTGCTCGTCGCAGTCGCGGCGCTCGCAGGCGGCGCACTGCCTCCCCTCTCGGCATCCGCGCGTGCGCTCTGGCCTCAACTGCTCGGCGACCGGCGTCGGCTCGAGGCCTTCTACGGACTGGAGGCGGTCGCGCAAGAGGTGATCTGGCTGGCAGGCCCCCTGATCGTCGCCGCCGCGGTCGCGCTGGCGAACGCGGAGGTGGCCGTGCTGCTGTGCGCCGTGATGTCGCTCACCGGAACCGCGGTCTTCTGCACGGCCCCCGCCTCACGCGCATGGCGACCGCGCGAGGCCCCGCGCGGACGGGGCGGCGCACTCGCGAGCCGCCCGCTGCGCACGATGCTCTGCTCGATCGCGATGACCGGATGCGCCTGGGGCTGCCTCTCGGTGGGAGTCCCGGCGCTCGCCGTGCAGCTCGGGTCGAACGGCGGCGCCGGGCTCCTGTTGTCGCTCGTCTCCTGCGGCAGCCTGCTCGGTGGGCTCGCCTACGGCCGCCTGAACTGGAGCCTGCCCGTCGAGCGGCGCTACCCGATCCTGCTCGGCGGGATCGCGCTCTGTGCGCTTCCACTCGCGCTCGCCGGCGACCTCCGCACGGCAGCGCCGCTGGCCATCCTTCTGGGCATCGGCTGGGCGCCCGCTATGAGCTGCCAGTACGCGATCGTCGAGCGCCTCGCTCCCCGCGGCAGCACGACCGAGGCCTTCACGTGGAACACCTCGGCCATCGTCGCGGGATCCGCCGTCGGATCGGCGCTCTCGGGGGCCCTCGCGAGCTCGGTCGGCGCAGGCCTCGCCTTCGTCTCACTGAGCGGGTTCGCGCTCGCCGCCGCCACGATCGCCGCCCTCGCGGCACGTCCTGCAGCTTCCGGCGCAGTGGGCAGATCGCCCGCACCCGTGCCGACGGCCGCCGGCGACTGAGCCGGTCCCGGCCGCTCCGAGCGGCGGCCGGGACCCGTGGGGACTACGCCGAGACGGGGAGCCGCGTCGCCTCGGGAATGGCCGGCGCCCCCTCGGGCTGGACGCGCGGCAGCCACTCGAGCCAGCGCGGCAGGTACCAGTTCGCGTCGCCCAGGAGCTTCATCGTCGCGGGCAGCAACACCGCCCGAACGATCGTGGCGTCGAGCAGCACTGCCGTTGCGAGGCCGACCCCGAACTGCTTGAAGAACAGCATCGAGAGCGTGCCGAAGATCGCGAACACGCTGACCATGACCAGCGCCGCGCTCGTCACGACCCCGGCGGTGGACTTGATCCCGTGGGCGATCGCCTCATCGGTGCTCGCTCCGCGGTCGAAGGTCTCACGGATGCGGCTGACGATGAAGACGTGGTAGTCCATCGAGAGCCCGAAGAGAATCACGAACAGCAGGAGCGGCACCACCGGGTCGATCCCCGCTGTGGAGCTGAAGCCGAGCAGGCCCTTGCCGAAGCCGTGCTGGAAGACGAGCACCAGCACGCCGTAGGCCGCGGCTACGGAGAGCAGGTTGAGCAGGATCGCCTTGGCGGCGATCACGAGCGAGCGGAAGGCGACCAGCATCAAGAGGAAGGCGAACACGAGCACGAACGCGACCACGGGCGGCGTCGTCGACTTCAGCTCGTCAGCCTGATCCTTCCACTGCGCCGTGAGCCCGGTGACGCCCGCCTGCGCGTTCGGGAGAGCGCCGAGCGTCTGCGGGACGATCGCGTTGCGCAACGTGGCGAGCGACCGGTTCGATGCTGCGTCGGTGCCCTTCCCCTCGATCGGCACGGTGATGCTCGCGACGGTCGCGTCGGCGTTGACGTCGACCTCGATCGGCTCGAACGCCCGGCCGCTCGCGACGGCGCGCTGCTCGAACCGCCGGATCGCGGTGCGCACGCTCGGCGCGTCGACGTTGGGCGCCTGCACGACCACCGTGGCCGGCAGCGCGGTGCCCGGAAACTCCTGCTGCAGCCGGTCGTACGTCTTGACGACGGTGAGCGCCTTCGGGAACGTGTCCGGCCCCGGCGTCGCGATGTGCAACTGGAGCGCCGGCGCGGCCAGCAGGAGCATGAGGCCGCCCGCGAGGATCGCCGAGAGCACCGGGCGGCGCAGGACGCGGTCGACGATCGCCCCCCAGATGCGACCCGGCTCGTCGTCGCGCCGGCGCCGGCCGAGCAGCGGCACGCGCAGGCGGTCGACGCGGTCGCCGAGCTTCGAGAGCAGCGCCGGCAGGACCGTCAGCGAACCGATCACTGCGATGGCGACGACGAGGATCGTCGCGACGCCGAGCGAGGCGAACGTGGCGTCACCGGTCAGGAACATGCCTGCCATCGCAACCATCACCGTCAGTCCCGAGACGAGCACGGAGCGGCCCGAGGTGGCGGCGGCCGCTGCGAGCGCAGCCTCCGGAGTGCGTCCCGCCGCGCGTTCCTGGCGCTCGCGCTTGAGATAGAACATCGAGTAGTCGACGCCGACCGCCACGCCGATCAGCAGCACCATCGCGTAGGCCTGCGGCGCCAGCGGCAAGAGGTGGCTCGGCAGCGAGATCAGCCCGAAGGTCGCGAACACCGCGGTGAGGGCGAGGATCAGCGGAATCCCTGCTGCGACCAGCGCCCCGAATGCGAGCACCAGGATGAGGAGCGTGATCGGCAGCGAGAGGCTGCCCGCCTTGCTCAGATCATCCCCGTAGGCCGTTTCGACAGCCTTCACGGCGCTCGCATCGCCGAACTCGCCGATGAAGAAGGCGGGATGGGCGCGCTGGGCAGCGGCGACGCTCTCGAGCACCGGCGCGACCTTGTCGACCGCCTTGTCCTTGTCGCCGCGTATCTCGAACTCGACGAGCGCGGCCCTCCCGTCCTGCGAGATCCGCCCGGGCCGCGCCGAGGCGAAGGGCGACTGGACGTTCTGGACGACGGCCGAGGCCGAGATGCGCCCGACGACGTCGGCGACCGCGGCCCGGAACGCCGGATCGCTCGTGCCGAGCGAGCGGCTCTGGATGAGGACGCTCTCGCCGGCCGGCTGCTTGAAGCCCGCGTCCAGGATCCGGTCCATGCGGCCGGATTGGCCTGGACCGGCCGTGTTCAGGTTGGCGTCCTTGGTGCCGACGACGCCGCCGATGGCGAAGGCGACGACGACGAAGGCCAGCCAGCCGAACGTCGCCGCCTTCCAGTGAGCGGCGCTCCAGCGTCCCACGCGAGCGGCCAGGTTGGGGGTGTGCGGTGCGCGTGCCATGCTCGTTCCTTCCCTCGGTTGACAACTGCACCGACACTAGGAACGCGCCGCTGCGCGGTCGTCGGAGCGAGGTCGGATCGAGGGTCGTACGGGCGGACGATCTCACGTACTCCTCAGGTAGGACGCGCCTTGAAGGCCGCCGGCAGCAAGGCTGCCGGGGGGGCGGAGGCGCCGAGGGTCTCTCAGAGTTGCTCGGCGGCCAGGCGCAGATCGGCCGCGAACTGGTCGAGCCGCGCCCGCCGCTCCTCGTCGGGCCCGCGCAGGATGGACGACGGATGCACGGTGGCTACCACGGTCGGCAGGCCGTCCGGAGCCTCATGCACGACGCCCCGCTCGCGCATGACGCTGAAGTCCGGTCCGAGCAGCGACTGCGCCGCGACCGCGCCCATGAGCACGAGCACGCGCGGTTCGATCCGCTCCAGCTCGGCCCGCAGCCAGGGCGTGCAGGCGACGATGTGGGAGCGAGCCGGCCGCTCGTGCAGGCGGCGCTTGCCGCGCGCGTTCCAGCGGAAGTGCTTGACGGCGTTCGTGAGATAGACCGCGTCGCGGTCGATCCCCGCCATCCCGAGCGCGGAGTCGAGCACCCGCCCGGCCGGCCCGACGAAAGGATGGCCCGAGAGATCCTCGCGGTCACCCGGCTGCTCGCCGACGAGCATCAGCTCTGCGCGCGCGGGCCCCTCGCCGAAGACCGTCTGCGTCGCAGCGCTCCAGAGCTCGCAGCCGCGGCATCCGGCGGCGGCACGCCGGAGGGCGGCGACTCCGCCGCCCTCCGGCACGTACGCCTCAGCCCCGGGTTGTGCAGCCGCCGCCACGATTCACGTCAATACGACGGCGCGTCGGACGGGGCACGACCCGCGTCCCGTTCCCTTGCGCGCGGCGTCTCCTGGCGCTCCTCGATGTCGGCAGTCGCCTCGTCGCTCGGGCGCTGTTCGGGCGGTGTCGGCGTGCCCGGGGCACCCGTGGCCTGGTCGGCGCCGAGCCCAGCCGCGTCACCGGGCTGAGTCGGCTCGTGGTTCGGATGCGCGGACATCGGCGTCTCAGGACTTCGCGGCGTCCTTGACGTCGTCGAGGGCGTCTTTGGCGTTGCCCTTCGCCTGGTCGAGCTGGCCCTCGGCCTCACGCGACTTGTCGTCGGTGAGCTTGCCTTCGGCTTCCTTCGCCTTGCCCGTGACCTCGTCCTTGAGTCCCATGATCTTTGCCTCCAGCGTCGTGAGCCTTGTGCTTGGGTGTCCCACGAGGCGAGGGGCCGAAACCTGAGCCGCGCTCGCTACCGGAGCCCTGCACGAGCGCCGGCAGCGAGCCCGCCGGCACGCTCGCGCCATCCGCCGGTGACGTCGTCCCAGCGCTCATCGGGCTCGTAGAGGTTGCCGTCCGTCAGCTCGGCCGGCTCGTCGCCGTCGAACTGGTCGCGCACCGAGCGGGTCGCGAAGATGCGGTCGACGAGTCCCGGCGCGAGATGGCGCGCCGCGGCGAGCGCCTTGCCGGAGCGGCCGACGACGAGCTCGCGGCGCGGCTTGGTGATCAAGCCGGCGATCGCGCGGGCCGCCTGCTCGGGCGCGTAGGTCGGCGTCAGCGCCTTGACCCGGCGCCCGCTGTAGTTGGCCGTCTGGCGGAAGATCGGCGTGTCGATCGACGAGGGGCGGACGACGCAGACGTCGATCCCCGGCTCGTCGCGCAGCTCGGCGTGCAGCGCCAGCGAGAACCCGCGCAGGCCCCATTTCGCGGCGGCGTAGGCGCTCACGGTCGGTCCGGGCAGTCCGGCCACCATCGAGGAGACGTTGATCAGCACGCCCTCCCCTTGCGCGCGGAACTGCGCGAGCGCGACGCGGGATCCCCGCACCGCTGCCTGGAGGTTGACCGCGAGCACGCGCTCGAAGGCCTCGGGAGGCGTCTGCTCGAAGAGGCCCACCGCGTACACGGCCGCGTTGTTGACCCAGGCATCGATGCGGCCGAACGCGTCGAGCGCGTCCGACGCGATCGTCTCCATCGCCTCGTCCTCGGTCACGTCGAGCGCGATGCTCCGCAGCTCGCCGCCCCAGCCGGCGCACGCCTCCGCCAGCGTCTCGAGGGCGGCGCCCTTGCGGCCGACCGCCATCAGCCGGGCGCCCTGTCGCGAGCAGGCCAGAGCGGTTGCGCGGCCGATGCCGCTGGTGGCGCCGGTCACGACGACCACCTTGCCGGCGAGCGGCGGGCCGCTCACGGCTGCAACAGGATCTTGATCGCTCCGTCGCTCTTCTCCTGGAACGTCTTGTAGGCCTGCGGAGCGTCGTCGAGCGGCAGGCGATGCGTCGCGAAGTCGTCGACGCCGAGCGGGTCGCCGTCGACGGTGAGCAGCGGCAGGATGTCGTCGACCCAGCGCTTGACGTTGGCCTGGCCGAGACGCAGGGTGATCTGCTTGTCGAACAGGGTCATCATCGGCAGGGGATCGATCTGGCCGCCGTAGACCCCGACGACCGAGAGCGTGCCGCCGCGCCGCACCGTGTCGATGGCCGCATGCAGGGCGGTCAGCCGGTCGACGCCGGCCTTCTCGATCAGCTTCTGCGCCACGGCGTCGGGCAGCAAGCCCGCGAGGTTCTGGGCGAGCTGGCCGAGCGGAGCGCCGTGGGCCTCCATGCCGACGGCGTCGATCACCGAGTCGGGGCCGCGGCCCTCCGTCAGCTCGACCAGCGCCGCCGCGATGTCGTCGTGCTCGCGCAGGTCGATCGCGTCGATCCCGTAGCTCCTGGCGAGCGCCAGGCGCTCCGGCACGAGGTCGACCCCGAAGACGCGCCCGGCACCGCGGTGCAGGCCGATGCGCGCGGACATCTGCCCGATCGGGCCGAGGCCGAAGACGGCGAGCGTCCCCCCTTCCGGCACGGCGGCGTACTCGACCGCCTGCCAGGCCGTCGGCAGCACGTCCGAGAGATAGACGAAGCGGTCGTCGGGCGGCCCCTGCGGGACGACGACCGGGCCGTATTGCGCCTCCGGCACGCGCAGGTACTCGGCCTGCCCGCCCGGGACCTGGCCGTAGAGCTTGGTGTAGCCCAGCAGCGCCGCACCCGTGCCCTGCTCCCGCACCTGCGTCGTCTCGCACTGCGACTGCAGGTCGAGGGCGCACATGTGGCAGTGCCCGCACGAGATGTTGAAGGGGATGACGACGCGGTCACCCGGCTTGATGTTGGTGATCTCCGGGCCGACCTCCTCGACGATGCCCATGGGCTCGTGCCCGAGGATGTCGCCGGCGTCGAGGTACATGCCGAGCACCTCGTAGAGATGAAGGTCGGAGCCGCAGATGCCGGTCGAGGTGACGCGCACGATCGCGTCGTTGGGCTTCTGGATCGAGGGGTCGGGGACGTTGTCGATCCGCACGTCGCGCTTGCCGTGATAAACGAGCGCCTTCACGGACGCGCCCGCCATGGAGGGATGAGGAGGAAGTGCATGACGCGGCTATGCCCAGCCCTCGACCCGGCAAACGAGCGTCACTCGCCCACGCCGGGAGTCGATGCTCCCAGGCCGCCGCGCAGCTCCTCGAGGCGTCCGGCGAGGCCCGCGGGTGCCGCGAGCGGCGGCGTTGCGCCACCGGCGCCGTCGGCCATGCCGTCGAGCACCTCGCCGATCGCGTGCAATGCGGAGCGCTGCGCGGACCAGCCGAGCTCGCGGGCGATTCGCTCCGGCGATATCAGCGGCGTCTCCAGTGCCAGGTCGAGCCAGCTCGGCTCGGCCGGGTGGAGGCGCAGCGCGTAGGCAGCGGAGAACGCGGCGCGCGCCGCGCGGCGCGGCACGCGGAGGGTGCGGGCGCGGCGTTCGTGCGCGATGGCCCGTACGTCGAGCACCGGCTCGGCCGCCACGTTGTAGGCGCCCCGGGCCCTCTCGTTGAGGAGCGCAAGCCGGTACGCCTGGGCGATGTCGGCGGTGTGCACGGCCTGGAAGCGGAGGCCCGCGATGTCGGGCAGCAGCGGCAGGCGCCCCGGGCGGAGCAGCGCAGTCGGCACGAAGGGGCCCGCGAACAGGCGGCGCTGCTCGCTCGCCGACGAGCGCTGGAAGATCAGCGCCGGCCGCAGGCGAATGACGGCCTGGTCGGGGTGGCGCTCCTCGTGCAGATCGAGCAGGCGCTCCAGCATGACCTTGTGCATGCTGTAGGTGGAGCTCCGGATGCCGGTGCTGGGCCACGACTCGTCGACCATTCGGCTCTTCGGCCCTGGGCCGTAGACGGCGACCGAGGATGCGGCGACGACACGTCGCACCCCGACGCGGCCGGCGGCGGCGAGCACGCGCTCGGTCCCGAGCACATTGGTGCGCCAGAGCCGCTTGCGGTCGCGTGAGGGCTGGATCTCCCAGGCCAGGTGGACGACCGCGTCGGCGCCGTCGATTGCCTCTGCGAGCTCGTCGCGGGCGACGTCGGCGCGGACGAACCTGGTCAGCGGGAAGGCCGGCGCCGGCGGCCGGCGCGCGATGCCCACGATCTCGTCGACCGCCGGATCGGCGGCGAGCGCCGCCACCAGAGCGGTGCCGACGTTCCCGGTCGCGCCGATGATCGCGATGCGCATCGCTCGGTGCTGCCCACGGCGCGGTTCCCGCAAACGGCCGGGGGCATGGCCGAAGCCGCGTGCATATGAACGCCGCCCGACGGGTAGAGATCACCATGCTGGATGAGGCGGCGATGCGAGGCGGGATCGCGGTCGGAAGCGATCAGGGCCGGCTGCGCGAGATGCATGCACAGCTCGTGTGGCTCGAGGCCTGCGGCTGGACCGTCGGCGCCGACGGACTCTGCCGTCATCCGGAGAAAGCGGCGGGGCGCGCGCTGCTCCCGGCGCACGCGTTCGCCGTCGAAGCGGGACGGCACATCGATCCACGCCCCTAGACGGGAGAGTTTCGTCCCGTCGAAGCCTGCTCGATCGCTTGCGCCCGCGATTCGTAGACGGGAAACACGGCCCGCAAGCCCGCCACGCCGAGCAGCCGGGGAACCGATTCGCTCTCGTCGCTCGAGGCGACGACGGCGAAGCCGCGGCCGTCGTCCTTGCACTCGCGCAGCCCTCCCACGATCACGCCGAGGATCGTCGAATCGATGAACGAGACGACCGAGAGCTCGATCACGACCGGGCGCTTCGCCTCGCGGGCGCCGGCCAGAGCGAGACGCAGAGCACCCGCGGAGGCGAGGTCGTGTTCGCCCTGGAGCGCGATCACGCGCACGCCGGAGGGATCGTCGAGCAGCTCCATCGCATCCATGCGGGCGATCATAAGCTCGTCTCCTCCCCCGCGTCGCTTCGGCTGCACCCGTCTCGCCGACCTCGCGAGCGCCTCGCGCGACGCGGAGCTCCGATTCGGCTAGCGAGCGCGGCGGGTGCGCCAGGTGCGGTTGCCGCTCTCGTCGGCGATCGTGATCGCCGCGGTGAGATCGGCGCCCGCAGCAGCGAGGGCGAGCGTGCGTCGCCCGTTCGGCGCGACGAGGCGCAGCGTCTCGCTGTGCCCAGCGGTCGAGACCACGATGCGGAAGCGGCTCGAGGCGTTATCGTGCAACCTCCAGCGCAGCCGGACGTGCCCGTGAGCGCGCTCGATGCGCAGGAGGCGCACGGCCGGCGGCTTCGTGTCGCGCTCCACGTCAGCGGCCCCGATGAACGTGCGCGGGGAGCGGTTGCCCGCCAGGTCGGTGGCGCGCAGCCACAGCAGGTAGACGCCGGGAGCAGCAGGCAGGCCATGGGAGCGCCCGTCCCAGCGCGCGCTGACCTCCCCGCGACGCAGGCTGCCCAGCTGACGCGTCGCGACGATCGACCCCGACGGACCGCTGACGATGAGCTTCACCGTGGAGACCTTGTCGAGCCGCGCACGCACGGTCGCGGTGGCGCGCGGGCTGTCGGCGACCGATGGATAGGCGACGACGATCGGGTGGATGGCAGCGGCGATCACCGGCGCCGTGACCCGGTACTGCGCGAAGCGATCGGCGTAGATGCGGAACTCGAGGTTGCCGGTCTTGAGCGCGAGCTGACGAAGCTGCAGCGTCATCAGGTCGTGGTAGCCGAGCCTGGCCTCGAGGGATCCCTCGTAGAGCGACCAGGCGCCCGAGTCGTAGGCAGGCAGGCGAGTGGCCGCCAGGCGCGCGCCGTCCCGCGCCCAGCCCGCGGCGCGGGCGTCTCCCGTGATGGCGGCGTAGTCGTAGAGGGAGATGACCGTCTGCAGATCGCCGTTGAGAACGCGCAGCGACGGCTGCTCGGCGTAGAGCGGCCACCAGCGCCCGCCCGCCGACCGCTGCACCAGCCCACCGTCTGCCAGCGGCCGGCCGAGTCCCACCAGCGCGCGCCGTGCGAGCGCGAGGTCACGCGCGTTGCCCGTCGCCTGCCATGCTCGCGCCAACGCCTGAACCGCCACCCCCTGGGCCATGCCGCTGAGCCAGGGCGCACGCGAGCCCGGGTAGTCGAACGAGTACTCCCAAGAGACCCAGCTGCCCGGCTGCGGCACGGCGATCTTCGCGAGCCGGTCGACCAGCCGCTGCATCCCGGCGTAGTCCTTGGCGAACCAGTAGCCGTTGACCCTGGTCCAGCTGAAGAGCGGCTGGAACTGGAGGCCGTGGCCCGGGTAATAGGCGTAGACGAGCGGATCGCCCGGAACGGTGATGCGCTCGACAGGACTCGGCGGCTGCGAGGCCGCGAACCAGACGCGGTTCACGTCGAGCTGCCGGAACAACGGCCGCATGCGCGCCGGCGTCAGCCTGCGACGCGAGGCGAGCGTCGCCAGCATGAGGACCTGGGATGCGAGCTCGTCGCGCCGCCGCGCCTCGCCGGGCGCGGCGAGGCGCCGCACCGTCTGGATCGAAAGGCGCAGCGAGCGGCGGTAGCGGTAGCGCTGGTCGACCGTGAGGGCTCCGCGCCTCGACGCTGCCGCGAGCGTGCTGCGCACCGAGTCCGCTGCGCGCACGGTCTGCTCGACCGTCACGCGCGCGTGCGCGCTCTCCGACCACCCTGCCGCCACCAGCACCAGACCTGCGAGGGCGACCACCCCGGTGCGCAAGAACCCCGTCACTGGTCTCAGCCTAGGGCGTGATCCACGAGTTGTCTTGGCGTCCCTCCCGAGGCGTGCGGGCCGCGCGGCCGCCTCGCTGCTCGCTACGACGGCGGGTCCGCGCTGAGCGCGAATCAACGCTGCTGCTCGCTCAGATAGGGGCCGAGCACCGACTCGTCCGCCGGCGACAGCCGATCGGCCGAGCCGTCGAGCTGGTGCCACAGCGGATAGGGCAGCGGCCGCCGGCTGACGCGCTCGAGCTCGTCGCTCTCCGCGGCAGTCAGCTCGAGCTCGGCAGCGCCGAGGTTCGCGGCAAGCTGCTCCTCGTTGCGCGCCCCGATGATCAGCGACGTGATGCCCGGCCGCGCGAGCAGCCAGGCGAGCGCGACCTGCGGGGCCGGCACGCGCCGGGCCTCGGCGATGCCGACGATCGCCTCGACGATGTCGTAGAGCTGATCCTGGTAGTAGACCGGCGGCTCGTGCCAATCGCCGAGGTGCCGCGCATCGCCCTCGGGCAGCACGCCGCGGCGGTACTTGCCGGAGAGCAGTCCGCCGGCCAGGGGGCTCCAGACCAGGGTGCCGACGCCGAGGTCGATCGCGGCGGGCAGCACCTCGTGCTCTGCGTCGCGTTGTTGCAGCGAGTAGTAGATCTGCTGCGCCACGAAGTGCTCGTAGCCGCGGCGCTCCGCGACGCCGGCGGCCTTCATCAGATGCCAGCCGGAGAAGTTCGAGCAGCCGATGTAGCGCACCTTCCCCGAGCGCACGAGGGTGTCGAGCGCCGAGAGCGTCTCCTCGAGCGGCGTCTGGCCGTCCCAGGTGTGCACCTGGTAGAGGTCGATGTGATCCCGCCGCAAGCGCCGGAGGCTCGCCTCGCAGGCCGCGATCAGGTGGTGCCGGGAGAGGCCGGCGTCGTTCGGGCCCTCGCCCATCGCAAAGCGCGCCTTGGTGGCCACGAGCACGTGGCCGTGACTGCTCTGGAGGGCCTCGCCGAGGATCTCCTCCGAGAGGCCGCTGGAGTACGCGTCGGCGGTGTCGACGAGGTTGACGCCCGCCTCGACGCAGCGGTCGATCAGACGCCGGGCGCCTGCCACGTCGGTGGAGCCCCAGAGGCCGAGCTTGCCCTTGCCGCCAAATGTCGCCGTCCCCAGCGCCAGGCTCGAGACGCGAAGGCCCGAGCGACCCAGTTGCCGGTACTCCATGCTGATGTCCCCTGTTCGCTGCCGGAGCCGGACAGCGTACGCGGCGGCGGAATCGAGTCGTTGCCGGCTCCTACTTCAGGCAGAGCGAGGCGAAGTCGACGAGCCCGCTGTACTGCGGCAGGAACTGGTGACAGCCGACGCGCTTCGAGAACAGCTGCGGCGTGCCCGCGACGAATGCGATGGGGACGACGGGCGTGGGCCCGAGGTCGAGACCGCGGTCGAGACGCTGGAAGGCCGCGGCGCGGCGGGGGCCCGTCACCCGCTCGGCCGCTCGCATCTGGGCAACCCAATGTGGATCTTTGAACCAGCCTGGGTATGTACCGCCGAGCAGGCGCTTTGGATCGAGCAGCTCGGTCGTCGTGTCCGATGGGTCCGGGTAGTCCGGTACCCAGCCGTCAGACAGGATGTCGACTGGTGAGCCCGGCTTGCGAGCCACTGCCCAGGGGTCACCCACGATGTGCACGCTCACCTCGATGCCGACTGCGGCGAGGGCTGCGCGCACGGCCTGGGAGCGCTCGGCATTGACATGCCCCTGGCCCTGGTAGGTGTACAGCGCGAGCTTGACGTGCCGGTTGCCGATCAGCCTGCGGGCACGCTCGAGACCACCGGCCGGCGGCTTCCGCTGCGCCGAGTACCCGGGCACGCCGGGCGGGATCATCGTCGCGGCCGGAACCGCGCCGTCCAGACGGGCGAATGCGCTCCTGTCGACTGCCAAGGCGACGGCCTGCCGCAGACGGACATCGCGCAACGGCCCACGCTGCGAATTCAGCAGCAGGAACCGCACGCCCGAGGCCGCCGGCTGGAAGTAGCGAGGCGGCTTGCCCGAAGCCACACCGAGCGTACGCGCGTAGAGGCCGCCCTCGGCCATCGAGGGCGCCGTGTCGGAGGCGCCGCTCGGGAACGTGTAGTCGGCCGACCCGGCCGCGACCATGGAGGCTGCGGTGCCCGGGTCGAAGCCGTTGCGGAAGACGACCGCGTCGAGACGGCGCGGGCGCGGTCCCGTGTAGTTGGGGTTGGGGCGGAGGATCAGCTGCTGACCGCTGACGTGCGAGTCCACGTAGTACGGGCCGGCCGAGGGGATCGGCTGGGGCACGCCGTCGACGATCGTCGGCGTGTCGAGAGGCACGGATGTGAAGCAGGCGTTCGAGAGCCGCGCCGGGAACGTCGTCGAGGGCTTCGTCAGGGTGAAGGTGACGTGCGACCCCGAGACGGCGATGCCGCTGATGTGCGCGGCGCGATCGTGCACGTACGCGTCCTCCCCGGCGATGTCCGGGATCACCTCCTCGCAGTAGCTCGGCTGACCGACGGCGTAGACGGGTGAGAGTGCCCGCTCGATCGAGAACTTCCAATCGGCAGCGGTGACCTCGGCGTGCGAAGGAGGCGAGTACGCGAGCCCGGGGCGGACGGTGAACGTGAGGGACCGCCCGTCCTGCGAGATCTCGGGCTGGCCCAGGGCTCCGCTGGGAAACAGCGCCGACCTGCCGTTCGGCGCCACCTTCACGTCCATCAGCCGCACGCCCACCGCGTACTGGAGCGCGTGCTGCTCGATGCCGCGCAGGGTGGCCGGGTCGGTCGCGTAGAACGGGTCGCCCGGTGTCACGGCCTCGACCACGCGTGATCCCGTGATCCGCGCGCGCGCCTCCTCCGCGCTCTGGGCGGCAAACACCCACAGCCGGCCGGACCGGACACCGATCGCGAGCGGCCGGTGGCCCACGGCGTACTGCCGCGTCTGCTGGGTCGCCGCGTCGATGCGCGTGACCGTGCCGGAGTTCTGGTTCGAGACATACAGCGCGCCGCCGTCGACGACCTCTGCCCACGGCACCTGGCCCGTGGCGACCTTGCCGACGATGGTCGCCGATCTGTCGAGCTGCCAGACGCCGCCGTCGTTCTCGACCGGGAGCCAGAGCGAGCCGCCTGCGACCGCCGCATCCTCCACGAAGCCATCGTGGATCCTGCCCTGGGCGAGCACGGCGCCCGTCTCGGGATCGAGTCGGACGATGCGCCTCCCGCTCCGGTCGACCGCCCACAGCTGCCCGTCGCCGGCGGCCAGCAGCGTGTCCTCCCAGAGGCCGCCGTCCGGCAACGTCACGGTCTTGACGATCTTGTCGCTGCGCGGATCGATGCGCGCCAGTTTCTTGGGCTGCCCGTAGGCGACCCAGATGCCGTCGGGGGTCGAGGCGATCCCCTGGGCCTGGGTGGCGAAGTTGCCGGCGGCCCCGGCGGGCACCGGCAGGTCGATGCGCTTCGCGATACGGCCGAACTGGGTGTCGAAGCGGACGAGCTGGGGCCTGTCTCCGAGATTCCAGGTCAGCCAGATCGAGCCGAAGGCGGTGTGCGGAAGCACGTAGTACGGGCTGTGCGCCAGCGGTACCTGCTGCGCGACGACCCGTCTTGCGGTGTCGATCTGCTGCAGGAAGTAGCCGTTTGCGCCCGAGAACGCCCAGAACCCCTCGCCGTCCTTGATCAGGCCGTCGACCTCCGAGGAGCCGGGATTCATGGAGCCCGTCAGCTTGCCCGTGGCCGTGTCGATGATGCCCAGGCTCTCGGCCCTCAGCTCCGGCCGGCCGGGGCTGCCATGCCCGGTGCCGAAGACGAGCGCCGCGAGCGCCGCGAGCGCGGCGAGCAGGACGGCCGCGAGCGCTCCGATGCGCCGACGAGGGCGCCCTCCGCCCAGCGTGCGCACCACGCTCCGCCGCAGCTCCCGTCCGGGCGCCGACTGGGCGGAGTGGATCTCGACGACGCCGACCGGCTTCTCGTACCCCTTCAGCCGCTCGACTCGCCGAAAGCCGTAGACGACGCCGTCGGTCGTGCCGGCGAGCTCGCGCACGGCGTCGCTCGCGAGGACCTCTCGCGGGCCTGCGAGTGCGCACAGCCGCGCCGCGCGGTTGAGCGCCCCTCCACGGAATCCGTCCGCCACTGCGACCGCCTCGCCCGCGTCCAGGCCGATTCCGACGGGGCGCGGGAGCTCGCTCTCGGCGATCGCCTCCTGGAGCGCCAGCGCGAAGCGGAGGGCGGCGCGCGCCGAGTCGAAGACGACGAGCGCCTCGTCGCCCCGCAGCTCCTGCAGCGTCCCCCGGTACTCCGGGGCCAGCCGGGAGACGACGCCCGCGAACGCCTGCGCGAGCGCGGCAGCGGCCTCGTCGCCCTGCTCTCGCGTGTAGGAGGTGTAGCCGCGGACGTCGGCGAACAGGAACGTGCGCACCGCGCCGGTCTCGCCGACCGCGGCGGGCCGCTCCGGGTGCTCGCCGCGCAAGGCCGCGCGAGCCGCCGTGACGAGCGCCGCGCACGTCGGGTGCCGCAGCTCCCGGTCCTTGGCCAGGGCGGTGGCGATCACCTCGTCGAGCGCCTCCGGCAGCTCGGGGCGGCGCGCCGAGACCTTCGGCGGCGCATCGCTGACGTGCGCGATCAGGGCACTGAGCTCGTTCCCCCGGTTGAACGGCGGCTCGCCGGTGAGCAGCTCGTAGAGCACGCACCCGAGCGCGTAGACGTCGACGCGGCTGTCGATCAGCCCGCCTTCGATCTGCTCGGGCGCGAGGTACTCGACGGTGCCGATGATGCCGCGATCCCCTGTCAGGCTGGAGACCGTGGAGGCGTGCTTGGCCAGCCCGAAATCGCACAGGTAGGCGTGATCGGCCTGGCCGTCGTGGCGGGCGAGCAGGATGTTCCCGGGCTTGACGTCGCGATGGATCAGGCCCCGCGCGTGCGCGGCGTCCAGTGCGGCGCCGATCTGGCCGACGAGCTCGACCGCGCGCTCGGCATCCAGGCGGCCGAGCGTCGAGAGCAGGCTGGCCAGGTCGCGGCCGTCCACGTAACGCATGGCCAGGTAGAGCAGGTCGTCGGCCTCGCCCGCTGCGTAGATCGGGACGATGTTCGGATGCTCCAGGCTCGCGACCAGCCGCGACTCGCGCAGGAACCGCTCGCGGAAGCGCTCGTCGCGCGCCAGCGCCGGGGCGAGCACCTTGATCGCCACGCGCCGGTCGAGCGCGACGTCCTTGGCCGAGTACACCGTTCCCATCGATCCGCGACCGATGAGGGACTCGATGCGAAAGCCGGCCAGCCGCATGCCGACGCTCAGGTCGCTCATTGCTGCGGAGTGTCCGCCCTGGCCCGCGGGCATGTCAACTACGGGACCCGCAGGAGCCGGACCTCAGGCAGCCGGCGCGCCGGGCCGGTACGCCGGGATCGCGTCGAAGTACCGCTCGATCAGCGCCCGGCCGACCGCGTTGAGGCCGTTCGCGGGCGCGCGCATATGGCTCGACGCGAGCACGCCGCGGCGCGCGAGCAGGTGCTTCGCACAGGCGTTGAAGTGCTCGATCCCCTGCGACTCGAACACCAGCAAGGGCAGCAGCGGCGCGAAACGCGCACGCGCAGCCTCGGCATCCCCGGCGAGCCAGAGCGCGTAGGTCGCGACCAGCTCGTCCGTCACGTCGGCGCCGGGCGCGTTGCCGACGGCGCCGTTGTCGAGCGTGTCCAGCAGCGCGATGCCCGCGTTGCCGTCGAAGATCGCAAAGGCGTCGCCGGTCTCGGCGATCCACTCGGCAATGCGCTCCGGCCCTGCTTCGAGCTTTACGCAGACGATCTCGGGAGCCGATTGCGCGGCCTCCTCGACGAGCTCGGGCCCCAGCTCGATGCCCAGGTAGACCGGCGCGTCCTGCACCATGACCGGCAGCTCGCCCGCCACGGCGATCTGGGCGAAGTAGCGGATCAGCTCGCTGCGTGACGGCCGCGTCGTCACGGGCGGCGGGATCACGAGGCCGTCGGCGCCCGCCGCGCGCGCCGCGCGCGCCAGCGCGACCGAGGTGTGCAGCGCCTCGGTGCCGACGCCCGCCAGAACGGGGATGCGCCCCGCCACCCCCTCGACGATCGCCTCGAGCGCCGCGATGCGCTCCTGCGGGGTCAGCCGGAAGACCTCGCCCGCGAGGCCGAAGCAGAGCAGGCCCTGGGCGCCGCACTCGACGCTGAAGCGCGCGACCGCGGCCTGCGACTCGAGGTCGAGCGAGCCATCGTCGCTGAACGCCGTGGGGATGCTCGGGAAGATCCCGGCCCAGCTCGTCATCGCGCGACCGGCCGCGGGAGCGGGTGGCCGGGAACCTCGACGTCGACGGCATTGACCGACCAGCCCGCGAGCCCGGCCAGGAAGAGCGTGCGCAGCCCCTCGCCACCGAAGGCGAGGTTCGTCGGCGTCGTCATGAACTCGCCGGTGTAGTCGTCGAGATAGACCTCGAGCGCACCGGACGCGGCCAGGCGGTAGACGCGATCGGGGCGGCAGCAGCCGATGTAGAGCGCGCCGCCGGCGTCGAACGCGAGGCCGTCGGGCACCGTGAACGGCAGCGGCAGCGTCTCCTCGCGCTCGCCGAGCACGCCGTCGCTCAGCGGGTAGCTGACGACGCCCGGCCAGCGCGACTCGACTGCGTACAGGCGGCTCTCGTCCGGTGCCAGCGCGAGGCCGTTCGGGAAGCGGCGGCAGGACTCGCTGACGAGCTCGGCCTCGCCGCCGGGCGGGATGCGGAAGAGGTACCCGTCGTCCGCCGTCCAGCCCGAGCCCGACTCCGTCGCCCAGATCGTGCCGTCACTGCCGAAGAGCGGGAAGTTCGGCGAGATCAGCTTGCGGCCGGCGACGGAGTCGGCCAGCGTCTCCGACGAGCCGTCCGGCGCGACGCGCACGAGGCGACCGGCCCCGGCGTCGCAGATCACGCAGGCACCGGAGCCGTCGAAGGCCAGTCCCAGGAGGAAGCCCCCGGGCCGCGCCACGACCTCCCACGATCCGTCGGCCGGGTCGATGCGCAGGAGCTCACCGCCCTCGGTGCCGCAGTAGAGATGCCCGTCGTGCCAGGCGACGCCCTCGGGGTGGTCGATGCCTCGTGCCACGGGCCGGACGTCCGCCGCCGCGTCGCGCACGGGGGCATTCACGCCGACGCCCCCCGCTCGGCCAGCGCGGCCTCGCGCAGCCCCTGCATGTAGCCGATCGCGTGCAGCCGGGCCTGCAGCGCATAGGACGGATCGTCGTTCGGCTCGCCCGCCAGTGTCGGCACGTGGTCGGGCCGCAGAACGCCGCCGAACTCGAAGTCGTGCCAGGCGGCCATGCAGGCGAGCATGTCGGTCTTGCCGTCGTCGTGGAACGTCTCCACGAAGTCCGTCGCCGTGCCGCGCACGTCGCGGAAGTGCCCGAACGCGATGCGCCCCTCGCCGCCGAAGCGCCGGATGACGGCGGGCAGATCGTCGCAGAAGAGCGTGAAGTTGCCCTGGCAGAGGCAGATCGCGTTGGCCTCGCTGTCGGCCAGCGAGAGCACGCGCTCGAAGGCGTCGACGGTGATCATGATGCGGCCGATGCGGCGCAGCTGCGGGATCGGCGGATCGTCGGGGTGCAGCGCCAGGCGCACGCCGGCCTGCTCGGCGACGGGCACGACGCGCGCGAGGAAGTACTCGAGCGCGCTCCACAACTGCGCGGCCGGCACGTCGCCCGCCCAGGTCGGCGAGTCCTCCATGTCGGACAGCCGGAACCCCGTCACGAGCGCCCCGCCGCGACCAGGCGCCGAGACCGTCGTGCGCGTCCAGTTGACGCAGGCCATCCAGTTGTAACAGAGCATCGGAATGCCCAGCCGGCCCATGTTGCGGACGAGGGTGCAGAAGTGCCCGATCTCCTCGTCGCGGCCGGGCAGGCCGAGGCGCGCGCGATCCATCGGCGGCCAGTCCTCGATGCCGGCGAGCCGCAGCCCGGCGCTCTCGTAGCGCTCCTGCATGCGCTCCAGCGGCCGGAAGTCCCAGGGCTGATCGCCCGTGTTGTCGTGCCTGCCGTCGGGCGAGTCCTCGAGCTCGGAGATCACGGCGTCGACGCCGACCTGGCGCACCACCTTCCAGAACTCGATCGGTCTCGGGTTGAAGTACTCGGCGAACTGCAGCATCGCGGTGGGGTCGCTCCCAGGCAGCGGACTTGATCGATCAAGCGGCGACAGTAGCGCTGCCCGGGCAGCGATGCAACCCGCAGCCCCTTGACACGCACGGGGGCCGGAATATACTCGGCCGACCCGAGAGCTTGAACGATAAAGAGCACCGGGAACGTCAAGCAAAGGGGTGATCGAATGGCTGAACGACCGGCAGCTCCCCAAGCGCATTTCGCGCGCAAGGCCACCGGGCTCGTTCGCGACATCAAGGTCCGCGACGCCGTCATCTTCAACGTACTGCCGGCCTGTCCGGGGCTGGTCATGGCCGTCTCCATCTTCTGGATCCTGTCGACCTTCTCCGGGGTCAATGTCTACGCGGCAATCGGCATCACCGTCGTCTGCTCGTTCCTGATCTCCGGTGCGTTCGGGCTGCTCTCGCAGATCATGCCGCGCTCGGGCGCCGACTACATCCTCGTCTCGCGCTCCGTGCATCCTGCGCTGGCGATCGGCTCGAGCATCCTGATCGGCGCGTCGTCGATCCTGGCGCTCGGCTACTGGGGCGTGTTCTCCGCCAAGGTCTGCCTCGGCCCCATGCTCACGATGGTCGGCGTCGCGGCGGACTCGCCACGGCTGCAGAGCTGGGGCACGACGATCGCCGACAAGCCGGGCGACATGATCGTCGGCATCATCCTCGTGGTCGGCCTGGTCGCGATCATGATGTACGGCACGCGCCTGATGATGCGCATCCAGCTCTGGCTCTTCGGCCTCGCGATGGCCGGCTTCGTGGTCGCCGGCCTGACGCTCCTGTTCACGTCGCGGAGCGAGTTCATCAAGTCCTACAACGATTACGCGCGGCCCTTCACCAAGCAGGCCGACACGTATCACTTCTTCATCAACAAGGCACAGTCGGCCGGCGTCGTCACCGGCGGCGGGACCGACTGGCACAACACCATCGTGGCCTCGGGCGCGATCATCGCGTTCGGCGTGTGGGTCTGGTTCTCGACGAACCTCGCGGGCGAGATCCGCTCGGCCGGCACGCGCAGCAACTGGTACTCGATGCTCTCGGGCCTCGCGATCACGTTCGGCTCGATCGCGTTGATGGTCGTGCTGCTCTACCACACCGTCGGCCAGCAATTCCTGACCGCGGTCAACGGCGTCGCGGGCGATCCCAAGGTCTACAGCCTGCCCAACGCGCCCTGGTGGATCACGCTCGTCGCAGCCATCCACACGAACACGATCTTCGTGGCCTTCCTGGGGATCACGTTCCTCTGCTGGGCGCCGCTGATCGTCTACATCCAGATCGTGCAGCCGGTGCGCGCGCTGTTCGCGTGGTCGTTCGACCAGGTGATCCCCGAGAAGCTCGCGGCGATCAACCCGCGCACGCACACGCCCGTCGTCTCACTCGCCCTGGTCGGGCTGATCTCGATCCCGTCCCTCTACGCCGCCGCGTACACGACGAGCTTCTTCAAGTACATCGCGCTCTCGACGGTGGTGGGCTTCCCGGTCTTCATCCTCGTCGGCATCGGTGCGATCCTCTTCCCGTACCGCAAGAAGGCCGCCTACGAGGCTTCGGTCTCGAACATCAGCGTCCTGGGCGTGCCGTTGATGGCGATCTTCGGCGTCGGCTCGATCCTGGCCGGCCTGTTCGGCGGCTGGCTCTGGTTTGCCTACGCGAAGCTCGGCCTGCCCAATGCGGGCAAGAGCGTGGCCGACCAGCTCTTCACCACTCCGGGCAACGGCGGGCTCTCGCTGATCGCCTGCTGCCTGATCGCCGGCGCGGTCATCTACTACGTCGCGAGCGCCGTGCGCAAGTCCCAGGGCATCGACCTCTCGCTCAACTACCTCGAGATCCCGCCCGAGTAGGCGTGGTCTTCCGGCGACGCAAGGCGGAGGGGGGCGGCGGCGCCCCCCTCCGTCTCTATTACGCGAGCGACATCCACGGCACCGAGGTGCTGTGGCTGAAGTTCCTCAACGCGCCCAGGCACTACAAGGCGCAGGTGCTCGTGATGGGCGGCGACGTCACCGGCAAGATGGTCATCCCGCTGGTGGAGGATCCCGCCGGGGTCTTCACCGGGCAGCTCTTCGGCCGCACCGAGCGGGTCGACAACGAGGCGGACCTGCTCGCGCTCGAGCGCCGCATCCGGGGCAACGGCATGTATCCGTACCGCACGACCGCCGAGGAGGTCGCGCAGATCTCCGGCCTGCCCGAGGCCGAGCGCGAGCGCTGGTTCGAGGGCGTCATGCTGAACACCTTCTCGCGCTGGCTCGACCAGGCCGACGAGCGGCTCGGGGAGTCCGGCATCCCCTGCTTCGTGATGCCCGGCAACGACGATCCGACGAGCCTCGAGGAGCAGCTGCGGGCCTCCAAGCACGTCCAGGCCTGCGACGAGCGCATCGTCGAGTTCGACGGCTACACGATGCTCTCGCTCGGCTACTCGAACCGCACGCCCTGGGACTCGCCGCGCGAGCTCGACGAGGACGAGCTGTTCCGCCGCATCGAGGCGCTGGCGTCGCAGGTCGACGACATCTCGCGCTGCGTCTTCAACCTGCACGTGCCGCCGTACGACACCGGCCTCGACACCGCCGCCGAGCTCGACTCCGACTTCAACATGGTGCTCGTCGGCAAGGAGCCGCACATGATCCCCGTCGGCTCGACCGCGGTGCGCGAGGCGATCGAGCGCTACCAGCCGATCGCCTCGCTGCACGGCCACATCCACGAGTCGGCCGGCGCGATGCGCATCGGGCGCACGCTCTGCGTCAACCCGGGCAGCGATTACCACACCGGCCGCATCGCCGGTTGCCTGGTCAATCTCGACGGCGAGAGCGCGCGCCATCAGTTCGTGACGGGCTGAGGTCATTCGGGCCGTGGATACACTCCCGCTGCATGACGCCGGTACCGCGCCCGTGACGTCGCCGATCCTGCCCGACGTCGTCGACGAGGCGCGGCGGCTGCTCGCAGCGGCCGAGGAAGAGGGGATCCGCCTGCGGCTGATCGGCGGCGTGGCCGTCCGCCTGCACGTCCAGGGCGAGCTCCACCCGGCCTTCGCGCGCGAGATCCGCGATATCGACGTGGTCACGGACAAGGGCCGGGGCCGGCAAGCCGGTGCCTTCCTCGAGGCGCAGGGCTACGTGCCCAACCGGACCTTCAACGCCATGCACGGCGCGCGCCGCATGCTCTTCTACGACGAGCCCAACGAGCGCCAGCTGGACGTCTTCGTGAGCACGTTCGAGATGTGCCACGTGCTGCCCGTGGGCGAGCACCTCGACCGCGACCCGGTGACCGTGCCGCTGGCCGACCTGCTGCTCACGAAGCTGCAGATCGTCAAGCTCAACGCCAAGGACCGCTCCGACGCCTACGCGGTGCTGCTCGAGCACGAGCTCGGCCCGGGCGACGTCGAGCGCATCGACGCGGCACGCATCGCCGACCTCTGCGCCGCTGACTGGGGCCTCTTCCGCACGCTGCAGATCAACCTCGAGCGATTGCGGGCGGGGCTGTCGGAGAGCGGCCTCGACGCCGACGACCAGCGCCTGATCGAGGCGCGAGTGGCGGCGATCTCGACCGCGATCGAGGATGCGCCCAAGTCCCTGAAGTGGAAGGCGCGGGCACGGGTGGGCGACCGCGTGCGCTGGTACGAGGAGCCCGACGAGGTCGGGCAGGGAGGCTACTGATGGGCCGGCTGAACGGGCGGGTCTGCGTCGTCACCGGCGTCGCCTCCGGCCTCGGCCAGGCGATCGCCCGGGAGCTCGCGGCCGAGGGCGGGATCGTCGTCGGCTGCGACGTCCAGGACGCGGCCGGGCGCGGAGAGCATGGCCGCGATCGGCAGCTACGTCCACGCCGACGTCAGCCGCGAGCCCGACGTCGCGGCGCTGCTCGCCGCCGCGCTCGAGCGCCACGGGCGGGTGGACGTGATGGTCAACAACGCCGCCATCCAGATCGAGGAGGAGCTCGCCGAGACCAGCGAGGAGCAGCTCGACCGCGTGCTCGGCACGAACCTCAAGGGCGTGTTCTTCGGCTGCAAGCACGCCGTGCTGACCATGCGGCCGGCGGGCGGCGGCGTGATCGTGAACGTCGCGTCGATCCTCGCGCTCGTCGGAGACGGCATCCTCGCGGCCTACTGCGCCGCCAAGGGCGGGGTGCTCGGGATCACGCGCGCGACCGCCGTCCAGTACGGCTCGGCCGGCATCCGCTGCAACGCCATCTGCCCCGGGGACATCGACACGCCGCTCGTGCAGGCGTATTTCGACACCGCCGACGACCCCGCCGCCCTGCGCGCCGAGGTCAGCGCCGAGTACCCGCTCGGCCGCATCGCCCAGCCGCGCGAGATCGCGCGCGCGGTCGTCTTCCTGGCCTCCGACGATGCCTCGTTCATGAGCGGCCAGCCGCTCGTCGTCGACGGCGGCCTGCTGGCCACGTGCTACTGAGATGACCTGCCGCATCGACGACGGGTGGACGTACCGCGGGCTGAAGTGCATCCGCCTCGAGAACGAGCACATGGCTGTCGACGTGCTGCCCGAGCTCGGCGGCAACATCTTCCGCCTGATCGACAAGGCGCGCGATCACGACGTGCTCTGGAAGTCGCCGCGCGTGCAGCCGCACCGCGCCGAGCTGCACGCCAACTTCGACGACCACTGGGCCGGCGGCTGGGACGAGGCCTTCCCCGGCGGCGCGCCCTCGCCCAACCGGCATGGCGACCAGCTGCCGTACATGGGCGAGCTGTGGACGCAGGCGGCGCGCTACGAGATCGGCGCTTCCGGACCGGACGCGGTCGAGCTCGTGCTGACGATCGACACGCCCATCACGCCCGCGCGCTGGACCCGCCGGCTGCGCCTCGAGCGCGGCTCGCCGGCGCTGACCGTCAGCTACCGGCTCGAGCACACCGGCTTTCAGCCCTTCGACTTCAACTGGGGCATCCATCCCGTGCAGGCCATCTCGCCCGCGCACCGCTTCGACGTGCCGGCGCGGCGCGCGCTGGTCGACGAGAGCGGCGGCGGCGCCGTCGGGGAGCTCGGCGACAGCTACGACTGGCCGATCTTCGGCTCGCTCGACGTGCGCCGGGCCCTGGGGCCCGAGGCCGCGAGCTTCGCCCTGCACTTCCTGACGGAGCTCGAGGACGGCTGGGTCGCGGCCACGGACACCGAAGCTCGGCGGGGCTTCGGCCTCTGCTTCGACCGCGAGCTGTTCCCGGTGGTCTGGCTGTGGCTCGTGTACGGCGGCTGGCGCGGCTACTACCACGCGATCGTCGAGCCCTGGACGGGCTATCCGAGCCCGCTCGCCGATGCCGTGGCCGCCGGACGCGCGCGCGTCCTGAACCCCGGCGAGGTGCTGGAGACGGAGGTCAGCGCGGTGCTCTACGGCGGCGTGCAGTCGGTCTCGCGGCTGCAGGCCGACGGCGCCGTCGAGGCCTGACCCGAGCACCCTCGCGGGCGCCGGCCTTGCGCGACCCGCCCCTGTTCAGGCCGAGTCGCGCAGCACGAGCTCGACGGGGAACTCGAGCCGGCTCTCCACCGGGCCCGTGCCCTCGAGTGCGTCGATCAGGTTCTGGGCGGCCGCGCGGCCCATCTCGTAGCCGGGCGTGCGCACGGTCGTCAGCGGCGGATCGACGAACTCGGCGAAGTCGAAGTTGTTGAAGCCCGTGACGGCCACGTCGGCGGGAACCCGGAGCTTGCGGCGGCGGAGCTCCTGCAGCACGCCGAGCGCGAGCAGGTCGTTGCCGCACATGATCGCCGTGGGCGCATCGTCGAGCGCGAGCAGCTGCCTGACCAGCTCCGGCCCGAGCTGGGTTCCCCAGGTGCCCTCGAAGCGCTCGAGGCCGGGGTCGATCGCGACGCCCGCTGCGCTGAGCGCGTCCCGGTAGCCGAGCCGCCGCTGCTCGATCATCGGCCACGGCACGCGCGCCGCGACGAAGGCGATGCGGCGGTGGCCGCGCGAGAGCAGGTGCTCGGCCAGCCGGCGCGCGCCGTCCCGGTCCGCGGCCGTGAGGGACGTGATGTTGGGCGCCTCGTCGACGCGCTCGAAGACGACGGCGCGCGCTCCCAGCTCCGCCACGCGCGAGATGTACCACTGGCGCAGCGCCGGCTCGCCCGAGAGGAAGAGGAATGCCCCGTCGGCCCGGTGCTCCAAAAGCGGTGTCAGAAGCGCATCGGTGGCCTGCTCGGGCCGGCCCGCCTGGATCAGCACGCCATAGCCGCGATCGCGCGCGATGTCGCCGATGCCGGCGATGATCAGGTCGGTCATCGGGTCGGCGAGGAAGCGTGCATCCTGGTCGAGCACCAGGAACGCGAGCGTGTGGCTGCGCGCCGAGCGAAGCCCGCGGGCCGCCGAGTTGGGGTGGTAGCCGAGCGCGTGCATCGCCTCGGAGACCCGCTCGCGCGTCGCGTCCGTCATGAGGTGGATGCGGCCGTTGACGAGGTTCGAGACGGTTTGCGCCGAGACGCCCGCGCGAGAGGCGACATCGCGCATCGTCGGACGTTGTGGACCCTGGCGTGTCACGCCGCTGGCTCCCCCGAGGGTGCTTTACTTGAACGCAAAAGCAGGTCAGTATAGGCAGCCCGGCAAGAGCGACGTACGAAGGAGCGGAGCCACGTGCAGATGCAGGGGAAGGTAGCGATCGTCACAGGTGCCGGTACGGGGATCGGACGCGCGATCGCGCTGCGCCTGGGGTCTGCCGGAGCGCGCACCGTGTGCGCCGACATCGACGAGGCGGCGGCGGGCAAGACGGCCGCGGAGATCTCGGCTGCGGGCGGCCAGGCGGAGGGCATGCGCTGTGACGTGGCGAGCGCCGAGGACGTCGACCGCGTCGTCGAGCGCGCCGCCGAGCTGGGCGGACCGCACGCCCTCGTCTCGAACGCCGCCATCCAGTACGAGCACCTGCTGGTCGACACGCCGCCCGACGACTGGGATCGCGTGCTGGCCGTCAACCTCAAGAGCGTGTACCTCGGCGCGCGCGCCGTGATCCCGCACATGCAGCGGCTCGGCGGCGGCTCGATCGTCAACATCGCCTCGGTCAACGGCTTCTGGGTCGAGCCTGCGCTGGCGGCCTACGCCGCGGCCAAGGGCGGCGTCATCAACCTCACGCGCGCCATCGCGCTCGAGAACGGCCGCTACCAGATCCGCTGCAACTGCATCTGCCCGGGCTACATCGACACTGGCATGGCGCAGCGCTACTTCGAGGTGCAGGACGACCCGGACGCCGCGCGCGAAGCCGCCGGCAAGATGCACGCCCTCGGCCGCGTCGGCAGGCCGGAGGAGGTCGCCGCGATGGCCCTCTTCCTCTGCTCCGACGACGCGAGCTTCTGCACGGCCCAGCCGTTCATCGTCGACGGCGGCCTCTCGGGCGGCATCGCCACGCCCGTCGACTTCTGACGCCGCGTGCGGGGTCGGGCGCATCAAACCGGGGAGCGCACGCCGGGTCAGGCGCATAAACCGGGGAGCGCACGCCGGGTCAGGCGCATAAACCGGGGTCAGGCACCGGATTATGCGCCAATTTGAAATTGGCGCATAATCTGGTGCCTGACCCCGGTTTATGCGCCTCCGGTGTACGCGGCGCGGTTTATGCCGCTCTTACGCCCTCCGGAAACGCCGCTACGTGTTCAGCTCCACGTCGACGTCCTGCGACTGCCCGCCGCCCAGCATCTGCGTCAGGTCGTAGGGATAGGCCTGGCGGTCGAAGCGCTCGGGGCCGGGCGGCTTCGGCCAGCCCGACATCGTCCTGCGGCGCGGGCGGTCGAGCAGGTAGTTCGCCTTGACGGCGATCTCCTGCTCGCGGTAGGCGCGGGCGCGCTCGGGCGTCCAGCGGTAGCGCTCGAGGCGCTCGGGATCGAGCCTGCGGCCGTGACCCGGCTCGGGTGAGAGCTCGACGTGCCCGCCCGGCAGCGGCAGCTTGCCTCCGCTGAGGACGTCGTCGCGCACCTGGTTGTACTCCGTGTCCATGGGGATGCAGAGCCGCGGCATCGTCCCGAGGTAGAGCCCGGCCGACTCCTGGTAGTAGCCCAGCGCCGCGAACATCGCGCCGCGCATCGACTGCTGCAGCCCGAGCTCGGAGTTGCTGTGGATCTGCAGCGACATGCCCATGAAGCGCGTCATCTGGAAGAGCCGCCAGAGCCCGAACACGCCGAGCCCGATGTCGGGCACGGAGATGTTGACCGGGTCGTAGCGCGCCATCAGGTACCAGTCGAACTCCCACGCGTCCGCCGCACGCGAGACACCCTCTGGCTGCACGATCGGCGGCGTCCACCAGTGGCACGAGATCGGCATCCCCGTGTCGCGCCGCAGCTCCTCGAGCTTGCGGAAGTAGTGCTCGCGCTGGAAGCCGCCGCCCTCGCGCGCCGGCGGGCGCGCGCCCGCGTAGAAGCGATGCGGCAGCAGCGACGCGAGCGGCTGCTCGATGTATGACACCCGGTGGGGCTGCAGAGCCCGCATGATGCGCCGGGCCTCGATCTCGTTCCACGTGCCATGGGCGTCGACGCGGATGTCGATCTCGGGCGGAATCGCCTCGCGGATGCGGGCGATCAGCTCGACGTGGTCGTCGGGCTCGTAGCTCGTCATCGAGATCTTCAGCGTGGTGAAGCCGTCTGCCACCTGCTGGGCCGCGAACTGCGGCCAGCTCTCGAAGGTCACGGCATCGCGGCCCTCGGCGTCGGGGAAGCGCTGCCAGGAGTACGCCGCCAGCGGCACGCGTGCGGGCGGCTCGAAGCCCACGTCGAAGAGCTCGGCCCAGAGCTCGTGCAGCGGCTTGCCGAGCGTCTGGCCGACGAGATCCCACCAGGCCATGAAGAGCGGGATCTCCCACTCGTCGTCGAGCAGGTTGGACGTGGGCGCCGCCCGCAGGCGCTCGATCGCCTCGAGCGCCGGCGCGTCGACTGCGACCGACCACTCCCCCGTGCCGACCGGCCCCTCGTTGGTCACGAGCTCCACGAACCCCCACGACCAGGCGGGCAGCGCCTGCCAGCCCGGCGTGTAGAGCCCGACCATCGGCATCAGGACGTGGTGCACCCGCGCCTCGCGCAGCGTCAGCCTGTGGCCCGAGAGCGCCTCCCGGAGGCGCGCGCGCACCTCCTTGCTGCGGCCCCGGAGGTGGGCGTCGAAGTCGCGCAGGTCGTCGATCGCGAGCAGCATCCCGGCCGCCTAGAGCACGCCGTAGGTACGGAACGCCTCGGCCACGGGCATGCCCTCGGCGAGCCGGTCGCGCACGGTGTTCTCGCCTGCGACCTTCTCCTCCGCGAAGCCGATCACCTCCTCGGCCAGCGCGCGCGGGACGATGGCGACCCCATCGTCGTCGCCGATCACGAGATCGCCCGGATGCACGGTCACGCCGGCGCACTCGATCGGCACCCCGACGCCGTCGACGTCGATGCGGCCGAGCGAGTCGTAGGCCAGCGGGCCACGCACGAACGTCGGGTAGCGCATCTTGATCAGCTCGGCCGTGTCGCGGGCGTAGCAGTCGCCGACGAGGCCGCGGGCTCCGCGCACGCGCGAGGCGGTCGCGAGCAGCTCGCCCCAGTACGAGCCCGGCGTCGAGGAGACCACCATGACGTCGCCCGGCTGCTGGGAGTCGACCGCCTGGATCTCGCCCTTGTACCACCTCTCGCGGGGCGGAGCCTCGTCCACCTCGACGATGTGCACGGTCAGCGCGTAGCCGGCGACGCGCGCGCCCGGATAGAGCGGCCGGACGTGAGGCGCGAGCAGGTTGCTGCGCACCCCGACGCGGTCGAGGCAGTCGGCGACGACGGCCACGTAGAGCTTCTCGAGCCGGGCCAGCAGGTCCATGTCGTTTGCGGTCCGCGTGCCGTCGGCGCCCATCACATGCCTCCTTGATCGTTCAAGTGCGACTCTAACGAAGAGCAGCGGCGCCCGGCAAGTGGCTGCCCGCAACCTGCAGAAACCGGGGGCGCGTGCCGGGGGCGCGTGCCGGGTCAGGCGCATAAACCGGGTGCGCGTGCCGGGTCAGGCGCATAAACCGGGTGCGCGTGCCGGGTCAGGCGCATAAACCGGGTGCGCGTGCCGGGTCAGGCGCATAAACCGGGTGCGCGTGCCGGGTCAGGCGCATAAACCGGGGTCAGGCACCGAAATATGCGCCAATTTGAAATTGGCGCATATTTCGGTGCCTGACCCCGGTTTATGCGCCCGGTCGACGTGACCCCGGTTTATGCGCCCGGTCGACGTGACCCCGGTTTATGCAGGGCCGCCCGCCCGTCCTAAGCCGAGCGGAGCACGGTGGCGGACTCGGGAGCGAGCACGATCGCTCCCGAGCCGCCGGCGCTGACGGGCTCCCAGGAGAGAACGACCTGCAGCCGCGTGCCGGCCTCTCGCAGCGCCTGGGAGCGCTGCGAGAGGTTGACGCCGACGACGTAGCGCCCCCGCCGCACCGTGACCGTCCCGGCGGCGTGATCGTGGGCGACCCGCACCCGCTCGAGCCAGGGGTCGTGCAGGTCGGGCTCGCGGCGCAGCCGGATGAGGGCGCGATACCACTCGAGCAGCCGCGCGTGCGGCGTCTCCCCCAGCTCCCCCCAGGCCAGGCGCGAGCGCTCGAACGTCTCCGGGGCCTGAGGATCGGGAACGTCGCCCGACGTCCATCCGTGAGCGGCGAACTCGGCGCGCCGGCCATTGCGAACGGCCTCGGCGATGGCCGGGTCGGTGTGGTCCGTGAAGTACATCCAGGGCGTCGACGCACCCCACTCCTCCCCCATGAACAACATCGGCGTGGTCGCCGCCGTGAGCAGGAGCGCCGCGCCGCACGCAAGCAGGCCCGGGGAGAGGCTCGCCGAGAGGCGGTCGCCGAGCGCTCGGTTGCCGACCTGGTCGTGGGTCTGCAGGGAGGCCACGAACGCCGAGCCGGGCAGCGCCCCGCGATCGACCGGACGACCGTGGTGCCGCTGCCGGAAGCTCGAGTACGTGCCGTCGTGGAAGAAGACGCGCTCGAGCACCTTCGTCAGCGCGCGCGGCGCCGCGAAGTCGGCGTAGTAGCCGCTCGTCTCACCGGTGAGGGCGACATGCAGCGCGTGGTGCACGTCGTCGGCCCACTGCGCGTCCAGTCCGAGGCCGCCCCGGTCGCGGGGCGTGACGGTTCGCGGATCGTTGCGGTCGGACTCCGCGATCAGCCAGAGCGGCCGGCCGAGAGTCGCCGAGAGCGCGGCGACCTCTGCGCTCAGCTCCTCCAGCAGCGTCAGCGCGCGACCGTCGTAGAGGGCGTGCACGGCGTCGAGGCGAAGGCCGTCGACGTGGAAGTCGCGGAGCCACATCAGCGCGTTGTCGATGATGAAGCGACGGACGTCGTCACTGCCCGCGTCGTCGAGGTTGACCGCGTCGCCCCAGGGCGTGCCGTAGCGCTTCGTGAAGTACGGGCCGAACTCGCCGAGGTGGTTGCCGCTCGGCCCGAGATGGTTGTAGACCACGTCGAGGCAGACCGCGAGCCCGCGGGCGTGGCACGCATCGATGAAGCGGCGGAAGGCGAACGGCCCGCCGTAGGCCTCGTGGACGGCATACAGGCCGACGCCGTCGTAGCCCCAGCCGTGCCGTCCCGGGAAGCTCGCGAGCGGCATCACCTCGACGACGTCGACGCCCAGCTCGGCCAGGTGGTCGAGCCGCTCGATGGCGGAGTCCAGCGTGCCCTCGTCCGTGAACGTGCCGACGTGCAGCTCATAGATGACGCTGCCGGGCAGCTGCCTGCCGTCCCAGGGCGCGGACGTGGCGCTCAGCCGCTCGCTGTCGAGCACCTGGGCGCTGCCCTCGGGCCCGTCGGGCAGCGAGAGCGCACGGGGATCGGCGCGCGGCTTGCCGCCGTCGACGGCGAACGCGTACCTGGAGCCCGGGGCGGCCTCGCGATCGGCCTCCCACCAGCCGTCCTGCACCGGATGCATCGGATGCCGCTCTCCGTCGAGCACGAGCGTCACCGAGCTCTCGGCGAACGGCGCCCACACGCGGGGCCTCACGGCTCGCTCCTCACGAGCAGCGCAACCGGTCGCTGCGCCAGCAGCCGCTCGCACTCGAGCACGCCGTCACCCACGGCGTGCCGGACGCCGGTGAGCACGTCCTCCCAGCTGCCGCGCGGCAAGCTCACGCCCGCACCGCGCCAGCCGCTGCGCGCGAGCATGCCCGGCCAGCGGGTCACGACCGCAGCCACGCGGCCGGCCCGCAGGAAGCCGAGGGCGAACGGCGACGACGAGACGAGCGCGTCGTAGCCGCCGGACGCGAACACGCCCGGAAGCTCGCGGCGCAGCCGCAGCGAGCGCGTCGTCAGCCAGAGCTTCTCCACGGCCAGATCATCGGCTCGCGCCGGGTCGAGGGCGTCCAGCATGCCCGCGCGCAGGGCAAAGTCGACCGGCTTGCGGTTGTCGGGGTCGACGAGCGCGGGCGCGAGCGTCTCGTTGCCCTGGTAGGTGTCGGGCACGCCCGGCAGCGTGAGCTGAAGCAGCTTGCTGCCGAGCGTGACCGCGCGGATCGCCGGCTGATTCGCCTCGAGCACGCGCGCGACCGTCTGGGCCACGTCACCGTCGAGGCAGCGCGCCGCGAAGTCGGCGATGCGCATCTCGTAGTGCGCGTCCGGGTCGTTCCAGCTCGTGAAGAGCTTGGATTCGTTGGCGGCCTTCTCCATGTAGTCCACCAGCCTGCCGGGCTCGAGCGGCCACGTACCCAGCAGCGTCTGGAAGAGCAGGTAGGCCGTCGGCTCGTCCACCTCGTGCTCGACCGCCTGCTCACGCACGGCGGCCCAGGCGGCGTCCCAGCCCTCCAGATCCTCGGCGATGGCGAGCAGACGCGCGCGGACGTCCTCGCTGCGCTTGGTGTCGTGCGTCGAAAGCGTCGTCAGCCCGAGCGGGTTGCGCTCGACCTGCTCGAGCGCCCAGGCGTGCAGCGCACCGGCGTCGGCGGCATCGAGCGAGCGGGGGTCGCCGCCGACCTCATCGAGTGCGATCAGGCGGTGCCAGCGGTAGAAGGTCGTGTCCTCGATGCCCTTGGCCATGACGGGGCCGCAGGTCTGCTGGAAGCGGACGACGAGATCGCGCCCGGCGCCCGTGCTCGCCGTGTCGCCGAGCAAGCGCCCGAGCACGTCGAACGTCTCGCTCAGGTCGGGGCGGGAGTGACGGGCCAGGGCGACGATGCGGTCGAGCTGCTCGAGCTCCTGCGGCGGGGCCGGCACTCCGGGCCGCAGGTACGCGCGGTAGACGGTGACGTGCGAGAGCAGCTCGCGCAGCGCCTCCTCTGCGGTGCCGCCCTCGAGCACCCCGCCGGCCTCGCGCTCGGCCGCCACCGCCACGCGCGCGAGGCGGCGCACCTCGGGCTCGAAGAGGCGGCGCACGACGAGGCCCTTGGCCTCCAGCTCGACGCGCTCGAAGGAGGGCTCCCCGCCCGTCGCCCGCCAGCGCTCGTCGAGCTCGGCGCCCACGGGCGGCACGAGCGCGGCCTGGATGACGCGGGTGGCGTCGTAGCCCGTCGTTCCGGCGCAGGGCCACGCCCGAGGCAGGCGCTCCCCGGGAGCGAGGATCTTCTCGACGACCACCCAGGCGCCGCCCGTCGCGTCGCGCAGCCGCTCGAGATAGGCCTGCGGATCGGCGAGCCCGTCCGGATGGTCGATGCGAAAGCCGTCGAGCACGCCGTTGTCGTGCAGGTCGAGCAGCACGGCATGCGTCGCGTCGAACACGTCGGCCAGCTCGACGCGGATGGCGATCAGCGTGTCGACGTCGAAGAAGCGGCGGTAGTTGAGCACGCGATCCTTGTCGCGCCAGGAGGCGAGCTCGTAGTGCTGACGGGAGAGCAGCTCGGCCAGGTCGGAGCTCTCGCTGCCGGGCGCCACGGGGAAGCGGTGCTCGGCGTACGTCACGACGGGCCGGCCCGCGAGCTCGCCGAGCGCGAGCTCGCCCGCGGCCAGCAGCTCGTCGAGCGGACCGCCCAGCAGGGGGAGGCCGATGCGACCGCCGCCGGCATCCCAATCGATGTCGAACCAGTGGGCAGTGGGCGCGTCTCGCCCGAGCCGGAGCACCTCCCAGAACGGCCGGTTGAGATGCTCGGGGGCGGGCACCGACATGTGATTGGGCACGACGTCGGCGATCAACCCGAGCCCGCGCCGATGCGCGCTCTCGGCCAGCGCCTCGAGGCCTTCGCGCCCACCGAGATCGCGCGAGACGCAGTCGTGATCGACCACGTCGTAGCCGTGCTGCGAGCCCGGCGCGGCCTGCAGGATCGGCGAGAGGTAGAGGTGCGAGATCCCCAGGCGCTCGAGGTACGGCACGACTGCCGCCGCCTCTGCGAAGCCGAAGCCGGCCTGCAGCTGCAGCCGGTAGGTGGACGTGAGCGGGCGGCCGTCACGCATGCCGGAGCACGACCAGGGAGCGCGCCCCGATCTCGTGCTGCGATCCGGCGCTGCGCTCGCCCTCCGGGTGCGCGTCGCCGGTGTCGAGCACGATCTGCCAGGTCTCGCCGTAGCTCGCCGGCGGCAGCGTGATCGCGGCCGCCTCGGCCGTGGGGTTGAAGAGGATCAGGAACGAGTCGTCGGTGATCGCCTCGCCGCGCAGGCCGGGCTCGGCGATGCCCTGGCCGTTCAGGAACACGGCGAGCGGATCCGCGCCGGGAGACGTCCAGTCGCTCTCGCCCATGGACGAGCCGTCGCAGGTCAGCCAGGCGATGTCGGGCACGCCGTTGGCGGCGATCTCGCCCGTGAAGAAGCGCCGCCTGCGGAAGACCGGGTGCTCGGCGCGCAGCCTCGTCAGCGTCCTCACGAACTCGAGCAGGCTCTCGTCGGCCGCCGCCCAGTCGAGCCAGGAGGTCTCGTTGTCCTGGCAATAGCCGTTGTTGTTGCCGTTCTGCGTGCGCCCGACCTCGTCGCCGTGCAGGATCATCGGCACGCCCTGGCTGAGCAGCAGCGTCGTCAGCAGGTTGCGCTGCTGCCGCGCCCTCAGAGCGTTGACGGCGGGATCGTCCGTCGGGCCCTCGACGCCGCAGTTCCAGGAGCGATTGTGCTGCTCGCCGTCGTTGTTGTCCTCGCCGTTGGCCTCGTTGTGCTTGTCGTTGTACGAGACGAGGTCGCGCAGCGTGAAGCCGTCGTGGGCAGTGACGAAGTTGATCGACGCGAAGGGAGCGCGGCCGTCGCGCTCATAGAGGTCGCTGGAGCCCGACAGGCGCGCCGCGAACTCCCCGAGGGTGCTCGGCTCGCCGCGCCAGTAGTCGCGCACGGTGTCGCGGTACTTGCCGTTCCACTCCGTCCAGCCGGGCGGGAAGTTGCCGACCTGATAGCCGCCCGGGCCGACGTCCCACGGCTCGGCGATCAGCTTGACCTGCGAGACGGATGGATCCTGCTGCACGAGATCGAAGAAGGCACTCAGCCTGTCGACCTCGTGGAACTGCCGCGCGAGGCTCGCCGCCAGATCGAAGCGAAAGCCGTCCACGTGCATCTCGTTGACCCAGTAGCGCAGCGAGTCCATGATCAGCTGGAGCACGTGCGGGCTGCGCATGAGCGGCGTGTTGCCGGTTCCCGTGGTGTCGTAGTAGAAGGCCTTGTCGTCGTCCGCCAAGCGGTAGTAGGCCGCGTTGTCGATCCCGCGGAACGCGAGCGTGGGACCGAGGTGATTGCCCTCGGCGGTGTGGTTGTAGACGACGTCGAGCAGCACCTCGATCCCGGCGCGATGCAGATCGCGCACCATCGCCTTGAACTCGAGCACCTGCTGCCCGCGCTGCCCGGACGCGCTGTAGGCGTTGTGCGGTGCGAAGAAGCCGATCGTGTTGTAACCCCAGTAGTTCGAGAGGCCCTTGTCGATCAGCGTCGAGTCCTGCACGAACTGATGCACCGGCATCAGCTCGATTGCGGTCGCGCCGAGCGCAGTCAGGTGCTCGATCATGGCCGGATGGCCGACCGCAGCGTACGTGCCGCGGATCTCCTCGGGAATGTCCGGGTGCAGCTTCGTGAGGCCCTTGACGTGGGCCTCGTAGATCACGGTCTCGTGGTATGGGCGGCGCGGCGGGCGGTCGTCCTGCCAGTCGAAGAACGGGTTCGTCACCACCGCCTTGGCCACGTGCGGCGCAGAGTCTTCCGTGTTGCGCTCCTGCGGTGATCCGAGCTGGTACGAGAAGCACGCCGGAGCCCAGTCGATCGCGCCCTCGATGGCCGTGGCGTAGGGATCGAGCAGGAGCTTGCTCGCGTCGCAGCGGTGCCCGTTCGCCGGGTCGTACGGACCGTGGACGCGGTAGCCGTAGCGCTGCCCGGGCTCGAGTCGAGGCACGTACGCGTGCCAGATCAGCGCGTCCTTCTCCGTCATCGGCAGCCGCGTCTCGGAGCCCTCGTCATCGAACAGGCACAGCTCGACGCTCTCGGCGATCGTCGAGAAGAGGGCGAAGTTCGTGCCGGCGCCGTCATACGAGGCGCCGAGGGGGTACGGACTCCCGGGCCAGACTTCCATCGTGCTCCTCAGGTGCGGCGGCTGTCCCGAAGGGGCGCAGGTGCCTGGAACGTTACGGGCCTGTACCGCGAGCGCGGGGCGGTAAACCCGTACCGACCCGGTGCCGGCCAGACGCGGGCGCGCAGCACGCAGACACGCCGCGGCATCCCTCAGTTGCGAACCGTCATCGACACACTGCGCTCGTCCGCGTTGCCACTGATGTCGAACGCCTTGACCGTCAGGACGTAGTCGCCGTCGCGGATCAGCCTCGTGTCCCAGAGATAGCGGTCGTCCGCGGCCAGCAGGTGGTAGAAGAACCTGCCGTTGCAGCCATCCGCGATGGCGCAGACGTCGTTCGAGAGCGGCGGCCGGGAGTGCGCTGCGAAGTGGGCGTAGAGCCGCTGACGGCCGGTCAGGAGCACGTCCGACCGCCACGCGTCGCGCTGCCAGACGATGGCGCCGTCGGAGACGCGGCGGATCTGCACCCAGAGGCGGTACGGGCTGATGTCGGCCTCGAGCTCGGCGTGGTCGCGGTAGAGCCCGACCTCGCCCTGCGAATCGTCGATCCAGGCCCGCAGGTCGACCGCCCCGTGCAGGTCGTCGAAGGTCTGGGACAGCGCGCCGTCGCCGCCGGCGAGGTCGTCGCCGGCCTGCGGCGACCACCACGGCGCAGGCGGGCCAGAGGCAGAGAGGGCCCTGATCACCGGCGCCGCCGTATCGGCGAACGGCCGCAGCTTGCCACCCGCGTGCAGCGGGTTCACCCACGTGCGCTGCCCGTTCACGAGCGCCCACTCCGAGAGGTGCACGTGCCATTCGCCGAGGCACGTCCAGCCGATCATCTGCCCGGGGCGGACACGCGCGCCCTCGGGCAGCACGGGGGACGCGTGCCAGTAGGCGAAGTGGCCGACCTCGAAGCGGCGGTCGTTGCAGTTGTGCGACAGCTCGGCGCGACGGGTGTAGTGCATCACGCCGCTCTCGACGGCGAAGATGCGGTGCGACATGCCGGCCGGGGCCTTGAGCGCCGGCTGCGCGTCGTCGACGGCGATGTCGATGCCGAAGTGGTAGCCGCCCTCACGCGGGTCGTTGAACGCGCCGTGCAGCGCGTGCGCGGCGTGCAGCGGGGCCACGGGCCAGCCCTCGTAGCTGTCGTCGTAGTGGTAGCGGAACCCGTCGGGCAGCGCACCCGGGGTGAGCAGGTGCGGAGCGCCCATGCGCCGGCCGGCCTCGGGGTCGGCGCCCTGGAGCCGCGGCGCGGCGTCGCTGGGAATGGGCGCCGCCTCGTGGGGCGTCAGCGCGAGCGTCGGCGGGATCAGCTCGAGCCGGTGCACCCGCGACGGCAGCGGCGGAGGCAGCAGCAGCCGGTGGATGCGAGCGCCGGCAGCCGGGGCAGGCTCGAGCAGGAGCGGGCGGCGAGCCTGGGACGGCAGCGCCGGGAATGCGATCGGCGGGACGACGAGCGCCTGGCGCGCAGGGATCAGCGGGACGGGCTGAGGCTGCGTGCGCTTGGCCGAGACGGCCACCGCCAGCAGCAGGAGCAGCGCGCCGACGCCGCACGAGACGAGCGCCGCAAAGCAGACGAACGTGGAGGGAAGGCGCCGCATACAGGCGCCAATCTATGACCGGCGAGCGCTCCTGGAAACCCTGGCGGCCTGCTCGAGAGGCGCGTTCGGGAGCGCATCACGCCCCCGAAGAGGTCGAAGTCGCCCGCGAGCACGCGATCGGGCCGTCCCGTGCGATACCCGCGCACGCTGTCGCGCACGAGCGGCGTCGGGCGCTGCCGGTAGCGACGCACGACGGCCGGCGTGCGCTCCGCACCTGCGAGCGCCGCCAGGCCCGCGGGGCCGGAACGTTCCGCACCCGGCTTCGCCTCGCAGGGGACCACGGCGACCACGCAGGTGAGGCGGTCCACCAGGCGGCTCCCTCCCTCGTTCTGCGACGTCGACTCGAGCACGTGGAGCCCGCTCTGGCCGAGGCGCTCGAGCTGCATGCCGCGCGCGAGCGCCCACGCCTCGTACACGCCGACGATGCGGTCGGCCGACGCGTGCCCGTCGCGCGTCGCTGAGCCCGGCGCGGGCTGCACCCGGAGAGAGACCTCGGCCGGGGCGCCGTGGGCCGGCCCGTCGATCGCGGCGTGCAACACCAGCAGCCGCAATGCGAGCAGGGGAACGAGGTTGCCGCTGCCGCCCACGGCGTCGTCGCCCGCCTGGCTCGCGAGCCGATTGCCGAGGCGCTGCGCCGTGCCTGCGGCGCGCTGCAGGCGGTCGATGTACTCGGCCTCGGAGAGCGTGTCCAAGCGACGCTCGTCCTCCCAGAACCCCTCGCGCTCGATCGCCGCGAGTGCCTGCTGTTTACGCTGCTCGAGAGCTCCGTCGATGGTCGCCGTCAACGCGTTCAGGTCGGCGAGCAACAGCCGGATCCCCCGTCGGGCAGTGCGAGCGCGCGGAGTCTCGCGGAGGCCGTGGGCCGCCGCAAGGAGCCGCGAGCGCGCGCGGCGTCCCAATCCCCTTATCGGGGGTGTGCGGCTGCCGGCGGCCGGGGTGTGATGGCGCCAGGCAGTCAACCGCCTGACCGCCCCGAACGACCCACCTCGCTCAAGCCGACGGCACGCCGGTTGGCCTCGGCCTGCCCGCAGCCGCGGCCGCGAGGGCCCGCGAAGCGACCCAAGGAGGCTCGGATGCGCACGAAGCTCACCATCCTCTGCTCGCTCGCGGCACTCGCGCTGCCTGCCCCGGCGCTCGCCGTCGTCGGCGGGTCGGCCGTCCAGAGCGGCCGCTACGGATTCACCGTTGCCGTCGGTGGCGCGCGGGGCGCCGACTGCGGCGGCACCCTGATCGCGCCGAGCGTCGTGCTCACCGCCGCGCACTGCGTCGCCGACCAGGCCGCCAAGCCCTGGAAGCTGCGGGTCACCGCGGGCTCCCGCACGCTCAGCAACGCGCCGACCGTCCGGGTCGCCTCCGTCGCCCTGCACCCGCTCTTCCGAGCCGCGACCATGCGCTACGACGCCGCGCTGCTCTTCCTGGAGCATCCGGTCTCCGGTGTGCGCACCATCGCGATGGCCGACTCCTCGCCGCTCGCCGGAGCCAAGGTGAGCGCGGCCGGCTGGGGAGAGACGAGCGAGCAGGCGACGACGCTGCCCGACCGCCTCCGCAGCGTCGTGCTCACGGTCGACGCCAAGCACGCCTGCGGGCGCGGCAACCGGATCCCGGGCGGCTACTTCGCGCCGAGCATGATGTGCGCGGGCAACGCCGGGAGGGACACCTGCGCCGGGGACAGCGGAGGGCCGCTCGTCGGCTCGAGCCACGGGCACACGGTGCTTGTGGGCATCACGAGCTTCGGCTTCGGCTGCGCCCGCGCCGGCCATCCGGGCGTCTACACCCGCGTGCCTTCGGTGCGAGGCTGGGCGCTCGGGGAAATGGCGCGCACGCTCGCACCTCCCGCGTAACTTGAAGGGATGCAGCTGAGCCGAGCCGAGCGGTCGCCGTGGACGATCCTCGGAATGGCCGTCGGCATGCAGTTCGGCGTGTCGCTGATCGATCAGGGCGTGCTCACGCTGACGGGCTTCATCAAGCTCGACCTGGGTCTCTCGGCATTCGCCACCGGCCTCGTCGTGGCGTCCTTCGGGCTGGGCAGGATCGCCGGCGCCTACGCAGCCGGCCTGGCGGCGGACAGGCTCGGCGAGCACAAGACGCTGCTCGTCGGGGGCGTCGCCACGGCGGCCATCGTGCTCGTCGCCGCACCGGCGCCGCTGGCCGTCTTCGTGCCGCTGATGGTGCTGGCCGGAGCTGCCGGAGCGAGTGCCACGCCGGCCGGCGGCCGCCTCGTGCTGCTCGCCTTCCCTCGCAATCGCCGCGGCTTCGCGCTCGGCATCCGTCAGACGGGCATCCCGGTCGCCGGCTTGATCGCGGCCGCGGCGCTGCCCTGGATCGCGCACGCCACCAGCTGGCGCTGGAGCCTTGCGGTCGCCGCCTGCGTGACGGCAGTGACCGCGATCCCGCTCCTGAGCTTGCGCTCCACACCGCCGCCGGCCCGTCCGAAGGGCGACCAGCAGCACGTCGCGCGAAGTCGCGACCTGCTCATGCTGACAGCCTGGGGCTGCCTGATCGTGACGGGCCAGTACGCGCTCGTCGCGTTCCTCGCGCTCGACCTCAACCAGGGCGCGGGCCTGACGCTGGCCGAGGGCTCCATCCTCGTCGCGGTCGCGAACGCCGCCGGGATCGTCGGCCGAGTGCTCTGGGGCCTCGTCAGCGATCACCACGACGGCGGCAGCCGCAAGGCCTACCTGCTCACGATCAACGTCGTGGGCCTGATCGGCGCCCTGCTCCTGTTCGCCGTCCCGCCGACGGCGCCGATCGCGCTGATCGGCGTGATCGTCGCGATCGCCGGCCTCGCCCTGGTCGGCTACCAGGGACTCTGGATCACGATGATCGCCGAGGTCGCCGGACCGGCGCGTGTCGGCGCCGCAACGGGCTTCGCGATCACGTTCGTGGCCGGGGCGATCGCGGCCAGCCCGCCGCTCTACGGCCTCGTCGCGGACCTGGCCGGCACCTACCGCGCGATCTGGGGCGTGCTCGCGGGCGTGCTCGTGCTGGCGCTGGTGCCGGCCGCGCTCGTGCGCGAGCACGCGGCGGAGTAGGATCCGCGGCATCCAGGGCCGACAGAGGAGCGCTCGCGATGGCTGTCAAGATCGGAGTCGCCGAGCTCCCGAAGCTCGGACTCGAGCGGCACGCATACGTCGATGCCGAGTACTACGCGCTCGAGCTCGACCGGTTCTGGCGCCCGGGCTGGCGGTTCGTCTGCCACGAGTCGGAGATCGCGGCCCGCGGGCAGTACGTCCGCTACGACCTCGCCGGCGACAGCGTGATCGTGCTGCGCGGTGAGGACGGAGCGATCAGCGGGCTGCACAACGTCTGCCGCCACCGGGGCTCGCCCATCGTCACCGACGAGCGCGGCGCCTGCCGGGCCCGCCTGGTCTGCCCGTTCCACGGCTGGGCCTACGACCTGGACGGCACGGTGCGCAAGACGCCCAAGATGCACGAGGGCTTCGACCGCACAGGCTGGGATCTCAAGCGCGTGTGGGTCGAGGTCTGGAACGGCTGCGTCTTCATCTCGCTTGCGCGCGAGGCGCCGGAGTCGATCGCCGGCCGCCTCGCGGGTGCGGACTTCTCGGGCTACGACCTGACCGGCCTCAAGGTCGCCTGGGAGCGCGACTACGTGCTCGAGTCCAACTGGAAGCTCGCCTGGGAAGGCGGGCTCGAGTGCTATCACTGCGGCCTCAACCATCCCGAGCTCTGCCGCGTCGTCCCGATCGACGACTACGGCGATCAGCTGAACGCGCGCGAGGTCGCCGAGTACGACTACATCCCCGACCGGCCGCACCTGCCGGGCGTCGAGCGCCGGCGCGGCGGGCGCGCGCTGCGCCGGGAAGCCAATCCGGCGACCGGCTCCACGGCCCTGCAGTGGCACCTCGGCGCCTTCGAGATGTTCGCCGGCGTGGACGCCGTCTACGTCGCCGGCTTCAAGCCCCTCGGCCCGACGACCTGCGCGATCCGCGCCCTCACGCTCGTGCACGCCGATGCCGTCGAGGGAGTCGACTATACCCAGGCGGGGTTCCACATCACCGAGGTGACGCGCGTCGAGGACAACGCCCTGGTCGAGCTCGTGCAGCGCGGCATCTTCTCGAACGCCTACGAGCCGGGCCCGTTCAACGAGGATCTCGAGGCGGCCAACCGCGTCTTCACGCAGGTCTACCTGGACGTCATGCGCGACTGACCGTTCGGCGCGCAGCGGAGGGGCAGCGTCGTACCCTCGGGAGCATGCTCGTCCGCCGGCGGCCCGGAGCCCATCAGACGATCGTCGCCTGCACGCTGGCCTCGCTGCTCATGGGCGCCAATCTCGCGTCGCCCCTGTACGGCGTCTATCGCGAGCGGTTCGGCTTCGGCAGCCTCGTGCTGACGCTCGTCTTCGCGGTCTACGCGCTCGTGCTCGCGCCGGCGCTCCTGGTCTTCGGCGAGCTCTCCGACCGGATCGGCCGGCGGCCTGTGATCCTCGGCGGGCTGCTCACGGGCATGCTCGCCCTCGCGCTCTTCGCACTCGCGACGAGCGTCGCCTGGCTGTTCGTGGCGCGCATCGTCCAGGGCCTCTCGGTGGGGATGGCCGGCGGCGCTGCGACGGCCGCGCTCGTCGAGGTCGACCCGAGGGGCGACAAGCGCCACGCGGCGCTGCTCGCGACGCTCGCCCAGACGATCGGAGGCGCGCTCGGGCCGCTGCTGACGGGCGTCCTCGCCCAGTGGCTGCCGGCGCCCAGGGTGCTCAGCTACCTCGTCGGGCTGCTCGCCTGCGGCGCTGCGGGAATTCTGCTGCTCGCCAGGCCCGAGCCCGGCCGGCCGCGAGGGGGCGGTTGGAGCGTCCCGCGTCCGAACGTCCCCCAGGAGATCCGCGCCGGGTTCACTCGCATCGCGATCACGGGCGCAGCCGTCTGGGCCGTCGTGGCGCTGTTCTTCTCGGTCGTGCCGTCCTTCGCGAGCGAGCAGATCGGCACCCGCAACCTCGCGCTGCTCGGCGCCATCAGCTCGATCGTGCTCATCTTCTCCAGCGTCGCTCAGGTCGCCTCGCGTGAGCGGCTCGAGCCGCACCGAGCCCAGGCCACGGGCCTCCTGCTCCTGACGATCGGCCTCGCCGCGCTCGTGCTGGCGGCGCTGACGGACAACGTCGTGCTGCTGATCACCGCCAGCGCCCTCGCCGGCACCGGCCACGGCTTCGGCTTCCTGGGGGCGCAGGAGGACCTCAACCGCATCGCTCCGCCCGAGCGGCGCGGCGAGATCAACGCCGCGCTCTACACGAGCATCTACCTGGGCATCGCGCTGCCGGTGATGGGCGTCGGGGTGCTCGCCGACCTGACGACGCTCACGACGGCCGTGATCGTCTTCGCGCTCGTGACCGGCGCTGCGGCCGTGGCCGTGGCTGTCTGGCACATCTCGTCAGGCGGGCAGTCGACGCCCGGCCCGCTCCAGCCCGACAGCAGCTCGTAGGGGAAGCGCACCACCACGCGCCGTCGCCGACGGGGCCGCCCCTGGGGAGAATGGGGCCACTCCCAGCTTCCGGAGTGACATCCTGCGCGCGCTGACGCACTCAACGCCGCGGGAGGTCATATGAACCTGGAGCATGCACTCGCGATCGTGCACTCCGTGATCGGCGAGGCCGGGGCTCCGGTCTCGGTCTTCGTCGCGGACTCCCACGGCGAGGTCGTCGCAGCCGCGACGATGGACGGCGCCGCGCCGGACACGCGCCTGAACGCACAGCGGAAGGCCTACACCGCCGCGCGCAGCGACGCTCGCTCGACGCGCGATCTGGCCGAGAAGGTCAAGGACGATGCCGTCGAGCGCGCCAGCTTCGACCCGTACTTCACGTTCTTCCAGGGGGGCGTCGCCGCCTTCGCTGCGGGCCGGCGCGTCGGCGCGGTCGGCGTGAGCGGCCTCTCGGGCTCGGCGGACGACCGACTGGCCCGCCGGGCGATCGTGCACAGCGGCCTCAGCGAGGCCTGACTGCGCCTGCGGCGCGGCGCTCGGCGACCTCGGCCCCGAGCGCCGCGCAGCGCGCTCTCGCGCCCTACCGCTTGCGGGCGAGCGTCAGCAGGTACTCCGACTCGAGGCGGGGGCTCCCCGGCTCGCCCTTGTTGCACGAGCGGACGTAGCGGCGAAGCGCGGCGTCCAGCTCGTCGGTGCGCGCCCGGTCATCCGCGAGCCGCTCGAAGACGCGCAGGACGGGGCCATAGCTGGCGCGCATCAGATCGACGAAGCCGTCGGGGTTGAGCCCCTCGAAGAGAATCTGCCTGCGCTCGCAGTAGAACTCGTCGACGCTGTCGCCCAGCAGCTCGCTGACGTACTCCTCGGTGCCCCACAGCGAGCCCGGCTTGGCGCCCGCCGGCGGGGCGGGGGCGAAGGGGCTCAGAACCGGGAAGAGCGAGCCGATCAGGCCCTCGGGCGTCCAGTTGATCAGGCCGATCGACCCGCCCGGCCGGCAGACGCGGACGAGCTCGTCGGCCGCCGCGCGGTGGTTGCTGCAGAACATGACGCCGACGGCGCTCGTGACGACATCGAAGCTCGCGTCCTCGAACGGCAGCGCCTCCGCGTCGCCCGCCAGCCAGGTGATCTCGACGCCGGCGGCCCACGCGTTGGCCGCGGCGCGCTCGAGCAGCGCGGGCGCGATGTCGAGGCCGGTGACCTCCGCACCCGCGACCGCGGCCGGAACGGCCACGTTGCCTGCGCCGCAGGCCACATCCAGCACCTGCTGCCCCGGCCCGATGCGGAGCTCCTCGACGAGCGTCGGCCCGAACCCGCGGATCAGCCGATCGGCCACCTCGGGGTAGTTGCCGGACGTCCAGACGTCGCGCGCGGCCTGCTGCGCCGGCGTCAGTTGCGTGAGACTGCTCATGGGTTCCTCTCGTCCTCCTGCGGATGGATTGCCGGCGCGCGCTCCCCGCCGAGCCGGCGCGGGGAGCGCGCGCTGTCGTGTCTCAGACCGCGGCCGCGACCGGGTCGGGGCGAACCACGACCGTGTCGACGATCGGGCGATCTCGTCGGCCGGCAGGTCCGCGCGCTGGGCGTGGTCCCGGATCGCCTCGGGGCTCGACGACTGGTAGATGCAGACGGTGCCGAGCTGGCCGTTGCCCTCGTCGACGATGTAGCTGCGGATCCAGCGGATGTCGCTGGACATCTCCTCGTCGCCGACGCGCTTGGAGCGGGCGGCGGCCTCCTGCAAGGCCTCGGGGGAGTTCCAGCCGTTGCGACGGCGGATGGCGTAGAGCTGCATTGCGGGTCCTTCCGAGTTGGTGAACGGTTGAGCCGCCGTGAGATCTCACGGCTCACGAAGGACGGTAGGAGCGGCCCGCCTCCGGCACATCGGCAGGTCTGCCGTATCGCAACCGGGGCAGCTGCCGTACTGCCGCACGGCAATCCAAGAGCGCCTTCACGGCGTTGCATGGATGCCGTCGGAGAACTGCACATGCCCGGGTCGGGGAGGCCTCGGGACTCGGGCTGCTACAGGGAGGGAAGCATGAGACGCGGGAAGCACGGGCTGCGTGCGGTCGCAGGTCTTGCGATCGCGGCGTCGGTCGGCGCCTCGGCGATCACGGCCGTCCAGACGGTGGGGCCGGAGGGCGGTGCGACGGCCTACGGCGCCCCGGCGCCGGGAAAGGCGGTCGGGCCCGAGCGGGCGCTGGCCGCGATGCCGCTCGCGTTCGTCCCCAATCAGGGACAGGTGAATGCGCGCGTGCGCTACTACGCGGTCGGCAACCACTACGCGTTCTTCGCGACTCGCGACGAGCTGATGCTCTCGCTGACGAAGGACAAGCCGGCGGTGCAACTGGCTCTCGCGCTCCGCTTCATCGGCCATGACCCCCAGGCGGCTCCGACGGGAGCCGAGCGGGCGGCCGGGCACGTCAACTATCTCCGCGGCCGCGACGCCGGCACGTGGAAGACGGAGCTCGCGCGCTATCGGGACATCGTCTACCGCAATCTCTGGCCGGGCATCGACCTGCGGCTGCATCAGAAGGCCGGCTCGCTCAAGTACGAGTTCCACGTCCGCGCGGGAGCGCGCCCCGCCGCCATCCGCCTTGCCTACGCCGGTGCGACGCATCTGACGCTCGACGCGAAGGGCGCGCTGCGCATCGCGACAGGCCTCGGCGTGCTGCGTGACTCGGCGCCCGTCTCCTACCAGACGGTCGGCGGGAAGCGCGTCGCCGTCCACAGCCGCTATCTGCTGCAGCGCGGCGCCAACCCCAATCGCTTCGCGTTCTCCGTCGGGGCCTACCGGCACGACCGCGAGCTCGTGATCGATCCGGGCATCCAGTTCACGACGTTCCTGGGCGGCGGCAGCAACGAGATCGGGGGCGGCATCGCCGTCGATGGCGGCGGCAACTCCTACATCGGCGGCACCACCCAGTCGCCGGATTTCCCGACGACGACCGGCGCGTTCAAGCGCACCGGCGCGGCCAGCCAACTTCTCGGACGTCTTCGTGACGAAGCTGAACGCGGCCGGAACGGCGACTGATCTACTCGACGTTCGTCGGCGGCAGCAACCTCGAGTCCGGCAACGGCATCGCGATCGACAACGCGGGCAACGCGTACGTCACGGGCACGACGAAGTCGTCGAACTTCCCGACGACGGGCGGCGCCTTCGACCGCAGCCTCAACATCCCGCCGAACTGCCCCCGCTGCGCGACGGACGCCACCGACGGCTTCGTCTTCAAGCTCAACGCCGCCGGCTCGGCGCTCGTCTACTCCACCTATCTCGGCGGAACGGACACCGACTCGCCGCGCGGCGTCGCCGTGGACGGATCGGGCAGCGCGTACGTCGTCGGCGAGACGCCCTCCAGCGACTTCCCGACGACAGCCGGCGCCTTCCGCCGGGCCAGCGCCGGGCCAGTTCGACATGTTCGTGACGAAGCTGAACCCCGCCGGCACCGCTCTCAGCTACTCGACGTTCCTGGGTGGCACGCAGGTGGACGACGGGCAGTCCGTCGCGGTCGACGGCGGCGGCAGCGCCTATGCCCTCGGCTTCTCGAGCTCGAGCGACTTTCCCACCACGGCCGGGGCGTTCGACTCGACCGCCAACGGCGGCTTCGACGTGACGCTCACGAAGCTGAACCCGGCGGGATCGGGCCTCGTCTACTCCAGCTACCTCGGGGGCTCGGGCTTCGACAACGGCAACGACGTCGCCGTCGACGGCAGCGGCAGCGCGTACGTCGCCGGCGGCACGGGGTCGACGGACTTCCCGACCACGCCCGGCGCGTTCGACACGACCTCCGACGGCGCCGACGGCTTCGTCACGAAGTTCAATGCCGCAGGCTCGGCGGCCGTGTACTCGACGGCGCTCGGCGGCAGCGCGAGCGACGCGGCAAACGGCATCGTGCTCGATCCGGCGGGCGACGCCTGGCTGGCAGCGGCCAGCTCCTCGGCCGACTTCCCCGTCTCCGCCGATGCAGCGGACGGCTCCTACAACGGCGGCACCGACGCGGTGCTCGCGGAACTCAACCCGTCGGGATCCGCGCTGCTCTACGGCACGTTCCTCGGCGGCTCGGACACCGACGTCGCCACTGACATCGCCCGCGACTCCGCCGGCAACCTCTACGCGACGGGCTCGACCCGCTCCTCGAACTTCCCGGCCACCGCCGGGGCGTTCGACACGGTCTTCAACGGCGACCCCTCGATCTTCTGGGGCGACGCCTTCGTGACCAAGCTCTCGCTCACGGCGGGCACGACGCCGCCTCCGCCACCGCCACCGCCGGTGCCGGCCGCGCCCGCGCTGCTCGCGCCGGCCGATGCCTCGAACCCGGCCCAGCCCATCGCGTTCGACTGGAGCGACGTCTCGGGTGCGGCCTCCTACACCATTCAGATCGGCGACTCGAGCGCGTTCGCCACGCTCGTGCGCAGCGAGTCGGTGACGGCGTCGAGCTACTCGACGGGCGGGCTCGCCACCACGACGCAATTCTGGCGCGTGCGCGGCGTCAACAGCGCGGGCACGCCGGGTGCCTGGTCGCCGGTCAGGAGCTTCACGCCGCAGGCTCCTCCGCCCCCGACGGCCGTCACGAGGGTGGACATCAATCCGGCCACGGTCGCCGGTGGCGACGCGTCCAGCGGAACGGTCGTCGTGAGCGTCGCAGCGCCCGCGACGACGGTGGTCGCGCTCTCGAGCAGCAATCCCGCCGTGGCGAGCGTGCCTGCGAGCGTCACCGTGCCCACAGGGGGCTTCACCGGGACGTTCACCATCACGACCTCGGCTGTCTCGGCGAACACTGCGGTCGTGATCACCGCGACGTTCAACGGGGCGAGCAAGACGGGCACGCTGACCGTCACACCCGCTGCGCCTCCCGCGCAGACGGCGGCACTGACGGTGACCGCCTCCGGGCGCAGCGGCGAACGCGTGACGTCGAGTCCCGCGGGCATCAGCGTCGCGACGGGCTCGAGCGGCTCGGCGCCGTTCGCGGTCGGCACGTCGATCACGCTCAGCGTCAGCAACGGCCGCTCGGCCATCTGGTCGGGGGCATGCTCGAGCGGGGGCTCGAAGGTGCGGTCGTGCACCTTCACGCTCTCCGCTGCGGCCGCGATCACCGCCAACGTGCAGTAGCGCGCTGCTCCGGCCGGGCGCCTCTCGCAGGGCGCCCGGCCGGAGCGACGCGGAGCGCGTGGGGTGCAGCCGCTCGCCTGGCGGGTGCCGCACGAGCCTCCGGTGCTCGCCGGCGGGCGCGGATGACAGGTAGCCTCCCGCAGCGTGCGCGTCTTCATCATGAGCGACATGGAGGGGATCGCCGGCGTCACCAAGTGGGACGAGACGACCGGCGGCGAGCCGCTGCACGCCGAGCGCTCCCGCCTCTACACCGAGGAGGTCAATGCCGCCGTGCGCGGGGCCTTCACCGGCGGCGCGACCGAGGTGGTCGTGATGGACTGCCACGGCGCCGGCAAGGGCTGGACGTTCAACTCGCTGATCCCCGACCGGCTCGACCCGCGCTGCGACTTCGTCGTGCAGCAGGAGTGGAGCGAGTACACCGAATTCCTCGAGCAGGGCTGCGACGCGGCGTTCCTGGTCGGCATGCACGCCATGGCGGGAACGCCCGACGGCGTGCTCAACCACACCGTCTCGGGCACGGGCTGGCGCAGCCTCGCGTTCAACGGCACGGTCGTCGGCGAGACCGGCATCAACGCGGCGCTGTGCGGCACGTGGGGCTGCCCGGTGCTGCTCGTGACCGGCGACGCGGCGACCTGCCGCGAGGGCGCCGCGCTGCTCGGCGAGGGGCTGACGACGGTCGCCGTCAAGCAGGGGCTGGGGCGCTTCAGCGCGCGCCACATCGCTCCGCTGCGGGCTCGCGAGCTGATCGAGCAGGCAGCCGCCTCTGCGCTCTCCGATCTCACCGCCGTGCGCCCGTACAGCCCGGGGTCGCCGTGCGAGATCAGGATCGAGCTGGCGACGAGCGACGAGGTCGAGCGCTACCGCCACCATGCGGTGGTCGAGATCGCCGACGGCCGCACGCTCGTCTCGCGCGCAGACGACTGGTGGACGGCCTGGCGCCAGTTCTACTTCACGTTCTTCCGCGACCTCTAGGATCGCCCCCGGGCAGAGCCCCGTCGGCGATCATGCCTGCATGGCGAAGCTCGAGCCGGCGCTCTGGTGGGAGGTGCGCAGGGCCCAGAACCAGAAGGCCGCCACCTACCGCTGCCCACTCTGCGGCTACCACCTGCATGCGACGACCGCGCACGTGCTGATCACGCCCGAGGGCGACTCGAGCCGGCGGCGGCACGCCCACAGCGAGTGCGTGCTGGGAGCCCGCAAGCAGGGCCGCCTGCCGTTGCGGGAGGACTGGCTCGCGACGCAGCCGCGCCGGCCGTCGCTGCTCGACCGGCTGCTGCGGCGCTCTCGCGACTGGCCGGCGACGCGACGGCCGCCCGAGCACGAAAGCGCCCGCCGGGCATGAATGCCGGGCGGGCGCGTCCTGCGACTTGCATCTGCGGGAGAGCTCAGGCAGCGAAGTCGGCAGTGGCCATGACAGCGCCCGGGGTTCCGTCGAAGGTACCGGTCGAGATCCCGAGCCCGACCCGGTGCATGTCGGCCATCAGGATGATGTGACGGTGGGGTGCCGAGTGCATCCACTGGCTGACGAGGCCCGCGGGAGTTCCGTAGGAGCCGGTGCCCCAGGCGATGTCCTCGCCGACCAGCGCGCTCTTCAGATAGCGGCCGACGCGCGTGTCCCAGGCCTCTGTCGGCGAGTCATGATCGAAGTAGTCGCGGGCGAGCATGTCGTCGGAGTGCGAGCGGGCGGCGCTGCGGAGCTCCGTGCTGGCCGCGAAGAGGCTCAGGCCGTGCTGCGCGCGAATGCCGTTGAGCAGGCTCAGGACCTGCTGCTCGCTCGATGCCTGGCGCGCGCTCGTGGTGCGTGCCTGGCCGACGGACGGGACGATCAGGATGGCGACACTGACGAGGAGGCTGAGAATGCTTTTCCGCATACTTCATAGATCGATCCGCAAGCGCCGCGGGCCGATCCGAAGAAGCGCGCTTCCGGTATCCTCGCTTTCGAGGATGGGAGTGCCCCATCGAGGATCCGCGCCGGGGGCAGGCGGCGCCGAGCCACTGCCGGAGCCGAGTTGCCAGGTACCATCGGCGCCCGTGGGACGCCTCGAGGGGAAGTCGATCGTCGTCACCGGCGGCTCGTCGGGGCTCGGGCGCGCGATGTCGCTGCGGTTTGCCGCCGAGGGCGCGCACGTCGTGGTCGGGGACGTGCGCGAGGAGCCGCGCGAGGGCGGCCGGCCCACGGCCGAGCTGATCGCGGCAGCGGGTGGGCGAGGCACGTTCGTCAGGTCGGATGCCTCGCGGGCCGATCACATCGATCTCCTGGTGCAGACCGCGGTGGAGGCGGCCGGGCGGCTCGACGTGATGGTTGCGAACGCCATCGTCGCGGGCCCGCACTCGCGGGGGCTGCTCGAGACGAGCGAGCACGACTGGGACGCGATCATGGCCGTCGGCCTGCGCGGCGTGTTCCTCTGCTGCAAGGCCGCCGTGCGGCAGATGCTGACGCAGGAACCCGTCGGCGGAGGCGCGCGGGCGCATCGTCAACGTCTCGTCGCAACACGGGATGGTCGGCGCGCCCGAGCATCTCGCCTACTGCGCCGCCAAGGGCGGGGTGGTCAACCTCACGCGCCAGATCGCCGTCGACTTCGGCCCGCGCGGGATCATCTGCAACGCCGTCGCGCCCGGCAAGATCCTGACGACGCCGATCGACGAGCCCGACACGCCCGAAGGGCTCGCCTACTCGCGTTCGCGCACGCCGTTCCCGCGGCTCGGCCGGCCCGAGGACGTCGCCTCGACGGCCGCCTTCCTGGCGTCCGACGAGTGCACGTTCATGAGCGGCGCGAACGTCCTCGTGGACGGCGGCTGGATGGCCTACTGAGCACGCTCAGGCGCGCATCACCGGGAGGTAGGCGCCGCGATGGTCGCCGCCGGTGAAGCGGCCCTCCTCGACCACGCGCTCCCCGCGCGCAAAGACGAAGCGGATGGAGCCGGGCACCTCGACGCCCTCGTAGGGCGACCAGTCGAGGCCGTCGGCGAGACCTGCGAGCGTGATCTGCGAGGGCAGCGCGGGATCCCAGACCACGATGTCGGCATCGCTGCCCGCGGCGATCACGCCCTTCTGCGGGTAGAGGCCGAAGATCCGAGCCGGCGCGGCGCAGGCGACCTCGACGAGGCGCTCCGGCGAGAGCGGCTCCTCGCCGTCGAGCGGGGCGAAGCCGAGCGGCAGCCGGGCACCGATCCCGGGCAACCCCGTCGGCACCTTGGTGAAGTCGCCGGCGACCGGGAGCTTGTCGCGGTCGAGGCGCAGGTGGCAGTGATCCGAGGCGTAGGTGTCGAGCGCGCCGTCGCGCAGACCGCGCAGCAGCGCGGCGCGGTCCGCGGCCGTGCGCAGCGGCGGCGTCATCACGTAGCGCAGCGCGTCCTCGCCCTCGTGCCGGTCGCGCCCGAAGCGCAGGTGGTGCGGGCAGACCTCGCCGTGAACCGTCATCCCGCGCCGGCGGGCTGCAACGATCTCGGCCAGGGGCCGGGCGCCGGTGACGTGCACGACGTACGGGGTCGCCCCCGCGACCTCGGCCAGGGCGAGGAAGCGGTGCACGCACTCGGCCTCGAGCGCGATCGGCCGGCTGCGCGGCAGCGAATCGAGGCCGAGCCTGCCCTGCGCCACGAGCTGACGCGTGAGCAGGTCGACCGCCCGCCCGTTCTCGCAGTGCGCGAGCACGACCATGCCGAGGGCCGCCGACTCCTGCATGACGGCAAGCGCCACGTCGTCGTCGGCCATGATGCCGAGCTCGATGTAGGAGAGCCAGAGCTTGACGCTGCCGACGCCCAGCTCGGCGGCGTCCCGCAGGTCGCCCGTGCGATAGGCGCTGGGCTCCCAGATCACCGCGTGGAAGGCGAGGTCGATGAGCGACTCGGGCAGCTCGTCGGCGAGCGTGCGGCGCGCCGCCTCCGCGGGTCGCTCGCCCTCCAGGGCGTCGACGAACGCGAGCGCGCTGGTCGTGCCACCGAGCAGCGCCGAGCGCGTGTCGTCGCGGACTGCGCCGAAGACGTGCGTGTGCACGTCGACCGCCCCGGGCAGCACCAGGCAGCCCGAGGCGTCGACCAGCTCGCGCGCCGCTGCGATCGATCTCGCCCACCTCTGCGATCAGGCCGTCCTCGATCAGGACGTCGGCCGGGATCGTGGCCTCGGGCCCGACCACCGAGCCGCCCACGACCGCCACGCGGCCGCTCATGGCGCCGCGGCGCCGGCGAGCGTGGGCGCGGCCGCCAGCAGCCGCCGCGTGTACTCGTGCGACGGGCTCTCGAGCACCTGCGAGACGGGGCCCGACTCGACCAGCGTGCCCTGATCCATCACGAGCACGGAGTCGGCGACGCAGGCGACCACGCCGAGGTTGTGGGTGATGAAGAGCATGCTCAGCCCCAGCTCGCGCTGGAGCTCCTGCAGGAGCGAGAGCACCGCCGCCTGCACGGAGACGTCGAGCGCCGAGGTGACCTCGTCGCAGATCAGGAGGTCCGGCTCGGCCGCGAGCGCACGGGCGATCGCGACCCGCTGGCGCTCGCCGCCGGAGAGCTCCACCGGGAACCGCTCGGCCACGCGCCTCGGCAGCCGCACGCGCTCCAGCAGCTTGCCGACCTCGGCGTCGGCGTCGCGGCGGGAGAGGCGGCGCAGCACGCGCAGCGGCCGGGCGATCGAGCTGCGCACCTGGTGCCGCGGGTTGAGCGACTCGAACGGGTTCTGGAACACGATCTGGATGCTGCGGCGCACGTGCAGCGGTCGCGAGGCCGCGTCGGCGATCAGCCAGTCGCCCCCGAACAGGATGCTGCCGCCGGAGGGCTGATGCAGGCCCGCGATGCAGCGGCCCACCGTGGTCTTGCCGCTGCCCGACTCGCCGACGAGCGCGACGCACTGACCCGGATCGATGGCGAACGACACGTCGTAGACCGCCGGGCGCCCCGTACGAGCGCTGCGATAGCGCGCCTCGAGCGCGGTGACCTCGAGCAGCGGCGCGATCCCGGCCTCGGGAGGCCGGGAGCGGAGCGTCGTCGCGGGCCGGTCGAGCGCCCCGATCTCGTGCGTGCGGCAGCAGCGCACCGCGTGCCCAGGCGCTGCGTCGGCGAGCGCCGGGACACCCGTCGTGCAGGCCGAGGCGGTGTGCTCGCAGCGCGGCGCGAAGGCGCATCCCGCCGGCCACTCGCCCACCCCCACGGAGACCCCGGGGATGCCGCGCAGCGAGCGCGGATGGCGAACGTCGGGGATCGCCTCCACGAGCGCGCGCGTGTAGGGATGGCGCGGCCGCTCGATCACGTCGGCCGCGGGAGCGTTCTCGACCACGCGGCCGGCGTACATGACGACGATGCGGTCTGCCATGCGCGCGACCACGGCGAGGTCGTGCGAGACGTAGACCATGGCCATGCCCTGCTCGCTGCGCAGGCGGTCGAGCTCGAACAGGATGCGATCTTGCGTGAGCACGTCGAGCCCGGTCGTAGGCTCGTCGAGCACGGCCACGGGCGGCTCGCAGACGCAGGCCATCGCGATCGTGACGCGCTGCTGCTGGCCGCCCGAGAGCTGGTGCGGGTAGCGGCGGGTGAAGCCGGCGTCGCCGCCCAGCTCCACGCGGTCGAGCGCCGCGTGCACGGACTCGAGCGAGCCCATGCCGCCGCGATGGGCGCGCAGCACGTCGAGGATCGCATCTCCGACGCGCAGCGACGGGTTGAGCGCTCCGCCCGGATCTTGCGGCACGTACGAGACGACGCGGCCGCGCAAGTTGCGCAGCGAGCGCTCGTCGCGCCCGAGCACCTGCTCCCCGCCCACCTCGGCGCTGCCGCTGCGCCAGACGACGCCCGGCCGCGTGTAGCCGAGCAGCGCGAGCGCCGTCGTCGTCTTGCCGCTGCCGGACTCGCCGACGAGGCCCAGGATCTCTCCGGCCGCGAGCTCGAAGCTGACGTCCTCGACGACCGGCTCGCCGGTGCGCAGGGCGAGGGTGAGCCCCTCGACGCGCACGACGGCAGCGGGCGGGGCGACGGCGCTCACTCCGTCACGCTCCGGGCGGTGCGCGGGACGTACGAGCGGCCGAGCGAGCGCGCGATGCCGTCGCCGGCGAGATTGATGCCGATCGTGAGCAGCGCGATCATGGCCGCCGGCGCCAGCACGGCGAGCACGTTGACCGAGATGAACTCGCGGTTCTCGCTGATCATCAGCGCCCAGTCGGGACTCGGCGGCTGCAGCCCGAGGCCGAGGAAGTTGACGGAGGCGATGATCAGGATGGAGAACGTGAAGCGCAGCCCGGAGTCCACCAGCACGGGCGCGAGGATGTTCGGCAGCACCTCGCGGCTGACCACCGCCAGTGGGCGCTCGCCGCGCGCGATGGCGGCCTCGACGTAGGCGCGCACCGACTCGACCTGGGTGGCCGTCCGCACGATGCGGCTGATCGCGGGCGCCTGGATGATCGCCACGCCGACGATCAGCACCCCCACGCCGGTGCCCGCGCCCGTGATCAGGATCAGCAGGAGCAGCAGCGGCGGGAACGCGAGCAGGACGTCGACCGAGCGCATCAGCAGCGGGTCGACCGCCGACCGGCTGTAGCCGGCTGTCAGCCCGATGGCGAGCCCCACCGCGTAGGCGAGGAGCGTCGCCGCGAGCGCGACCAGGATCACCGAGCGCCCGCCGTAGAGCAGGCGGCTGAAGACGTCGCGCCCGAGGAAGTCGGTTCCGAGCCAGGCGTTGCCGGAGGCATCGCTGAGCGGGATGCCGATCGGGGCCGACGGATCGTGCGGAGCGAGGAGGCGGCCGAAGACGGCGACCGCCAGAACGAACGCGACGATGCTCGTACCGAGCGCCCCGGAGACGGAGCGCAGGAAGCGCAGGCGGCCCGTCATGCCGGCTCCCGCAGCTTCGGCACGAGCAGCATCACGAGCAGGTCGGCCACCAGGTTGAGCAGCACGTAGACGACCGCGATCAGCATGGAGACCGACATCACGAGCGTGAGATCGCGATTCTGGACCGCCGTCACGAGCGTCGAGCCGATGCCCGGGTAGGCGAAGACGTTCTCGGTGATGATGATCCCGCCGATCAGCCATTGCAGGTTCTGCGCCAGGATCTGGACGCTCGTCGGCAGCGCGTTGCGCAGGGCGTAGCGCCAGAGCACCCGGCGCTCGGAGACGCCGTTCAGGCGCGCCGTCTGCACGTACTCGGTCTGCAGCACCTCGACCATGCCCGCGCGCACCATGCGCACGCCCGCCGCCAGCGAGGCGAGCAGCAGCGTCGCGATCGGCAGGACGAGCTTGGCGGGATGGTCGAGCGGATTCCCCCCGGGGGAGACGATCGCGACCGGCGGCAGCCAGCCGAGGCCGACGAAGAACACGCCCACGAGCAGCGAGCCGATCACGAACTCCGGCAGCGCGATCGCTGCGAGCGACGAGATGGAGATCACGTGGTCGAGCCAGCGGCCGCGCAGCACGGCGGCGAGCACTCCGAGCCCGAGCGAGAGCGGGACCATGAGGAGCGCGGTGATCGCCGCGAGGATCACGGAGTTCTTGACGGCGTCCGAGATCAGCGGCCAGATCGGAGCGCTCGTCGCCCCCTGCGCCATGCCGACGGCCGAGTTGCCGAGATCGCCGTGGGCGAGCCCCTCGATCCAGTCCGCGTACTGCTTGTAGGCGGGGCGATCCAGGTGCAGCTGTTTGTTGAGCAGCTTGACGGTCGCCGGGTTGCCGTTGCGGCCCAGCACCACGCTCGCCGCGTTGCCCGGCAAGAGCTGCGTACCGGCGAAGATCACGAGCGAGGCGACGAACAGGGCCACGACGGCGCCGCCCAGCCGCCGCCCCGCGTAGCGGAGCAGCGGCGAGGCCTCGCGGCGCCTCGCACCAGGTGCCGCGACGGCGGAGCTCACGTGGAGGTTCTCACGGAATGATGCGTGGTGCCTGGCGGCGTCGAGCGGGCGCCTGGAACGCGATCGACCCTTGTGAGATCGTCCTGATCGAACAGCGGATCGATGCCGTCCCAGGCTGAGCTCGCCACTCGCCAGGGCCTCGCGCTCATTCCGCTCGAACCTCTGATCACGCGCTCAGGCGAGCCAGGCGTCGAGGAAGCGGTAGTTGCCGACGGCGCCCGCGGCGCTCGGCTTGAGCCCCTGAACCTTCTTCGAGAGGCCGTCGACCCAGTCGGCGTTCGTCCAGTTGAGGTAGCCGCCCTTGTCGTACTGGATCTTCTGCACCTGGTTCCAGAGCACCTGCGCCTTCGCCTTGTTCGGCTCGCCGATGGCCTTGTTGAGCAGGTCGTTCCAGGACTTCGACTTCCAGTGCGTCTCGTTGTACGGCGCGCCCGTGGCGAGCGCCCCCAGGAAGAAGAACTTGAGCGACGAGATGGGCCACTGCGTCTCTGCGAACGGCATCTTCAGGTACAGCAGCGAGGGGTTGTAATAGGAGTTCGGCGGCACCTGCTTGAGAGTCATCGTCACGCCGGCCTTCTTCGCCTGCTGCGCGAGCAGCGTGGCCGCCTCGACGAAGCCCGGGAAGATGGGCGATGTGTTGAGCTCGATCTTGAGGTCGGAGTGACCTGCCGCCTTGAGCAGCGACTTGGCCTTGTCGACGTCCTGCTCGCGCTGCGGCAGCGACTTGTCGTAGAACGGCAGGCCCGCCCCGAAGATGTCGTTGCCGACCGTGCCGTAGCCCGAGATGGCGCTCTCCACGAGCGCCTTGCGGTCGGCGATCAGCTTGATCGCGAGCGTGACACGAGGGTCCGTGAACGGGGCCTTCGTCGTGTCCATGTAGAACATCATCGCCTGGGGCGACGGGGCCACGAAGACGTTGATGTCCTTCGTCGCGGCGTGCGCCTTGGCCTGTTGCGTCGGCAGCTGTCCCATGATGTCGATCTGGCCCGAGAGCAGCGCGTTGAGACGCGCCGTGTTGTCGTCGATGTTCTGGATCCTGAGCGTGTCGACGTAGGGCTTGCCGGCCTGCCAGTAGTTCGGGTTCTTGACGAACTCGCTCTGCCTGCCAGGCGTGAACGACTTGGCCATGAACGGGCCGGTGCCGATCGGCTTCTTGCTGTAATCCTTGGCCGTCTGGCCCTTGGGCACGATCCAGGTGTTGTAGTAGGTGAAGTTGCCCGAGAGATCGGCGTCGGCCGCCTTGAGCGGGATGCGCACCGTCAGCTTGTTGACGGCCTTGAGCTCGCCCAGCTTGATGCCCGAGACGTAGGGCAGCGCGGCGCTCGTCTTGCCGGCCATCTGCTGGATCGACCAGATCAGGTCCTCGGCTGCGAGCGTCTTGCCGTTGTGGAACGTGACGTGCGGGCGGAGCTTGACCTCCCAGACGGTGGCGTCCTTGTTGTGCGTCCATTCGAGCGCCAGGCCGGGGCCGCGCGTGAGGTCGGCGTTCGTGAGCACGAGCGGGTCGTAGAGGTTCTGGATGCGCGACTCGTCGATCGGCGTGACCCCGAGGAACGGGTTGAGCGTCTCCGCCGTGCCGCCGCCGACGAAGGCGACGCGCAGCGTGCCGCCCCGCTTCGGCGTCGCAGTGCGCGCAGCGAGGGCGAGGTCGGGCACCGCCATCGCGCCGACGGCGGCTGCCGCGGTGCCCTTGAGCAGGGTGCCGCGCGAGACGCGCGGGCCGTCATGCAGGTTGCTCATCGGACTCTCCAGGGGATCTCGGCGCTTGTTGAGCGGGCTACTATCTCACACGCCACACAGCGGAGTGCCGGCCGAGCCCAGGGGCGCGGCCGGCCGCCCGCTTTCGCCGATCGAGAGGAAGCCACGTGCAAGGAACGCTGCTGAGGTCCGGTTTGGGTTTTCCCGAGGGCCCGGTCGTCATGCCGGACGGGGCTATCGTCTTCTGTGACGGCAATACCGGCGAGTTGTTGCGCTATGCCGACGGCGAGCTCAGCACCTTCGCGAAGACGGGCGGCTCGCCGTGGGGCGCCATCCTCGGCAGCGACGGCGCCATCTACGTCACCCAGGGCGGCAACGTTCCGGGCAGCGGCGACTTCTCGGCCGTGCCGGGCATTCAGCGCGTGAACGCCGACGGGCGCGTCGAGCTGCTCGCGTCGACCATCGCCGGGCACCCGCTGGCCGGCCCGAACGACCTCGCCTTCGGTCCGGATGGCCGCCTCTGGTTCACGGACTCCGGCACCGAGGGCGACGACCGCTATCCGGAGCGCCAGCCCGGGCGCCTCTACGCGATGGACTCCTCGGGCGACGGCGAGCTGATCCTCGAGCGCCCCGGCGTGTACCCCAACGGCATCGCGTTCGATGCCGAGGGGCGCCTCTACTGGACGGAGTCGATGGCCCACCGCGTGTGCCGGCTCGAGCACGGCGAGGCGACGACCTTCGCGCAGCTGAGCGACGGCCACGTGCCCGACGGCATGGCCTTCGCGGCCGACGGCCGCGCCTTCGTGTGCACGACCATCTCCGGGGGGCTGACGGTGCTCTCGCCCGAGGGGGAGGTGCTCGAGGAGATCGTCCTCGACGAGTGCGCGACGAACTGCATCTTCGACGGCCCGACGCTCTGGGTCACCTCGACGAAGGTCGCCGACCTCGGCTTCGGGCAGACGACGGGCAAGTTCTGGAGCGTCGAGACCGACGCCACGGGCGGCCTGCCGCTGATCCCCGGCATGCTGTGACGGCCTAGACGGCGACGCGCTCGCCGCTCGCGATCGCCCGCTCGGCAGCGAGCAGGGCGCGCAGAGTGGCGAGCGCGGCGGCCGGGCTGCACGGCACGGCCGCGGGATCCCTCCGGCGTGCGGCCTCCAGGAAGCGCGCAACGGTCGAGACGCGCGGCGGCACCGCGCCGGCGACCCCGACCGCCTGGCCCCCCGCGCGGCCGCTCAGCTCGAAGACCGGATCGAGCACGAGCCGAAGCGCGCAGTCGGCCGTGTGCACGTCGAGCGCGTAGAGCGGCGGATCCTGCGCGGTGCTCCAAGCGACGTGACACGCGCCAAGCCCCCCGCCCGCGAATCGCAGCAGCACCGAGACCGCGTCGTCGAGCGCATATTCCGGGGTCAGGCACGCATTATGCGTGCCTGACCCCGGTTTATGCGCGAGCGCCAGCAAGCCCTTCCCGGCGCCGGCCTGCACCGACTCCACGGGGCCGGCGAGGGCGATCTGGAGGTCGATGTCGTGGCTTGCCAGCTCGAACAGCACGCCACCGCTCGCGGCCGGGTCGGCGAACCAGCCGGCTGCGGCCGCGAGGTCGTTGCGGGCGGCTTCGGTCGGGCCGAAGCTCCGGCTGACGAGCATTCCCGGCTGCGCGCCGCCGAGTTGGGCGCGCAGCGCATCCAGCACGTCCAGCGAGCGCCACTGGTAGCCGACGGCGCAGACGGCGCCGCTCTGCTGCCAGACCTCGACGATCGCCTCGCCGTCGACGAGCGTACGGGCCAGCGGCTTCTCGAGGTAGACCGCCAGCCCGCGCTCGAGCGCCGCGATAGCGGGCAGCGCGTGATGTGCGGGCGGCGTGCAGACGAAGAGGGCGTCGAGAGGCAGCGCGGAGAGCATCGCCTGCCAGTCGCTGAACGCGCGGGCCCCGGCTCGCCGCGCCAGCTCGCCGCTGCGGGCCCCGTCGAGGTCGCAGATTGCCGCCACCTCGACGCCCGCCTGCCCGCTCAGGACGCCGAGGTGATGCTCGGCGATCGCGCCTGCCCCGACGAACCCGATCCTCAACTCGGCGGGTGCTTGTCGAGCCACCAGCGCGCGATGTCGCAGCGGCGCATGAACTTCACGCCGCCCGTGCCCTGCGCCCCTTCGATGAACTCGCGCAGCACCGCGGCCCGCGCGGCCTGGCCGCTCCAGCGCTCGTGCACCGCGACCGTCATCATCGTGCGGCGCCCCTCGCTCTCGCGCACGAGCTGATCGAGCCCGAGCTGGAGGGTCTCGAGGAAGTCGCGAGGGCTCGCGAAGCCGGGGTTCATGAGAAAGCGCGAGTCGTTATAGGTCTTGGAGTACGGGATCACGAGCATCGGCTCGGCCCCGGGCGACCGCTCGTAATAGGGGACGTCATCGGCGCAGCCCTCCGAGTGGTAGAGGAAGCCGCCGAGCTCCTGCAGGATGCCGCGCGTGTTCTCGCTCGGCCAGCCGCGCGAGTTCCAGCCGATCGGGCGGTTGCCGAGCACCCGCTCGAACGTCGCGATCGCGCGCTCGATCAGCGTGCGCTCCTCGTCGCGGCTGTACGTCCAGGCCTCGGTCCAGCGCCAGCCGTGCCCCATAAGGTCGTGATCGCGCTCGCGCATCCAGGCCGGCACTTCGGGATTGAGCTCGAGCGCGACGGCGGCTCCGGAGACCGTGACCGGCACCTTCGCCTCATCGAAGATGCGAGCCAGACGCCAGACGCCCGCGCGGCTGCCGTACTCGTAGTGGGCCTCGGTGCCCGGGTCGCGCTGCGGCGGCTGCACGCCCGGCTCGGCGTACTCGCCCCAGCCGTCGTTGCGGTCGTCGCCCCACGCCACGGAGTACTCCGACCCCGACTCGTAGACGAGCACGAGGTTGATCACGACGCGCGCGTCGTCGGGCCACGAGAACGGCGGAGGCGTGCGGCCGTAGCCGACGAGATCGCGGGCGCGGACGGCTGCGGGAATCAGATCTGGGGCATCCACGCGGCGAGTCTAGGAGGTGTGGCCCGCCATCGCGGGCTCCTCGTGCGTCGCGACCTCGCAGAGAGCGGCCTGGCCCGCGGCGACGCTCTTGACGCAGCGCTCGAGCGCTGCGCGCAGATCGGCGGGACGGCCGACCCGCTCGGCGTGCCCGCCGAGCGCGGTGGCGACGTCGGCGTAGCGGCCGGTCAGCCGATCCGAGCCGTAACGGGCGACGGCTTCCGGCATCCACTCGCCGTAGCCGCCCATGAGCCCGTTGTTGAGCACGATCGTGAGGATCGGGAGCTTGCTGCGGACGGCCGTCTCGAAGTCCATCCCGACCATGCCGAAGGCGGCGTCGCCCATGATGTTGACGGCGAGCCAGGCGGGCCTGGCGAGCCGCGCGCCCATGGCCAGGCCGAGCCCCGTGCCGAGCTGCGTCGACTTGCCCCAGCCCAGGTAGCCGCGCGGCACGACCGTCTCGTAGAAGGGGACGACCTGGTCGCGCGGATGGCCGGCATCGTGCGTCACCGTCGTGCGCTCGCGGTCGACGACCTCCATCAGCTCCGCGACGACGCGGTAGGGGCTGAGCGGCGCGGCCTCCGAGTGGAGCCGCGGGCGCCACTCGTCCATGAAGGCGGCGCGCACGGAGGCCACTTCCGACTCCGTCGCCGCTCGGCGCTCCGCCCCCGCGCTCTCGCCGATCTCGGCGAGCAGCTGGAGCAGCACGAGCCGCGCATCGCCGACGCAGCCGAAGGCGACGTCGTAGCCGGTGGCGAGGTCGCGCCGGTCGTCGGTGACCTGGCCGATCGTCACGCCCTTCGGCAGCGGCGTGATGTAGAGCGAGCGGGTGAGGCTCGTGCCGATCCCCAGCACGAGGTCGGCCTCCTCGAAGAAATGATCCACGCCGGCGGGCCGCGTGCGTCCCGCGGTGCCGAGCGCGAGCGGGTGATCCTCCGGGAACGCGCTCTTGCCGTTGAGCGTCGTCGCCACCGGCGTGCCGGTGAGCTCGGCCAGCCGCCGCAGCTCGTCGGTCGCGCCCGCGTAGAGCACGCCCTGGCCCGCCAGGATCACCGGCCGCCTGGCGGCGAGCAGCGCCTGCGCCGTCCGCGTGACGTCCTCGGCGCTCGCCTGCGTCAACCGCGGCAGCGAGGTCGGCACGTTCCAGTCGGCGTCGCCGGCCGGCCCGTTCAGCACGTCGTTGGCGACGGTCACGAGCACGGGGCCGTTGCGCGAGCCGCGCAGCGCGTTGAAGGCGCGGCGGAAGACCTCGGGGCCGCGCGCGGCGTCGTTGACCGTCGCGGCGAAGCGGGTGATCGGCGCATAGGCGAGCTCGCTCCGGAGCTCCGGCCCGGAGCCCTGGACGTCCACTGCGTGCTCGCTCGGCAGCAGGAGGATCGGGCTGCGATCGCCGAAAGCCTGGGCAACTGCGGCGAAGGCCGCCTCGGCGCCCGGTCCGTACTGGGTCACGCAGGGAACGAAGCGCTCGCCGTTGGTCATGCGCGCGTAGCCGTCGGCGATGTTGACCGCGACCCGCTCGGTGCGCGTGATGATCGGCCGCAGGCCGGCGAGCGCGGCGGAGTCGAGCAGGCGGTTCTCGGGGAAGCCGACGATCGCCTCGGCGCCTTCGCGCTGCAGGAGCTGGACGATGCGGTCGGCGACGAGCTCAGCTGCGCGCACTGCGCACCGCCTTCACGATCTCGGCCGCGGTGCGGCGCATGACGGCCTCAGGCGCGACCGTCACCCGCGCATGGCCTGGCAGGCCGAACTCGCTGCCGCCGCGGATCAGGATGCCCCGGCGCATCAGCTCCGCCGTCACGGCCGTGTCGTCGGCGCCGAGCTCGACGAGCACGAAGTTGGAGTGCGACGGATGGACCCGCAGCCCGCCCGCCTCGAGCTCGGCGGTCAGGATCGCGCGTGCCTCGGCGACCTGGGCGCGCCGTTGCTCCGACGAACTCCGGCTCCGCGACAGCGGCGATGCCGGCCGCGAGCGCGGCGCGGTTGACGTTGAACGGCTCCTGCACGAGGTCGAGCAATCTGGCCACCTCCGGGGCGGTGACGGCGTAGCCGAGACGCAGGCCCGCCAGCCCGTAGATCTTCGAGAACGAGCGGATCACGATCACCGCGCGGCCGGCGACGACGTCGTGCGGCCGGTCGGCGCGCACCGCCGGGTCGGCGAAATCCATGTAGGGCTCGTCCGAGACGACGATGCAATCAGGGTGCAGCCGGTCGAGGAAGGCAGTCCAGGCCACCGGGTCGATCAGCGTCCCTGTCGGGTTGTTGGGATCGCACAGCCAGACGACGCGGGCGCCGGTGGCGTCGGCCGCCTCGGCCACGGCATCGAGATCGATCGCCAGGCCCTTCGGCGGGACGCGCGTGACGACGCCGCCGGCTGCGGCCGAGACCGCGGCGTAGAGGCCGTAGGTCAGGAGCGGCACCACCACGCGCGTGCCGGGGCCGATGAAGACCTGCGCGACCGAGGCGATCAGCGCCTGCGCGCCATGGGCCGGCGTGAGGCACTCCGCCGGCACGCCGAGCCACCTCGAGAGGCCCGCCCGGAAGTCGGCGAACAGCCGCTCCGGATAGAGGGCCGCGTTGAAGACCTCGGCGGCGGCCGCCTCGAGCACCCGCTGCGGCGGCTCGAAGCGATCCTCGTTCCAGTTCAGCGGCTCGAGCTCGCCGAGGCCGTGGCGGGCCTTGAGCGCATCGCGGCTGGGGCCCGGGTCGTAGCGAACGAGGCCCTGCAGCGAGGGCCGGGCGAGAGCGTCCCAGTCGATCACGCTGCGGCCAGCTCTCGCAGCGCCGCCTCGAGCGCCTGAGCTCCCAGAGCGACCGCGTCGGCGCCGCTGAGCTCTTCGGGGGCGTGGCTCACACCGCCCGCATCGCTGCGGACGAAGAGCATCGCGCTCGGCACTCCGGCCAGCGCGAGGATCTGCGCATCGTGGCCGGCTCCCGACGCGAGCTCCGTCGGCTCGACTCCGAGCGCCGCCACGGCGCGCGCCAGAGCGGCCTTGGGCCCCGCGCTCATGGGCACGGCCTCGTAGCGCCAGCGCCGCTCGATCGCGACCTCGCAGCTCGCCGCTGCCGCGGCCTCGCGCGCAGCGGCCTCGACGGCGCTCACGAGTGCCTCCACCCGCGTGTCGTCGGGCGCGCGCAGGTCGGCGAACAGCTCGGCGCGCTCGGGGATCGTGTTCGTCGCACCGGGCGCCACGGTCAGCCGGCCGATCGTCGCGACGGCTCCCGGCAGCGCCCGCGCGATCTCATGCGCCGCGACGACCAGGCGCGCGGCCGCCCCGAGGGCGTCGGAGCGCAGCGTCATCGGCACGGTGCCGGCGTGCCCGCGGCGGCCGCTGAAGGTGAGCTCGAGACCCGCCATGGCGGCGATCGTGCCGACGATGCCGAGCGGCAGACCGGCGGCCGCGAGCGCCGGGCCCTGCTCGATGTGCAACTCGACGAAGGCGGCGGGCGCGGGCTCGAGCCAGCCGGCGCTCGGCAGCTCGCCGTAGCCGAGCGCAGCGAAGGCCTCGGCCAGCGAGATGCCGTCGGCGTCGAGCAGATCGCCCTCGTCGTCCCCGAGCTGACCGGCGATCGCGCGACTGCCGAAGACGCCGCGCCCGAAGCGCGGCCCTTCCTCCACGCGGAAGGCGATCACGCGGATGCTGCGCCGGGGCGGGCCGTCGCCGGCGATCGCCTCGACGGCCTCGAGCGCGCTGATCACTCCGAGCGCGCCGTCGAAGCGCCCCCCGTCGGGCGGCGTATCGAGGTGCGACCCCGTCCAGACCTCCGGCAGGGAGGGCTCGCTGCCCGGCAGCAGGCCGATCAGGTTGGCGGCCGGGTCGCGGCTGACCACGAGCCCGGCCTCGCCCATCCAGCCGGCGACCAGCTCGTGGGCGCGCTCCTCTCCGGCGCCCAGGCCGGGACGATTGGTGCCCGCCGCGCGGCCGATCTCGTACAGCGTGTCGAGACGTTCGAGGATGCGCCGGGACACGACGGCGAGTATTGCAGCCGGGCGATTGTCTGACTATGATCAGAGAATGAGCGCATCGCCCGTGGAGCAGGTGCGCAGCTTCAACCGAGCGGTGACGGAGCGGGTCGGGGCGCTCGAGGCGGGCTATCTCGGCCGCGGGCGTCCGCTCGGCGAGGCACGCCTGCTGTGGGAGATCGGGCGCAGCGGCGCCGACGTCCGCGAACTGCGGCAGCGCCTCGCGCTCGACTCGGGCTACGCCAGCAGGCTGCTGCGCTCGCTCGAGGCGCAAGGCCTCGTGACCGTGGAGCCGGCGCCCGCGGATCGGCGCGTTCGCCGTGCCCGGCTGACGAAGGCGGGGCTCGCCGAGCGCCGTGCGCTCGACCGCCTCTCGGATGTGCTCGCCGCATCCATGCTCGAGCCGCTCGACGAGTCCCAGCGCGCGCGGCTCGTGACGGCGATGGCCGAGGTCGAGCGCCTCCTGCTCGCCTCCTCGATCACGATCGGCGTCGAGGATCCCGAGAGCGAGGACGCCCGCTGGTGCATCCGGCAGTACTTCGCCGAGATCGGCAGGCGCTTCGAGAACGGCTTCGAGCCGGCACAGAGCCTGCCGCTGGGCAGCGCGGACATGAGCCCGCCGAGCGGCGTGCTGCTCGTCGCCCGGCGCGGCGAGCAGCCACTCGGCTGCGGCGCGCTGAAGCTCACCCCCGGCGAGCCGGCCTACCTCAAGCGCATGTGGGTGGCGCCCGAGGCGCGCGGCCTCGGTCTCGGCCGCCGCCTTCTGCGGGCCCTGGAGCAGTACGCGTCCGCGACGGGCGCGCCCGGTGTGCAACTCGAGACCAACCGTGCGCTCGGCGAGGCGATCGCGATCTACCGCCGCTCGGGCTACGCCGAGGTCGAGCCGTTCAACGACGAGCCCTACGCGCATCACTGGTTCGAGAAGCGCTTCACCTGAGGCACCGGAGCCGGGTGCGTGGGTCGGGCCGCGTGCGTGTGCCGGGGCAGGCGCATACACCGGGTGCGTGTGCCGGGGCAGGCGCATAAACCGGGGTCAGGCACCGAAATATGCGCCAATTTGAAATTGGCGCATATTTCGGTGCCTGACCCCGGTTGTATGCGCCCCGATGCGCTCCCCGGTTTATGCGCCCCGTTGCGCCCCGGTGTATGCGCCCACGCAACCTCAGCGCGTGTAGGCCGCGGGCACTCCGCCGTCGACGTTGAGGATGTTGCCGGTGCTCTTGCCCGAGCGCTCGTCCGAGGCGAAGTGCACCACCGCCGCCGCCACGTCCTCCGGCAGGATGTTGACGCCCAGCGTCGTGCGCGCGCGGTAGTGCTCCTCCAGGGCGTCCGGCTCGATGCCGTAATTGGCCGCGCGCTCCTCGCGCCAGGACGAGTCCCAGATCCCGGAGCCCTGCAGGACGGCATCGGGGTTGACGGTGTTGACGCGGATGCCGGCGCCTCCGCCCTCCTCCGCGAGGCAGCGGGCGAGGTGCAGCTCGGCGGCCTTGGCCGACGAGTACGCCGCGGCGTTGCGGCCCGCGACGAGGGCGTTCTTGGAGGCCACGAAGACGACGGAGCCGCCGGTGCCCTGCTGCCGCAGCAGGCGGAATGCCTCGCGCGCCACCAGGAAGTAGCCGGTGCCGAGGATGGCGTGGCTCCTGTTCCAGGCCTCGAGCGTCGTGTCCTCGACGGACGCGCTCGAGGCCACGCCCGCGTTGGAGACCACGATGTCCACGCCGCCGAACTGCTCCACGGTCGCCCGGAAGGCCTCGGCGACGTCGGCCTCGCTCGTGACGTCGCCCTGCACGGCCAGCCCGCGCGCGCCGAGGGCGGAGATCGCCGCCTCGGCGCCGGCGCCGTCGAGGTCGAACGAGATCACCGAGGCGCCGAGCGCGGCCAGCGCCACGACGATCGCCCTGCCGATGCCGCCCGCCGCGCCGGTGACGAGCGCGACCTTGCCCTGCAGCTCGCCGGGAGGCGGCGCGAGCGAGAGCTTGTAGAGCTCGAGCGGCCAGTACTCCACGGCGAAGCTCTCGGCCGGCGTCAGCGAGACGAACTCGTCGAGCGCGTGCGCGCCGGCCATGACCTCCATGGCCCGGTGGTAGAGGTCACGCGAGAGGCTCGCGGCCGCAAGCGTCGGGCCGACGCCCACGAGGCCCAGGTGTTGCACGAGTACGACGCGCGCGTCCGGGTCCATCGGCGTTACGCCGGGGCCGAAGCGGTTGACGTAGTCGCGGTAGGCGTCGCGGAAATCGGCCGCCGCGCCGCGGATGCGCTGGACGAGCGCCTCGACGTCGTCGCTTGCAGGGTCGTAGGGCACCCACAGCGGCACGCGCTTGGTGTGCACGAGGTGGTCGGGGCAGGGGGCGCCGACCTCGATCAGCTCGGGGGCCGCGCGCGAGGACACGAACTCGAGCGCCTTCGGGGACTCGTCGACGCAGAGCAGCTTGGCGCGCTGCGAGGAGGTCGCGCCGCGGATCGCCGGCAGCAGCTGCATCAGCATCGCGTGACGCGTCGCATCGTCCAGTGCCGGGCCGGCCGGGCCGTCGAAGCGGAGGGCGCCCTTGGTGCGCTCGTTGACGAACGCGATCGCCGTGTTGATCGCCTCGATGGTCGCGTGGTAGGCCTCCTCGGCCGTGTCGCCCCAGACCACCAGGCCGTGCTTGGCGAGCACCACGAGCCGCAGGCCCGGCGTGTCGCGCACGACCTCGCCAACCTGCTTGGAGAGGGTGAATCCCGGCCGGATGTAGGGGATCCATGCCGCCGAGCCTCCGAAGCACTCGCGCACGAGCTGCTCGCCGTGCTCGGATCCCGCCAGGATGTTGATGCCGTCGGGGTGGGTGTGGTGCACGTGGGCGGCGGGCACGAAGGCGTGCAGCAGCGTCTCGATCGAGGGTCGCGGCATGGCGGGATCGAGCTGGCAGCGCACGAGGTGGGCGACCATCTCCTCGTCGCTCATCTCGTCGCGCGCGATCAGCGGCAGCACCTCCTGCAAGCGCAGCACCGTGAAGCCCGCGGGGCCGATCGTCGCGAGGTCGCTGCCGGAGCCCTTGACCCACAGGACCGACCGCTCGACCCCCGTGTGGTCGACCGCGCTGCCCTTGGCGGAGGTGTTGCCGCCGCCGAAGTTCGAGACTGCGCGGTCCGCGCCCAGCAGGTTCGACGCGCGCACGAGCTGCGCGAGCGGATCGGACCTGAGGCCGTCGGTGCCCCAGAGATCCTCCGCGGAGGCGATCAGCTCGGCGGTGGCGCTCATCGCCCCTCTCCTCGCTCTGCCGCGAGCCGCTCGCTCCGCCCCGAGGCTCGCGCGGCCGCGACGGGATCGGCCGCCGCGCCGAGCTCGCGGCGAACGCCGGCGCAGAGCGGCCGCACATCGGTGTTGTAGGCGTCCAGCAGGATCTGGTGGCCCGCGAGCACATCGCCCGCGGCGGACGCGGCCCGCAGCGCGTCGCGGTCGACGATCAGGGCACGCGCATAAGCGTCCTGGATGTTCACGACGCTCATGACCATCGCCTCGACTTTCGGCTCGATGTTGTGTGACTGGTCGATCGTCAGGCGCGGCAGCGGCCGGCCGCTGCCGACGAGCTCGCAGAAGACGAGGAACAGCTCGAACGGATTGACCGAGCCGACGATGAGGTCGTCATCCGCGTACTTGCGGTTGTTGAAGTGGAAGCCCCCGAGCCGGTCCTCGGACGCGAGGATCGAGACGATCTGCTCGACGTTGACGCCCTGGGCGTGGTGGCCCATGTCGACGAGCACGCGCGCTCGCTCCCCCAGCCGCCGGCAGACGAGCAGCGCCGAGCCCCAATCGGCCAGGTCGGTCGCGTAGAACGCGGGCTCGAAGAGCTTGTACTCGACCAGGTACTCCTGCTCCGGCGGCAGCGCCGCATAGACGCGCGCGAGCACGTCGAGCATGCGCTCGCGGCGCTCGCTCAGATCGTCCTGGCCCGGATAGTTGGTGCCGTCAGCGAGCCACAGGGACTGCGCCGTCGAGCCGAGCGCCGAGGCGATCTCGATGCACTCGAGCAGGTGCCGCTCGGCCTTCGCGCGCACCGGCGCGCTCGGATTCGTGACCGAGCCGAGCACGTAGTCGTGATCCTGGAAGAGGTTCGGGTTGACCGCTCCGACCCGCAGCCCGGCGGCGGAGATTGCGTCGGCGAGCGACTGCACGTCGTCCACGGCATCCCACGGGAAGTGCAGCGCGACGGCGCCGGCCGTCCCCGTCAGCCGGTGCACCTCGGCAGCGTCGTCGACGCGCTCGAAGACCGTGCGCGGGCGGCCGGGCTGCGGGAACACGCCGAAGCGGGTCCCCGAGTCGCCATAGCCCCACGAGGGCGTCTCGATCACGAGCGCGCGCAGCGCCGCCTCCGCTCGCTCGACATCGATGCCCCGCTCCCGCAGCCGCGTCGCCGCGAGTTGATCGCCGTCGGTCACGTCGTCGTCCTCTCGTGGGCTTGCAGCGCCGTGGCCTGCAGGAAGCGCGCGTAGGTGTCGTCGCCGGCCGCGTCGTCGCGCGGCTCGTAGCTCGCGAGCTGCGCCGAGGCGGCGGCCACCGTGCGCATCTCCTCCAGGCTCGAGAGCTCGCCCGCGGCGCGCGCCTGGACGAGCACGTTGCCGAGCGCTGTCGCCTCGACCGGCCCCGCCAGCACGCGGCGCCCCAGCACGTCGGCGGTGATCTGGCAGAGCACGGCGTTGCGGGCCCCGCCGCCGATCACGTGGATCGTCTCGACGCTGCGGCCCGTGACCTGCTCCAGGCCCTCCAGCACGAGGCGGTACTTGCAGGCCAGCGAGACGAGGATGCTGCGCACGAGCTCGCCGGTGGAGGCCGGCGCGCGCTGGCCTGCGCGAACGCAGGCTGCGGCGATGCGCGAGGGCATGTCGCCCGGCCGGAGCAGATCCTCGTCGTCGGGGTCGAAGAGGGGCACGTCGTCGCTCGCTGCCTCGGCCAGGCGCAGCAGGTCCTCGTAGGCGCGCGCGCCGCTCGGCTCGAGCGAGCGCCGCGACTCCTGCAGGAGCCAGAGGCCCATGACGTTGCGCAGCAGGCGCGTCGTACCGTCGATGCCGCGCTCGTTCGAGAGGTTGAAGCCCTGGGCGTCCTCGTCCAGGGAGGGCTCGCCGAGCTCGAGGCCGAGCAGCGACCAGGTGCCGCTCGAGAGCACCGCCGAGCGCCGGTCGCGCAGGGGCGCCGCCACGAACGCGGAGGCCGTGTCGTGCGCCGCGACCGCGCACACGGGCACGTCGCCGAGCTCGTGGTGCGGGAGCAGCGAGCCCACCACCGCGCCTGGCTCGACCAGCTCCCCGAAGATCCGCGACGGCAGGCCGAGCTGCTGGATCAGGTCGCCCGCCCAGCGCCCGGTGCGGGCGTCGAGCAGGCCCGTCGTGGAGGCGGCCGTGGTCTCGTTGGCGACGACGCCCGAGAGCCAGCTCGTGAGCAGGTCGGGCACGAGCGCGATACGCGAGGCGCCCGCAAGGCTCTCGCCGTCCTCCTCCGCGAGCAGCTGGAAGACGGTGTTGATCGGCATCGTCTGAATGCCGGTCGTGCGGTACATCTCCTCGCGCGGGACGCGCGCGTGCGCACGCTCGACCATGCCGACGGTGCGCTCGTCGCGATAGTGGAAGGGCAGGCCCAGCACACGCCCGCGGTCGTCGAGCAAGGCGTAGTCGACGCCCCAGGCGTCGACGCCGACGCTGCACAGCGGGTGCTCGGCGGCGGCGGCGCGCAGGCCGTCGAGCGCCGCCGAGAAGAGCGAGAGCAGGTTCCAGCGCAGGCCGTCGGGCAGCCGTACGGGCCGGTTCGGGAAGCGATTGGCCTCCTCGAGCTCGATGCGCCCGCCTCTCAGGCGGCCGCACAGCACGCGCCCGCTCTCGGCGCCCAGGTCGATCGCGGCATACACCGGCGGGCCGCTCACGCGACGACCGCCAGCTCGAGCTCGAGCAGCGCGGCGATGCGCCGGATGTCGTCTGCGCGATGCCCCACCCCGAGGGCGACGTGGTGCGTCGGGCCCTCGGCGCACCACGCATCCATGAACGCGGCCGGGCCGCGCCCGAAGCGGATGCGCGAGTTGGTGTTGCCGATGCGGAAGGTCGGGCCGGGGATGGACTCGCCCTCGGCGGCCAGCAGCTTGAGCCGGCCGTCGGCGGTCTGCGAGAGGCCGAGGATCGTGACGGGCCCGAGGCGCACCTTCATCTCGACGGAGAGGCCCGCGCCGGACTTGCCGTGGAAGAGCTGGAGCGCGCGCAGCACCGGCCGGCCGTCGGCGATCGCCACGTGCCCCGGACCGTCGTGGCCCATGAGCACGAACTGCTCGTCGAAATCGAGCGCATAGAACTCGGTGTACGAGCCGCCCGCGCCGAGCCGGTCGAGCAGGAACATGGCGATGTTCGTCTTGAGGTCGCCCTCGCCGGCAGTCGGGATGCCGCGAGCGGTCAGCAGGGAGTTGCCGACGATCAGCCCGGCGCCGACGCGCTCGTTGACGTTGTCGCCGAGGCCGCGGTAGTAGTAGGTCAGGCCGTCCAGCGAGAAGTCGCGCACGAGTGCGTCGAGGCCCACGGCGACGCGCGCCGACCACTCGAACTGCTCGGGCTCGATCGCGCCGGCGATCGGGTCGGCGCCGGGGACGGCGAGCTCGAAGGCCGCGCGGATCTCTTCGCCCTTGCTCGCGATCTGCTCCGCGCTCGCGCCCTCGACGCGCACCACGAGATCGTCGATCTCGAGGATCTCGACGTGCGATCCGACCTGCGCCTGGATCTGCGTGAAGTCCGAGTACATGTCGAGCATGCCCGGGTAGTTGTGGCCGAGGAAGCCGAAGCGCGCGCGCCGTGCGCCGCGCGCCGCCGCCGCCGCCTCGATCCAGCCGCGCAGCCGGTCCCAGGCCGGGTCGCCGGGCAGCAGCGTGCCCGTGACCGTGTGGTAGGGGATCCGCGCGCGCGTGAAGGCGCCCGCGAGCTCGGGCACGCAGCAGGCCGAGCAGTTCGCGAGCCACTCGCCCGTCGTCATGGCCTCGTAGTCGAGGCTGCGCGCGGGCTGCAGGTTGAGGATCACGACCGGCGCCTTCGCGGCCTGCACGGCCGGCAGCACCTGCGCGGAGGTGGCGTAGGTGGCGGTGTAGAGCATGACGATGTCGAGCCGGCCGGCGGCCAGCAGGTCACCGGCCTCGCGCGCGCCTTCGGCGCTGTCGACGAGCCCCGCCGAGACGACCTCGGCGCCGAGCTCGGCCAGCCGCGCCTCGACGTCGCGCTGGTAGCCGAGCAGGCGCTCGTGCAGGCCCTCGAACTGCGGCCAATACGCCGCCAGCCCGATGCCGAGCAGCCCCACGCGAGGGCGCGCGCGCTCCGCGGCGAGCGCCGTCACGGCGCACCGCCCCCGGGTGCCGGCAGCCTCCGGCTCGCCCGCCGCGCCGCCGCGCTCGCCACGCGCGTCCGCGCGCGCGAGTAGATGGACGATGCGTTCGGCAGGATCACGCTCGCTACGAGCAGCGCGCCGATCACGACGTTCTGGTCCTGCGGCGACATCAGGTCGAGTGTGAGCGCGTCCTGCAGCGTCGCGATCACGCCCACGGCGAGCACGAGGCCGAGGATCGTGCCGCGACCGCCGAAGATGGAGATCCCGCCCAGCAGCACGATCAGCACGGCGTTCAGCTCGAGCCCGGTGCCCGCGTCGTAGCGGGCGCTCGCGAAGCGCAGCGAGTAGAGGATGCCGCCGATTGCGCAGAAGAGGCCCGAGAGCACGAACAGCCCGAGCTTGATGCGCTTGACGCGGATGCCCGAGAAGTACGCCGCCTCCTGGTTGGATCCGATCGCGAAGATGGCCCGGCCCACGGGCGTAGCGTGCAGCGCGACGGCGAACCCGACCGCGAGCCCCGCGAAGATCGCTACCGAGTACGGCACCTGGGTGTGCGGGATCGGGACGACGCCGATGTTGGTCAGCGACGCCGGGAAGCCGCCCAGCGAGCTGTTCGGCAGGATGATCTGCGCGACCCCGCGGTAGAGCGTGAGCGTGCCGATCGTGACAGCCAGCGACGGCAGGCCCACGCGCGTCACGAGCAGGCCGTTGAAGAGCCCGAGCAGCGCCCCGCAGCAAAGCGTCACCGCCATCGACAGCCAGATGTTGAGGCCGTGCGAGGTCGTGTCCGCCAGGATGGTGCCCGTCAGCCCGAGCATCGACGCCACGGAGAGGTCGATCTCGCCCGTGATCACGATCAGCGCCAGGGGCAGGGCGATGATCGCCACCTCGCCCGTGTTGAGGCCGAGGTAGAAGAAGTTGTTGGAGCGCATGAAGGCGGGCGAGAGGTGATCGCCGAGCGCGATCGTCGCCAGGAGCAGCACCACGAGCGCGCTCTCCCAGCGCAGCAGGCGCTGCAGGATCGGCCGGGATGCGCTGCCCTCAGCCGGCGCCACGGGTGCTCCTCCGCGTTCGCAGGGCAGGGGCCAGGCGCAGGCTGACGAGGCGATCGAAGGCGATCGCGATCACGAGCAGGGCGCCCTGGAAGGCCTGATCCCAGTACGACGAGACGTTGATCACCACGAGCGCGTTGGCGATGGTGTTGAGCAGCAGGGCCCCCAGCGCCGCACCGAGCACGCTGCCGCTGCCGCCGAAGATCGCGACGCCGCCCACGACGACGGCGGCGATCACCTCGAACTCGTAGCCGGTGCCCGCAGTCGAGTCCACCGAGCCGTAGAGGGAGAGCCAGAGCACGCCCGAGACGCCGGCGATCAGGCCGCTGAGGGCGAACGCGGCGAACACGCGCCGGTCGACGGGGATGCCTGCGAGGTGCGCGGCCTCGGGGTTGGAGCCGATGGCGTAGAGATCGCGGCCGGGCCGGAACTGCCGCATCGCGTAGGTGGCGAGCGCGACGCAGATGACGGTCACGATGCCGAGGTACGGCACCCCGAGCAGCTTGCCGTAGCCGATCGAGTTGAACGAGTCCGGCAGGCTGAAGGCCCCGACCTGGTTGCCGCCCGCCCAGCTCGCGTCGATGCCGCGGATCACGTACAGCGTGCCGAGCGTGACGACCAGGCTCGGCACGCGGCAGAGCGTCACGATGGCGCCGTTGACGACGCCGCAGACGAGCCCGAGGCCGGCGCCGGCGAGCAGGACGACGCCGATCGGCGCGTGCGGGTTGTGCACGTAGATGTCGCCCGTCATGTAGGCCGAGAGCCCGAGGATCGAGCCGATCGAGAGGTCGACGTTGCGCGTCACGATCACGAGCGTCTCGCCGATCGCGAGCAGCGCCACGATGGCCGCGCCGGAGAGCAGCTGCTGGAGGCTCGTCGCGCTCAGGAAAAGGTGGTTGTCGATCGCCGTGCCGCCGACGACGATGATCAGCGCGAGCACGATCCCGAGCTCCCGGAAGCGGACGACGGCCTCGGCCACGCTGTGCGCCCGCGCCCGCTGAGCCCCGGGAGCCGCCGCACCGGCCGCGCTCACGCGGCCGCCTCCCCTGCGAGCCCCGCGGCGGCCTGCATGATCGACAGCTCGCTCGCCTCGCTGCGGTCGAACTCGCCCGCGACGCGGCCCTCGAAGAGGACGATCACGCGATCGGCCATGCCGAGCACCTCGGGCAGCTCGCTCGAGATCATCAGGATCGCGATCCCCTCGTTGGCGAGGTCGGAGAGCAGCCGGTGCACCTCGGCCTTGGTGCCCACGTCGATGCCGCGCGTCGGCTCGTCGACGATCAGCAGGGCCGGCCGCCGAGCGAGCCACTTGGCGAGCACGATCTTCTGCTGGTTGCCGCCCGAGAGCGACGACGCGGGATCGCTCAGGCGCCCGTAGCGGAGCTGGAGGCGCGCGGCCCACTCGGCTCGCGAAGCGGCGCTCGGCGAAGCGCGGGATGAGCAGGAAGCGGCGCAGCCGGTCGAGCGAGGCGAGCGCCATGTTGCGCTCGATCGAGATCGGCATGACGAGACCCTGCTGGCGGCGGTCCTCGGGCACGAAGCCGATGCCGGCGGCCATCGCGGCGTTGGGCGAGGCCGGCGGGAGCTTGCGCCCGTGCACCTCGACGCTGCCCGCGTCGGCACGGTCGATGCCGAAGATCGCGCGCGCCACCTCGGAGCGCCCCGCGCCGACCAGGCCCGCGAGCGCGACGATCTCGCCCGCCCTGACGTCGAAGGAGACATCCGTGAAGACGCCCTCGCGCGTCAGCCGCCGGACGCTCAAGACCGTCTCGCCCAGCTCGGCGACCTGCTTCGGGAAGAGCGCATCGAGATCGCGGCCGACCATCGCGTGGATCAGCTTCTGCGTCGAGGTCTCCGCCGCCGGCTCGGTCACGACGTGCCGGCCGTCGCGCATCACCGTGACGCGCTGGCAGAGCGCGAAGACCTCGTCGAGTCGATGCGAGATGAAGAGCACCGCGGCACCGCGCGCCCGCAGGGTCTCGACGACGCCGAAGAGCCGGTCGACCTCGGTCTGCGTGAGCGCCGCGGTCGGCTCGTCCATCACGATCACGCGCGCATCGGCCGAGAGCGCCTTCGCGATCTCGACGATCTGCTGGTCGGCGATCGAGAGCCCGCGCGCGATGCGGTCGGGATCGAGCCTGACGCCCAGCTGCTCGAAGAGCAGCTCCACCTCGCGCCGCATGCGCCGCCGGTCGATGCGGCGGCCGCTGCGCAGCGGCTGCGCGCCGATGAAGACGTTCTCCGCGACCGTGAGGTCGGGGAAGAGCGTGGGCTCCTGGAAGATGATGGCGATGCCCGCGGCGTGCGACTGGGCGGTCGTGTCGAAGACCACCTCGACGCCGTCCATGAGCACGCGTCCGCCGTCGGGCCGGTGCACGCCCGCGAGGATCTTGACGAGCGTCGACTTGCCGGCGCCGTTCTCGCCGACGAGCGCATGCGCCTCGCCTCGCCGCAACTCGATCCAGCCGTCCTCGAGCGCGCGCACGGCGCCGAAGCTCTTGCTCGCGTGGTCCACGACGAGCAGCGGCGCCTCGGCCGCTTCGCTGCTGGGGACGCTGTCAGGCAAGGTGGAAGATCTCCTCGAGCAGCCCGAGGCCCTCGTCGGGCCGCTGACCGTCGAGGCCTTCGAAGAACGGCGCCATCTCGCGCTGCCAGCGCGCGTTGACGTCGGTCTGCTCCATCGCGCGGCGGGCCGCGTCGAAGTCGTCGCACTCGCACACGCCGATCACGAGGCCGGCAGGCGAGATGAAGAGCGAGTAGTCGCGCCAGCCCGCCTCGCTCAGCGCGGCGCGCATCTCGGGCCAGACCGCGGCGTGCCGCTCGCGGTACTCCGCGATGCGGTCGGGCTGCACTTGCAGTTGAAAGCAGACTCGGGCCATTGGGGAGAGAGGGCCGTGTGGGCCGCCGCCGGGGCGGCCCACACGGGAGCTTCTCAGAAGTTGAACTTGGCCACGTTCTTCTTCGTGAACAGGAACGGGGGCCCGAGCACGACTTCCGGCCCGCCGGCGCCCTTGATGATCTTGTACTTGCCGAGCTTGCCCGCCGTGAACGACTCGCCGACCTTGCCCTTGATGTCGCCGGAGGCGATCGCGGAGGCCGCGTAGCCCGCCAGGTAGCCGAGATCCTCGGGGTTCCAGAGCGCGAAGTTCTTGAGCGTGTTGTTGAGCAGGTACTTCTTCATCTGGCTCGGGAGTCCCAGGCCCTGCAGGACGACCTTGCCCTTGTACTTCGAGTTCGAGAGGTACTGCGCGGCGGACGAGATGCCCACCGTGGTCGGCGACTCGATGCCCTTGAGGTTCGGATACGCCTGCAGCATGCTCTCCGTGGCCTGCAGCGAGTCCTTCGGGTCGTCGTTGCCGTAGTAGATCTTGACGAGCTTCATGTTCTTGTACTTGGGCAGCTTGAGCTCTGCCTTCATGAACTTGATCCAGGCGTTCTGGTTGGTCGCGGTAGACGCGGCCGAGAGGATCGCGAACTCGCCCTTGTAGCCCATCTCCTTGCCGAGCTCCTGGATCTGGCTGCGCCCGATCGTCTCGGTGTCCGCCTGGTTGATGAAGAGCTGGCGGCAGTTGACGTCGGAGTCGAACGCGACGACCGCGATGCCCTTGGCCATGGCCTGCTTGAGCTGCGGGCACAGGGCGGCCGGGTCGTTGCCGGCGATCACGATGGCGTTGGCGCCCGTCTGGATGGCCGTCTGAATCGCGGGCAGCTGGGCTGCAGCCGTGTCCTTGGTGCCGGACTGGACGACCTGCTTGTTGCCGATCTTCGTGAGAGCGAGCTTGCCGCCGCGGTCGGCGATGACCTCGTACGGGTTCAGCGTGTCCTTCGGGATGTAGTACACCGTCTGGCCGCTCTTGAGCGAGCTCGTCGCCTGTGCGGCAACGGTGGTACCGATAACGCCGACCGCGACAACCGTCGCGATCACGGCGACGCGTCGAACGCGACGCCCCCGTGTCAACAGCATGAGAGACCTTTCCTTCGGGGAACGAACAGAGCTTCGAGTGGCGGCGCGCCTCGGTCCCGTCGCGGAACCGCGAGGAACGCCGCGCCTGCGCGCTACGACCTGCTTGACGGTGGGCCGGCCTCCTTTCTGCGCGCATTCCGCGTCGAGCACGTCGCGGCTCGAGCGATCCCCACCCGCTGGGGTGCGCGGCGGGGTGCCGCGTCCCCCGAGTGATCGTTTGGGTGATCACTCACGGTTGCGTCCGGCGCCAGAGGCGTAGACTCGAACATATAGGAACGGCTTGTAGCACAAACGTGCCTTCCGGTGCAAGCACGCCGCGGGCGCGCTCCCTGGCCATCCACGCTCTGTAGATTGGGACGACGATGCTCGAGCAAAGTCCGTCAGACGGTGCTCCGCCGGTCATTCCGGAGGAGCGCAGGCGCCAGATCCTCGCCATGCTGGGCGAGCGCGGGAGCGTGACCGTCGCGACCGTCGAGCGGGCCTTCGGCGTCTCGGGCATGACAGCCCGGCGCGATCTCGCGATCCTCGCGCAGGAGGGCCGGCTGCGGCGCACGCACGGCGGCGCCGTGCTCCCCGAGCTGGCCGGCCACGAGGACTCCTTCCGCAGCCGGCTCGAGCAGGAGGCTGAGGAGAAGCGCCGCCTGGCGCGCGCCTTCGCCGCCAGCGCCGAGGCCAACGAGACGATCTTCATCGACTCCTCGAGCACCAGCTACTTCGCGGTCGAGCACCTGCTGGAGCTCGGTGTCAGCGCCACGCTCCTGACCAACTCGCTGCCCGTGCTGAGCCTCGTCGCCTCAGCCGAGAGCTCGAACCTCAAGCTCGTCGGCCTGGGCGGCTCGTTCCGTGCGCTGACGCAGTCGTTCGTCGGCGCCGAGACGGTGCGCGCGATCGAGGGCTTCTACGCCGATCGCGTCGTCTTCTCGGTCAAGGGCATCTCGGCCGAGGGCTTCCTCACCGACCCGGACGCGCTCGAGTCCGACGTCAAGCGCGCGATGATCATGCAGTCGGCCACGGTGGTGCTGGTGGCCACGCACCGCAAGTTCGACGGCCGGGGGCTGAACGTGATCGCACCTGCGAAGCGGGTGCAGGTGGCCTACCTCACCGATCCGCCCGCGGCGGGGGCGCGCATGCTCGCGGATTCCGGCGTCGAGGTCGTGCGGGTCTGAGCGACGCGAGCCTCAGCCGGCTGGCAGCGACGACCAGAACCCGGCGAGCAGCGCGTTGTACGCATCCGGGCCTTCCTGGAACGGCTGATGGCCCTGCTCGGGGATCACCTTCAGGGCGGCGCCCGGGATACGGCCGGCCAGCTCCCGGCCGAAGCGCTCGGGCAGGCAGAGGTCGAGCTCGCCGACCGTCACGAGCGTCGGCGCCGAGATGGCCGGGACGCGGTCGTAGGTGTCGTGCGCGATCAGCGCGTCCGCCGAGCGGCAGAAGGCGTCGACCGACTGGGCGTGCGGGCTCGACTCGGCGGCCGTCAGCCACTCCTCCATGATCCCCTCGTTGTAGATGCGCGGCGCAAAGCACCAGAGGTTCACGACGTTCAGGAAGTCGCGCAGGTTGTCGGACTTCTCCGCAGCCCACTGCCAGCTGCGGATGACCTCGCGGAAGAAGTGGTCACCGCGGCAGTACGTGCCGTTGAGGACGAGGCTGCGCACCTTGTCCGGGTGGGCGAGTGCCAGCTCCTGGGCGATCGCGCCGCCCATGGAGGAGCCGACGACGTGGGCGCGCTCGATGCCCAGCGCATCCATGAGCGCCGCCGTGTCCGCCGCGAAGCTGGAGATGAGGTACTCGCCGGGAGGCGTCGCCGACTGCCCGACGCCGCGGTTGTCGAAGGTGGTGATCCGCCAGCGGTCGCTCAGCCCCGCAACCTGGTCGACCCAGCAGGCGCCCTCGTCCGCCAGGCCGGAGATGAAGACCACGTCGTCGCCCTGCCCTGCCTGTTCGGCGTACAACTGCACGCCGTTCGCATCGATCATCGCCATCGGGCGATCTTACGGATCTATGCGCGGCGGAGCGCCTGCAGCGTGTAGCTGTGCGGCAGCCGCTGCGGGCGGTCGGTGAGGCGGAACTCGCCCCCGCCGATGTCGGTCATCAGGCCGGGGAAGGCGTTCCAGGGCACCGAGTCGTGCTCCTCGAGCCCGGTCACCTGCAGCCCCGCGTCGAAGAGCGCCGTGACGATCTCGCCGAGGCCGTGGTTCCACTCGTGCGTCACGAGCTGCGTGAAGACCTGGTCGGTCTCGACGTAGGTACCGCCCTCCTCCCAGACGAGGGGGGCTTTCTGCTCGAAGTACGGGTACTCGAGCACCAAGCGGCCGTCGGGCGGCGGATCGGCCAGCGACCAGAGGACGGGGTGGCCCTCGCGCATGAAGAACCTGCCGCCGGGTCGGAGGACGCTCGCCACGACCTCGGCCCAGCGGCGGATGTCCGGGAGCCAGCAGATCGCGCCGACGCCGGTGTAGACGAGATCGAAGCGCTCGCGCCCGAGAGCCTCGGGCGCGCCGTAGAGATCGGACTCGACGAACTCGACGTCGGTCCCGGTCGCTGCTGCCAGCCTCCGGCCCTGCTCGAGCGCCGGGGCCGAGAAGTCGAGTCCCGTCATGCGTGCGCCGAGGCGGGCCAGCGAGACCGTGTCGGTGCCGATGTGGCACTGCAGGTGCACGCCGTCGAGCCCCTCGATGTCGCCGAGCCGCGGCCTGTCGAACGTCACGACCTGGCTCAGGAACGACGGATCGTCGGTGAAGCGCGAGACCGCGTAGTCCGGCGAGGCTGCGTGCGCGGCGACGCGCTCGTCCCAGTTCGCGCGGTTGACGTCGCGGTAGTCGTCCATGCGCGGAGCGTGCCAGACGGGCGCATAAACCGGGGTCAGGCACCGAAATATGCGCCAATTTGAAACTGGCGCATATTTCGGTGCCTGACCCCGGTTTATGCGCCCCGTTCTCTGCAGCCCCGCATTAGCATCGCCGCATGACCGACACAGGCTTCACCCGCACCTCGCTCGCGCCCGTCGGCGACGAGCGCTTCGTCTCGCTGCGCCGGCCGCTCGAGCTGAGCGCCTTCGGCATGAACCTCATCCTGCTCGCGCCCGGCCAGCGCGGGCGCATCCACGATCACGAGCACCAGGAGGAGGTGTACCTGGTGTGGGACGGCGTGCTCACGCTGATCGTCGAGGGCGAGGCGCACGACCTCGCCCGCGGAGAGCTGGCGCGCGTCGGCCCGGGCGTCCGCCGCCAGCTCGTCAACCTCGGGCCGGGGAGCTGCTCGATCGTGGCCCTCGGAGGCACTCCAGGCGCACACGGCGGGCGCGACGGGCTCGCCTGGGAGTCCTGGGACGACGCCGGCCCCGCACGGCCGCCGCAGGAGGTGCCGATGCCCGGCGACCTGCCCGCGTCCGAGCTCCGCAGCTAGCTCCGGCTCTTCGCGCAGCGACCGCGGACGCATCGACCTCAATCGCCCTCGCTGCCTCAAGTTCGAGGCCCCGTGGGCCGATGCACTCGAGGTGATGCGCATCAGGCTGCCCGGAACGACCCGCACGGGGGTGCTGGCGCTCGCGCTGCCGCTGCTCGCGGCTGCCTCGTCGGGGCCATCTTGGGCCGGGAGCGCCGGCGGGCAGGCGCTGCAGATCACGGTCAAGGACTTCGCGATCAAGGCGCCGCAGCAGCTGCGGGCGGGCACGGTCGTCCTGCACGTCAGCAACGCGGGCCCGGACACGCACGAGCTGATCCTGGTGCGCGCCGACGGGCGGCCGCTGCCCCTGCGCAACGACAACCTCACCGTCGACGAGGACGCCGTCAAGACCCGTACCGCAGGCAAGGTGGAGAAGGACCAGCCGGGCACCAGGCGCGTCCTCAAGGTCACGCTGAGGCCGGGAAGCTACGTGCTCTTCTGCAACATGTCCGGCCACTACCTCGGCGGCATGCACACGCGCCTGGTCGTACGTTGATCCGCCGGGGAACGTCCTTCCGGCCGTTCGCGACGCGCGGCCGCGGTGTCATCGTCACCGTGATCGCGCTGTTCGCGCTGTTCTCGGCGGTCAGCATCGCGCTCTCGATCGGCGAGACGACCGGTTCGCGGCATCGCGCGACGATCGTCGAGATCGCCGGGCGCCAGCGAACCCTCGCCGAGCGCTACGTGCGCGAGACGGCGCTCGCCAAGCGAGGCGTCCGCGCGGACCCCGCCACGACCGCCGGCCTGCTGCGAGCCAGCGCCGACGCGCTGATCGCCGGAGGCGTCGCCCCGGAGGTCAACGGCGACGACGACGAGACGACGCTGCCGCGCGCCTCGGGGCTGGCGCTGCGCCAGCTCGTCCAGGCCCGCCGGCTCGTGAACGACCTGACGGCGACGGGCACCGCCTGGCTCGCCGGCCGTCCGGTCGACGGAGTGAGGCTCACGGCCAACGAGAGGCCCGCGACGAGCGATCCGGAGCAGCGCCTTGCGGTGCTCGCCGCCCTGACGTCGAACGTCTCGCTCAATGCGACGCGCACGATTGCCGCGAGCGCCGACCGCGGAGTCTCGTCGCTGATCTTCACGCAGGTGGCACTGGGCATCGCAGGGGTGATCGCAGCGCTGCTGCTCGCGCTCGCCCTCACCGCGGCCACGCGGCGGCAGACCGCGCACTTCCGCAGCCTCGTCACAGCCTCGACCGACCTGGTGCTCGTCTTCGGCGACGGCGGCTGCCGCTACGCCAGCCAGTCGATCTCGAGCCTGGTCGGCCTCGAGGAACGGGAGCTGCATCAGGACGGCTACACGGCGGTCGTGCATCCCGAGGACCGCCCGCTGCTGGCCTCCACCTGCATCCAAGGCGCGCCCAGCGAGATCGTCTTCCGCATCCGCAACCGGCTCGGCGAGTGGCGCCACATCGAGGCGCACGTGACCGACATGCGCGAGGAGCCGCACGTGCGCGGGGTCGTGCTCAACGGCCGCGACGTCAGCGAGCGCCGCACGCTGCGAGGAGGAGCTGACGCGGCAGGCGTTCCACGACGGGCTCACCGGCCTCGCGAACCGCGCGCTCTTTCGCGACCGCCTCGACCACGCGCTCGCTCGGCGCTCGGCCTCGCGCGAGCCGCTTGCGCTGCTGCTCGTCGACCTGGACGGCTTCAAGCAGATCAACGACAACTTCGGCCACGACGTCGGCGACCAGGTGCTCCTGCAGGTCGCGGCGCGCTTCGAGGACGTCACGCGCCCGCGCGATACCGTCGCCCGCTTCGGCGGCGACGAGTTCGCCGTCCTCGTGGAAGGCGGCGAGCAGTTCGCCACGGCTCTCGCCGTGCGCCTGCTCGAGCGGCTCTCCCATCCCGCGACGGTCGCCGGCCGCACGCTCGCATTCGGGGCGAGCATCGGCATCGTCGTCGACACCGGCGAGGCCGAGGCGGGACGCGAGGAGCTGATCCGGCGCGCCGACATCGCGATGTACGCAGCCAAGAAGGCGGGTCGCGGGCGCTACGAGCTGTTCCGCGGCGACATGGCGCGGGCCTTCGGCGAGACGCTCGGGCTCGAGTACGAGCTTCGCCTCGGCCTCCAGCGCAACGAGTTCACGGTCCATTACCAGCCCGAGATCGAGGTCGTCGGCGGCGCCATCGTCGGCGTCGAGGCGCTGCTGCGCTGGAACTCGCCGACACGGGGCTCCGTCTCGCCGTCGGAGTTCATCCCGGCAGCGGAGGCGACGGGCATGATCACGCAGCTCGGCGAGCTCGCGCTGCGCGAGGCGTGCAGGCAGACCGACCGCTGGGAGCGTGACGGACTTCTGCCCGAGCGCTTCATCACGTGGGTCAACCTCTCCGGCATGCAGCTCTCGGCCGGAGGCATCGACACGCTGGTGCGCGCGACGCTGGCCGAGACGGGCGTGTCGCCGCGCCGCCTCGGCCTCGAGGTCACGGAGACGGCGATCGTGCAGGGCGGAGCAGTGGGCGAGCGCGCGCGGAACGAGCTGCAGGTGCTGCACCGCGACGGCGTCAGCATCGCGATCGACGACTTCGGCACGGGCTTCTCCTCGCTCGGGCAGCTGCGGCGCTTCCCGATCGACATGATCAAGGTCGACCGCTCGTTCATTCAGGGCGCCGAGCACGATCCGCGCGACGCGGCGATCACCGCGAACGTCGTCAGCCTGGCGCACGCGCTCGGCCTCGTCGCGATGGCCGAGGGCATCGAGTCCGAGGCGCAGCTGGCGTCGTTGCGCGACCTGGGCTGCGACCTCGCGCAGGGCTTCCTGTTCGCGCGGGCGCTGCCCCCCGCCGAGCTCGCAGAGCTGCTCGGCGGGGCGGCCTGGGGCTTGCGGCACGCAGCCTGATCGAAGGCCGGCGCCGGCTTACTTCCCGGCGTTTCCGGTCGCTCCCTGCAGCAGCTTCGTCGGATCGATCAGCGAGTTGGTGCCCGCCGGCAGAACGGCGATGCGCAGCAACGGGCTGAGCTTCTGGATCGCGATGTACTGGAGCACGTTGGCCGAGAGCGAGGCGTTGAGCCTGCGGTTGGCCTCGGCCTGACCCTGCGCGACCGTCACGTTGGCATCGGCCTCGCCCTTGGCCTTGGCGACCTGGCTCTGAGCCTGGAACTGCGCCTGCTGGACCTGCGCCTTGGCGCGCAGGGCGGCCTGCGTGGCCTCCTGCTTGGCCTCGATCGCCTGCTCGAACTGGCGCGAGAACGAGATGTTGTCGATGTTGAGGTCGTTGACCCGGATCGAGTACGGCGAGAGGCGCGAGCGCAGGGCCTTGAGCACGGCGCTGCGGATCGTCTCGCGGTTGGGCGCGATGTCCACGGCGGAGAACTTGACGGCCTCGTCCTTGAACGCCTGGTTCAGGTTGTTCGGCACCAGCCGATCGAACCAGTCGGTGCCGACGCGCGCGATCAGGCCGCGCGCGTCCTGCGGCGCGACCGAGTAGTTGATCGTCGTCGTGATGAAGACGTTCTGGGTCTCCTGGGAGAAGGCCTTGAGGTTCGTAAAGGTCTGCTTCTGCACCTGGACGTTGACGGAGTCATAGGTCTGCCAGGGCGCGATCAGCGACACGCCCGGCTCGATCTGCCCCGAGATGCGGCCGAACGTGCGGACGACGCCCACATGACCCGTGTTGACCTGCGCGAAGCTGAAGAAGACCGTCGCCAGGATGAAGACGGCGCTCGCTCCACCGACGGTCAACAGGCCTTGCACGCGGTAGGGCTGGCGCTTGACGTCGATGCGGTCCGGGTCCGGGTAGCTGTGCAGGATGAGCCAGGCGCCGGCCCCGACGGCGATGGCCCAGACGATGGCGATGAAGATCCAGAACATGGTGGCTCCCAGAATCGATGGCGGCGATGGCGCGCGCAGGCATCGTAGGCCGTATTTCCGCTCTTTCCGGCGCGTTCGCGGCCGCTGGCGCGGAACGCCTGCTAATGATCAGACCGTGCTGGTCGAGTACGTGCAGCAGCAGCAGCCAGCCTCTCGCAGCGAGCCGCATGACCGCAGGCGCCCCCTACCCGTGGCCCGTCAAGCCCTTCGACCGCCAGCACCCCGTGCGCGCGTTCTTCAACGACCCCCGCGTGCAGGACGCGAGCCACGCGTTCCACTTCGGCATCGACGTCTCGGCGCCGGACGGCACGGCCGTCTATTCGGTCACCCCCGGCGAGGTCTTCATCGAGGACAAGGGCAACGCCATCGGCGTGCAGGCGCCCGACGGCCGCGCCTTCGGCTACTGGCACGTCAAGCCCGCGGCCGCCCACCACCAGCAGGTCGGCCTGCACCAGCTGCTCGGCCACATCGAGCCGGGCTGGGGCCACGTGCACTTCGCGGAGAGCCTGCACAACGCCTACCGCGACCCGATCCGGCCGGGCGCGCTCCAGCCGTTCGTCGACGTCGGCCACCCGACGATCTCGAAGATCATGTTTCGCCGCGGCACGAGCACGGAGGACCTGCCGACCGACCGCATCAAGGGCCGCATGCGGATCTGCTGCGTGGCCTATGACACCACGCCGGTCCACGTGCCGGAGCCCTGGTCGCACATGCCCGTCGCGCCCGCGCGGCTGCGCTACCGCATCTTCTGCGCCGGCCGCTGCGTGCTGCCGCTCTGCAACGGCGTCGACCTCCGCGTCTTCCGCAAGCCCGACCGCTACAACGACATCTACGGGCCGGAGACGCGCCAGAACCACCCCGGCAAGCCCGGCCTCTACAGCTTCATCCTGGCGCACGACTGGAACAGCGCGCAGTTCCCGAACGACCGCTACAACCTCGAGGTGCAGGTCGCGGACATCCACGGGAACGTCGCCTCCTCGACGCTGCCCTTCACGATCAAGAACTGACGGGCCTCAGGGGTGCGGCGCCTGGCCCGCCTCCTCGATCACGACCTGCTCGAGGTGGAAGGCGCCCATCGGATTGAGCCGCAGGCCGCTCACGTGCGGGCGCCGCAGCACGAGCTGGCGCGCATACGAGATGGGCACGAGCGCAGCGCGCCGGCCGATCCAGAGGCGCTCGAAGTCGCGATAGAGGCGCAGCCGCATGTCGCGATCGCGCGAGGCGCGTGCCTGCGCGAGGGTCGCATCGGTCTCCTCGTCGCGGTACAGGGGCAGGCCGAGCTCGAGCAGCCCCAGGTAGAAGCCATCCGGGTCGGGGTAGTCCGCGTGCCAGCCCGCGAACCAGATGTGCGCTTCCGCCGAGACGCCGAAGTGCTTGCCGGGCGACTCGAAGCGCGTGCGCACGCCGATCGCGCCCAGCTGCTCGGCGAGTGCGCCCGTCGGCGACCAGGGCCGCGCGTCCACGAGCAGCTCGGGCAGGCCCTCGCCTCCGGGGTAGCCCGCCTCGGCCAGCAGCGCACGCGCCAGATCGGGATCGAACGCGAGCCCGGCGCCATCGCTGTGGCCGGGCATGACCGGCGGGATCGCACCGCCGGTGCCGGCGGCGAGATCGACGCCCGGCGCTGCAGCGACCAGTGCCGCGCTGTCGATGGCATGCGCCAGGGCACGGCGGACGCGCTCGTCGGCCATGGGCTGGTTGCGGACGTTGAAGCCCAGGAAGTGCGTCGAGAGCGTCGGTGAGCGGTCCGCGATCGTGTCCGCGGCGGCGATCGGCGCCTCTCGCACGAGCTGCAGGTCGTAGCGGCCGTCGAGCCACTCGTCCAGCGGCTCGCTGCCGCGGTCGCGGAAGACGACGGTGACTTCGCCGACGTTGCCCGCCGCGCCGCGCCAGTGCGGATTCGCGCACAGCCGGGCGCCCACCTCGTCCACGCTGGAGAGCACGAACGGCCCGTTGCTGACGAGCGACTCCGGCCGGCGCCAGGCGGCGCCGACCTCGTCGGCGCGGTGCCGCGGCCAGGGGTAGGCCCAGTGCGAGGCCAGCACGTAGGGGAAGTAGTTGCGCGGCTCGCGCAGGTGCACCTCGAGCGTCCAATCGTCGAGCGCCTCCGCCGAGGCGATGTCGTCGAGCAGAAAGGCCGTGACGTGGCCCTCCTCGCGCAGCTTGCGCCAGGCGTAGACGAAGTCACCGGCCGTGAGCGGGTGCCCGTCGCTCCAGCAGGCGTCCTCGCGCAGCATGAAGAGGTAGGTCAGGCCGTCGGCCGAGACGTTCATGTTCTGCGCCAGCTCCGGCACGACGTTGAGATCGTGGTCGATGCGCAGCAGGCCGCGGAAGAGCTGCTCGATCACGATCGCCGACTCGCTCGAGTACGTGTCGCCGGGCGCGTAGGAGTCGGGCCGGACAAGTGCGACCTCGACGCAGGCCGGCGTAGGGGCACGCGCGCCGCGCTCCTCCGTGGAGCAGTCGAAGGCGGCGTCGTAGGCCTGTCCGGCGCGCGCGTAGTCGAACGCCAGGTGGCGCACCAGCGCGATCTTGAAGAGCGTGTCGCGCTCGCGCTCGGGATCGTTCAGCCGGCGCAGGAACGCGCGTGCGCGCCGGTAATGGTCGATCGCCTCGTGGTCGGCGTAGACGGCGCGCGCGGCGTCGCCCGCGAGCAGGGAGTAGCCGGCGGCTCGCTCCGGCTCGTCGGCCTCTGCGAAGTGACGGGCGAGCGGCCCGTAGATGGCGTCGCCGGAGTCGCCGTAGAGCGTCTCGATCGCCTCGCCGATGCGCCGGTGGAGGCTCCGCCGGGCCGGCTCGAGCAGGCTGTTGTAGGCCACCTCCTGCACGAGCCCGTGGCGGAAGCGGTACTCCGGCGCCGGCCGCCGGCTGACCTCGACGATGAGGTCGAGCCGCATCAGGTCCGAGAGGGCCGGCACCACCTGGTCGCGCGGCAGCAGGCGCTCGAGCAGCGGCAGGCCGAACCCGCGCCCGATCGCGCTCGCAACCGAGACGACCTCCCGCGTGCGCGGCGGCAGGCGGTCGAGGCGCGCCTGCAGCGCGCCCTGCACGAGCGTGGGCACTGCGACCTGGCCGTCCGTGAGCTCCCACACGCCCTCGCGGCGGCGCAGCGCACCGCGCTCGATCAGATCCTGCAGCGCCTCCTCGAGGAAGAAGGGGTTGCCGCCGGCGCGCTCGGCCAGCAGCTCGGCGAGGGCTCCCGGCAGCGCGGTCTCGGCCAGCGCCTCCGCGAGCTCGCGGCTCGCCGGCGGCGGCAGGGGCCGCAGCTCGATCTCGTGGTAGCGGTGCGGGAACAGCGCGCGCGCGTGCTCGCCCAGCCGCCAGGACGGCTGGTCGCGCTCGGCTCGGTAGATCAGCACGATCCCGAGCTGCACCTCGTCGGTCAGCGCGAGCAGGTCCTCGAGCAGCTCGATCGTGAGCGAGTCGGCCCAATGGAGGTCGTCGATCACGATGCAGAGCGCCCGCGCTTCGGCCAGCCGCCGCACGACGGCGCCCATCGCAGCGAACGTCTGCTGCTGCACGGCCTCACGGCTCAGCTCCCGCAGCGCCGCCTCCGCCTCGGCCTCGAGCGGCAGCCCGAGCAGCCGCGCGAGGAACGGGTAGGCGGACTCCGCGCCCTCAGAGAGCTCCCCGAGCGCCGCCTTCAGCTCGAGCCGCACGCGCGCCTCGGGCGCGTCCGCCGCGATCCCGAGCCAATCGCGCAGGAGGTCGCGCACGGGCCAGTACGGGAAGCTCTCGGCGTACGAGCCCGCCCGGCCCTCGAGGAAGCGGATGCGGTCGCCGAAGCGCCGCCGCGCCTCGACCGCGAGGCGCGACTTGCCGATGCCCGACTCCCCCGTGATCGAGACGATCGCGCCGCTGCCGTCGGCGATCATCTCGCAGGCCCGGTCCAGCACCGCGATCTCGGCGCTGCGGCCCACCAGCGGCACGACCGCGCGCACCTGTGCCGGGCCGCGCGCGCCCGTCACGCGCGCGACGCGCAGCGGCCGCTCGATGCCGCGCACCTCGACCTCGCCGAGCGACTCGAGCGCGACGCACAGCTGCACCTGGCGCTCCGTCTCGGGGCCGATCACGATGCCGCCGTCCGGGGCGAGCTGCTGCAGCCGGGCCGCGACGTTGGCGGTATCGCCGAGCGCGTTGTAGCGATCGAGCCCGTCGTCCTCGTCGGTCAGCACGACCGGGCCCGTATTGAGCGCGACGCGGACCGCCAGCTCGATGCCGTAGCCGTCGCGCAGCTCCTCGCCGTAGGCGGCGAGGGCGGCCTCGATCGCGAGCGCGGCGCGGACCGCGCGCTCGGCGTCGTCCTCGTGCCCGACCGGAGCGCCGAAGACCGCGAAGAGCCCGTCTCCGAGCAGCTGCGCGACCGTGCCGTCGAAGCGCCGGACCTCGGCTCCGATCAGCGAGACGATCTCGTCGAAGAGGAACTTCGAGCGCTCGGGGCCGAGCTGCTCCCCGATCGCCGTCGAGCCGACGACGTCCGCGAACAGGACCGTGACGATGCGCTGGGTTCCGGTACTTGCGACCACCGTCACGAGTTATAGCGACGGGGGGTGGTCCGCGGTCGCGAAAAGCCGACCGCCGCGATGATTCTCCCGGGGCCTCCTAGCCCTTGATGCCGCTGAACGTGAGCGAGCGCACGAAGTGCCGCTGGCCGAGCAGGAAGACGACCAGCAGCGGCACCGTGACCATCACGTTCGTGGCCATCACCTGGGCCCAGTCGGTGTGGTGCTGACCCTGGTAGGTGAGCAGCCCGAGCTGCAGCGTGTAGTTGCTCTGGTCGCTGATCGAGATGAGCGGCCAGAGGAAGTCGTTCCAGGCGTTGAGCACTGTCAGCAGCGCGATCGTCGCGAGCGCCGGGCGCATCAGCGGCAGCAGCACGCGCATGAACACGCCGAGGCGGCTGCAGCCGTCGATCATCGCGGCCTCCTCGATCTCCCTCGGCAGCCGCACGAAGAACTGGCGCATCAGGAAGATGCTGATCGCCGACGCCATCCATGGCAGGAACAACGACGGCAGCGTGCCCACGAGTCCCACCGCGGCGTACATCTTGTAGACGGGGATCATCAGCAGCTGCGGCGGAATGAAGACCGTGGTCAGCAGCAGCAGTTGCAGCGTGCGCGTGCCGATGAAGCGCATGCGCGCGAAGGCGTAGCCGGCCAGCGGGCAGAGCAGCAGCTGTGAGACGACCGCGACGCTCGTGACGATCAGCGAGTTCCTGAACCAGAGCGGGAAGTCGGAGTCCCGCAGCACCGTGCCGTACGCATGCAGGGTCGGGTGGTGCGGGAAGAGAGCCGGCGGATACGCATTGATCTCCCTGGTCGTCATGAACGACGCGAGCAGCATCTGGACAAAGGGGAAGATGAAGATCAGCGAGAGCGGCAGCAGCAGCAGGTGCCAGGCGCTCGGCCGCCTGCGCGGGTGACGCGGCGCGCGGCGCTCGAGCGCCGCCGTCGCCGGCCGCGCGATGGCATCAGCTCGCACTGCGCCCTCAGACGACATCGAGCCTCCTCCAGCGCGCGTAGCCGACGTGCATCAGCACCAGGGCGACGATGGCGAGGAAGAGCACGCAGGCGACCGCCGCGCCGAGCCCCTGCTGCCCGTTGACGAAGCCGAGCTTGTAGCCGTAGACGATGATCACCGTCGTCGCGTCGATCGGGCCGCCGCGCTTGGTCGCCCAGGCGATGTCGAAGAACTGCAGCGCATTGATCGTCTCCCAGACGACCGCCAGCACGGAGATCGGCCGCACGGCCGGCAGGATCACGTGCCAGAAGACACCGAGCCCCCCGGCGCCGTCGATGCGCGCGGCCTCGCTCTGGTCCTGCGGCACGTCCTGCAGCGCGGCGAGGTAGATGAGGATGTCGAAGCCGACGGCCGTCCACGTGTAGATGGGGGCCAGCAGGAAGAGCGCCCAGTCGGGGTCGTCGAGGAACAGCTGCCGCTTGAGCCCCATCCAGGCGAGCGCGTTATCCACGACGCCGTACTGCGGGTCGAGCACGTAGAGGAAGATCACGCCCGTGGCCGCCGCCGAAGCCACGAACGGGACGAAGAAGCACGTGCGGTAGAAGCCGATGAAGCGGATCTTCTGGTTGAGCAGCAGGGCGAGCCCGAGGCCGAGCAGCACGGTCACCGGCACGTACAGCGCCGTGAACTCGAGCGAGCGCCTGACCGCCGCCAGCCACTCCGGGTCGTGCGCGAGCGCGCGGTAGTTCGCGAGCCCGACGCTGTGCTCCGGGCCGAAGCCGTTGGTGGACTTGGTCGAGAGCAGGAACGACCAGATCACGGGGAAGAACCCGAGGCCGAGCACGAGCAGCGACGCGGGCAGGACGAACGACCAGGCCGCGAGGTTCTCGGGCAGCGCGCGCCGCCAGGCGGGCGGGCGGGGGCGTCCGCGGGCGACCGCCGCCACGGCCTAGCCCAGTGCTTTGTCGGCGGCCTTGGCAGCCGCGGCGAGCGTGTCCCTGGGACTGCCGCGCCCGAGCAGCGCGGTCTCGATCGCCTTACCGACGGCCACGGAGACCTGTGTATAGGCCGCCACCGGCGGGCGGATGTGGTGCGCGTTCTTCAGGTTCGCGACGAACAGGTCGACGCCCGGGTACTTGGCCGCGTAGGCCTTGAATGCCGGCAGCGCGGCGGTGCGCGGGCTGAGCGGGAGGTTGCCGCTGCCGACGTCCCACTGCAGGTCCTGGGCCGGCTCGTGCAGCCAGGCGAGGAACGTGACGGCCGCAGCGCGGCGCGCATCGGAGTGGTTGAAGACCATGTAGACGTCCGGGCCCGAGATCGTCTCGTGCGAGCTGCCGAAGGCCGGCATGACCTGGACGCCATAGGAGATGTGGTGATCGGTGATGTCGGACAGCTGCCACGGCCCGGTCACCACCATGCCCATCTTGCCCGAGTCGAAGAGGCCGTACATCTTCTGCGTGTCGGGCGTCTGATCCGGATACAGCGACTTGTCCTTGAGCGCCATGTCGCTCAGCAGCTGCAGCGCCTTGACGCCCTGCGGTCCGGCGAACAGCGCCTTCTTGTTCGCGCTGTCGAGCACGCTGCCGCCCTGCTGCCAGATCATCGGCCAGAGGCGCCAGACCGTGTCCTCGCTGCCCGAGACGGGGAAGCCGGTGCCGATGATGTCCTTGCCCGGGTTCGTGAGCTTCTTGGCCATGGCCCGGTAGTCGTTCCACGTCCAGCCGGCCTTCGGCGGAGCGACGCCGGCCGCCTTGAGCAGCTTCTTGTTGTAGACGACCGCGAGGTTGTCGATCACGGCGGGGAAGCCGACGATCTTCGAGCCGACGGTCGCGGTCTCGCGGCCCGCCGTGTAGAGGCTGCTCCAGCTGAAGCCGGCTGCCTTGATGTCCTTCGAGATGTCGACGACCTTGCTCGACTGCGACACGTTCGGCACGTCGGAGCCGTAGACGTAGGCGATGTCGGGGTAGTCGTTGGAGCCGATCACGGCCTGCAGCTTCTGCACCATCTCGTCGCCGTTGGAGCCGAGCTCGTCGTGCACCACGATGCCCGGGTGCGTCTTGTTGAACTTCTGCGCGAGCGCGTGGAAGGTCTTCTGCGCCGAGTCGGTCTGCGCGTGCCAGACCGTGATGTCGACCGTCGCGCGGGAGGCCGCCGGGCGGGCTCCCGCCGCAGACGCAGTGATCAGCACGGCAGCGGCGATGGCCGCGACGACGAGTGGGGTCTTCCTCATCATGGCTCCTTCCGGACGTTCGAGTCTGCGACTCTACAGCGCACCCTGGCCGAGCCGAGCGGAAAACGCGACCGCCCTTCGTGAGATCCTCACGATCCTGCCCGGGCCCAGCCACCTCCGGGCCCACGCTCGTCACTCGCCCCTCCAGCCGTCTACCACCAGGATCCGCATGCCAAAGATCGCGTTCATCGGCGCCGGGAGCGTCGAGTTCACCCGCAACCTGCTGGGCGACATCCTCTCCTTCCCGGAGCTCGCGGAGAGCGAGATCGCGCTGCACGACATCGACCCGGAGCGGCTCTCGACCGCCGAGCAGCTGGCGGCGGCCGTCGCGCGCACCCTCGGTGTCAAGCCCCGGGTGTCCGCCACGCTCGATCGCCGTGAGGCGCTGGACGGCGCCGCCTACGTGATCAACAGCATCCAGGTCGGCGGCCATGCGGCGACGGTGCGCGACCAGGAGATCCCCGCCCGCTATGGCGTCCGCCAGACCATCGCCGACACGCTCGGCATCGGCGGCATCATCCGCACGCTGCGCACCGCTCCCGTGATGCTCGGCATCGGCAACGACATGGCCGAGCTCTGCCCGGGCGCCTGGCTCCTGAACTACACGAACCCGATGGCGATGATCTGCCAGCTCGTCTACCAGGGGACGCCGCAGCAGAAGATCGTCGGCCTCTGCCACTCCGTGCAGGGCACCATGGAGATGATCGCCGGCCTCTGCGAGGTGCCCGTCGAGGAGGTCACCTACTTCGGCGCCGGCATCAACCACCAGACCTTCCTCTACCGCCTGGAGCACGGCGGCGAGAGCCTCTATCCGAAGCTCGACGAGGCGATCGAGCGCAACCCCGACCTGCTGCGGCGCGTGCGCGTCGACATGTACCGGCGGCTGGGCTACTTTCCGACGGAGTCGAGCGAGCACTCGGCGGAGTACTCGCCCTGGTACATGCGGCACGACTCGCAGATCGAGCGCTTCCGCATCCCGGTCGGCGACTACATCGGGCGCAGCGCGGAGGGCCTCGAGGAGTACGAGCGCGTCAAGGCCGAGATCGCGAGCGGCCGCCCGCTCGCGATCGAGCGCAGCTGGGAGTACGCCTCGGTGATCATCAACTCGATCGAGACCGGCGAGCCGTCGGTGATCTACGGCAACGTGCGCAACACCGGGCTGATCACGAACCTGCCGGCCGACATCTGCGTGGAGGTGCCCTGCCTGGTCGATCGCACCGGCGTGCAGCCGACGCACGTCGGCGAGGTCGCGCCGCAGTGCGCGGCGCTCAACCGCACGTTCTCGAACGTCTGCGACCTGACGGTGCGCGCCGTGCTGGAAGGCCGGCGCGACCACGTGCGCCACGCGGCGATGCTCGATCCCAACACGGCGGCGACGCTGACGCTCGATCAGATCGACGCACTGGTGGAGGAGCTGCTCGAGGCCTACGCCGACCTTCTGCCGGAGTCGCTCCGCTGAGCGGGGGAAGCGACGCCATGATCGACTCCGTCGAGCTCGCAGCCCGCGGGCCGCTGCCGGCGCGCGTGCCGCGAGAGGCGTAGCGCGGCGCGTGCTCCCACCCCTCGCCGCCGCCGCAGAGCGCGTCTCGGATGCGATCGACGCCGCCGAGCGCGAAGGCCCCGCCCTGCTCGTCGGCATCGACGGCGCGGGCGGAGCCGGCAAGTCCACGCTCGCGCGCGAGCTCGCGCTGCTGCGCGACGACGTCGCGATCGTGCAGGGGGACGACTTCTACCGTCCGCTCAACGAGAGCACGCGCGCCGCGCTGACCCCGATCGAGGCCGTCGACCTCCTATTCGACTGGGAGCGGCTGCGCGACGAGCTGCTCGCGCCGCTCCTGCGCGGCGAGGACGCGCGCTACCGCCGCTACGACTGGACGACCGAGCGCCTCGGCCCGGACGCGACGACGGTCGCGGCGCGGGGAGTGGTCGCGATCGAGGGCTGCTACGTCGCACGACCGGCGCTGCGCGGCTACCTCGACCTGATCGTCGTGGTCGAGGCCCCGCGCGAGCTCTGCATCGCGCGCCAACTCGCCCGAGGCGAGAGCCCGCCGGAGCAGGTCGCGCGCTGGCGGGCCGCCGAGGAGTGGTATCTCGAGCGGCAGAGCCCGGCGCGCGTCGCCCGGCTCGTGATCGACGGTAGTTGACGCGAGCAGGAGATTTCGGTTTTGCATAGCTGCCTGCATACGTGCATGTCCGGGGTGGTAGTGTCACCCGATGCGCCGAGCCCTGGTCATCGCCCTCGCCCTCGCGGGCCTGCTCATCAGCACCGGGAGCGCGCTCGCCGCGAGCGGCGACCTGCGCGTCGGATCGCCGCAGGACTTCGAGTCGCCGAACCCGCTCAAATCGGTCGAGGCGATCAACGTCGAGGCGCAGGCGACGCAGATGTACGACCAGCTGATCGGGCTCAAGACGAGCGACCAGAGCATCGACTACGGCCCCACGGCGCTCGCGAAGAGCGCCGACGTCACGCCCGACGGCAAGACGATCACGTTCCACCTGCGCAGCGGCATCCACTGGTCCGACGGCCGGCCGTTCTCGAGCGCCGACGCCCTCTGGACGTTCAACACGATCCTCGAGAACAAGACGAACCAGTTCCACGGGACGATCGAGGCCGTCAAATCGGTGTCGGCGCCCGACAAGGACACGTTCGTGCTCCACCTCTCGACCCGCGACTCGGAGTTCCTCGACAAGCTCGCAGTGCCGATCCTGCCGAAGCACGTCTGGTCGAAGTACAAGATCGGGCAGATCGACAAGACCGACGGGCCGATCCCGACCGTGACGACGGCGCCCTACGTCCTCACCAAGTGGGAGAAGCTCGGCACCACGATCCTGACGCGCAACGACAAGTACGACACGTTCCGCAGCGGCGGCAAGCTGCCCGACGTCAAGCGGATCCTGATCACGTACTACGCGAACCCGGACTCGATCTACCGCGACGTGGCGCAGGGCAATCTGGACTACGGCTACGGCGGCCTTCCCTCCTGGGCCAAGCGCGCGAAGAGCGATCACAACCCCAAGGTGCATCTGATCTCCTCCCCGCGCGGCGGCTACTGGGAGATCGCATTCAACTCCTGCCCGAAGTCCGGCTCGCCGATCTGCAGCGGCCCGGGCAAGGGCGTCAAGACCGCCGTCGTCCAGGATCCGGCGATCCGCAAGGCCATGGCCTACGCGATCGACCGCGAGAAGCTGATCCCGACCGTCTACGACGGCCAGGGCACGACCGCCTACAGCCTCATCTCGCCCCGCTTCAAGCGCTACTTCGTGGACCGCAAGAACACGGCCCTCGGCTACGCCTACGACCCGGCGAAAGCCAAGGCGGAGCTGAAGAGCGGTGGCTGGAACTGCGCCGCCACGCCGTGCACGAAGAACGGCGTGAAGGCCGAGTTCGAGCTCGACACGCTGGCGACGAGCCCGACCTTCCAGGCCATGGCCCGCCGCGTCAAGGCCGATGCGTCGAAGGTCGGGATCGTCGTCGACCTCAACTTCATGTCGGACGACGCGCTCAACAACAAGATCTACGCCAGCGGCAAGACGAAGGACCTGTACGGCCCCACCTACGACGCCTTCCTCTGGGATTGGGACGTGAGCGGCACGACGCCCACTCCGATCATGGAGGTGCTGCTCTCCGACAACGCCTCCAGCGACTCGTTCTATGACAGCAAGGCCTACGACAAGGCCCTGATCGGCGCGCGCACGGCGACGAGCGAGGAGCAGACCGTCGCGGCCGTCCGCCAGGCCGAGGCGGTCGAGCTGCGCGACCTGCCCTACCTCCCGCTCGTCCACCTGAACGCCGTCGAGCTGAACCGCACCGACACCTGGCACGGCTGGCTGCCCTCGCCGGCGCCCAGAGGCCGCCCGCTCTTCGAGCTTGCGCAGCAGATCCTCGCGCTCAAGCCGGGGCCGGCGCCCGCGACGGTCTCGAACGGCGCCCCGCAGGCGGCGGCGGTCTCGGTGGACAACGGCTGGCTGACGACTCCGCGCTCGGTCCTGATCGGGTCGCTCCTGATCTCGCTGGCCATTCTCGGCTCGTCGTTCATCAGCAGCGGGCGCAGGAGGACCGAGCCGCTCGAGTGGACTGAGGAGTGAGCGGGCGGTACGTCGCGCGGCGCGTCGCGGTCGCCGTCGCGACGCTCGTCGCGATCATCGTCTTCAACTTCTTCCTCTTCAGGACGCTCGGCGATCCCGCCAAGGATCTGATCCGCGGGCGCCTCAAGCCCGACGTGCGCGCCGCGATCATCCATGAGCGTGGCTACGATCAGAGCCAGTTCACGCAGTTCCGGCGCTACGTCGACGAGCTCGCGCACGGCGATCTGGGCGACTCCACCGTGACCGAGAAGCCGGTCACCGACTCGCTCGCCACCGCCATCCCCAACACGCTGCTGCTGCTCGGCCTGGCGACGGTGCTGTCCATGTGGATCGGCACGCGGCTCGGCATCCTCGCCGCCTGGAGGCGCGGCAAGCCGCGCGACACGTGGATCGGCCAGGTCTCGCTGGCGTTCTACTCGATGCCCGACTTCTGGCTCGGGATGCTCTTCATCGGCTTCTTCGCAGGCACGCTGGCGTGGCTGCCCGGCGGACTCAAGGCAACGCCGGGCGGCGGGGGCGGCTGGGATCACATCCAGGACGTGGCGACGCATCTGATCCTGCCCACCGTCACGCTCGCGCTGGGCGAGATCGGGCAGTACGTCTTCATCTCGCGAGCGGCCGTGGCCGACGTGATGGACGCGGACCACGTGCTGACCGCGCGCGCCATCGGGCTGTCGCCGCTCACGGTGCGCCGGCGGCACATCGTGCCGAGCGCGCGCCTGCCGATCGTGACGCAGATCGCGCTCAACCTCGGCTTCGTGCTGGGCGGCGCGATCACTGTCGAGGCGCTCTTCTCGTGGCCCGGCATCGGCCTCGCGACGCTCAACGCGATCCAGGCCAAGGACTATCCGATGCTGCAGGGCCTCTACCTCGTGACCTCGGTGCTCGTGATCGTCTGCAACCTGGCCGCAGACCTGCTGTACGCGCGCCTCGACCCCAGGGTGCGCACCCAGTGAGCGTCCTCTCCAACGACGCAGCCGAGGTCGCGCGCCGCATCCACGGCGAGGGCAGCGGGCTGGCGCAGCGCGCCAAGCGCTCGTTCGTGGCGCTCACGCGCACGCGCCGGGGGCAGATCGGCTTCGTCCTGCTGGCGGTCTTCCTGATCATGGCCCTGTTCGGCCCGTTCCTGGCGACGCAGGACCCGAACGCCGCCGGCTCCTTCTCGACGAGCGGCGCGCAGAACCTCGCCTCGCCTTCCACCGCGCACTGGCTCGGCACCGACGAGCAGGGCCGAGACGTGCTCTCTGAGGTGCTCTATGCAGCGCGCATCTCGCTCGCCGTCGGCGTCGCTGCCGCGTTGATCTCGACCATCCTCGGCGCGCTGATCGGCATCGTGGCCGGCTACTTCGGCGGCTGGGTCGACCGCATCCTGATGGCGGTGGACGACTGGGTGCTCGTGATCCCGTTCATCCCGACGGCGATCGTGATCGCCAGCCTGCTCGGGAGGCGGGCCGACAGCTGGCCCTTGGGCCGTGAGAGCGTGCTCGTGCTCGTGATCGGCGCGCTCGGCTGGGCGGGCACGTCGCGCATAGTCCGCAGCCAGGTGCTGACGCTCAAGGAGCGTGATTACGTCCAGCGGGCGCGCGTGCTGGGCTCGAGCGACCGCACCATCATGGCGCGCCACATCCTGCCCGGCGTGCTGCCGCTCATCCTCGCCAACGCGGTGCTCTACATCTCGGTCTCGGTGCTCGCGGAGACCACGCTCGCGTTCCTCGGCCTCGGCGATCCCCAGAACTTCTCGTGGGGGCAGATGCTCAACAGCGCGTACGATTCGGGCGCGATGACGCAGGCCAAGTGGGCGTACTTCATCCCGCCCGGTCTCTGTGTGACGCTGCTCGCGATGGCCTTCAGCCTCGTCGGCTATGCGCTCGAGGAGATCGTCAACCCGACGCGGCGCGAGCGCGCGTGAGCGCGACGGCGACGAAGAGCGACGTCCTGCTGGACGTGCGCGACCTGCGCGTGGGCTATCGCGAGGCGGGCCGCTTCGTCCCGATCGTCGACGGCGTCAGCTTCAGCCTGCGCCGCGGCGAGGCACTCGGCCTGGCCGGCGAGTCCGGCTGCGGCAAGACGACCACGGCGCTCGCGCTGCTCGGCCTGCTGCCGAGCGGGCTCGGCCGCACGCGCGGCGAGATCGCCCTCAACTCCAGCCGCGGCGTGATGCTGCTGCACCGCCGCACCCCCACCGGCTGGCGCGACGTGCGCTGGAAGACGGCCTCGATGGTGTTCCAGGGCGCCATGAACTCGCTCGACCCCGTGATGCGCATCGACCGGCAGATCGCGGAGGCGATCCGCCTCCACGAGCCGGGGGCGAACCCCGACGCGCGCGTCGACGAGCTGCTCGAGCGGGTCGGCATTCCGCGCTCGCGGCGCCGGCAGTACCCGCACGAGTTCTCCGGCGGCATGCGCCAGCGGGCGATGATCGCGCTGGCGCTGGCGTGCGGCCCCGAGCTCATGATCGGCGACGAGCCGACGACCGCGCTCGACGTCATGACGCAGGGGCAGATCCTGCAGTTGCTCGAGGAGCTGCGGCGCGATCTCGGCCTCGCGCTGCTGCTGATCACCCACGACCTCTCGGTGATCGCCGAAACCTGCGACCGCGTCGCGATCATGTACGCGGGCCAGATCGCCGAGCAGGGCCCCGTGCGCGACCTGCTGACCGATCCGCAGCACCCGTACACGGAACGGCTGCTGAGCGGGTTCTCCCGCGTGGGCGGCCCGCGCGAGCTGGGCGAGGCGATCCCCGGCTCGCCGCCGCATCCCGGGGAGGACTTCCCCGGGTGTCGCTTCGCTCCGCGCTGCCACCTCGCGTTCGCCGACTGCGTCAAGGGGCCGATCCCGCTCCTGAAGGGCAGCACCGGTCGCGAGGCCCGCTGCCTGCTGGCGAAGCTGCCATGAGCGACGAGACGATCTACGAGGCGCGCGACCTTCACATCACCTACCAGCGCGGCCGGGGGCCGCTCGTGCGCGCCGTGGACGGCGTCGACCTCGAGTGGCGGCGCGGCGAGACGCTCGGACTGGTGGGCGAATCGGGCTGCGGGAAGTCGACGCTGGCGCGCGCGCTGCTCGGCCTCGAGCGGCCGAGCAGCGGCAGCATCCAGTTCGACGGCAGGCCGGTCGATCGCGATCTGCAGGAGCTGCGGCGGCGCGTGCAGCTGATCTTCCAGGATCCCTACCAGTCGCTCAACCCGCGCCGGACGGTCGGCGCCTCGGTGCAGGAAGGGCTCGCCGCGATCGGCATGAAGGAGGGCGAGGAGCGCATCCTGCGCGGTGTCACCGCCCTGCACGACTCGGGCCTCACGCCCGCCGACCGCTTCTGGGGCCGCTATCCGCACGAGCTCTCCGGGGGCCAGCGGCAGCGCGTTGTGATCGCGGCGGCACTCGCGCTGGAACCGGAGGCCCTGGTCTGCGACGAGCCCGTCTCGGCTCTCGACGTCTCCGTGCGCACACAGGTGCTGCGCCTGCTCGTGGAGCTGCGTACGACCCGCCGGCTCTCGCTGCTGCTGATCACCCACGACGTCGGGATGGCCTGGTCGCTGTGCGACCGTGTAGCGGTCATGTACCTCGGCCGCATCGTCGAGATCGGGACGACCGAGCAGGTGCTCGCCGACCCGCAGCACCCGTATACGAAGGCGCTGCTCGCCGTGGTTCCGACCACCGACGCGCGCACGCATGCGCGCGCCTTGCTCAAGGGCGAGCCGCCCGACGCCACGGCGATCCCGAGCGGCTGCCGCTTCCATCCGCGCTGCCCTTCGGCCTTCGAGCGCTGCCCGAGGGACGATCCGAAGCTGCCCGAGGGCGAGCGCGCCGCCGCCTGCTGGCTCGTGGCCGGCAACTGAGGCCGATCCCCCGAAGGCGGACGCGGCCGTGCGTATGCTCCGGGCATGTGCCGAAACATCCGCCCACTCCACAATTACGAGCCGCCCACGACCGAGTTGGAGATCGAGGCCGCGGCGTTGCAGTACGTGCGCAAGATCAGCGGCATGGCCCGCCCCGCGCGTGCCAACGAGGAAGCGTTCGCGCGTGCGGTGCAGGCAGTCACCGAAGCCTCCTCCCAGCTCCTGCGCGAGCTCGTGACGACCGCGCCGCCGCGCGACCGCGCGCGTGAGATCGAGCGCGCGCGCGAGCGCAACGCCGTCCGCTTCGGGCGCCAGACCGCCTGATGCCGTCCGCGACGCCGGCGGGCTCGCGAGCTACGCCTGGCTGATCACGGGCAGCGGCTCGGGCTGACCGACCGTCGAGGCGATCTCGACGATGCGGCCCTCGCCGGCCGAGAGCAGGATGCTGCGCGCCACGTCGACGATGTGGGCGCCGAGCAGCCCGGAGGCACGGTGCGGCACCCCCGCGGCAATCGACTCGACCATGTCGTGCAGGCCGATGCCCCGCGCGTCCGCGCCCCCGCGCGAGGCGTAGGGCACGTCCTCCCAGCCGCCGCGCCCGCGCTTGAGGCGGACGGCGCCGCCGAAGGCGTTCGGGTCGGGCAGCAGCAGCACGCCCTCGCTGCCGTAGATCGCGACGTCGCAGATGTACTGGTCGTGCGCCTCGAAGCTCGCGATCAGGTTCGCCGTGATGCCGTCCGCGAGCTGCATTGTCGCGCTCGTGTGCGTCGGCGTCGAGGCGGTGAAGCGCTCGCCGCGGCGCGGGCCGATCTCGATCGTCCGCTCGAACGACCGGCTTGCGGCGAAGCCCGCCACGCGCTCGATCGGACCGAGCAGGGCGACCATCGCCGTGAGGTAGTACGGGCCCATGTCGAAGAGGGGGCCGGCGCCATCGGTGTAGAAGATGTCCGGATTCGGATGCCACGTCTCCTGGCCGCCGACGAGCATCGCGGCGCTGACCGAGAGCGGGTTGCCGATGGCCCCCTCGTCGATCGCCGTACGCCCTGCCTGATAGGCCGAGCCGAGGAAGATGTCGGGCGCGCAGCCGATGCGCAGGCCCAGGCGCTCGGCCTCGCGTGCGAGCTCCGCGGCCTCGGCGGAATCGGTGGCCAGCGGCTTCTCGGTGTAGACGTGCTTGCCGGCGGCCAGCGCCTGGCGCGTGACCGCGGCGTGCACGAGCGGCGGCGTGAGGTTGAGGACGATGTCGATCGACGGATCGCCGATCAGCTGGTCGACGCTCACGACCGCGAGGCCGGCGGCCTTGCCGAGCGCCCTGGCCTGCGCGACGTCGAGATCGGCGCAGGCGACGATCTCGTAGGAGTCGAACGCCGTCGCGTTCTCGGCGTACGCGCGGCTGATCACGCCGCATCCGATCACGCCGACTCTCATGCGACCTCCCCGAGCATCGTGATCACGGCTGCGAGCGAGCGGCCGGCGTCTTCGAGCTCACCGCCGACGGGCTCGTCCTGCTCGACGATCAGCCATTCGGCGCCCGCGCTCACCGCGGCGGGCACGATCCGCTCGAAGTCCACGGCGCCGTCGCCGACCGGGCAGAACGAATGCTCGCCGCGCGCACGGAAGTCCTTGATGTGCACCAGCGGCCCCCGTCCGAGATAGTCGACGGGATCGGCGCCGGCATACCACGTCCAGCCGGTGTCGAGCTCGACGAAGATGCCCGGCGGGAGCCTGTCCAGGAAGCCCTGCTCGATCTCGGCGTCGTGGTTGTGATATCCGAGCTCGAGGCCCTCGCTGCGTGCCGCGGCCGAGGCCGCTTCGATGCGCGCGAGCGTCGCGTCTCCGAGCTCGGCGGGATCCACCCAGCTGATGGAGAGCCGGCGCCAGCCGAGCAGGCGGGCCTCGTCCGCGAGCTCTCCGAGCCTCGTCTCGATCTCGCCCAGCCCGGCATGGCGCCCGACGGCGACGAGACCGAGGTCGCCGAGCCACCTGCCGACCTCGGCCGGCTCGCGGCCGTGCAGGTCGAACAGCTCGACCCCGTCGTAGCCGAGAGCCGCGACCTCGCGCAGCGTGGACTCGAAGTCGGCCTCGGCGGCCCGGCGGACGGAGTAGAGCATGAGAGCGACGCGTGTCATAGGGGGCGCCTGACGTAGTGGCCTGAACGCACCTCGACGAGCTGCGAGTTGGATTCGTCCCGGAGCTCGGCGCGTACGAGCGGCTCGAGGCGCAGACCGCTCTCGGGGCTCGGCACGGCCGACAGCAGGAGCCTGGTGTAGGCGTGCTGGGGATCGAGCAGGACGGCGTCGGTGGGACCCTGCTCGACGATCCGGCCACGGTACATCACGAGCACTTCGTCAGCCACGTAGCGGGCGCTGGCGATGTCGTGCGTGATGTAGAGGAAGGCGATGCCGAGCTCGCGCTTGAGCTGCAGGATCAGGTTGAGGATCCCGATGCGGATCGACACGTCGAGCATCGAGATGGGCTCGTCGGCCAGGATCACGCTCGGCTCGACCGCCAGGGCGCGCGCGATGGCGACGCGCTGGCGCTGACCGCCCGAGAGCTGGTGCGGGTACTTCTGCGCGATCTCGCCCGGCGGGACGAGCCCGACTTGCGCCAGCAGGTCGCGCACGCGGCCCTCGACCTCGCCGCGCCGGCAGATCCCGTGGATCTGCAGCGGCCGCGCGATGTGGTGCTCGATGCGCTTGACCGGGTTGAGCGACGCGAACGGGTCCTGGAAGATCATCTGCACGTGCGAGCGATAGGCCAGCAGCGTCTTGCGGCGCCACTGGTCGCCGACGTCCTTGCCGTCGAAGACGATCGAGCCGTCGCTCGGCGCGTAGATGCGGGCCAGCAGCCGCGCGACGGTGCTCTTGCCGCTGCCGCTCTCGCCCACGAGCGCAGTCACGTTGCCGGGCCGCAGCGTGAAGGAGACGCCGGCGACGGCGTCGAGCATCTCCCTCCGCAGGCCCATGCCCCGAACCGGGAAGCGCTTGCCGAGGTTGTGCGCCTCGAGCGTGCTCACGGCCCCTCCACCCAGTGGCACGCCACCTGGTGACCGGGCTCGATCTGGCGCAGCTGCGGCCGCTCCGAGACCTGCAGCCGATGCAGCGCGCCGTCGACCCCGGTGCACTGCGGGCAACGCGGATGGAAGCGGCAGCCCGCGGGCGGCTGCGCGAGGTCGGGCGGCGACCCCGCGATGCCGGTGAGCGGCACGACCGGGCCCTTCAGCGGCGGGAAGGAGCTCATGAGGCCGTGCGTGTACGGGTGCAGCGCGTGACGGAAGAGCACCTCCGAGGGCGCGGACTCGACGACCTCGCCCGCGTACATGATCGCGATGCGGTCGCTGAACTCGACGAGCAGCGAGAGGTCGTGCGTGATGAAGAGCACCGCGAAGCCGAGGCGCCGCTTGAGCTCCTCGAGCTCCTGCAGGATCTCACGCTGGACGACGACGTCGAGCGCGGTTGTCGGCTCGTCCATCACGATCAGCTCGGGCTCGAGCGCGAGCGCCATCGCGATCACGACGCGCTGGCGCATGCCGCCCGAGAGCTCGTGGGGGTACGAGCGCACGCGGCCGCGCTCGATGCCCACGAGCTCGAGCAGATCGCCCGCCTTGGCAAGCGCCTCGCTGCGACGGACGCGATCGTGGGCCTTGTACATATCGACGAACTGGTCGCCCACCCGCATGACGGGGTTGAGCACGTTCATGGCGCTCTGGAAGACCAGCGAGACGTGCCGCCAGCGCACGCGCCGCAGCTCCTCGCGGCTCATGGCCACGAGATCCCGGCCCTCGAAGAGGATGCGCCCGCCCGAGACCTCGGCCGGCGGCCTCAGGATCTGCAGCACCGCGCTCGCGAGCGTGCTCTTGCCGCAGCCGGACTCTCCGGCCAGGCCGAGGATCTCGCCCGGCGCGATCGAGAGCGAGACACCGTCGACCGCGCGCACGCGGCGATCGCCCAGCACGTAGTCGACCGAGAGCCGGTCGAGCTCGAGCAGCGCCTTGGTGGCGACGGCGCTCACCTGCCCCGCCCGTGCCCGAAGAGCATGCCGCTGAGACGCCGGCGGCCCGCCGTCGTCTTGCGCAGGCGCGGGTTCGAGACCTCGTCGAGGCCGGCGAGCACGAACACGAGCCCGAGCACCGTGATCGCCAGGGCGAGGCCCGGGAAGAGGAACGGCCACCACTCGCCCTGCAGCACCGCCGAGTTGACCTGGGCCCAGTAGAGCGTCACGCCCCAGCTCTGGCTGTTCATGTCGCCCAGGCCGAGGAACTGGAGCCCCGCGGCGGTCAGGAGCGAGACGTAGAAGACGAGCACGAACGCCGCCGCGATGCGCGAGATCATGTTCGGCATCAGCTCGAAGACGACGATGCGCCAGGTCGGCTCGCCCGCGACCTTCGCGGCCAGGATGAAGTCGCGATTGCGCAGCGTCATGGCCTGGGCGCGCAGGATGCGCGCCTCGAAGGCCCACAGCGTGAGGCCGAGGATCAGGATCATCGACTCCGCGCCGCGGTTCTTGAGATAGGCCGAGGCGACGACCAGCAGGGGGATGGTGGGAATCACCAGGAAGACGTTGGTGGCGAAGTTGATGAGGTCGTCGACCCAGCCGCCGCAGTAGGCGGCGAGGATGCCGAGGCCCGCGGCCAGCACGGTTGCGAGCGTGGCGGCGGCGGCGCCGAGGATGAGCGAGTTGCGGGTGCCCCAGACGACCTGCGACCAGATGTCGGTGCCCTGGTCGGTGGTGCCGAAGAGGTGGTTCCAGGAGGGCGCCTGCTTCGCATCCAGCAGCGAGTAGGCCGTGGGGTCGTGCGTCGCGAGCAGCGGCGCGAAGATCGCGACCAGGATCATCACACCGATCACGACGATCCCGAAGAGCGACTTCGGGTTTGCGAGCAGCAGGCGCAGCCAGAGCGGCAGCTCCGGCAGCCTGCGCCCGCGCTCGCTCGCCGGCGCCTGCTGCGCGATGAGCGGGACGGCGCCCGGCGCTGCCTCGTCGATCCCGATCGGCTGCATCTGCGACACGCCGCCGCCTAGCTCGCCCGCACGCGCGGGTCGAGGACGAGGTTGAGGACGTCCATGACGAAGTTCGCGACGATCACGCAGACCGCGAACACGAGCAGCAGCCCCTGCGTGAGCGGGTAGTCGCTCCCCAGAGCGGCCTGCTGCAGCGTGTAGCCGGCGCCCGGATAGCTGAAGACGAACTCGATGAAGACGAGGCCGCCGACGGCGGTCGCGAACTGGGCGGCGAATCCATTGAGCGGCGGCAGGATGGCGTTGCGCCCGGCGTAGCGCGTCATCACGCGCCGGTCGCGCAGGCCCTTGGCCTGGGCCATGGCCACGTAGTCCTCTTCGATCGTGTTGATCATCACCGTGCGCATGTTGAGCACCCAGCCGCCGGCGAAGGCGATCGCGATCACGATGATCGGCAGCTGGGCGTGACGGAAGGCGCTTTCCAGGAAGGTGGCGTTGAAGCCGGGCGTGAGCGTCGTGTCGTAGGCGTGCTGGAGCGGGAACCACCCCAGCTTGAGCCCGAAGAAGTAGACCGCCACGAGCGACGTGAAGAAGGCGGGGAACGCGCTCAGCGAGAGCAGGGTCGGCACGACGATGTTGTCCACCGGGCCGCCGCGGCGCCAGGCCGCGATCATGCCGACGGTCGTGCCGAGCACGAAGGCGAGGATGAAGGCGACCCCGACCAGGAAGATCGAATACGGGAGCGTGCGCGCGATGACCTCGGAGACGTTGGTCGGGTAGTTGGAGGTCGAGATCCCGAAGTCGAGCCGGGAGATCTGGCCGAGATACGAGAAGTACGAGTGGATCAGCGACTGGTTACCGCCGCCCAGCATGCGGCGGTAGGTCTCGATGATGCCCGGGTTGGACTGCAGCTGTGCGGCGCTGAGCCGCGCCAGCATGCCGCCGGCGGGATCGCCCGGCATGAGCCGTGGCAGCAGGAAGTTGAGCGTGACTGCGACCCACAGCGCGAACACGTAGAAGAGGCATCGGCGGACGAGCCAGCGCATCGGCATTCTCCCGAGTATGCCCTGCGGGCGGGGCTCGCGCCCCGCCCGCAGGGTCTGGAGGTTCGGCTCCGTTCGCCTCAGCTCACGGGGTGGTCGTCGCGCCCGGGGCGATCCGGGTGAACGAGAGCACGTTGTCGGGGAACGTCGTGAAGACCGGGTCGCCGTAGAAGTTCTTGGCGGAGTTGAAGCCGTGGAAGTAGCGCGTGCTGTAGGTCGACCAGCGCGGGCCGACGAACAGCGGGATGATCGGCAGGTTGTTCAGGAACACCGACTGCACCTTGGTGGCGAGCTTCTTCTGCACGTCCGGCCTCATCGAGGTCTTCCACTGATTGAGCAGCCCGGTCGCGCTGGGATCCGCGAAGTGCTCCCAGTTGCCCGTCGAGGTGGCGTCCTGTCCCGAGGGGATGAGCGCGTTCTGGTGCAGGTTGGCGAAGAAGAACCCGTAGGGAGAGCCCTGCGAGGCCGCCTGCCAGAGCAGCGTGGGCGCCTTGGTGCTCGACGCCGACGGGTACCAGTCGTTCCAGCTCGGCTCCGTCTGAACGGTCGCGTCGATGCCGATCGCCTGCAGGTTCTTGCTGATGATCTGCAGCGAGGCGACCCAGTCCGACCAGCCCGCGATGACGTGGATCTGGAACGAGACCGGGTTGCCCTTCGGATCGAGCAGCTTGCTGCCGCTGTACTTGAAGCCGGCGTCGGTCAGGATCTTCTTGGCGCCATCGGGGTTGTACGTCGCGAGCGCCTTGGCCTGCGCCTTGACGGCCGGATCGGTCACCCAGGTCGGGAAGATGTAGCTCAGTCCGAGGGCGTCCGTGGGCGGGCCGTAGCCGTACTCGCCGAGCTTCGAGACGTCGTCGCGGTTGATCGCCTCGCTGACTGCCTGGCGGAACGCGACGAGGCTGTAGGGGTACTGCGTGTCGTCGAACATGAGCGACACGGGGTACGCCGCGGTGCCGTTGTAGAAGTGGAAGTGCTGCGGGTCCTTGGCGGCGTACGTCGTCTCCACGTTGGCCACGAAGTTGTGCGTCCAGTCGACGGCGCCGCTCTGCATCTGGATCAGCGCCGCGTCGTTGGAGGTCGCCTCCTGGTAGTCGAGGCACGAGACCTGCGGCTTGCCCTGCTGCCAGTAGCTCGGGTTCTTGCTGTAGACGATGTCCTGCGTCGTCAGGCGCGTGATCTTCGTGAACGGGCCCGAGCCGACCGGGTTCGGATTCTTGAACGTGGCGGGGTTCTTGACCCTCGACCAGATGTGCTGCGGCACGACGAACTGCAGGTTCAGGTTGGCGGCGACGAACTGCGAGTCCGGCGTCTTCAGTGTGATGGCGACGCCGAGGGGCCCGACCTGCTTGACCGAGGCGATGTTCGTGTTCGCGCGGTAGAGGCCGATCACGTCCATCGTGTGGGCCGAGTCCTGCTTGCCGGCCTTGAGGCTGTAGACCACGTCGGCGGCGGTCAGCGGCTTGCCGTCGGACCACGTGACGTTGGGCTGGATCTGCAGCGTCAGCGTCTTCTTGTCACGGCTCCACGCCCAGCTCTTTGCAAGCCACGGGTACGTCTTGCCGCCGCCCGCGACGACCGAGATCGTCAGGGGCTCGTAGATCGCGCCCTTCATGATGTTGCCGTTGTTGACCGAGCCGGTGTAGGGATTGAAGCTGCGCGTGAACGCCGCATCCCCCGAGCCGGTCAGGACGACGCACGGGTGCGCTCCGGCTGCAGGCGCGGCCTGCTGCGCCGGACGAGCCGATGCACCGGGCGCCAGGATCGCGGCGACTGCCGCGACCGCGCCGATCACGGCTGCGGTCGCGAGACCGGAGCGAGCGGCGCGAGCTGGACTTCTCATTCTCCCTACCCCCTTTGGTAGTTCTCCAGAACCGGTCGCCCGCGATGGATCGTCCATCGATTCGTGCCGGCACCCGCGGCCCGGCGTTGGGCCGCATCCCTCCGCGGCCTCCCATCGAGGCCTGCGCCGGTAACGTTTACCAGATCGTTTCAATGCGGTCAAGGGGTGAATGCCATGATTCTGCGCCGTTTATAGGTCGAGTATCGAAACCAATTGACGTGTTTTCGCCCTCAGACTTGTAACCGTTTCCAGGAATCTGCTTGAATGGCGCGGTGAGCACGACCGACGAAAGCGGCAAGGCCCGCGCGACGATACGCGAGATCGCCAGCGCAGCCGGGGTCTCCATCGCGACCGTCTCGCGCGTGCTCAACGAGCGCCCGGGTGTCGCGGCCGAGACGCGGGGCGCGGTGCTGCGCGTGGTGCGCGATCACGGCTTCACGGCGAATCGCAGCGCGCGCGCGCTCTCGGGCGGCCGCACCGGCCTGATCGGCGTGATGCTGCCGATCGTCGCCGCGCCGTACTTCGCCTCCATCCTCTCGGGTGCCTCCGAGGCGCTCTACGAGCAGGATCTGCGCATGGTGCTCTGCCCGACGCTGCACCACCACGAGCGCGAGGTCACGCTGCTCGACCGCCTCATGCACGGCACGACCGACGGCGCAGTGCTGATGCTGCCGGAGGAGTCCAACGCCGAGCTCAAGGTGCTGCGGCGCAAGGGCTACGCGTTCGTCATCGTCGACCCGCGCGTGACGCTCGACGAGGGCATCCCGGCCGTCTCGGCGGCCAACGCCTCGGGCGCACGCGCCGCGACCGAGCACCTGCTCGAGCTGGGTCACCGCCGCATCGGCGCCATCACGGGCCCCCAGTCGTACCTCGCCAGCAGCGAGCGCCTGAGCGGCTATGAGGGCGCGCTCGCCGCAGCGGGCATCCTGCCCGATCCCGCCATCATGCTCGAGTCCACGTTCGACATCGAGGGCGGCGCCAGGGCGGCCTCGCGCCTGCTCGACGCGGCCGACCCGCCGACCGCCATCTTCGCGTTCAACGACAACAACGCGATCGGGGCGCTGCGCGTCGCCAGGTCGCGCGGCATCCGCGTGCCAGAGGAGCTCTCGATCGTCGGCTTCGACGACTCCGAGATGTCCGAGGTCGTGACCCCGACGCTCACCACCGTGCGCCAGCCGCTCGCCGAGATGGGCCGCATGGCGGTCAGCCTGCTGATGCGCATCCTCGACAACCAGCGCCTCGAGGCCCTGCACATCGAGCTGAAGACGCGCCTGATCGTGCGCGAGTCGACGGCGCGGCCCCGCGATTAGGGCAGCGGCGCGCAGCTGCCGCGGGCGAGCGATTCCCGGCTCCAGGCGAGCAGTGCCTCGACGTCCACCCCGTCGTGGAGCGGCGCATAGGGCGCGAGGCGCCGCAGCGCCTTCTCGAGCTGCCGCGTGCGGCCGACGGCGTTGCCGCGGCCGTCCTGGTAGGTCGCGACGGCGACGTGCACGAGCCCCTGGTAGAGGTCGCGCTCGGACGGCGAGGCCGCGCGCCAGAGCTCTTCGAACAGCTCGTGGGCCGCGAACCCGTGGCCGCTCCTGACGAGGGCGAGGCCCTCGGCGATGCGCGCCGCGTCCGCCATCTGCGCGAGGATAGGCGCATGCAGCGAGCACCGGTGGTGATCCTCGTCCACGGCGCCTGGCACGGGCCCTGGGCGTGGGAGGCAGTGATCGAGCGGCTGACGGCCGAGGGCATCCGCTCGGTGGCGGTCGATCTCCCGAGCAAGGGCTACGAAACGGCCCTGCTCGGCGACCTCCACGACGACGCCGAGGCCGTGCGCGCCGCGGTGGACTCGGCCGGCGGCCCTGCCCTGGTCGTCGCGCACTCCTATGGGGGCCTGCCCACGGCAGAGGGGCTCGCGGGCTGTGCCAACGCGGCCCATCTGATCTACCTCGCGGCCTTCATGCTCGCGCCGGGGCAGTCGCTGCTCGGCCTGCGCGACGGCCTCGAGCCCGAGTGGTGGACGACCTCGGAGGACGGCCGCACGCTCATGCCGGACAACCCCGAGCACGTCTTCTACAACGACTGCGCGCCCGAGGTCGCCCGGGCCGCCGCAGCCAGGCTGGTGCCGCATCGCAAGGACGTGTTCAGCCAGCCGCTGCGCGCAGCCGCGTGGGAGAGCATCCCCTCGACCTACGTCGTCTGCGAGCGCGACAACGCCATCCCTCCCGCCGCCCAGGAGCAAATGTCGGCGCACGCGGGCACGGTCAGCCGCCTCGAGGCAGGCCATTCGCCCTTCCTCTCGCGCCCGCACGACGTGACGGCGATCATCCAGGAGCGGCTGGCCGTGGTGGTGGCGGAGGCGCACGAGGGCGCATGAACCGCGGTGAGCGCCGGGTCAGGCGCATAAACCGGGGTCAGGCACCAGAGTATGCGCCAATTTGAAATTGGCGCATACTCTGGTGCCTGACCCGGTTTATGCGCCCCGGTCTGTGCGGCCGCTACGAGTGGCCCATGCGGGCATACAGCGGGCCGTAGTCCGCGTGCTCCACGCCGTCGGCGCGCAGGAAGTCGAAGTCGCAGCCCGCCTCCGCGCCCAGCACGTTGTCGATGAAGAGACGCCCGTAGCCGCGCGTGTAGTGCGGGGCCGGAGGCGTCCACGCGTCAAGGCGGCGCTGGAGCTCCTCGGGCGCGACCAGCAGGTCGAGGCGGCGCTCGTCGACGTTCAGCTCGATCTCGTCGCCCGTCTGCACCACCGCCAGCGGGCCGCCGGCGGCGGCCTCGGGGCTCGTGTGCAGCACGACCGCGCCGTAGGAGGTGCCGCTCATGCGGGCGTCCGAGATGCGCAGCATGTCCGTTACGCCCTGGCGCAGGAGCTTGCCCGGGATCGGCAGCTGGCCCCATTCCGGCATGCCCGGGCCGCCCTTGGGGCCGCCGTTCTTGAGCACCAGCACCGTCGACGCATCGACCGGCAGATCGTCGTCGTCGATGTGCTCGAGCAGCTCGGCCCGGTTCTCGAACACGTATGCCCTGCCGCGGTGGTGAAGCAGCGACTCGGTGGCGGCGGAGCGCTTGATCACGGCGCTGCCCGGGCAGAGCGAGCCGCGCAGGATGACGATGCCGCCGTCGGGCGAGAGCGGCGCCGAGCGCTTCATGATCACGCGGCCATTGCCGCCCGCGAGACCGTCGAGGTTCTCGCCCATGGTCTTGCCGGTGGCCGTCAGCGCGCCGAGCTCGAGCGAGTCGCGGATCTCCGCCATGACCGCCGGGACGCCGCCCGCCTGGTGGAACTCCTCCATCAGGAACTCGCCCGAGGGCTTGATGTTCGCGATGAACGGCACCTCGCGCGAGAGCTCGTCGAAGCGCTCCAGGGGCAGGTCGATGCCGAGCCGTCCGGCGATGCCGGGAGGTGGATGACGGCGTTGGTCGAGCCGCCCAGCGCGTGCAACGTCGCGATGGCGTTGTGAAAGGCCTCGGGCGTGAGGATCTGCGAGAGCCGCAGGTCGTCATGCACCATCTGCACGATGCGCCGTCCCGTGAGGTGGGCGAGCGCGCGCCGCCGCGAGTCCGCGGCCGGGATGGCGGCCGCGCCGGTCAGCGTCGTGCCGAGCGCCTCGGCCATGGAGGTCATCGTGCTGGCCGTGCCCATCGTGTTGCAGTGACCGTCGGAGCGCGAGTAGCTCGCCTCCAGCTCGACGTACTCCTGGTCCGAGATCTCGCCGCGCCGCTTCATGTCGGAGATGCGCCAGAGATCCGTGCCCGAGCCGACCTCGTCCTCGTGCCACTGCCCGTTCAGCATCGGGCCGCCGGGCATGCAGATCGTCGGCAGGTCGACGCTCGCCGCGCCCATCAGCTGCGCGGGCGTGGTCTTGTCGCAGCCGCACAGGAGCACGACGCCGTCGAGCGGGTTGGCGCGCAGCGACTCCTCGACGTCCATCGACATGAGGTTGCGCCAGAGCATCGTGGTCGGCTTCATCATCGACTCGCCGAGCGAGATCGTCGGGAACTCGAGCGGCAGCCCGCCGGCCTCCCAGACGCCGCGCTTGACGTGCTCGGCGACGATGCGCAGGTGCGCGTTGCAGGTCGTGAGCTCGCTCCACGAGTTGCAGATGCCGATCACGGGCCGGCCGTCGAAGACGTCGGGCGGATAGCCGCGCGCATTCCAGCTGCGGTGCGCGAACGTGAACATGTTGAGCCCGGAGAACCAGGCCTGGGACCGCAACTCGCGCTTCAATCCGTTGCCCTCAGTCATCGAGGCTCCTTCGTAGCTCCCAGCCGCGCTCGAAGAGGCGGATGCGGTTTCCGCGGCGCGCAGGGTGGTGGGCGAGCCGCTCCCAGTCCAGGTCGATGCCGATCCCGGGCCGATCCGAGACAGTAAGGAACCCGTCGGCGTCGGTCTCGAGGTGGTGGTCGACGATCTCACGCGTCCAGCCCTGGTTGAACTCGTCGAACAGCTCCTGAATGAAGAGGTTCGGGCTGCAGGCCGCGAGCTGCAGGCAGACCGCCGAGCAGACCGGTCCGGCTGCCGAGTGCGGCGCCACGGCGATGTCGGAGGCGTCCGCCATGGCGATCACGCCCCGCGTCGGCCAGAGGCCGCCCAGGTGCATCGGGTCGGGCTGCCAGATGCGCACGCCGCCGCGGCGCAGCAGTGCCGCGAAGTTCTTGGGCGAGGCAAAGCTCTCGCCGGTCGCGACGGGCACGGGAGAGTGCAGCGCCACCTCGACGACCGAATCCGGATCCTGGTGCGGGACGGGCTCTTCGAACCAGAGCGGATTGGCGGGCGCCATGCGCTCGGCGAAGCGGATCGCCTGGGCGACGCCGAAGCGGCAGTGCCCTTCGATCAGCAGATCGACGCGCGGGCCGATGGCGTCGCGCACCGCCTCGATGAGATCGATCGCGAGCGCTTCCTCGTCGGGGCCGACGACCCGCGAGGTGTGGCCGAAGGGGTCGAACTTGAGCGCCGTGTAGCCCTGCTCGGCCACGCCGCGCGCGGCGGCGGCCATGGCCTCGGGCGTGCGCTCCACCTGGTACCAGCCGTTCGCGTAGACGCGCACTCGATCGCGCACGCGTCCGCCCATGAGCGCATGCACGGGCTTGCCGACGCTCTTGCCGAGGATGTCCCAGCAGGCGATCTCGATCGCCGCCAGCGCCGCGCGGTGGATCTGCCCGCCGTCGGTGTAGACGTCCCGGTGCATGCGCTCGGCCAGGAGCTCGACCTGCGTCGGGTCGAGCCCGACGTAGGTGTCCTCGAGCTCGGCGATGGCGGTGGCGATCGTCTCGGCGAACGCGTTGGCAGTGCCCTCCCCGACGCCGTAGATGCCCTCGTCGGTCTCCAGCCGCACGAAGACCCAGTTCTTCCAGGGATTGCCGACCGTGAACGTCTTTGCGGAGGTGATGCGCACTGCCGGGGATCCTCGCTGAAGGCGTGCCGCCGCGGCGCCGGCACGCGCCTCGGGAGCGAGGAAAATACGCGCAGCGCCTTCCCCAGCCCTTTACATCCTATAGGACGGGTGGTAGAACCCGCCCAGCCCCACTTCCCGACGAAGGGACGAACGTGAGCGAGATCGAGCAGAGCACGGGCCTGAGCCGCCGAGCGATGATGACCGCGGCCCTCGCGGGCGGGGCCGGAGCGATGGCGCTCCCGGCATTCGCAACCGAAGCACTGGCGGCTTCGACCGGCAAGTACCCGGCGCACCCGAAGTGGCGGTTCGTCTTCGTCAACCACGTGACGACGAACCCGTTCTTCGTGCCGACCCGCTACGGCGCCGAGGACGCCTGCACGATGACCAACACGAGCTACCAGTGGACCGGCTCGGAGACGGCGAAGACGCCCGAGATGATCAACGCGATGAACGCCGCGATCTCCGGCAAGGCCGACGGCATCGCGGTCTGCGTCGTCGATCCCCACGCGTTCGACGCCGTCACCGAGAAGGCGCTCAAGGCCAACATCCCCGTGGTCGCCTACAACGCCGACGGCTCGGTCAACAACAAGCGACTCGCCTACATCGGGCAGGATCTGTTCAACTCCGGCGTCGAGATGGGCAAGCGCATCGCGGGCCTCGTCCCCAAGGGCGGCCGCATCGGGCTCTTCATCGCCACGCCGGGACAGTCCAACATCCAGCCGCGCATCGACGGGGCGCAGTCGGCGCTCAAGGGCAAGGGCTACAAGATCGACGTGATCACGACCGGCGCCGACCTGCCGGGCGAGCTCTCGAAGATCGACGCCTACGTCCAGGGCCATCCGGACGTCAAGGGCCTGTTCGCCGTGGATGCCGGCTCGACCCAGGGCATCGCGCAGACGATGACGAAGCGCAAGCTGCACGCCAAGGGCGTCAAGGGCGGCGGCTACGACCTGCTGCCGATCATCCTGGACACCATCAAGAGCGGCAACCTGGACTTCACGATCGACCAGCAGCCGTACCTGCAGGGCTTCCAGCCGGTGATCCAACTCTTCCTCTACAAGCTCTCCGGCGGCCTGATGGCGCCGTCCAACACGAACACGGGCCTGCTCTTCATCACGAAGGACAACGTGGATCCGTATCTGAAGACCAAGTCGCGCTACGAGGGCAGCGACAAGGCGCAGAAGTACATCAAGGGCTAGGCTCTCCGCCGTGGCGGCAGCCGAGACGATCGAGCGGCGGCCGGCATCTGCCGGCCGCCGTCTCATCTCGACCTTCATCGCGCGACGCGAGTTCGGGATCTTCCTCGTCCTCGTCGCGCTGATCCTGTATTTCAACGCCCGCAACAGCGCCTTCTCGGGGCGCTCGAACTGGGCCACGCTCGTCGAGTACGGGGCGCCCATCCTGATCGCCGCGGTGGGCGAGACGATGCTGCTGATCTGCGGCGAGATCGACCTCTCCGTCGGGCACGTCTACGCGCTCGCGCCGCTGGTGCTCTACAAGGTCGCCGAGCACGGCTGGCCGCTGATCGCCGGAGTCTTCATCGCGCTTGGCGTGGCGGCCGTCGTGGGCCTCACCAACGGCCTCGTGACCGTCTACTTGCGGGTGCCCAGCCTGATCGTCACGCTCGGGATGTTCAACGTCCTCAACGGCGTCTCGCTGCTCATCTCGAATGGCTCCCAGCAGGAGACGCCCACCGGCCCGCACTTCGGGCCGATCTTCGGACTGGGCGACTACCACACGTTCTACTGGGCCTTCGGGATCATGCTCGCGATGCACTTCGTGCTCACGATGACGCCCTGGGGCCTGCACACCATCGCCGTCGGCGGCAACCGCGTCGGCGCCAGCGAGAGCGGCGTCAACGTGAGCTGGATCCGCATCGGCAACTTCGTCATGTGCAGCGTCCTCGGCGGCTTCGCGGGCATCCTCACCGCGCAGCACATCGGCACGACCGATCCGCTGCAGGGCGGCACCGGCCTGATGTTCTACGGCGTGGCCGGCGCGGTCATCGGCGGCACGGCTCTGATGGGCGGATCCGGCACGGTGCTCGGCTCGTTCATCGGCGTGGCGGTGCTCACGGTGCTCAACAACGGCTTCACGCTGCTCGGCGTGGACGCGTTCTACAACGACCTCTTCATCGGCACCGCGATCCTGCTCTCGATGGCGCTCGGCTACCTGATCGCGCGCGTACGGGGGAAGCCGGTATGACCGTCGGGGAGCCGGCCGCGGTGGCACCGAGCGGAGCGCCGGACGACGTGCTGCGCGTCGAGCACCTCGCCAAGAGCTTCGGCGCGATCACCGCGCTGCGCGACGTGAGCATGCACCTGCGCAAGGGCGAGGTGCTGGGGCTGATCGGCGACAACGGCGCCGGCAAGTCCACGCTCGTCAAGATCCTCTCCGGCTACCACAGGCCCGACTCCGGCGAGATCTCGCTGTTCGGCACTCCGACCAGCCTGAAGTCGGTCATCCACGCGCGCTCCCTCGGCATCGACACCGTCTACCAGGACCTCGCGCTCGTACCGGGCCTGTCGGTCTTCCACAACATGTTCCTCAAGCGCGAGCACACGCGCGGCGGCGTGCTCAACAACGCCTCCATGCGCGCCCAGGCGCGGGAGCACCTCGACTCGCTCGGCGTCAACATCCCCGACGTCAACGCCGAGGTGGCGACGCTCTCGGGCGGCCAGCGCCAGGCGATCGCCGTCGCTCGCTCCGTCTTCTCGGACGCCAAGATCATCCTGCTGGACGAGCCGCTCGCGGCGATGGGCGCGAAGGAGGGCGGCCTGATCCTCAAGCTCATCCGCGAGCTGCGCGAGCGCGGCGACGTGTCGCAGATCGTGATCGCGCACAACTACCTGCACGTGCTCGAGACCTGCGACCGGGTCTGCCTGTTGCAGAACGGCCGCATCACGTTCGACCGTCCCACCGCGGAGACGTCCGTGGAGGAGCTGCTCACGCTCGTGGGCGCCGAGTATCGCGTGCCCGAGGATTGAGCAGCAGCGCGGGCAACCGCGACGCGCTGAGCCCCGCGCCGCAGACCGCCGCCGCGGGCCTGGCCGAGCACGTCTACCTGCTGCTGAAAGCCGACGTCATCAACGACCAGTTCGCGGCCGGCGACCGGATCGTGATCGAGTCGGTGGCGGTCCGCCTGGGCGTCAGCCCGACGCCTGTGCGCGAGGCGCTGGCGCGGCTCGCGGGCGAGCAACTCGTCGCCTTCCGCGCCTACGTGGGCTACTCGGCGCTGCCCCCGCTCTCGAGCGACGAGCTGCGCGACCTGTTCGAAGCACGCGAGGTGATCGAGTGCGCAGGCGCGGAGCGCGCCTGCGAGCGCTCCACCGAAGCCGATCTGGCGCGCCTGCGCGCGATCGACGCGCACATCCGGGCGGGCCAGTACGGCAAGGACCGCTACAGCGAGTTCGTCTCGTTCGTGAACGACAACCAGCGCTTCCACGAGACGCTGCTCGACGGGGCGCGCAACCCCGAGCTGCGGCGGGCATTCGACGCGCTCAACTACGAGGCGCGCATCGCCCGCCGCACGCGCGGGCGCGGCATCCCCGACCTCGGCCTGATCTGCGAGGAGCACGCGGCGATCATCGCCGCGCTCGCCGCGCGCGACGCCCCCGCGCTGGTCGAGGCCGTCGGTGCGCACGCGCGTGAGAGCTACCAGCGCCTCGCCGACGACCTGGCGTTGCTCTAGGCCCGCCACTCCGGCTCGACGAGCCACTCCGCGACAGCCGACGTCGGAGCAGGCCGCGACTTGCGCGTCAGCGAGAAGCCCCCGTCGAGCTTGAGCGTCTCGCCGTTGAGCGCGGCAGGCGCCTCGCCGGCCAGCCAGTGCACGAGCGCCGCGAGCTCGCCGAGCGCGGTCGGCTGTCCACGCGGCGTGTCCTCGCGCAGCGCGCGGTCGAGCTCCCCGGCGAGGCTCCCCTCCAGCGGCCCGACAGCGATCGCATTCGCGCAGAAGCCGGTCGCCGCGTTCTCGATCACGGCCACGCGCAACACCGTCTGCAGCAGCACGCCGCCCGCCCCGTAGGGGCCCGAGCCGGGGCTCGGCAGCGAGCTGAGATGCGGGATCACGGCGATCCAGCGCTTGCCGCCCGCACCGCCCTCGAGCAACGCGCGCGCCGCGGCCGCCGGCCGCTCGGCGATCTCCCGCATGGTGGCTGTCCAGTGCTGCGGATCGATCGCCGCCAGCGGCTCGAGCTGCGGCCGGGGCGCAACGGTGACGAGCACCTCGTGGCCCGCGACGTCGACGCCGCTGCGCAGGTCGCCGCCCCAGGGCAGCTCGGCCGCATCGCGGCCGAGCGCAGCCAGCGCGCCCGCGAGGCCCGGCGCGAGCGAGTCGGGGGGTGCGAAGAGCGCGGTGCCCATCAGTAGGCGCTCATCACGAGGCCGCCGTCGACGCGGATGTAGGCGCCGGTCGTGTAGCGCGCCTCCTCGCTCGCCAGGTACGCGACCGCCTCCCCCATCTCCTCGGGCTCGCCCGCGCGGTGCCCGAGGGGGATGATGCGCTGGACCCCCTGCCGGCTCTGCTCGCTGCTGAAGTCGGGCGACGTGTCGTTGATGGCGCTGGCGACCCAGCCCGGCCCGACGTGGTTGACCGTGATCTGGTCCCGCGCCCACTCGCGCGCCATCACGGCGACGAGATGGCCGACGGCCTGCTTGGTGCCGCCATAGACGCCCATCAGCTCGAACGGCATGACCGCGTGCACCGAGGACGTCGCGACGATGCGCCCCCCGCCGGCCTGGGCGCGCATCTGGGCCGCGGCAGCGCGGCAGGTGTTGAAGCAGCCGTGCAGGTTGACTCCCACGATCCTGTCCCAGAGCTCCGCAGTCAGGCCCGCCACGGTCTGCCAGTCGCAGACGCCGGCGTTTGCGACGACGATGTCGACGCGGCCCATGCGCTCGGCGGTCTCGGCCATGAGAGCTTCGGCCGCGGCAGGGACGGTGACGTCGGCCGCGATCAGGGCGCTGCGCCGCCCGAGGGCCTCGATCTCCCGCACCCGGCGCTCGCCCTCCTCCGTGACCGCGAGGTCGTTGACGACCACGTCCGCCCCGTGCCGCGCAAGCACCCGCGCGATGCCCCCGCCGATCGAGCGGTCGCGCGCAGCGCCCGTGACGACGGCCACGCGGCCCACGAGGGCGCTCACAGCGCGACCTCGATCTCGCCGTCGACGACGGAGACCTCGTAGGTGCGCAGGCTGATCTCGGGCCAGGCGAGGCACTGGCCCGTAGGGACGTGGAACTCGAGCCCGTGCCAGGGGCAGGTGATGATCTCGCCCTCGTGGCTCCAGGTCAGCTTCCAGCCCGTCGCGTCGCCGTCGAGGAGCGTGCCGGACAGCGAGCCGGCGCAGAGAGGGCCGCGCTGGTGCGGGCAGAGGTTGGGGAGCGCGTGCAGCGTGCCGCCGATGTTGAAGATGCCGAGCTCGCGATTGCCCGCGCGCACGACCGTGTGGCGGCCCATGGGCAGATCCTCGGCCCGCCCGACGCGGTGCCGCTCCCCGACCGGCATCAAGGAGCCCCGTACTCGGCCGGGATGTCGATGCCGTAGAAGCGCGCGCCGTTGCCGCCGAGGATCGCCCGCCGCGCAGCGGGCGGGAACGGCAGGCCGAAGACGTGCTGCGGGTGATCGAAGTCGTGGTGCGGCCAGTCCGAGGCGAAGATGGCGGTGCGCTCGCCGTCGAAGAGCTCGAACACCTTGACGATGTCGCCCCGCAGGAGCGGCTCCTCGATCGGCTGCGTGCCGTAGAAGAACTGGCGGATGTAGTGGCTCGGGCGCTCGACCAGGTGCGGCACCTCGCGCCTGCGCTCGAGGTACTCCTTGTCGAGGCGGTTGGCGATCCACGGCACCCAGCCGACGCCCGCCTCCATGAACCCCCAGCGGATCTCGGGCCAGCGCATCGGCACGCCCGTCTCGAGCAGGCTGACCATGTTCGCGATCATCGAGAGCGGGTGCGCGAGCGCGTGCTGCGCGAGTGACGTCTCGAAGCAGTCGAGCTGGAAGGGGAATGCCGGGAAGACCGCCTCGACCGAGTGGATCGCGACCGGCAGCCCGGTCTCGGTCGCGGCCTTCCAGATCGGCTCGTACTGCCGATCGCCGTAGAGCGGCTTGAGGCCGCAGGCGGGCAGATAGATGCAGCAGACGCCGGGGTGCCCGGCGTGGCGGCGAATGTCCTCGGCGCTCTCCTCGGGCCGCTGCGGACAGGCCACCAGCGCGCCCCGCAGCGACGGCTCCGGCGAGAGCCAGCGCTCGCACAGCCAGGCGTTGTAGGCCCGAGCGAGCGCGAGCGCGAAGCGGGGGTCGCGCACCATGGGCAGCATCAGCAGGTTGTCCGGATAGAGCACCGCGATGTCGACGTGCAGCTCGTCCAGCTCGCGCCGCATGTCTCCGGCGGAGGTGACGATCTGCGAGCGGTTCTGGCCGCCCGGCCAGGGCACGCGGTACTCCGCCCGTGGAGCCATGCCCGGCAGCGAGAGGTAGAGGCCGCTCGCCTTCGCGATCTCGCGCAGGCCGGTGTCCCAGGGCGGCTCGGCGTACTCGGCGAGCTCGCCCGGCGGCTCGTTCAGATGCACGTCGCCGTCGAGGACAAAGGTCGTCGCGAGCGTCTCACGCTCGCTCTTCCGGGAACGACAGCCACCTGAGTAGCCTACCGGGGTGAGTTCGAGCCCACGGCCGGGATCCGCGCGCGCCCACCCCTGGCACGCGTTCGACGGCATGCGCATCTCGCTTGCCGCGGACGGCACCCGCCTGATCGCGGCGCGCTGCTCGTGCGGCGAGGTGATCGACGTGGCAGAGGCGGTCTTCTCGCCGTGTGCCGGCTGCGGCGGGGCTGCCTGCCCGCGCTGCGGCGGCAGCGGCGAGGTCGTCGATCACCGCGCGCTCGCCTGGCGCGCGCCGACGGCCGGCGAGCGGAACCTCTAGGGCGACGCGTCGCGGCCGTCGGCAGCCGAGCGCCGCAGCGCGGCGATTGCGCGGGCCTGCGCGACTGCGTCCTCACGGCCCAAGAGCGGCGCGCCGCCGCCGCGGATGGCGCGGCCGAGATCCTCGAGCTCGAGCTGGTACGGATTCGCCGGCTCGAGCTCGATGCGCTCGACCTCGCCGTCGCGCCGCAGCTCGATCACCGGGCTCCGGCAGTGCCACGGATCGTCGAGGAAGAGCGAGCCCTCGGAGCCCATGGCCTCGAGCTCGTCGCGCCCGCTCAGGCAGGTCGCGCAGTCGAACAGCGCGAGCACGTCGCCGGGGAAGCGCAGCGAGCCCGTGAAGGCCCAGTCGGTGCCGGTCGGCCCGATGTACGCACGGCCGAAGGCGGCCTCGGGCTCCCCGGCGATCAGCCGCGAGCCGCTGACGCAGTAGCATCCGACGTCCATCAGCGAGCCGCCGTCGACGTCCGTGCGCAGGCGGATGTTCGCCTCGTCGAAGAGCCCGTAGCTGAAGACGCTGCGAACCAGGCGCAGCTCGCCGATCGCGCCCTCGGCGATCAGCTGCACGAGGCGCTTGGCCTGCGGGTGGTGACGGTACATGAAGGCCTCGGTCAGCAGGCAGCCGGTGCGCTCGGAGGCGTCGAAGGCCGCCTCCACCTCGCCGGGGCTCGACGACATCGGCTTCTCGCAGAGCACGTGCTTGCCGGCCTCGAGCGCACGGATCGACCACTCGCAGTGCAGCGTGTTCGGGAGCGGGATGTAGACCGCCTCGACCGACGGATCGGCGAGCAGCTCCTCGTAGGAGCCGTAGGCCCCCGGGATCCCGTGCTCCGCGGCGAAGGCCTGCGCGCGGCCGAGCTCGCGGCTGCCGACCGCCACGACCTCCAGCTCGGAGGAGAGCGCCGCGCCGGCCAGCAGCTTGCGGTTGATGTCGGCCGTCGAGAGGATGCCCCAGCGAACCGGGGTCGCAGCGTCGATCGTCAGCGTCCCGACTTGGTCTGCAGGCGCCGTGCGACGGTGTCGAGGGTGACGGCGAGCAGGAGGATCACGCCCGTGACGATGAAGATCACGCCGGAGCTGTAGCCGAGCGTGTTCAGGCCGTTCGCGATCGTCGCGATCACGAGCGCGCCGAAGAGCGCGTTGCGCAGCTCGCCGCGGCCGCCGAAGAGGCTCGTGCCGCCGATCACGGCCGCCGAGATCGCATCGATCAGCAGCGTGCCGCCACCCTGGTTCAGGTTGGCGCTGTTGAGGCGGGCGGCCAGTACGACGCCGCCGATTCCCGCCATCCCGCCGGAGATCGTGAAGACGAGGATGCGGATGCGCGCGACGTTGATGCCCGCCCGCCGGGCCGCCTCGGCGTTGCCGCCGACGGCGTAGACGTGCCGGCCGAAGGTCGTGCGCTTCGCAACGTAGGTCCAGATGCCGAGGAACGCGATCACGAGCAGCAGCGCGAACGGCACGCCGCGGTCCTTGTTGCAGATCGTGACCGTGATGATGGTCACGAGCGGCAGGCCGACCAGCTTGATCCAGAACATCAGCGGATCCCTGATGGCCACGGCGTGCCGCCGGCCCTGGTAGACGCCTGCGAGCGTGCTGCCGACGTAGACGACGATGATCACCGCCGCGATGATCCAGCCCCAGAGGTCGCTGAAGAAGTAGCCCGCCGTGTTGTTGATCAGGTCGGACTGGATCAGGATCACGCCCTGCGGGATCGATTTCAGGATCACGCCCTGCCAGATCTGGAAGCCGGCCAGCGTGACGACGAAGGAGGGCACGCCGATCAGCGCCACCACCGAGCCCTGGAACGCGCCGATCGCCATGCCGATCAGGACGGCGATCGCGATGGCGATGATGGCCGGGAACTGATGACCGCTTCCCGGCAGCGCGAACTCCGCCACGGCGACGCCGCAGACGCCGCTGACGTACGCGACCGAGAGGTCGATCTCACCGATCAGCAGCACGAAGACGACGCCGTAGGCGAGCAGCGTCGTGCCCGCCATCTGCACGATGATGTTGTTGAAGTTGACGGGCGTCCAGAAGTTGCTCGCTGTCTGGCTGAAGACCAGCACGAGAATCGCGAGCGCGATGATCACGGGCCAGCTGCCGAGATTGCCGCTGCGGATGTTGCCGATGACGCGTTCCCGGACGCCGCCGTGGATCTCGTCGCCGGCCGGCGCGGGGGCGGCGGCTTCGGTGCTCATGCGGGCTCCTTCGCCATGCCGGGGACACTCGTGACGATGCCGGCGGTGATCGCCTGGACCACTTCCTGCTGCGTCGTCGCGGAGCGCTCGTAGACCGCGATGCTGCGGCCGAGGCGCAGGACCGTGATCCGCGTCGCGACCTCGAAGATGTCGTGGAGGTTGTGCGAGATGAGCACGACCGCGAGGCCCTGCTCGGCCAGGCGGGCGACGAGGTCGAGCACCTGGCGCGTCTGGGCGACGCCGAGTGCGGCGGTCGGCTCGTCGAGGATCACGACGCGCGAGTTCCAGAGCACTGCGCGCGCCACCGCCACCGACTGGCGCTGACCGCCCGAGAGCGTTGCGACCAGCTGGCGGATCGAGCGGATCGTCGTGACCGACAGCGTCTTCAGCGTGTCGGCCGTCCTGGCCTCCATCGCGGGCTCGTTGAGCCGCTGGAAGCGATCGTGGACCTCGCGGCCGAGGTACATGTTCTGGACGACGTCCAGGTTGTCGCAGAGCGCGAGGTCCTGGTAGACGACCTCGATGCCGAGCCGCGCCGAATCCTTCGGCCCGCTGATCGATACCGGCTGGCCCTCGAACAGGATCTCGCCGGAGTCGAGCGTGTAGATGCCGGCGATGCACTTGATGAGCGTCGACTTGCCCGCGCCGTTGTCGCCGACGAGGGCCATCACCTCACCCGCGCGCACCTCGAAGTCGACGTCCGTCAGTGCCTGCACGGAGCCGAACCGCTTGGACAGGTCGCGGATCTCCAGCACAGGGCCGGTCGCGGCGCCCGCCGGTGGGGTGTCGGTTGCTGCCATCGTCGAAAAGCCGATCGGAGGGGCGTCGCTGCGCCCCTCCGATCAGTTCGCCGCTACTTGCAGAGCGCCTTGTAGGAGCCGACGCACACGTCGCTGCGCTTCAGGTACTTGTCGGTGAAGAGCACCTTGTAGTTGGCCTTGGTGATCGAGGTCGGCGGAAGCAGGACTGCCTTCTCCTTCTTCTTGCCGTTCGGCATCGTGCCGGTCGTCGCCAGCGGCTTGCCCTTGATCAGCGCGATCGCGGCTGCGGCAACGGCAGCCGCTTCCTTGGGAACCGGCTTGTAGACCGTCATCGACTGCCAGCCGGAGAGGATGTTCTGCACACCGGCGGGAGTGGCGTCCTGGCCGCTCAGCGGGATCGGCTTGAGCTTGTGGGCCTTGAGCGCCGAGACGACCGCGTTGGCGAGGCCGTCGTTGGCCGCGGCGACCGCGTCGATCTTGTTGCCGGTCTTGACGAGCATCTGCTCGAAGATCGTGCGGGCCTTGTCGTTGTCCCAGGCCGGCGTGAACTGATCCGGGCCCTTCTTGAAGGTGCCGTTCGCGTAGAGCGGCTTGAGAATGGAGTCGTAGCCGCCCTTGAAGAGGAACGAGTTGCCGTCCTCCTGGCCACCGTTCAACTCGGCCACGACGGGCTTGGAGCCGTACTTGCCGTCGGCCTTGAGGCCTGCGACGACGCCCTTCCCCTGCAGCACGCCGACCTGATGGTTGTCGAAGGAGACGTAGACCTGGCCGATCCCGCCGATGACCTGGCGGTCGTAGTCGATCGACTTGGCGCCCTTGGCCGCTGCAGCCTTTTCAATGGCGATGGCGGAGCCGGCGTCCAACTGCGTGACGATGACCACCTTGGCGCCGTTGGCCAGGCACTGGTCGGCCTGGTCGCGCTGCTTCTGGGCATCGCCCTGCGCGTTGTCGATGACGTAGGTGACGCCCGCCTTCTTGAGCGCAGCTCCGATGTCCGGCCGGTCGGCCTGCTCCCAGCGGACCGACGACTTCGTGTCCGGCAGCAGCACGCAGACCTCGGCGGATGCCCTCGCGTGGCCTTGCGCGACCGTCGTGGCCACGCCGGCGACCGCGATGAGCGCGACTCCGAGGGCAGGGATGAGCTTCTTCACTCCAGGTTCCTTTCGTCAGGATGTGCACGGACGTTCGTCGGGATATGCACATGGGCCGGGCGGGGCAGCACAATACGGAGCGATCCGGACGAAATCAACCGGGCGCCGCAACTAATCCGGCTGCGGCGTCGGAAGGAGATCACTGCGACAGGACGCGTAGCGGTGCGCAGGTCGGATCACTCAGCACGTTGTGTAAGACGACGGCCGCGCCACCTCTGATAGCTGACTCGTCTCCGAGTTCGGATCCGACGATCTCGACGACCGTAGGGGAAACCCTCGTTCGCTGCGTCACCGCCGCGCGCGTCCCGGGCAGGAGCCACGGCGCGAGGATACCGAGCGCCCCCGCGAGGACGACGCGCTCGGGGTTCGTGATCGAGACGGCTCCGGCGATGCAGATGCCGAGCAGCTCGGCCACCTCCTCCAGCGCCTCGATGGCCTTGGGGTCGCCGCTGTGGGCGAGCTGGGCGACGCGCTGGGCGGGCGACGACGTCTCGCTGCGCGTGCCCTGGATGCCCACCCGGCGCGCGATCGCCTCCTGACCCGCGAGCGTCTCCAGGCAGCCGCGGCCGCCGCAGCGGCAGCGCTCGCCGTCGAAGGGGCGCACCGCGATGTGGCCGATCTCGCCGGCAAAGCCCTCCGAGCCCGCGAAGAGCGCGCCGTCGACGATCACGGCACCGCCGATGCCGACGTTGCCGTAGAGCAGCAGGCCGTGGCGGATGCCGCGCAGGGCTCCGCTCTCGAGCTCGCCGAGCGCGGCCAGGTTGGCGTCGTTGCCGACGCTCAGGCTGAAGGGCGGGTGCCCGAGCGACTCGCGCAGCCTCTCGGCCACCGGCAGCTGGTCCCAGCCGAGGTTGGGCGCGTGGATCAGCGTCCCCGTCTCGGCCTCGACGGTTCCGGGCAGCGAGACGCCGGCGCCGATCGGCGTCAGCCCGAGGGCGTCGCACTCGGCCAGGGCGTCGCCGACGAGCTCGGCCAGCAGCTCGAACGCCAGCTGCGGCGCGCTCGTGCGGTTGTCGTGGCCGACGGCCGCACGGAAGCGCACCGCGCCTCGCAGGTCGCACACGCAGACGGCGACGAAATCGACGTTGATCTCGAGCCCGAGCGCGGCGATGCGGCTGCCGTCGAGCTCCAGGATCTGCGCGGGCCGGCCGACGCCCCCGCCGTCCGCGAGCCCCGACTCGGTCACCACGCCGCGCTCGATCAATTCCGCGACGAGACTCGAGACCGTCGTCTTGTTGAGGCCGGTCAGCTTTGCAAGCTGCGCGCGCGAGAGCGCGCCGGCCTGCGCGATGCGCCGCGCCACGAGGCTCAGGTTGGACTTGCGGACCGCGTGCTGGTCAGCGCGCTTGACCGGGACCGAATGCGTGTTGAGCAAGTTCACGACGCGGCGCCACGGTAGCGGATGACGCACGGTACGGTACGCGGGGCGCTCAGCCGCCGCCGTAGTCCAAACGACCAAGGGAACCGCATGGGCCGCCTCAAGACCAGTCTCGGCATCTGGGCCTTCGGCTCGATGGTCACGCGCTTCGTGCCGGTCGGCTATCAGCCGGCGCTGACCGATCAGACGACCGCCGAGAAGGTGCACCGCGCGGTCACGGGCCTCGGGAGCCTGATCGACGACTACGAGTTCCACTACCCGGCGGAGCTCGCGCCCGGCAACCTGGACGACGTGCGCTCGGCGCTCGACGGGCACGGCATCTACGCGCTCTGCGCCGGGCTGCACCTCGACCCGCGCTTCGGCCGCGGCGGCCTCGTCAACCCCGATCCCGCGACCCGCGCCGAGGCCCTGCGCCTGACGCTCGAAGGCGCCGACTTCGCCGGCTCGCTGGGAGCGCACTTCGTGCTCTGGCCGGGCATCGAGGGCTACAACTACCCGTTCCAGACCCCCTACGCCGAGAGCTGGAGCTGGTTCATCGAGGCCGTCGGCAAGGCGGCCGAGGTCTGCGCCCAGCACGGCCGCAAGCTGTTCCTCGAGCACAAGAACAGCGAGCCGGCCATGAAGATCCTGATGCGCAACATCGGCATGACGCTGCACGTCATCCACACGCTGCGCGCCCGCGGCATCACGAACGTCCAGGTCAACATGGACTGGCAGCACCTGATCATGAACGGCGAGTCGCTCGGCGAGTACGCCGGCATGCTGGCCGCCGAGGGCCTGCTGGGGCACCAGCACGCCAACTCCGGCTGGGGCACCTTCGACGACGACAACATGGTCGGAGCGACCGCCTTCATGGAGACGCTCGAGCTGGCGCTCGAGCTGCGGCGCGCCCAGTACGGGGCCAACGGGGAGCGGCTCGGCTTCGACCTCTACCCGTACACCGAGGACGCGGTCGACGTCGTCAAGCGCAGCGTCCACCAGTGGGACTTCATCGACTCGGTGGCCGGCAAGATCGACGACGTCGCGCTGCGCGAGGCGCAGCTGAACAAGGACGCGATCCGCGCCTACGAGCTCGTCTACGCCGCGCTCGGCGCGCCGAATCCGGGCTAGCGGATGGCGGTCGCCGTCGGGCTCGATGTCGGCACGACGGGAGTCAAGGCGCTCGCCGTGGCCGCCGACGGGCGCGTCGTCGCGCGCGCCGAGAGCCACTACGGGCTCTCGCAGCCCCGGCCCGGCTGGTCCGAGCAGGCTCCCGGGGACTGGTGGACCGGCAGTCAGGCCGCGCTGGCCGCGCTCGGCCGGCACGAGATCGCAGGCATCGGCCTCTCCGGCCAGATGCACGGCCTCGTCGCGCTGGACGAAGGCGAGCGCGTGCTGCGGCCCGCGATCCTCTGGAACGACCAGCGCACGGCGGCCGAGTGCGCCGAGATCGAGCGGCGGGTCGGCCTCGAGCGGCTGATCGCGCTCACGGGCAATCGCGCCCTCACCGGCTTCACAGCTCCCAAGCTGCTGTGGCTGCGCAAGCACGAGCCCAAGGTCTACGCGCGCATCGCGCACGTGCTGCTGCCCAAGGACTACGTGCGGCTGCGCCTCTGCGGCGAGCGCGCCATCGACGTCGCCGACGCGTCCGGCACGCTGCTCTTCGACGTCGCCGAGCGCCGCTTCTCGAGCGCGGTGCTGGAGGCGCTGGAGCTGCCCGCGGCCTGGATGCCGCGCGTGCTCGAATCACCCGAGATCTCCGGCCGCACCCCTGACGGGATCCCGGTCGCTGCAGGCGCGGGCGACTGCGCAGCCGCGGCGCTCGGAGTCGGCGTCGAGCGGCCCGGGCCGGTCTCGCTCGTGCTCGGCACATCGGGAGTCGTGTTCGCGGCGCTGCCCGCCTACCAACCGGATCCGCAGGCGCGCGTGCACGTCTTCTGCCACGCGGTGCCCGGCAGCTGGCACGCCATGGGCGTGATGCTCTCGGCCGCCGGCTCGCTGCAGTGGGCGCGCGACGCCTTCGCACCCGGAGTGCCCTTCGACGAGCTCATGGCTGAGGCCGAGGCGGCGCCGGCAGGCGCCGGCGGCATCCTCTTCCTGCCCTACCTCTCGGGCGAGCGCACGCCCCATGCCGATCCCGACGCGCGCGGCGCCCTCGTGGGGCTGAGCGCGAGCCATACCCGTGGCCACGTGATGCGCGCCGTGCTCGAGGGCGTCGCGTTCGGCCTCGCCGACTCCTTCGACCTGCTTCGCTCGCTGGGTTGCGAGACCTCGATCGCCCGCGCCTCGGGCGGCGGAGCGCGCAGCGACCTGTGGCTGCGCATCTGCGCCTCGGTGCTCGGCGTGCCGGTCTGCCGGATGTCGGTGGACGAGGGCTCGGCCTTCGGCGCGGCGATGCTCGGCGGGATCGCCGGAGGGCTCTTCTCCGACGCCGGCGAGGCCGTCGCGGCCTGCGTGCGCGTGCGCGACCAGATCGACCCCGAGCCCGCCCTGGAGCGAGCTCTACGCGGAGCGCCGCGAGCGCTACCGCGCGCTCTACCCGGCGCTCCGGAGCGTGCTGGGATGACGCTGCGGGTCGGGTTGCTCTCGACGGCCCGCATCAACGCCAAGCTGGCCGCCGGCGCGCGCGCGAGCTCGCGCGCGCAGGTCGTGGCAGTGGCGAGCCGCGAGCTCGCGCGGGCTCAGGCGCAAGCGCGCGAGCTCGGCATCGAGCGCGCGCACGGCAGCTACGAGGAGCTGCTCGCCGACCCGGGCGTCGATGCCGTCTACGTTTCGCTGCCCAACGAGCTCCATCACGAGTGGTCCCTGCGAGCGCTGTCCGCCGGCAAGCACGTGCTCTGCGAGAAGCCGTACTCGCGCTCCGCCGACGAGGTGCAGGCGGCGTTCGCCGCGGCCGCTGCGGCGGGCCTGGTGCTGGCCGAGGCGCTGATGTGGCGCCATCACCCGCAGACGCTGCGGCTCGCCGAGCTCGTCGCCGGCGGCGCGATCGGCGAGCTGCGCCTGGTGCGCGCGGCCTTCAGCTTCACCCTCGACGACCCGCGCGACGAGCGCCTGCTCGAGGGGCCCGCGGGCGGCGGCCTGATGGACGTCGGCTGCTACTGCGTGAGCGCCGCGCGCCTGCTCGCAGGCGAGCCGGTGGCCGTGACGGCGCAGCAGGTCGCCACCCCGGCCGGCGTCGACCAGCGGCTCGTCGCGACGCTGGCGCACGAGGGCGGTGCCCTCGCGCTGCTCGACTGCGCGCTCGACCTGCCCGATCGCAGCGAGCTGGAGGCGATCGGCTCGGCCGGCGTCCTGCGCGCCGGCGACCCGTGGCATGGCGTCGCGACGGGCATCGAGCTCCTCGCCGCGGGCCGCCCGGCGAAGCGCTACGAGATCGCCCCGGCCGATCCCTACGGCTGTGAGCTCGACGACTTCGCAGGCGCTGTCGCCGGCGAGCACCCGCCCCGCCTCGGCCTCGCCGACGCGCTCGGTCAGGCCCGGGCGATCGACGCAGTGCTGCGGGCGGCCGGCGAGGGCCGGCGCGTCACGCCCGGCTGAGGACGAAGCGCACGCGGCCGAGCTCCCGCCGCAGGCACTCGCAATCGAGGTCGCGCGCTCTCGCGTTCCAGCAGTCGAGGACGAAGCGGTCGCAGGCCGCGAGTGCATTGGCGGGCGGCTCGGGATGCCGGCGCAGCAGCAGCGCGAGCTCGCGGATGGCAGCGGCGTCGGGCGCGAGCTCGAGCACCCACTGCGGAGGCCGCGTGCGACGGGGCTCGGAGGCGCCGTGCTCCGCCAGCCGGGCGAGCAGCTCGAGCGAGCCGGCGACGGACCGCACCCGGCGCGGCGGCGCGACCGCGCGGGCGTCGAGCGAGCGCTCGCGCACGTCGTGCTGCGCGAGGCCCAGAGCGACGACGAACGCGACGACGGCGGCTGCCCCTGCGACCGCGGTCACGTGCCAATCGGCCGAGAAGCGGGGCACCAGCAGCGCGAGCATCGCAGCCGCGGCCGCGATACCGGACTGGCGCGCTCGCAGGGTGCGGCGCTCGAGCGCCTGCGCGAGCTCGTCACCCACGGCCGTGACCTGCGAGCACGCGGAAGCGGAGCCGCCCGGCCTCGCGGCGCAGATCCTCGGAGCTACCCGAGTAGAGCGGCGACGAGAACCCGTCGCAGACAAGCTGCCGGCAGGCGAGCAGCGCGCCCTCGTCGGGGTCGTCGGCCTCGCGCAGCGCCTCGACGAGCGAGCTCAGCTCGGGCGTGGCGGTGCGCACCGCGCTGCGCACCTGCTCGTCACCGAGGGCCGTGGTGGCGCTCCAGGCGACGCGGTGACGCTCCCAGGCCTCCTTGATCGCGCCCGTGAGCGAGCGCGCGAGGAGATCCGCCTCGTGCGTGGGGCGGCGGGACCTCCGGTTGCGGAACGGCATCAGCACAGACCAGACGGTAGGCCCGGACCGCAATGCGCCGAAACCTCCAGGACCAGCGCTCACGCCGGGGCCGGCGCGGAGCGCGAGCCAGGAGCGGGCCTCTAGATCGACTCCGCGCGGCGGGGGTCGCGCAGGATCCAGAACAGCATGGCCTCGCTCTCGCCGACGTTCCGCCAGGCGGTGATCGAGCTCGCCTCGGCGACCAGCGCCTCGCCTGCGCGCAGTGCGGCGCGCCGATCGCCGAGCTCGATCTGCACCAGCCCGTTCGCGACGGCCACGCCCTCGACGCCCTTGTGGCGCTCGTCGGGCTCACCCGAAGCACGCGGCGGAAGGCGCGCGAGGAAGACCCGCAGGCCCACGCCCGGGTCGTCCAGCAACGGCAGCAGGCTCGAGCCGCTGCGCTCGCTGGGATCGTGGCGGCGCGCGAGGCGGTAGCCGCGCGCATCGTCACCGCGCAGCAACTCATCGAGCGTGACGTTGAGCTGGGCCGAGAGGTCGAGCAGCGTGTCGAGCGAGAGCCCGGACTGCCCGCGCTCCGCGTGCGAGATCGCGCTCGGCGAGACGCCGCCGAGGCGCGCGAGGTCGGTCTGGCTGAGGCCGCGGCGCTCGCGCAGGCTGCGCAGCGCGGTCGCCAGGCGCGCAGCCGCGGGCGTCGCCGTGAGCTGGATCTGATCGCCGCTGGTCGAGAGCGAGAGCACACTGCCCTCGACGCCGGGCGGGCGCCCGTCGGCCTTGGTGATGCGCACGCGGTGGTCGTCGACGACGAGCACGCATTGCGTCACCTGCTCCACCTCGCGGCGCAGCGCCGCCAGCGCATCCGAGGCGCCGATCGACCAGTAGGCGATCGCTCCGATCTCGAGCAGCATCGGGCAGCAGCGCACGAAGAAGCGGCGCGCGATCTCCGCGCCCCAGCGCTCGGCCATCGCATCGAGCGGATCGAAGACGAGGATCGTGCGCTCCGCGCGCCTCGCAAAGGCGCGCACGGCCGTGAGCAGCTCGCCCGGGCGTGCATTGGGCCCGTCCGCCGAGGCGTCGATGACCTCGACGCCCGGCTCGCCCGCAGGCGTGACGTCGTCCAGCGCGACGTGCGCGAAGGCTTCCGCCTGGCTGCCGGCCGAGACCAGTGCTCGCACGAACGGCTCGACCGACGCGTGCCTGCGCACCTCCCAGACGACGTTGTCGCCCCAGAAGAGGCCGCCCAGCGTGCGATCCAGGTCGGCAATGCCGCTCGTCGCGGGCCCCGGGGCGCTCATGGCGCTCCACGGTAGCGCCGCAGCCGGGTCTACGCGGCTCCACAGTCCGCTCACAGGCGGTTCCCAGGCGCGGGCACGAACCTTGTTCGCATGAGGACCTCCGCGCAGGCGAGTGCCGGCCGACCGGCCGCGGCGTGCCGGCGTGGCATGCTCGGGTGATGAGCGAGCGCGCAGCGGACGTCCGGCGCGTCCTGATCGTGGACGACGAGGCATCGATCACGGATGCCGTGGCGACCGCTCTGCGCTACGAGGGCTTCGACACCTGCGAGATCGCCTCCGGGCGGGCGGCGGTGTCGGCCATCGACGAGTTCCGCCCCGACCTGATCATCCTCGACGTGATGCTGCCCGACCTCGACGGCCTGGCCGTCGCACGGCGCCTGCGCGACCGCCGCGTGCCCGTGCCCGTCATCTTCCTCTCGGCCAAGGACGCGACCGAGGACAAGATCGCGGGGCTCGCCCTTGGCGACGACTACGTCACCAAGCCGTTCAGCCTGGCCGAGCTCGTCGCGCGCGTGCAGACGGTGCTGCGCCGCACCCGAGGCGACGAGGGGCACGTGCTGCGCTTCGCAGACGTCGAGCTCGACGACGACACCCGCCAGGTGCGGCGCGGCGACGAGCCGCTCGACCTCACGCCCACCGAGTTCCGCCTCCTGCGCTTCCTGCTGCAGAATCCGCGCAGGGTGCTGAGCAAACGGCAGATCCTCGACAACGTCTGGAACTACGACTTCGGCGGCGACGCCAACGTCGTGGAGACGTACGTGAGCTACCTGCGGCGCAAGCTCGACCGCGTCGGCCCGCCGCTGATCCACACGGTTCGGCTGGTCGGCTATGTGCTGCGCGAACCGGATCGCTAGTGCGCCCGCGCGGCCGCAGCGACAAGCGCATCGGCGCGGCGCTGCGGGGCATGTCGCTGCGCGCCCGCCTGCTGCTCGTGCTGGCCGTGCTCTCGGCAGCCGGGCTCGTGGCCGCCGACGTGGCGACCTACGCCTCGCTCCGGTCGTCGCTTTACAAGCGCGTGGACAACTCGCTCGACACGAGCGCCAACGCGGTCTCCGGCGTGCTCTCGCGCCCCCGCGATGGCGGCCCGGGCGGTCGCGGCGCCTTCGGGCTGAACGGCCTCGCGGCGCTCGGCGTGCTCACGCCGGGGATGTACGTCGAGATCCGGCCGCACGACGGCGGCGACCCCGTGATCGGCACCGTTGGGCGCCCCGGCGAGCCCGCGCCCGCGCTCAGGATCCCGGCGGACTTCCGGCCCGCGAGCGACGGCTCGGCGACGCGCCGGACGCTGACGGCCGCCGGCGGCGCCGACTTCCGCCTGCTGACGCGCTCGGTGCCGTTCACCGGCGACACGCTGATCCTGGGCACGCCGCTGCACGAGACCCACGTCACGCTCGACCAGCTGCGCTGGATCGAGCTGCTCGTGACCTGCGCCGTGATCGCAAGCGTGCTGCTCTTCGGCCTCTGGCTGATCACGGCGAGCCTGCGGCCGCTGCGGCGGATCGAGGAGACGGCCGCGGCGATCGGCGCAGGCGATCTCTCCCGGCGCGTGCAGCCTGACGGGGGCACGACCGAGATCGGGCGGCTGGGCGGTGCGCTCAACGCGATGCTCGGGCAGATCGAGGACGCGTTCGCCGAGCGCTCCGCCTCCGAAGCGCGCCTGCGGCGCTTCATCTCGGACGCCTCGCACGAGCTGCGCACGCCGATCGCGGCGGTCAGCGCGTACGCCGAGCTGTTCGACCGCGGCGCGCGCGACCGGCCGGACGACCTCGAGCGGTCGATGTCGGGCATCCAGCGGGAGACCAGGCGCATGGGACTGCTCGTCGGCGACCTGCTGCTGCTCGCCCGGCTCGACCAGGGCCGCCCGCTCTCGGCTGGGCCGGTCGAGCTCTCGGCGCTCGCCGCCGAGGCGCTCGACGCGGCCCGCGCCATGGAGCCCGCGCGGCCGCTGACGCTCGAGTCGTCGTCGCCCGTGACCGTGACCGGTGACGCCGAGCGCCTGCGCCAGGTCGTCGACAATCTGCTCGCCAACGTGCGCGCACACACGCCGGCCGACGCAGCCGCAATCGTCCGTGTGCGCCGCGAGGGCGGAGACGCCGTGCTCGAGGTCGAGGATCGCGGGCCGGGCCTCGACGCGGAGCGCGCCGCGCACGTCTTCGAGCGCTTCTACCGCGGCGACCCCTCGCGCTCGCGCGATCTCGGCGGCTCCGGCCTCGGCCTCGCGATCGTGGCCGCCATCGTCCAGGCCCACGGCGGCAGCGTGCAGCTGGACAGCCGGCCCGGCGCGGGGACGACGTTCCGCGTCACGCTGCCTGGCTAAGGCCCCGCGCGGCTCAACCGAAGAACGCCTCGGCCAGCGCGTAGTAGGCGCGCGGCACCGTGCGCAGCTCCTTGACGGCCTCGTCCAGCGGCGCCGCGACGACGTCCATGCCGCGCAGCGCGGTCATCAGGCCGAACCTCCGGTCCAGCGCCAGCTCGGCGGCCAGGAGGCCGTAGCGCGTGGCGAGCACGCGGTCGTACGCGGTCGGCGTGCCGCCTCGCTGCAGATGCCCGAGCGTCGTCACGCGTGTCTCGAACCCGGTGATTCGCTCGAGCTCGCCCGCCAACTGCTGGCCCACGCCGCCGAGGCGCACGTGGCCGAACGCGTCCCGCTCGCCGGTGGGCGTCGAGAGCTCGTCGGCACCCTCCTCGCGGGTCAGCGGCCAGCCCTCGCTGACGACGATGATCGAGAAGTCCTTGCCGCGCGCGTGGCGCTGACGGATCAGCTCGGCGCAGCGCTCGACCGTGACGGGGAACTCGGGGATCAGGACGACGTCCGCACCCCCCGCGAGCCCGCTCGCGACCGCCAGCCAGCCCGCGTGGCGGCCCATCACCTCGACCACCATGACGCGGTCGTGCGACTCCGCGGTCGTGTGCAGCCGGTCGATCGCATCGGTCGCGATCGACACGGCGGTGTCGAAGCCGAACGTCTGGTCGGTCGCCGCGAGATCGTTGTCGATCGTCTTCGGGACGCCGATCACCGGCAGCCCGTGCTCGACGTGCAGCCGGGCCGCCACGCCGAGCGTGTCCTCGCCGCCGATCGCGATCAGCCCGTCGAGCTTCTCGAACGACCTCCGCACCGCGTCGAGGCCGCCCTCCTCGCTGAACGGATTCGTACGGCTCGTGCGCAGGATCGTGCCGCCGCGCGGAAGGATGCCCGAGACCGCCTCGAGGTCGAGCGGGCGGAAGAGCCCGTCGAGCATGCCGCGCCAGCCGCGCAGCACGCCGACCGGCTCGGCGCCACCGTCCACCAGGCGCCGCGTGGCCGCGCGGATCACCGCGTTCAGCCCTGGGCAGTCGCCTCCGCCCGTCAGCATCCCCACCCGCATCTGCGCTCTCCCCGTCTCGCCGCCGTTCCGGCTACAGGGTGGCAGGTTTGGATAGGAGGGTCTGCGCGAGTTCGTCACAGCGGGCGCGCACCGCTGCCACGAAGTCGGCCGCGGCCGCGGGCAGCGTCGCGTCGCGGTGCCAGGCGAGGCCGATCTGCCTCGCCGGCACGCGCCGCGACGCGTCCAGTGCCACGACGCCGGGGATGCTCGCGTCGACGGCCAGCCGGGGGATCAGGGCCGATCCGATGCCTGCGGCAACCATGCGCTGCACGGCTCCGCTCTCGTCGCTGCGGAAGACGACGTGCGGCTCGATCCCGCGCGAGCGCAGCAGCGCCTCGATGCCGTAGGTGCTGCGGCTGTAGGCCACGAGCGGCAGCCGCCCGATCTCGGCCAGCGTGGGCGCGATCTCGCGGCCGGCGAGCGGGCTGCCCTCCTGCGTGAGCAGGACATACGGGTCGCGCAGCAGCTCGACGTGTTCGAACGGGCCGTCGGGCGGGACGAGTGCGAACGTGAAGTCCAGCTGGCCGCGCTCCACGAGCGCCAGTAGCTCATCCTCGTAGGGCGCCTCCTGCAGGCGCACCTCGACGGCCGGCCGCGCCTGCATCAGACGGCGCACGGCATCGGGCAGAACGCGGATCGAGACGCTCTGGAAGGTACCCACCCGCAGCGTCTCCGCCGCGCCCTCGGCGAGCGCGGTGAGATCGGCCTCGGCGGCCTGCAGCTGCGCGCTGAGGCGCACCGCGTGGCGCAGGATCCGCTCGCCCGCATCGGTCGGCACGACCGGCCGGCGTCCGCCGGGGCGCTCGAGCAGGCGCACGCCCGCAGCGCGCTCGAGCGTCGCCACCTGCACGCTCACAGCCGACTGCGTGTAGCCCAGCCGGCGAGCCGCGCGCGCGAAGGAGCCCGTCGCGGCCACCGCCTCGAGCGCCGCGAGGTGGCGCATCTCGATGCCGAGCAGCCGATGAGGCTTTTTCATCACTCCGCCATCGAACTCTATTCGCCGCCGTCACCTACTGCGTCCGCAGGCGCGCACGCGCTCGCCGATCGGGCCCACAGCGTAGAGTTCCGCTGTGGCCGAGTTCCGCGTGACGTATTGGCGCGACCTGCCGTCGCTGGTGACCGCGCGAGACGGCGACCACACGGCCAAGGTCGCGCTCGACGCGCGCTTCATGATCGCGATCGACGAGGCGGCGATGCGCCTCGGTGCGACCGACTCGGACGCCTACCTCGAGGGCTGGCGCCAGGGCGAGTGGGAAGCGCGAGACGGCACGCCCGAGGACGTCGCCCGCGCAGCGGCCGACGAGCTGGAGGCGCAGTACGGCCAGGCCCGGGTCGAGGAGATGCTCGATTCGTACGGCAGCTGACGCGCGCTAGGATCGTTGTCCAAAATTCAAGGAGGCAGTGTTGGCGACCGTTGCCAAGAGGCGCTTCATCCGTGCAGACGGCCCCGACAAGGTGACGGGATCGGGCCGCTACACGGCCGATCTGAACCTGACGGGCATGCTCTTCGCGAAGTTCAAGTTCGCGGGCGTGACGCACGGCCGCATCACGCGGCTCGACACGTCGAAGGCCGAGGCGCTCGCCGGCGTGTTCGCCGTCGCGACGCACGCCGACGTCCCCGACGTCCTCTACGGCGACTTCATCCAGGATCGCTACCTCTTCTGCAAGGAGTACGTGCGCTACGAGGGCGACGTCGTGGCCGCGGTCGCGGCGCTCACGCCCGAGATCGCGCAGCAGGCCGTCGACCTGATCGAGGTCGAGTACGAGCAGCTGCCCGTCGTCAACGACCTCGAGGCCGCGCTCGCTCCGGACGCGCCGCTCGTGCACGTGGACTGGGCCGCCTACGGCGATACCGACGGGATGGTGCGCGACCGCAACGACGCCTCGCACTCGACGATCGTCAAGGGCGACGTCGAGCAGGGCATGCGCGACGCCGACGTCGTGGTCAAGAGCCGCTTCGTGGCAGACGGCTCGCATGCGGTGCCGATCGAGCCGCGCGCCATCGTCGCCCAGTGGTCGGGCGACCACGTCACCATCTGGACGTCGACGCAGGTGCCCTTCGCTGCCCGCAGCGGCGTCACGGACACGCTCGAGCTGCCCGCCAGCAAGGTGCGCATCATCGTGCCCATCCTCGGCGGCGGCTTCGGCGGCAAGTGCGGCTTCCACTACGAGGCGCACATCGCGGTGCTCGCGCGCAAGTCCGGGCGGCCCGTCAAGCTCGTGTTCACGCGCCGCGAGGAGTTCCTCGCTCCCGACAAGCGCCGCGAGGGCATGATCATCGAGATCGAGAGCGGCATCAAGAAGGACGGGACGATCACCGCCCGGCGCGGCCACCTGATCATCGACAACGGCGCCTACACGGCCGACTCGGCGTTCTTCTCGGAGCTCGCGGCCATGCACGTGCACGGCCCCTACAAGACGCAGAGCGCGCACATCGACGCGCACTGCGTCTACACGAACCACCAGCCTTCGGGCTCGGTGCGGGCGCCCACCGCGCCGCAGGCCTGCTGGGCGCTCGAGCAGCACACCGACGAGCTGGCCGCCGCCATCGGCATGGATCCGGTCGCCTTCCGCAAGCTCAACTGCATCGACACCGGCGACGAGGGCCCCACGCGGCAGAAGTACCTGCCGATCGGCCTGCAGGAGTGCATCGCCAATGCCGAGGAGATGAGCGGCTACGGGCAGGAGCTCCCCGAGGACGAGGCCATCGGGCTCGCCGTCGGCTGGTGGCCGACGTTCGGCGTGCCCTCCGGCGCGTACGTGAAGCTCAACTCCGACGGCTCGGGCGTGATCGTCACGGGCGCCCAGGAGTGCGGCACCGGCTCCGTCATGACGCTGCCGATGCTGGCGGCCGACGAGCTCGGCATGCAGCCCGAGGACTTCACCCTCGTCTACCAGGACACCGACGCCGGCCCCTGGGACATGGGCGCGACCGGCTCGCAGACGCTCGTCAACAACGGCCGCGCGGTCGTGGCGGCGGCGAAGCAGGTCGGCGAGCAGCTGCGCCGGCTGGCGGCCGATCAGATGGAGGCCGCTGCGGCAGACATCGAGCTCGTGGACGGCTTCGCGCAGGTCAAGGGCTCGCCCGACAGCCGCGTCTCGGTGGCCGATCTCGCAGCGGCCGCCCACGGCGGCGAGCTGTTGCTCGGCACCGGCTCGGGCACGCCCCCGGCGGGCCCCGAGACCGACAACGTCAACTGCGTCGGCAAGCTCGGCATGGACGCCTGGTCGGCGCCTCAGGTGAGCTGTCACGCGGTGCGCGTCAAGCTCGACCGCGACACGGGCGTCGTGCGCGTGCTCGAGGTCTCCTGCTCGCACGACTCGGGCACGATCATCAACGAGACGGGCGCCGAGGGTCAGGTCGAGGGCGGCGTCATGATGGGCATGGGCCAGGCGCTCTCGGAGGGCACGCGCTACGACGACGAGGGCCGGCAGCTCAATGCGGCGCTCCTGGAGTACAAGCTCCAGACGATGCCGGACGCGCCGCCGATCACCGTGAAGTGGGTGCAGACGAACGCGAGCGACGGCGGCCCGCGCGGTTCCAAGGGCGTGGCCGAGGCACCCAACGTCGCCACGGCGGCGGCCATCGCCAACGCCCTTGCCAAGCTCACCGGGGGACCGCTGCGAAGGCTGCCGATGACGCCCGAGCGCATCTGGGAGCACATGCAGGAGGCCGGCGCATGAGCTACTCCGCAGCACACACGCTGGACGAGGCGCTGGCGGCGCTGGCCGCGGGCGCTCGCCCGGTGGCGGGCGGGTCCGACCTCGTCGTCGGCGCCCGGCAGGGCAAGGCCCCGCTGCCCGAGAGCCTCGTCGGCATTCACGGCGTCAGCGGCCTGGCGGGCATCTCCGCCGACGACGGCGCGCTCGTCCTGGGCGCGCTCGTCAACCACGCCGAGATCGAGGCCGATGAGACGGTGGCGGCCGGCTGGACGGCCCTCGCCGACGGCAGCGCGCTCGTCGGGTCGCCGGCGACGCGCTACGTCGGCACGATCGGCGGGAACATCATGAACTCCTCGCCTGCCATGGACACGGGGGCGGCGCTGCTCGTGCTCGGGGCCGAGGTCGAGCTCCGCTCGCAGAGCGGCTCGCGCACGGTGCCTCTGGCCGACCTCTGGACGGGCCCCGGCAGGACCTCGGCCGCACCCGGCGAGCTGCTCGTGCAGGTGCGCGTGCCGGCGCTGCCGGCGCGCTCGGGCAGCGCCTACCTGCGGCTCGAGTACCGGCGGGCGATGGAGATCGCAGTCGTCGGTGCCGCCGCCGCCGTGACCCTCAACGGCGACGGCGACGTCGAGTCGTGCCGCATCGCGCTGACCGCCGTGGCGCCGACGATCGTGCGCTCTCCGGCCGGTGAGGCGGCGATCGCCGGCAAGCCTGTCAACGACGAGACGCTCGCGGCGGTCGCCGCGGGTGCGAGCGCCGACGCGAGTCCGATCAGCGACGTCCGCGCCGGCGAGGCCTACCGCCGCCACACGGTGGGAGTCATGGCCCGTCGTGCCGTCGAGGCCGCCGTCGCGCGTGCCCGCGGCGAGCACGTCCCCGTCCCCGCCAATCGCGCCTCCGGTGTCGGCGCTCCGATTGGAGACCGATGAGCGTCTCGATCACCCTGAACGTCAACGGCGTGCCCTATCCGGTCAACGTCGAGCAGCACCGCACCCTCGTCAGCGTGATCCGCAACGAGGTCGGCCTGACGGGGACCAAGGAGGGCTGCGACGACTGCGAGTGCGGCGCCTGCATGGTGCTCGTCGACGGCCGCCCGGTGAACTCGTGCTCTTACCTCGCCGTACAGACGGACGGGCGCGAGGTCACGACCGTGGAGGGGCTGGGCACGAGTGACGAGCCGCACCCCCTGCAGCGCAACATCGTGGCCGAGGGCGGCGTGCAGTGCGGCTTCTGCACGCCTGGCATGCTGATCTCCGCGACCGCGCTCCTGAACGCGAGCCCGCACCCGAGCGAGGACGAGATCCGCATCGCGCTCGGCGGCAATCTCTGCCGCTGCACCGGCTACCAGAAGATCGTGCGAGCCGTGCAGCGCACCGCCGAGGAGCTGCCGGCGCGCTAGCCGACGATCTCGTGCGCCCTGCGCACGAGCATGATGCCGCCTTGACGATCCCCGCGAGGCCCATGCCGGCCGCAGGGCAGGGAATGCTCCACGTGCAGGCCGCCGGCATTGCGGCCGGCGCAAGCCGACGATCAGGTGCGCCCCGCGCACGAGCAAGACGCCCCCTTGACGATCACCGCGAGGCGCTTGCCGCTCGCGCCGGCGGGAACGCGCACGTGCAGGTCGCGGCGTGGGCGTCGGCGCGCTAGCCGACGATCAGGTGCGCCCTGCGCACGAGCATGACGCCGCGCCGGCCGCTGACCTTGACGATCACCACGAGGCGCTTGCCGCTCGCGCCGGCGGGAATGCTCCACGTGCAGGTCGCGGCGTGGCCCGTGATCTCTCCGGCGCCTCGCATCCGCTTGCCCGAGAGCTTCGCGCGGCAGCGCACGGCGAGCGTGCCGGTCGCGACCGGCGCGCGCCCGAATGACATCCGCACGGCGTAAGCAGCGCCCGCCTGCGGCTTGCCGACGACGAGGTGCGTGCGCCGATGCTCGCGGCGCCCGGCGGCGGGCTGACTGGCGGATGCGACCGCGCTGCCGATCTGCGGCGTCACGGCTGCGGAGCTCGCGACGACCGCGGGAGGCGCGGCCGCGGCCGGAGAGACCGGTGCGCTGGGCGAGGACGGCGACTTCGGCGGGGAGATCACCGGAGGCGCCGGCGGCGGCGGCGGAGCCGGTGGCGCAGGCGGCGGTGCAGCGGGCGGAGACGCCGGCGGCGGCGGCGGGGTCGGCGGGGCTCCGCCGCCGACGGAGACGCCCGCGAAATCCTGCACCCAGAGAATCGCGCCGTCCGCGCCGGCCGCCACGCCCACACCGGTGGTCTGAAAGGCGGGGTCCTCGATGTTCTGCCGGTGGCCGGGCGACGCAAGCCACGCGGCCACGACCTCGGACGGCGAGCTCTGGCCCTTGGCGATGTTCTCGCCCACGACCCCGCTTGCGGTGTAGCCGCATTGCGAGACCCGCGTGAACGGATCACGCGCGATCGGCGGCGCCGGGTCGGAGTGGTCGAAGTAGCCGAACTGCGCCATGTGGCGCGCCTTCCAGACGCCCGAGTCGGTCAGATTCGAGTCGACGGTGAGCTGGGAGAGCCCGAGCGTCGCTCGGTGCTGGTTGATCAGCGTCACGACCTGCGACGCGAACGACGCATTGGGCGCCGGCCAGCTCGCATCCGGCGTGCAGAGGGCCGTGGCGCCGAGCGCGCTGGACGAAAGAAGGGTCGGCGTCGCCGATGCGATGACAGCTGCAGCCATGGCAGCAGCTACCAGGACACGCGCTCCAGGCACGCGCCGCCTGTGTGCGGTCAGCGAATCAGTCAAACGGCCCCTCGTTCCGACCGTAGCACCCAAGAGCTCTGCGATTCGGCGCGGGAAGGGCGAGGTTCCGGTGGTATCGCAGCCGTTGCGGAGCTCCTCCGCCGCCGGCCCTCAGCCGGGCGCGTGGAAGCCCAGCCAGGAGCCGATGCCCTCCTCGCGGCGCTCGGTCAGCTCGCCCACGCCGTCCATCGGTCCCGGCACGACTTGGCCGCCATTCACTCGCGCCGTCGGCGGTGTGGCGTTGGCGCCTTCTGGTTCAGAACGCGGGCGTCAACTGGCCACCAGCGTCCTGCCAGTGGGGCGCGAACGCGAGCGTCACGAGGGTCACGTCGATGTCGGCCTTCTTCGGCCGGATCACGACAGAGTCGAGCTCCTCGGTCGCGGCGCCACCGGCGCCCATGCCCGCCGAGTCCTGCGCGAAGGACGCCTGCAGCTCGGCCAGCTGGCCCTGCAGCAAGGACACGTTCTCCTCGGCGCGCTTCACGTCGTCGCGCTGCTGGGCGACGCGCCCGGCTCCGCGGGCGACGCTCGTGATCGAACCGACCGAGACTGACTTGCGCCCAAGGAACCCGCCGAGGATCGAGCCGGCGACCGAGACGGCGGTCTGCAGGCCCGCGCCGCGCTCCTGGTTCTCCTCGCGGTCGACCGCCTGCTGTGCCGTGTGCAGCTTGGACTGCAGCGCCGCGACCTTGGCGTCGTACTTCGCGCGCAGCGCATCGGCCTGCGCGTCGCGGCCCTCGCGCGCGCCCTGCGCGAGGCGTGCGCGGAAGTCGGCCTCGCTCTCGCCCACCTGCGACACGAGCTTCTGCGAGGGGCTGCGGAAGAGCGAGACCGTCTGGCTCTGGTACAGCCAGTCCGCGTAGTCCTTCGACCAGCGGCCGTAGGCCTTCGCGTCCCGCGCGGGCGCCGGCAGGTCGTGGAAGGAAGCTCCGTCGCGCGGCGTGGTCTCGAGATCCGCGGCGGCGACGGAGCTGTCGGCGGCCGCGGCCCAGTCGATGGCGACGGCCCCCGGCCCGAATGCGGCGAGCCGTGCGTTCTCGATCGCCTGGTCGACCTGCGTCTTCGCGTCGAGCAGGCGCACGCGCGCGACCCCGATCAGCATCGGCACGTAGGCCAGCGCCGCGCCGGCGGGCGCGCTGCTTCGCAGCGGCAGGTAGGCCGGATTCACGCCGCTCGGAGCGGCCGGCGCGGTCGAGGCGGCCGAGACCGCCACCGGCACCGCGACGGCTCCTGGTTCGGCGGGCGCAGCCGGGACTGCCGGTGCCGCGCCCGGCGCAGCGGCCGGAGCCGCGGGCGGGGACGGCGGCATGGCTGCCTTGAGCGGCGTCATCAGCGAGGCGATCTGCGGACGAGAGAGCGGGCCGCGCAGATACGACATCGTCCAGCGCGTCTGGAACACCTCGGGGGCGTTCTCGTGCACGTTGTTGAGCAGGAAGACGCGGTTGCCGAGCGCCGAGATCAGCTTCTCGAGCTGCGAGCGGTCGAGGCCGCCCTGGCCCGACGCCCCCTCCAGCCCGTCGAGCACGCGCTGCTTGTCCTGGTCGGTCTGGAGCCGGCCGATCAGCCAGGTGCCGGCGTTCGAGAGGCCCTTGTAGTCGAGATCGACCGGGTTCTGAGTGGCCAGCATCACGCCGAGGCCGAACGCGCGCGCCTGCTTCAACAGCGTCAGCAGCGGCTTCTTGGACGGCGGCTCGGCCGTGGGCGGGAAGAAGCCGAAGATCTCGTCCATGTAGAGCAGGGCGCGCAGGCTCGTGGTGCCCGACTGGCTGCGCATCCACGCCAGCACCGCATTCAGCAGGAGCGTCACGAAGAACATGCGCTCCTCGTCCGAGAGATGGGCGATCGAGAAGATCGCCACGCGCGGCTTGCCCCCGTCGCTGCGCAGCAGCCGGCCGACGTCGAGCGGGACGCCCTGCATCCAGAGCTGGAAGCCCGGGGCGGCGAGCAGGTTGTTGAGCGCCATGGCGAGCTCGAAGCGGTCCTTCCGCGGATAGAAGGAATCGAGGTCGAGCACGCCGATCTTGGCGAACGGGGGCTGCTGGATCTGCGCGATCAGCGATGCGATGTCGAGCGCCTGGCCGTTGGCCCAGGCGGCGCCGAGGATGCTCGAGACGAGGATGTGCTCGCGGCTCTTGATCGGGTCCGCGTCGATCCCGAGCAGTGCCAGCAGCCCCGTCGCGATCGCTCCGATCGCGTCGCCCAGCGCCTCGGCGTCCGAGCGGTCGGCGGGTGGCGCGAACGAGCCGAGCACGGAGACCGGCAGTCCGGCGTCGCTGCCGGGCGTGTAGATCGCGAACTCTGCGGCGTCCTTCAGCCGCTGGATGCGGGCGCCGTCCTGCCCCCAGTCCGCGAGGCCCTTGCTCCAGAGCTCGGCCTGGGACTTCGCGTAGTCGTCGGGCGAGGCGCCCGCCTTGGCGGCATCGTCCTCGTTGATCCAGGGCCGGAAGTCCTCCGGCCGCAGCGCCGGGAAGGTCAGCATCAGGTCGGCGAGGTCGCCCTTGGGGTCGATCACGATCGAGGGCACGCCGTCGAGCGCCGCCTCCTCGATCACGCCCACGCAGAGGCCGGTCTTGCCGGATCCCGTCATGCCCACGCAGACCGCGTGGGTCGTCAAGTCCTTGGAGTCGTAGAGGACGTAGCCATCGCCCAATGTCTTCGCGTCGGCGTCGTACGGCTTGCCGAGATAGAAGCTACCCAGTCCTTCGATGTCGTTCATGCCGGCCCCCTCGCTCGATGGCCGGGAGAGTCTAGGAGAGCGGCGCGCGCCGCGGGCTGCGGCGCGATAGCCTGCTGCCATGGCCATCACGAGCGCAGCAAGCGACATCGAAGCAATCCTCGGCGACGACGCGGAGGACCTGCTCGGACACGAGTGCACCACGATCTCCCGCGACCGCCTGCACCTGCCCGGGCCCGACTTCATCGACCGCGTCGTCAAGGACAGCGATCGCCCGACGCCGGTGCTGCGCTCGCTCCAGAGCATCTTCTCCCACGGCCGGCTGGACGGAACGGGGTACGTGTCGATCCTGCCCGTCGACCAGGGCATCGAGCACTCGGCGGGCGCGTCGTTCGCGAAGAACCCCGACTACTTCGATCCCGAGCACATCGTCAAGCTCGCGATCGAGGGCGGCTGCAACGCCGTCGCCTCGACGCTCGGCGTGCTGGGAGCCTGCGCGCGCAGGTACGCGCACCGGATCCCGTTCATCGTCAAGCTCAATCACAACGAGTTCCTGAGCTATCCGAACGCCTACGACCAGATCATGTTCGCCCAGGTGCACCAGGCGCGCGAGATGGGCGCCGTGGCGGTGGGCGCGACGATCTACTTCGGCTCCGAGGAGTCCAAGCGCCAGATCGTCGAGGTGTCCGAGGCCTTCGCGCACGCCCACGAGCACGGTCTGGCCACGATCCTCTGGTGCTACCTGCGCAACTCCGCGTTCGCGAAGAAGGACGGCGGCCCCGACTACCACCTCGCCGCCGATCTCACGGGCCAGGCCAATCATCTCGGCACCACGATCGAGGCGGACATCATCAAGCAGAAGCTGCCCGAGTACGCCAACCCCGGGTTCCTCGACCTGAAGTTCGGCAAGACCGACCCGCGCGTCTACAGCGAGCTGATGACGCCGCACCCGATCGACATGACCCGGTACCAGCTCGCGAACTGCTACATGGGCCGCGCCGGGCTGATCAACTCGGGCGGCGCCTCGGGCGACAACGACCTCCGGGATGCCGTGAAGACCGCCGTGATCAACAAGCGCGCAGGCGGCACGGGCCTGATCTCGGGCCGCAAGGCATTCCAGCGCCCGCTGGCCGAGGGCATCGAGCTGCTCAACGCGATCCAGGACGTCTACCTCTCCGCCGAGGTCACGGTCGCGTGACCGACCCCCTCCTCGCGAGCGAGGGCTGGGGCGTCATCCATTGCTACTACCGGCTGGCGGGCGACCGCCGGGCGGACGTCGCGCTGTCCGAGGCGGAGGAGCTCACCGCCGAGCTGACCGCCGAGTCGCCCTATCAGGCCATCTGGACCGCGCCGCTCGGTGACCGCGCCGATCTCGGTCTGATGCTGATCGGCCCCGATCTGCTGCGCCTGGAGCGCTTCCGTGGAGCTTTCGCCCGCAGCGACCTCGGCCGCCGGCTCGAGCCCGTCCCGGCGCTCGGCCTCGTCTCGCTGACGGAGCTCTCCGAGTACACCTCCCGCGAGGGCTCCGACGAGCATATGGCGATGCTCGAGCGCCGCGTTCACCCGAAGCTGCCGCGCAAGCGCCTGCTCTGCTTCTACCCCATGTCCAAGAAGCGAGAGGGCGCCGACAACTGGTACTCGCTCGGCTATGACGAGCGGCGCAAGCTGATGGGCGGCCACGGCAAGCTCGGCGCGAAGTTCTCGGGACGCGTGATCCAGTTGATCACCGGCGCAACGGGCCTGTCCGACTGGGAGTGGGGCGTCACGTTGCTGAGCGACGATCCGAAGGACATCAAAGACATCGTCTACGAGATGCGCTTCGACGAGGTCTCGGCGCGCTACGGCATCTTCGGGCCCTTCACCGTCGGGGTGGTCGCCCCCCTGCGCGGCGCGCTGGAGATCGCCGGCGCGACGATCGCCTAGCGCTCCGGGATCTACGGGCCGTTCAAGGTTCGCCGGGGCGCCGTCGCGCCGCTGCGCGACGCGCTGGAGATCGCCGGCGCGACGATCGCCCGGCGCGTGCTCACGGGGGTGCGTGTGGCTGGTTGGCGGTGATGGCGCGGCGGGCTTGGTCTTGGAAGACGGGTTGGTCGGGGCTGCCGCTCGTGCGGATGTGGTGGTTGTGGAGGTGCTTGTGGTGGCGGGGGCAGAGCAGGATCAGGTTCTCGAGCTCTGTCAGGCCTCCGTGCTGGACGGGTACGAGGTGGTGGGCTTCGAGTTCGCGTGGGGCGCTGCAGCCGGGGTATTGGCAGTGAGCGGAGCGGTGGTGGAGTGCGCGTTGCTGGGCGTAGGAGGCGCAGCGCCCGATGCGTGAGTGGACGAGGTCGCGTCCGCGTGGCTGGATGGTCAGGCGGCGTGCGTCGCAGGCGAGCCGCTCGGCGGTCTCGGGGCTGATCGGTCCTGCTCCTTCCAGCAGTGGCGGTGCGTGCTCGCTGAGGTGCACGATCAGGGTGGTCGGGCTGCGTCTCGGCCCGGCTACGCCGTCGGCGCCGCCCGCGCCCGGTGTGCCCGCGCTGCCCGCGCCCGCTGCGCCCCCGCCGGTGCCGCCTGCGCCCGGGGCGCTGCCTGCCTGTCCGCGGGCGAGCGTGACGAGGGCGTCGGCGGCGGAGTGCTGCCACTCGAGCGTGCCGCCGCCGGCGCTCTTGTCGAGCGCGCGCTGGTGTTTGGCGATGCTGCGGATGGCCTGCTCGAAGACGAGGCCCTGCTCGAGCGGCAAGCGGCCATTGAGTGCCAGCTCGCGCCCTGCCCGCGTCCAGGTCATGCTCAACGAACGCCGCTCATACAGCTCGGCATCATCAGCCACGCGGGGCGGGGAGAGCGTACGCGCCGCCAGCGCGATCAGACTCGGCGCCCTGCCCACGGAGAGACGCGCCAACTCCCCATCGCTCTCGGGCGTCGCATACTCGGCGGCTGCTGCGACCTGGTCGAGTGTCAGCACGCCCGCGCCGAGCGCCTGGTCGAGTGCCGGCAGGCTGCGCAACGCCTCGCTCGTGCGCGTCAGCCGCACAGCCGTGCGGTAATCGCTGCTCGAGACCTGCGCCAGCCACTGCGCAGCCGACGAGCAACCCGCCGCCCGCCAATCACCCTCATCATCGGCCTCGCGCACGATCTCGCGAGCCGCTGCTCAGCCGCGCCTGCTGCCTCGTACGAACTCACGAAGCCGCCCACGCCGCCCCTCGCGGCGACGCTCCAGCGCCTGATCGACCGTCCCCTCCAGCGTACCGAACATACGTTCGATCCTACCAGCCCACGAGCCCAACAGAGTGTGCCGAAAGCGCGCCGAAATGCAGGCGTATTCACGTCGCAGCCGACGGCCTCACATGACGCCTCACATCAGCGGGATCAGGCACACGCCCGCGCGTGACGCCGCCCGCGGAGCCGCGACGGCTTCACGGGCCGACAGTTCAGCCCCCCACCACGCGCCGGGACGCGGGGCAACGGCTACGCCGCGGCGGGCTGCTCCCGCGCCAGCTCGACGTTCAGCGTCCGGCCGGCGAGATCGCTGCCCGTGAGGGCCTGGACAGCGTCGTCCGCACGGTCGGCCGGCACGTCGACCAGGCCGTAGGTGTGGTGCATGCGCACCCGGCGCGGCTCGATGCCGCTGGCCGTGAAGGCCTCGGCGAGCGCGTCCCGCGTGACGCCGTGGCGCTTGCCCGCGTTGACGAAGAGGCGCGTCAACGGCTCGCCGTCGGCGCGCTCGCCGCGCCCCGCGCCCTTCGCGCGACCGGCGCCATTCGCGGGCGCCGCGCCATTCGCGGGCGCCGCTCCGTTCGTCGGCGCGGCGTCCGCGGCGGGCTCGTGGACGGCCGGAACGCTCTCGGTCACGCGGCCCGGCAGGGCGATCTCGATCTCCGGCGCGGCTGCCTCGGCGGCGGCAGCGGCGGCAGCGGCCTCCGTGACCGCCGCGACGGTCTCGGGCGGAAGAACCTTCAGCTCCTCACCGGCGATCACCTGATCGGCCGTGAAGTGGCGTACCGTGGCCCCGGTCACGCGCTCGATCTCGGCCACGCCCTTGCGGTCGCGGTTCGTCATGAACGTGTAGGCGATGCCATTGCGGCCGACGCGGCCGGTGCGGCCGATGCGGTGCGTGTACTCCTCGGGATCGTCCGGGACGTCATACGAGAAGACGTGCGAGACGTGCGAGATGTCGAGGCCGCGGGCGGCCACGTTGGTGGCCACGAGCAGCCGGGCGCGGCCGCTGCGGAAGCGCAGCATCACGCCGTCGCGGCGCCCCTGCGGCATGTCTCCGTGCAGAGGGGCGGCATCGAAGCCGCGCGCGCCGAGCTGAGCGACGAGCTCGTCGACGGTCATCTTGCGGCGGCGGAAGACGATCGCCGCCGCGGGGCGATCGCGCTCCAGCACGGCGCAGAGCACGTCCAGCTTGCGGTTCGGCTCGACCTCGACGATGACCTGGTCGATCGTTTCGACCGTCAGCGTGGCGGACTCCACCTTCACGTGCACGGGCTCGTACAGGTAGCGGTCGGCGAGCTTGCGGATCGGCGCCGGCATGGTCGCCGAGAAGAGCAGCGTCTGGCGGCCCGACGGCGTCTTCTTGAGGATCCACTCGACGTCCTCCATGAAGCCCAGCGAGAGCATCTCGTCGGCCTCGTCGAGCACGACGTAGCGGGTGTCGGAGAGCTGCAGCCAGCCGCGGCGGATCAGATCCATGACGCGGCCCGGCGTGCCGACCACGATCTGCGGGCCCTGGCGCAGCTGGACCGTCTGCTCGGGGATGGGCTGGCCGCCGAAGCAGGCGACGACCTTGACGCCCTTGAACTCCGAGAACGTGCGCAGCGCCTGCGCGACCTGGATGCAGAGCTCGCGCGTGGGGGTGAGCACGAGCACCTGGATATCCTCGGACGCCTCGTCGATCTGCTCGACGGCGGGCAGCCCGAAGGCGGCGGTCTTGCCGCTGCCGGTCTGCGCCTGGCCGATGATGTCGCGGCCGCGCATGATCACCGGGATGGCTTCGATCTGGATCGGCATCGGCTCGCGATACTCGAGGGCGTCGATCGCCTCGAGCACGCCCTGGGAAAGGCCGAGTTCGGCGAATCCGGTCATGTCTTCCTCCGTGGGTTCGATCGCCACGGCGGGGGGGCCGGATAGGCCGGGAGCGCCGTAGCTCCTCGCGGGGCCTGCACCGCGGAGCGCGGCGCACATTCCCCTGCCTCGAAGGGTAGCACCGGTCGCGGGTACCCTCTGGCCGTGGCAACGCTGCACGTCACCGGTCTGCGCAAGAGCTTCGGTACCCATGTCATCTACGACGGGGTGTCCTTCAGGCTGCCCCCGGGCGAGCGCCTGGCCCTGATCGGGCGCAACGGCGCGGGCAAGACCACGCTGCTGCGCACCATCGTCGGGGAGATCGATCCCGACGCGGGCGAGCTCGGCAAGCCCAAGGGCTACCGGATCGCGCTGCACGACCAGCGGCCCCCGTTCGCCGGCGCGCACACCCTCGGCTCCTACGTCGGCGAGGGGCTGGCCGACGTGCACGCAGCCGAGGACCGATTGGCCGAGTTGGAGCGCCGCATGGCCGAAGGCGACTCGAGCGACGACGTGCTGCGCTCCTACGCCCACGCGCAGTCCGAGCTCGAGTCCGTGGGCGGCTACGCGTGGCGCGCGCGCTTCGAGGAGATCCTGCGCGGCCTGAGCTTCAAGGTCGAGGATGCAGACAGGCCCCTCGGCTCGTTCTCGGGCGGCGAGCTGACGCGCGCGTCGCTCGCGCGCGTGCTGGCGTCCCAGCCCGACCTGCTGCTGCTGGACGAGCCGACGAACCACCTCGACCTGCGCGCGCTCGAATGGCTGGAGGATCAGCTCACGGCCCTGACCTGCTCGATCCTGCTCGTCTCGCACGACCGCTGGTTCCTCGAGCGCGTCGCGACGGGGGTGCTCGAGATCGAATTCGGGCGCGGCAAGCATTACGCCATGGGCTACAGCTCGTACCGTCGCGAGAAGGCGCTCGCGCTCGCCAACCAGGCAGACGCCTTCGAGCGCCAGCAGGCCGAGATCGAGCGCCTCCAGCGCTTCGTCGACAAGTTCCGGGCGGGCACCCGCTCGCGCCAGGCGCAGTCCAAGGTCAAGCAGATCCAGCGCATGCCGAAGGTCGAGGCGCCGCGGCGCGAGCGCGCGCTGGCGTTCGGCTTCTCGAAGGTCGAGCGCTCGAGCCGCGTCGTGATCGAGGCGGAGAAGGTCGTGCTGCGCGCCGGCGACAAGCCGCTGCTCGACGACGCCGGGCTCGTGGTGGAGCGCGGCCAGCGCGTGGCGGTGATCGGCCCGAACGGCGCCGGCAAGACGACGCTCGTCGAGACGCTGCTCGGGCTGCGGCAGCCGGTCTCCGGCCGCATCAAGCTCGGGCACAACGTCACGACCGGCTACTTCAGCCAGCACATCGCCGAGATGCCGGAGCACCTGAGCGTCGTCGACGCGATGACGCGCGCCACCGACGGCCACCTCAACTCGACGCAGTCGCGAACGATCCTCGGCAACTTCCTCTTCACCCAGGAGGAGGTCGACCGCAAGGTCGGGGTGCTCTCGGGCGGCGAGCGCCGGCGCCTTGCGCTGGCGGCCCTGGTCGCCGGCAGCGCCAACCTGCTCGTGCTGGACGAGCCCACCAACCACCTCGACATCGAGGCGCGCGAGGCGCTCGAGGAGGCGCTCGACGCCTACGAGGGGACGGTGCTGTTCGTGTCGCACGACCGCGCGCTGATCGACGCGGTGGCGACGCACACCGCGAGCATCGAGGATCGGCGCATCGTGCTTCGCCACGGTGACTACAACGACTACCTCGAGGCGATCGCCGAGCGCCCGGCGCCACCGCCGCCGGCAGCGTCGAGCTCGGTGCCCAAGCCCAGGCAGCGTCCGCCCGCACCGCGCCGGGAGCCCGCGAAGCGCCGGCCGTCGCAGCGCACGCAGCGCCTGATCCGCGAGCTCGAGAAGAACATCGCACGGCTGGAGGGCGAGCAAGCCGAGCTCGAGGCGGCCCTCGCCGACCCGGCCGGGGCAGGCGATCATGCGCTGCTCGGGGAGCTCGGGACGCGTCACCAGCAGGTGCAGGAGGAGCTCGCCTGGAACCTGCTGGAATGGGAGCGCGTACAGGTCTCCGACGGCCTGGAGGTTTGACAGTGCGCCCGCGCGGTACGCTAGGGCTGATGTTCGCCGCTGACCGAGTCCAGGATCTCCTCCGCAGGCTGCGCGAGGACATCGCCGGGCTGATCCACTCCGAGATCGATCTCGCCAAGACCGAGGTCATCGAAAAGGTCAAGATGCACGCCAAGGCGGCGGTCTTCGTCGCCATCGCCGTGCCTTTCGTGCTGCTCGCGCTGCTCGCCTTCCTGTTCGGCGCGATCGCCGCGCTCGCGCTGGCGATGCCGCTCTGGGCCTCCGCACTGATCGTCGGGGGCGTGCTGCTGCTGGTCGCCCTGATCCTCGCGTTCATGGGCCTGCGCTCCGTGCGCAAGGCCGGCGCGCCGACGCCGGACGCGGCCATCGTCGAGGCCAAGGCGACCGTCGACGAGCTCAAGGAAGCGCGCACCGCGTGAGCCGCGAGACGGAACGCAAGCGCGCCGAGGCGCAGGCCGCGCGTGAGCGGCTGGTCGGCACCGTGAACGAGCTGGGCTCGGCCGTCCAGGACGCCAAGCGCCGGGCCAAGGAGCGCGCTCAGGCCGCCGCGCCCTTCATCGTCGGCAGCGTCGGCCTGCTCACGGTGCTCAAGGTCCTGCGCCGCAAGCGCTAGCGCTGCGCATGCAGGCCGAGGCCTACGTGACGCTCGCGGCGCGCTACGAGACGCCGCTCTACTCCTACGCCGCTCGCATGCTCGGCGGCCTCCGCGACGGCGAGCGCTGCCTCGTGGCAGCGCTGGCCGCGGGCTGGCGCGACCTCGACGGCAGCGCCGAGCCGTCGCAGCCCGAGACCTGGCTCTACGCGCTGGTGCGCGAGGGGTGCTTCGACGAGCTCGGCAGCCGGGCGCCCGGCACGCGCGGTGAGGACGATCTCGCGACCGCCGAGAGCTGCGTCGAGGCGGCCGCCGACGCCTCGCTCGCACTCGTGCGCCCCGCCCATCGTGACGTGCTCCTGCTGCGCGACGTGCACGGCCTGGACGCTTCCGCCCTCTGCGCCGTCACCGACATGGGCCACGCCGACCTGGAGCACCAGCTCTATCGCGCGCGTGCGGCGTTCGCCTCGGTGTTCGCCGACCTGCCGGCAGATCCGCGCTGCCGCGCCGGCCGCGAGCGCACTGGCTGCGCCGACTGCGCCGAGCGCGAGCGGCTGCGCTCGGCGCCGCAGCACGCCCTGCTGCGGCTCGGGCCGCTGCCCGTGCGCGAGACGGTGCGCGCGAGCCTGCGCTCGGCCCTGCTCAGCGCTTGACGCCGGCGGCCCGCGCGGTGCGGGCGGTGTGCATCGCGGAGAGCAGCCGCGCGGCGGCGCCCTTGTCCAGCAGCTCGTTGAGATTGCCGCACTTCGGCGACTGCACGCAGGAGGGACAGCCCTCCCGGCAGCGGCAGTCGGCGATGACGCGCGACGCGCTCTCGACGAGCTCGCAGAAGCGGTCGTGCCCACGCTGCGCGATGCCCACGCCGCCGGCGTGTCCGTCGTAGACGAACACCGTCGGCCGCAGCGTCTGCGGGTGGAGATTCGTCGAGAGCCCGCCGATGTCCCAGCGGTCGCACATCGCGAGCAGCGGCAGCACCGAGATCAGCGCGTGCTCGGCCGCGTGCAGGGCGCCGAGGAGATCACCGCCGACCTGCTCCATGAGCTCGTCCGGGGGCACGAACCAGAGAGCCCGCGTCGAGAACTGGCGCGCCGGCAGGTCGAGCGGGATCGTGTCGAGCAGGCGCCCCTCGGGCAGGCCCCGGCGCTCGTAGGCCACGACCTGATCGCTGACCTCCACCTCCCCGTAGCTGAGCTCGACGCCGCAGACCTCGACCGGCCCCTCGAGGGTGCGCACGATGCTCGTATCGGTCTCTCTGCGGGGCTGCGTGTACCACGGGCCGCCGAACGGCGACACGAGCGCGACGCGGTCGGCCAGGTCGAGCGTCTCGGCGAGGTAGGTCTCCCCGCGGTGCAGGTAGACAGCGCCCTCGTGGACGGTCGAGAACGCGCGCTCTAGCTCGAGCATGCCGAGCAGCGTGCCCGTCTGGCGCTCGACCACGGCGACGGCGTCCGCCGAGCCCGAGCGGAGCGAGATCATCCCGGCCGGCGAGCCGGCCCCGCGCCAGGCGAGGCCGCCGGGCGTGCGCAGCAGCTCCCCCGCCTCCACCAGCGGCTCGGCAGCCGCCAGGGCGCCGGGCCCGAGCACCTCGTCGTCGCCTTCGGTCAGGGGCAGCTCGTGCGCGGCCGACCGCAAGTGGCCGATGCGGATCTCGGGATTGGTGGGATCGAGGATCGCGGCCTCGTTGGCCCGCCCGAGCAGGGCATCGGGGTGGTTGATGAAGTAGCGGTCGAGCGCGTCCGCGCCCGGCACGAGCAGGGCGAGCCCCTCCCCGCGGCGCCCCGCGCGGCCCCACTGCTGGCGCAGGCTCGCCACCGTGCCCGGAAAGCCGATGGCGAGCGAGCAGTCCAGCAGTCCGACGTCCACGCCGAGCTCCAGGGCCTCGGTGGCGACGACGCCGAGCAGGCGCCCGGAGACCAGGTCGGCCTCGATGCGCCGGCGCTCCTCGGCGGTGTAGCCCGCGCGGTAGGGGGCGAGCCGCTCGGCGACGTCCCCGCGGCCGGCGGAGATCAGGCTCTCTCGCGCGAAGCGGTAGACGAGCTCGCTGGCCTTGCGGCTCTTGACGAAGCAGATCGTGCGCAGGCCTCGCGCAGTCAGCGCGGCCAGCAGGCCGGCCGCCTCGCCCAGCGCCGATCCGCGCGTGCCCTCCGCCTCGTCCAGCAGCGGCGTGTCCCAGAACGCCACCCGCCGCGGAGCGCGCGGCGCGCCATCCCGGTCGACGACGCGCACCTCGAGACCCGTGAGCGCGCTGCAGGCCTCGCCGGGATTGGCGATGGTCGCGCTCGCGAACAGGAACTGCGGCTCGCTGCCGTAGAGCGCGCAGACCCGGCGCAGGCGGCGCAGCACGAGCGAGACGTGCGAGCCGAAGACGCCGCGATAGGTGTGGGCCTCGTCGACCACCACGTGGGTCAGGTTCGAGAGCACGTCCGCCCAGCGCCGGTGGTTCGGCAGGATGCCGACGTGCAGCATGTCCGGGTTCGTCAGGATCGGGTTGGCAAGCGGCGCACGAGGTGCCGCTGCTCGCGCGGGGTGTCGCCGTCGTAGACCGCCGGCCGCAGGCCGAGCCCGTACTCCCGCAAGGCGCGCGCCTGATCCTGCGCCAGCGCCTTCGTCGGGTAGATGTAGATGGCACGCGCGGAGGCGCGCTCGCACACGGCCTGTAGCACGGGCAGCGTGAAGGCCAGCGACTTGCCGCTCGCCGTCCCCGTGGAGACGCACACGTGCTCTCCCCGGCAGGCCGCCTCCCAGACGTCCGCCTGGTGTCCGTAGAGGCCGGAGATCCCGTTCCCGATCAGCGCCGACTGCACGCGCGGATCCAGGTTGCCGGGGAACGCCGTGAAGGTCGCGTCGCGCGCCGGCTCACCGCTCTCGTAGACGAGTGCGCCGTGCTCGCCGCGCCCGGCGGCGAGGACGTCGTCGAAGGCGGCGCTCATGCCGGCTCGCGCGGCAGCGCGAGCGAGACGGCGGCTCCGGCCACGGCCAGCGCGGCCGCGCCGAAGAGGGCGGTGCGCAGCGACCAATGATCGGCCACCACCCCGAGCAGGGGGCTGCAGACCGAGCCGAGGCCGATGCTCAGCCCGAGCGTCACGCCCGAGGCGAAGCCCACGTGCCGCGGCAGCGCCCGCTGCGCGAGCACGACGATGGGGTAGAAGTTCATCTCGCAGATCAGCCCGAAGACGGCGACCAGCGGAAAGAGCACGAGCAGCGGCACGACCGGCACCAGCAGCGCGAGCACCGCGGAGGCGAGCAGCGAGAAGACGATCACGCGGCGGAATCCGTGCACGTCCGACAGGCGCCCTCCGAAGAGCGTGCCGACGGCCCCCGCCGCGAGCATCACCGCGATGGTGGCATTGCCGACTCCCTCGCTCGAATCGAGCGTTCGCCACACGTAGAGCGGGATGAAGGCCTGGAACCCGAAGAGCGCGCCGGTGCGCAGCGTGCCTGCCGCCGCCGCGACCGTGAACGCGGGCCAGTCGCTCTCGCCCAGTTCCTCGCGGGCGACGTGCCCTGTCGCGACCGTCGGCCGGTACTGCTCGAAGTAGCGCAGGTTGGCGGCGACGAGCAGGGTCGCGATCAGGGGGACGAGCGCCACGATGACCGTGCCGTGCAGGCCGACGATGTCAACGACCGGCGTCGTCAGGATCGGCCCGAGCGCCCAGCCGCTCATGCCGCCGACCGCGAACACGCTCATTCCCGTTCCCTGGCGGCCGCCGGCGACCGCGACGTAGCTCGCGAAGCGCACGGCCTCCGGGTGGTACATCGCGACGCCGATCGACGAGATCACGAGCGAGCCGCCCGTGGCGAGGTAGGAGTCGAACTGGCCCGAGAGCGCGACGCCGCCCGCCGCCAGCAACGTGCCGACGGGCATCATCCAGCCGGCCCGGATGCGATCGGCGAAGGCGCCGAGCAGCGGCTGCAGGAACGACGACCCGATGCCGGAGAACAGGAGCAGCGCGCCCGCGGCCGCATAGCTGTAACCGCGGTCGCGCACCAGGAACGGCAGCAGGGCCGGGACCGTGCCCTGCGCGAGGTCGACGCTCAGGTGCCCGAACGACAGCACACCGAGGCCGCGGCGGTCGAGCCTGGCCGGTGCGGCCGCAGCGATGGCGCTCACTGCACCCCGCGGCTCACGGGATAGGAGCCGAGCACGTGCAGCTCGGCACTCCGCTCCGACACGTCCTTGAGCGCCCGCAGGACACGGGGCGCAGAGCGGTGGCCCACGACGTCGACATAGAACTGGTAGCGCCAGGGCTCGCCCATGATCGGGCGCGAGTGCAGGGAGGTCATCTGCACGTCGTGGTAGCGGAGCGGCTCGATCGCGGAGTGCAGCGCGCCCGGCTCGTGCTTGGTGATCAGGCGCAGCGCCGTGTGCCACTCGGTGTGCGAGTCGTGGTCGAGCCTCGTGAAGCGCGCGAGCGAGACGAAGCGCGTGAGGTTCTCGGGATGGTCGGAGATCTCGTCGGCGAGCACGGCCAGGCCATGGCTCCGGGCCGCGAGCGGGCTCGCGATGGCCGCCACCGTGACGTCGCCGAGCGCGGCCACCGTGCGCGCGGCCTCCGAGGTCGTCGACGCGGCAACGAGCTCGTAGCGCCCGTTCAGCGCCTTGCGGCACTGGGCGAGCGCCATCGGGTGCGAGTGCACGACGCGCACCGTCTCCGGCGCGGCTCCCTGGATGCCGATCAGGCAGTGCGGGATGTGCAGCGCCACCTCGGCCACGACCGAGACCTGCCCCTCCTCGAGGATCGCGAGCGTGTCGGGCACGAGCCCCGCGAGCGAGTTCTCGATCGGCAGCACGCCGCGGTCGACGTCGTCGGCGACGAGCGCCGCGTGCACGCGGTCGAACGTCGTGTACGACGCCTGCTGCGCCGACGGATAGAGGCGGGAGGCGGCCTCCTCGGTATACGACCCCTCCGCGCCCGGGTACGCCACGCGCTGAGGATCGGTGCCCATGCAGGGAGGCTAGATGGTGTCCGGCGCCCCGCGCGCGACCACTCCGGCTAGATCGACCATTTGCTGAGCGAGGCGATGCCCGGCACCCAGACGTAGCCGTCCCCGTCGAGGATGTAGGCCTCGCGCAGCCCGTGCGGCTTGTCGCTCGGCGGCTCCAGGATTTCGAAGCCGCGCTCCCGGGCAGCGGCGCAGGCGACGTCGGGATCGACCTCGTGCACGCGCAGCTCGATGCCCCCGCCACGCAGCGCAGCGACCTTGGCGCGAGGCAGCAGCGGGTGGGCGTCGTAGGTGTGGTCCGCGTGCGCCATCCACTCGTGCTCGCCGTGGCGCAGCACGGCCAGGTCGGCGTCGACGTAGACGACCGTCAGGCCGAGCACGTCGCGAGCGAATGCGGCGGCCCGCGCAGTGTCCCGGACGAGCATGTTGACTCCGAGGCCCCGCAGCGAGCGACCGTAGACGGGCGGCGACACCCACGGGTCCCCCTCGCGCTTTTTCATTGCCCGCAGGCTAGTGGCTCGGTCGGCAAACCACAGCCCACACCGGCATCAGATGGGTGCGGTTTTCAGCCACTTAGCGGGCTTTCGCTGTCCGTCGGGTGGGAATGCTCACGATCGCACCTGCATGAACGGCTTGACGAGGCGGGTGCGCCAGGCCGCGCGGTCGCGCCGGTCCTCGGCGCGGTCCGCGCTGCCGAGCGTGCTCACGATCGCGCGCGAGGCCAGGAAGCGCAAGGGCTCCGGCTCCCAGCGCGGGCTCTCGTGGCCGACCCACGGCAAGGAGACGAGGTCGGTCTCGCGCCGCAGCACGAGGTCGGCCAGGGTGCGGCCGAGCAGGTTGCTGGTGACGACGCCGTGGCCGGTGTAGCCGCCCGCCCAGCCGAACCCCGTGGCGGGGTCGTAGTGCACCGAGCAGCACCAGTCGCGCGGAACGCCGAGCGGGCCGCCCCAGTGGTGCGTGACGGCAGCGGATGTGGCGGCGGGGAAGCGCTCCGCGATCGTGCGCTGCAGGCGCGCGCGCACGCCGTCGTTGCGCTCGTAGGACTCGTCGATCGGCGAGCCGAGGCGATAGGGCGCGCCACGGCCGCCGATGGCGATGCGGTCGTCCGGCGTGCGCTGTGCGTAGAAGAAGAGGTGGCGCAGGTCCGAGATCGGTCTCGCGGCCGCTCCAGCCGAGCTCGTCCCAGACCTCGGCGGGCAGCGGCTCGGTCGCGATCATCAGCGAGTAGAGGGGCATGAAGCGCCGTCGTTCGCCGCGCTGCTCGACCGTGAAGGCCTCCGTCGCGCGCAGCACCGAGCTCGCGCGCACGCTGCCGTGGGCACAGCGCACACGGCCGGGCTCGATGGACTCCGCCTCGCTGCCCTCGTAGATCACGACGCCGCGCCGCTCGCAGGCCAGCGCGAGCCCGCGGGCGAGCCGGGCGGGATCCAGCCGGCCGCAGTGCGGCGTGAACGTGGCGGCCCGGGCGCCGCGCACGCGAACGCGCTGGGCCAGCTCGGGAGTCTCGAGCAGCCGCAGGTCATCCTCTCCGATGCCGAAGGCGCGCCTGCGCTCGAGGCCTTCGTGCAGGCGGGCCACCTGAGGCGCGCTGGTGGCCACGAGCAGCGAGCCGCTGTGCAGCCAGCCGCACTCGATCTCCTCGGCGGCGATCACCCGGCCGATCTCGGTGACGGCATCGGCCATCGAGCGCTCGCCGCGGCGCACCGCATCCGCGCCGCGCAGGCGCGCGTAGCGGTGCGCGCTGCCGGCGATCCCCGCGGAGGCCCAGCCGCCGTTGCGGCCCGATGGGCCGAAGCCCGCGATCTCGCGCTCGACGATCGCGATGCGGAGGTCCGGCTGCAGCACCGCCAGCGAGTAGGCGGCCCAGAGCCCGGTGAAGCCCGCCCCCACGATCGCCACGTCGCAGTCGCGGTCGCCGCTCAGCGCAGGTCGCTGCGTCAGCGGCCCCTCCAGGCCGTCGAGCCAGAGGCTGCGCGCTCGGTAGCGGGATTCGAGCGCGGAGGTCACTCCGCCGCCAGGCCGAGGTTCTCGCGCTCACTCACGCGCGTGCCCGCGGGCGACGAGCTCAGCTCGACGATGCGCGTGGCGAACGTCTCCAGGAAGTAGCGGTCGTGCGTGGCGGCGATCACGCAGCCCGTGAACGCCTCGAGCTCGCTCTGGACGACCTCGGCCGAGTGCGTGTCGATGTAGTTGGTGGGCTCGTCCAGCAGCAACAGGTCGGGGCGCTGAAGCGACACGCGCAGCAGGTGCACGCGCACGCGCTGCCCGCCAGAGAGGCGGCCGAGCGGCGCGTTGCAGTGCTCGTAGTCGAGCCCGAGCGCGCAGATGCGGCGCACGGCGTCGTCGCGGCCCATCGTGCGCTCCTCCAGCACGACGTCGAGCGGCGTGCGCTCCAGGTCGACCGAGAGGCTCTCCTGCGTCATCAGGGCCACCCGGGCGCCCTCCTTGACGCGCACCCTGCCGGCCGTAGGCGCCTGCTCGCCCGCCAGCATGCGCAGCAAGGTGGACTTGCCGACGCCGTTCGGGCCGATCAGGCCGACGCGATCGCCGCGCTCGAGCACGAGGTCGACCGGGCCGATGCGCACGCGCTCGCCGTAGCTGACCTCGGCTCCCGTGGCCTCCGCCATGACGCGGCCGCGGGCATCCGAGGAGAACGACACCGAGAGTGTTCGGTCGCGGCGCTTCTGCGGGCGGTCCACGCGCGTGCGGGCGCGCTCGAGCAGGGTCAGGCGCGCGCGGGCACGCGATGCGAACTTCGCGTTGAGGCGCGCCCACTCGCGATACTGGAAGAAGATCTGCTCCTGGCGCTTGACCTCGGCGAGCGCGCGGTCGTATTCGCCCTGCAGCCGCTCCATCAGCTTCGGTCGCTCCTCGAGGTAGAAGGTGTAGCCGCCGGCGTAGAGGTCGTGGCGGCCGTCGCTGAGGTCGAGCGTCTCCTTGACGGCGACGTCGAGCAGCGCGCGATCGTGGCTCACGAGCACCGTGGCGCGGCGGCGCGCTGCGAGGCGCTCGGCGACGAGGCCCCGGGCGCGCAAGTCGAGGTGCGCCTCGGGCTCGTCGAGCACCAGCAGGTCCGGATCGGAGGCCAGCGCCCGCGCCAGCAGGACGAGCCGGCGCTGTCCGCCCGAAAGCTCGCTCATGCGCCGCGACTCGGGCACGCTGCGCAGCCCGAGCTCGCCCAGCAGATCCGCGACCACGGCGCGATCGGGCTCCTGGGCTGCCGAGAGCGCGGTCAGCGCGTCGTCGTACGCGCGCTCCAGCTCGCGCAGCCGGGCGGGGTCGGCGGCAGCCTCCGCGAGCTCGCCGGCCAGGCGCTCGAGCTCCAGCTCGGCCTGCGAGCGGTAGAGCGCGTCGGCGACGGTCGGGTTCAGCCGCAGCAGCTCGCGATCGTCCTGCGCGAGACGGCCGAGCACGAGGTTCTGCTTGCGCACGACCTCGCCGGAGTCGGGGCGCAGCTCACCCGCGAGCAGCCGCAGCAGCGTCGTCTTGCCGCTGCCGTTCGGCCCCACGACGGCCAGCTTCGTCCGCTCGTGGACGGCGAGCGTGACGCCCGCCAGGAGCGGTGCGCTCCCGGGGGCGTACGTGACGTCGACGAGCTGCGCGATCAGGCCGGAACGCCGAGCCCGAGCTCGGCCGCGAAGCGACCCTTCGGCTTGGCGCCGGCGATGCGCTTCGTCTCCTGGCCGCCCTCGACGACCACGAAGGCCGGGATCGCGAGGATCTGGAAGCGGGCGGCGGTCGCAGGGTTGTCGTCCACGTTGACCTTGACCCACTTGTGCGACGGATTGGCGGCTGCGAGCTCCTCGAAGGCCGGCTCCATCTGACGGCACGGACCGCACCAAGGCGCCCAGAAGTCGATCACCACGGGGCGATCGCTGTTCGTCACCTCGGCGTCGAAGTCGGCGTCACTGACATGCGTGATATCTGCGCTCATGCGGAAAGCTCCTGGAAAAGAGAGGGGGTTCCAGAATACGAACGCTGCCGGGGGCCGCTCGATTCCCCGTCAACAGCGCCTAGACCTGGATGTCCACCGGTGTGCCGACTCGCACCAGATCGTAGAGCCGCTCCACGTCTGCGCGGTGCATTCGCATGCAGCCGTGGGATGCCGCATGGCCGACGCTGTAATCGGCGGGAGTGGCGTGAAAGCCGATGTTCGGCGCGCTCGTGCCGATCCAGCGGGTGCCGAGCGGGTTGTCGACGCCGGGCGGGATCGGCTCCAGTCCGGCCGCCCAGGGCGAGTTCGGGGGCACCCAGGTGGGATTCTTGATCTTCGCGATGATCTCGTAGGTGCCCGTCGGAGTCGCGTGCCCGGGCATGCCGATCGCGATCGGCGCGCTGAAGATGCGCTTGCCGTCGCGGATCAGGAAGACGCGGAACTGGCTCAGGTGCACGACGATGCGCTCGGCGCTGAGCTGCACCACCTCGGGCGTCGCGATGCCCGTCACCGGCAGCTTGTGACCGCGCTGGAAGGCGCGCACGGCGGCCGCGGTGCGCGCGTTGTAGAAGCGCGTGAACGGGCCGTGGTAGGCGCCGAAGGACTCGAGCCTGCGCTCGAGCTGCACGACGTCGGCCCCGCGGGCGCCCAGCGAGAGCACGCTGGAGGACCCGAGCTTCTCCGTCGAGTCCACCGTGAACGGCCCCGCCGTCGCCGTCGTCGTGTTGCCCGCGCTGTCGGTCGCCGTGATCGCGAGCGTGTGCACCCCCTGGGCGAGATGCTGCAGCGGGAGCGAGAAGCGGCCCGCCTTCGCCGCGCCGCCGACCAGAGCGCTGCCGTCCGGCCGGCGCAGCGCGACCGAGGCGCCGTCGAGCGTCGCCTGCAGCGAGAGCGGCGACGCATCCTCGAGCGAGCCCCGCAGCGTGGGATGGGCCGAGCCGAGCACGGCGGCCACGCGATCGAAGTGCACGCGCGGTGCGGTGCGATCGACGGCGACGGTGCGCGTGAGCACGGAGCTGTTGCCCGCACGGTCGCTCGCGGTCAGCTTGACCGTCGTGCGGCCGTCGGGCAGCTTGGGATCGAACTGGAACGTGCCGCTCGGGATGCAGGACGACGCGGGTGCCCCGATAGCTGACCGCGAGCGTCGAGCCGGCCTCGACGTGTCCGCTGAGCTCGCTCTCCGACTGCCAGCCAGGCGGTAGCGCGTCGAGCGCGAGCGAGGGTGAGTGGGTGTCGACATGGATCGTGAACGCCTCGTCGACCCTGTCGCCGAAGACGCGCGCCGGGCTCGCCTGGATGCGCACGCGGTGTGCGCCGTCGGCCAGGCCGTCGAGCTCGAGCTCGAGGCCGCGGCCCGTTCTGCGGAGCTTGGCCCGCGCGTCCCGGCCGTCGAGGCGCGCACGCAGCCCCGAGAGGTTGCCGCTGTGCGCGACCGGCACGAGCACGCGGGGCGCCGACGTCCGGTACCACTGCCGCGGGACGCCGTCGAGCCGCGGGCGCTCCGCATACGACCAGAGCGCGAGTGCGGCGACGGCGGCGACCAGGGCACCGCCCGCGGTCGCGCCGATCACAAGGCCCCGGCGCCGCATGCGCTGAATCTAGCAGCCGTCGGGAACCGCGACTCCGGCGCCGCGCGGCAGTTTCCCGCGCATCGCCTGCACGCGCAGCAGCGGCACGCGCCGCATCGCCTCGAAGACGATGGAGCGCGACATCTTCGATCCGCCGGCGACGCGGTCGGCGAACGTGATCGGCACCTCCACGACGCGGAACCCGAGCAGCAGCGCCCGGTAGGTCATCTCGATCTGGAACTGGTAGCCCTGCGCGTCGACCTCGGCGAGCTCGATGGACTCGAGCACGGCTCGCCGGAAGCACTTGAAGCCACCGGTCAGGTCGCGCACGTCCACGCTCAGCACGGTGCGGGCGTAGAGACAGCCGGCGCCCGAGATCACGCGCCGGGCGCGGCCCCAGTTCTCGACCCGGCCGCCCTGGCAGTAGCGCGAGCCCAGCACGAGGTCGGCGCCGGCGCGCGCGGGCGCGAGCAGCGAGGGGATGGCCCCGGGGTCGTGCGAGAAGTCGCAGTCCATCTCGAGCACGAAGTCGAAGTCGCGCGCCAGCGCCCAGCGGAAGCCGTCGAGGTAGGCGCGGCCGAGGCCCTGCTTCTGCGAGCGGTGCAGCACATGCAGCCACGGCCGCGTGGCAGCCAGCGCGTCGGCCAGCTCGCCGGTGCCGTCGGGCGAGGAATCGTCGATCACGAGCACCTCGCCGCTCGCGCCGTCGAGCTCGCGCACGGCTCCGAGCGCGTCGACCATGCGCTCGAGGTTCTCACGCTCGTCGTAGGTGGGCACGCAGACCAGGAAGCGGAGGGAGGGCGGCACACGACCATTCTCGCCGTGATCGGACCGCCATGCAGCGGCAGCTACGATCCGCGGCGTGACCCTGCGCAATGGCGAGATCGCCGACCTGTTCGACCTGCTCGGCGATCTCTACGAGCTGGACGGCGCCGTCGTCTACCGCGTGCTCGCCTATCGCAAGGCGGCGAAGCGCTTCCGCGAGACGGCCGAGTCGATCTGGGCGCTCTCGGAACAGGGCCGTCTGACGGAGCTCGACGACATCGGCGACACGATCGCCCAGAAGGTCGCCGACCTGCGCGAGACCGGCACGATGCCCGCCCTCGAGAAGCTGCGCGCGCGCGTGCCGGAGAGCCTCGTCGAGATCGTGCGCCTGCCGGGGCTCGGCGCCAAGACCGCGCGCCGGCTCTGGCAGGAGCTCGACATCACGACGCTCGAGCAGCTCGAGGAGGCGGCTCGAGCAGGGCGGCTGCAGGGACAGGCGGGGTTCGGCGAGCGCAAGGAGCAGCAGCTGCTCGCACAGCTCGAGGCCGGGGCCGCGCCGCGCAAGCGTATCTTCCGGCTGGACCAGGCGCTCGAGCTCGCCCGCAGGGTGCTCGAGCCGCTGCGCGAGCACCCCGCCTGCGAGCGGGCAGACGAGGCCGGCTCCCTGCGCCGGCGCGCGGAGACGGTGGGCGACGTGGACGTGATCGCGGCCTCGAGCGACGGCCCGGCGCTGACCGCGTGGCTCGTCGAGCAGCCCTTCGTGGCGGAGGTGCTCGGCCACGGCGCCACCAAGGCGTCCGTTCTGACGCACAACGGCGTCCAGCTCGACCTCCGGGTCGTGCCGCCCGAGAGCTACGGCAACCTGCTCCAGCACTTCACCGGCTCCAAGGGCCACAACGTGCGCATGCGCGAAGACGCCCAGCGGCGCGGCATGAGCATCTCGGAGTGGGGCATCGAGGACACCGAGAGCGGCGAGGTCTTCCGCACCGCCGACGAGGACGAGGTCTACCGGCACCTCGGCTACCAGGTCATCCCTCCGGAGCTCCGCGAGGACAACGGCGAGCTGGAGCTGGCGCGCAGGCACGAGCTCCCCGTCCTGGTCGAGCTCTCGGACCTGCGCGGCGACCTGCACCTGCACAGCGACTGGAGCGGCGACGGCAAGCACTCGCTGCTCGATGTCGTCGCGGCCGTGCGCGCACGCGGGCACGAGTACATGGCGATCACCGACCACTCCGGCGGCGTCGGGATGGGCATCGGGCTCGAGGCCGACAGCGTGCGCAAGCAGATCGAGGCGGTGCAGCGCATCCGCGAGACGCTCGGCGACGACTTCGCGCTGCTCGCCGGCTGCGAGGTCGACATCATGGGAGACGGCTCGCTCTACCTGCCGGACGACCTGCTGGGCGAGCTCGACTGGGTGCTCGCCTCGCTGCACGTCGCGCAGCGCCAGGACCCCGACCGCATCACCAAGCGCCTCCTCGCCGCGGCCGAGCACCCCTGCGTGGATGCGATCGGCCATCCGTCGGGCCGCCTGATCGGCAAGCGCGACGGCTACGACTACGACGTCGAGGCGCTGATCGGGGCCTGCGCCGCCAACGGCACGTTCCTCGAGATCAACTCGCAGCCGCACCGGCTCGATCTGCGCCCGGCGCACGCGCGTCTCGCGCTCGCGGCGGGCGTCAAGCTCGTCATCTCGACGGATGCGCACCGGCTGGCCGCGCTGAACTATCAGGAGCTCGGAGTCTTCATGGCGCGGCGAGCGGGCGCGACGGCGGGCGACATCGTCAACGCACGCCCGCTCGCGGAGCTGGCGGAGCTGCGCAAGCCGGGCAGGGTCGGGCAGACATGAGCGAGCCCGACCGGAACAGCGAAGGCCTCGTCTTCGTCTCGACCGGTCGCCGTCTGGCAGCCGCGAAGGTCGGGCGCCGCTGGCACGACGTCCGCGGGCCGCTGATGATCGGCGCGGCGCTCGCGTCCATCCAGGCGCTGCTGCTCTTCGTGATCCTGCGCATGCTCCAGGACTGGGGCGTCTCGCTCCGCTGGTTCGTGCCGATCGTCGCCGTGACGACGCTCGCCCTGGTCGCCTGGCTCGGGCTCGTGCGCGCGGCCTTCGGCCGGGTCGTGCCGCTCGGCCAGGCCCCCGCCGCCGCGATCCTCGAGACCCTGGAGGCCGTGCGCGGGCCGCTGCGCGGCGGCTTCGATGCGGCCAGCGCGCAGGTCGTGGCGTACGAGATCCGCGAGCGGCTGGGCTACGCCGCCGTCTCGGTCGTGGATCGCGAGCGCGTGCTCGCCCACGCCGGACTGGGCGGCGATCACCACGGCGCCGGCCTGGCGGCGCCGCCGGGCGCGATCGACGCGATGCTGGAGCGACGCGTCTCGCGGCTGCCCGTGGGCTGGAAGCACGGCTGTGACGGACGCGACTGCCCGCTGCGATCGGCCATCGTGACGCCGATCGTCAACCGCAGCGACGCCGTCGGCGCGATCGTCCTGTTCAGCGAGAACGCGCTCGCCGTGTCCGACCGCGATCGCGTGATCGCGCGTCAGCTGGGCGCGCTGATCTCGACCGAGGTCATGCTCGGCGAGCTCGACCTGCACGCGCGCGCAACGGCCTCGGCCGAGCTCGCCGCGATGCAGGCGCAGATCGAGCCGCACTTCCTGTTCAACGCGCTCAACACCATCGCGGCCTTCTGCCGCACGCAGCCGGACGAGGCGCGCCGCCTCGTGCTGGCGTTTGCCGAGCACTGCCGGCTGAGCCTCCGGCGGCCGCACGCCTTCGTGCCCCTGCGGGACGAGCTGCGCCACGTCGAGGCCTACGTGGCGCTCGAGCGGGCGCGCTTCGGCGACCAGCTCGAGGTCGACGTGCGCGTGACCCCCGCCGCCGAGCTGGCGCTCGTGCCGCCGTTGCTCGTGCAACCACTGGTCGAGAACGCGATCAAGCACGGCAAGGCCGATCGGCCGCTGCGCGTCGTCGTGCGCTGCGACGTGCGTCTCGGGCGGCTGCGCATCACGGTGCGGGACAACGGGCGCGGCATTCCGCGCGAGCTGGCCGACCGCGTGCTGGAGCCCGGCATCGGCTCGGGCGCGGCGGGCCTCGGACTGGCCTCGGCCGCCCAGCGCGTGGCCGTCTTCTACGGCGAGCACGGGCGCCTGCGCATCGCCTCGGCGCCCCGCATCGGCACGCTCGTCTCGATCGTGATCCCGACCGTGCCGCCTGGGCATGAGCAGGAACGCCTGGCACAGTGAGCCTGCTCGCGCTGATCGTCGACGACGAGGCTCCCGCGCGTGCCGAGCTGCGCTTCCTGCTCGAGCGCATCGAGGATGTCGAGGTCGTGGGGGAGGCGGCCAGCGTCCGCGAGGCCCTCGCACTGGCAGCGCGGCTCGACTACGACGTCGTCTTCTGCGACGTCTCGATGCCGGAGCTGACGGGCATCGACGCGGCCCGCGAGATCATGTCCTGGCCCAAGCGGCCGCACGTCGTCTTCGTGACCGCCCACCAGGACTACGCGCTGCAGGCGTTCTCCGTGGACGCGTTCGACTACCTGCTCAAGCCGGTCGCCGAGGATCGGCTGGCGCAGACGGTCGAGCGCCTGCGCAGCGCGCTGCGCGGGGCGCCCGAGCGGCCCGCGCGCGGCGAGCTCGCCAAGGTGCCGGTCACGCGCCGCGGCGAGACGCTGCTGCTCGACCACGACCAGGTCTACTTCATGCTGGCCGAGGGCGACTACGCGCGCATCGCGACCTACGACGAGCGCTACCTCTCGACGCAGTCGCTGCGCGAGCTCGAGGATTCGCTGCCGCCGGCGCTGTTCTTCCGCATCCACCGCTCGTCGATCGTCAACCTGCAGAAGGTGACGGCGCTGGAGCAGGCCACGCCGGGTCACTGGATCGTGCGCCTCTCGGACTCCGAGGCGTCGCAGCTCGAGGTCGCGCGGCGCCAGACGCGCGCGCTCAAACAGCACCTGGGCCTGCGCGCGTGAGGCGCGGCGCAGCGGTGCTGGGCGGCGTGGGCGCTGCCGCCGGCCTCCTCTCCGCGCTGTTCGGCGTCGGCGGCGGGACGGTGATCGTGCCCGCGCTGATCGCGCGCGGCTGGAAGCCGCACCGCGCGACCGCCACGTCGCTCGCGGCAATCGGCGCGACGGCGGTGTTCGGCACCCTGCGCTACGCCTGGGACGACCTCGTGGTCTGGCGCGACGCTGCCTTGATCGGCCTTCCGGCCGTGGTCGGCGTGCTCTTCGGGACGGCGCTCGCCAAACGCGTGCGCGGCCCGCATCTGCAGCTGGCGTTCGCCTGCGTGATGCTGATCGTCGCCGGGAAGCTCGCCGTATGAGCCACGTCGCGCTCGCGCTGGCGCTCGGCCTCGCAGGGGGCCTGCTCGCAGGCCTCTTCGGCGTCGGCGGCGGCATCGTCTTCGTGCCGGCGCTGACCCTCGGCCTGGGGCTCGGACAGCTCTCCGGCGAGGCAACCTCGCTTGCCGCGATCGTGCCGGTCGTCGCGGTGGGGTCGTTTCGCCAGAGCCGAGACGGGCTCGTGGCGTGGCCGTCGGCCGCCGTGCTCGGCGGCTGCTCGCTGCTCGGCGTGCTGGTCGGCGCTCAGGTCGCGCTCGACCTGCCGGAGTCGACGCTGCGCCGCGCCTTCGCGGCGTTCCTGCTGCTGTCCGCGATCCAGATGGCGCTGCGCGCGCGGCGGCAGCTGCGGGTGGAGGCGATCGCGTGAGCGAGCACGCCTGGATCCCGCCCGAGTCCTGGATCCAGAGCGCTCATGCGACGGTGCTTGCGCGCTCCCTGGGAGTGAGCGACTTCCACGAGCTGCTGGCGCTCTCGACGGCCGAGCCCGAGCGCTTCTGGGATGCCGTGGCACGCGACCTCGGAATCCCCTTCGAGACGCCCTACGAGCGGGTGATGGACGCCTCCGGAGGAGCGCCGTGGACGCGCTGGTTCACGGGCGGGCGGCTCAATCTCGCGCACGCCTGCGTCGAGCGCTGGGCCGACGACCCGGCCCACGCCGCCGTCGAGGCGCTGGTCTGCGAGGACGAGCAGGGCACGGTGCGCTCCCTCAGGTACGGCGAGCTGGCGCGCGAGGTGGCGCGCTGCGCCGAGGGGCTCGAGGCGCTCGGCGTGGGCAGCGGCGATGCGGTCGCCCTGCTCATGCCGATGGCGCCCGAGGTCGTGATCGCGTACTACGCCGTGGCCTCGCTGGGCGCGCTCGTCGTGCCGATCTTCTCGGGCTTCTCCGCGCCGGCGGTCGCGAGCCGCCTCCAGGATTCGCGCGCCGTCGTCCTGATCACGGTCGACGCCTTCATGCGGCGCGGACGGCCGCTCTCCGCCAAGGCCACCGCCGACGAGGCGTGCGCGCTCGCCCCCGGCGTGCGGACGGTCGTCGTCGTGCGCCACACGGGCCGGCCGACCGCCTGGCGGGACGGGCGCGACATCTGGTGGCACGAGCTCGTCGAGGGGCGCCCGGGCACCCGGCGCAGCACGCCGGTCTCCAGCGAGCACCCGTTCATGCTCGCGTACACGTCCGGGACGACCGGCCGGCCCAAGGGCGCCGTGCACGTCCACGGCGGCTTCCTCGTGAAGATGGCGAGCGAGGGCCGGTACACGGGGGACTTCCAGCCGGGCGACCGGATTCACTGGATGACGGACATCGGCTGGATCATGGGACCCTGGCTGCTCGCCAACTCGCACGGCCTCGGGCTCACGGCGATGCTCTTCGACGGCGCGCCCGACTACCCCGACGCGGGGCGCCTGTGGCGCCTCGCCGAGCGGCACCGGCTGACGTTCGTGGGCGTCTCGCCGACGCTCGTGCGGGCGCTGCGGCAAGCGGGCGACGCGCTCGTCGACAGCGCCGATCTCTCCGCCTTGAGGCAGTTCGGCTCGACAGGGGAGCCATGGAACCCCGACCCGTGGCTGTGGCTCTTCCACCGCGTCGGCGGCGGCACGCGGCCGATCATGAACATCTCCGGCGGCACGGAGGTCGCCGCAGCGTTCCTCGGCTCGCCGCCCTACCTGCCGCACAAGCCGTGCACGCTCGGACTGCCCTTGCCGGGAATGGCGATGGACGTCTACGACCCGGCGGGCCGGCCGCTGCGCGGCGAGGTCGGCGAGCTCGTCTGCATCCAGCCGTGGCCGGGCATGACGCGCGGCATCTGGGGCGATCCCGAGCGCTACCTCGAGACCTACTGGAGCCGCTTCCCCGGCGTCTGGACGCACGGCGACTGGGCGACCGTCGACGCCGACGGCGACTGGTTCCTGCACGGCCGCTCGGACGACACGCTCAACGTCGCGGGCAAGCGCATCGGCCCCGCGGAGTACGAATCCGCGCTCGTCGGCGACGCGGCGGTCGCGGAGGCCTGTGCCGTGGGCGTGCCCCACGAGGTCAAGGGCGAGGTCGTCTGGTGCTTCTGCGTGCTGAGCGCCGGCAGCGAGCCCGGTGAGGAGCTGCGAGCGCGCCTGCGCGCGCGCTGCGCGGAGGCGCTGGGCAAGGCGTTCGCGCCCGCGGAAGTGCGCTTCACCACGGCGCTGCCCAAGACCCGCAGCGCCAAGATCCTGCGTCGGGCAGTCCGCGCAACGGTGCTCGGCGAAGACCCCGGCGACCTCTCGACGCTCGAGGACCCGGACGCGATCGAGGCCGTCCGCTCGGCTCTCTAGTCGCCTTCGCGCGACCAGGTCGACGGCGCGTCCGAGGCCGGGAACGACTCCTCGGAAGCCTCGTCGACCCCGTCGTCGGAGGGCGGATACGGCTGATGCAGCGGAAACAGCTCCTCATCCTCGACGTGCTCGCGTTCCCCGGCCACGTGAGCAGGGTAGCGCGCGTGCGCGGGCGGTCGGGTGGCGCGTAGACCGGGCTCGGTGGCAAGCCGGGTCAGCGCATAACCGGGGGTCATCAGAATGCCGGGGCCAGCGCATAAACCGGGGTCAGGCACCGAAATATGCGCCAATTTCGAATTGGCGCATATTTCGGTGCCTGACCCCGGTTTATGCGCTGCGCTACGTGTCCAGTGACGCGGTCTCTGCGCCGCTCAGATCCAGTGCTTCTTACGGGCCACTCGCAGGGAGCGGGACTGCGAGCGGTAGTGGCGCCGCTGCTCGCTCGCTGCGGCCGGGTCTGCGCGCCGCTCGAACGAGATGCGGTCGTGCTCGGCTCGCTGCCAGGCCGCGAACCGCTCGCGCGGGAGCGCTCCCGTGGCGACCGCAGCAGCGACGGCGCAGCCGGGCTCGCCGGCGTGGCCGCAGTCGCCGAAGCGGCAGGCCCCGGCGAGCTCCTCGATGTCGCCGAACGCGCGCTCGGCGGCCAGGCCCATGTCGTGCGGCAGCACGGCGCGCAGGCCCGGCGTGTCGATCAGCACGCCGCCGCCCGCGAGCAGGTGCAGCTCGCGATGCGTCGTCGTGTGCCGGCCCTTGCCGTCGCTCCGCACCTCTCCGGTTGCGGCCACCTCGTCGCCGACGAGCGCGTTGACGAGCGTGCTCTTGCCCGCGCCGGAGCGTCCGAGCAGCACCGCGGTGGATCCGGCGAGCGACTCGCGGAGCCCATCCAGGCCGAGTCCGCTGCGGACGCTGAGAGCCAGCACGGGCGCGCCCAGAGCTGCGGTCTCCGCCTCTGCGAGCGCAGCCGGGAGGTCGGGGTGCGCGTCGGCCTTGGTGAGCACGACGAGCGGTGTCGCGCCGCTCTCCCAGGCGACCAGGAGAAAGCGCTCCAGGCGCCGCGACGAGAACGGATGATCGAGCGCGTTCGCCACCACGACGACGTCCACGTTCGCGGCGACGACGGGTGACGAGCTCGAGTCGTCCGGCATGCGGCGCTCGAGCAGCGTGCGGCGCTCGAGCACGGCGGCGACGCCGCCGGCCGGATCCAGGACCAGCCAGTCTCCGACAGCGAGGTCTGCTGCCAGGTGGCCGGTGGCCACGCGCAGCTCGCCGCTCGCCGCTCGAAGGCCGGCGTAGCCGCGATCGACGCGCACGACGCGCGCGGCCGCGGATGGGTCGTAGCCGAGCTCTGCGAGCTCGGCGGAGCGGCGCTCATCCCAGACGAGCTGGGCAAGCGCCGCGGGAACATCGGTCAACGCGGATCTCCAACGGGGGAATTTGCGGCGCCCCGCGCGCCCCTCGACCGCTAGGCCGTGCGGCGGAACGCCCCGGATGGCTGGGTCGCGCTCAGAAAGCAGTCGGACATGTCCCCATCACCCCTCTCGCGGGCGCTCGGCGTTGACGCGCCCACTCTACCGCTACCGTCCTCGGCACATGGCATCCGAGGCACGCATCACCGGCGTCGAGACCCGCCGCTACCGCTACCCGCTCGATCCGCCCTTTCGAGCGGCCTGGGATCCGCTCCCGCGCACCCACCAGGACGCCACGCTCGTGCTGGTGCACAGCGACGCCGGCGTCACCGGCTACGCGAGCGGCGACCACCTGCCGGATCGCGAGGTGCTGGAGCACTTCCTCGTCGGCCTCGACCCGCTGCGGGTCGAGGCGGTGCGCGAGCTCTGCGAGACCGTCGACTTCCACGGCGGCCGCCCGTGGACGGTCGAGTGCGCGATCTGGGATCTCGCCGGTCGCCTGCTCGACACACCGGTCTGGCGCCTGCTCGGCGGCCGCAACGAGCGCATGCTCGCCTATGCCTCCAGCGGCGAGCTGGTCGACCCCGACGAGCGCGCCCGTCGCGCGGTCGCGTTGCGCGAGCGCGGAGTGCGTGCGCTCAAGCTGCGCTTCCACCACCCCGACTGGCGGGACGACGTCGCCGTCGTCGAGCACGTGCGCGCCGCGGTCGGCGACGACTTCGAGCTGATGGTGGACGCCAACCAGGGCTGGCGCATGGCCGGCGATCGCGAGCCGCGCTGGGACGTCCCCACGGCCGCGCGCTGCGCACGCGAGCTGGAGCGCCTCGGCGCCTACTGGCTGGAGGAGCCGCTCCGCTGCGACGACGTGGACGGCTACGCGGCGCTGCGCAAGCTGACCGGCATCCGCCTCGCCGCCGGCGAGATGGTGCGCGGCGCCCACGAGGCGCGCGATCTCGTGCTGCGCGGCGGGGTCGACGTGCTGCAGCCCGACGTCGTGCTCTCCGGCGGGATCTCCGGCTGCCGCCGCCTGGCGGCCCTGGCCGACCTCTGCGGGCGCATGTTCACGCCGCACACCTGGTCGAACGGCTACGGGCTGGTCTGCAACCTGCACCTGACGCTCGGCGTCTCGACCTGCCCCTTCGTCGAGGTGCCCTTCGACCCGCCCGCCTGGTCGGCGGAGCGGCGCGATTGGCTGCTGCCGGCGGTGGTCGAGATCGCCGCGGACGGCACGATCGCCCCTCCGCCAGGGCCCGGTCTCGGCGTCACGCCCGACCTGGACGCACTCGACCGCTGGCAGGTCGCATGAGAGCCGTCGTGCTGCGGGAGCCGGGCGACGTGCGCGTCGAGGAGGTCGAGCTCGCGCCGCCGATGCCGGGCGAGGTGCTGGTGCGCATCGCCGCCTGCGGGATCTGCCACTCCGATCTGCATCTCGCCGACGGGCGCCTCGGCTCGGGGCGCTGGCCCATGGTGCTCGGGCACGAGGGAGCCGGCACGGTCGAGGCGGTCGGCGAGGGCGTCGTCCACGTCGCCCCCGGCGATCGCGTGGTGCTCTGCATGATCCCCTCGTGCGGCACCTGCAGCGCCTGCCGAGCGGGCCGGCCGACGCTCTGCGGCCCGGCGGGCGAGGCCGGCTCGCGGGGCCTGATGATGGACGGAAGCTCGCGTCTCTCGCTGCCCGACGGGACGCCGCTCCAGCACGCCCTGACCGTGGCGTGCTTCGCGGAGCGCGTCGTGGTCGCCGCCGCGGGGGTCGTGCCGCTGAGGGTGGACGTGCCGCTCTGGCAGGCCGCCCTGCTCGGCTGCGGTGCGGTCACGGGCATCGGCGCCGTGCGCAACGTGGCGCGGCCGCGCATCGGCGAGCTCGCCGCCGTCGTCGGCTGCGGCGGCGTCGGCCAGCAGGTGATCGCCGGCCTCCTGCTCGCCGGCGCGGGCGCGATCGTCGCCGTCGACCGCGATCCCGCCGTGCTGGAGCTCGCACTCGCGCGCGGCGCCACGCATGCGGTGGATGCACGCATGGATGATCCCGCGGCAGCCGTGCGCGAGCTGACCGGTGGAGGCGTCGACCACGCATTCGAGGTGGTCGGGCGGCCCGAGACGATGCGGCTGGCCTGGGACTGCCTGCGCGCGGGGGGCACGGCAGTCGTCGTGGGTCTCGCGGCCGTCGGCGTGGAGGCCGCCTTCCCGGCGATCGAGTTCCTCTCCGACAAGGGCATCAAGGGCTGCTACTACGGAAGCGGGAACCCGTCCGTGGAGCTCGCGTCGCTCGTGCAGCTGGCCGCCGACGGGCGGCTCGTGCTCGCCGACGTCGTCACGCACATGACCGACCTCGACGGCATCCCCGAGGGCCTCGAGCGCTTGCGCGGCGGCGCGGGCGGCCGCACCGTCGCGATCCTCGACCCGGAGTCCGCCGGGGTGGAGCGCTAGCCCGGCTCGGCGGGCGACTGCTCGCGCACGTGCGAGACGATGTGCACGACCGGCCCGCCGAAGAGCTTCCTGACCTGCTCGACGACGTCCTTGCGCAGCCAGCGCGAGCGCGTGAGCGGGTGCGTCGAGATCACGACGAGATCGGCGTCGAAGCGATCCAGCGCGTCACGCACGGCCGCGACGGGAACCATGTCCCCGACCCAGCCGTCGGCATCCAGCCCCTCGCCCCTCAGCACTGCGAGCGTGCGATCGAGCCGCTCCTGGGCGGCGTCGATGGCACCGGCCTGGCTCCAGCTCCCCCGAGGCCGTGATCGGCGGCCACAGCCGGCGCGACCACGCGGAAGACCGACTCCCCCTGATCCTCGATCCGGCGCAGCTCCGCCAGCAGCTCGTCGGCTTCGACGGTCTCGTTCGCGACCACGAGCACACGGGACATGGTGCGTCACCTCCGGGCGAGACGATTGTGCAGCAGATGCTACAACCGCACGCGCAGACGGCGACGGAACGGCTCGTGCCGCTACTCGACCTGGCCGACCGCGAAGGCGGCGACGCCGAGCACGATGCCGCCCACGAGGCCCCAGACCTCGAACGGGAAGCCGTTCACTCCCTTGGCCACGAGCACCAGCACGATCGCTCCGACGATGCCGAAGCCGATGACCCGCATGGCGATCTTGCCGAGCTTCTCTTCCACGTCTCTCTCCCGCGTCGCAGCCGCGCACATGCTAGCGAGGCTGATCAGCCGCCCGCGCTCTTGACCTGCAAGCCGCTCGCCTCGAGGTGCGCGACGACCTTCGCGCGGTGGTCGCCCTGGATCTCGATCACCCCGTCCACCACGCTGCCGCCCGATCCGCACAGCCGCTTGAGCTCGCGGCCGAGCTCGGCAGCCTGGGCCGGCGAGGCGCCGCTGATCGTCGTCACCGTCTTGCCCTTGCGCCCGGACGTCTCGCGCCGCACGCGCAGGATGCCGTCGCCCGGTGCACGCGCCGCCTGCACGCGGCAGGGACAGCGCCCGCCATCGGCGAGCGGCCGTCCGCAGTGCTGGCATTTCCGCACCCGGCCCGTCTCCGTCGAGTAGACCAGACCCATCGCCGCCACGGTAGCGTGACGCGGCGTGGATGTCGGACGGTATGCACCGAGCCCCACCGGGGACCTGCATCTCGGCAACGCCCGGACCGCGCTCCTGGCCTGGCTGTGGGAGCGCCATGCGGGCGGGCGGTTCCTCCTGCGCTTCGAGGATCTGGACGCGCCGCGCGTGCGCCCCGGCTGTGCGCAGGAGCAGGCCGATTCGCTCGCCTGGCTCGGCCTCGACTGGGACGGCGAGCCCGTCTGGCAGTCACAGCGGATCGCCCTCTACGAAGCAGCGCTCGAGACGCTCCGGCAGCGAGGCGCCCTCTACGAGTGCTTCTGCTCGCGGGCCGACGTGCGACGGGCGGCCTCGGCCCCGCACGGCCCCGACGGACCGCTCTACAGCGGCCGCTGCAGAGAGCTGAGCGAGGAGGAGCGCGCCGAGCAGCGATCGCTCGGCCGCACCGCGTCGCTCCGCGTGCGCCTGGACGGCCCCAGCGGGGACATCGTCGTGCGCCGCGGCGACGGCGTGATCGCCTACCAGCTCGCCGTGGTCGTCGACGATGCCGACCAGGGCGTCACGCGCGTGGTGCGCGGCGCCGACCTCGAGGAGTCGACCGGCCGCCAGCTCGAGCTCTATCGCCTGCTCTCGCTCGAGCCGGTGCCCCGCTACGCGCACGTCCCCCTGCTGCTCGGTGCGGACGGCGAGCGACTGGCCAAGCGGCACGGCGCCGTCGGGCTCGCCGAGTTGCGCGCGCAGGGCGCCGACCCGCGCGCGCTCGTCGGCTGGCTCGCGCACAGCGCGGGGCTGCTCGACGCCGCTCGGCCATGCACTCCGGCCGAGCTCGTCGCGAGCTTCGACCCCGGGCTCCTGCCCGCGTGCACCGACGCGCATCCAGCCGGGAGAGTTGCGCTGGTAGCCTCGCTGGGTGGTGATCTGGGGAGGAGCAGCGATCGTGGCGATCCTCGCCGTGCTCGCCGGCCTGCTCTACAACCGGCTGGCCCGCGCACGCAACCGCGCCTCCGCCGCCTGGGGCGACGTGGACGCGGAGCTGCGCCGCCGGGCCGATCTCGTTCCCGAGCTGAACGAGGCGGTGGCCGCGTACGCCGAGCACGAGCGCTCGGCGATCGACGCCGCGGCGCAGGCGCGCAGCGCCGCCATCAGCGGGGAGCCCGGGCAGCGCTCGGGCGAGGAGCAGCGACTCGGCGCCGCGATCGGCGGCGTGGTCGGCATCGCGGAGGCGTATCCCGAGCTCAGGGCCACCGCTCGCTTCGCGCAGCTCTCGCAGCAGCTCTCGCAGAGCGAGGACCGGATCGCACTGGCGCGCATGGTCTACAACGACACGGCGCAGACCTACAACGCCGCCATCGAGCAACTGCCCGCGAGCCTCGTGGCGGGCGCCCTGGGGTTCCGGCGACGCGCGCTCTTCGAGCTCGCGCAGGGGCGCGGGTGAAGCGCTGCGGCCTGCTCGCGCTGGTGCTGTCCGCCCTGCTCGCAGCGCCTGCCTCCGCGCTGGCGGACAAGAGCTTCACGATCCCGCAGGCGGCCGTCGGCGTGACGCTCGCGCGCACGGGGGAGGTGCTCGTGCGCGAGGACCTGACCTTCAGCTTCGACGGCTTCTTCACGGGCGCCTACCGCGACATTCCCCTGGCCGACGACGTGACCGCGCAGGACGTCGAGGTGAGCGAGGGAGGCTCGCGCTATGCCCCCGGCGGCGACACCGCGCTCGGGAGCAGCGACGCGCCCGGCAGGTTCGGCTTCGTGCGGATGCCGCAGGGCCTGCGCATCGTCTGGCACTACCGGCAGGACGGCGGCCTGCGCACGTTCACGCTGCGCTACCGCCTGCGCGGCGTCGTCGTCGCCCACGACGACGCCGTCGAGGTCGCGCCGCAGGTCTGGGGCCGCCAGTGGCAGTTCGGGCTCCCGAGCCTCACCGCCAACGTGCGCGCGGCCGGCGGGCTGCCCGGCACGCGCGCCTGGATCGAGCCCGCCTGGCTGCACCACCGGCTGAGCGTGAGCCGGGGTGCGGCCCGTGCCGCCGTGGACGACGTGCCTGCCCAGCACAGCGTGACCCTGCGGGTGCTCTACCCGCCCGCGGCGCTCGCTCCGGGCGCTCCCTACGCGCGCCACGTGCACGACGACATCCTGCCCGCGACGATCGCGCGCGAGCAGCGCGCCGAGGCGAGAGCCGAGCGCGACCGGCGGCAGCTCGAGGATACGCTCCACCACCCCTGGGCCTGGATCTTCGCGGCCTTCCTTCTGGCGATCGTCCCGGCCGGGCTGCTGGGCAGCCTCGCCTACTGGCGCTTCGGGCGCGAACGCCCGACGGGCACAGCGGCCAAGTACGTCCACGAGCCGCCGGACGACCTCGCACCGGCGCTCGTGCCGTCGCTACTCGCCCAGCACGTCGTCGCCGGGGGCGATCAGATGGCCGCCACGCTGTTCGAGCTCGTGCGCCGCGGCCGCTACAAGATGACGCCGGTGACGCGCGAGGAGTCGACGCTGCTCGGTCTCCACCACAAGGAGATCGACGACGTCGATCTCACTCGCGGCGACCAGAGCGTCGAGCTGAATGCCGTCGAGAAGCCGATCGCCGCGATCTTCGACAAGCTGACGCAGGACGGCGCGACCGCGCTCTCGCGCGTGCAGTCGACTGTCAGGAGCATGCCGACGAGTGACCGCGAGTGGTTCCACGGCCGCTCCGAGGCGTTCGCGTCGGCAGTCAAGAGCCAGGCGCGCCGGCGCAGCTTCTGGAGCGGCCGGGGCATGGTCATGAAGTGGCTGGCGTTCGCGGTCTTCCTGCTGCTCGGCGCGGGCTTCCTGGTCGCCGGCATCGCCGGGCTCGCGGACCCGCCGCTCGTGCGCCAGGACCTGGTCCTGACGGCGATCGGTGCCGCACTCGCGCTCAACGCCGCCGTCGTCCTGCTGCTGCGCCCCTCCGTCTGGCGCCGGCGCGGCCCGGAGCTGCAGGCCTCCGCCGAGGGCTGGGAGGCCTTCCGGCGGTACCTCAGCGACTTCCCGCGGCTCGCGGACAAGCCCGCCGACACGCTCCCGCTGTGGGAGAGCTATCTCGTCTACGGGATCACCTTCGGCATCGCGGAGCGGGTGCTGGCGGCCGCCAAGGTCGACTTCCCCGGCATCTCCAGCTCGGCCGTCTACGCCCCCGCCCTGGCGGTCTCCTCGTTCAACACGGGGAGCTTCGCGTCCGGCTTGGGCGGAGCCTTCGGCTCACCCTCCAGTGGAGGCTCGGGTGGCGGTGGCGGCGGTGGCTCCTTCGGCGGCGGCGGCGGCGGCGCCTGGTAGCCGCGCCGTGACGGAGCCCGAGCATCGTGACCTGCAGGCCCAGGCGGTCGCCGCCGATGCAGATGCCCAGCGCTGCCTCATGGCCGGCGACCGGGCCTCTGCCGAGCCGCACCTGCGGCTCGCCGAGCAGCGCTACCGGGAGTCGTGGGAGGTGGCTCCGCCTGGCGGCTACGGCCGCCTCGTCGGCATGCTCAAAGCGGCGATCCTGAGAGGGGACGCGGCTGAGGCCGCCGCATATTCTCTGAGCGCGCTTGCCTTCGGAACCGAGTCGCCCACCGCCTCCTATGCCCTCGCGCTCGCGTGCCTGGCGGCGGGCTACGACGCGGCCGCGGCCTCTGCCGCCCATCAGATGGCGGCCGGCGGCGAGGCCTTCGAGCGCACGGCAGCAGCCCTGGCAGCACTCGCGCACGCCGACGCGCCTGCGTACGCGGCGGCGCTCCGAGCGGTGATCGCAGACTTCGAGGGGCGGGACCTGCACCTCACGGGCGTGGCGATCGCGGACACCGCGCTCGTGCTCGAGCGCCTCGCCGAGCCGCGCGGCCTCGCGCAGCGGCCGGCCTCACCGCTCCTTCCTCCGGCCTCGCCTCGAGCGGGGGCCTAGAAGCCGCGCAGCCTGGTGGCCTCGATGCGCAACGGCACGGAGTAGTCGGCTGCGAAGCTCTCGGGCGTCCAGGAGTTGCGGGCGATGAACGCCGCGTACTTCTCGACGTAGGCCGGAAGCTCGTGCGCGGGGGCATCGTCGCTGACCGCGGCTGCCCCCAGCACGACGACGATGTCGCCGCCCTCGCCGTTGCCGTCCAGATGCAGGCAGACCCGCGGCCGCTCGGCGATGTTGCGCAGCTTGGCGGTGTCCGGGCGCGAGTAGACGAGGAACGACGCCCGCCCGTCCCAGAGGAACCAGACCGGCACGGGCTGCGGCGTGCCGTCATCGCTGGTCGTGACAAGCCACGCGACCCGCTCCTCGCGCAGCCGGCGCTCCGCGCGCTCGCCGAACGGTGTGTCTGTGTCGATCGTGAACGGCATGGCCCCTCCTCGTCGTGGCTCGTCGCTGTCAGCCAGGATGCACGAAAGGCGGCGGGCGCAGCTGAGAGGCGGCGGGAGCTCGCTCGGGAGCCGCCGGCAGGCATCCGCCTCCGCCGGTGACGCCCAGCGGCGCGGGCCGTGCGTCCCGGTCAGGGGCGCGCAACGGCGTCGAGCGCGGCGTGGATCGCGCCCGGCCGCTCGATCCACGGGAAGTGCCCGGCATCGTGAAGCACCTCGACCGAGGCGGCAGGACCGATGGCCTCGGCGGTCTCGCTGGACGCGCTGACGGGCATCGGCCCTGCGGCTCCGTGCACGAAGAGCGTGGGCACAGCCACGCCCGCGAGCCGCGCAGCCAATCCGGGCAGCGATTCGTGCAGCGACGCGAACGTGGCTGCGTACGCCTCGAGCGAGAACGCCAGATCGGGGAATGGCGGAGCCGCGGCCGGATCGGCGAAGTACGCGGGCCAGAGGAGCCGCATGGACTCCAGGAGGTCGCCGTCGCTGCCCTCGCCCGCCAGGGCCTGCCGCTCGAGGTGCTCGACGCGCGCGACGTCCCGCGCCGGCGTGCGGCGGAGCATCTCGGCGTCGAACTCCGCCTCCCCGCCGTCGCCGACGCCGCCCAGCGTGTCGATCAGGAGCGCGGCGGAGACGCGCTCGGGCAGAGCCGCGAGCACGTGCAGCAGGAGGTGCCCGCCCCAGGAGTGCCCGGCCACGGCGGCGCGCTCCCAGCCGAGGCCGTCGAGCACCGCTGCGACGTCGGCCACCTGGGTGCCCAGGTCGTAGGGCGGGCCGGCGGTGGAGGGCGGCAGCCCGCGCTGCTGATACCCGGCGACGCGATAGCCATCGGCAAGCTCGTCGACGAGCGGCTGGAGATACGTCCACGGCAATCCCGGGCCGCCGTGCAGAAGCAGCACGGGGCCGCCCCGGCCCGTGACCGATCCGCGCAGCAGCCCTCCCTCGACGGCGACCTCGAACAAGTGGGCAGTCAGGGGCTCGAACCCTGGACCTCCTGCGTGTAAAGCAGGCGCTCTAGCCGGCTGAGCTAACCGCCCGCCGCCACCCTAACCGACGAGCGCAGGCCTCTCCTACGATGCCCCCGTGCGCATTCCGCTGCTGATCCGAATCTTCCGCATCGCAGCGATCACCGAGGCGGTCACGTGGCTCGGGCTGCTCGCGAGCATGTACGAGAAGTACGTCGCGCACGGGCATTCGGCGGCCATCCAGATCTTCGGCACGCTGCACGGCTACGCCTGGCTCGCCTACGTGCTCGTCGTCTTCCTCGTGCGCGCGGAGTACAAGTGGGAAAAACGCATGACGATCCTCGCGCTCGTGGCCTCCGTGCCACCGCTCGCGACGATCCCGTTCGAGCGCTGGGCCTTCCGCCTCTATCGCGAGCGCTGACGCTTCCTACCCCTTCGGCGGTACGGCCGGCGCCCTGCGGCGCCGATACGCGGAACACGCCCCTGCCCGGGCATACGAAGGAGGAAGGGTGTTCTCGAAGCCAACTCGCGTCTCGCCCGCCATGGGCGTCGCCCTCGTGGCGCTGGTCTTCGCCGTCAGCGGCAGCCCGCTCGCGCACGGCGCGGCGACCAGGATCAGCCGGATCATCAGCGGACGCTCGATCCGGCCGGCCTCGCTGCCAGGCAACCGCCTCACGAAGGCGAGCGTGGCCGGCGACAGGATCCGGCTCAACACGCTGACGGGCAAGCAGATCAAGGAGAGCACGCTGACGACCGTGCCGAGCGCGGCGAGCGCCGAGCGCGCCCAATCGGCTGCGACCTCGACCAACGCGCAGCGGGCGACGAACGCCGACAACGCGCTCGCGCTCGGCGGCACTGCGGCTGCGGGGTTCCAGACGTACGCCGCGCGGGCGATCCCGTCGGGCCTCACGGTGACCGGCGCCTTCGGCATCTCCAGCAACGTCACGACGCTCTCGACTCCCACGAACGACATCCGCGAGGTCGTGCAGCTGCCCGGGCTCGCGAGCGCCGACCTGAGCGACGAGACGGTCAACTTCGCCAACACGCCTGCCGCGGTCGACACGGACTCCTCCTGCACGGGCTCGGCCGCCGCGCCGACGGCGCCTCCGGGCAGGGTCTGCCTCTATCTGACGCAGACCCAAGGCCTGACGACGACAGTGGACGGCGAGGCGATCCCGCTGCTGCTCGGGAGCCGCGCCGGCTTCGTCGTGCACGCCAGCGATCTCGACAGCGCGGCCGGCGTGTTCGGCACCTGGGCGTACACCGCAGCGTGACGCGAATGGGGCTGCCGGTGCATCGCTAGGATGGATCGGTGTCCGAGCTGCAGGATCCGAGAGTGGCGCTCGCCAACGAGCGCACGCTGCTCTCCTGGATCCGGCTCGCGCTCGCGCTCGTCGGCGCGGGCACGACGATCGGCACCGTCGCCGACGTCCATCCCGTCTGGCTGCACGTGGTCGTTGCCGTCGTCCCCGTGCTCCTGGGGCTCGCTGCCGCCCTGCTCGGCTACCGGCGCTGGCAGCGGGTCGACGACGCCGTCCGCTCCGGCGTCACGCTCGAGGCCGACCGCGAGCTCCGGCTCGTGGCGGTGGCCGTCGCTGCGATTGCATTGATCGCAGGCGCCGCCGCCGTCGTCGGCATCTTCAGCCGCTGATCGGGCAGGCGCGGGCGCGAGCGCCTCGAGCAGCGCCGTGTGCACGTGCTCGAGGCAGTGCCCTGGGCATACCGGAAGCGATATTCCCGCAGCGCCAGGCAGCCCGCCAACCCGCCAAGCCAGGCGCGACAGGTCGCACCGAAAAGAACCACACTCACCTCAAAACACCCGCACCAGTCTGCGTGGGGTCGCCCGATGCCTGCGCAAACGCCGCGAGCCCGCGCAATGGCGGGCGATCACCCCAACGGCGCCAGGTTCAACGGGGGCAGGCCTCGCCGGCGAACCGACGCACCCGGCGCAAACAACAAGGGAGGCCTGACTCCTGCGCCCAGGCCAGCACCCCCACCACGGAGAAGCAACGCGACAGGTCGCACCGAACCACGCGCGCGCCACGGGCGACCGTCAGCCCCGCGACGGACGATCGCGCAGCCGCCACACGAAGCGCAGCGCCGACCAGGTCGAGTCGATCGCGCAGACCTTGTTGTCGACGAGGCCGGCTCCCAGGCCGAGCTCGCGGATGCGGTTCTCGTCGAGGTCGCTGACGACGCCGGAGCTGCGCTTGGGCCAGGCGATCCAGAGCCCGCCGGCGCGCTGCAGCGCGGCCGCGAGCGGGTCGAGCTCTCGCCGTGCGGTCGCCAGATCGGGAGCGAAGAGGATCGCCACGTCGATCCCTCCGCCGGCCCGCTGGACGAGCTCCACACCCGCGGGCAGGTCGCCGAGCGCGGCGGCGAAGCCGGCGGGCGCACCGACGAGCAGCAGGCGGCAGCCCTCCCGGATGCCCAGCTTGCGGGGCAGCGGCGTCCCCGAGTACCCGGCCGTGCTCACGGGCGAAGCCTATGCTTCTGCTCGTGCAGCGACGAGCCCGGCTGATCGGCGTGAACCACGTCGCACTCGAGGTCGGAGACCTCGAGGCCGCCCTGGCGCTCTACGAGCGGCTGTTCCAGTTCGAGCTGCGCGGCCGCATCCCGGGCGCCGCCTTCATCGACATGGGCGATCAGTTCATCGCGCTGATGGAAGGGCGGAGGCAGGCGCCCGATGACGAGCGGCACTTCGGCCTCGTCGTGGACGACGTGGCCGCCGTGCGGTCCGCCGTCGAGCGCGAGGGTCTCACGATCGTGAATCCGCGCGCGCGTGGGCTCGACTTCCTCGATCCCTGGGGCAACCGCTTCCAGGTCGTCGCGTACGAGGCGGTCCAGTTCGAGCGCGCCCCGGGTGTCAAGCGCAAGCTCGGCATCGAGGAGCTGGGCAAGAGCGATGCCGCCCGGCGCGAGATCGCCGAGCGCGGGCTCGGCTAGCGGGCGAGCGGCGGCAGCCGGCCGGCGAGCCCGGAGCGCCGCTCGAGCGCATGCGCCGCCTCGAGCAAGGCGCGCTCGGCGAACGGCCGTGCGACGAGCTGCAAGCCCACCGGCAGCCCGCCGCGAGTGAAGCCCACGGGGACGGCGATCGCAGGGCAGAGCGTCGCGCTGATGCGCGAGCACGAGCGCATCCACTCGATGTACGACCCCATCGGCACGCCCTCGATCTGCGTGGCGTACTCCTGGTCGACCGGGAACGGCTCGAGCTGCGTGACCGGGCATGCGAGGTAGTCGTAGCGGCCGAAGAAGGCGCGCATGCGCTCGGACAGCTCGGCTGCGAGCCTCGTCGCGCGGCTGAGCGCCGACGACCCCAGCGCCCGTCCGCGCTCCACCTCGGCGCGCACCGTCTCCTTCATGGCCCCGCCCCGCGCGTCGTACTCCTCGCCGAGGCCCGTCGCGGACAGGAACGCGCGCCAGGTCTCGAACACCTCGTCCGCACCCGTGAAGTCGGGCTCGTCCTCGTGCACCTCCAGACCGGCCTCGCGCAACAGTGGCAGGGTCGCCGCCAGCACTTCGCTCGTCGCGGCGTCGACCGGAAGGCCTCCGACCGTCGGGCTCCACGCCACTCGCCTGCGCGCCACCCCGCCGAAGGGCGGGGCGAGATCAGGCGCCGGTGCTCGCTGCGAGAGCGGGTCGCGTGCATCCGGCCCCGCCATGGCCGCGAGCAGGAGCGCGAGGTCGCCGGCCGTGCGAGCCATCGGGCCTTCGACGGCAAAGGGCAGCCAGGGCGCGGAGACCGGCCAGCGCGGCACGAGGCCGGGCGTCGGGCGCAGGCCGAAAACGCCGCTCCAGGCCGCGGGATTGCGCAGCGAGCCGCCAAGGTCGCTGCCGTCGGCGATCGGCACCATCCGGCAGGCCAGCGCCACGCCGGCGCCTCCGCTCGAGCCACCGGCCGAGCGCGTCGCGTCCCAGGCGTTGCGCGTCGCGCCGAAGACCGTGTTGAAGGTATGCGAGCCCGCACCCCACTCCGGGGTGTTGGTCTTGCCCACGAGGATCGCGCCGGCATCGCGCAGCCGCTGCACCTGCAGCGAGTCGACGGCGGGCACATGCTCGCGGTAGGAGGGCGAGCCGTAGGTCGTGCGCACGCCTGAGGTGTCCTGCAGATCCTTGTGCGCGATCGGGAGGCCGTGCAGCGGTGGCAGCTCGTCGCCGCGGGTACGCCGGCGATCGGCCTCGTCCGCAGCAGCGAGGGCGCGCTCGGGCGTTCGCGTCACGATCGCGCCGACGAGCGGGTCGATGCGCTCGATGCGCTCGAGGTGTGCTGTCACGAGCTCGCGCGCCGAGCACTCGCCCGCTCGCAGGGCGCGGGCCTGCTCGGTCGCAGTCAGCAGGCAGAGCTCGTCGTCCATGCCGCTCCCTCCGCTTCCCGCTCCGTCGCCCGGCACCCGGCTCGCCCTCGATCGTACCGCTGCAGCCGAGCCGCGCCCCGAGGCCCTAGGCTCTGCACGTGATCGACGCCGAAGGCAGGGCACTGGGCGTGACGACGGCCAACTGGCTCGACGGGCCGTACAACCGCTGGGGCTTCCGGCATGTGCCCGAGCTCTGCCGGACGGCCCCCATCGCGCGCGGCGCGGGGCCGGTGCGGCCGCTTCCGCGCACCGAGCGCGACCTCGGTGATTTCGCCCTGAGCTACGGGGGCCGCCGCCTCGACCTCGACGAACTGCTCGCCGAGACCTTCACCGACGGCTTCCTCGTGATCCAGGACGGCGCGGTCCTGACGGAGCGCTATCTCGACGGCATGGCCGAGACGGACACGCACCTCCTGATGTCGGTCTCGAAGTCGCTCGCGTCGATGGTGCTCGGTGTGCTCGCCGGGCGCGGGCTGATCGACCCCGCCGACCTCGTCACGCGGCATCTGCCCGAGCTCGCCGGCAGCGCCTGGGACGACTGCAAGCTGCAGGACATCCTCGACATGCGCGCCGGCAACGCCTGGGACTACGACATCGACGAGTACACGATCCTCGACGTGTCGGACTACCGCACGCACGATCGCCACGGGGCGATCCCGGCCGACACCGAGACCTGGATCCGCACGATCGGCCGGGGTCCGCACGGCCATGGCGAGGGGCCGTTCCGCTACTGCTCGCTGGCGACGGACGTGCTCGGGTGGGCGCTCGAGCGCGCGGGCGGCGCGCCCTTCCCCGAGCTTCTCTCGCGCGAGCTGTGGTCGCGCATCGGCGCCGAGAGCGACGCGCAGATCATGCTCGACAACTCGGGGTTCCCGGTCGTCGAGGGCGGCGTGTGCACCACGCTGCGAGACCTCGCGCGCTTCGGCCTCATGTGCCTGGAGGACGGGATGGTGGCGGGCGAGCAGGTCGTCCCGGCCAACTGGATCGCACGCGTGCGCGTGCATGACGAGGACCTGATCGAGGCCTTCCGCACCTCGACGAGCGCCGATCCCAACGCCCCCGGCGCCTTCTACCATGACAAGTGGTGGGTGCACGACGGGCCGCGAGGCATCTACGCGGGGCTCGGCATGAACGGGCAGTCGGTCTTCATCCACCGGCCGGCGCGGGTCGTGATCGCGAAGTTCTCGACGTTCCCGGACGCGCTCGACGACAGCTTCTTCGCACTTCAGAACGCCGGCCTGCTGGCGCTCGCCGACCACCTGTCCTGAGGGCGCCTACGCCAGCCAGGCGTCGCAGATGCTCGTCACGTGCCGGATGTCGGTGCCGCAGCAGCCGCCGAGCAGTACGACGTTCGGCAGCGACCCGCGCAGCTCCGCGTGCCGCCTGCCGAGATCTGCGGGATCTCCGTCGTCCAGATCGGCCGACTCGTCGAGCTCGGCGTGACTGAGGGCCGACGCGTTCGCGCGCAGGCCGCGCAGCCGCTCGAGCCAGGGTCCCTCGTCGCTGAGCGCGCCGGCGAAGTGCGTCGGATGCGCGCAGTTGATCATGTAGTGCAGCGGCGCTCCGTCCGTCTCGGCATCGACCTGCTCGATCGCGCTGCGCAGGGTCTGGCCGCTCGGCAGCCGCCCGTCGGTCTCCACGGTGAACGAGACGGAGATCGGCAGGCCGGCAGCCTCGGACGCGCGCACCATGCCGATCGCCTCGTCCGCATAGGTGATGGTGAGCGCGCAGGCGACGTCGCAGGCGCTGTCGGCGAGCGTCTGCAGCTGCGTCGAGTGGTAGCGCTCGGCTTCGGCGGCAGTCATCAGCGAGGAGGGTGCGTAGGCGTCGCCGCGCGGGCCCAGCACGGCCTCGATCAGCACCGGGCGATCCCAGGCCGGCGTGTCGGCGCGCAGCTCCTCGGCGAACGCGACCGCCCGCCGATTGACCGCGGCGAGCGCCGGCTCGTCGTAGCCCAGCTCGCGGCCCCAATCCGGGTTCGCCCGCCAGGTCGCGGTGCCGAGCACGAAGCCCGCCCCCCGCTCGCGCGCGAGCGCGAGGAACGGATCGATGTACTCGCGCAGGGCCTGCCGGCCCGTTTCGCTCTCGAGCAGCGGGAACGTGGCGAAGCCCGGGAGGTCGACGCCGTGGTGATAGATCAGGGCCGTCTCGGCGCCGGCATCCGTCAGCCAGAGGCCGTCGTCGTCGAAGGGGTTCCGGTTGCGCGTCGCCATGCCTGGCCGGAGCGTACCCTCCGCCCCGCACGCGCGCCGGAGAGCGACCGGCGGCGGCGGCGCCGGTCGCGCTCCAGCGGCGTACAGTCGCTCACATGACCCCTCCTCGCCGCATGGCCGTCGACCTGTCGGCCTACCCCGACCTCGTCGTCATCTACCTCGGCATGCGGGTGGAGGAGCCGCGCGGATACGAGACGCTGCAGCGACTCGGGCCTGAGATCCAGGCGGCCGTGGAGGAACAGCCGGACGGGCTGCTGCTGCACGAGAACCTCTTGTACTCGGAGGAGCCGCTCCACACCGGCATGCGCCAGTACTGGCGTGACCACGACGCGCTCGAAGCCTGGACGAGGACGCTGCCGCACAAGGCCTGGTGGACCGAGTACCTGCGCGACCGCGGAGGAACCTCGTTCTGGCACGAGACCTACTTCCGGCGCGGCGGCATCGAGTCGATCTTCGTGGACACGGGCGAGACGATCGGCCTTTCGCGCGTCGGACCCGCAGTCCACGCCGAGGGTCCGATGTCCGCGGCTCGAGCCCGCGCGGAAGCTGATCGAACGGCAGCGCGCGCCTGACGGGCGGCGATCGCGTGGCTCCGGGCAGCTGCGCGGAGGGTTCCCTGGCTGAGTGCCGGTGTCCGCGCACGCAGCGTTCGAGCGGGCGGCTCGCGACGAACGCCAGATCGCCGGAGGCGCCTGGGCGCAGGCGCTTGATCATCGCCCTCGCGAGAACTTAGACTCGGCCTCTCAGCAGCCAGTCAGGGGAGGGAGCAACCGTGTCCGCGCCAACCGCCGCCGGGACGATCACCGAGACCGCGATGGCCTTCTTCGAAGCCTGCGAGACGGGGAGAGGCTGGGAGGGGTGCCGTCCGTACTGCCATCCCGACGCCGGCTTCTCCGCGCAGGCCGAGCCCCTCGCGGACATCGGCACGCTGGAGGGCTACGCCGACTGGATGAAGGGGCTGCTCGTGATCGTGCCCGACGGGAGCTACGTCGTGAAGTCGTTCGCGACCGATGCCGAGCGCGGCAGCGTGTGCGCCTACGGGGTCTTCTCCGGCACGCATACCGGCGAGGGCGGTCCGCCGCCCACCGGCCGGCACGTGAGCTCGGACTACGTCTACGTCATGGAGTTCGCCGACGGCCGCATCCGCCATCTGACGAAGATCTGGAACGCCGGCTGGGCGATGCGCGAGCTGGGCTGGGCGCCGTAGCACTCGAGCCCTGCCCCCACGATGCCGAGGAGAGCGCTCCATGACTGATATCCGAGCCATCGGCGCGCGCTACGCCGAGGCCTGGACTTCGCACGCGCCGGACGCTGTCGCGTCCTTCTACGAATCCGACGGCCGGATCACGATCAACGGCGGCGAGCCGCTGGTCGGGCGAAGCGCGATCGCCGACATGGCGAAGGGCTTCTACACCGCCTTTCCCGATCTCGTCGTGCGCATGGACGACGTCCGCAGTGCCGGCGACCACGCCATCTTCGTCTGGACACTCGAAGGCACGCACAGCGAGACCGCCAACTTCGTGAAGGTCGGTGGCTGGGAGGAGTGGCTGCTTTCCGGAGACCTGCTCGTGCGCGAGTCGCTCGGACGCTACGACGTGGCCGAATACGAACGCCAGGTCGGGCACGGCGTGTAGTCGCCGGCGGCGGACGGGCCATTCAACCTGAGCCACGCCGAGCCGACCAGCAGCGCGACCTTCGGAGCGAATACCCCCAACGGGATTCGAACCCGTGTTACCGGCGTGAAAGGCCGACGTCCTAGGCCACTAGACGATGGGGGCGCGAGCCGAGCCTAGCAACCGCCCGGGTGCCGTCCGGAGGCCTCGTTACCTTGGTCCGACATGGGAGGTCACACCACCCCGGGGGCCGGCGCACTCGGGTGTTGCCCGCACTGTGCCAGCCACCTCGTGTACCCCCTCCACTGCAAGCGCGCGGGCGAGGACACGTGGAAGCTGCGGCTGCGCTGCCCCGACTGCGAGCGCACCTGGAGCCGCTGCGCCCCCACCCTCGAGGTGCGGCGCTTCGATCGCCGTCTGGCGGACGACCGGCGATCGCTCGTGGAGCACCTCCGCGAGATCGAGCGGATCGAGCGCGAGGGCGAGATCGAGCGCTTCTCCTCGGCCCTCGCGGCGGACGCGATCCTGCCCGAGGACTTCGCCGGCTGAACCCCTCGCAGAGGGTCAGATGGCTCTCGCGCGCGCGTGCTAGCCTTTGGCCGCCGACCCGCCACGGTCGGTGAACGAACCTTGCAAGTGAGAGCTTTCAAGCCCCGCTGCCAGGCTTCGTTTTCGGCGTTCAACCTGGGAGGTAGCGGGGTGGCGACCGGGACCGTGAAGTGGTTCAACGACGCGAAGGGCTACGGCTTCATCGCGCCCGACGAAGGCGGCAAGGACCTGTTCGTGCACCACACGAACATCGTGTCCTCCGGCTTCCGCACACTGACGGACGGCTCGCGCGTGGAGTACGAAGCGCGCGAAGGGACCAAGGGTCCCGAGGCCGTCAACGTCGCGCCAATCGGCTAGACGGCGTCTGGGAGGGGCCGGCGGCGCACGGCTTGCGCTGCCGGCCCCTTCGTCGTTTTCCGGCGGTCAGGGAAGCCGCACGTCGATGCCGGCGGCGGCGGCGCGCTCGGCTACCTCGTCGCGGCGCGGGTAGGAGGGCTGACACCCCTGCCGCTCGACGGAGATCGCGGCCGTCACCAGCGCCAGCCGCACCGCCTGCTCGAGCGGAGCGCCCGCCGCGATGCCCGCGCAGACCGCGCCTGCGAAGGCGTCTCCCGCGCCCGTCGTATCGACGGCACGCGCCTGCATCGCCGAGATCTCCGTGCCTCGGGGCAGCAGCACGGCTCCCGCGGCGCCGCGCGTGAGCACGACTCGCGCCGGGAGGTGCCCCGCGAAGGTGTGCAGCTCCGTCTCGTTGACGATGGCGATGTCGAACAGCCCCACGAGGTCCTGGTCGATCCCGTTGGCCGGCGAGGGGTTGACGATGGCCGTCGCTCCGTCGGCTCGAGCGGCCGCGATCGTGCCCTCGTGAGCGACGCGGGGCACCTCGCCCGGGCAGAACCAGACGGCCGCCCCGCAGGCCTCAGGCGCGCCCGTCAGGCTGTTGGCCCCCGGGAGCGCGAGGATCTGGTTCTCACCGGCCGCGTCGACGGCGATCAGCGCGACGCCGCTGTGGACTCCCGGCGTCACCGCGAGCGACGTCACGTCCACGCCTTCGTCGGCGAGCGCAGCGCCGATGAACTCGCCGAAGCGATCGTCGCCGCGTGCGCCGAAGAAGCGCACCCTCGAGCCGAGACGCGCCGCGGCGACCGCGACGTTGGCGCCCTTGCCCCCGGGCGAGAGCAGGAAGCGGTCGCCCAGAACCGACTCCCCCGGGCGCGGCAGCCGGGGCGCGTAGCCCATCATGTCGGCGCTGATCGAGCCGCAGACTGCGACGAGGCCGCTCATGCGCCGGGGATCTCGGTCTCGCGCGGCATCGCGCAAGCGTACCGGCCGCCGCGCGCCCGGCGGTATCGTGCAGCTGTGGCAGCCGAGGCGCGCAATCAGATTCAGCGCCGCTGGGAGCGATTGCCCGGGCCGCTGCAGTTCCTGATCGCATTCTTCGTCTGGTTCTGGATCTTCTGGGTCGGCCACGTCAAGCTGCTCAACCAGCCGGTCGGCCGCGGATTCCTCTACGGGATCTTCTGGGGCGGCACGTTCTCGCTGCTGACGCTGCTGGCCACGCGCAGCGAGCAGGCCAAACGACACCTGCGAGAGCACCCGGAGGACGACGACGCTCACTGACGACCGCAGCGAGCTGTTCCCGGTGCTCGACCGCGAGGGCCGCGAGATCGGGAGTGCGTCGCGTGCTGCCTGTCACTCCGATCCCAGCCTCGTGCACCCCTCGGTGCACGTCGTGGTCGTGACCGCCGGCGGCTGCCTCTGGCAGCTGCGCGGCTACGGCAAGGACAGTGCTCCCGGCGAGTGGGACCACGCCTGCAGCGGCCACGTCGGCCTCGGCGAGGAAGCGCGCACGGCCGCCGTGCGCGAGCTCGCCGAAGAGCTCGGCATCGAGGTCGCCGCCGTTGCGCTCGACGAGGTCGCCCGCATGCTCTGCGAGCTCGGCAACGAGACGGAGCTGACGACGGTCTTCCGGATCGAGCACGACGGCCCGTTCACGCTGCGGCTGCCGGAGCTCGCCGGCCTGGCCGTGCTGCCGCTGGGCGAGCGGCCGGATCCGCTCTCGCCGTCCGCCCTGCTGCTCAGCACCCGGCTCGACGCCGAGCACCCGGGCTGGGACTCCTGAGCGCCAGTTATGCGAGCAGGCTGCGGTTGAGCGGCCGGGTGAGGATCAGCTGCGCGTCGCGCAGCGCGTGCGTCGCGAAGGCCGCCTCGCAGAACGCGAGGTAGTACTCCCAGGTGCGCTGGAAGCGCAGGTCGAGGCCGAGCGCGTCGAGCTCGGCCCTGCGCATGAGGAAGCGCTCGCGCCACTCGCGCAGCGTGCGGGCGTAGTGCGGGCCGATCTCGCGCACCTCGTGCACCATCAGGTCCGAGGAGCTGCGCGCCGCCGTGGCGATGGCCTCGAGCGAGGGCAGCATGCCGCCGGGGAAGATGTGCTTGCGAATCCAGTCGCGCTGGCGGCGGTAGGCGTCGTAGCGCTGATCGGGGACGAGGATCGACTGGACGCCGGCGAACCCGTCGGGGGCGAGCAGCCGGTCGATCGCGGCGAAGTACGTGCCGAGCTGCTTGTGGCCGATGGCCTCGATCATCTCGATGGAGACGATGCGGCTGTACGACCCCTCGAGCAATCGGTAGTCGCTGTAGACGACCTCGATGCGCTCGGCCAGGCCCGCCTCCTGCACCCGCCGGCTCGCGAGCGCATGCTGCTCGCGCGAGATCGTCGCCGTCGTGACGCGGCAGCCGCGCTCGCGCGCGAGATGCAGTGCGAAGCCGCCCCAGCCGGTGCCGATCTCGAGCACGTGGTCGTCCGGGCCGATGCGCGTCGCCTCGGCGAGCGAGCGGTACTTCGCCTGCTGGGCCTCGACGAGCGTCGAGTCGGGCGACTCGAAGAGCGCACAGGAGTAGGTCATCGAGTCGTCCAGCCAGAGCGAGAAGAACGCGTTGCCGAGGTCGTAGTGCGCGTGCACGTCGCGTTCGGCGCGGCGCAGCCCGCGCGGCAGCTCGATGTGCGGGACGACGCGTCCGAGCCCGGTCAGCAGCGAGAGCGGCGGGCGGCCGAAGACCTGACCCTGATTGCGGGCGAGCAGCGCCACGAGGCCGGGCAGGTCCGGAGACGACCACTCGCCCGCCTGGTAGCCCTCGCCGATGGCGAGGCGCCCCGAGCGGGCGAGGCGCGCGAAGAAGCGCGGGTCGCGCACCTCGAAGACGATGGGCTCGGCGGCCGGATCGCCGAAGCGGCGGGTGCCGTCGGGCGCCCGCAGCTCGAGCGCTCCATGCTCGATACCCGAGAGCGCCCGCTCGAGCACGCGCCGGGAGATCGCGCCGAGCGGCCCCGGCGAGGTGCGCGGGGCGGCTGCGGGCCCTCGCTCGACGCGGCTCACGTCGGCATCGATCCGCGCTCGGGGTCGAAGGGAGGCTTGCGATGGAACGGCACGCGCTTGCGCCACAGCTGCAGGGCCTGCCAGTGGATGCGGGCCATGACCTGCCCGGTCACCCAGGGGTAGCGCACGAGGGCGTGCGCGAGCGCTCCGCTCGTGAGCGGCCGCTGCTCGCCCGTCAGCACCGCGCGGAAGAGGCGCTCGCCGCCGCGCTCCTCGTCGATGCGCACCATCAGGCGCTCGCCCGGCTCGCCGAGCAGGAAGCGGTAGGTTCCCGCCACGTCCATGAACGGGGAGACGTGGAAGCGCTTCTCGGTGCTGAAGCGCATGCGGCCGTCGGCGTCGAGCTCGCCGGGCGCTCCCAGCAGGTACGGCCAGCGCTCGCCGAACGTGTTGTGCACCTCGGCCACGACGCACGCCAGCGAATCGTCACGGTCGCGTACGAAGTAGAAGGAGACGGGGTTGAAGACGTATCCGAACGTGCGCGCGTGCGTGAGCAGCTCGATGCGGCCGTCGGGCACCTCGACGCCGCGCGAGTCGAGCCACGCACGCACGTTGTCGCGGATCGACAGCCTCGGATCGCCCAGGTGGTCGGCACTGCGCACCTCCACGAGGTTGCGCCTGCCGACCGAGAGGAACGGGATGTCGGCCGCCAGCTCCTCGAGCTCGTCGAGGTCGAGCAACAGCTGGTAGATGCGGTAGCGAAAGGCGTTGTGCGCCGGTGCGAAGCGCTCGTGCTCGAGCACCGCGTCGTAGAGCGACGAGCGGGGGCTCACGTGGCGGCCTCCAGCGTTCGGCCGGCCGCGGCCAGGCCGCTCACGGCGCCATCCTCGTGGAAGCCCCAGCCGAGGTACGCACCTGCGAAGTCCGTACGGCGCAGGCCGAACTGCATCCGCAGGCGGTCGCCCGCCGCGACGGAGTCCAGCGTGTAGAGGGGGTGCTCGTAGGCCATGCTCGCGATCACGTCCTGTTCGCGGATGCGAGCGGACTGGTTCAGCGAGACGCAGTACTCGACGGGATCGGCGAACGCGTGCAGGCGGTTGAGCGAGTACGTCACGCTCACGGGCGCGTCGTGCCGGCGGCAGTCGCCGAGCGAGACGTTCCACGCGGCACGCGCCCCGAGCCGGCGCGGCAGCAGGGAGTCCCCGCGGTGCACCACCGTCTCGTTGCGCGAGAACGGCATGCGCCCGAGGGCATCGCGCTCCTCCTCGCCCGCATCGGTCAGGACGGCGAGCGCCTGATCCGGGTGGCAGGCGAGGATCACGCGATCGAAGCGCTCGGGCCGGGCGTCGCCCGCCGTGACCTCGACGCCTGCGTCGTCGCGACGCACGCTGCGCACGGGGGCGGCCAGCGCCACGCGGCCGCGCAGGCGGGCGCAGAGGGCGCTCACGTAGCTCTGCGACCCACCTTCGATCGTGAACCACTGGGGTGCGTCGCGCACGCCGAGCAGCCCGTGGTTGTCGAAGAAGCGCACGAAGAAGCGCGCCGGCATCTCGCGCATGCGCGCGGGCGAGGACGACCAGATCGCAGCGCCCATGGGCGCCAGGAAGTGGTCGGTCAGCGCACGGCCGTAGCGACCGCTCTCCAGGAACTCCCCGATCGTCAGGCGATCTCCTGCAGGGTCGTCGAGCACGCTTCGCGCGTGGCGGAAGAAACGCCCCAGGTCGAGCAGCATGCGTGCGAACGAGGGCCGCACGAGATTGCGCCTCTGCGCGAACAGCCCGCCCAGGCCGTGACCCGAAAATTCGAGGTCGCAGCGGTCGCAGCGCACGGAGAACGACATCGTCGAGGGGCGCAGCCCGACCCCGAGCTCACGCATGAGCGCGAGGAATCCGGGGTAGTTCCTCTCGTTGCACACCACGAACCCCGAATCGAGGGCACGGCCGTCCGCGAGTACCGTGTGAGCGTGACCCCCCGCGCGCGGCTCCGCTTCGTAGATCACCACGTCGCAGTGCGGGTCGAGACGATGCGCGGCGGCGAGCCCGGCGATGCCGGCGCCGACGATCGCAACCCTCACCTGCGCCGCATTCCGCCGCGGCGTCCACAATTGCTCTCCACGGAGTGATTATCCCCCTTCGACCGGGGCCCAGCAGTCGCCGACGCGGCGACGAAGGAGAATCGATGCCGGACGTACGCACCACAGACGGCGAGCTCGACCACCCACCGACCGCGCACCGGATCGTGACCCTGATCGCGGTCGTCGTCCCGCCGCTCGGGATCCTGGCGGTGATCGGCACGCTCTGGGGCGTCGCGGTGCAGCCCGTCGACCTCGCGCTGTTCGCGCTCTTCTACGTGATCCCGGGACTCGGCATCACCGTCGGCTTCCATCGCTACTTCACGCATCGCAGCTTCGAGACGAGCCGCCCGGTCAAGACGCTGCTCGCCGTGCTCGGCTCCATGACGTCGCAGGGACCGGTCTGCCAGTGGGTCTCGGACCACCGGAAGCACCATGCGCACTCGGACGTGGAGGGCGACCCGCACTCCCCGCACGTCGGCAGCGGCAGGGGCCTGATGGGCGCCGTGCGCGGCTTCTGGCACTCCCACGTGGGCTGGCTGTTCCGCACCAAGGGCCTGGTCGTGCGCACGAAGTACGGGCGCGATCTGCTCGAGGACGTGATCGTGCGCAACGTCGATCGCCTCTACTTCGTCTGGGTGACGCTCGGCTTCGTGCTGCCGTTCGCCGTCGGCTACCTCTTCGACGGCCTGCGCGGCGGCGTCGAGGCGACGGTCTGGGGCGGCCTCGTCCGCATCGCCGTCTTCCAGCACGTCACCTGGAGCGTCAACTCCATCTGCCACATGTTCGGCAAGCGCGACTTCGACGTCCGCGACGAGAGCCGCAACAACTGGCTGCTCGCACTGCCGTCGCTGGGCGAGGCGTGGCACAACAACCACCACGCCTTCCCGTCCTCGGCGGTGCACGGCCTCGGTCGCCATCAGTTCGACGTCTCTGCGCTCGTGATCCGCGGGCTCGAGAAGGCCCGCATCGTCTGGGACGTCAAGGTGCCCGACGTGACGAGCCAGGCGCGGCGGCGCGCGACCGCCGACGCGGCGTGAACGGCCCCTGCGCCTGACCGCTCCGACCCGGGTCCGAGCAGCTCGACTGCGACCCGACGGCGCGCCCGAGGCCGATCGCGCCCGCCGCACCGCGATCGCGCTCACGGGCGTCGTCGATCATCTCGTTCTCGGCCATCATCGTGCGCGCCTCGCACGTGAGCCCCGGCACGGCCGCCACGCTGCGCTGCGCCTACGCGCTGCCGATCCTGGGCGCCCTCGCGCTGCGCTCGCCGCGCCCGCCGCGCAGCGCGGTCGCGGCTGCCTTCGCCGGCGGGCTCGTGCTCGGCCTCAACCTCGTCTTCTGGCACCACTCGATCGACCGCATCGGCGCGGGCCTCGCAACCGTGCTCGCCAACACGCACGTGCTGTTCGTGCTCGCCGGCGTGCTGGCGACCGGCGGTGCGGTGAGCCGGCGTTCGCTCTGGGCCCTGCCGCTGCCGCTGATCGGAGTCGCGTTGATCGGGGGCATCGGCTCGGGCGCGCGGCTCGACGGGCTCGGCGTCGGCCTCGCGCTCGCGGCAGGCGCCGCCTACGCCGTCTTCCAGCTGCTCTTCGATCGCGCGATCCGCATCACCGCGGGCGGAGCGTGGCCGCTCTTCGCGGCAACCGCCGGAGCAGCGCTCTCGGCGCTCGCCGCGACGCTCGTGAGCAGCGAGTCGCTCGTGCCCGGCCCCTCCGGTCAGGCCTGGATGCTGCTGCTCGCGCTCGGCCCGCAGGCGGCCGGGTGGCTCCTGATCGGCCACGGCGTGCGACGGCTGCGGGCCTTCGCGATCTCGCTGCTGCTGACGGTGCAGCCGGTGCTGACGACGATCTGGGGCATCCTCGCGTTCGGCGAGCACCTGCGCGCGCTGCAGGCGGTGGGCGTCGCCCTCGTGCTCGGCGGCGTGCTCGCCGCGCGGCCCACGCGGCGCCCGACATGACGTTCCAGTCGGGCCCTCAGATGCGCCCGGCACGAATCGAACGTGCGACCTCAGCCTCCGCAGGGCTGCGCTCTATCCCCTGAGCTACGGGCGCCCTGCGGCCACTCTACCAGCGTCCCGAGCCGCCAGGCGCGCGCCCCGGGCGTCCACCGCGATCAGCTCCGCGCCATCGGCGACCGCCCGGCGCACGTAGCCGAGGGCAGCGGCGCCCCCCTCGGGCAGAGCCGCGCTGCTGGTCAGGCGGCCGACCTCGCGCTCCCCCTCCGCGAGGGTCGCGGGCAGCACGGGGGCCTCGTCGAGGCGTAGACGGCGCAGCTCCCGGTTCGCGTGGCCGCGGTGGGCGAGCCGCACCACGGGCTCCTGCCCGATGTAGCAGCCCTTGGTGAAGGAGACCGCCCGCTCGACCACGCCCGCCTCGGCCGGCAGGCTCGAGCCGTCGAAATCGACGCCGAAGCGCGGGAGCCCGTGCTCGATGCGCAGCGTCTCTCGGGTCTCGCCGTCGATCGGCACCGCGCCCTCGGCGAGGGCCGCGTCCCAGGCAGCGCGGCGGGCCTCCGGCGCGGCCAGCAGCAGCGCGCCGAGGGGGCCGGCGTGCCACCGCTCCCCCGGCTCGGCCAGGGGCCGCTCGAGCAGCGCCAGGTCGCCGTCGACGCGGTCCAGCTCGGCGCGCGAGGCCAGGCGGTAGCGCCGCAGCATGGCGGCGAGGTCGTCAGCGGCGATCGCCTCGCAGGCGCACACGAAGGATTCCTCCGCCTCGCGGACGATCCAGGCGTCGGCGATCGGACGCCCCTTCGGCGTGAGTGCGAGGCCATACTGACCTCCGCCCACGGCGAGCGCCCCGATGTCGCTCGTGACGACGTTCTGCAAGAGGCGGGCGGCGTCCCGGCCCGAGACGCGCACGAACGCGAGCTCGTCGCGCTCGCAGATGGCGGCGCCCGCGCGCGCGGCCTCGAGCTGCTCCCGGACGGGTGTGGAGGCGCTCACGACCGCAGCCTAACGCCGCGTGCGATGCTCGCTTCCCGGCGTGGGGATCAGACGCTCGGAAGCACGCCGAGCAGCAAGCTCTCCGTGGCGTCGAGATGCTCGCGCATGGCCAGGCGCGCGCCCTCGCCGTCGCCCCCGGCGATCGCCGCGAGCACTCGCCGGTGGTGGGTGGTGGAGCCGACCATGGCCTCGGGCTGCCGCGGCACCGAATCGAGCAGGTTCGCGACCTCCGCGCGCACCTCGGTCACGCCTGCGACCAGGCGCGGCGAGCGGGCGACGTGCGCGACCATCACGTGGAAGCGGCCGTCGGCCGCGCGGAAGAGGTCGTAGGTCTCGGGCGTCGCGTTCGCCTCGCAGCGCTCGATCACGGCGGCGAGCTCGGCGATCTGCGCCTCACTGGCCCGTTCGGCGGCCAGCTCGGCGGCGCCCAGCTCCAGGCAGCGGCGGTAGGCGAGCAGATCGCGCACGCCGTCGCCGTCGAGGGCGAGCATGCCGGGCGCGGGGCCGGTCGGCAGGTGCGCTGCGACGAAGACCCCGCCACGGCGCCCGCGGCGAGCCTCCAGATAGCCGGCGTCGTAGAGCAGGCGCAGTGCCTCGCGCACCGTCGAGCGCGAGAGCCCGAGCTGCTCTGCCAGGCGCCGTTCGGGCGGCAGGCGCTCGCCGGGCGCGAGCAGGCCCAGCTTGATGGCGCGTCCGAGACGCTCGACGAGCTGCTCGAATGCATTCACGGTACGGATCGGCCGGAAGATCTGGCCCTCGGCATTCGAGGCCGCGGGCGAGACCGCACCGACTCCAGCGTGGTCGTCAGCCACCGGAGGGAGGTCAGTCACCGGCGGAAGGTATCACGCGTCACGAACTTTCCGCCGCACGGCCCCGGGGCGCCGCTCACGTATCCTGGCCCCCCGATGACGATCGACACCGAACTCGCGCGCGCCGTGCGCGCGGCCGTCGCCGGCGGCGCGAGCAGCGAGGAGTTCGCTGCGATTCCGGTGCCCGAGAGCTACGTCGGCGCGCACCTGCGCGCCGAGGACGCCGAGACGATCGGCAAGCTCCCGCGCGACGAGAAGCGCCCGTCGCTGGCCCTGCGGGTCGGCGAGGTGCCGACGCCCGAGCTCGCACCCGACGAGGTGCTGATCGCAACCTTCGCCTCGAGCGTGAACTACAACACCGTCTGGTCGGCGATCTTCGAGCCGGTTCCCACCTTCGCGTTCCTCAAGCGGCTCGCGAAGACGCACGGCTACGGGCGCCGCCACGACCTGCCAACTCACGTCGTCGGCTCCGACGCCTGCGGCGTCGTGATCCGCACCGGCGCCGCCGTGAGCCGCTGGAAGCCCGGCGACCGCGTGCTCGTGCACCCCAACTACGTCGCGCTCGAGGAGCCGCAGGGGCACGACGACGCGATCCTCGACCCCGACCAGCGCGTCTGGGGCTTCGAGTGCAATTTCGGGGGCATGGGCGAGCTGTGCGTGGCACGCGGCGACCAGCTGATGCCCAAGCCGGAGCATCTCAGCTGGGAAGAGGCTGCCTCCATGCCGCTCGTCAACTGCACCGCCTACCGCATGCTCGTCTCGCCCAACGGCGCCAACATGCAGCAGGGCGACGTGGTGCTGGTGTGGGGCGCCGGCGGCGGCCTCGGCGGCTTCGCATTGCAGTACGTCCTGGCCGGCGGGGGCTACCCCGTGTGCGTGGTCTCGAGCGAGGCCAAGGCGCAGAAGTGCCGCGAGGCCGGCGCGGAGTGGATCATCAACCGCGCCGAGGAGGACTACCGGTTCTGGGACCCCGAGACGGGTCAGCAGAACCCGCGCGAGCACCTGCGCCTGGGCAAGAAGATCCGCGAGCTGAGCGGCGGGCGCGACGTGGACATCGTCTTCGAGCACCCGGGACGCGACACGTTCGGAGCCAGCGTGTTCGTCACGCGGCGGGGCGGCAAGGTCGTCACGTGCGCCTCCACCACGGGCTTCATGCACGAGTTCGACAACCGTTACCTGTGGATGTTCGCCAAGACGATCGTCGGCTCCCACCTCGCCAACTACCGCGAGGGCTGGGCCGCCAACGAGCTCTGCCGCGCGGCCCGCACGCACCCGATCCTGAGCCGCAGCTACCCGCTCTCCGAGTCCGGCCAGGCCTGCGACGACGTGCACGACAACGCCCACCTCGGCAAGGTCGGCGTCCTCTGTCTCGCGGGCGCCGAGGGCGAGGGCGTGCTGGACGACGAGTTGCGGGCACGGCACCTGCCCGCCATCACGCGTTTCCGCACCTGATATTCTGAGCTCTGAGGCGAGCGTGAGCTCGCCCAACATCGAGAGAGGCAGAGGGTCCCGGCCCGTCGAAGCCTCGGCAACCTGCCCTCGCGGCAAGGTGCCAATCCCGGGGAGGATGTCGGGCGAAAGGAGCTCCGCATGAACGCTACGACCACACGCACGCCCTTCCTCGACCGATTGGCGCGCGGCGACGTGCTGATCGCCGACGGCGCCACGGGCACGACCTGCCAGCGCATGGGCCTGCCGATCGGCGTGGCTCCCGAGGAGTGGGTGCTCTCCGACGCCGATCGCATCGTCGACCTGCATCGCGGCTTCGCCGAGGCGGGCTCGGACATCGTGCTCACATGCACCTTCGGCGGCACGAGCCTGCGCCTCGCGGACGGGCCGCTCGCCGGCCGTGCCGCGGAGCTCAACCGCCGCGCCGCCGAGCTGGCGCGCGAGGCCGTCGGGCCCGACGTCCTCGTGGCGGGCTCGCTGGGGCCGACCGGGCAGCTGTGCGAGCCGCTCGGGCTGCTCACGCACGACGAGGCGGCCGACGCCTACGCCGAGCAGGCCGAGGCGCTCGCCGAGGGCGGCGTCGACCTGCTGCTACTCGAGACGATGTTCTGCCAGATCGAGGCCGGCGCCGCGATCGACGGCGTGCGGCGCGCCACCGATCTCCCGTTCGTGCTCGCCTTCTCGTTCGACCGCGGCACCCGCACGATGATGGGCACGACGACCGCCGAGGTCGTCGCCCTCGCCGTCGAGCAGGGCGCGGCTGCGGTCGGCGCCAACTGCGGGACGAGCCTCGAGAACATGTCCGCGATCGTCGCCGAGCTCTCGGCCGCGGCGCCGGGCCTGCCGCTCTGGGTCAAGCCCAACGCCGGCCTGCCGCGCATGACCGGCGACTCCGCCGTCTACGACGTCACGCCGCAGGACTTCGCAGACGCCGCGCGCGGCTACGTGGAGGCCGGCGCGCGCATCGTCGGCGGCTGCTGCGGCTCGACGCCCGCCCACGTGCGGGCGATCGCCGAGGCCGTCAGGCGGCCGTGAGCGCGGCGGCGAAGACGGCTTCCGCCGCTTCGCCGAAGAGCACGAAGCGCACCAGCTCGAGCTCGCGCTGCTCCCTCAGGGCCGCGCGCGTCGCGCTGATCGCGATCTCTGCGGCCGGCTCGAGCGGATAGCCGTAGACGCCGGTGGAGATCGCCGGGAACGCGACCGTGCGGCAGCCAAGCGCCGCGGCGAGCTCGAGCGAGCGCCGATGGCACGACGCCAGGAGCCCCGCCTCGCCACGGGTGCCGCCGCGCCAGACCGGGCCCACCGTATGGATCACGTAGCGTGCGGGCAGACGGCCGGCCGTCGTCGGCTTGGCATCACCGGTCGCGCAGCCGCCGAGCAGCCGGCACTCCTCCAGGATCGCCGGCCCTCCCGCGCGGTGGATGGCCCCGTCCACGCCGCCACCGCCCAGGAGCGACTCGTTCGCGGCGTTGACGATCGCGTCGACAACCTGCTCGGTGATGTCGCCGCGCACGACCTCGATGCGTCCCGTCATCGCCCGTCAGCATAGATTTCGCGAATGCGCCTGCGCCGATCCTGCCTCGCCGTCCCCGGTTCCAGCCCGAAGATGCTGGCCAAGGCGGCTGCACTGCCGGCCGACATGGTCTTCCTCGACCTCGAGGATGCCGTCGCGCCACTCGAGAAGAACGACGCCACGCGCCAGAACGTGGTCGATGCTCTCACGGGACTGCAGTGGACGGCCCCCACGCGCGTCGTGCGCGTCAACGGGGTCGACACCCGCTGGTGCTTCCGCGACATCCTCTCCATCGTCCAGGGGGCAAGGGACTCGCTCCACTGCATCATGCTGCCGAAGGTGCAGGGTCCCGGCCACGTGGCCTTCGCGCACCACCTGCTGACGCAGCTCGAGGCCGAGCTCGGCATGCACTCGCGCATCGGCCTGGAGATCCAGATCGAGAGCGCCCGCGGCGCCGAGAACCTGCCGGCGATCGCCGACGCCTCCGACCGCATCGAGACGATCATCTTCGGTCCGGGGGACTATGCGGCCGACCTCGGCATCCCACAGCTCAGCGTCGGCGGCGTCGACGAGCTCTACCCCGGCGACCAGTGGCACCACATCCTCTCGCGCATCGTGATCACCGCGCGGGCGCGCGGGCTGCAGGCGATCGACGGCCCCTACGCGGCGATCCGCGATCTCGACGGCTTCCGGTGTGTCGCCGAGCGCTCGGCACGCCTCGGCTGTGACGGCAAGTGGGCGCTGCACCCCGAGCAGATCGACGTCCTCAACGAGGTCTACCGTCCGACCCAGGCGCAGTACGACCGCGCCGAGGCGCTGCTCGAGGCGTATCGCCAGGCAACCGAGGGCGACCGCCGCGGCGCCGTCATGTGGGAGGGCGAGATGATCGACGAGGCCTCGCGCAAGATGGCCGAGCAGGTCGCCGCGCGTGGTCGCGCGGCCGGCATGGCCTAGCCGGGCCGGACCGCCACCACGCGCGTGGCCAGCGAGACGCACGCGATCCAGACGACCGCGGCCACCGAGACGTGGGCCAGCACGGCCCACCATGGCAGCTGGTTGTGCCACTGGTACTCGCCGATCAGCGCCTGGAGCGGCACGAGGACGATCAGCCCGAGCGCCAGGCCGCGCCAGCGGTCCGGCCGCCAGGAGCCGTACTGCAGCACGAGCAGCAAGAGCACGGCGATCACGACGTAGGTCGTGGCGACGCGGACGTGCACGTACGTCGCATCCAGGAGGTTGCCCATGCGGCGGATGTCGGCGCCGCCGGCGTGCGGGCCGGCCGCCGTCGAGAACGTGCCGCTCACGATCAGCGCGAAGGCAGCCACGACGCTCGCGCGCGCCAGCCATGCCAACCGCGCCGGAGCGGGGGTCGCGGCCCCCGCGGACATGCGGGCGAGCAGCACCGCTGCGAGGCCGGTGGCCGTGACGGCCACGAGGAAGTGGCTCATGACGAGCAGCGGGTTGAGATCGAAGAGCACGGTCACGGCGCCCAGCGGGATCTGCCCGAACGTCAGCAGCGCGACGCCGCCCGCGAGCCGGCGCGCTGTGGCGTCGGCCACCCGGCGGGCCGAGAGGTAGGTCAGCAGCGCCGCCAGGATGCCCGCCAGCGCGATCGCCCGGTTCGAGAACTCGACCACCGGGTGGTAGTTGAAGGGCGGCACGGGCTGGCCCTTGCAGAGCGGCCAATCCGGGCAGCCGAGGCCCGAGCCGGTGAGGCGCACGAACGCCCCGGAGGCGATGTTGAGGAACATCGCCAGCAGGAGCAGCTGCGCGAAGCGCTGGAACGTGGCGGCGTCGTGCGCGAGTGCGCGGCGCCGGGCGCGCTGCGCGAGGCCCGCCGCTCCCGCCAGCGCAGCCATCAGGCGGGGGCGATGACCTTGGCCTCGCCGTCGACGACGAGCGTCTCGCCGACGAAGGCGCGGGTGGAGAGCCGCGCGCCCCGCCGGCCCGGGTCGTAGTCGAGCACTTCAATCTCGACGCGCACGGTGTCCCCGGGCCGCACCGGCGCCCGGAACTTGAGCGACTGCGAGAGGTACACCGAGCCGTGTCCGGGCAGCGTGTTGCCGATCACGGCCGAGATGAACGCCGCCGTGATCATCCCGTGCGCGATGCGCCCCCCGAACGGCGTGTCGCCGGCGAACTGCTCGTCGAAGTGCAGGGGGTTGCGATCGGTCGAGGCGTCGCCGAAGAGCTCGATCGTCCGGTCGTCGACCAGGAACTCCTGCACCTCGCGCTGACCGGCCTCGAGCGTCATTCCGCCAGGCTACTTCGCCTTGCGCGATACTGCAGCTGATGGCCGTCGCCCTCGACACGCTCGCGCGACCCGTGCGCGATCTGCGGATCTCGGTCACCGACCGCTGCAACTTCCGCTGCGTCTACTGCATGCCCAAGGAGATCTTCGGCAAGCAGTTCGAGTTCCTGCGCCGTGAGCAGCTGCTCACGTTCGAAGAGATCGAGCGGCTGACGCGCGCGTTCGCCCGCATGGGCGTCGAGAAGCTGCGCATCACGGGCGGCGAGCCGCTCGTACGCCGGGGCGTCGACCAGCTGATCGCGCGCCTCTCCAGCGTGCCGGGCATCAACGACGTCACGCTGACGACCAACGGCTCGCTGCTCGCACGCATGGCGCCGAAGCTGGCCGCGGCCGGGCTCGGCCGCGTGACCGTGTCGCTCGACTCGCTCGACGATGCGACCTTCCGCGCCATGAACGACGTCGACTTTCCTGTCGCCGAGGTGCTCGAGGGCATCGAGGCCGCGCTTCAGTCCGGCCTCACGCCGGTCAAGGTCAACATGGTCGTCAAGCGCGGCGTCAACGACGACGGCGTGCTCGCCATGGCCGACCGCTTCCGCGGGACAGGCGTGACTCTGCGCTTCATCGAGTACATGGACGTCGGCAGCAGCAACGGCTGGCGGCTCGACGACGTGGTGCCCTCCGCCGAGATCGTCAGCGCGATCGATTCGGCGTGGCCGCTCGAGCCCGTCGATCCCGCCTATCGCGGCGAGGTCGCGGCCCGCTACCGCTACCGCGACGGCGGGGGCGAGATCGGCCTCATCTCGTCGGTCACCCAGCCGTTCTGCCACGACTGCACGCGGGCCCGGCTGTCCGCCGAGGGCAAGCTCTACACCTGCCTGTTCGCGGTCAAGGGCCACGACCTGCGAGCGCTCGTGCGCGGCGAGCTCTCGGAGAGCGAGCTCGAGGAGAAGCTGCGCGGCATCTGGCGCGTCCGCGACGACCGCTACTCGGAGCTGCGCACGCAGGGCACCGCCGTCGACCTGCCCAAGGTCGAGATGTCGCACATCGGCGGCTAGCGAGCCGCGCGAGCGCGCTCGACGAGCAGTTGCATGCGCACCCTTTCGAGGCGCGACGCTGCATAAACCGGGGTCAGGCACGCATTATGCGTGCCTGACCCCGGTTTATGCGGTCGGACGACGGCGTCGCGGAGTCGCTCTTCGCGCTCGCGAGCAGCGGGGCCTGACCGCGCCGAGGGGTCCATCAGAGCCATGCCTCACGCTACGACAGCGAGAGGCATAAGTGAAATCGTCGTTTGTGATGTCAGAGATAGAGTTCGTCTATGGCAAGCGTCGCCGGCCTGGAAAGCTTCCTCGCAGTCGCTCGCACCGGCAGCCTCACGGCAGCCGCGCGCGAGCTGCACGTCACGCAGCCTGGGCTGACGGCGCGGCTCCAGCGCCTCGAGGCGGAGCTCGGCGCGGAGCTGCTCGTGCGGCTGCCCCGCGGTGTGCGCCTGACCGCTGCGGGACGCGCGCTCCTGCCCCATGCCGAGCGCGCGCTCGAGAGCCTCGATCAGGGTACGGCGGCCGTGCGCGACCTCGTGCGCGGAACGGGCGGGCGCATCGAGATCGGTGCCGCGCCGGCTGTCAGCACCTACGTCCTGCCGCGCGCGCTCCAGCACTTCGCCGCCGAGCACCCCGCGGTCGCGCTCGGGGTGCGCACGGGCCACTCGGAGGAGCTGCTCGAGCTCGTGCTCGCCGAGCAGGTGCAGATCGCGATCGTGCGCACGCTGCGTCATCCGGAGATCGAGAGCACGCCGCTCTACGAGGACGAGGTCGTGCTCGCGACGCACCCTGCGCACGCCTTCGCCTCCGACCACGCCGTGCGGGTCGAGCAGCTCGGCGATCAGGAGCTGATCCTCTTCGACCCCTCCTCGAGCTACCACGAGCTGACGAGCGCGATGTTCCGCGCCGCGGGCGTCTCGCCGCGCGGCGTGATGGTGCTCGACTCCATCGACGCCGCCAAGCGCATGGTGCAGCTCGGGCTCGGCATCGCCTTGCTGCCGCGCAGCGCGCTGCGCGACGAGCTCGACGACGGCACCCTGGCGGCCGTCGCCGTGGTCTCGCCGGCGCCCGTCAGGCGCCAGATCGTCGCGATCCGCCGCCGCGACGGGGGCGAGGCCGGACCGGCCCTCACGGCGCTCATCCGCAGCGTCCAGGCGGTCGCCGCGGTCTGAACGTCCGATGATCAGGCGGGCTTGTGCTCGCCGAAGACGTCGCGCATCGCTCCGCAGATCTCTCCCAGGCTGGCGCGCGCCCGGACTGCCGTCACGATTGCCGGCATGGCGTTCGCCTCGCTGCGGGCGCAATCGTCGCGCAGGGCGCGCAGGGCTTCGCCCACCGCGCCGGCGTCGCGCTGCGAGCGCACGGCGGCGAGGCGCGCGCTCTGGCCGGCGGCGAGGCCCGGCTCGACCTCGAAGAAGGCGGGCTCGGGGTCCTCGCCCTCGCGGTGGCGGTTGACGCCCACGACGACGCGCTCGCCCGACTCGAGGGCCATCTCCGCGCGGTAGGCCTCCTCGTCGATGGCTCGCTGGTAGAACCCCGTCTCGACCGCAGCGACGGCTCCGCCGATGCGCTCGACCTCGGCCAGCAGCTCCCAGGCGCCGCGCTCCAGCTCGTCCGTGAGCGCCTCCACGTACCAGGAGCCGCCGAGCGGATCCGCCGTGTCCGTCACCCCGACCTCCTCGGCCAGGATCTGCTGCGTGCGAACCGCCAGCGTCTGCGCGTGCTCCGTCGGGATCGCGATCGCCTCGTCGTAGCAGGAGAGCGCGAGCGACTGCACGCCGCCGAGCACCGCGGCGAGCGCCTGCAGGGCCGCGCGCACGATGTTGTTCTCGGGCTGCTGCAGCGTGAGCGTCGAGCCGCCGGTCTGCGTGTGCGTGCGCAACTGCAGCGATCGCTCGTCCAGCGCGCCGAAGCGGTCGCGCATCAGCGTCGCCCACATGCGCCGCAGCGCGCGGTACTTGGCGATCTCCTCGAAGAAGTTCGTGTGCGTGTTGAAGATCCACGACAGGCGCGGCGCGAAGTCGTCCACGGCCACCCCGCGCGCGAGCACCGCGTCGACGTAGGCGATGGCGTTGGCGAATGCGAACGCCATCTCCTGCACGGCCGTGGAGCCGGCCTCGCGCATGTGGTAGCCCGAGAGCGAGATGGCGTTGAAGCGGGGCGCCTCGGCGGCGCACCAGGCCACGAGGTCGGCCGCCAGCCGCACGCTCGGCCGCGGCGGGTAGATGTAGGTGCCACGCGCGACGTACTCCTTGAGTACGTCGTTCTGCACCGTGCCGCGGATGGCGGCCGCGGGCACGCCCTGCAGTTCGGCGGCTACGACGTACATCGCGACCAGCACCGGCGCCGGCGCGTTGATCGTCATCGAGGTCGAGACCGCGTCCAGCGGAATGGCATCGCAGAGCGTGACGACGTCGTCGAGCGAGTCGATCGCGACGCCGACGCGCCCGACCTCGCCGAGCGAGCGCGGGTCGTCGGAGTCGAGGCCCATCTGCGTCGGCAGGTCGAACGCGACCGAGAGCCCCGGCTGGCCCTGCGCCAGCAGGAAGCGAAAGCGCTCGTTCGCCTCGCGCGCGGTGCCGTAGCCCGCGTACTGGCGGATCGTCCAGGGCCGCGTGCGATAGCCGTCGGCGCGCAGCCCGCGCGTGAACGGGTACTCGCCCGGCGCCCCGATACGAGCCGGATCGCCGCCGTCCTGCGGCCCGTAGACCGGCTTGACCTCGATGCCCGAGGTCGTCTGGCGCCCCGCGCTCACGCCTCGGCGCCGACGAGCACGACCATCTTCCCGAGGTGGGCGTTCTCCCGCATCATCTGGTGCGGCTCGGGGCACTGCTCGAACGGGAAGGTGCGCGAGAGCACCGGCAGGATCTTGCGCTGGTCGATCAGCTGGTTGGCGCGGTAGGCCTGGTAGGCGTTGGCGAAGTGCGAGCCGATGATCGTCTTCTGCCGCATCCACAAGTAGCGCACGTCGAACGTCAGCGAGAAGCCCGAGGTCGCCCCGCAGGTCACGATCTTGCCGAACGTGCGGCACACGAAGACGCTCGTGAAAAAGGTCGCCGAGCCCACGTGCTCGAAGACGATGTCGCAGTCGACGCCGCCCGTGGCCTGGCGCACAGCCTTGCCGAAGCGCTTCACCTCGTCCAGGTTCGGCTGGCCGTCGCCGCCGGTCAGCGCGTAGTCGCGCCGGTTGATCACCGCGTGGGCGCCGAGGCGGCGCACGAGGTCCGCCTTGTCCTCGCTCGAGACCACTGCAATCGCGTTGGCGCCGTACAGCCGGCAGAGCTGGATGGCCATCGAGCCGAGGCCGCCGCCGGCGCCCCACACGAGCACGTTGTGGCCGGCCTCGAGCGCCGCCTGGTCGACGAGCATCCGGTAGGCGGTGAAGTAGACGAGGCCATAGGACGCGGCCTCGGCCCAGGTCAGGTGGGCGGGCTTCGGAAGTAGCTGCTGCGCCTGCACCAGGCAGTAGTCGGCGAACGAGCCCCAGTTGGACTCGTAGGCCCAGATCCGCTGCTGCGAGCAGGCCATGGGGTCGAGGCCGTTGCACTCCGGGCACTCGCCGCAGCTCTGATTGCAGTGCACGACGACCTCGTCGCCCGGCTTCCAGCGCGTGACGCCGGGGCCGACCGCGGCGACGATGCCCGAGGCGTCCGAGCCGCCGATGTGGAAGTCGTGGCCGGTGTAGCGGAAGACCTCCACGGGCTGGCCGAGGCAGGCCCAGACGTTGTTGTAGTTCACGCCCGCCGCCATCACGCGCACGACGACCTCGCCGGGGCCGGCCGCGGGCGTCTCGACCGTCTCGAGCTTCATCGCGTCACGCGGCTCGCCGAGCCGATCGGGGCGGATGACCCAGGCGCGCATGCTGGCGGGGACGTCCGTCATCGCACGATCCTACTCCAGCGCGGGGGCGCTCCCGCTCCGCTCAGGAAGCGCGCTTGCGAGCGGGGATCCCCTGCATCACGAGCTGCCCGCAGGCGGCCTCGATGCCGCGGCCGCGCGACACGCGGTAGCTCGTGCCGAGCCCGCCGCGCTCGAGCTCGCTGCGGAAGCGCCGCACGGCCGCGTCGTCGGCTGCCTCGTACTGCGTGCCGGTGGGGTTGTAGGCGATCAGGTTGACGTGGAACGCGCCCGGGCCGCCGCGCCGCAGCAGCGCCACGAGCTGGCGCGCCTGGGCGTTGCTGTCGTTGACGCCCGCCAGCAGCAGGTACTCGACGAAGACGCGGCGACGCGTCTTGTCGCGGTAGCGCTTGCAGGCCTCCATCAGCTGGGCGATCGGGAAGCGCTTCGTGACCGGCATCAGCTTGCTGCGCAGCTCGTCGTCGGCGCGCGTGCAGCGAGAGCGCGAGCTTGAGCTGCAGCGGCTCGTCGGCGAGGCGGTCGATGCCGGGGATCCAGCCGGCGGTGGAGATCGCGATCTGGCGGGCGCCGAGGCCGAACTGCTCCGGCCCGTTGATCAGGCGGATCGCCGCGAGCACGTTGTCGTAGTTGTGGAACGGCTCGCCCATGCCCATCATCACCACGTTGGAGACGCGGGCGCCCTGCTCGTCGCGCAGCAGGCGGGCGAGCCGCAGGAGCTGCTCGCTGATCTCCTCCGGCTCCAGGTTGCGGCCGAGGCCCATGCGGCCGGTGGCGCAGAACGTGCAGGCGAGGGCGCAGCCCGACTGCGACGAGAGGCAGACGGTGCGGCGGTCGCCGTGACGCATCGCGACGGCCTCGAGCGGATAGCCGTCGCGGGTGCGCAGCTGCAGCTTGATCGTCCCGTCCTCGGCCCGCTGGGCGGCCTCCTCGCGCAGCGTGCGCAGCGGTGCGTCGCGCTCGAGGCGCTCGCGCAGCGGGCGCGGCAGCGCCGTGACCTCGTCCCAGCGCTCGGCGAGCTCCTCGTAGACGGCGTGCGTGAGCTGCTTGGCGCGATAGGCGGGCGCGCGCTCCTCCGCGAGCACTCCGAGGGCAGCTGCGAGCGTCATGGCGCGGGCGCTGCGGCCAGCAGCTCGGAGGCCGTCGGGGCGGGCACGCCGAGCGCCACGAGACCGGAGTCGACTGGGACGCCGCTCGCCACCGCCAGCACCGCTGCCGTCTCGAGGCCCGAGGCGGCGGAGATGTCGGTGGAGCCGAGCTCGGATGCGGCGACGGGCGGCTGCGGCAGCACGGCCGGGATCTCCGCGAGCGGGTTGCGATGGCCCTGCCAGGCCTGGAGATAGTCGTAGGGCGGCACGGCCCACTGGCCGCCCGGGTGGATCTCGAAGTGCACGTGCGTCGGCCCGCCCTGCGCGTCGCCGGTGTTGCCGACGAAGCCGATCACGTCGCCCGCGTTGACGTGCGCGTCGTTCTTCGCGATCGGCGAGTAGGCCGAGAGGTGCGCGTAGTAGAACCAGTTGCCCTGCGCGTCCTCGACCCACAGCCGCCAGCCGCCGAGGCGGTTCCAGCCGACGTTGTGCAGCGTGCCCGCCTGCACCGCGACGAGCGGCGTGCCCGCCGGGGCGAAGAGATCGCTGCCCTCGTGGAAGCCGGTGTCCGCGCGGAAGTTGCCGAAGTCGTGGCCGTAGTGCGCGCCGCCCGCCACCGGGAAGACGTAGCCGGGCGAGGTCAGCTGCTGGTACACGGCGGGCGAGACGGGAGGCGTGAGCGTGAAGCCGCCGGGCGGCGGCGCCTCGATGCCCGTGGGCGTGAGCCCGTCGCCGGAGTCGGTCGGAGTGCCGTCGCTCGCGGGCACCGGGACGACCGGCGCGCCCAGCAGGCCCGGGTTCGTGTCGGCTGCACCGCCGCGCGCAGCGGAGGCGGTGGGAGCGACGGGCGCTCCCACGACGTTCAGGGCGGGAGCCTTCTCGCTCGGTTGCGCGCTCGCGGCCGCATCCGAGTAGCCCAGCAGGATCTCCGTGCCGGCGGGCAGGTCGTGCCAGTCGCTCGTGAGATGGATGTGCAGCGCGACCTCCGAGCCGCGGTAGGCGCCGTCGGACTGGACGATGCGCCGCTCGTCCATGACGCCCCAGCCGATGCCCGGGATCGGGAACTGCGCGCCCGGCTGCAGCGAGACCGCCGCGCCGGCGACCACGAGACCGCTGACCGAGCCGCCGAACGACCCGGTCGCGGGATCCTTGCGGCCGTCGGCATAGGTGCGCGAGAGCACCGAGTCGGCGGTCACGGCGCCTCCCAGCAGGCTGACGCCCGTGAGCTCGCTGTGCCCGTAGGCGCGCTCGCCCGCGGCGAGGGCCGAGCCCGCGGTGTACGCGTGGATCGCCACCAGGTCGCGGTACTGATACGAGCCGCTCGGGCGAGGCCAGCGTCCCGCTCGACTGCGCGCCCGGCACGTTGATCAGGACCGCGTAGGCCGAGGCCGTGGTGCGCGGCGCCTGGCTCGCGCCTGCGGCGCCTCCGACGGCAAGCGCAGCCACACCCGCGGCCGCGAGCGAAAGGACGCACAGCGCCCGCGCGCGCATCGCCCGGAGACCAGACACCGGTGAAGGATACCCGCAGCGGCGAATGCGAGTGGACGCCCCGCTCGCCGCTTGGCTATCGTCAACGACGGCGCCGATGCGCCCCTGCATAACCGGGGTCAGGCACGCATAATGCGTGCCTGACCCCGGAATATGCGTCCCGAGCGGAGGAATGCACATGGAGGGTCAGAGGCAGGCGATCGAGGCGCTGCTCGAGGAGCGGCGGGTCTTTCCGCCCCCGGCGGAGTTCAAGGCCCGGGCCCGGGTCTCGGACGAATCCCTGTACGCGGAGGCGGAGGCCGATCACGTCGGCTTCTGGATGTCGCGCGCGCTCGACGAGCTGACCTGGTACCGGGAGCCCACGCAGGGCCTCGACGACTCCGATCCTCCCTTCTTCAAGTGGTTCGCCGACGGCGAGCTGAACGCATCCGTCAACTGCCTCGACCGGCACCTGCAGGCGGGCGGCGGCGCGAAGACCGCCTACATCTGGGTCGGCGAGCCGGGCGACGAGCGCGTGATCAGCTACCAGGAGCTGCACGACGAGGTCAACCGCCTGGCCAACGTCCTGCGGGACTTCGGCGTGATCAAGGGCGATCGCGTGGCGATCTACCTCGGCATGGTGCCGGAGCTGCCGATGGCGCTCCTGGCCTGCGCGCGCATCGGCGCAGCGCACTCTGTGGTCTTCGGCGGCTTCTCGGCGCAGTCGCTCTCGGGACGCATCAACGACGCCGGGTGCAAGGTGCTGATCACGGCCGACGGCGGCTGGCGCAAGGGCGGCATCGTGCCGCTCAAGGCGGCCGCCGACGAGGCGCTGGAGGAATGCCCGACGATCGAGCACGTGCTCGTCGTCCGGCGCACCGAGCACGAGGTCGGCTGGAAGGAGGGGCGCGACCACTGGTACCACGAGCTCGTGCCGGCCGCAGACGACTGGTGCGAGCCCGAGCGCATGAACGCCGAGGACATGCTGTTCCTGCTCTACACCTCGGGCACGACCGCGAAGCCCAAGGGCATCCTGCACACGACGGCGGGCTACCTGCTCGGCACCAAGGTCACCCACGAGCTGGTGTTCGACATCCGCGACGACGACGTCTACTGGTGCACCGCCGACATCGGCTGGGTCACGGGGCACTCCTACATCGTCTACGGGCCGCTGCAGAACCACACCACCGGCGTGATCTACGAGGGCGCGCCGGAGCACCCGTCCTGGAGCCGCCACTGGGAGATCGTGCAGAAGCACAAGGTCACGATCTACTACACGGCGCCGACCGCGATCCGCGCGCTGGTGGGCGCGGGCGACGGTCACCTGGAGGGCTACGACCTGTCCAGCCTGCGCCTGCTCGGCACGGTCGGCGAGCCGATCAACCCGGAGGCCTGGATGTGGTACCACGACCGCGTCGGCGGCGGGCGCTGCCCGATCGTCGACACCTGGTGGCAGACCGAGACGGGCTCGATCCTGATCGCGCCCCTGCCGGGGGTGATCACGACGAAGCCCGGCTCCGCGACCGTGCCCCTGCCCGGCATCGTGGCCGAGATCGTGAACGAGCAGGGCGAGACCGAGCCGCGCGGAGGCGGCGGCTACCTCGTGCTCAAGCGGCCGTGGCCGTCGATGCTGCGCACGTTCTACGGCGAGGACGAGCGCTACGTGGAGACCTACTGGTCGCGCTTCGGCCCCCGCGTGTACTTCACCGGGGACGGCGCCAAGACCGACGAGGACGGCTACTTCTGGCTGCTCGGCCGCGTCGACGACGTGATCAACGTGGCCGGCCACCGGATCTCCACGACCGAGGTCGAGTCCGCGCTCGTCTCGCATCCCGCTGTTGCGGAGGCCGCCGTGATCGGCGCGCACGACCCGCTCAAGGGCGAGGGCATCGCCGCCTTCGTGATCACGATCGGCGGGACGTCCAGCCCCGAGCTGCGCGGACGAGCTGCGCGAGCACGTCGCGAATGCGATCGGCAAGATCGCGCGCCCGTCGCTGCTCGTGTTCACGCCCGACCTGCCCAAGACGCGCAGCGGCAAGATCATGCGCCGGCTGCTCAAGGACATCGCCGAGGGCCGCGAGCTCGGCGACGCCACGACGCTGCGCGATCCCGGCCATCGTGCAGGAGATCAAGCAGAGCGCGGACGCGCAGCTCGGCCGCTGAGCGCTCAGGCGGGGACCAGCCGATCTCCCGCGAAGAGCGGCGTCTCCTCGTCCACGGGCACCGAGCCGGCGCGCTCGGGCATGACATCGGCGAGCAGCAGGCGCCGCGCCCGGCCGACCGTCGAGGCACGGATCTCCGGCGGCCCTGCGAGCCCTCCGCGACGCGCACGAGGGGCTGCGGGAGAGCCAGCGCGGAGTCGTAGGCATCCGGCGCGTCGAAGCTGCGGAACGAGCCGAACGACGGGTCGAAGGCCGCGACGTCGTCCACGACCAGCAGCTCGAACGGCTCGACGACGCGAGCGCCGGCGCGCTCGCCGAGCTGCGCGGCGCGGCGCTCGCCGTCCGCGACGAGCGCCGCCGCCAGGAAGGCGAGCTCCGTGCGGTAGACCGCGAACAATGGCTGCGGGCGCGCGTCGCTGACCGGGACGACGGCGGGCGCGCTGCCGATCGCGCTCAGCAGGCCGAACAGCACCGCCGGGTGGGCGAGCGGCGCGTCGACCGCGCAGACGGCGGCGACCTCCGCCCGCGGCCGCCGCGGCGGCCAGGCCGACGGCAAGCCCCGCCAGCGGCCCGAGCCCCGGCTCGGGGTCGCGGACGACCTCGCACCCAGGCCGGCAGCGGCGGGAGCTCCTGATCCGGCGCGCAGACGACGATCACCGGCGGCTCGGCGATGCGCGCGAGCAATCCCGGCGGCGCGGCGCGCGAGCGTCGAGCCGTGCCAGGGCAGGCTCGCCTTGTCGCGCCCCATGCGCTGCGAGCGGCCCCCGGCCAGCAGGATTCCGGCGACGCCTTCCATCTGCGAGGGCTATTGTCGCCGCATGGGCGCCACGGACCTGCCGGGCGGCCCCGCCCGTAGGGACGACATGGGGGTCTCGCACGCCGCCGACGGAAGCGCCGCGCTCGCGCCCGTGAGTGCCGCGCGCAGCGAGCGCGCGCTGATCCAGGCCGCGCGGCGGGGCGACCCGGGCGCGGTCGAGGATCTCTACCGCCGCCACTGGCGCCCGGCCTACCGCGCCGCCTTCCTCGTCACGCGCGACGCGCATGCTGCCGAGGACATCGCGCAGGAGGCGTTCCTGCAGGCGATCCGGGTGCTCGACCGTTTCGATCGCGCGCGGCCGTTCGCGCCCTGGCTCCACCGCATCGTCACCAACCGCGCGCTCGACTGGGCGCGGGCGCACGCGCTGCGGCGCCCGGTCGAGGCCGCGCGCGAGCCGGTGGCGCCCGCCGCGCGCAGCGATCTCTCCGACGACGTCGCCGAGGCGATCGGCCGCCTCGCGCCCGATCAGCGCGCCGTGATCGTGCTGCGCTACCTGCTCGAGCACACGCCGGGCGAGATCGCGGAGATGCTCGACCTGCCGCGCGGCACCGTCAACTCGCGGCTGCGGCGCGCGCTCGACGAGCTCGCCGGGGACGGTGGACGCGTGAACGCGCGGCGAGCAGCTGCTGACGGCGCGCCTCGCGAGCTTCGAGGCGCCGGGCGAGGTCGAGGCGGGCGAGCGCGGGCGGCGGCTCGTGCTGGCGGCGCTTCGCCGAGCGCACCCCCGTCCGCCAGCCGGCGCTTGCGCGCTGCCGCGCCTCGGCTGGCCCGTGCTGGCGGCGCTGCTGACGCGCGCGGCGCGGCGCGGTCGCCGTGGCGGGCTACCTGCGCGACGGCGGCTCGCCGCGCTCGGCGCGCGCGCCCTTCGGCGCGGAGCTCGAGGACGGCGTCGTGCTGGCGCTCGGGCGCGGCGTCGCTTCGACCGTCGACGCGCGCGGGCGCGTCCGCGCGCTCGGGCCCGCGAGCGACGGCGACCTCTCGCCGCACGGCACGCAACGCGGTGCTCGCCTCGGGCTCGGTCCTCGTCGCCGTGAACGTCGCCGACGGCCAGGTGCGCTGGCGGCTGCCCGCGCCCGGCCCGGTCTCGCTGCCGCGCTGGTCGCTCGAGCGCACGCGTCCCGCCCTGCTGCCGCGTGGCCTATCTCGCGGGCGGCGCGCTGTATGTCGTCGGGGGCGACAGCAAGGGCGCCACATCGCGTCGCGCGGCACGCGCTCGCAGTCGCGCCCGCCTGGCGCCCGGCCGTCGACCGACCACGAGCTCGCATACGCCGCGCCCGAGCGGCATGCACATGGTGGCGGCCGACACGCGCCGCCCACGTGCGCGCATGCCCGGGCGCCAGCGCGCCGATCGCGCTCAGCTGGCGCGCCGACGGACGCGTGCTCGCGGTGCTCGACCGCCACGGGCGTCACGCTCTACTGCGGCGGGCGGCGAGCGCGTGGGGCGCTCGCAGCGCCCGCGGCGGGCGTGCTCGCCGGCGGCTTCGCGCCGCGCGGCAACCGCCTCGTGGTGCTGCGCCGCGACGCCAAGCGGGCGCGCCAGCCGTGCTCGTGCGCGGCGCGCACGGCCCGCTGCGGGCGATCCGCCACCTGCCGCTCACGGCGGTCGGCGACTTCCGCCTCTCGCCCGACGGCCGCAGCGCGCTGGTCGCGAGCCGCGAGGGCGATGAATGGCTCGACATCCGCCTGCGCGACGGCCGGCTGCGGCTCCTGCGCGAGATCGGCCGGCGCCTGCGGGCCGGCTTCTCGCCGCGCGTCCTCGCCTGGGCGGGGTGATGTCGCGCGCCGAAGACCCTCCTCGCGGAGTCAGGACCGGCCGGCGCGCCGTGCCTGAGCGCGCAGCGCCTGCATGGCCGCGGTCAGCTCGTCGTCCGTGAGCGACGGCTCGCTCTGCGGCGTCGCCGAGGCGCCGCGCAGGCCGTCGAGCAGCCGTGCAGGTGCCGCCGCCAGGCGTTCGGCGCGACCTCGGCCGTGGCGTCGATCAGCGGCGCGAACGACCAGAACAGCAGCGCGAGGTCGGAGAACGCGAAGTCGTGCGCGCAGGCTGCCCTGCTGCGCGGGCGCGCTCGAGCACCTGCTCGAAGAGCCGCGCGCAGCTCCTCGCGCGGCGCTCTCGACGCGGCGCGTGCCGGGCGGCGAGCGCAGGAAGACGTCCTTCAGCAAGCGGTCGCCCGCCTGGAGCTCCAGCGTCTCTCGAGGAAGCCCGACGAAGCGCGAGCCAGCCGTCGGGCTCGGCGTCCGCCGCTCCGCGATCGCGGCGAACTCGCCGATGCGCCGCTCGAAGACCGCCTCGACGAGCGCCTCGCGGGTCGCGAAGTGCCGGTAGAGCGTGCCGATGCCCACGCCGGCCCGCCGCGCGATCTCCTCGAGCGAGGCCTCGACGCCCCGCTCGGCGAAGACCTCGCGCGCCGCGGCGACGAGCAGCCTCGTGGTTGCGCCGCGCGTGGCTGCGGCGTCCCTTCTGCTCGCCTGCGATGCCGCTCATGGCCGCAGCATACACGAACCGGAGGTATGCCTCCGGTTTCTGCTACTGTCGGGGCATGGCGACCGTCTCGCCGCGCGAAGAGGCCACTGCGGCGGCGCCGGCCGGCGAGAGCGACGCGCCGCTCGCGGGTCGCGCGCTCGCCACCGTCTTCGCCGCGCTGATGCTCGGCATGTTCCTGGCCGCGCTCGACCAGACGATCGTCTCGACCGCACTGCCGACGATCGTCGGCGACCTCGGCGGCCTCAACCACCTCTCCTGGGTCGTCACCTCGTACCTGCTCGCCTCGACCGTCTCGACGCCGATCTACGGCAAGCTCGGCGACATGTACGGGCGCAAGCCCGTCTTCCTGGCCGCGATCGTGATCTTCCTCGCCGGCTCGATGCTCGCCGGCCTCAGCCAGTCGATGGCCGAGCTGATCGGCTTCCGCTTCCTGCAGGGCGCCGGCGCCGGCGGGCTGATGGTCACGCGCGCAGGCGATCATCGCGCGACATCGTCCCGCCGCGCGAGCGCGGCCGCTACATGGGCCTGATCGGCTCCGTCTTCGCCGTCGCCTCGGTCGCCGGGCCGCTGCTCGGCGGCTTCTTCGTCGACCAGATCTCGTGGCGCTGGGTCTTCTACGTCAACATGCCCGTCGGCGTGCTCGCGATCCTGATCGTGATCTTCAAGCTGCACGCTGCGCACGCCCCACAGACCCGCCACCGCATCGACTACCTCGGCGCGACGCTGCTCACGGGCGGCGTCGGCGCGCTGATCCTGCTCACGAGCTGGGGCGGCGCCGAGTACGCGTGGGGCTCGCCGATGATCGTCGGGCTCGGCGTGGCCGGCGTCGTGCTGCTCGCCGCCTTCCTCTGGCAGGAGCGCCGCGCGCACGAGCCGATCGTGCCGCTCGCGCTCTTCCGCTCGCAGCGTCTTCAACGTCGCGAGCGCGATGGGCGCGACGATCGGCATGGCGATGTTCGGCGCGATCATCTTCATCCCGCTCTACCTGCAGCTCGTCTACGGCGTCGAGCGCGACCGAGCTCGGGCCTGCGCATGCTGCCGCTGATGGTCGGGCTGCTCGACCGCCGCGATCTTCTCGGGCCGCGCGATCAGCCGCATCGGCCGCTACCGGCATGTTCCCGATCGCGGGCACGGGCATCCTCGTCGTCGGCATGTTCCTGCTCTCGCGCCTCGAGCGTCGGCACGGCGCCCTGGCTCGCGTCCGTCTACATGCTCGTCGTGGGCGTCGGCATCGGCCTCGTGATGCAGGTGCTCGTGCTCGTCGTCCAGAACGACGCCGAGCCGCGGAACATCGGCGTCGCGACCTCGACCGCGACGTTCTTCCGCTCGATGGGCGGCTCCTTCGGCGTCGCCGATCTTCGGCGCGATCTTCGCCGCCCGGCTCGCGGGCCAACTCGCGCACTTCCCGAAGCGTGGTCGACCGCCTGGGCAGCGGCGTCCAGCTGAGCCCCGCCGAGGCCGACCGCCTGCCGCCCGCGATCCACGCGGACTTCCTGCGGGCCTTCGCGCACTCGCTCCACGGCGTCTTCCTGTGGGGCATGGCGATCGCGGTCCTCCCGTTCGTGCTCTCGTGGTTCCTCGAGGAGGTGCCGCTGCGCACCTCGCTCGCGCCCCGCTCGTCCGAGCTCGCGGCGGCAGGCCGTCGCGGGCACCGCGCCGCCCGAGGAGCTCAGCGAGGGCTGAGGCGGTCAGCCGCCGTCGCGCGGCACCGAGAACGACCACGTCCGCACGAACGACTCGACGCCGGAGTCCAGCACGCGGAGCGTCGAGGAGATGTGGAAGCTCTCGGCATCGCACGTCATCTCCGTGAGCGCCTCCGAGCGGCCATCCCAGCCGTCGGCCTCGCGCTTCAGCGCCGTGACGTTCGTGCAGAGGGCCCGCGCCGAGAGCGGCTCGTCCTCGACGATCTCGAAGACGGCATCCGCCTCGAACGTGATCTCGGTGCCGGTCACGTCGTCGCGGCTGGTGCCGCCGAGATCCCAGTCGAAGCGCAGTTCGCTGCGGCCGCTGCCGAGCGCGCGCGTGATCGTGCGCGCGCCGCGGCCGGGGGCGAGCTCCGTCAGCGGATAGGCCGGCGGCTCCTCCGGCGGGCAGAGAGCCGGCGGCGGCGGAGCGGTGGCGGCGTCGAAGAGCGGTAGAACGATCGAGCTCTCGCCCGCCACCACCCCGAGCGTGACCGCCTCCGGCGACGGCCACGCGAGCGGCCAGTAGGTCGGGGAGAGCGCGACGCGCAGACGGGAGCCTGCCGAGAAGCGATGTCCGATCGCATCCAGCGGCACCCGCACCGACACGGGCTCGCCCGGCACCAGCGGGACGATGCGGTCGTGGCCCTCCCGGTGGGTCAGATTGAGCTGGCCGCGCGTCACCAGCAGGGACGCCCCGCCGGGCAGCAGCTCGCACAGGCGCACGCTGACGAGCGCGAGCGGCCGATCGCTGACGAGCGTCAGCTCGGCGCCCGGGTGCCCGAGGATCTCGAGTGGGGCGTCCAGCGTCGCGGAGTCGAAGCAGAGCGAACGGCCGTCGTCGGCGCGCTGATCGAGCGGCAGGTCGTCGGAGTGACCGTCTGCGCACCAGGCTCCGCCGTCGAGGCCGGTGCTCTGCGCGCCCTTCAGCTCCAGCAGCGCACGCGCGCCGGGCTCGGACGAGAGCACGCCGCCGGCTGCCAGATGGAGACGCTGCCCGCTGCCGGGCGGCGGAGGCCAGCCGGCCGCGGAGACCCAGCGCCCGGGACGCTCGTCGTAGCGAGCCCGCGGCGGCACCGTGTCCTGAAGCCAAGCCGTCAGCATCGGCTCCTCATCCAGGCCGTTGGCGACGCCCTTGAGCCAGCGGTCGAAGAAGCGCACGCACTCTCCGAGCGAGCCGACGGCGGGGGCGGGAACGCCGTGCACCGGATCGTTGTGGCCCCATGGGCCGATCAGGCCGCGGCGCGGCACCTCGAGGTGCTCGAGCAACCGGAAGGCGGCGTCGGTGTAGCCGTCGGTCCAGCCCCCGATCGCGAAGACGGGACAGCGGATGCGCTCGTAGTGCTCACACGCGGAGCCATGCCGCCAATAGTCGTCGCGCCGCTGATGCGCAAGCCAGCGCTCGACGAAGTGGGGCGTGCGCTCGAGGCGCGCGCGCCACTGCTCCCGCCAGTCCTCGCCCGCGATGGCGGGATCGGGCGGCAGCGCGTTCCACGAGAGCATGCAGTTGGCCCACTGCGCCATGTCCATCGGGATCACGAGCCCGCCGCGATAGTGGACGTCGTCCGCGTAGCGGTCGTCGCTGGCGTAGTAGCTGACAACCGCGCCGAGCGCCGGCGGCGTGCGCGCGGCCAGCTGCAGGCCGTTGAAGCCGCTCCAGGACGTTCCCACCATGCCGACGGCGCCGTCGCACCACGGCTGCTCGGCGAGCCATGCGATCACCTCGAGGCCGTCGAGCAGCTCCTGCTCGGAATACTCGTCCTCGATGATCCCGCCCGAGTTGCCGGTACCGCGAATATCGACGCGGGCGCAGGCGTAGCCGTGGCCGGCGAACCAGCCCATCTGCTGGTGATCGCCCGCCTGGGTGCCGTCGCTGAGGCGATAGGGCAGGTATTCGAGGATCGCGGGCACGCGCCCCGCGCCTTCGGGGAGCCACAGCCGCGCCGCCAGCCGCGTGCCGTCCGAGAGCGGAATCCATTCGGTCTCGACCACCCGAACCGCGTGCGGCAGATCGTCGCGGACTGCTGCCATGCCGCGAGGCTAGACGGTCGGAGCGCACACGGGGGCCGGGCCGGAGCGCACGGACTTGCGACGCGCTCCTTCCGCGCAGCGCGGCCGACGAGCAGGGTCGGCCGCCCTGCGGGCGAACATGCGCGCGTGGCATGGACACTCGTGAAGGCCGACGGCAGCTCGTCGTCCGGCGTCCAGCTCGACGAGGTCTCCGAGCAGCTCGGAACCGGCACGGCGTTCTGGCTGGACATCGGGCACCCGTCCGAGGGCGACCTCGCCGAGATCGGCGACCTGCTCGAGTTCCACCGCCTCGTGCGCGAGGACATCGGCAACTTCGGCCAGCGCCCGAAGGCGGACGACTACCCCGGACACACGCTGCTCGTCCTGTTCGGCGCGACGCACGACGAGGACAGCCTCGTCGAGGTGCATGCGATCGTCTCCGGGCAGTGGCTCGTGACGGTGCACACCGAGTCCTGTCCCGCCTTCATCGGTCTTCGCAAGCGGACGACCGAGCGCGGCGATCCGATCCCCTCGACGGCGATGCTCACCCAGCACATCACCGACTCGCTGGCCGACAGCTTCTACCCCGAGCTCGAGCAGCTCGACGATCGGGTCGACGACCTGGAGCGCCTCGTGCTCGACGACAAGGAGCACGGAGACGTGCTCCCGGAGGTGCTCGGTCTGCGCCGCCGCCTGGTCGTCATGCGGCGCGTGCTGGGGCCGCAGCGCGACGTCGTCGCGCGTCTGGCGGCCGGCACGGTTCAGCTGCCGGGCGCCGACGACGAGGTGCGCCTGGCCTTCCGCGACACCCAGGACGAGCTCTTCCGCGTCACCGAGCTGATCGACGCCCAGCGCGACCTGCTCACGGGCGCGCTCGAGGTGCACCTCTCGACGACGTCGAACCGGCTCAACGACGTCATGCGCCGTCTCGCGGCCGTTGCGACCGTGTTCCTGCCGATCACGTTCCTGTCCGGTTTCTTCGGTCAGAACTTCGGCTTCATGGTGCGGCACATCCACGGTCCGACGTCGTTCGCGCTCGGCACCCTGCTGCAGCTCGCCGTGGCCGTGGGCACGGTCGCCGTGCTGCGCGTGCGCCACTGGATCTGATCAGGCGGCAGTCTGCGCCTGCGACTCCGCCGGCGCCGGCGCCTTCTCGATCAAGGCGTGCGCGAGCCAGCAGGCATCAGCGCAGAAGGCGTCGAGCTCTGCATCCGATAAGAGCAGCGACGGCGTGGCGAGCCGCACGCTCGCGCCTCCCGTCTCGACGACGAGCGCCTCGGGCGCCCGCTCGCAGAGCCAGGCGATCGTGGCCGGCGTCAGCGCAGAGCGGGCCGCGAGCTCGTCGCAGCCGGACGCGATGCGGACGTCGTAGAGCTCGTCGAGCTCGCTCGACTCGAGCTCCAGCGGCCGATAGCCCTCCGGCGCCGCGATGCGCGCCCCTCCGCCGGACGTCCGCCGGCGCAGCAACAGCCCCGGGCCGCGCGGGGTCACGCCCTCGAGCGCGACCGCGGTGAGATCGCACAGCCATCGCCAGTCGCTGCGGTCGTCGTCGTTGCGCTCCTCGCAGGTCATCATCAGCACCGTGCCGCGCAGGCCGGCGGCGAGCTCGCCCTCGACCGCCGCATGCACGCGCTGCCGCTCTCCGGTGTGGAAGAGCGCCGAGCCCTGCAGCGTGATCGCATGCGTCGGAATCGCCACCGAGAGCGGCTCGGGGCCTTCTTCGCCCCCATCGGCATGCGCCTGCGACCCGAGCACGACGTCGAGAGGATCGAACCCGGGAGCCTCGCCCGGCAGCGCGTCCGGCGGCGGCCGCCGGGGGTCACTGAGCCCGCGTGCCGTGCCCCACCAGCGCAGCACGTCGGCCGCATCCACGCGGGCGGTGGGCCGACGGCGCGCGAGGACGCGGACGAGCAGCGCCACGGGAACGAGCAGGGCGATGATCTCGGGGCGCATACCCTCACGATCTAGTCGCTCGCGGGGCCGGTGTCGACCCCAGGGTCGGGATTTGTCACCTCAAGGGCGCCGGAATCCCACCCCTTGACGGCCGCGCGTAAGAGGGCCGCGGGGGTTCGCCCGCTCACCGACCCAGGCCCTCTAGGCATCGGCCTCGGCAACGGCGTAGCCGCAGGGCCGGTCAACTCGCTCTTCTTCGCCGCCGGTCCCAGTGGCGAGAAGCACGGCCTCCACGGCGTCATCAACGCCGATAGCCCTAAGGCCGCGAGCCGTGCCGGCGCCGCGAGGCGCGACCGCGGCGGGACGAGCCCGGTGGCGGCCCGCGGTCGGCGCTATCGTCCGGTGACCGGCACCCGTACGGAGGGGCGCTCGCCGGATCCGAGTCTGCGACGCCGCACGTCCTTTCCGCATGGATGCCCTCACTCACATCCTGCTCTCGCTGGTTGCGCTCCTCGCTCCCGGCACGGGAGCGTCGACGCAGCAGAACGCAACCGCGGCGAATCCGCAGGGCGTGGCGTTCGCAATCAGCGACGACGCCGCGCAGCGGGCCTTTCCCTACGAACTGGTGGGCGCGCGGGCGGTGGGCATGTCCGCCGCGCGCCAGTACGTGGACTGGGCGGCGATCGCCGCGCAGCGCCCCGCTCAGGCGCGCGACCCGCGCGATCCGGCCTACGACTGGGCTTCGCTCGACGCCGACGTGGCGCGCTACGGCCGCGCAGGCCTCGCCGTGCAACTGGCGTTCTGGCACGTGCCCGCCTGGGCGAACGGCGGCGGCGGCCCAAACGTGTGGCCCGTCAGCGCGCAGGATCTCGGTGACTTCGCCTACGCGACCGCCCTCCGCTACCCGCAGGTGCACCTGTTCTACGACTGGAACGAGCCGAACGTGCGGCAGTTCGCCGTGCCCAACACGTTCGAGGCGTACGAGCCGATGGCGCGCGCCGTCTACCTCGGCGTGCACCAGGCCGACCCACTCGCCCGCGTCGCCTCCGGCAACCTCGCACGCTACCGGGACGCGGGCCGGGATCCCGCCGTCTGGGCGGCCCGCCTGCACGCGGACCGCGTGCCGATGGACTACTTCGGCATCCACCCCTACCCGTTGCGCCGTGCACCCCTGTCGGTGCGCGATCCCGCGAACCGGATCGACCTGCTGGACGTGCCGGCGCTCGCGCGCCTCGCCGGCGTGCCCGTGATCGTCTCGGAGTTCGGCTGGTCGTCGGACGATGCGGGTCCCGCCGACCAGGCCGCCTGGACGGCCCAGGCGATCGAGGTCGCACGCTGCACCCCCGGGCTGGCGGGCTTCGTCTTCTGGGGCTTCCACGATCACCCGGTGCCGCTCGGCGTGACGCCCGACCCGTGGGTGCGCTTCGGCTGGCTCGATGCCGCCGGCCAGCCCAAGCCCGTGTACGTCTCGGCCTACGACGCGTTGCGAGCGCCGCTCGACTGCGCCGCCGTGGGCCGCGACGCCGGCGCGCCCGGCGGCTGGCCGCTCGTCAGCGCCATTCCGTTCCCGGAGCAGTGACCGCGGCCTCGCGCCGGTGCTACTCCTCGAGCCGCGCGTCCTCGAGGTCGAGGTCGCGCTGCACGCGGTTCATGACGGTGTCGTTGATGCGGCCCTGGCGGCGCAGCTCGACGACGGCGTTGCGCTCGGCCTCGAGCAGCTCGCGCCGCAGGCGCTGGTAGTTCTGGGAGCGCTCCTCGATCCGGCCGTCGTCCTCGTCGTCGAAGCGCGCCGCGAAGCGGCTCGCGCGAAAGCGGTAGGCGCCTCGCATGCGCTCGGCGGTGTCCTCGTTGACCCAATCCTCGCCGGCGAGCTCCTCCAGGCGCCCGAGCGCCGCCTCCGCGGCGTGGATGCGGGCCTTCGTCTCCTCCTTGGCGGAGACGCCGTCGTCCTCGAGGCGGAGCCAGCGGATGATCGCCGGCAGCGTCAGCCCCTGGAAGACGAGCGTCGCGAGGATCACGCAGAAGGCCAGGTAGATCACGAACGAGCGCTGCGGGAACGCGCGGCCGCCGTTGATCGTCAGCGGCAGCGCGAGCGCTGCTGCCAGTGAGACGGCTCCGCGCAGGCCGGCCCAGCCGATCAGCGCCGGGTGCTGCCAGGGCGGATAGGGATCGCGCTCGCGCACGCGCTTCCAGAGCCGGCGCGGGATGTACGTCGCCGGGAAGATCCAGACGAGGCGGGTGAGGATCACCGCGCCGCTGACCACCGCCCCGTCGACGAGCAGGGAGCCGGTCGAGCGGCCGTGCAGGGAGTCGAGGATGGGCCGCAGCTGCAGCCCCACGAGGCCGAACAGCAGCGCGTTCAGCAGGAACGTCAGGATCTCCCAGACGGCATCTCCCTGGAGCCGCGTCTGGACCGTCGTCAGCTCGGGGGTGTACCAGCCGACGTAGATGCCGACGGTCACGACCGCGAGCACGGCGGAGACACCCGCCGCCTGGGCCGGCAGGTACGCGAAATAGCCCGACAGGAGCGCGATCGCGATCTCGGTCGGTGAGTGATTGAGGCGGCGCCGGAACTGGCGCAGCAGGAAGCCCACCGCCAGGCCGATCGCCACGCCGCCGATGACGTCCACCCCGAAGCGCCAGGTCGCGTGCCAGAGCGAGAAGCTGCCGGACACGACTGCGACGACCGCGAAGCTGTAGGCGACGAGAGCCGTCGCGTCGTTGATCAGGCTCTCGCCCTCGATCAGCGTCACGAGCCTGCGCGGCAGGCCGAGGCGCGAGCCGATCGCCGTCGCCGCGACCGCGTCGGTAGGCGCGACGATCGCGCCGATCACGAAGCAGACCGGCCAGGGCAGGCCTCCGATGGCGGCATGGCAGACGGCTGCGACCGTCAGCATCGTGACCAGGACGAGACCGACCGAGAGCAGCGAGATCGCGCGCGCGTTCGTCTTCAGATCGCGCAGCGAGGTGAAGAACGCGCCCGAGTAGAGCAGCGGCGGCAGGAAGCCGACGAGCACGATGTCCGGCTGCAGCGCGAAGTGCGGCACGCCCGGAACGAAGCCGATGCCGAGACCGCCCAGCACGAGCAGGATGGGGTACGGGATGCGCAGGATCGGCGCCAGCACGAGCAGCGCAGTGCCGGCCACGAGCAACGCGAAGAGGACGAGGCTGTCGTGGGCCGAGATCGTCACGGCCGGGATCGTACGACCGGTCGCGTCCACGCTGCGGGGAAGTGGCCGGCCGGCGCGCCGCCTGGTAGCTTCGACGGGGTGAAGCGCGCTGTCTGGACCTGGGCCGGGAACGCCATCGCGCTCTACGCCGCGGTCGCGTTCGTCGGAGACGCCTCGCTCGCCGGCTGGACGTCGCTCCTGATCGCCGCCGCCGTGTTCGGCGTCGTCAACGCGGTCGTCAAGCCGGTGGTGAAGCTACTGGCGCTGCCGCTGATCCTGCTGACCGTCGGCATCGCGCTGTTCTTCATCAACGTCCTGATGCTCTGGATCACCGACGAGATCGTCGGCGGGATCCACTTCGACGGCTTCGGCTCGCTCGTCGGCGCCAGCATCGTGGTGTGGCTGGTCAACATGGTGCTGACCTGGCTGCCCGGGCCCTGGCGCGAGGCCAAGCGGGAGTGATGCGGGTTGAGCGGAGGCGCGAGTCGCGCCTCCGCTCGAGTATCCGGTTCTCTAGATCACGGTCACGTTCTTCGCCTCGGGGCCCTTCTGACCCTCGACGCCTTCGAACTCGACCTTCGCACCCTCGGCGAGCGACTTGAAGCCGTCGCCGGAGATTGCGCTGTGGTGGACGAACAGGTCCTTACCGCCTGCGTCAGGGGTGATGAAGCCATACCCCTTCGCATCGTTGAACCACTTGACGGTTCCGGTTGCCATTTATGTAACACCTCCTCTGCCAAATCCTGAACGGGCAGAGAAAGCGCATAGGGCGCAACCTCGGTACTCGCTCGCGTGCACCCAGAACGGTAGCAGCCAGAATGCACTTGCGGGTCACGGATCGCGATTTCGCCGCCCTCAGCGGCTCTTGGCATTCCAGTTCCGCTCGAGATTGTCGATCAGTGCAGGGCTGTAGAGGCAGCGCGCCTGCTGCTCGCAGTAGTTGCTCATGTAGCGGCGGAAGAGGTCGAGCGGCTCCTGCGCCTGCCTCAGCGCGAGCCGGTTGCCGCTCAGGCTCGTCGTGCCGGCGCTCACGACCTCGGCCGCCGCGTGCCGGATCGCAGCCTCCAGCTCGCCGGCCGGCACCACCTCGTCGGCCAGCAGCAGCCCCTCCGGGCTGTCCGCGCGGAACGTGCGGTTGAAGAACAGCGCCTGCCGCGCGACGCGCTCGCCCACCAAGCGCGGCAGGCGCAGGTTGGCGCAGCCCGGGATGATCCCCTCCTTGCGGGCGGGCAGCACGAAGTACGAGCCCGCCTCGGCGATGACGTAATCCATCACGAGCAGCCACTGGCAGGTTCCGCCGATGGCGAAGCTGTCGACGGCCGCGATCCAGGGCTTCTCGCGGCGCTGCTCGAGCACGTCCGAGTCGAACGGCGCCAGGTCATGCCCCCGGTACATCTTCGAGACTTGCCCGAGCTCGCGCTCCAGCATGAACTCGACCAGCGAGATCTGGCCCTTGTACAGGTGCGTGAGGTTGATGCCGGAGCCGAGGATGCGCTTCCCGGCGTGCTTGGGGTGCGTGGCCGGCCCGCCGCGCAGCACACCCACGCGGCAGGCGTCGTCGAGCAGCACGAGGTCGATCGCGACCTCGAGCGCGGCCGTGGACGCATCGTCCTCCGAGTTGAGGAAGGCGTGGTTCTGCACGGTCACGTGGCCGATCTCGCCCTCCCGGTCGATCCGCATGGGCCCGAGATCGATGCTGCCGTCGCGCTGGAAGTCCGCCAGCCGCGCGACCGCCTCGGCCCTCGGCTGCGACATCGAGTGCATGAGGTGGAAGCCCGCGCGCGGATGCGCGAGCACGTGCGCGACGAACGTCCCCTGGCTGATCTCGAGCGCCTGCTTGTCCTTCTGCAGCAGCTCGCGCTCGGCGGCGATCGCCGCTCGGCTCGGCAGGTGCCCGGGAAACTGCTCGGCCGCGGCGTAGACGAGCTCGGCGATGCGCGGCCGGCGCCGGTAGCCATCCGTGAGCCCCGCGTAGATCGAGTCCATGTCGGCACGCAGATGCTCCACCCACGCGGGCTCCGGCCTGCTCATGCGGTGCGCCACGGCTAGCTCCGCGGCCGGAGGTCGAGCACCCGCGAGAGCTTGCCGCCCTCCGAGCGCGGCACGCTGCCCGGCGCGAGGACCCTGACCGCCAGCGAGGAGCCGATCGTCTCCTTGAGCATCCCGGAGACGCGGCCGCAGAGCGCCGCGACGGCGGGATCGGGCTCGTTCGCGGCGCCGGGATCCAGATCGGCCGCGAGCGTGCGCGCGAACTCGCTCGTCGCCTCGGCCCGCAGCTCGAGCTCGTCCATCGTCCCGCTGCGGCTGACGACCAGCTGGTAGTGGGACGACAGCTCGGGCACCCGGCCGAGCACCTCCTCGACCTGTGTGGGGAACACGTTGACGCCGCGGATGATGAGCATGTCGTCCGTGCGTCCGCGGATCGCGCTCATGCGGACAAGCGTACGGCCGCATCTGCAGGGCTCCGAGGACAGGCTCGCGAGATCGCCGGTCCAGTAGCGGAGCAGCGGCAGCGCCTGCTTGGTGAGCGTCGTGAAGACGAGCACCCCGAGCTCCCCTTCCCCCAGCGGCTCGCCGGTCTCGGGATCGACGACCTCGGGCAGGAAGTGGTCCTCGTTGATGTGCGAGCCGTGCCGCTCCTCGACGCACTCGGCCGCGACGCCGGGGCCGATCACCTCCGAGAGGCCGTAGGTGTTGCTCGTGCGCACGCCCAGCCCGGCGTCGATCTCGGCCCGCATCGACTCCGACCACGGCTCGGCGCCGACGGCGGCGAAGCGCAGGCTGATCTCGGCGGGATCGATGCCGCGCTCGCGGAACGCCTGTGCGAGCGTGAGCCCGTAGCCGGGCGTGCAGCCGATCACGTCGGGGCGCAGATCGCCGATCAGCAGCAGCTGCCGCTCCGTCATGCCACCGGAGACGGGCACGACCGTCATGCCCAGGCGCTCGGCGCCGTAGTGGTGACCGAGCCCCCCGGTGAAGAGCCCGTAGCCGAAGGCATTGTGGAAGAGCATCCCGGGCTCGGCGCCCAGCATCGCGAAGCAGCGGGCGTTGACCTCGGCGAACATCTCCAGATCGGCGCGCGTGTAGCCGACGACCGTCGGCTTGCCGGTCGTCCCCGACGAGCCGTGCAGGCGCGCGACCCGCTCGCGCGGCACGGCGAACATCCCGAACGGGTAGGTGTCGCGCAGATCGCTCTTGCGCGTGAACGGCAGCCGGCGGAGGTCGTCGACCGAGCGGATGTCGCCCGGCCGCACGCCCGCCTCGCCGAAGCGCTCACGGCAGAGTCCCACGCGCTCGTAGGCATACAGCGCGAGCGCGCTCAGGCGCTCGCTCTGGAGCTGCCGCATGCGCTTGCGATCGAGGGTCTCCAGCTCGAGGTCGAGGATCATCCGCGGGCGCAATCGTCTCACATCCGAACCTGGTCCGGCCGCTCGCTACGCTGTCGGACGTGGAGGATGCGGCCGTCGCAGCGCACGTCGCGAAGATCTCGCTCACCGCCGTCAAGGGCCTTGCGCTGCGCCGCGTCGAGCAGGTCGACGTCGGCCCGAACGGCGTCGAGGAGAACCGCAGGCTGCACCTCGTCGACGAGTCGGGCCGCCTCGTCAACGGCAAGCGGTCGATGCGGCTGTCACTGGTCGCCAACCGGCTCGAGCTCGCAAGCGGCATGCTCACGCTCGAGTTCCCGGACGGCCGTGCGGTCTCTGCGCGGCTCGAGCTGGGCGAGCCGATCGAGACGATCTTCTTCGGCCGTCCGGCCCCCGGGCGGCTCGTGGTCGGACCATGGGGCGCAGCGCTGTCCGACTGGTCCGGGCTCGACCTCCGGCTCGTCATGTCCGACGAGATCGGGGCCGCAGGCGATCGCGGGCTGGACGCCGGGGTGAGCATCATCTCGGAGGCCTCCGTCGCCGACCTGGCCCGCACGGGAGGGATCGAAGCGCTCGACTCGAGGCGCTTCCGCATGCTCTTCGAGATCGGCGGAGTCGAGGCGTACGCGGAGGACGGCTGGGTCGGCCGCGACGTGCGGGTCGGGGATGCGGTCGTCCATCCGCTCGGCAACGTCGGGCGCTGCGCCGTCACGACCTGCGATCCGCAGACGGGCGAGCGCGACTTCGACACGCTCGGCGTGCTGGCGACCTACCGGCGCGAGATCCGGACGACCGAGCCCCTACCGCTGGGCGTGGTCGGAGACGTCGTCACGACGGGCCGCGTGCGCGTCGGGGATCCCGTCACGCCCCTCTGACCGCGCGCCGCGGCGCACTGACACGTCAGCGTGAGCGCCAGCGGCGGCGAGGACGCTTGGCAGAGGCCTCGAGCTCCTGCCGCATGCTGCGAACCTCGTCATCCAGCTCCTCGCGCGACGGGCCCTTGGGGGCCTCGCTGAGGATCGGCGCCGACGCTTCGTACTGGGTGACGGCAGCGTCGATCACGAGCCGGGAGGCCGGGAAGGACTCGTAGATCTGCGCACGGTCGATGCCGCCCTGCAGCAGGCTGTGGAAGTGGGCCAGGTCCGGGGAGGCCTCCAGCGGAGCCCGCGGCGCGACCTGCTCGAGCTGGACCGCCCCTCCCGCGGGCTCCGAGACCGCCTCGAGCACCGGCTCGTCGTCGAGCACGGCCAGCGGCCCGCCCGGCTCCTCCGGCGCGAGCCGCGGGCGCGCGACGGGCGCCTCTGCGCTCGGGTTGGCCAGGATCCAGCGCTCGACGACGGCGCGCACGTCGAAGCAGCCGTGCGCCGCCATGGCTGCGACGCTTGCGGCAAAGTTGCCGCTCTGCTCAAGCTCGTGCTCGAACGAGGCCACCCAGGCCTCGACCGCCGTCGCCCGCTCGTGCTGCTGAGGATCGTCATCCGCGCTCATGCCCTCCCATCGGCACCGGCCGCCGGGCGCCATATCCACCAACTGGGTCTACAGCTTCTCGGCGACGAGCGCGAACTTGCGCACGCGCCCGCTGCGCAGCCAGTCGCTCCAGAGACGGTGGGCAGACAGCAGATCCTCCAGCGCCGGGCCGCCGATCTGCGCGGAGATGGCATCCGCGTCCTCCTGGAAGGCGGCGATCAGCGCATCGGCGACGGCCAGGTGAGAGGCGCTGCGCTCCTCCTGCAGGCGCACGCTCAGGCCCACGCGTGCAAGAGCGGCAAGCAGTTGCTCGAGCGGCATCGGCCAGACCGTGTCCGCGTCGGGCATGCTCGCCCGCTCCTCGTCGCGGAGGGGCAGGCCCTCCTCCAGCGTGAAGGCGAACCGCCCTCCGGCCGGAAGCACTCTCGCCACCGCCCTCAGCAGCGGCTCCTTGTCGCGGAACGCGAGCATCGTCTCCAGCAGGAGCACCACGTCGAACGGCCCGGAGGGGATCGGCGGGACGAGGGCGACGTCGAAGCGGCAGGGGAGGCCGAGTGCGCGCGTGCGCGCGATCTCGATCGCGCTGGAGCTGGAATCGACGCCCAGATAGGCACAGCCGAGCTCACGCGTGATGAAACGCCCCGGGCCGGCCACGCCGCAGCACAGATCGAGCATGGAGACGCCAGGCCCGATGCCGGCCGCGCGCGCGAGGCCGAGGATCTCGCTGGCGAGCATGAAGCTCTCCTGCTCGACGAACTCGCCGGGCGCATACGCCGAGAGCCTCGCTCGCCGCAGCGCCTCGACGAACGGAGCGCGCTCGTCCTGCCTCATGCCGCCCGGCCGCCCGCCGGGGAAGGAATCCGCATCGGCCTGCTTCCCGTAACGCCCCAGGTATCCACGAACGCGAAGGAACGGTGCGAGCGGTGGCAGCCGGCGCGGTGAGCGAGGAACGACGGACCGTGCGCGCGGCGCAGGCGGGTCCATTGGCGGGCCTGGTCGGCCAGGTGCTGCTGCTCGCAGCCCTCGCGGCCACCGTCGGCCTCGGCGCCGCCGGCTGGGCGGTCGGCCTCGGCTGCGGCCTGATCCTGGATGCGGCGCTGGCGCGCGGCATCGCCCGCTTCCGGCACGAGCGGCTGTGGCCGGCGGACTGGGTGACGCTGACCCGCGCCACGCTCGCCGTCGGCATCGCGGCGCTGACCGCCGACGCGTTCGAGCGCTCCACGCAGGTCGCGCTGCTGGTCGCGCTGACCGCCGTCGCGCTCAGCCTCGACGCCGTCGACGGCTGGATCGTGCGACGCACCGGCACCGCCACGCCGCTCGGCGCACGCTGCGACGGAGAGGTCGACGCGTTCCTGATCCTCGTGCTGAGCGTGGACGTCGCCCGCTCGGCAGGGGCATGGGTCCTGGCGATCGGCGCGATGCGCTACGCGTTCCTCGTCGCCGGCCGGCTCGCGCCATGGCTGCGCGAGCCACTCCCGCGGCGCGACTGGCGCAGGGTCGTGGCGGCGACCGAAGGGATCGTGCTGGCCATCGCGGCCGCGGGCGTTCTGCCGCTGAGTGTGACCCGTGGCGCGCTGCTCGCCGCGCTCGGGCTGCTGGCCGCGTCGTTCGGCCACGACGTCGCCTGGCTCTGGGTTCACCGGCCGAGCCTCCCCGATCGTACGGCGGCGGCAGCGGCTCCCGCTGTCCCGCGCGGACGTGGTCGCAGCGTTCTCGCGGGCCTGCTCACGGCCCTCGCGATCCCGGTCGTCTGGGCCGCGCTCGTCGCCCCGGACCAGACCGGCCGCCTGACGCCCGGCGCCTTCGCGCGAGTCCCGCTCGAGGGCCTCGTGCTCGTCGCACTCGCGCTCGCGCTGCCGGCGGCGGGCCGGCGCCTCCTGGCCTGCGTCGCCGGGCCGGCTCTCGGCGCCCTCGTGATCGTGAAGGTCCTCGACATGGGATTCTTCGCCACCTTCGACCGTCCGTTCAACCCGGTCGCGGACACGAGCTACGCCGGCATCGGCATCGAGACGCTGCGCGACTCGATCGGGCGCACCAACGCCAACCTGGCGGTCGGCGGGGCAGCTCTGCTCGGCATCGCCGTGTTCCTCGCGATGACGCTCGCGGTCCTGCGCGTGACGCGGGTCGCGGCCGCCAACCCGCGCTGGTCCCGCCGCGCCGTGGCGGCTCTGGCCGTCGTCTGGGTGGTGAGCTGGGCCTCCGGAGCGCAGATCGCCGCCCACGCGCCCGTTGCGTCCACGAGCGCCGCCGGCCTGGCCCTGGACGAGGTTCGCGCAGTGCAGGCAGGCGTCGAGGATCCTGCGGTGTTCGCCGACCAGATCCGCCACGACCGCTTCGGCGGCACCCCGGCCGCCAAGCTGCTCGCCGGCCTGCGCGGCAAGGACGTCCTGCTCGTGTTCGTCGAGAGCTACGGCAAGAGCGCGGTGCAGAGCTCGTCGTTCGCCCCGGGCGTCGATGCCGAGCTCGACCGGGGCACGAGGCAGCTGCAGGCTGCCGGCTTCTCCTCCCGCAGCGCCTTCCTCACGTCGTCGACGTTCGGCGGCATCAGCTGGCTTGCGCATTCGACCGTGCAGTCGGGCCTCTGGGTCGACAGCCAGCGCCGCTACGACCAGCTCGTCAAGAGCGACCGCCTGACGCTCGCCAAGGCATTCAAACGGGCCGGCTGGCGCACCGTCGGCGACGTGCCGGCGAACGACCGCACCTGGCCGCAGGGAACCTCGTTCTACCGCTTCGACACGCTGTATGACCGGCGCGACGTCGGCTACCGAGGGCCGAAGTACGGCTACGCCCCCATGCCCGACCAGTACGTCTTCCTGGCCCTGCAGCGCCTCGAGCTCGGCAAGGCCGGCCGCAGGCCCCTCTTCGCGGAGGTCGACCTGGTCTCGAGCCACGCGCCCTGGACGCGGATCCCCAAGCTGATCGGCTGGAACGAGGTCGGCGACGGCTCGGTCTTCAAGACCCAGCCGGTGGACGACGTGACGCGCTCGGCGCTCTACGGCGACCTGCCGCGGGTGCGGGCCAACTACGGCCGCTCGGTGCAGTACTCCTGGAGCGCTCTGGTCTCGTTCGTCCAGCACTACGCCGACCCGAACCTCGTGATGGTCGTACTGGGCGACCATCAGCCCGCGAAGATCATCACCGGAGAGAACCCCAGCCACGACGTGCCGATCGCGCTGATCGCCCATGACCCCAAGGTCATGCGGAGGATCGCCGGCTGGGGCTGGCAGGACGGCTTGCGACCGCGCCCGAACGCGCCCGTCTGGCGGATGGACTCCTTCCGCAACCGCTTCTTCGCCGCCTTCGGCTCGTAGCCTCACCCGACGGACCGCGGGATCTCCAGCGTGTGCGCGCCGCTGCGCGCCTTCGTCCTCAGGTAGCGGGCGTTGGCGGCGGAGAGGTGCACCTGCGTGGGCACCCGCGCGGCGACGGTCACGCCCAGCCTGCGCAGCTGCCGGGCCTTGTCCGGGTTGTTGCTGAGCAGGGCGACCCGCGATACCCCGAGCGCCCGCAGCATCTGTGCGCCCACGAGGTAGTTGCGCTCGTCCGCGCCGTGGCCGAGCGCGATGTTGGCCTCGTAGGTGTCGAGGCCGGTGTCCTGCAGCGCGTAGGCGTCCAGCTTGGCGTAGAGGCCGATGCCCCGCCCTTCCTGCCGCAGGTAGAGGAGGAAGCCCCCGGTGTCCGCAATCCGCTCCACGGCCTCGCGCAGCTGCGGACCGCAGTCGCAGCGCTGGCTGCCGAACACGTCGCCCGTGAGGCATTCGCTGTGCAGCCGCACGAGCGGCGCCGGTCCGCGCCCGCGCGGCGTGACCGCCGCGACGCGCTCACCGAGCGCGAAGGCGAGGTGCTCCTGGCCGTCGACGAGCCCGTCGAAGCTGAAGACCCTCGCGGTCGCGGAGTAGCCGTCGGCGAACTCCAGGGGCACCGACACCTGGGTGCGGATCGTCGCGGCTGGCAGGGGGCGGGGCATCGGCCTGCTCGCTCAGCTCGTCAGGAAGCGCGGCGAGAGCGCGTAGCGGAGCAGCACCACGTCGCCGATCTGCCGGACCTCGGCGAGCGTCGCGCGCCGGTCGGGATTCCAGGGGAAGCGGCCGTCACTGACGAAGCGCGGGGCCCGGGAGTCGCCCACGAAGAACGGCGCGACGACGAGCTGCAGCTCGTCGGCCAGGTTGTCGGTGAGGAACTGCGTGTGCACCATGCCGCCGCCCTCCACCATCAGCCGCTGCACGCCGCGATCGCCGAGATCCTCGCTGATCCGCCGCATCTCGACGGGCTGGCCGCCGTCGACGACGGTCGCGACCGGCCCGAGCCGCGTGCGCGCGTCCGCCAGTCGGGGGCTTGCGCAGTAGACGAGCTTCTCGGTGTCGCCCGTCGTGAAGAAGGCGGCGCAGGCGTCCAGCTCCACCCGCTCCGTCACGGTGACCTTGATCGGGAGCGGCGAGAGCCCGCGGGCGGCACGCTCGTCCCGGCGCGTCTGCGAGCGCACGAGCAGCCGCGGATTGTCGTTGCGCACCGTGCCGGCCCCCACCATGATCGCGTCGCAGGAAGCGCGCACCGCGTCGACTCGGTCGAAGTCCGCATCGTTGGAGAGCGCGAGCCGCTGCGGCGCGGCGCTGCCGAGATAGCCGTCGATCGACATGCCGCAGCTGAGCAAGGTGTAGGGGCGCTCAGGCATGTGGCACCCGGTCGGGCCGCACCGCGGCCTGGGGGCGGCGCAGCGGTGGCGTCTCGGGCTGCTCCGGGCCTCGGCCCCGGCGGGCCCACGCCACGACGAGCACGACGGCGCCCGGCAGGCTGGCGACGAACACCATGACGCCGAAGACGACGGCCGTCGCGACCCCGCCGTCGGCTCCGAGCCCCGCGGCGGCGAAGGCCCAGGCAGCGACGCCCTCGCGCGGGCCCCAGCCGGCGACGCTCGGCAGCACCATGGCGAGCATCACGAGCAGCGCGAGCGGCAGCAGGCGCGCGACGGGCGCACCGACACCGGCCGTCCGCGCGGCGATCACGAACGTGAGGACGTGCCCGGCGAGGGCGACCGCCGAGGCAAGGGCGATGGCGGGCCACGCCCGGCGGGCCACCAGGCCGCCCTGGATGTCGCCGGCAACGGCGTTCCGCAGCCGCGTCAGCGGTGTCTCGGCCGCGAGCGGGCCGGACGCGCGCCAGGAGCACGGCCCCGGCCACGAGCAGGCCGAGCGCAACGGCTGCCAGCGGCATGTGCGAGCGCACGGGCGAGGGCAGCGCGATCAGCACGCCGACGGTCAGGATCGCCTGCACGACCTGGCCGGCGGCGCGCTCCCAGGCGACGGCGCGCAGCCCCAGGCCGACATCGCTCACGTCGCGGCCATTGCTGATGCCGCGGTGGACGTCGCCCACGACCCCGCCGGGCAGCGTGACGTTGAGGAACTGCGACCGGTAGTACGCCGCCACCGCGGCGCGCAGCGGCAGATCGATGCCGAGACCGCGCGCCACGACCTTCCAGCGCCACGCGCTCGACACGGTGATCGGCACGGCGATGATCGTTGCCGCCGCAAGCGCTTGGGCATCGACGGTGCGGATCCCGTCCAGGAACGGGCCGGTGCCGAGGCGCCAGAGCAGGACGACGAGCGTCACCGCGACGCCGGCGAAGCGCGCCCAGGCCCAGCTTCGGCGCCTCATGCCGGGCCCCCGTCCCCGCGCGGAAGCACGAGCAGGTCGGCGTGCTCCAGCGTGACGGCGAGACGTCCGGCGCCGGCCTCGGCGAGGCGGCGGGAGCCGTAGGCGCCGGTGACCGCCGCCAGCTCCTCCTGCTGCTCGCAGGCAGCTCCCAGCCAGCCGGCGAACCACTCGGCGGCCAGAGCGCCGTGCACGGCGCCCAGCCGCCAGGGGCTGCGGCGGACGGTCACCTCGCCGCCGAGCAGGCGGAACTGCTCGCCGGCAGCCGCCACGGCGTCGGGGCCGAGCAGGCGGCCTCGCGCCGTCACCCGGCGCTGGTGGTCGTTGAACGCGGCTTCGACGCGCAGATCGAGCGGGTCCGCGGGCGTCAGCTCGACGCGGCCGACGACCGAGAGCGTGATGAGCACCGGGCACGAGGCCTCGCTGCAGAGGGCCACGAGCCGTGCCAGCTCCTGCGCTGTCAGCATGTCGAGGAGGGCGGAGGCGACCACCAGCGCAGCACCGGCGAGCTCGTCGCCCGAGAGCCACGTGATGTCGGACTGCCGCGTCTCGAGCGAGACCGCCGAGCCGTCGCGGGCGCGGCCGGGCGGATCGGCCGCGGCGGCCTCCAGCAGGTCGGGGTCGCGCTCGTGCACGACCCAGTGCTGCGCGCCGTTCAGCTGTGGCGCGAGCCAGCGGCCCATCGACCCGGTGCCGCAGCCGAGGTCGTGAATCACCAGGCGGCCCCCCGCGGGCAGGCGGCGCGCCACCTGTGCGACGAGCTCGCGTGCACGCGCCGCGGCGTCGGCGGGCTCGCGCAGCGCGAGCCACTCCCGGCCGACGCGGACCTCGTCGACGGTCATCGCGACGCTCCGGCGAGCACATCGGCGAGAGCGGACGTGGTGGTCGACCACCCGAAGAGCGACTCGCGCCGCTCGCGCGCGCCCCGTCGCAGGCGTTCCCGCAGCTCGGCGTCGAGGAGCCAGGCGCGCAGCGCAGCGGCGAGCGCCTCCGGATCGCCCGGGGGCACGAGCAGGCCGGGCCGGCTCCCGTCGGCTCCGTGACCGAGCGCCTCGGGCAGGCCGCCGACGTCGCTCGCGACGACCGGCAGGCCCCTGGCGAGAGCTTCGATCACGACCATGCCGTAGGTCTCCGAGCGCGATGCGAGTACCAGCAGGTCGGCGGCTGCGTAGCAGTCGTCGAGCTCTGCTCCGGATCGCGGCCCGGCCAACTGCACGCGGTCGCCCAGCCCGGCTGCGAGGGCGCGGGCGCGGAGACTCTCGACGAAGGCCGGCTCGCGCTCCAGGCTGCCCGCGCAGACGCAGCTCCAGGGGAGGTCGTCCACTGCCGCCAGCGCCTCGAGCAGCACGTCGTGCCCCTTGCCGGCGATCACCGCCCCGACGCACAGAAGCGCCGCGCCGTCCACGCTCCCGGCGGCCAGGTCGATGGCGTCGACGGCGGGCTCGGCGACATGCACACGCTCGGCCGGGAGCGCGTACAGCTCCAGCAGGCGCCCGCGTGCCCAGCTGCTCGTCGCGACCACGGCAGCGGCGCTCGAGAGCACCGCGTGCTCCAGCGAGCGCGCGTCCCCGGCGCCCTCCGGAGGGAGATGGGCCAGCGGCATGTGCACGAGCACGACCAGCCGCAAGCGGCTCGCCTCCGGTACCAGCACCTCGGGGGCAGCCGAGGCGACCAGCCCGTCGAGCAGCACGACGGAGCCGTCGGGAATGCGCTGCACGACGCGCGCCAGGGCGGCGCGGGAGGCCGCATCCGGGTGCGGCCAGGCGACCGGAACGGCGTGCTCGTGCACCCGCCAGCCGAGCGCTGTGAGCCCGCGGCAGACACGCCGGTCGTAGACGTTGCCTCCGCTCGGCCGAGCGGGGTCGTCGATGCCGTCGGGGAGGACGACGTGCACGGCCGTCATAGCGGTCGCTCGTAGCTCGCCCAGGCGACGTGCGACTCGTGCAGCGTGACGAGCAGCCCGCTGAGCCCGCGTGCGCCCTCGCCCAGAGCGCCGGCGCCCACGCGCTCGGCGAGCCGATCGGCCACGACGCGCGCGAGCGCCTCCGTGGACGTGTTGACGCCCGCGAAGGCAGCCTCCTCGTCGAGGTTCCGGAAGCTGAGCTCGGAGAGCACCGCGTGCAGCTGCTCCGCTGCCCGGCCGATGTCGACCACGATGCCGTCCGCGTCGAGCTCGGCGCGCCGGAACGTGGCGTCGACGACGTAGGTGGCGCCATGCAGGTGCTGCGCGGGGCCGAACACCTCTCCGCGGAGGCTGTGGGCGATCATCATGTGATCGCGCACGTTGACGCTGAACACGGCCTATGCCCCGTCGTAGGTGATCGTGTGGCAGAGCGCCGGCAGGCGCCCCGAGGCAAGCCGGGACATGACCTCAGGCAGCTCGTCGAAGCGAGACTGCCCGCTGACGAGCACGTCGAAGGCGGGGTCGCGCAGCAGGTCGAGTGCGAGCGCCAGGCGATCGGCCGTGCTGCGCCGCGCGCCGCGCACCGGCGAGACGACGCCGACCTGGCTGGCGCGGATGCCGAGGCGGCGCGAGTGGAAGGCGCCGCCCAGCGAGAGCCGCACCTCGGCGTCGCCGTACCAGCTGAGGTCGAGCACCGTGCCCTCGGGCGCGAGCAGGTCGAGCGATAGCTGGAGGCCCTCGGACGTCGCGCTCGTGTGCACCACGAGGTCGCGGCCGTCGCCGGCGGCGGCCGGCAAGGCGAAGCCGGCGCCGAGCGCGTCTGCGACCGCGGCGCGCGCCGGGTCGATGTCCACGAGCGTGACCTGCAGCGCAGGGAACCGGCTGAGCAGGCGCGCGACGCAGCAACCCACCATGCCGGCGCCGACCACGGCGACCCGATCTCCGACGAGCGGCGCGGCGTCCCAGAGGGCATTGACGGCCGTCTCGACGGTGCCCGCGAGCACTGCGCGAGCGGCGGGGACGTCCTCGGGCACGGGAGTCACGGCAGTGGCCGGCACCACGTAGGCGGTCTGGTGCGGATAGAGGCAGAAGACCGTGCGACCGTGCAGCTCCGGCGGCCCCTGCTCGACCGCGCCGACGTTGAGATAGCCGTACTTGACCGGCCCGGGGAACTCGCCCTCCTGGAACGGCGCCCGCATCGCGGCGTACTGGCCGGGCGGCACGCCGCCCCTGAAGACGAGCGTCTCGGTACCGCGGCTGACGCCGGAGCGCAGCGTGCGCACCAGCACATCGCCGCGCCCCGCCTCGGGCAGCGTGACCGGGCGGATCTCTCCGCGGCCGGGCTCCCGCAGCCAGAACGCCTGCGCCGGCCTCACGTCGCGGCACCTCGGCGCGCGCAGACAGGCTCGCGGGCGAGCTTTTCCTGGACCTCTCGGCGGTACACGGATCACGCCCCTCTCCTGAAGGTGGACGCAGCGCTCGTCGCGGAGCGCGACTCTACGATGCCTCGGGGAAGCCCGGGCACCCAGCCGCTTCGCATTTACGATGCGCGGGCATCCTCGGTTCTCCGGCAGCCGACAGGAGAGGGACATGGGCTTCATCTCGGGCGTCGACTTCGTGCTCGTTCCCGTCGCCGATTTCGAGCGTGCCAAGCGCTTCTACGGCGACGTGCTCGAGCTCGAGCTCTCGACGCAGTACGGATCGCGGCCCGGCGGCGAGTTCGAGACGGGCACGCTCACGCTCCAGGTCATGGAGGTGGAGGCGTTCGGCCTCGCGCCGCCTCAGCCGAGCGCGAACCCGCTCGCGCTCCACGTCGAGGACTTCGACGCAGCCGTCGCGACGCTGAGTGCGCGCGGCGTCGAGATCATCCACACGATCGACTCGGGCGTCTGCCACATGGCGATCTTCAAGGATCCCGACGGCAACACGTTCTGCCTGCACCACCGCTACGCCCCTCGCTCCACGTAGAGGCCCGCGGCTGCCTACGCGCGGTCCGCGGCCTCGTGCAGTGCAGGGCGCGGCTGACCGGAGCGAACGCCGATCCCCTGTCGATCCGGCACCAGCGAGAACGCGACATCGGCTTCGGGCACGACGCGCCGCACCTCCTCCTCGAGCAGCGCGATCTGCTCGTCGAGCACGGGGATGCGCTCGGCCGGCGCGCGCGCGCGGAGATCTTCGAGCGACGCGCGCAGACGACGGGAGACCTGCGGCGAGCTCGCGCCGGCCCGGCGGATCTCGTCGAACGCGAGATGGACGTAGGCCTCCCACGACATCACGGGGACGGACAGCCGGACGACGCCGTCCTCGTCCCGGTGGAGGCCGTCCGGGAACGGCCGGCCCGCGAGCTGGCGAAGGCAGTCGTGGAGGCGGTCGATCGCCTGCACCGCCGTCGTGGGATCGAGGAACGGCGAATCCGCCAGCGACCGCTCCGCGATGTCCACGAGCATGCGCAGGCCGTACGCCACGTCCTGCTCGAGCGTCCGCTCGAGGCCCAGAACGACGTGGTCGGTGAGATCCTCGGCGAGGCCCGAGGCGGCGCCGTCGCGCACGAGCAGGAGGGGCGCCCCGGAGGGCGTGAACTCGCCCAGCGCCGGTACCAGCTCGAGCGCGCAGCCGGCCTCGCGCGCCCGCGCCACCAGCCGGTCGACGTCGACGTGGCAGACGACGCCCGACATGGGCGCGAGCACGACGCCTTGCGGGTCCGCTCCCTGCCCGTCGCCGGGCTGGGGGTAGAAGGCGTCGAGCTGCTCGCGGGTGTCCTTGCCGACCAGTTCGATCAATGCGGAGACGCGGAGCGAACGGCCGATGTGGTGCACGTAGAGCACGAGCACCGCGATCGAGACGAGGACGAGCAGGAACGCCACGACCACGGCGAGCCCCGGCACCGTGCCGCCGCCGCTTCCGCCCACGCGTACGTCCCGCATCGCGAGCATGGAGTGGGCGAACGTCGCAACGAAGATGCCGATCGCGAACTGACTCGGGCGGTCGCGCAGGATCCGCTGCACGATGCGTGGCGAGAACTGCCCCATGGCGAGCTGGACGACGACCATCGTGATGGTCAGGACGAGCGCCGCGAGACTCACCATCGAGGTCGCGACGGCCGAGAGGATGACGAGGGCGGCATCGGGCCCGCCGGTGAAGGCCTGGGGAATCAGCCCGTGATCGGACGCGTCGTCGATCCAGAGCGTCGCGAAGGAGAGGGCGACGCCGGCAAGCACGCAGACGACGGGTACGAACCAGAGGCTCGAGCGAACGTGGTCGGCGATGCGGAAAACGGGTGACCGGGCGCGACTGCACCGGCAAACGTACCCCGGCCCACGTGTTCTCATGCCGCGTGCCGGCCCAGGTGCCGCGCGTTCCCGCCCGGCTCGATGTTTCGTGCCACGCGCCCCGTGGGACGCCAGACGACGTGGACCGGCCCGGCGCATCCGCACCCCGGCGCGACGACGGTGACGGCGAGACCACCCTGACGGCGGAGGGCGCCGGCACGGCGCGCCCGCGCATCCAGGCCACCCTCTTCGATGCGGAGGGCGAGGACAGCGACGTCGAGCTGCGAGAGGTCGACGTCGCAGCGCTCGGCGAGCGTCAGCTGCTGTGGGTCGACATCGTCGGGACGCCCGACCAGGCGTCGTCGCGCTCCTCGAACAGGCTGGGCGTGCCGAGCGAGGCCCAGCCCTACCTGCTGCGGGCCACGGGGCGGCCGTGCGCAGACGACCACGGCGGCATCCTCCACGTCGAGGTCGCCGCGCTCGTCCAGCCCGACGATGGCGAGCCGATCGCGATCGTCTGCCTCGCCGGCCACGGCTGGGTCGTCACCTCGCACCCGGACGCCGTGCCCTTCCTCGAGGACTTTCGCGAGCGCGCCTCCGGCGGCAGCGACCTCGGGACGCTCGACGCGCCGTCCTTCCTGGCGCGCGTGCTGGAGTGGCAGCTGACGACCTACAACGTCGCGATCGAGGAGATCGTCGAGCGCATCGACGAGCTCGACCAGGGGCTTCTCGTCAGCCTCCAGCGCCACACCGATCTCCTGCCGCAGCTTGTCGGGCTGCGTCGCCATATCGCCCAGCTGAGGATGCAGCTCGCCCCGCAGCGCGAAGTCTTCGCGCGGCTCGCGAGCCCGGAGCTCGACCACGTCTCGAGCGAGCAGTCGTCCGAGGCGTTCCGCGCGCTCTCCCGCCAGGTGGCCGACGTGATCGCCACGATCGAGGATACGCGCGAGATGCTCCTCGGCTCCTTCGACATCTTGATGTCGCGCACCAGCCAGCGCACGAACGACGTCATGAAGGTGCTGACGATCGCGTCTGTCGTGATCCTGCCCTCGACGCTGATCGCCGGTGTGCTCGGGATGAACTTCCACCCGCCCTTCTTCAATTCGCCCGATCTCTTCTGGGCGACGCTCGGGCTCATGGCCCTGCTCATCTGCGCCACGCTCCTCGGCGCACGGCGTCTGCGCTGGATCTAGGGCGCCGCTGAGCAGCGGGTCGGCTCCGAGCCGTGGACGGCTGACCCTTCCACCTGCCACCCGGCCCGCCTCGCTCAGCGCGTGCCCTGCGGGCGAGCGTTGCGGCGCGCGCGCGAGACGAGCTCGGGCCACCATTCCGCTCCCGTCGCTCGCCGGGCGTACGCCTCGAGCCGAGGCTCCCAGCGCTCGAGCAGACGAGTCGTCACCGCCTGGAGCTCGGCTCGCTCGAACTCGCTCGCCAGCCAGCGCCGGCCGATCTGCGCGTGCAGCACCTCGTCCGCCCAGTCGTAATCCTGGAGCGCCGTGAAGAACGGGTCGTCGTGCAGGCCCGCGACAGACCACTCGTAACGCTTGCCGGAGGCGCCCGGCATGAGGTCCTGCTCGATGCGCCAGAGGATCAGATGGGCCTCGAGCGGGGTGAACTCCGTGTTCAGCGAGACCGATGCCGCCCAGTCGATCGGGTACGCGTAGAACGGAATCCCGAGCGAGACGAGCGAGACCTCGCCCATCATCGCGTGACGGGCCTCGTCCCACAGCTGCCGCGACATCTCGCGGTAGTACTCCCATGGCTTGCCGCGTGTCTTGAAGAGGATCGGCGCCATCCATTCCGGCACGTCCATCTCGCGCAGCCGCTTGTATGCGAGCGCCCACGCGCGCTCGTCGGCCGGGAGCGCATCGTCCTTGTAGTACTCGTCGACCTTCGCCGTCGCGTTGAACGGGTCGGCGAAGCGGGCGTCCCGGCGCGGCAGGACGTCCATCTCGAACGGCTCCCCATCCCAGCGAATCCGCGGCACGTCGTGCGCGTGCGGGCGCTCACCCGTCCCGCAGATCCCGCCCGCGCTCGCGAGGCAGCTGCGGACGTGAGCTTCGAACTGCTCGGCGCGGAGGCGCGCGTCGTCGTCGGCGCAGACCGCCGCGAGCGCCTCCCGCCCCCACTCGAGCATCTGGCGCTGCTCGCGCGCGATCGTGCGCAGGAGACGATCGGTCGGATAATCGAAGAGCGGGTTGAGCAGCTGCAGGTGGTCGTCGATCGCCGCGACGATCGCCGCTCGGGCAGCGGCGTAGATCCCCGCCAGGAGCTCGGCCGAGCCGTCGCAGCGAAGCAGCTCCTCGAAGGCCGCCCGCAGGCGCTCGTCAGGCACCGCATCGAGGTGGAGGGGCGGCTCGCGCATCTCGGCGACGCGTGAGCGGATCGCGCCGATGTGCTCCGCATCCAGCCAGAGGTGCAGGCTGAGCGCGCACTTGATCTCCCACTCCGGCGTCGAGGGCAGGTGCGCGGTCGCGATTTCGTGGAGTCGTCGAAGCGCGTAGTTGCAGCGCTTGAGGCGGTCGACCGTCGCGTCCACCGAGAGCCCCGGCACGGCTGCCTCGGCGTAGCTGCAGATGCCCGCCAGAGGCGGAATGCCGAGGTTGTCGATCTCGAAGTCTGCTGGCATGGGAAGAGCCCTCGGCGAGCCGCGGGACGTCCTCGACCCGCGGGCACGCGTCTGCCCCGAGGCTACTCGCTGTTGCCCGCCGAGTTCATGCACGCGGGCGACGAGACGTTCCGAGTCCGACCCGCCGCCGCGACGGATTGCAGCCGCTACGCGGGGATCGTCTCGTGCACGGGAAACTCCTTGATCTCGGGTGGCCCCTGCGGCTGGACTCCCGCCGCCGCCATTCCTTCTGCGATCCGTGCCGAGAAGGCGTCGAAGTCCGCCCGCGACTCCCAGAAGTCGATGATCCCCCAGCCACCGTCGATCGGCCCGGATGCATGGAAGATCAGCCCCTTCGGCGGGGTGCGGTCGGGGTTGATGTGATCGTGACCCATGTCGAACTGCTCCTGAGTGAGTCCCGGGAGCTTGATGCGGATGCCGACAGCCATCCTCGCCTCTTTCGGTAGGGGGCGCGATCCTACGCGATCCGCGGTGCGCCGGCCGTCCAGGGATGACGCGGCGTCGCGACTCCCGCAGATCAGCCGGAGCGCAGAGCGCTCCTTCGGCGTCGAGATCCCGGATGGAACGAACGCCGACCACCACCGCCACGCGGCGAACCGCGTGCCGTGTGTTTGATTCGCAGAGCCCGGGCCACCATCCACGGTATGGACGCTGCTGCCAGGATTCTCCTGATCGGCGCGCTGCTCCTGGCCGTCATCGCCTTGCTGTTGTTCGGCCTTTCCCGACTCGGCGTCAACGACCTGCCCGGCACCTTCAAGTGGCGCTCCAAGAGCGGAAGCACGACCGTCTACGCACCGATCGGCCTCATGATCTTCGTCAGCATCGTGGGAACGATCCTGCTCAACCTGCTCTTCCGTCGCTGAGGCCCGCCGCCTGGTCACCGCGTCCGGCCGGGCGGAGAACGAGCCGCGGCGGCGCGGCTTGCTGCTCTGATGCCGCACGCCGGGTCGGGTCGGCGTGTGGAGGATCAGCTCGCCGCCTGGGATCCCGTGTCCGTGTCAGGCCCGTCGCCCGCTTACGTCCTGGGCGTCTCCACCTCGGAGGCGTCGCCGGCGCGCTCGGCGGGGGCTCCTACGAGCGGCCCGACGCAGAAGAGCTCCATGTGCCGCTCGGCGAGCCGGCTGTGGTACTCGCCGAACTCCGCCGTGGCGTCCTTGCCGCCGTACATGCGCGCGACGAACGGCCCGCCCGGGTGGTGGTCCTTCCACTCGCTGAAGTCGTAGACCTTGCCGCGGATGACGACCCAGCAGTCGTCGAACGTCGCGTGCTGTGCGAGCTCCTCGCGCGTGACGGGCCGGTCGCCGGCCCACGGCTTCGCCGGCTTCCAGAGGCTGGTGGCGACCTCCCTACGGGCGGTCTTGAGCGCCTCCTCCCGCGAACGGAAGTCCCACGGGCCGAGCTTCTTGAGCGGCAGCGTGTCGCCGACCGCGCGCGCGTCGAACGCGTAGATCCAGGAGTCGTCGCTGCCCGCACGCTCCGTGTGGTCGAAGACGGGGTAGTCCCGCTCGTTGACGGCGGCCAGGATCTTCCGGCGCTCAGGCGAGTCCTCCGGCTCGAGGTGCTTGAAGAGGAACTTCGACGCGAACTGGAAGCGCGTCGCGCGGTAGTAGCGCACGCGCTCGTAGTGCAGCAGCGCGCGGTAGATGTCCGTGCCGTGGAGCTCGAAGCACTTGCCCAGTGCCGCGGCGTCCTCGAAGGCCTGCGCGGCACCCTGGCCGAAGGTCGGCAGCATCGGGTGAGCGGCGTCGCCCACCAGCCCCACACGACCCTCCGTCCAGTTCTCGAGCGCGTCTCGGTCGTAGAGCCCCCACTTGGTCGGGTTCTCGATCAGGCTCGTGAGTGCGACGACGTCGTCGTGACGGGGGTCGCCCTGGAACGCCTTGCTCATGTTGCCGACCATCTCGTCGCGGTCGGCGGGGAACCAGTCGCCCTCTTCGCGCTCGAACTCCTCGGCGTTGGGCTCGTAGTAGGCGAGCCACACGTTGAGCAGCTCGCCGCCGCGGACCCAGTAGGTGAGATGCTGCGCCATCGGGGTCTCGCGCGTGTCCATCGACATCGTCTCGATGGGGTTGTAGTCGAGCGGGCTGCCGTCAGGCTTGCGCGCCGCGGCGACCTTGTCCCTCGGAACCAGACCGCGGTAGACGACGACCTCGGTCCAGCGCTTGGCCGACACGCCCGGCCAGACCGCCTCCAGCACCTGGGAGTTGACGCCGTCGGCGCCGATCAGCAGGTCGCCGGTCTCCGTCGTGCCATCGGAGAAGGTCACGGTCACCGACTCCTCGTCCTGACTGACGGCGTCCAGGCGCTTGGCCATGTGCACCTGGATCGGGCAGTCGGCGCCCGTCTCCGGCGCGAATTCGAGTACCCGCTTGTGGAGGCACATCAGCAGGTCGAGGCGGTGCATGTGGTGGAAGCCGGCGTTGTCGTCGGCCGACGTGTTGTGGTCGAGCGGCTTCCGCGTGATGGAGCCGTCCTCCCAGACCATTCGCGTCTCGCTGAGGATCGCGGCCCTGCCGCCGTCCACTGCCCCGTCCGGCCCCTTGGGGTTCCCGCCGTCGAGGTCGACGCCCAGCCACCGCGCCAGCCGCGCGGCGTTCGGGGGGATGTTCAGCCCCGCTCCCGCAGTGCTGGGCGTGCGCGTCTGCTCGAAGACGTCGATCCTCGTGAAGACGCCCGACTCCCGCAGCGCCAGCGCGGTCATCAGCCCCGCCATGCCTCCACCTGCGATAAGTGCACGCATCACGTCCCTCCAGTCGCTCTCCATCGGTGGCGTCCGACCGACGCGGCGCCCGCTGCCGGCGACCGTAGCTCCGAACCGGGCAGGTTGCTTGCCAGATTGTCCCATGAGCGTACGTCCGGGAAGCACGTCGCACGAGGAGAGGCCTTGCCGTCGTCGAGTTGGCCGGCTGCGACGATGATCTGCTTGGCTGTCAGCCGCCAGGGCAAAAGAGCGCCCGGCGAACAGCCCACCTCACGGCCTCAGGGCGGTGGGCATCTGCGACCCTGACGACACCTCGTGAAGACGGCGCTTGCACCTCATTCGCCTTTCGCCCCATACTTCTGCGAGCGCGTCATCGTCTGGCGCGACGTCGAGCACTCTCGCGGAGAGAGCAGATGGCTTTCGCATTCGGACAGCACATCTCCGGCCTCACCGTCGACGGCAAGGAGTTGCACGCCGCCGTCTTCAATGAGACCGAGGTTCGCGCCGCCGCCGGTCTCACCATGCTCACCGGCGCCGTGGCGTTCAGCTACGCCTACTTCGACAAGGACTACACGCCGCTGCGGATCGTGGCGGCCTTCTTCTTCCTCGAATTCCTCATCCGGATCGTGGCGGGCCTGCGCTGGAGCCCGGTGGGGGTCGTCGCGTACGCGATGACGCGGCGGCGGCCGCCCGACTGGGTCTCGGCCAAGCCCAAGCGCTTCGCCTGGACACTCGGCCTCGCCTTGACCGGAGCCATGACCGTCATCACCAACATCCCGATCCACGGATACCTCCCGCGCACCATCTGTCTCATCTGCCTGGCGCTCATGTGGCTCGAGTCGGTGCTCGGCTTCTGTCTGGGCTGCGAGATCCACGCGTCTCTCGTCCGACGCGGGTGGACGACCAAGGATCCGGCCTTTGAGGTGTGCGCAGGTGGCGTCTGCGAGCTGCCGGGGCCGCAGCCGGCAACCACCGCACTGAGACGCGCCGAGGCGTGACGCAGCCGGCGCCGTCGCCAACGGCCGTCTTCGCCTGGCTCGCTCGTGAGCTCGCTGCTCGGCCGTGCGAGCGCACTGGGCGAAACGGAAGCTGCCCGAGCTGGCGTGCTTCGCTGGGCTCGCTCCCTCTCGGTCCTCAAGATACGGTTGCGCGGTGAAGAAACACGTCCTCATCCTCGGTGCCGGCTTCGGCGGCCTCGAGCTCGCCACGCGACTCTCGGAGAGCTACCAGGACGCAGTCCGCGTCACGCTGCTCGACCGCAACGATTCGTTCTTCTTCGGCTTCTCGAAGCTCGATGTCATGCTCGGACGGCAAGCATCCGACGATGTGCGGCTGTCTTACGACGACATCGCCAAGGGCGGTGTCGTCTTCAGCCGGGAGACGGTCACCGGCATCGACCCCGAGAGGCGGAGAGTCACCACCGATGCCGGCACGTACGAGGCCGACTTCATCGTCGTGGCAATGGGCGCCGACTACGACCTGAAGGCCACACCGGGCCTCGTCGAAGGTGGACTCGAGTACTACACGCTCGGCGGCGCCGAGCGGATGCGCGAAGCTCTGGATGCCTTCGCCGGCGGGAAGGTGCTGCTCTCCGTTCTCGGACAGCCGTTCAAGTGTCCGCCGGCGCCGTTCGAGGGGGCGTTCCTCCTGCACGAGCGCTTCACGCAGCAGGGCATCCGCGACTCGGTCGAGATGACGATCACCTTCCCGATGCAGCGCCCGGTCCCCGTCACCGGGCCCGTCTCGCAGATGTTCCGGGACGGGCTCGCCGATCGCAACATCGAAGAGCGCCCTCAGCAGCTCGTCACCTCGATCGATCCCGTGAGGAACGAGGCTCGGCTGGCGAGCGGCGAGATCGTGCCGTACGACCTCTTCATCGCGATCCCCATCCACCGGGCGCCCGATCCACTCACGGCTTCCGGTCTGGCGATCGACGGTTGGGTGCCGGTCGACCAGCGAAACCTCCGGACGCGCTTTCCCGGCATCTACGCGATCGGTGATGTCTGCACCGGACCTCGCACGGTTCCGAAGGCGGGCATCTTCGCCGAATCGGCCGCGCGTGTCGTCGCCGAGGACATCGCCGCCACGATCTCAGGCACGGAGCCACCTCCGCCCTACGGGGGGTCGGGGATCTGCTACGCCGAGTTCGGCGACGGGCTCGTCTCCAAGGTCGAGGTGAACTTCCTGAGTGGCGAGGCACCCATGGCCGAGCCGTATGGGGCGACGCTCGCGCACGCCGCGGAGAAGGACGACTTCGCCGCGACTCGGCGCGCGCGCTGGTTCGGGCACTGAGCTCTCCCAGGGCGCTTCCACCACCGACTCGCCCTCGGGAGCAGATTTGCGCTTGCCCTGTCCGGTGGGATGGGCCGAGTAGGGATCGAACCTACGACCTTGGGATTAAGAGTCCCCTGCTCTACCAGCTGAGCTATCGGCCCGGAGGGGTGAGAGTACCAGCGGCCGCGTCTCAGGCGGCGCGGCCGGACGCGAGCGCGCTGTCCGCGTCGTCGGCCAGGTGCACCAGGCGGGCCACGCCGATGCGCTCGAGGGCGTCGCGCACGCGCTCGTCGGCGCCGCACAGCGTAAGGCGGCCGCCGCGCAGGCGGATGTCGCGGGCGGAGCGCACGAGCAGCCCGACAGCGCTCTCGTCCATGCTCCCCGGTGCCGCGAGCTCGATCACGATGTGATGGGCTTCACGCACCGGATCGCTCTGCAGCGCCTCGGCGAGATCGGCCACGAGGTGGTAGTCGAGGGGCTCGCTGACGCTCACGAGCGTCGCGCCGTCCGGCGTGGTCTCGATATCGATCACTGCGACGTCGCCGACGACGGGGTCGCCTTGAGCTGCTTCAGGATCGTCTTGACCTGTGGCGCGTTGGCATCGTTCGGCGCAATCTTGAGGAACGCGCCGTAGGCCTTGATCGCCGCCTTGGTGTCGTTGGCACTCTGAGCGGCGGAGCCGTAATTGAGCCACACCGTGGCGGCGAGGTCGTTCTTCTTGAAGGCCGGCAGCCCCACGACCTTGCCGTAGGTGTCGGCGGACTTCTGCCACCAGGAGGTGGCCTTCTTCGCGAACCCGCTCGCCTTGATCAGCGCGGCCGTCTGCTGGTCGGACTGGGAGGCGGCCTGCGCCTGGCTGACGGGATCCTGCGAGAGCGAGCCGAGCGTGCCGCCCGCGAACGTGCTGTCGTTCCCGGGCGAGGAGGCGGAGGCCGCCTGCTGATAGCTCTGCGCCTGGTTGCTGAAGTTCGTCGCGACCTGCGCCTCGGCGAGCGCGAGCCGCTGTAGGCCGTTGAGGTTCGCGGGCTTGAGGGCCGTGTAGTGCCGCCATGCCTCGGCCTCGTCGCTCGGCCGCGTGGCGCTCGCGTAGGCGTCGGCGAGATCGGACCAGGCCTGGGCGTTCTTCGGCTGGGCCTTGACCGTCTTCTGCAGCGCGGTGATGCTCTCGGGCTGCGCGGTCGTCGTGCCGCTGCCGTTGGCGCTGTTGTTGCCGAAGATGTCGGAGAGCGAGGCCTGGTTGCCCGTGCCGACGCCGCCGATCACGAAGGAGAGCGCGAAGATCGCGGCGAGGAGGAAGAAGACGCCGCCGATCCAGCCCTTGCGGTTGCGGATCCAGATGATCATGTGGGGAAGCTGATCATGTGGTTTGCGTCGTTGCGTCGAGAAGCCGTGACCGCGCATCCGCCGCAGCGGGGAGCGCGCGCTCGAATGCGGTCGAATCCACACCGTACAGCACGTTGCCGCCGATCGCGACCAGCGTCACGAGCGCAGGCGAGCCCCCCAGGACGAGCGCGGCGGCAGGGTCGTCGCAGGGCCAGAAGGGCGTCCGATCGAGCCGCACCGCCACCAGGTCGGCGAGCAGGCCCGGCTCGAGGGCGCCGCGGTCGGCCAGGCCGAGCGCACGGGCTCCGTCCAGCGTCGCGAGCTGCAGCGCCGCAGAGGTCGACAGCGCCTCGGGGTCGCCGGCGGAGGCGCGTGCGAGCAACAGCGCGGCGCGCAGCTCCTCGAACATGTCCAGCGAGAGCGCGGAGGACGGGCTGTCGGTGCCGAGCCCGACGCGCACGCCCGCGGCACGGAGCCCGGCGAGGGGCGCGATGCCACAGCCGAGCAGCGCGTTGGAGCGCGGACAGTGAGCCACCGCGGCGCCGCTCGCCGCCAGCGCAGCGATCTCTCCGTCGCCGACGTGCACCGCGTGGGCCACGATGGTCTCCGGCCCGAGCAGGCCGCGCTCGGCCAGCTCGAGCACCGGATGCCGGCCGAACGGCGCGACGAAGCGCGTCAGCAGCCCGGTGCCGCCGATCAGCGCATCGAGCTCGTGGCGCGACTCGCCGAGGTGGGTGACGACTCGCAGCTCTCGCGCGCGGGCGCGCGCGACGATCTCTCCGAAGAGGCCGAGCCCGACCGTGAAGGGGGCGTGCGGCGAGACCGCGAGCTCGACGTGCGGCCCGGCATCGCGCGCGAGCGCGTCCACACGGCGGAAGAGCGCGTCGGCCACGGCGGCGACATCGGCATCGTCGCCGCCGAAGGCCTCGATCGCCACGACCGCCCGCAGACCGGCTGCCGTGCAGGCGCGCACGGCGGCGCCGTCGTAGGCCGCGTCCACGAGCGTGGTCACGCCCGAGCGGAGGCACTCGGCCGCGCCGAGCTGCGCCATCGCGTCCAGCCCCTCGGCTCCAAGCACCGCCGTGCGCCGCGTGTGGGCCGCGATCCACGGCCCGAAGGCGAGGCCGTCCCCCAGGCCGGCATAGGCCGCGTACTCGATGTGGGAATGCAGGTTCACGAAGCCGGGCGCCAGCACGCACCCGGGGAGGTCGAGGCGGCTCGCCGCAGGGTGCGCGGCGGCCAGCTCGCCGGCCGGCCCGAGCGCCGCGATCCTCTCCCCCTCCACGAGCACCGCGGCGTCCCGGACCGGCGCCGAGCTCACGGGTACGACCCAGTCGGCCGCGAACAGCGTGCTCAAGACTCGCCGGCGGCGGCCGCATCTGCGTCGCGCCCGCGCTCGACGCCGCGCGCGACCCAGATCGAGATCTCGAACAACAGCAGCAGGGGCACCAGCTCGAGCAGCATGGAGACGGGGTCGGTGCCGGGCAGTGCGGCGGCCACGATCGCCAGCACGACGATCGCGATGCGGCGGTTCTTCTTCATGACGCGCGAGGACAGCACGTGCACGCGCGTCAGCACCCAGACCGCGGCAGGCATCTCGAAGATGATGCCCATGACGAACATCATGGTCATCTCGAACGGGTAGATGCTGCGTGCGCGTGGCAGCGGATTGACCTCGTCGGACGCCCAGTAGTAGAGGAAGCGGACGGCCGATGGCACGACCACGAAGTACCCGAATGCCGCGCCCGCAGAGAAGAGCAGCGGGATGAACAGCAAGACCGGCTTGACCTTGCGGGCCGCCTCCTGCGAGAACGCCGGGATCAGATAGGCGTAGAGCTGGTAGAGCGTGAACGGGAACGTGACCAGCACCGCGGTGTAGACGCTGATCATCAGCGTCAGCGTGAACGCCTCGCCGATCTCCGTCGTGATCGGCTTGCTCTCCTTGAGCTTGTGCGGCAGCGGCCGGTTGAGGATGTGGAAGAGATCGTGGTAGCGCCAGAACGCCACGACGAACACGAGCCCGAGCACCACGAAGCACGCGATCAGGCGATCGCGCAGCTCCGTCAGGTGCTCGACGAGCGTGGCCTCCTCGCCATGGTCGAGCCGGCGGACCTGCGCCAGCCGTCGGAAGAGGCCGATCACGCCGGGGAGCTAGGAGCCGTCGCCGGTCGTGTCCGCGACGGCGGGTGCGGCGGCGGGCTCGGGCGCAGCCGGCGGCAAGGGCGCCTCGGCTGCAGGCGGGAGCTCGGCGGGCGGCAGCTCGTGGACGCGCGAGCTCACCGGCTCGTCCTCCTCGTCCGCGGTGACGTCGACGGTGTCGTCGTCGTTGATGCCTTCCTTGAACTCCTTGACGCCCTTGCCCAGCGAGCGCGCCATCTCGGGCAGCTTCTTGGGGCCCAGGACGACGAGGGCGATCACCAGCACGATCAAGATTTCCTGCGGACCGATGGATCCGAACACGGGGGCTCCTTTCAGGAGGCCAACGCGCGAAGGATAGACGAGAGCGGGGAGCACGCCGCAGCGGGGAAGGGGATCAGCGGCCCCGCGCGCCTGCTACGACCCTTCGCACGAAAGCAGGTCACGGATCGGTTCGTGCGGCCGCAGGCCGGGTATTAGGGCGCTCTCAGTCCACTTCGACGCGCTAGGCTGCAGGAGTTAGGCGCACCTTCGAATGCGTCATCACTCCGTACTCCTGCGGCCTGCGCGGTCGCTTTCTGGAAAGGCACGCATCGTGGCTGACCTCGTGATCGAGGGCCTCCGCGCCGAGATCGACGGCAAGGAGATCCTCAAGGGCATCGACCTCGAAGTCTCCAAGGGCGAGGTGCACGCCGTCATGGGCCCGAACGGCTCGGGCAAGTCCACGCTCTCGTACGTGCTCATGGGGCACCCGTCGTACGAGGTGACCGGCGGCAGCGTGACCTTCAAGGGCGTCGACCTGCTCGAGCTCGAGCCCGACGAGCGCTCCCGGCTCGGCATGTTCCTGGCCTTCCAGTACCCGCACGCGGTGCCGGGAGTGACCGTCTCGAGCTTCCTGCGCCAGGCCGTCAACGCGCATCGCAAGGGCGGCCCCGACGGCGCCGACAACCCGATCTCCGCCAAGGAGTTCGGCAACAAGTTCCGCGCCGCGCTGGAGCTGCTCGAGGTCGACAAGTCGCTCTCGAGCCGTTACCTCAACGACGGCTTCTCCGGCGGCGAGAAGAAGCGGCTGGAGATCCTGCAGATGGCGATGCTCCAGCCCGAGCTCGCGATCCTCGACGAGACCGACTCCGGCCTCGACATCGACGCGCTGCGGATCGTCTCGCAGGGCGTGAACACGCTGGCCGGCCCTGATCTCGGCGTGCTCGTGATCACGCACTACCAGCGCATCCTCAATTACATCCGGCCCGACCACGTGCACATCCTCATGGATGGCCGCATCGTGCGTTCGGGCGGAGCCGAGCTCGCGCTCGAGCTCGAGCAGAGCGGCTACGCGGGCGTGGCCCCGCAGCAGGAGGTCTGAAATGGCTCCGGAGACCGCACAGGTCGACATCGGTGAGTACAAGTACGGCTTCAGCAGTCCCGAGACGCCCATCTTCAAGACGCGGGCGGGCCTGGACGAGGACGTCGTGCGCGAGATCTCGGCGCACAAGAACGAGCCGCAGTGGATGCTCGACTTCCGGCTCAAGGCGTATGCGACGTATCGCCGCAAGCCCATGCCCACCTGGGGCGGCGATCTCTCCGGCATCGACTTCGAGTCGATCTTCTACTACCTCAAGCCGACCGAGGAGAACGCGCGCAGCTGGGACGACGTCCCGGACGACATCAAGAACACCTTCGACCGGCTCGGCATCCCCGAGGCGGAGAAGAAGTACCTCGCGGGCGTCGGCGCCCAGTACGAGTCCGAGGTCATCTACCACAGCCTCCAGAAGGACCTCGAGGACAAGGGCGTGATCTTCCTCGACACCGACCAGGCCCTGCACAAGCACGAGGACCTGTTCCGCGAGCACTGGGCGACGATCATCCCGCCCACGGACAACGTCTTCGCCGCGCTGAACTCGGCCGTCTGGTCGGGCGGATCGTTCATCTACGTGCCGCCCGGCGTCAAGGTCGAGCTGCCGCTGCAGGCCTACTTCCGCATCAACGCCCAGAACATGGGCCAGTTCGAGCGGACGCTGATCATCGTCGACGAGGGCGCCTACGTGCACTACGTCGAGGGCTGCACGGCGCCGACGTACTCGAGCGACTCGCTGCACTCGGCCGTCGTCGAGATCGTCGTCAAGAAGGGCGGCCGCTGCCGCTACACGACCATCCAGAACTGGTCGAACAACGTCTACAACCTCGTCACGAAGCGCGCGGTCGCCTACCAGGACGCCACCATGGAGTGGGTCGACGGCAACCTCGGCTCCAAGCTGACGATGAAGTATCCCGCGGTCATCCTCAAGGAGCCGGGCGCGCACGGCGAGGTGCTCTCGATCGCCTTCGCCGGCGAGGGCCAGCACCAGGACGCGGGCGCCAAGATCACGCACATGGCGCCCAACACGACCTCGGTGATCACGTCGAAGTCGATCTCGCGGGGCGGCGGGCGCGCTTCCTACCGCGGCCTGCTGCGCGTCAATCCCGGCGCCAAGGGCGCGAAGTCCAAGGTCGTCTGCGACGCGCTGATCCTCGACGAGGACAGCCGCTCGGACACCTACCCGTACATCAACATCGGCGAGAACGAGGTCGACATCGGGCACGAGGCCACGGTCTCGAAGCTCGGCGAGGAGCAGCTCTTCTACCTGCGCAGCCGCGGGCTCTCCGAGAGCGAGGCCGCCGCGATGATCGTGGCGGGCTTCGTCGAGCCGATCACGAAGGAGCTGCCGCTCGAGTACGCGGTCGAGATGAACCGCCTGATCCAGCTGCAGATGGAAGGCTCGGTCGGCTGATGGCGGCATGGCTGGAAGAGCGCCGCGGCGAGGCGCGCGCGGCGCTCGAGAGCACCCCGCTGCCGACGCTCAAGGACGAGAACTGGCGCTACACCTCGCTGCGCGGCATCGACTTCGACGCCTTCGAGGCCGTCAGCGGCGCGAGCGCCGCGCTGCGCTCGACGACGGTGCTCGGCGACCTCGAGACCGCCGGCGAGCTGATCCAGCGCGGCCGCGATGTCGTGCACGTCCGCCTCGACGAGGCGGAGCGGGCGAAGGGCGTCGTCCTCTCCTCGCTCGACGACGCGGTGGACACGCACGCCGAGCTCGTCGACCGGCACCTCGGCCGCGTGCTCGATCTGCGCGACCGCTTCATCGCCGAGAACTCGGCCACCTGGAGCGGCGGCGGGTTCGTGCACGTTCCTGCCGGGGTGGCGGTCACCCTGCCCCTGCGACTCGTCGTCGAGAACCCGGAGCGCGGAGCGCGCACCCTCTGGCGGACGCTCGTCGTCGTCGGCGCGGGGGCGCGCGTCACGTTGATCGAGGAGCTCGCACCCGGCGAGCCCGGCTATCTCAACGGCGCTCTCGAGCTGGTGCTCGGCGACGGCGCCGAGGTCGATCTCGTGCAGACGCAGGAGCTCCACCACGACTCGTACCACTTCACCGCCGCCCGGGCCGAGATCGCGCGCGACGCGACGCTGCGCTGGTTCTCGCTCGGTCTCGGCGGCAAGCTGGGCAAGGCTCGGCAGGAGTCCCGCCTGGGCGGGCCCGGCTCGGCCGTGCGCGCCACCGGCCTCTATGCGCTGGGCGAGCGACAGCACCTCGACCTGGACACCTCGCAGGAGCACGCGGCACCGAACGCCGTCTCGGACCTCGCCTACAAGGGTGCGCTGCGCGGTCACGCGCGCTCGGTCTGGCGCGGGATCATCAAGGTCGACAAGGGTGCGCAGGGCACGGATGCGTTCCAGGAGAATCGCAACCTGCTGCTCTCCGGACACGCCCACGCGGACTCCATTCCGGGGCTCCAGATTCTCGCCAACGACGTGCGCTGCACCCACGCGGCGACCGTCAGCCGGCTCGACTCCGAGCTGCTGTTCTTCCTCATGTCGCGCGGCTTCGAGCGCAGCGAAGCGGAGAAGATGCTCGTCACGGCGTTCTACGCCGATGCGCTGGCGCGCATCGAGAACCTCGCCGTCCAGGAGCGCTTCGCAGCGGCGCTCGCGCTGCGCACGACCTGACCCAGCGCGCGCAACCGTCAGGTTGCGTACGCTCGCCACATGCGAATCCTGGTTCTCGGCGGCACCCGCTTCGTCGGCCGCCACCTGGTCGAGGCCGCACGGGCCGGCGGGCACACTGTCACGGTCTTCAACCGCGGCCTCAGCCGGCTGCCCTGGGACGACGTCGAGCGGCTCACGGGCGACCGCGAGACGGGTGACCTCGAATCGCTGCGCGGGCGCGAGTGGGACGCCTGCCTCGACGTCAACGGCTACCGGCCGCAGAGCGTGCGTGCGTCGGCGGGGCTCCTGCGCGATCGCGTCGAGAGCTACGCGTTCATCTCGACCGTGTCGGTCTACGCGCTGCCGGCGGAGCCGCCGATCGACGAGGCCGGGCCTCTTGCGCGCACGCCGGCCGACGGAGCCGAGGACGGCCCGGAGCTCTACGGGCCGCTCAAGGTCGCGTGCGAGCAGGAGGTCGAGAGTGCCTTCCCGGGCCGCGCGCTGATCCTGCGGCCCGGCATCGTAGCCGGCCCGTACGACCCCACGAACCGCTTCGCGTGGTGGGTCGAGCGCGTCGCACAGGGCGGCGAGGTGCTCGGGCCGGGCGGCCCGGACACGCCGCTGCAGCTCGTCGACGCGCGCGACCTCGCGCGCTTCGCCGTGGCGTCGATCGGCGCGCAGGCCGGGGGCGTCTACAACGTCTGCGGCGATCCGTCGACGTTCGGGGAGCTGATCGCCGCCTGTGCGGCCGCCACCGGGAGCGCGGCGCGGCCGGCCTGGGTGAGCGGCGAGATCCTGCTGGCCGAGGGGGTCGAGCCCTTCACCGAGCTGCCCCTCTGGATCGGGGACCAGCCGGAGACCCGCGGGTTCTACGCGTTCGCCAACGCGCGTGCACGCGCCGCCGGGCTGTCGCTCCGGCCGCTCCAGGAGACGGCGCGCGACACCTGGGAGTGGATCGCGGCCGTGCGGGCCGGCGACGCGCCGGAGCCGGTCGCCGGGGCATTCGTCGCCCGCGGCCTCGACCCCGCCCGCGCGGCGGCCATCATCGAACGTTCACGTTCCGCGTAGCGACAGCCGAGCACGCAAGCGGCATCCCATGGGTGTGAACGAGGGCATGGTGGAGGCCATGGTGCTCCGCGTAGAGAGCACGGCGTGCCCCGCCGGCCAGATATGCGAGCCGGCCACAACCGGGCGAAGCCGACCTTTTAGGACGCCGAGACGAAGGATGAGCCCCAGCTCTCGCTCGAAGCCGACGACGCTCCAGGCGTCGGCGATCCGTGGCGCAGATCGGCGGTCGACCAGCCGCGGATTGCGATAGAGCGGCCGCGGCCGCGTCAGGCGGCGCTGGAGAGAAACGCGCGCAACGCGGAGGCCGTCTCGTCGAAGGAATCCCAGTAGACCATGTGGCCGCAATCGAGCTCGGCCGTCGTCAGGCGGTCGCCCAGGTCGCGCGCCAGCGAGGCCCGCAGCTCGGGACGCACGATCTCCTCCTGCTTCGCGACGACGAGCAGGACCGGCCGGGAGGCGTGGGCCACCGAGACCGTGCTCCGAGCCATCTCGCTCCAGCCCGCGATTGCGGCGCCACGGCAGAAGCGCATCCTCCAGCGGCCGTCGGGGGCCAGGTGGAGGTGGCGCTGCACGTCCTCGGTCGCGTCCGCGACGGACTGCGGCACCCGGCCCTCGATGCGCTTCGCGAGCGCCTCCTCGGGAGTGGCCCAGCCGGCATCCTCGATCAGCTCGTCGGCCAGCCGGGGCAGCCACTCTCCCGGCAGCTCGATCGCCGGGTCGAGCAGCGCCAGCCGCGCGACCCGCTCGGGCGCGGTCGCCAGCAGGTGCAGGCCGATCATGCCGCCGTAGGAATGTCCCACCACCTCGACGCGCTCGACGCCCTCGGCGTCGAGCGTCTCGAGCAGATCGGCGACATGCTGCTCGACGGTCCACGGGCCGTCCCAGGTCGAGCGACCGTGGCCGCGCAGGTCGACTGCGAGCCAGCGGCGCTCCGGGAACGCCTCCTGGGCCAGCCGGCGGTAACGCTCTCCGTGAGCGGTGACGCCGTGCACGGCCAGCGTCGGCGCGCCGTCGGGCGCTCCGTAGTGATGAAGGTTGAGAACGGCCATCGCCACAAGCCTAAGGCGTTCTAGGCGAGCTCGGCGTAGCGGAAGCAGCTCACGACGTGGTCGTTGACGACGCCCGTCGACTGCAGGTACGCGTAGACGATCGTCGGGCCGACGAACGTGAACCCGCGCCTCTTGAGATCCTTGCTGATCGCCTCGGCGAGCGGCGTCGCGGCCGGCACGTCGGCCATCGACTGGCGGGGCTGGACGAGCGGCTGCCCTTCCACCCAGTCCCAGAGGTAGCTGTCGAAGCTGCCCCGCTCCCCCTGCAGCTCCAGAAACGCGCGCGCGTTCTTGCGGACCGCGTAGACCTTCAGCCGATTGCGGACGATGCCCGGGTCGAGCATGCGCTCGTCCAGCTCGGCGTCGCTCAGCTCGGACACGCGCACCGGGTCGAAGCCGAGGAAGGCGCGGCGGTAGCCCTCCCGCTTGCGCAGGATGGTGATCCACGCGAGCCCCGCCTGTGCGCCCTCGAGGCAGAGCAGCTCGAAGAGCGCGCGGTCATCGTGCAGCGGGACCCCCCACTCCGTGTCGTGATAGGCCTCGTAGTCGGGGTCGCCGCCGGCGGCCCACGAGCACCGGGTCCTGCCGTCGTCGGAAGTGGGAGCAGCTGCCGGCGTCACGGGGGCGTTGTATCACCCCGCGCCTGCGAGACTGCAGCGGCCATGCGCGCCATCGCCAAGAAGCTCGAGCGCAACGAGCACGAGGCCTCCAGGCCCGGCACGCACCCGTTCGCAGTTGCGGGGGTCGTCACGGCCTGGCTCGCGCTCGGCCTGGCGCTCGACCAGGGCGCGGGCGTCGGGCGGCAGCGCCTGATCGGGGCGGCGACCTGGCTGCTGCTGCTCGTCCTCGTGCGCCGCGAGCCGCGGGTCACCCAGGTCCAGGTCGCGACGCTCGTGGTGCTCGCGACGCTGCTCGAGTACTCGGCCTCTCCGCTGCTCGGCCTCTACACCTACCGGCTGCACAACGTGCCGGCGTTCGTGCCGCCTGGCCACGGCCTGGTCTACCTCGCTGCGGTGCTCACCGGCACCTCGCCGGCCGTCACGCGCCGCCCGCTCCTGCCTGTGCTCGTACTGGCGGCCGCCACCGCGTGGGCGGTCGGCGGGCTGTTCCTGTCCGCGCGTCCCGACACGCTGGGCGCCGTGCTGTTCGTGTCCTTCGCCGTCTTCATCATGCGTGGCCGCTACCCCGGCGTGTACGCGGCGGCCTTCCTCCTGACGGCGGCGCTCGAGCTCTACGGCACGCGGCTCGGCACCTGGAGCTGGGCGCCGCGCGATCCGACCGGCGTCCTCACCGCAGCCAATCCGCCGAGCGGCATTCCCGGTGGCTACTGCTGGCTCGACTTCTGGGCGCTCTTGCTCGCCCCGTCCGCCTACAAGCTGGCTCGGCGGGCCGGTGTGGCGCTGCGGATCAGACCTGCTCCAGTGGCGCCATCGTGAGCCCGAAGTCGCCGAGCTGCGCGTGGTAGTGCTCGGCTAGCTCCCGCACGCCGCTCCAGACCACGGCGCGGCCGCTGCGATGGATGCGATCCGCGAGCTCGAGCCCGCGCTCGTAGCTGACGCCGGGCAGCGTGTGCGAGAGCGCGAAGGCGACGCCCTCGAACGTGTTGTGGTTGTCGTTGAGGACGATCACCTGCCAGGGGCGGTCGTCGTGACTGCGGTCCTCCGTGGTGCGCTCCGGGGAGCGGACAGGCGCGTCGATGGACACCGCCGGATTATGCCGCCCCCTCCCGCGTGCCCCACGTGGGGGTGCGGGTCACTCCCCCGCAGCGGGTGCTGGCCGTAGCGGGCGGCAGGCGTTCGGCCCACCGCAGACACAGGCCCACCGCACGAACGGGCGCCTGCCGGCGGGCGACGCTTGGCAGGTCAAGCACGCTCACGCACGAGCCCTGGGAGGGGAATCACATGCACGCCAAGCACAACCTCGCTCACCGGATGGGCCGCTGGAGTGGAACGCATCCGTGGACGGCGATTCTCGGCTGGATGGCCTTCGTGATCGTCAGCTTCTTCATCGGCAGCTCGCTCGTCACGCAGAAGACGCTCACCCAGTCCGAGCAGGGCGTCGGCGAGGCGGGTCGAGCGGCACAGGTCCTGGACAAGGCCTTCCCGACCAGTCAGACGCCGGCCAGCGAGATGATCCTCGTCCAGACGCACCGCGGCCGCCTCGCCGCTCGCGACCTGAACGCCGTTGCTGCGGACGTGCGGGAGCGCGTCGGCGGCCTCCAGACCGTCATCAACCTCCAATCGCCGCAGCGCTCGCACGACGGGCGGGCTGCGCTGATCCGCTTCGACATCCGCGGCGACTCGAAGAAGGCGGCCGACAAGGTGGAGCCGATCGAGGCCGCAGTTGCCGTCGTGGCCGCGCACCACCCCGGTCTACGCGTCGAGCAGTTCGGCGATGCCTCATCGGGCAAGAAGTTCGACGACAAGCTCAAGTCGGACTTCAAGAAGGCGGAGTTCCTCTCGCTGCCGATCACGCTGCTCATCCTGCTGCTCGCATTCGGCGCACTGCTGGCCGCCGGCATCCCGGTGCTGCTCGGGCTCACGTCCGTCTTCACCGCCTTCGGCCTGACCGCGGTCTCCAGCCAGTTCATGGCGACTGGCGAGAGCACGCAGATCCTGATGATGCTGATCGGCATGGCGGTGGCCGTCGACTACTCGCTCTTCTACCTCAAGCGCGAGCGTGAGGAGCGGGCGCGCGGGGCCGGCAAGCTGGCCGCGCTCGAGGCGGCAGCCGCCACGAGCGGTCACGCCGTCCTGATCTCGGGCCTCACCGTCATGGCCTCGCTGGCCGGCATCTTCTTCCTCGGCGAGCCCGAGAGCGGCGCCATGGCGATCGGCTCGATCCTCGTCGTCGGCGTGGCGGTGCTCGGCTCGCTGACCGTGCTGCCGGCCGTGCTCTCGAAGCTCGGCGACCGCGTCCACAAGAGCCGACTGCCGCTGCTGCGCCGCCTCAAGCGCGAGGAGCGCGACTCCCGCGTCTGGGGCTTCGTGCTCGGCCACGTCATGCGGCGGCCCGTCGTCGCCCTGCTCGGCGGCGTCGCAGTGCTCGTCGTCCTCGCCCTGCCCGCTCTCGGCATGCACACGAAGCAGACGGGCCTGGACGACATCTCGCGCAAGGACTTCCCGGTGCTCAAGGTCTACGACCACATCCAGGAGTCCTTCCCGAGCGAGAAGAGCGCGGCGATCGTCGTCGTCCAGGCCGGGAACGTCCGCTCGGCGGACGTCCAGGCCGGCATCGCCGATCTGAAGCGCCGGGCCCTGGCAACGGGTCAGGTGCTCGGCCCGATCGCCAAGACGGAGATCAGCCGGGACGGCACCGTCGCGCACGTCGACCTGCCGCTCGTGGGCGACGGCTCCAACACGGCCTCGCTGCATGCGCTCGCCGCCGTGCGGCGCATCGCCCCGCAGACGGTCGGGGCAGTCGCGGGGACGACCATCGACGTCGGCGGCGACACCGCCTCGACGCAGGACGAGAATGACAACCTCTCGGCGCACGCGCCGTTCGTCTTCGGCTTCGTGCTCGCGATGGCGTTCCTGCTCCTACTCGTCACGTTCAGGTCGATCGTGATCCCGATCAAGGCGATCATGCTCAACCTGCTGTCCGTCGCGGCCGCCTTCGGCGTGCTCACGATGGTCTTCCAGCACGGTCTCGGCGAGGCCTTCGGGATGCCGCACACCAAGGGCATCGCCTCCTGGCTTCCGGTCTTCCTGTTCGTGATCCTGTTCGGCCTCTCGATGGACTACCACGTGTTCATCCTGAGCCGCATCAAGGAGGGCTGGGACAAGGGCCTCGGCAACGACGCCGCGGTCGAGCAGGGCATCCGCGGGTCGGCCGGCGTCGTCACCGCCGCGGCCGCAGTGATGGTCGCGGTGTTCGCGATCTTCGCGACGCTCACCCTGATCGACCTGCAGGAGTTCGGCGTCGGCCTCGCCGTCGCCATCGCGATCGACGCGACGCTGATCCGCGGCATCGTCCTGCCCGCCGCGATGAAGCTGCTCGGCAAGTGGAACTGGTACATGCCCAGCAGCCTCGCCTGGCTGCCGAGGATCGGGCACGGCGAGGCGCGCACGCTCTCTGGCGCCACCGCCTAGCCTCCGGCGTCATCCGAGCCCCGACGGCCCGCCGCACCTGGCGGGCCGTCGGCGTTCCGGGCGCGAGCCTCTGGGATTAGGCGCGCCTAAAACCCGTTACAATGGCCCGGTGAAGGTTGCTCCCGCACGCTCGTCCGACGCCGTCGCAGCTCCTCTGGACGTCCACAAGCTGCGCGCCGACTTTCCGATTCTCGCGCGCGAGATCAACGGCTATCCACTGGCCTACCTGGACTCCGCGGCCTCGGCCCAGACGCCCCGCCAGGTGCTCGACGCGATGAACCACGTCTACGAGCATCACTACGCGAACGTGCACCGCGGCGTCTACACGATCGCCGCCGAGGCGACGGACGCGTACGAGGCCGCGCGCGACGCCGTCGCTCGCTTCGTGAACGCGAACAGCCGGCGCGAGTGCATCTTCGTCCGCAACGCCACCGAGGCCCTCAACCTCGTCGCCTACTCCTACGGCGGCGCGAGCTGCGGGCCCGGCGACGTGATCGTCTGCAGCGAGATGGAGCACCACTCGAACATGGTGCCCTGGCAGCTGCTCGCCAACCGCACGGGGGCCTCGCTGCGCTACATCGGCGTGACCGCCGACGGGCGCCTCGATCTCGACCAGCTCGCGGCGATCGAGCGCGAGGGCCGCGTCCGGCTGGTCGCCGTGGTGCATCAGTCCAACACGCTCGGGACGCTCAATCCCGTGCGCGAGATCTGCGACTGGGCGCACGAGCGAGACGCGGTCGTGGTCGTCGACGGCGCGCAGTCCGCACCGCATCGGCCCGTCGACGTGCAGGAGCTCGGCTGCGACTTCTTCGCCTTCTCGGGCCACAAGCTGCCCGGGCCGAGCGGCGCCGGCGCGCTCTGGGCGCGCGAGGAGCTGCTCAGGAACATGCCGCCCTTCATGAGCGGCGGCGAGATGATCCAGTCGGTAGAGCTCGAGAAGACGTCGTTCAACGCGCTGCCGTGGAAGTTCGAGGCGGGCACCCCCGCGATCGTCGAGTGCGTCGGCCTGGGCGCATCCATCGACTACCTCGAGGCGGTCGGCATGGACGCCATCGCAGCGCACGAGGCCGAGATCACGAAGTACGCCTGCGATCGCCTCTCGGCGGTCGAGGGGCTGACGATCCTCGGTCCGCCTGCGGCCGAGCGCGGCGGCGTCGTCTCGTTCACGTTCGAGCCCGCGCACCCGCACGACGTCGCTCAGGTCGTCGACCGCCGCGGCGTCTGCGTCCGCGCCGGCCATCACTGCACACAGCCGCTGATGAAGCGCTTCGGCGTGCCGGCGACGACCCGCGCCAGCTTCTACCTCTACACGGTGCCCGAGGAGATCGACCGCCTCTGCGACGGGCTCGAAGACGTGCGCGAGCTGTTCGCATGATGGACGAGAACTTCTACCGCGAGCAGATCCTCGATCACTACAAGAGCCCGCGCAACCGCGGCGAGCTCGATCCGCACGACGCGACGGCGGAGGGGCAGAACCCGCTCTGTGGCGACGAGATCACGGTCGACCTGCGCCTGACGGAGGATCAGCGCATCGAGGCGGTGCGCTTCCGCGGCCAGGGCTGCGCGATCTCACAGGCCGCGATGTCGATGCTGAGCGAGGAGATCGAGGGCAAGGCCGCCGTCGAGGTCGCGGCGCTCGGCCGTGAGGACGTGGTCGAGCTGCTCGGCATCCAGCTCTCGCCCGTGCGGCTCAAGTGCGCGCTGCTCGGCCTCGGCGTGGTCAAGGTCGCGCTCAACTCCTCGGTCGGCACGCCGCTTCCGGAGGGCTTCGAAGGCCTCGACGAGGTGACGTGGACGTAGGCGGCCGGCCGTTCCCGGAACGCGCGAGCGCCGTCGCCGCGCGCGGGATGGTGGCCACGAGCCAGCCGCTCGCAACACAGGCGGGCTTGCGCGCTCTCCAGAACGGGGGCAACGCCGTCGACGCGGCACTGGCCGCCGCCGCCGTGCTGTGCGTCGTCGAGCCGATGTCGACCGGCGTCGGCGGCGACTGCTTCGCGCTCGTCTGGCGCGACGGCGAGCTGACAGGCCTCAACGCGAGCGGCCGGGCGCCGGCGGCCGCCGATCCCGACGCGATGGGCACGGCGATCCCGCTGCGCGGGCCGCTGAGCATCACGGCACCCGGCGCCGTGGCCGGCTGGGCGGCGCTGGCCGAGCGCCACGGGCGGCTCGGCCTCGACCGCGCCCTCGCCCTCGCGATCGAGATCGCCGAGCGCGGCTTCGCGGTGACGCCGGTCATCGCCGGCTACTGGGCGGCCGCCGCAGACGAGCTCGCCCAGTACGCGGAGGCGCGCGCGGCGTTCCTGCCCGCTCCGCGCGTGGGCCAGATCGTGCGGGCGCCGGAGCTCGCGACGACGCTGCGCGCGATTGCCGGCGAGGGGCCTGCCGGCTTCTACCGAGGCGCCGTCGCGGAGGCGATCTGCGCCGTGACGCCACTCACGCTCGGCGACCTCGCCGCGCAGCACGCCGAGTGGGTCGAGCCTCTGCGCAAGGCCTACCGCGGCGCCGAGGTCTGCGAGATCCCGCCCAACGGCCAGGGCGTCGCCGCGCTGCAGGCGCTCGGCATCCTCGAGGGCATCGATCACACCGGCCGGGGCGCCCTCGACCGGGTGCACCTGCAAGCCGAGGCGATGAAGCTGGCGTTCGCGGACGCCGAGCGACACGTCCACGACGGCCCGCTGCCCCCGCGCTACCTCGACGACTCCTACCTCGCCTCCCGGCGCGCGCTGATCGATCCCGCGTGGGCGGGCAGCCCGCCGGCCGGCGACCTGGCGCGCAGCGGCACCGTCTACCTCTGCGCGGTGGACGAGGATCGCAACGCCTGCTCCCTGATCCAGAGCGTGTACCACGGCTTTGGCTCGATGATCGTCGCGCCGGGCACGGGCGTGGCGCTCCAGAACCGCGGCCATTGCTTCACGCTGGAGCCCGGCCATCCCAACCGCCTCGCGCCGGGCAAGCGCCCGTACCACACGATCATCCCGGGGATGCTGCTGCGCGACGGGGGGCTGCTCGGCCCATTCGGCGTGATGGGGGGCCACATGCAGCCCCAGGGCCACCTGCAGTTCGTCTCGCACACGATCGATCGCGGGCTCGACCCGCAGGCGGCGCTCGACGAGCCCCGCTGGCGACTCGACCGCGAGGGGCGCGACGGCTGGTCGCTCGCGCTCGAGCAGCCGCTCCACCGGCTCGCGCCCGCCCTCGCCCGCCGGGGGCACCGCGCCCTCTGCGACCCGAACCCGGAGTCCTTCGGCGGCGGCCAGGCCGTGCTCGTACGCGGCGACGCGCTGATCGGCGGCAGCGAGTCCCGCAAGGACGGCGTCGCCCTCGGCTACTGAGTCCCGGTTGCTCTCGCTCTTCACGCCCGCCCACCGCGGCGGCACCGGCACGCCGCTCGTCTGCGTCCACGGATTCACCGACACCTGGCGCACCTGGGAGCTGATCCTGCCGGCGCTCGAGCGTCGACACGACGTCCTGGCTCCGACGCTGCCGGGCCACGCCGGCGGGCCGCCGCTCGAGGGTGCATTCAGCGCGAGTCTCCTTCCCGATGCCCTCGAGCGTGCGATGGACGCCGCCGGCTTCGAGACCGCTCACATCGTCGGCAACTCGCTGGGCGGCTATGTCGCGCTGGAGCTCGCGGCGCGTGGCCGCGCGGAGTCGGTCGTGGCGCTCGCGCCTGCGGGCGGCTGGGCGACCGGCGACCCGTCCGCGCGCGAGACGCTCGCGTACTTCGCGAGCTCGCTGGATGGGGCCGCGGCGGCCGCGCCATACGCCGACGAGATCGTCGCGACCGTCGAGGGGCGGCGCCAGGCGACCAGTTCCTTCGCTACGAACTTCGAGCACATCCCGGCTGAGCTCGTCGCGCACATGCTGCGGGGCGTGGCCGGCTGCAGTGGAGCCCTGCCGATGATCGAGTTCGCCCTACGGGAGGGCTACGACCTGGACGCGGAGCGCGTCACCTGCCCGGTGCGGATCCTCTGGGGAACGGCCGATCAGCTGCTCACGTGGCCCGCCGCGGCCGCCCGCTACCGCGCCTGGCTGCCTCGCGCCGAGTGGATCGAGCTCGACGGCGTCGGGCACTGCCCTCAGCTCGATGTGCCGCTCGAGACCGCCCAGCTGATCCTGGGCTTGACGGCTCCCTGAGCGGACAAGACACAGGGGCCCGCTGCGGGATGTCAAGGGTCAGACCCCAATCTCCCGGAGTGACGCGACGGACTTTGCGCCGCTGCAGGGTTCGAGGGGTCACCCGATCCCCAAGCAACGATGCGAGCCCGCGCTGTGGCGGGTGAGGCCCGCCCAGGCGTCAGGTGGAACGGGGGCAGGCCTCGCCGGCGAGCCGAATGTCGCGGAACACCCAAGCAGGGAGGCCTGACCCCTGCGTCCAGTCGAGCACGCTCGCCACGGAGAAGCAACGACGTCCAGTCGCCGCGACCAACAGCGAACTGCGAGGTCAACCGCGGGAACCCCGGTGCCGCATGCGGGAACCGCGGTGCCAGCTGCGGGATATCAAGGGTCAGACCCCAATGTCCCGGAGTGAGGCCACGGACTTTGCGCCGCTGCAGGGTTCGAGGGGTCACCCGATCCCCAAGCAACGGTGTGAGCCCGCGCTGTGGCGGGTGAGGCCCGCCCAGGCGTCAGGTGGAACGGGGGCAGGCCTCGCCGGCGAGCCGAGTGTCGCTGAACACCCAAGCAGGGAGGCCTGACCCCTGCGTCCAGTCGAGCACCCTCGCCACGGAGAAGCAACGACGTCCAATCGCCGCGACCAAAAGCGGACTGCGAGGTCGACCGCGGGAACGCCGGTGCCAGGTGCGGGAACCGCAGTGCCAGCTGCGGGAAGTCAAGGGTCAGACCCCAATGACGCGTCGTCCAGTCGCCGCGACCAAACTGAACTGCGGAGTCAACCGCGGGAACGCCGGTGCCACCTGCGGGAACCGCAGTGCCAGGTGCGGGATGTCAAGGGTCAGACCCCAATGTCCCGGAGCCCTGAGCCGAAAACACGTCGGGCCGCCCGAAGGCGGCCCGACGACGATCGGATACTCGCTGGTATTCACCAGGGGCGATTGCCGCGTCTTCCGCGGCTCCCCAACGCCTGGCCTGTCGGCGAGTTCCCTCTCTGGTTCAGGGGAACGTCACCCCTAGCGGCGAGTACCTCCGCTCGGCCCATCAGTACTGTCACACAAAGTCGGACCACCCCCTTTCCGCGGTTCGCTCAGCGTACCCGACGTCCCCCCGGATGGGAAGGGTTGCCCCCCACAATTCACCCGCGCGGGGCTTCGTCGGGCTGTTCGTCGAAGTTGCGCCAGTACTGACTGGGCGTCGGACCGGACTGACCCTGGTACTTCGAGTTGAGCCCGCCGTGGCCATACGGGCGGTCCGCCGGCGTCGACAGCATCTCGAACACGAGCTGCGCGACGCGCATTCCGGGGTAGAGCGAGATCGGGAGGCGGGTCATGTTGGAGAGCTCCAGCGTGATCTGGCCGGTGAAGCCCGGATCGGCCAGGCCGGCGGTCGAGTGCACCTGCAGGCCGAGGCGTCCGAGCGAGCTCTTGCCGTCGAGGCGGGCCACGAGATCGTCCGGCAGGCTGATGCGCTCCAGCGTGGCACCGAGGACGAACTCGCCGGGGTGCAGGATGAACGCGCGGCCGTCGTCGATCTCGACGAGCTCGGTCAGGTCGGGCATGGCCTGCTTGACGTCGATGAAGGGGTAGCGGCCAGGGTGGAAGACGCGGAAGCGGTGGTCGCAGCGCACATCGACGCTCGACGGCTGCACGAGCTGCTCATCGAACGGATCGATGCCGATGCGGCCGGCGGCGATCGCCTCGCGGATGGAGTGGTCGGAGAGGACCATCGTGCGATCATTCCACGCCATGGGGCAGGCCCGCGCAATCGCCGAGCGCGTCGAGGAGGCGGTCAGCGCAGCGATCGCGCTCGAGCACATGGGCGCCGTCTGGGAGCTCGACGCCGAGCGGGCCCGTGAGCGGGCGGCCTCGCTGGAGGCTCGCGCCGCGCGCGGCGAGGACGTCGGCCCACTGGCCGGCAGCGTGTGCGGCTGGAAGGACTGCTTCGACGTCGCAGGCCTGCGGACGACGGGCGGTGCTCCCTGGCGTGCGCGCGCGGACGCGGCGGCGTCCAGCGCAACCGTCGTTGCCCGGCTCGAGGCGGCGGGCTGCGTCTCGATCGGCAAGCTGGCGATGACCCAGCTGGCCTGGGGGATGATGGGCCAGACTCCGGGCCGCCCGACCTGCCACAACCCGCACGACCCCGAGCGGGTGCCGGGAGGGTCGTCCTCGGGGTCGGCCGCGGCGGTCGCGATGGGCTTCGTGGATCACGCTCCCGGCACCGATGCCGGGGGCAGCGTGCGGCATCCCGCAGCAGCCTGCGGCGTCGTCGGATTCAAGCCCAGCTACGGCTCGGTGCCGCTCGACGGCTGCATGCCGTATGCACCGAGCTTCGACACGGGCGGGGCGATCGCGTCGTCGGTCGCAGCCGCCGCCCTGCAGTACGCCGTGCTCACGGACACGCCCCCGGTCGAGCTCGGCGGCGGCCTCGACGGCCTCCGCGTGGCGTTCCTCGGCGGCTACTTCACGGCCGCGCTGGAGGACGACGTCGCGGAGATGCTCGAGCGCACGCGCGCGCGCGTGCCCGCGGGCGAGGTCGACATCGCCTGGTCGCAGGACGACAACCGCGCGATGGGGCCGATCTTCACCGCCGAGCCGGGCGGCTACGTCCTGGCGAACGATCCGGAGCCCGAGACGGCGCTCTACGACGCGAGCACGTTCGCGGACGTCGCCGCGGCGAGAAGCCTGCCGGCGATCGACTACCTGTCGGGACGCGCCGCGCTGGCCGAGGCCGGACGCCGCTGTCAGGCGGCTGCCGCGGGCTACGACGTCCTGCTCTGCGCCTCGGCGCCCTGCGCTCCGGTGCGCCTCGACGGGCCCGACAAGACGACGCGCATGAACGCTCTGACGAAGCCCTTCAACGCGCTGGGCTGGCCCGCGCTGTCGCTGCCCGCCGGCCTCGATCGCGATCGCCTGCCCGTGGGCCTACAGGTGGTGGGGCTCCCCGCCAACGATGACGTCGTCCTGCGCGCCGCTGCCGCCCTCGAGCGGCTCCTTCAGGACTGAGCCGCCCGCAGGATCGCGGCGAGGCTGCGCTCCACGTCGGCCTCGGTCGTCGCCCATGACGAGACGCTGATGCGCATCGCCGTGCGGCCCTGCCAGACCGTGACGCCGCACCAGCACGTGCCCTCCGCCTGGACGGCCGCGACCACGCGCTCCGTGACCTCCGGCTCGCCGAAGGAGACGAGCACCTGATTCAGCACGACGTCGTTGAGGATTTCGTGGCCGGCCGCCGAGAGCCCCTCGGCGAAGCGGGCGGCGTGGCGGCAGCAGCGCTCGACGAGGTCGTCGAGCCCCGAAGCCCCCAGCGAGCGAAGCGCGGCCCAGACGTCCACGCCGCGCGCGCGGCGGGAGAGCTCGGGCGTGAAGTCGGACGGGTTGCGCACGCCGCTCGGCGCCGGCAGGTACTCGGCGGTCACGGCCATCGCGCCCCGCAGCGCCTGCGCGTCGCGGACGAAGGCGATGCCGCTGTCATACGGCACGTTGAGCCACTTGTGCGCGTCCGTCGCCCACGAGCTCGGCCAAGCCCAGGCCCGCGACGAGCTGGGCTCGCCGCGCGGCGGCGGCAGCCCAGAGGCCGAAGGCGCCGTCGACGTGGAGCCAGGCGCCCGCCTCGCCCGCCCGCTCACCGAGCTCGGCGAGGGGATCGAACGCGCCCGTGTTGAGATTGCCCGCCTGGGCGCAGACGATCGTCGCCGGGGTCAGCGGCGGCAGCTCGCCGGCGAGCATGCGGCCCTGATCGTCCACCGGCACGCGCACGAGGCGGCTGCGGCCGAAGCCCACGAGACCGAGGGCCTTGATCAGCGTCGGGTGCGCCTCGGCGCCGATCACCACCGTGATGGGCGGGGCACCGAAGAGGCCGTCGGCCTCCACGTCCCAATCCTGCCCGGCCAGCACGGCGTGCCGTGCCGCGGCCAGCGCACTGAAGTTGGCCATGGTCGCACCCGTGACGAACGCGCCGCCGCAGCCGGCCGGCAGGCCGAAGAGCTCGCGCATCCACTCGAGCGCGACCGCCTCGAGCAGCGCCGCGGCCGGCGCGGGCGAGTCGAAGGCGGCGTTCTGGTCCCAAGCGCTCGCGAGCCAGTTCGCCGCCAGGGCCGCGGGCAGCGAGCCGCCGATCACGAAGCCGAAGAAGCGCGGGCCCGCCATCGCCATCGTGGCGGGCGAGCCGATCTCGTCGAGCAGTGCGAGCACGTCCGCCGCCTCGCTCGGGCCCGCAGGCAGTGGCTCGCGCAAGACCTCGAGCCGTGCGACGGCCTCCGGCGAGGGGCGCACGGCCCGCTCCTGGATCCCGGCCAGGTAGCGGGCTGCCCGGCCGGCGGTGTCTTCCAGCAATTCGCTCACGAACCCTCCTCGGACGTGACGCCGCGGCTCCCGCGGCGTAGGCTCTGCTCGTCACGAATCGCACGAAGGAGACCCGATGCCCACGATCGATGCGCACGACCCGGGCACGATCTGCTGGATCGACCTCTCCAGCACGGATGCGGCCGGTGCGGCGGAATTCTATTGCGACCTCTTCGGCTGGACGGCGGCGGAGCCGATCGAGAACGCGGGTGGCTACCGCATGCTCCTGCACGAGGGTCGGAACGTGGCGGGCCTCGCGCCGGTCTGGGGCGACACCGACCAGTCGAGCTGGTCGACCTATGTGGCGAGCGCCGACGCCGACGCAACCTGCGCGGCCGCGGTGAGGAACGGCGGCGAGGTCGTGATGGACGCCATGGACGTGCTGGAGGCCGGGCGCATGGCCGTGCTGCGCGATCCGGATGGCGCGCAGGTCTCCGTCTGGCAGGCCGGCCTGCATCAGGGCTGCGAGGTGCAGGGCGAGCCCGGTGCCCCGATCTGGAGCGAGCTGGTGACGCGCGATGCCGCAGGCGCGCGCCTGTTCTACGGCGAGGTGTTCGGGTGGATCGCCGAGGAGCAGGAGTTCGGCGGAGTTCCCTACACCGTCTGGAAGTGCGGCGGGCAGCTGGTCGGCGCCGCCCTCGAGCTGGATGACAGCTGGCCCGAGGCCACGCACCCGCACTGGCTCGTCTCGATCGCGACCAGCGACTGCGACGGCACGGCACGGCGTTGCCTGCAGCTCGGCGGCAGCATCCGGCAGCCGCCCTCCGACATCGGCCAGGGTCGCTGCGCCCTGCTCGAGGATCCCGCCGGCGCGGCGTTCTCGATCGTCGCCCTGCGCGGGTCGAGCTGACCCGGAAGAGGCGCTATGCACCCTATGCAGTGCGCTAGGCTCGGTGCATGCCGTCCATCTTGATCCGCACCGAGATTCCCGGGCCGCGCTCGCGCGCCTGGATCGAGCGCAAGGAACGCGTCGTCGCCAACGCCAAGGCGCTCTGGGTGCCGGTCTTCGTCGAGAGCGCCGAGGGCGCCCTCGTCACGGACGTCGACGGCAACACCTTCATCGACTTCGCGGGCGGCATCGGCTGCCTTGCCGTCGGGCACTCCAACGCCGCGCTCACGAGCGCCGTGCACGAGCAGGTCGCGCGCTTCCTGCACACGGACTTCACGGTCATGCCGTATGACTCGTATGTCGAGCTGGCCGAGCAGCTGTGCAAGCGCCTGCCGATCGGCGGGCCGGTGAAGGCAGCGTTCTTCAACAGCGGTGCCGAAGCCGTCGAGAACGCAGTCAAGATCGCCAGGGCCTTCACCGGGCGCCCGGCCGTGATCGCCTACGAGGGCGCCTTCCACGGCCGCACGCACATGGCGATGTCGCTGACCTCGAAGCAGCATCCCTACAAGGCGGGCTTCGGCCCCTTCGCGCCCGAGGTCTACCGTGTCGCGTACCCGTACGAGTACCGCTGGCCGGGCGGCGACGACGCCTCCGCCGGCGCGCTCGACGACCTCCGCCGTGCGTTCACGACCCGTATCGCGCCGGAGTCCGTCGCGGCCATCGTGATCGAGCCCATCCAGGGAGAGGGCGGCTTCGTGCCCGCCCCCTCCGCCTATCTCCGCGGCCTGCGGGAGATCTGCGACGAGCACGGCATCGTTCTGATCGCAGACGAGGTGCAGACCGGCTTCGGCCGCACCGGGACGCTGTTCGCGATCGAGCAGTCGGGCGTCGAGCCCGACCTGGTCTGCGTCGCGAAGTCGATTGCCGGCGGCCTGCCGCTCTCGGGCGTGCTCGGGCGCGCCGAGATCATGGACGCACCGGGCGACTCGGCGATCGGCGGCACGTATGTCGGCAACCCCGTGGCTTGCGTGGCCGCGCTCGCAGTGCTCGCGGAGATCGACCGCCTCGACCTGTGTACGCGCGCGCGCGAGGTCGGCGAGGCGCTGACGCGGCGCATGCGGAGCCTGCAGGAGCGCGTGCCGCAGCTCGGCGACGTGCGCGGCCTCGGCTCCATGATCGGCCTCGAGTTCGTGCGTGACGCGCGCACCCGCGAGCCGGCGCCGGAGCTCGCGACACGAGTGGTCGAGCACGCGCTGCGCCACGGCCTCGTCCTGCTCAAGGCCGGCCTCTACGGCAACGTGATCCGCAACCTCGCACCTCTCGTGATCGACGACGAGCAGCTCGCCGAGGCGCTGGACGTGCTCGAGGCGGCGATCGTGCATTCGGTCGCAGCCGTCACTGCCTGAGGCCCGGCCCTCGCTCCTTCCGGCACAATCAGGCCCGGGCGTGCGGCTCGTACCTCACCATTGAACCAGAACACACTGCTGAATCAGCAGGTTCCGGTAGAAGCACGAGAACGGTGAGAAAGCCTGCGCCTATGCTCAGCCGGGATGCGTGGGAGGAACCTCGTAGCCTGTGCCCTGGTCGCGTTCGCGGCCTACGGCGCGGGAAGCGCACAGGCGGCTCGCCCGCTGCACCTCTCGCCCGCGGAGCGCAGCCTGGTCACGGCCATCAACTCGGTTCGCGCCTCGGCCGGGGTTCCGCCGCTGCGCGCCACCGGGTCGTTGACGACCGCGGCGTCATGGCAGAGCCAGGTGCTGGCCCAGGCCGGCTACCTCGACCACACCTCGCCCGACGGCTCCACCCTGATCGACCGGCTCACGCGCGCACGCTGGCACGGCTCGACGGCGGGCGAGGACCTGGCCGTGGCCCCGACGCCTTCGGATGCAGTCGAGATGTGGATGCAGAGCCCGGGCCACCGCGAGAACCTGCTCAGCCCGCAGTTCCGCACAGTCGGCGTCGGCATGGCGCGTGGCGCCTGGAGCGGCAGTTCGGCGCTCTTCGTGACCGCCGACTTCGGCAACTAGCCGATCACCGAATCTCCTGAAATCGCAAGTTCCCCCAGCTGAGGGGGTTTGCGCCCCTCAAGGAATCCCTCCTCCAGCCCGATAACGGCTGTGCATGAGCGATTTCCAGGTCAAGAGAATCATCCTCCCCAGCGGCAAGGCTGTGGAGATCGTCTATCTCCAGAGCGCGCCCGGAGCGACCGCGTCGGGCGACGAGAATCTGGTTGCCGCTGCGCTCGAGTTGTGTCCCGAGTGCGACGGTGAGCTCGTCCATCCGCTCGCCTGGCACGAGCTCTCCCCGGGCCATTGGGAGATCGAGCGCCGCTGCCCCGAGTGCGAGTGGGAATCGACGGGCGTGCACGGCGAGGCGGACGTCCAGCGCTACGACGCGCTGCTGAACGAGGGCACCGACGCCCTCATCGAGCACGTCGAGCAACTCGCGCACGACAACATGGCGGCCGAGATCGAGCGCTTCGTCGCCGCCCTGCGCGACGATCACATCACCCCGTTCGATTTCTGACGCCTCACGGGTAGGCTCGCGCAACGCCGGTGGCGACGAGCAACCCCGGTAGGCTCCTCGGGTGATCGGCGAGACGCTTTCCGGGCGCTTCCGCATCGAGCGCCTGCTCGGGCGCGGCGGCATGTCGAGCGTCTGGCAGGCCTATGACGAAGAGCTCGGCCGCCCGGTCGCCATCAAGCTTCTGCATGCCCGCCGGCTGGAGTCTGCCGACTCCGTGGACCGCTTCGAGCGCGAGGCGCGCACGCTGGCGCTGCTGGCGCACCCGGGCATCGTGACCGTGATCGATCGCGGCGAGACGGACGGTCGGCCGTTCATCGTCTGCGAGCTCGTCGACGGCCGCGACCTCCACGAGCGCATCTCGCTGGAGGGCCGGCTGCCGATCGCCGAGGCCCTCGCCATCGCCATGCAGGTCGCCGGCGCGCTCGCCTACGCACACGAGCGCGGGGTCGTGCACCGCGACGTCAAGCCGCACAACGTGCTGCTGACGGCGGACGGCCACGCGAAGCTGACGGACTTTGGCATCGCCCGCGTCGAGGACGCGCCCGGGCTGACGAACCCCGGACGGGTGCTCGGCACGGGCGACTACGTCGCGCCGGAGCAGGCGCAGGGGCATGCGCTGGACGGCCGCGCCGACATCTACGCGCTCGGCGGCCTGCTCTACCACTGCCTCACGGGCGTGCCGCCCTACCGTGGCGCCTCGTTCGTCGAGATCGCCGAGCAGCACCTGCGCGCGCCCGTGCCGAGCGTGCAATCGCGCCGCCCGGAAGTCTCCGACGGCGTCGAGGCGATCGTCGCCAGGGCCCTTGCCAAGAAGCCCGGCGACCGCTTCGCCGACGTCGCCCAGATGGGCTCGGCGCTCGAGGCGGAGCTGCTCGCCCTGACGCGCGACGACGGCTCCGAGACGGCTGAGGTCCCGCTCGTCGCAACCGCGCTCGAGGTGGCCGAGCCGGGGGACGGCGAGCACGCGCGCAGTGGGCTCCTGCACGGGATGGATCAGGTTCTGGAGCGGCGCGGCTACGGGCGCCGGGTCTGGACCATCGGCCTGCTCGTGCTGGTGCTGGCCGCCGGCATCGGCTGGGCCGTCTACCTCGGCCGAAGCCTCGGCGGCGGGGGGAGCGACGCCGCCTCGAGCCCGACCACCGCCTCACGTCCGCCGACGGCGCCCGCGACGACCGCCTCGACGCCCACGACGACCGTTACCGGAGCCGCCGTGAGCGGGCTGACGGCGTCGAGCTACGACCCTACGGGGGATGGCGGCGACGGCGACGAGCACCCCGCCGACGTTGCAAACGCGCTGGACGGCAATCCCGGCACCATCTGGCGCACCGACACCTACCGCGGCTCGCCCGAGTTCAACGGCGCCAAGCCGGGCGTGGGTCTGATCCTGACTGCGCCCTCGGCGGTGACCGCGGCTGCCCTTCACTTGCAAGCCGGCATCGGCGGCTGGACGGGCCGCGTCTACTCGGCCCCGGGGACGACGCCTCCGGCGAGCATCGCCGGCTGGAAGGCCGTGAGCGCCCCCTTCAGCGCTCGCACCGTGCCGATGGACGTCCCGCTGAGCGGCGGGCCCAGCAGGCTCTACCTGATCTGGATCACGAAACTCGCGCCCACCGAGGCCGGCACCGGCTTCGCTGCGAGCATCAGCGATGCGCAGCTCCGGACGGCGGCGAGCTAGAAGCGGTAGCGCGCGCGGCGGGCGTGGCGCTCGAGCGCGCTCTCGACGAGCCGATCGAGCACCTCGGGATAGCTCGTGCCCACGGCAGCGAAGAGCCGCGCGTAGACCGAGGTCGCCGTGAACCCCGGAATGGTGTTGACCTCGTTCACGAGCACCTCGCCGGCGCTCGTGAGGAAGCAGTCGACACGCGCCATGCCACTCAGCTCGAGCGCCCGGAAGGCGTCGAGCGCGATGCTGCGCACGCGCTCGGCCACAGCGATCGGAAGATCCGCGGGCACGATGATGTCGGAGCCGCCCTCGTCGTACTTCGCGCCGTAGTCGTACCACTCCGCGTGCGGCTTGATCTCGCCCACCGCCGAGGCGATCGGGCGTTCGTTGCCCAGCACGCCGCACTCGATCTCGCGCCCCGCGACGAACTCCTCGACCAGCGCCTTCTCGTCGTGCCGGTAGGCGAGCTCGAGCGCGTCGGTGAGCTCCTCCGGGCCGTGCACCTTGCTGATGCCGACGCTCGATCCGAGATTGGCGGGCTTGACGAAGACGGGCCAGCCGAGGACCTCGGCAACACGTGCCTCGACGGCCGGGTCGAGCGGATCGTCGACACCGTGGCGGAAGACGAGCGAGCGGGCCACGGCAATGCCGGCATCGCGCAGCACCGCCTTGCAGAACGCCTTGTCCATGCTGGCCGCCGATCCGAGCACGCCGGCGCCGACGTACGGCAGGCCGAGCGTCTCGAGCATCCCCTGGATCGTGCCGTCCTCGCCGAACGGGCCGTGCAGCACCGGGAAGACGACGTCGATCTCCCCCGCGCTCGCGCCGGCGGCACCCGCCAGCGCACCGCCGCCGGCGCCTGGCACGAGCGAGGTGCCGCCGCCCTTCGCGAGCTGCGCCGGCGACGCGCCGTTGGAGGCCTGCAGCAGCGCCGCTGCGCCGTCCACGACCTGCCAGCCGCCCTGCTCGTCGATCAGCAGCGTGACGACGTCGTAGCGTCCGGGGTCGAGCGCCTCGATCACCGAGCGCGCGGAGGCGAGCGAGATGGCGTGCTCGGACGAGCGGCCCCCGGCCACCACGGCGATGCGCACGCGGCGGGTCATTGCGAGGGCGTGGTGGCGGCCGGGTCGCTCGACGCGAGCTGGCCGACCGTCAGCGTGACGACGAACGGCTTGACGTTCGCGCCCTCGATGTCCTGATCGATGACGATGCCGTCGAGGCTCGCGTCGGTCACCGTCTGGTACTGCACCTTGATGTTCCTGGCCGCGATCGACTCGGCCTGCAGGAGCCCGATGGCCTGATCGACCGGCAGGCTGCGCACGCTGCGCACGTCGACCGTGCACGGGCTGTTGGCGATGTCGAAGCTCACGGACGTGCCCCGCTTCACGAGCCGGCCCGTCGGGGTGCCCTGCTTGGCGACCTGACCGACATCGACCAGATCGGAGCAGCGGCTGCCGGGCGGCTCCTTGGCGATCAGCCCCGCCGAGTCGAGCGCGGCGCGGGCGACGTTCTCGCTCTTGCCGACCAGGTTCGGCACCTGCACGGAGGCGGGCCCGCTCGAGACGTAGACGGTGATGTGCGTGCCGACCGGGAGATGCGTGCCGACCGTCGGATCCGTCTTGGTCACCTTGCCCTTGTCGATGCTGTCGCTGGCCTCGGACGCGATCGTGAACGGGAAGTCCTGCCCGAGCTCCTGTTGCGCATCTGCCTGGCTCTTGTCGACGACGTTCGGGATGTCCTTCTGCCCCCGCGAGACCTTCAGGCGCACGGTGTCGCCCCGGTGCAGGACGACGCCCGCGGGAGGGTCGCTGGCGACGACGAGGCCGGCCTGGTGCGAGTTGTCGCGGACGAGCTGTTCCTTGGGCACGACGAGCTGGAGCTGATAGCCCGCGAGAATCGACCTGGCCTCGGAGTAGGTCTTGTTCTCGAGCTCGTCGAGCTTGTGCGACGCGACCGGCGGCGGCGTCGTCTGCGTGGTCGTCGACTTCGTCGTGGTCGTCGTGCCGTTGTCGCCGGGCACGCCGCCGAGCACGAAGGCCGCCAGCGCGCCCACCGCCAGCAGCAGGAGCAGGACGAGCAGCCAGGGCCAGCGCGAGCGCTTGCGCGGCGCCGGCCGCGGTGGCGCGCGCTCGGCGCTGAGCAGCGGCGTCGCCTCCACGCGCGGCGCGATGCGCGTCGCCTCGGCGGCGGGCACGAGCTCGGCGGGCTCGTGCGCGACGATCGCCGTGTGCGCCGCCGTCGCGGCCGCCGGCACGAGGCCGCGCCGGACGCGGTCGAGGTCGGCAGCGAACTCCTCCGCGCTCCCGTAGCGCTGCGCCGAGTCCTTGAGCATGGCGTGGGCGACCACGAGCGCGAGCGATTCGGGCACGTCCGGTGCGAGCGACCGCAGCGGCGGCGGCTGATCGGACACGTGCTGCATCGCGATCGCGACCGAGGAGTCGCCCTCGAACGGCACGCGGCCCGCGAGCATCTCGTAGAGCACCACGCCGAGCGAGTAGATGTCGGTCTGCGGCCCGACGCTGCGGCCCCGCGCCTGCTCCGGCGAGAGATACTGGGCGGTGCCCACGATCGAGCCGACCTCGGTCATCTGCGGGTCGCCCGCGTGCGCGATGCCGAAGTCGGTCACCTTGATGCGGCCGTCGTCGCCGACGAGCACGTTGTGCGGCTTGACGTCGCGGTGGACGACGCCGTGCTCGTGTGCGTAGCGGAGGCCGGCGAGCACCTGCATCGCGATCGCGATCGCCCGCTCGGGCGGCAGCGGGCCCTCCGCCTGGATGACCTGCTTGAGCGTCCGGCCCTGCAGGTACTCCATCGCGATGTAGGGCCGCCCGTCGGCCTCGCCGCGGTCGTAGACGGCGATGATGTTCGGGTGGTTGAGCCGCGCCGCGGCCTGCGCCTCGCGGCGGAAGCGCTCGACGAACTCGCCGTCCTCGGCGTACCGCTCGGCCATGACCTTGAGCGCCACCTTGCGACCGAGGCTCGAGTCCTCGGCCAGGTAGACGGTGGCCATGCCGCCGACGCCCAGGCGCCCGAGCACGCGGTAGCGGCCGTCGAACGGCTGACCGCGCTCTGTGTCGACGCCGCTCATCGCGGCATTCTTCCACGGCCCTGTCGCGCAACCTGCCGCGCACCCGGGCCGGATTCCCGTTTACGAAGCGGCATTGAGCACCGCCTGCATGACGTCGCGCGCGATCGGCGCGGCCGCCTGGCCGCCGTACTGATTCGTCCGCTCGACGACAACCGCGACGGCGACCTGGGGGTTCTCGGCCGGGGCGAAGGAGATGAACCAGGCATCCAATTGCCCGTTGCGGCCGGTCTGCGCGGTGCCGGTCTTGCCCGCGATCGCGACACCCGGGATCTGCGCGGCCTGGCCGGTGCCCTCGTCCACGACGTGCTTCATCATCTCCGTCACCGCCGACGCCGTCTGCTCGCTGAAGGCCCGGTCGAGCGGCTCGCTGTGGCGCTCGTAGCGCAGCGCACCGCCCGGCGATCGCACGGAATCGACGAGCGTTGGCCGCATGACGACGCCGCCGTTGCCGATGGTGGCGGCGACCATCGCCATCTGCATCGGCGTCACGACCAGGTTGGCCTGGCCGATGGCCGTGCGCGCCGGATCGATCGGGGCATTCGGCGAGAGCAAGGTGTGCGTGCCGGAGCGCACCGTGCCCGAGGCCGCGAGCTGATCGGTCGGATAGTCGAGCGGCGGGATCGAGTACATCCCCAGCTTCTGCAGTGCCCCGGTGAGTGCCGGGCAGCGCGCGCGGCCGCCGCAGATCTCGCTGCCGAGCCTCGCGAAGACGGAGTTGATGGAGTGCGTGAGCGCGAACGTGAGGTCGAACTTGCCGGAGAAGCGCTCGCCTGCGTCATTCGTGATCTGTTTGCCGTACTCCAGGAAGTACCCCGGATCGCTGAACTGCGTCCGGGCGTCGGCGCGGCCGCTCTCGAGCGCGAGTGCGGCGATCACCGGCTTGATCGACGATCCCGGCGGGTAGAGGCCCTGCGTGGCGCGGTTGACGAGCGCGCTGCCCGCACGCGGGAGAGAGCCGGCCACCGCGCGGTTGGGGTTGAAGCTCGGCCAGGAGGCGCTCACGAGCACCCGCCCCGTGCGCGGCTCGATCGCGAACACGGCACCGGCCTTGCCGGTCGCCGCGAGGTCGCTCATCGCCTTGCGCTGCGCCGCGGGCAGGAGCGAGAGCTGCACGTCGTCACCGTGCACCTCTCCGCCCGCCAGCGAGTGCAGCTGGTTCTCCAGGGTGCCGCCGAGATCGGTGTGCGCGCCGATCAGGTAATCGTTCGCGGAGCGCTCGACCCCGGCGCGCCCATCGGTCGCCGAGGAGTAGCCGACGACGTGGGCGAACATCTTGTTCGTCGGATAGCGGCGCTGGTAGACGTGGCGGCCGTCCGCCGTCCGGCTCGCGCGGTTGACCGCGAGCTTCGTGCCGTCCGCGGCGATGATCAGCCCGCGCCGGATGGAGAGCTGCTGCACCACCTGATGGGCGTTGTCGCGGCGCGCGGCCAGCGACGGCTCGGCCCAGAGCTGCCAGTAGGCCGTGAAGCCGAGCAGCACCACGAGCCCGAACGCGAGCACGGCGTAGACGCGGCCGATAGCCTGATTCATGCCTGCGCCTCGCGGCGGGCGCGGTCGGAGACCGCGCACAGCAACGCGAGCGCGACCCAGTTCGCGACCAGTGACGAGCCGCCGTACGACACGAACGGCAGCGTGATGCCCGTCAGCGGGGCGGCCCGCACGATCCCGCCCACGATCAGGAAGACCTGGAGGCCGAGCGCGATGGTGAGCCCGGCTGCGAGCAGCTTCGAGAAGCCGTCGCCCGCCAGGCTGGCGGTCTTGAGGCCGCGCTGCACGACCAGCAGGTAGACGAGCAGCAACGCGGCGACGCCGGCCAGCCCCGTCTCGTTGGCGATGGCGGCGTAGATGAAGTCGGTCTGGATCGCCGGCACGATCGGCTGGCCGCCGTTCGTGAGCAGGTACCCGCGGCCGAGGCCCGTGCCGAAGGCGCCGCCGTCGGCGATCGCGTAGAGCGCCTGCACGCTCTGATAGCCGCTGCCGTAGACGTCCTGCCAGGGGTGCAGCCAGATGTCGATGCGGTCGGCCACGTGGGGCACGAGCCGGTACGACAGGTACGCGCCCACGACGAACACGGCGAGGCCACCGACGACGTAGACGAGCCTCGACGTGGCCAGGTAAAGCATCGCCAGGAAGACCCCGAAGAAGAGCAGCGACGTGCCGAAGTCGTTCATCAGCACGAGCAGGGCGAGCGCCCCGCCGACCATCAGCGCGAGCGGCGAGAGGTGCTTGAGCTGCGGCAGCCCGAAGCCCAGCACGCGCCGCTCGCGGCTCGCGAGCAGCTCGCGCTTCTCGCGCAGATAGGCCGCCATGAAGAGCACCAGCCCGAGCTTGGCGAACTCCCCGGGCTGGAAGGAGAGCCCGCCGACGCGGATCCAGACGCGTGCGCCGTTGACGACCGTGCCCGTGGCGTAGGACGAGATGATCGTGGCCGCGAGGATCACGAGCGATGCGACGCCCAGCAGATAGCGGTAGCGCTCGAGCACGCGGTAGTCCGAGAGCACCGCGAGCACCGCGATGAAGCAGCCGACCCCGATCGCCAGCCAGATCGCCTGATCGCGAGCCCGCGTCGGGTCGAGGCGGTAGATCTCGACGATGCCGACGGCCACGAGCAGACCGGCCGCGGGCAGGAGCACGGGATCGGCATCCGGCAGCGCGAGACGCAGCGCCGTGTGCGCGATCCCGAGCAGCGCGAGGAAGGCGGCCGCGTAGGTCAGCGAGAGCGTCGAGACGACGCCGGAGCGCGCGACGAGCACCGACGTGAAGCCGACAGCCGAGACGGCGGCGACGAGCAGGAGCAAGCCGAGCTCGCGGTTGCGGCTCGAGCGGAGGCCGACGGCGCTCACGGCTCTGTCTGCTCGAGCTTCGCGACGAGCGAGCGCGCCGACTCGCTGGAGCGCAGGGAGTGGTCGAAGAGGCGCTTGCGCTTGGTTGCCGGCAGCGTGGCCGCCGAGATGCGGCTGACGTGCACGAGCGAGAACAGCTTGACCCCGCCGCCCAGGTCGTACGGGACGCCTTGATAGACGGCGACCTTGCCCGTCGCCGGGTCCACCCCGACGAAGTGGGACCAGCGCAGGCCGATCAGCGCGGCCCAGAGGACGCACATCATCAGCGCGACCACGGCAGCGAAGACGCCGAGGCGCCGGGCGCGCCCACGGCGGCGCACCGGCGCGCCGCTGCCGAAGCCCGTGACGACCGGCGGCACCGAGATGAGCGTCTCGCCGTGCCTCGGCAGCGGCACCGGCACGGGCCGCGACGAGAGCGGGTCGACCGGTCCCGGCAGCTCGTTCACCGCCGCGACCGCCGGCGGGGCCACCGCGACCGCGACTGCGGTCGCCTGCGACGAGCCCTCCTGCACCGCCGGGAGCTCGCCGGTCTCGGGCTCGTCGGGCTGCACGATCTCGCCCGTGCCGGCGTCGTCCTGCGAGGCCGCCTCGTCGACCTCGAGGCGCACGGCGACGGCTGTGATGTTGTCCTCGCCGCCCGCGGCGTTGGCCGCGTCCACGAGCGCGCGCACCGCAGCATTCAGATCGCCGGCTCGCGAGAACGCGTCGGCGATCGCCGCATCGTCGACGAAGCCCGTGAGCCCGTCGGTGCAGAGCAGGATCACGTCGCCGGTGCGCGCGGGCAGCGTCCAGGTGTCGACCTCGACCTGCCAATCGGCGCCGAGCGCGCGCGTGATCACGGAGCGCTGCGGGTGGAGCGCGGCATCCTCCGGCGCAAGCGCCCCGGCCTTGACCCACTCGGCGACCAGGGAGTGATCGTCGGAGAGCCGCGTCAGCACGCCCCCACGCCAGAGGTAGGCACGGGAGTCCCCGACGTGCGCGAACGACACCGAGCTCGGCCCCACCAGAGCCGCAGTCACGGTGGAGCCCATGCCGGACGCGCGCGGATCCGACGTCGCGCGCTCGGCGACCCGCCGGTTGGCGAGCCGGATCGTCGCTGCGAGGCGCTCCTCGTCGCTGCCCTCCTCGACGAGCTCGCCGAGCGCCTGCACGGCGATGCGCGAGGCGAGCTCCCCGGCGAGTGCGCCGCCCATCCCGTCGGCTACGGCGAAGAGCGGAGGCGCGGCGAAGTAGGCGTCCTCGTTCTTGCGACGGACGCGGCCGGCGTGAGTGGCGGTGGCGTAGTCGACGACCCGCACGCTACTCCTCGTAGCGCAGCTCGGTCTCGCCGATGCGCAACTCGTCGCCGCTTCGCAGAACGTGCTCGCCGGCCAAGGGCGCCCCACCGACGAACGTGCCGTTGGTGGAGCCCAGATCGCGCACGATGCGCGCGCCGTCGCGCACGAGCACGGCGCTGTGCCGGCTCGACGCATACGGATCGCCCTCGAGCACGACGTCGTTCTCCGCGGCGCGCCCGAAGGCGACGTCGCCGTCCAGCCGCACGAGCGTGCCCGGCGGGTAGATCGGGCTCGAGAGAACGACGAGCCGGGGGCCGAGCAGGATCTCGCCCGTCCCGCCCCGCAGCGACGTGATCTCCGTCGCCGAGCCGGTCGAGGGGACGGAGCGCAGATCGCGGGCCTGGATCCGCAGCACGCGCCAGACGAACAGGAACAGCAGGACGACGAATCCCACCTTGAGTGCGAGCAGGAGCTGGTCGCTCACGCGGCCGTCCCGTGCCCTGCGCTCATGTCGTCCGGCGCTCGAACGTGAGGCGACTGTTGCCCAGCGTGATGCGGTCGCCGTCGGCCAGCGGATGCTCGCGCACGCGCCGGCCGTTCACGATCGTGCCGTTCGTCGAATCCAGGTCGACCAGGACGACGACCGGCCCGCGCCTGCGGATCTCCGCGTGCCTGCGGGACACGTTGCGGTCGTCCAGGACGATGTCGCAGCCGGGGGCGCGCCCGATCTGCAGCACGGGGCCGTCGATCGCGATGCGCTTGTCGTCGTGGATGAGCACGAGCTGCTCGCGCGGCTCGGGCCGCGCGATCATCGTCTCCTCCGGCCCGGCCTCGTAGGAGCGGGGCGCGGAGGGCGGCGACGCCTCGCGGTGCGGGATCGAAGGGATGCCGGGGAGGTCCGGCAGCACGACCGGGGCCGCGACCGGGGGTGGGACGAGGTCGTCGACGGACGGAGGCTCGAGCGGCAGGGCGGGGAAGGCGGGGAAGTCGCCCGGCGGCTCCGACGGATCGGGGTCGAGCGGCGAGCGGACGGGCTCCTCGGCCGGCGCTGCCGGGTAGAGGGAGGGCTCCGGAGCAGCGGGCGCCTCCGCGACCGGCTCCGCGGCGGGAGCCGGCTCCGCGGGAGCGGGCTCCGCGCCTTCCGGCGCGAACGGCACGACCGAGTGCACGGGCGGCGTCTCCGGCACGGGCGGCACGAGCGGACGTCGGGCACGGGCGGCGCCCACGGCACCGCGGCCGCGGGGGTCACGTCGGCAGGCGGCATCCACGGGACTGCCGGCGGCGGCGCAGCCTCCTCGGCGGCCGGCGGCGGGAACGCGCCGCTCGGCGCGTCGTCGTCGCGCACCAGCGCCGTCGAGATGCCGAAGATGCCCGTGTGCAGGGAGGGCTCCGTCTCGAAGCGAACGCGTGGGCGTGTCGGCATCACGTAGCCCGCGCGGCGGGCATGCTCGGCGAGGTAGCTGGCGAGCTCGTTGCGCAGCGAGGCCTCGAAGTCGGCAAAGCGCGTGCGGTCGCGCGGGCTGAGGTAGATGGTGTACTCGTTCGGCGCGTAGGTCTGCGTGACCGACACGACCTTGCCCTCCTCGAGCTCCTTGGCGAGCTTGCGGGCAAGCTCGACCGGCGCCACGCTGGCGCGGAACAAGCGGCCGACGGAACCTTCGACGACCCGCTCCAGGCGGCTTTCGATGCTGCGCAGGATGCCCAACTTACTCCTCCGCCGATACCGGCTGACCGGCCGGCGCGTCGTCATCGGGCGCACGCACGCCCAGCGCCAGCAGTATAGCCACGGCCCAGATGGCCACGGCAGAGCGAACTGCGGGCTCCGGTGCCGCCCCGGCCAGGGCAGGCAGCGCCGCCTGGCCGACCAGGAGGCCCGCGAGCCAGATGCCGACCAGTGCGCCTCGGCGCGCCGAGGCGAGGACGGAGGGCAGGGCGGCCGCCGCCAGTGCCCAGGCGGCACTCTGCAGCAGCAGGGGAGTCCCCGCTCCGGCGAGCAGGCTGCGGGCCACCCCGGCCGCGTCTGCGGTGCCCGAGAGGCCGCCGGCGAAGGGCGCCGCGGACCACAGCGCAATCGCGAACGGCCCGGCGGCGCCGGCCAGCGCGCGGCCGAGCACGCTGCGGAGGCTGCCCGCGGCCAGCACGTAGAGCGGCCACAGGAAGATACCCGCGAGCAAGGGAGCGAGAGCCGGCAGCAGCGCGCGGCGCCCGGCGCGCACGCAGGCCAAGAGCCACGCGCCGCCGCCCAGAGCGGCACACCACGCAAGGCCCGCCGAGACGTCGCCGAGCGCGGGCACGCAGACGGCCAGCGCGAAGCCGGCCGCGAGCCAGGGCGAGGCGAGCGCGAGCAGGGCGCCCGCGCAGGCGAGCGGGATCACGAAGGCGGATGGCCAGAACGGGAAGGCCCCCAGCACGGAGACGATCAGGAGGCCGCAGCAGCCGCTGCCGGCCGCGAGCCGCGCAGCTCGGCGCCGGCCGTCGCTCAGCGCGGGCAAGCCGCAGCGGGAGAGCTCCTCGCCCCAGCGCCCGAGCGAGCTCCCGATCTCCGGGCGGGGAAGGGCGGTCGCCCGCGGAAGCGAGGGCAGGGCGGGAAGGCGGGGCAACGCGGGCCGCGGGCGCGGAGCGCGCGCAGGACCGGCGGCGGCCGCCGGGCGCGACGCGCGCTCGCCCGGGCGCTCGATCGTGTCGGCAGCGGCGGCCAGGACGCGCCCGAAGGCCTCGGCGGTCGGACGGCGGCGCGGATGCGACGCGAGCGCGCGCGCACAGGCGGCGGCGAGCTCCCGGGGCAGATCTCCCCGCAGCTCGCCGAGCGAGCGCGGCGGATGCTTGTGGCGCTCGCGCAGCTCGTCCGGCGTGCGCGCGCGGAAGGGGTTCGCGCCGGTCAGCGCCTCGTAGACCATCACTCCCACGGCCCAGACGTCCGTCGCGGGCTTGGGTCGCCCTCCGAGGCAGGTCTCGGGAGCCATGTACGAGAGCGTGCCGAGCATGCGGTCGTCGACGGTCGCGTCGGGCTCGTCGAGCACGGCGATGCCGAAGTCGAGCACCCGGACGCTGCCGTCGCGGCCGAGCAGCACGTTGGCGGGCTTGACGTCGCGGTGCACGACGCCGTGCTCGTGCGCGTGCGCCAGGCCGGCGCAGACGGCGGCGGCGACGCGCAGCAGGGCGGCGTCGCCGAGCTGTCCCTGGCGCAGCGCCCCGGCCAGGTCGACGCCCTCGACGATGTCGGAGGCGATGTACACGTACTGGCCGTCCTCGTGCACGCTGCGCAGCCGCACCACGTTCGGATGCCGGAGCTTGCCCGCGACGGAGGCCTCGCGGCGCGCCCGCTGGCGCAGCGTCGCGTCGTGCGGGATCGCCTTGAGCGCCACGATCTCCTCGCGCTCGAGGTCGAGCGCGCGGAAGACGGTGCCCGTGCCCCCGACGCCGAGCACGCCGTCGATCCTGAAGCGCTCGCAGACGACGCCCGAGGGGAACAGCGCGGGGCCCTGCTGGCGGGCGGCTTCCGGCATCAGGAAACGGCTCCCGTAGAGGGAGTGCGGTGGAGGTCGGGTGCTAGTATCGGCGCGTCCTGCAAGGGCTCTGACATCCGGAGCGGCCCGCGAGCGGCGCGATTGCGCCGCCCTGAGGCTTGATCGTCGTTCGCCAGGGGAAACGCGCTGTCCTTCTTCGAAGAGTTCGATCTCGACGACGGCCCCCAGACGGAGGAGCATCCTGCAGCGCCCGGTCGCGGCAGGCGCGGCGGCCTCCGCGGAGGTGGCGGCGGGCCCGACATGCGGCGCATCCTGCCCGTCGTGGGCGTCGTCGTGCTCGTGCTCGTGCTGGGCTTCGTCGTGCTCGGCTCCTGCTCCGGCTCCTCCGCAGCCGACAAGTACCGCTCCTACGTGACCGACGTCAACTCGGTGGCGCGGCAGTCCAACACGGATGCGAAGGCGCTCGATGCCGCGCTTTACAACCAGGAGCTCACCCCCGACCAGGTGATCACGCGGGTCGGAACGTTCGTGCCCAAGGCGCGCGCGGCCGAGACCACGGCCTCGGCACTCAAGCCGCCGAGCAAGATCAAGCAGCAGGACCTGCAGCGCTTCCTGCTGCAGGCGCTGCAGTACCGGACGCTCGCGCTGGAGGATCTCTCTGCGGCGCTCAAGACCGCGCTGCTCGGCAAGAAGTCCGACGTGCCCGCGACCGCGCAGCAGCGCGAGCTGCTGGCCAACGCCTACAGCGAGCTGATCGCCTCCGACGTCGTCTACGCCGCCAGCTTCGAGCGCCCCACGCAGGAGATCCTGAAGGAGGCGAACGTCACCGACGCGGCCATCGTGCCGTCCGTCTGGGCGCTCTCGCCGGAGCTCGCAAACCCGGATCAGAACGGCAACGGCCAGTGGATCGGCTCCGTTCGCGACGCCGGCCAGGTCAATCCCTGCACGGGCGGGACGATCGGCACCTCGATCGACGGCGTGACCGCCAACGGCAAGGCGCTCACGCCCGGCAGCAGCGTGACCACCGTCAAGCTGACGATCCCGAGCACGTTCAAGGTGACCGTCGGCAATCACGGCAACTGCCCGGTGCGCGGCATCGAGATCCGGCTCACCGAGGGCGGCTCGAAGACGCAGGTCGTCAAGATCAAGTCGCTGCTGCCGAGCGAGAGCGTCGAGAAGAGCTTCCCCGCGACCGGCAACCCGGGCGAGGTCAAGGTCGACGTGGCAGTCCCGACCGTCGGCGGCGAGACCAACGCCGACAACAACCACTACACCTACCACGTCATCTTCCAGAGCGCCTAAGAACGCTCGAGCCGGATGAGCGCCGACCGCCTGCTCGCGCTCGCAGCCATCGTCCTGGCTCTCGCGGGCGTCGCACTCGCGCTCTGGGTCGTCGTCTGGATGCGCCGCGTGCGCCGCGCCCAGAGCGCGCTGCTCTCGGGCGGCCCGGTCGCCGACCTGGTGGAGTTCGCGGTCGGCATGCAGGCCCGGCAGGAGCACGTCGAGCGGCGAGCAGACGAGCTCGCGGCGCTCGTGGAGCGGGCGGGGCTGGACGTCGCCGGCGCTCTGCGGCGCATCGGCCTGCAGCGCTTCGACGCCTACGACGGCGCCGTGGGCCTGCAATCGGCAGCCCTGGCACTGCTCGACGCCTCCGGCGACGGGGTCGTGGTGAGCGCCATTCAAGACACCGACAGCGCGCGCGTCTACGTCAAGCGCGTGCGTGCCGGGGCCGCTGCCGACATCGCCCTCGGACCGGAGGAGCAGGCCGCCGTCGCCGCCGCGCGGAGCGGCACCTGAGCGGGGATCTCGACGGCCCTCTGGTACCGTTCTTCACGGCAGAGCCGGAGGCGCGATGACAGGGCAGGTGCTCGTTCTCAATGCGACATACGAGCCACTCAACGTGTGCTCGCTCCGCCGCGCGTGCGTGCTCCTGCTGAAGTCGAAGGCCGAGCTCATCGATGCCCTCGAGCGGCCTCTGCGCTCGGCCAGCGCGTCGCTCCCGTACCCGGTGGTGATCCGGCTCCTCTCGTACGTCCGGCGGCCGCGCGCAGCCGCCCGCCGCATCACCCGCCGCGCGGTCTTCGCGCGCGACGGCCACAGCTGCCAGTACTGCGGCGTCGAGGGCGTCCGCCTGACCGTCGATCACGTCCTGCCCCGCTCGCGCGGCGGGCCTTCGAGCTGGGACAACGCCGTCGCGGCCTGCGCCCCCTGCAATCTGCGCAAGGGCGACCGTCTGCCGCATGAGATCGGCATGCGGCTGCGCACCAAGCCACGGCCGCCTTCGCCGAGCCTCTTCCTCACGCTGCAGGCGGCCGAGGTGCCGAACGCGTGGCTCGACTACCTGCCGCCGCCGCGCGCTCACTGACACCGCAGACGCATGGATGACGAGGCCGAGCTTGCCGCGCTGCGCCGCCGCGTTCGCGAGCTGGAGGCGCTGGAGTCCGTCGCGCGGGCCGCGCGCGCGCCGATGGAGCTCGACGAGGCGCTCGCCGCGCTCGTGGAGTCGGCCGCGGGCTCGCTGCACGCCGAGGTCTGCGCCCTCGCCGTCGCGAGCACGCGCGGGGCGCGTCCGGAGGTCGCGTTCCGCAGCGCTCAAACGGGCCCCAGCGACGACGAGCTCCTCGAGCTCGCCGCGCTTGCGCCCTTCGCCGAGGCGGGCCGCCTGGCAGTCGCCCTGCCCACGCGGCGCGGCGGACATGGGGCGCTCGTCGCCTGGCGCACGCGCCCCGGCGCGTTCAGCGCGCGGGAGCAGGAGCTGGCCGAGGCTGCGGCGGCCCACGCCGCGACGGTGCTCGCCGGCGCGCGCGGCGCGATGCGCGGCCTCTTCGCGCGCGAGGTGCACCACCGCGTCAAGAACAACCTGCAGACCGTCGCATCGCTGCTGCGGCTGGCGGCCAACGGCGGCGGCGACCCGGAGCGCGCGCTGCGCGACTCCATCGGCCGCGTGCTCGCGATCGCCCAGGTGCACGACCTGCTGACGGAGCAGCGCGACGAGGACGTCGACAGCGCCGATCTGGTGCGGCGGCTGTGCGGGATGCTGCGCAGCACGCTCGACGGAACGCTCGAGACCGGCCCGCTGGCGCCGATCGTGCTCGCGCCCGAGCGCGCGACCGCGCTCGCGCTCGTTCTCTGCGAGCTCGCCGCCAACGCGATCGAGCACGGCGGAGGCCACGGGTACGTCGAGCTCCGGCGCGATGGCGCGTTCGTGGAGCTGACCGTGAGCGACCGCGGCCGGGCGCCGCCGCCGCCGCAGGGAACGCCCGGCCAGGGACTCTCCATCGCCCGCTCCCTCGTCGAGGTCGACCTCGGAGGCAGCCTGCGCCTCGTAGCAGGACGGGGGCGTCCGGGCGACGGTGCGCTTCCCCTTCCTGCGCTGAGGCTGCGCGAGCCGGGTGCGGGATGAGTCGACTACCGTACGCGGATGCGAGTCCTGGTTTGCGAAGACGAGACGATCATCCGCCTCGACCTCTGCCAGCTGCTCGAGAGCGCGGGCCTGCAGGTCGCCGGCGAGGCGCGCGACGGCCTCGAAGCCGTGCGGCTGGCACAGGAGCTGCAGCCCGACATGGTGCTCATGGACGTGCGGATGCCGGAGCTCGACGGCGTCGAGGCGGCACGGCAGATCCTGGCCGAGCGACAGGTGCCGATCGTCATGGTGACGGCCTTCGCCGAGCGCGACATCGTGCAGTCGGCGACCGATGCCGGCGCCTTCGGCTACCTCGTCAAGCCGTTCCGGCAGGATGACGTGCTGGCGGCGATCACGACAGCGCAGGCACGCAGCGCCGAGCTCGCCGACGCGCGAGCCGAGGCGAAGTCGCTCACCGAGGCCCTGGAGACGCGCCGCATCGTCGAGCGGGCCAAAGGCGTGCTGATGACCCGGGAGTCGATCAGCGAAGGCGACGCTTACGCTCGCATGCGCTCGGCCTCGCAGCGCACGGGCCAGCCGATGCGCGCGATCGCCGAAGCACTGCTCGCCACCCTCTCCGGCGAGCAGTGATCCGCCGTCACGCCATCCTCGTCGCGGGCATCGCCCTGACGGCGCTCGCAGGCGTCCTCCACACCGTCAGCGGGAATACGGCGGGCACGATCGCGGCGGCCTTCCCGCTGCTCCTCGTGGCACCGCTCGTGGCTCAGGGCACGGAGGCCCTGCGCGGCCGGCTCTCCAACAGCGTCGTCGGCATCGTGCAGTCGGGCTTCGGCAACATCGCCGAGTTCGCGATCACGATCCTCGCGCTGCGGGCCAACCTGCCGGAGGTCGTGAAGATCGCGATCGTCGGCTCGCTGCTCGGCAACGCCGTGCTGCTGGGAGGCCTGGCCGGGCTCCTGCCGTGGATTCGCGGCGGCTTCAGCGCGACGCTCTGCTTCGACCGGCGGCTCTTCTCGGGCATCACGACGCTCAGCCTGATCGCGTTCGTGCCGATCGCCATCCTGACCGTCCCGAGCGACCTGCTCAAGGGCAACCGCCACGGCGTAACGCTGACCGCGGGCATCGCCCTCACGGTCGTGGGGGTGTTCTTCGTCCTGATGGAGCTGCGCGCGCCGCACATGCCGGGGAAGAAGGACGACGGCCCCGCCGCCAAGCTGTCCTTCCGCGAGGGCATCCTCTACCTGTCAGTCGGCGGCATCATGGCCGCGCTGACGGCGGAGTGGTTCGTCGCCGGCTTCGAGCCCGCGACCAAGGCGATCGGCATCCCGACCGCCTTCGCGGCTCTGGTGATCATCCCGCTGCTCGGCAACGTGGCCGAGAACTACGTGGCGCTGCGCTATGCCTGGGCCGGCGACGGCGACGCCGCGATGAGCGTGATCATGCACTCCGTCGTGCAGATCGCCCTGCTGATGACGGGGCTCCTGATCATCGTGAGCCAGTTCATCGGGCGCTCGCCGCTGAGCCTCCAGCTCGACCCGGTGCTCACGGTGGCGCTCGGCCTGTCGCTCGTCGTGCTCTGGATGATCATGTCCGACGGCGAGATGCAGCCCGTCGAGGCGGTCGGCCTGCTGGCCCTCTACACGATCCTCGGCGCGACGGTCTGGGCCGAGGGAGCGCTCGGCACGTAAGTCGCCTAGTCGCCGGCGGCCGGGGCGGGCGCTCCCGGCTCGGGTTCCTTCTCGCCGACCACCACGCCGTCCTCGAGCCAGACGCCCATGCGGCGGAACTTGGCGCGCCGCAGCGCGCGGCGGCGCTCCACGGGCTCCATCTCGATCGAGTCGAGCGCCACGGCGATGGCGTCGCCCAGCAGGCGCGCGGCGCGCTCCTGGTCCCTGTGCGCGCCACCCGAGGGCTCCGCCACGACCGTGTCGACGACGCCGAGCTCGTAGCTGTAGCGCGCCGTCGGCTTGAACGCCGCTGCGGCCTTCTTCTTCTGACTGGCGTCGCGCCAGAGGATCGTGGCGCAGCCCTCGGGGGAGATCACCGAGTAGATGGAGTGCTCGAGCATCAGCACGCGGTCGGCGACCCCGATCGCGAGCGCACCGCCTGAGCCGCCCTCGCCGATCACGCAGGCCACGCTCGGCACCCGCAGGCGCACCATCTCGAGCATCGACTGCGCGATCGCAGCCGCCTGACCGGCCTGCTCCGACTCGACGCCCGGATACGCGCCCGGGGTGTCGATCATCGTCACGACGGGGAAGCCGAGGCGGTCTGCGAGTGCGAACACGCGCCGGGCCTTGGCGTATCCCTGCGGCTGCGCCATGCCGAAGTTGCGGAAGGCGCGCTCCTTGAGGTCGCGTCCCTTCTGGTGCCCGATGATCGCGATCGTCCGCCCGCGGAAGGAGCCGATGCCGGCGACGATCGCATGATCGTCGGTGCCGGCGCGATCGCCGTGCAGTTCGACCCACTCGTCGACCAGGTGCTCGACGTAATCGAGCGTGTAGGGCCGCCCGTCGTGACGTGCGAGCTCGACTGCATCCCAGATGTCCGACTCGGCCGCGCGCACGGCGAGCCTGCGGCGAAGGCCGCGGAACGGAGTCGGCAGGCGGCTGTTCACGCAGGCCCTCCGTTCGAGTGCGAGGGGCCGTGCGGCGTTGAGCGCAGGAAGCGGAGCACCCGCGCCATGATGCCGGGAGGCGGCGCGGGCTCGCCGCCGACCTCCATCGGCACGAGCGTGCCGCCTGCGCAGAGGCGCAGGATCAGGCCGAGGGAATCCTTGAGCTCCGGGCGCTTGACGACCTCGTCGATGAGGCCGTGCTCGAGGCTCGACTCGGCGCGGCCGAAGTCCTCCGGCAGCGTCTCCCGCGTCGTCTCCTGGACGACGCGCGGCCCCGCGAAGGAGATGAGCGCGCCGGGCTCGGCGAGCACGAAGTCGCCGAGCGCCGCGAACGACGCGATCACGCCGCCCGTGGTCGGATGGGCCAGCACCGAGACGAACGGAACGCCCGACTCGCGCAGCAGATCGACGGCGCAGACCGTCTTGGCCATCTGCATGAGCGCGAGCACGTTCTCCTGCATGCGCGCGCCGCCGGAGGCGGCGACGGAGACCAGCGGGATCCCGCGCTCGGCGGCGACGTCGCTGGCGCGGGTGAAGACCTCGCCCACCACGCTGCCCATCGAGCCGCCCATGAAGGCGAAGTCCATGCTGCAGAGCACGCACGGCATGCCCTCGATCGTCGCAGCACCGGCGATCATCGCATCGCCGAGGCCCGTTGCCACCTCAGCCTCGCTGAGGCGCTCGGTGTAGGGCCGCAGATCGGCGAACGCAAGAGGGTCGGCCGAGCGCAGGCCGGCGGCGATCGCGACGGAAGCTGCCGGGGTCGGCGAGCTGCTCGACGCGCTCCTCCGCTCCGACCGGGAAATGATGGCCGCAGACCCGGCAGACGCGCAGCAGCTCACGCAGCTCGTCCTCTCGGTAGTGCGACTTGCAGACGGGACAGGTGTTCGGATGCAGCCGTGCGCGCGCAGGCGGCTGCTCGCGCGCAGGCTCCTCGCGCTCCACTTCGACCTGGATGTCTTCGGGCTCTTCGTGGCTGGCCACCGGCGCGCCTCCTAAGCCCTCATACCGCTGCTGGGCCGAAGGGGACTCTAGTTGATCGTCGTTGCCTGCATCCGTCCGCGCCTCTAGGATCGGGCCGCATGCCGGCACGCGTGAACTTCACCGACGCTGGCGTGGCCTTCGATGCCGATGGTGGCCTCGCACACGCCGCGCAGCTCGTCGCCAAGCTCCGGCTCGCGATCGACGCGGGGGTGATCCCCGAGGGGGCGACGCTCCCGTCGATCCGTGCGGGTGCCGAGGAGCTCGGCGTCCACTCCAACACGGTGCGCAAGGTCTATGCCGCGCTCGAGGCGCAGGGCTACGCGACGACGCGGCATGGCTCGGGCACGATCGCGCACGCCCGGGACGCCGCGGGCGCCATCGCCGTTCGCCGGATCGCCGACGGGGCGCTCGCGAGTGCCCGCGGCGCGGGAGCCGACGCACAGCTCATCGCCATGGCGATCCTGGCGGGCGCCGGCGCACCGGCAGCTGCCCCGCCTGCCCGCCGCCGGGCCACGGCTTCCCCACCGCCGCGCCGCAGAGCGCCGCGCCCTGCGCCACGGGCCCGCCCGCCCGTCCTACCGCCCGACGTCGTGCGCGGCTCCTACGTCGGTCTGGTCACGAGCGACGACGAGCTGATCGCGAGGGCGCGGGCAGAGGCCGAGCGGCGCGGCGTGCGTCTCCGCGTCGCCGCCCCGCACGACGACCAGTCGCTCGGCGATCTGGTGTGGGGCTGCGAGCTCGTGATCGTCGGCCGCGACGCTCGCGACGACGAGACAGCTCAGCGCGTGCTGCGCAGTGCGCGCGACCTGCTCGAGATGGCCTGAGCCCTCGTCAGGAGACGCGGCGGCCGTCGGCCTCGTCCCAGCGCTCGATGATCAGCGACGCGTTGTGGCCGCCGAAGCCGAAGCCGTTCGAGAGCCCGACGCGAAGGTTCACGTCGTGCCGCGCGCGATTGGGGACGTAGTCGAGATCGCACTCGGGATCGCGCTCGAACTGATTGATCGTCGGCGGAATCACGTTGCGGCAGAGCGCGAGCGCCGTGATCGCGAGCTCGGTTGAGCCCGCGGCTCCGAGCATGTGCCCGGTCATCGACTTCGTGGACGAGATCGGCACCTGGAAGGCGCGCTCCTCGCCGAGCACCATCTTGATCACGCGCGTCTCGGCCGCATCGCCGACCGGCGTGGACGTGCCGTGGGCATTGATGTAGTCGATCGCATCCGGCTGCATCCCGGCCTCGTCGAGCGCCAGGCGCATCGCGCGGGCCGGATTGACTCCGGTGGGATCCGGCTCGGTGAAGTGGTGTGCGTCGGCCGTGCACCCGTAGCCCATGATCTCGCCGTAGATGCGCGCGCCGCGCGCCCGGGCGTGCTCGAGCTCCTCGACCACGACGATCGTCGAGCCTTCACCGATGACGAAGCCGTCGCGCCCGGCGTCGAACGGGCGGCTGGCGGTCTCGGGGTCGTCGTTGCGCTGGGAGATCGCGCGCATCGCGTAGAACCCGCCGACGCCGATCGGCGTGATCGGCGCCTCGCTGCCGCCGGCGATCATGACGTCGGCACGGCCGTCGCGGATCGTGCCGACGGCGTCGCCGATCGCCATCGAGGAGGCGGCGCAGGCCGTCGTGACCGTGCTCGAGGGGCCGCGGAAGCCGTACTCCATCGAGACCATGGCCGCGCCCATGTTCGGGATCAGCATCGTGATCCAGAGCGGGCTCATGCGATCGATGCCCTTGGCGAAGAGGTGCTCGTGAGCGAGATCGAGCGTCTGCAGGCCGCCGATGCCGGTGGCCACGGCGGTGCCCGCGCGCTCGCCGAGGCCCTCGGCCGTGACGTCGAGGCCGGAGTCCTCGATCGCCTCGCGGGCCGCCACCAGCACGAACTGCGTGTAGCGATCGGTGCGACGCGCGAGCTTGCGGTCCATGGCCACGGTCGGGTCGAAGTTCTTGACCTCGCACGCGAAGCGGACGGGGGCATCGCGCAGCGGGAAGATCGTGATGGGCCCGCCGCCGCTGCGACCGGCGATGAGGTTGTCCCACGTGTCCTCCCGGGTGTTGCCCAGCGGCGTGACCATGCCAATGCCCGTGACCACCACGCGGCGTCCGCCTGGCTCTCGCAGGGCCACCGCTACATCCCCAATCCGCCGTCGACCGCGAGCACGGCGCCCGTCACGAAGCTCGAGGCGTCGGACGCCAGGAAGCGCACGCAGCGCGCGATGTCCTCGGGCTCGCCGAGCCGGCCGAGCGGGGTCGAGGCGAGCAGCGCTTCGCGCGCGCTGTCGGGCAGTACATCGGTCAGCTCGGTTGCGATGTAGCCGGGAGCGATGCAGTTGACGCGCACGCCGCGCGAGCCGATCTCCTTGGCCAGCGACTTGGTCAGCCCGATCAGCCCGGCCTTGGAAGCCGAGTAGTTGGTCTGCCCCGCGTTTCCGTGAATGCCGACGATGGAGCTCATTGTCACGATCGAGCCCCTGCGCCGCCGCAGCATGCGCCGGGCGGCGGCCTGACAGACGTGGAACGCGCCGCCGAGATTGGTCGCGATCACGTCGTCGAAGTCCTGCGTGCTGATGCGGGCGATCAGGTTGTCGCGCGTGATGCCGGCGTTGCAGACGAGGGCGTCGATCTCGCCGAGCTCGTCCTCGACGCGGGCGACGAGTGCGTGCGCCTGCTCCGCCACCGCGACATCGGCGCCGAACGCCCGCGCGCGGCCGCCCGCGGCCTCGATCTCCGCCACGACGGCCGCGGCGCCGTCGGCGTCCGAGCGGTAGTTGACGGCGATCGCCGCTCCGGCCGCCGCGAGCTCGAGTGCGCAGGCGCGGCCGATGCCGCGCGATGCCCCGGTGATGAGCGCAAAGCGCCCGTCCAGCTCAGGCACCTGCGACCAGCTCCTGCGCTCGCTCGATGTCGTCGGGGCCGGAGACGGAGACGGACGCGAGGCTCTTGTCGATGCGGCGGATGAGGCCCGAGAGCACGCTGCCGGGGCCGACCTCGATGAACGTGCGCGCGCCGAGGTCGCGCAGCGCCATGACGGCCTGGGTGAAGCGCACGGGCGCCGTCAGCTGCTGCAGCAGGATGGGCGCGATGTCCTTCGCGCCCTCCAGGCGGCAGGTCACGGTCGAGAAGAACGGCACGCTCGGCTCGGCGAAGGTCGTGGCCTCGAGCACCGGAGCCAACCGCTCGGCCGCGAGCGCGGTGAGCGGGCTGTGGAAGCCGCCGGAGACCTTCAGCTTGACGACGCGTCGCGCGCCCGCCTGCTCGGCCGCCGACATGAAGGCGGCGACGCCCTCGAGCGTGCCGCTCACGACGACCTGCCCGGGGCAGTTGTAGTTGGCTGCCCAGACGCCCTCGATGCCGTCGCAGATGCGCTCGACCTCGGCGTCGCCGAGCCCGATCACGGCCGCCATGGCGCCCGGCGTGGCTGCCGCGGCGGCAGCGGTCGCAAGTCCGCGCTCGCGCGTGAGGTGGGCGGCGGTGCGATCGTCGATCGAGCCGGCCGCCGCGAGCGCCGCGTACTCGCCGACGGAGTGCCCGACGACATAGCCCGGCCTCAGGCCCGCGGCCGTGAGTCCGGCCAGGCACGCGAGCTCCGTGCTGACCAGGGCCGGCTGGGTCACGTCGGTTTCGCTGAGGCGCTCGATCGGCCCTTCGAAGCAGAGCGCGGCCACGTCGAATCCCGCCGCCTCCGCTGCGCGGTCGTAGACCGCCCGCGCGGCCGGATAGGCCTCGCTCATCGCACGCCCCATGCCTACTTCCTGGGAACCCTGCCCCGGGAAGCAGAACGCCACCTTCCCCTCCGTCACGCGACCTCCTCGCAGCGACCGCGGCACAGAGTACACCGCAACCCGAGGCGCTTCGCTCTGCCGTCAGGCATCCGTGAAACCGAACGACAGCTTCGCGTCGAGCACCGTCTCGCCGCCGCAGTGAACGGTCCCTGTGCCACGCCCGAACGTCCTGCGCAGGCGATCCACCGTGAGCTGGAAGTCGAGCACGTCGCCGGGTCGCACGACCCGCCGGAAGCGCACACCGTCGATGCCGGCGAAGAGCGGCACCCGCCCGAGGAAGTCGGGATGGGAGAGCACCCCCACGGCGCCGGCCTGGGCGAGCGCCTCGACCATCAGCACGCCCGGCATGATCGGATCCCCGGGGAAGTGGCCGCGCAGGAACCACTCGTCCCCGCGCACCTCGAAGCGCGCCCGCACGCGGGCGCCCGGCTCGAGCTCGACGACCTCGTCGATGAGCAGGAACGGATCGCGGTGCGGGATGATCTTCTCGATCTCCTCGCGCCCGAACGGGACGGTGAACGAGGGCACGGCGCCTATCGTAGCCACATGCCTGAAGAGCCAATCCTGGTTCACGAGCTGGAGAGCTGCGACTCCACGCAGGACGAGTTGCGGGCGCTCGCGGAGCGCGGCGCACCCGCCTTCACGGCCGTGCGCGCAGACGTCCAGCGCGCCGGCCGGGGCCGGCGCGGCAGGACCTGGGAAGCGCCCGGCGGGCACGGCGCTGCTCGTCTCGATCCTGCTGCGGCCGGCGCGGCCGGCCGCCGAGCTCCCGGTGCTCAGCCTCGCGGGCGGCATCGCCGCGGTGGAGTGCGCCCGGTCGTTCGGAGCGGTCGCCGGGCTCAGCTGGCCCAACGACGTCGTCTGCGACGAGCGCAAGCTAGCGGGAGTGCTCGCGGAGCTCGGCCCCGGCGGGAGCGTCCTGGTCGGGATCGGCATGAATCTCACCGCCGGAACCGCTGACCTGCCCGCCGGCGATCGCCTCACGCCCACATCGCTGCTGCTCGAGACGGGCGACGCTCCCAGCGCGCGCGTCGCGCTCGCAGCGCTGCTCGGCGAGCTGCGCACCGTCGCCGAGCTGTTCGACGCAGGAGGGCCGCCGGCGATCGCGGCGCGTGCGCGGCCGCTCGATGCCCTCGAGGGTCGCGCGGTCGAGCTTCGCCTGGCGAGCGGCGAGGCGATCGCGGGCACAGCGGCCGGCATCGACGACGCCGGCTGCCTGCTCGTCCGCGCGGACGGCGCCGTCCGCTCCTTTGCCGGCGGCGAGGTCATCCGCCTCACCTGAGTGAGGCCGGACGTGACACGCTACGCGTGTGGCCGAGCCCCTGCTGGACGTGTTCGTCACCGGGACAGACGACGGTGTCGGCAAGACCTACGTGTGCGCCATGCTGGCCGCCCGTGCGCGAGCCGCCGGCCTCACGCCGGCCATGCTCACGGCGGTGCAGATCGGTGACGACGACGTCACGCGCTGGCTGATCAGGCGGGTGCCCGGCGCCGTCGGCGCAACCGCGCACGCGCACCCGCGGGAGCATCGGCTGGCCTCGCGCGGCGGCGAAGCGATCCCTCCGGTCGACCCGGAGCACGTGCGCGAGGTCTATCTCGCGTTGCGCAAGCGCAGTGACGGCGTGCTGGTCGAGGGGCCCTCTGGGCTGCTCGCGCCGATCGGCTGGAACCAGACGACGGCGGATCTCGCGGGCGTGCTCGGTCTGCCGCTCGTGATCGTCTGCCGGCCCGGCCGCGGAACCGTCAACCACGCGGCGCTGACGCTCGAGGCGGCGCGGCGGCGCAACCTCACGGTGCTCGGCCTGATCGTCAACGGGGCCAGCGATCATCCGGGACTGGAGGAGCTCGCCAACCGTGCCGGCCTCGCGCGGCTCGCTCCGATTCTCGAGATCGTTCCCGATGAGACGATCAGCTCGTTCTCGAGCGGCTGAAGAAGGGCCCAGCGCGGCCCAGGTTGCCCGCCCGGTCGACCAGCTGCAGCTTCAGGCGTGCGGGAACGCCGGCCGGCAGGCGGAAGCGAAAGCCGTTCAGGCCCGCGCCGCGAGGACGGCGCGGGACGACGATGCGCGCGCCGGCCAGCACGCGCACCGTTCCGGGCTCCGACAGCCGCACCACGAGAAAGGCGCTGCGCCCATGGACGCGCAGCCGCACGAGGCGCGCGAGCGGCGGATGGCGGTCCAGCTTCAGCGCGATGCGCAGATCCTGCTCGCCCACTGCCGTGCGAGCGCCGACGAGCACCGTGTAGCCGCCGTCCTCGAGCGCCGAGAGGTGCGCAGCATCGATCGTGAAGGCCCCGGCGCCCGGCGGAACCTCCGCGCTCATGAGCTCGAGCGGAGCCGGGAGGTGCGCCGAGACCAGGGAGACGTCCACTGCCGCCTGAGCGGTCTGCTGCCAGCTGACGATCACGGGCACGTTGCCGGGAGCCGCGAGCCTGCTGAGGCGCAGCTTCCTGATGGCTCGCACGACCGTGACCGTGCCGCTCCGCTGCGCGACCTGGCCGCTCGCTCCGATGACCGTGAGGCGCACCGTGTAGATGCCGTCGGCCACGATGCCTGCAAGGCTCTCCCCGCCCCAGCGAGCGCTCTGGCCCCCAGCCGCCAGCTTCGTCTCGGGCACGGGCGTGGCGACCGCCGTGCCGTCGGCCGCGAGCACATCGAGCCTGACGGTGGACGGCGCGTCGAGGCTGTAGGCGATGTCCAGCTTGTCGTCGGCGCCGTCGCCATCGGGTGAGATCACGGCCGGCGCGAGCGCGAGCGGCGGGGCCGTCGGCACGACGGGCAGGATCCCGAGTGACGCGAGCACGGGCCGCGCGGCGGCGCCGGCCGCGTCGGCGGCCTGGATGCTGTACGCGAGCGGCGTGCCCGGTGCGACGAACGTCCCGTCGGAGCGCTGCCCGTCCCAGTCCCAGGCGACGCTGTCGCCGCTGCCGCTCGCGCTGGCGACCGGCGCTCCGCGCGCGTCCAGCACGGTCACGGTCCAGGTGGTGGCGCCGAGGGCGCGCGCGCGGAACTCGATCGGCACGAGCGCCCCCTGGTCGTTCGTCCCGAGGCCGGGGGGCGTCGCCTTCGCGTCCACGATCTTGGGCGATCCGGTCGCCGCCGCCGCCGCCGCGATCCCATCGAGCTCCGGGTAGATCAGGCTGCCGGGGCAATCGGTGCGGTTGGCGTCTCGGTGGCCGCTGACGACGCGGAGCGTGACGCTCGCGCCCGCGGCGAAGCGGTCGCTGCCACCCGAGACCATCTCCGCGTGCCCGAGCGGATCGACGTGCGCGACGTCGAGGCGCCACGCGATCAGGTTCGTGAGCGCGTCGCGCGAGGCCGTCGTGAGCGGAGCGAGCGAGCCGTTCCCGATCACGGCGATGCCGACGCTGCCCGTGTTGAAGCCCCGCGTGTGCGCCCCGATCACGGGGCGGTCGATGCCACCGGCGCGGCCTTCGTAGACGCGCCCGAATGCGTCGACAAGGAAGTTGTAGCCGATGTCGTTCCAGCCGTTCGAGCGCACGTGGTAGACGTAGATCGAGCGGATGATGGCGGGCACGTCCTCGGGCGCGTAGCCGTTCGGGGTGTCGGTGTGGTGGACGAAGACCATGTGCACGGCGTCGGCGTAGCGCGGCGCGGCGCGGCGGATCGACTCGTCCGCCCCCCACCCCGCGCGCGAGATGATCGCCGGCTGCCCCGGAGCGGCGGCGAGCGCACGTAACGGGCGAACGGCGCTGCGATCGGCCTGCACCAGGGCGATGTGGACGCGCGTCACCCCGCGGACGCGCACCTGCAGCAGGCGGCTGCCCGGGAGCCAGACGGGCTCCGCGTGGCTGGTCGCGCCGGAGGCGTCGGCCTCCAGGCGCGTCCACGCCGACCACGCGCCCCTGGCGCCGCGCGTGCGCAGATCGACGGCTGCGCCCGCTCCTGCAGCCCAGCGCGCACCCACCAGGTCGAACACGAACGGCGCGCGCTGCGCGGGGAGCACGTGGGCATTCGGACCGCCCGGCGAGCGCACGAGCAGCTCGCCGTAGCGCGTCCCGGCGGCGGGGGCCGCGGGCACGAAGCACAGCAGCGCAGCCAACAGCAACAGCGAGCACCTGAGCGCGACCCTCACCACGCGGGCTTCGCGGGCGAAAGCCGCGTCCCTCCCGAGCGCGCAGCCGGGTGTAGGCTGGTATCGCCGATGCGCACTCTGTGCCTTCTGGCCGTTGCCCTCGTCGCCGGGCTCGCCCTGGCGCCGGGAGCCGCGGCCAAGACCCCGCATGTACGAGTGGTCGTGCTCGATGCCGACATCGATCCCGTCACGGCGGACTGGGTCGTCGGCGAGATCCACGACGGCGCCAAGGCGCACGACTCGGCCGTGGTGCTCGAGCTCGAGACGCCGGGCGGCCTGCTCGAGTCCATGCGCAAGATCACGCAGGCCGAGCTGCGGTCGCCGGTGCCGATCGTCGCCTTCGTCGCGCCGAGCGGCGCGCGAGCCGCCAGCGCCGGCTTCTTCGTGCTCGAGGCGGCCGACGTCGCCGCGATGGTGCCCGCCTCGAACACGGGCGCCGCGACGCCGATCGACATGGGCGGCGGCAACGTCGGCAGCGACCTCCGGGCGAAGCTGGTCCACGATTCCGAGGCGCAGATGCGCTTCCTGGCCGGTGGCAGCCGCCGCAACGCGAGCGCCGCCGCGCAGGCAGTGGAGCCCAAGAGCAGCGCGTGCCCCAACTGCCCGCGCAGCTGGACCGCCGCCGAGGCGCTCCACGACCACGTGATCGACCTGGTCGCCGCCGACCTGCCGTCCCTGCTCTCCAAGCTCGACGGCCGGGTGACAGTGCGCAAGCACCTGCGCCTTTCGCTCGCCGGCGCCTCCAGCGAGCGTCACGAGCTGCCGCTCCAGCTGCGCCTGCTCGACGTCCTCCTGGATCCCAACCTGATCACGATCCTGTTCCTCGGCGGCATCCTGGGCATCGCCTTCGAGCTCACCCACCCGGGGATCGTGCTGCCGGGCCTGCTCGGCACCGTAGCGCTGCTGCTGTCGCTGCTCGGCCTCTCCATCGTGCCGTTCTCCTGGGCCGGCATCGCCCTGCTCGTGTTCGGGATCGCCTTACTCGGGCTCGAGGCGCACAGCCCGGCGCATGGCGCGTTCGCCGCCGTCGGGACGCTCTCGCTCCTGCTCGGCGGCGTGCTGCTGTTCCGCGTGGACAACTCCCCCTACGGCACGACCAGCTTCTGGCTCGTGCTGGCGATCGCGGGCTCGCTGGCGCTGATCAGCATGTACGTGATCAGCCGCGTTTGGGCGGCGCGGCGCCTGCCACCGCGGGGGCCGGGGGTGACGCTCGTCGGAGAGCTCGCAACGGTCGTCACCCGGCTGCAGCCGCGCGGGCAGGTGCTCGTGCACGGCGAGCGCTGGCAGGCCGAGCTGCCGGAAGGCGAGGCGGAGCCGGGCGAGCACGTGCGCATCACTGCACAGCACGGGCTCACGCTCCAGGTCGTCCCCGAGCCCGCCGTCACGCCGCTGGGGCATAGGATGCCCACATGAACGCCTTGCTGGCCGTCGTCGCCGCCCTCGTCATCCTCGCCGTCCTCATCATCGGCTCGGCGATCCGCGTCCTGCGCGAATACGAACGAGGCGTCATCTTCCGTCTCGGCCGCCTGCTTTCCGGCCCGAAGGGCCCCGGCCTGATCATTCTCGTGCCGCTGATCGACCGGATGGTCAAGACCGACCTGCGGACGGTCACCCTGGCGATCCCACCGCAGGAGGTCATCACCAAGGACAACGTGCCGGTGCGGGTGACGGCCGTCACGTACTTCCGCGTGACCGACCCGCAGGCCGCGGTGACGCAGATCGAGAACTACCTCGTCGCGACCTCGCAGATCGCCCAGACCACGCTTCGCGCGGTGCTCGGCCAGCACTCCCTCGACGAGCTGCTCGCCGAGCGCGACAAGATCAACGAGATCCTGCAGGACATCATCGACACGCACACGGCGCCTTGGGGCATCAAGATCTCGGTCGTCGAGGTCAAGGACGTGGAGCTGCCGACGACGATGCAGCGCGCCATGGCCCGCCAGGCGGAGGCCGAGCGCGAGCGGCGGGCGAAGATCATCGGCGCGCAGGGCGAGTACGAGGCCGCCGAGCAGCTCAGCAAGGCCGCCGATCGCATCTCGGCGAGCCCGATCGCGCTGCAGCTGCGCTATCTGCAGACGCTGCTCGAGATCTCGTCGTCGAACAACGCCACGACGATCCTGCCGATCCCGATCGACATCCTGCGCCCGCTCTCCGACGTCGCGAAGGCGATCCAGCAGCCGCCGCCCGCGCCGGCTCCGGGCGCGCCGCCGGCCCCGTAGAGTCTCTAGGGCTCCGCTTCGGTCGGCGAAGCGGATCGTTCCCCATTCTTCGCGCTCCCGCCTCGGGGCTCGGCAAGATCACGTTGCTGCCGGCCCTGGCGGGCAGTGACGGCGCGCAACGCAAAGCGCATCGCGTCTGACGGGGCCCGGCTCTTGCCGGGTACTCGGCGACCCGCGTGGTCGCCCGGGTCGCCGTTCTCGGCGACGACGAGGCTAGTAGTCGGCCTCGTCGTCGTCGGAGGTGTCCTCGATGATGTCGTCGACGGCGGGAGCGTCCTCCTCCTCGGAGGCGCCTCCCGGCTCGGCGATCCCGGCCTGAGCGACCGGCTCGGCGCCGTCGAGCGGCGGCTCGAGCGGCAACGGCTCGGCCTCGGGCCCGTCGACCTCGACGCTCGTGTCGACCATCGCGACCGCGGAGATGCGGTCGCCCTCGCGGAGGCGCTGCACGATCACGCCCTGCGTGGCACGGCTCATCTGCGAGATGCCGTCGACCGCGGTGCGCTGCACCGTGCCGGACTCGGTGATCACGAGGATCTCCTGCCGGGGCCCCACGACGAGCGCCCGGACGATGGCCCCGCGCGCCTCGACCAGGCGGATCGTGAGCACGCCCATCGTGCCGCGGCCCTTGCGCGGATACTCGGCGACGCGCGTGCGCTTGCCGTAGCCGTTCTCGGTGACGACGAGCAGGTCCTTCTCGTCGTCTGCGACGTCGATCGCGATGACCTCGTCTCCCTTGCGCAGCTTCATGCCGATCACGCCGCCCGTGGCGCGGCCCATGGCGCGCGCCTCGTTCTCGTCGAAGCGCACCGTCTGCCCGCGCCGCGAGGTCAGGAGGATGTCGTCCTCGCCCGAGGTCAGGCGCACGCCGACGAGCTCGTCGTCCTCGCGGATGTTGATGGCGATGATGCCGTCGGACTTGCGCGGCGTGTCGTACTCCTTGAAGAGCGTCTTCTTGACGATGCCGTTCTTCGTCGCCTGGACGAGGTAGAGGCCCTCGCCGAAGTCACGCGTCGGGATGACCGTGCGCACGTGCTCGCCCTCGCGCAGCGGCAGCAGGTTGACGACGGCGCGGCCGCGGCCCTGGCGGTTGCCCTCGGGCAGCTCGTGCACCTTCAGCCGGTAGACCTTGCCGACGCTCGTGAAGAACAGGACGTAGTCGTGCGTCGAGGCGACGAGCAGGTGCTCGATCCAATCGTCGTCCTTCGTGTCCATCCCCATCACGCCGACGCCGCCGCGCTTCTGCTGGCGGTAGGTCGAGGCGGCGACGCGCTTGATGTAGCCCGTCTGCGTGATCGAGATGACCATGTCCTCTTCGCGGATCAGCTGCTCGAGGTCGAGCTCGCCCTCCGCCGGCAGGATCTCGGTGCGGCGATCGTCGCCGAAGCGCCGGCCGAGCTCGCTCAGCTCGTCCTTGACGATCGCGTAGACGCGCGCCTCGTCGGCCAGGATCGAGCGCAGCTCGGTCACGAGCGCGACGAGCTCGCCGTGCTCCTTGCGCACCTCGTCCTGCTGCAGGGCGGTCAGAGCGCGCAGCCGCAGGTCGAGGATCGCCCGTGCCTGCACCTCGGAGAGGCCGAACTCGGAGATCAGCGTCTCGCGCGCGGCGTCGGCGTCGGCCGAGCCGCGGATCACGGCGATCACGCGGTCGAGATGGTCGAGCGCGATCAGGTAGCCCTCCAAGATGTGGAGGCGGTCCTGTGCGCGCTGCAGCCGGAACTTGGTGCGCCGGGTGATGACTTCCTTCTGGTGGTCCACGTAGTGACGCAGCAGCGCCTTCAGGCCGAGCGTGCGCGGCGTGCCGCCCACGAGGGTCACGACGTTGGCGCCGAACGTGGTCTGCAGCGGCGTGTGCTTGTAGAGCTGGTTGAGCACGACCTTGGCCATCTCGCCGCGCTTCAGCTCGATCCAGATGCGCATGCCGTTGCGATCGGACTGGTCGGCGATGTCGCGGATGCCGGTGATGACCTTCTCGTGCACGAGCTCGGCGATCTTCGCGAGCACGCCGTCGTCGCCACCCTTGCGCACCTGGTAGGGCAGCTCCGTGATGATGATCGCGTCGTGCCCGCCCTTCTGCGGCTCGATGTGCGCGACGGCGCGCACCCGGATGCGCCCGCGGCCCGTCTCGTAGGCGTCGCGGATGCCGGCCAGGCCCATGATCACGCCGCCCGTCGGGAAGTCGGGGCCCTTGACGTGCTCCATGAGCTCGTCCGTCGTGATCTCGGGGTTGTCGATCAGGGCGATCGCCCCGGCGATGATCTCGCGCAGGTTGTGCGGCGGGATGTTCGTCGCCATGCCGACTGCGATGCCGGCCGAGCCATTCGCGAGCAGGTTGGGGAAGCGCGCCGGCATGACCGTCGGCATCTGGTTCTGCTCGTCGTAGTTCGGCTCGAAGTCCACGACGTCCTCGTCGAGGTCGCGCAGCATCTCGACGGCGATCGGCGAGAGCCGGCACTCCGTGTAGCGCATGGCCGCGGCGGGGTCGCCGTCGATATTGCCGAAGTTGCCCTGGGTATCGACCAGCGGATAGCGAGAGGCGAACGGCTGCCCCAGGCGCACGAGCGTGTCGTAGATCGCGGAGTCGCCGTGCGGATGGTATTTGCCCATGCAATCACCGACGACGCGCGCGCACTTCACGTAGGGCCGGTTGGGCTGCAGGCCGAGGTCCTGCATCGTGAAGAGGACGCGGCGGTGGACGGGCTTGAGGCCGTCGCGGACGTCGGGGAGGGCGCGTCCGACGATCACGCTCATCGCGTAATCCATGTACGAGGAGCGCATCTCCTCGACGAGCTCGCGGTCCTCGATGTTCCCGTCACCCAGGTCGATGGTTGCCACCATTAACTCCTACGTCTCTAGACGTCGAGGAACTTGACGTCGCGGGCGTGCTGCTGGATGAAGTCGCGCCGGGGCTCCACGTCGTCGCCCATCAGCCGCACGAACAGCTCGTCCGCGGCCTGGCCATCCTCGATCGTGACGCGTCGCAGCGTGCGCGTGGCGGGATCCATCGTCGTCTCGCGCAGCTGATCGGCGTTCATCTCGCCGAGGCCCTTGAAGCGCTGCAGCGCGAGGCCCTCCTTGGCGACGTCGAGGATCGCGGTGCGCAACTCCTCGAACGTGTGCGACTCGCGCGACTTCTTGCCGAGCGTGACGGTGTAAGGCGGGTGCCCGGCGAGCTCGCGCAGGCGCAGATGCGCCTTGCGCAGGCCGTCATAGGCGCGGGAGCCGAACAGGTTCTGCGGCAGCGGCACCGTCTCGACGGCTCCGGTGCGCTTCTCGGTGACCTTGAGCAGCAGAGAAGGGTCGTCTGGGTCGTCGTGCCGGGCGACGACCTCGACGGAGTCGGGCTCGTCGTCCGGGACGCCCGTGCGGAAGTAGCTCTCGAGCTCGTCCAGGGTCGACGCCGGCTCCTCGATCAGACGGTGATCCTTGATGTAGTCGACCGCCGGGCCGCCGAACTCCGAGCGCAAGCGCGCGGCCCACCCCTCGTACTCGCGCAGGGCCGAGAGGAAGCGCTGGTAGCGCACCTCCGTGAAGCGCGGCGACTCGCCGTAGCGGTCGGCCACCTCGAGGTCCCCCAGGCGCTCGCGCAGCAGGATTCGCTCGAGCTCGCTGTCGTTCTGCAGGTAGAGCGGCTCGCGGCGGCCGAATTTGAGCCGGTAGAGCGGCGGCTGCGCGATGTAGACGTGGCCGGCCTCGATCATGGGCAGCATGTGCCGGAAGAAGAACGTCAGGATCAGCGTGCGGATGTGCGCGCCGTCGACGTCTGCGTCCGTCATCGCCACGATCTTGTGGTAGCGCAGGCCCTCGAGGTTGAACTCCTCGCCAATGCCCGTGTTGATCGTCGTGATCATGGCCTGGATCTCGACGTTCGAGAGGATCTTGTTGATGCGCGCCTTCTCGACGTTGAGGATCTTGCCGCGCAGCGGCAGGATCGCCTGGAACTCGCGATCGCGCGCATCGCCGGCCGTGCCGCCGGCGCTATTGCCCTCGACCAGGAAGAGCTCGCACTGGGCAGGGTCGTTGTTGGAGCAATCCTTCAGCTTGCCGGGTAGCCGGGAGTTCTCGAGCGCCGTCTTGCGGCGCACGAGGTCGCGGGCCTTGCGCGCGGCCTGACGGGCGCGCGCGGCCTGCAGCGCCTTGTTGATGATCGCGCGCGCCTCGGCGGGGTGCTCCTCGAACCACTCGGAGAGCGCCGCGTTCGTCGTCGTCTCGACGAGGCTGCGCATCGGCGAGTTGCCGAGCTTGGTCTTCGTCTGGCCCTCGAACTGCGGGTCCTGGAGCTTCACGGAGATGATCGCGACGAGGCCCTCGTGGGCGTCGTCCTGCCCGAGGGGCTCGTCCTTCTCCTTGATCAGGCCCGTCGCCCGGGCGTAGGCGTTGACGGTGCGCGTCAGCGCCGAGCGAAAGCCCGTGAGGTGCGTGCCGCCCTCGTGCGTGTTGATGTTGTTCGCGAACGAGTGGACGGACGCCTGGTAGCTGTCGTTCCACTGCATCGCGACCTCGACGATCCCGTCGTCGGTCTCGCGCTCGAACGCGATCTGCGTCTTGTGGGTGGGCGTGCGGTTCTTGTTGATGTGCCGCACGTAGTCGGCCAGGCCGTTCTCGGCGTAGAACTCCTCGACGCGATCCTCGGTGCGCTGGTCGATCAGCGTCAGCCGCAGTCCGCGCGTGAGGAACGCCATCTCGCGCTCGCGCGTCTCGAGCACCTCGAAGTCGACCTCGGTGGTCTCGAAGATGTCGGCGTCGGGCTTGAAGGTCACGGTCGTGCCGACCTCCGTGGTCGGCGCGCCCCTGACGAGCTCGGTGGTCGGCTCGCCGCGCGCGTAGCTCTGCGTCCAGGTGAAGCCGTCGCGGCGCACCTCGACCGTCAGCCACTCCGAGAGCGCGTTGACGACGGAGACGCCGACGCCGTGCAGGCCGCCGGAGACCTTGTAGCCGCCACCGCCGAACTTGCCGCCGGCGTGCAGCATCGTCAGCACGACCTGGACGGAGCTCATCTCGTACTGCTCGTTGCGCTCGACCGGGATGCCGCGGCCGTTGTCGCGCACGCTGATCGAGCCGTCGGGGAGGAGCGTGGTCGTGATCTCGGTGGCGTACCCCGCCAGTGCCTCGTCGACGCTGTTGTCGAGCACCTCGTAGACGAGGTGGTGGAGGCCGCGCTGGCTGGTCGCGCCGATGTACATGCCGGGACGCTTCCGGACCGCCTCGAGACCCTCGAGAACGGTGATCTCGTCGGCGCCGTAGGCGTGCTCGGGCTCGTTCTCAGGCTCGCTCAAGATGCAGTCCCAAAATTGCGGTTGATGTGGGGAGAACCCGGATGAATGCTAACAATCCGGCCGGTCGCTACCCCCCACCAGGGCCGGGACGGGACCCACCCGGAAGCGCAGCGCGGGCAGCTCGCAGGCCTGCTCCCGGAGACGCGCGAGAAGCTCCGGGGAGCGCATGTTGAGATCGCCGGCGAGCACCGAGCTCGAGCAGTTCAGGATCAGCCCGCCGTCGCGTGCGAAGCGAGCGGGCCAGACCTCGTCCGCGAGCGGTCCGGCAGCCGCTCGCCAGGCGCTGCAAACGGCTGCGAGACGTGCGTCGGGAGGCGAGGCGCCGAGTGCGCGGCCGAGGATCGCGCCGATGTCCTCGAGGCCGCTCATCCGGGCATCATCCCGGATGCGCTTGACCGCCGTCGACGCGGATCACGCGATCGCACGCGTCTCCCAGCTGACGGGTGTCCGTCGCCGTCACGAGCACCTGGCCCCGCGGGCGCAGCAGGCCGAGCAGGCTCTGCGCGCGGCCGAGGTCGAGCTCGCTGGCGACGTCGTCGAGCAGCAGCAGGGGCCGCAGGCCGCGGACCTCGCGCACCAGGTCCGCCTCGGCGGTCAGCAGCGCGAGCACGGCGGAGCGCTGCTCCCCCTGCGAGCCGTAGCTGCGGAGGTCCCGCTCGCCCTGCGCGAAGGCCAGCTCGTCGTGGTGGGGGCCCGTCGACGTGGCGCCGCGCTCGATATCCCCCGCACGGCGTGCCTCGAGCTCGGCGAGCTGTCCCGCCTCGTCGTCGGGGCCGCGCGCCTCGTAGCGCAGCTCCACCGCCTCGTCGAGATCGCCGATCTCGGCCAGATGCGCGGCGAACGGCTCGCGCAGGGCCGCGACGAGGCGCCCGCGGGCCCGCCGGATCTCCGATCCGAGCTGCGCGAGCTGCGCCTCCCATGGCGGCAGCGCGTCGTGGGAGCGGTTGCCGCCGCGTAGCCGGCGCAGCAGCTGGTTGCGTTGCTGGAGGGCGCCCGCATACGCGCCGGCGACCGCCGCGTAGCGCGGCCAGGAGCGCGCCACGGCGCGGTCGAGATAGCGCCGGCGCAGCGCCGGCGCGCCCTTCATCACGGCCAGGCGCTCGGGCGTGAACACGAGCACCGCGGCATGCTCGGCCAGGGCCTCGATCGTCGCGCAGGGGGCGCCGTCGACAGTCGCTCGCTTCGGCGAGCCGGGCTGGAACCCCACCGCCCACGCCGTCGGCACTCCGCGCAGCGAGCCCGTCAGCTCCACGCGGGTCAGCGAGGCGCCGAGCCGCACCACCCTGCTGTCGTCCGAGCTGCGCGGCGACCAGGCCAGGGCGCCGAAGTGCACCGCCTCGAGCAGGCTCGTCTTGCCGGCGCCGTTGCGTCCGACGACCGCGAGCACCTCGCCGCCCAGCGCGCAGTCGAGCCGGTCATAGCAGCGGAAGTCCGAGGCCCGGACGTGCTCGACGCGCACCGCGTCGCGCTAAGTGGCCAGGCGGATCGGCATGATCAGGTACCAGTAATCGTCCGTGCCGCCGGTCAGCAGGCCGGGCCGAAGCGGCGTGATCAGCTTCAGCATCACCGACTCACCCGGGATGCTCTCGACGCCTTCGCGCAGGAATCCCGGGTTGAAGCCGATCTCGAGCGGCTCGCCGCGGAAGTCGCAGGGCAGCGACTCGCGCCCCTCGCCGACCTCCTGGGTCTGAGCCGAGACCGTCAGCTCGCCCGGCGTGAACGCCAGCCGCAGGGGCGAGCGGCCGGCGAGCACCTCGACGCGGGAGATGACGTCGGAGAACTCTGCGCGCGGCAGCGAGACCTCGTGCTCGAACGTCTCGGGCAGCAAGCGGCGGAACTCGGGGAACTGCCCCTCGATGCGGCGCGCGCCGAGCCAGACGCCGCCCGTGCCGAACAGAACCTGGTTGTCCTCGACGACGATCTCCAAGCCGTCTCCCTCCACCGAGGCTGCGATGCGCAGCAGGTCGGCGAGAGCCCGCGCAGGCACGATCGCGGTCAGATCCTCGGGCGGCCCGCCCTCGAGCGGGGTCGAGCGCACGGCCATGCGGTACGAGTCGGTGGCCGCCATCGTCAGCACACCGCCGGCGAACTCGACCAGCACGCCTGTCAGCACCGGGCGCGAGTCGTCGCTCGACGCGGCGCGCAGGACGCGCTGCGCCGCGTGCAGGAACGTGTCGCGATCGACGCCGAAGGTGCGACCGTGGTCGACCTCCGGCAGTCGCGGGAAGTCGTCGGGGTCGTAGGTGTGCAGCGAGTAGCGGCTGGCGCCGCACTCGAGCGTCAGCATTCCCGGCCCCTCGCCCGAGGCGATCGTGACCTGCTGCGCCGGCAGGTGACGCACGATGTCGAGCAGCAAGCGCCCCGGCACGACGACGCGACCGGTCTCGTGGACGTCGGCAAGCAGCTTGGCCCGCACCGAGAGCTCCATGTCGGTGGCCGCCAGCTCAACGGGCCCCTCGGCGGACGAGGCGTCGATCAGCACGCCTGAGAGGATCTGCACGCTGGAGCGCTGCGACACGCCGCGGCCGACGACCTGGAGGTCTTTGAGAAGGTCGTCCTTGGGACAGGAGATGCGCACGGCGGAAGGAGTCTAGATGGTTCGGCGCCCGGCACTGCGTCGATGCCACGGAGCGTCGCACGCAGGGTTCTTCGTTGTTCTAGAAAGAGAACCAGTAGAACCTAGTAGCGCTGTGGACGGTGTGGGACCATCGAAGAAATGCCTGCACAGGGAGGGAATCACGGTCTGTATGGACCGGGGATGTGCGTCCCCGGTCCCCCATGGCGCCGGCTCTGCTCGCGGGAGGGCGGCCGAATCCGGGTCACCGTCCACAGGGGACCCCAGCCCTCTCCCGCGATGCCGACCGCCGAGTTCACACCAGCCGCGCACCGCAAGGCTCCCGGAACGCCGCAATTTGCGCGCAGGCCAACGGGCTGACACGCGCCGTCGCAGGTACCCGATCCGGTGTGCGTGGGGTCGCCCGATCCCCGCGCGAGCGTTCGGGCCCGCGCTGTGGCGGGCGATCACCCCAACGGCACCAGGTCGAACGGGGGCAGGCCTCGCCGGCGAACCGACGCACTCGGCGGAAAGAACCAAGGAGGCCTGACCCCTGCGTCCAGCCGAGCACCCGCGGCACGGAGAGGCAACGCCGCAGGTACCGCGGTCACAAAGCGCGGGATACTTGCGGGGCTACCGGTGCGGTTCCTCCGGCGCCGCTGTCGTGTGCAGGGCAGCGCCGTGCGCCCTTGCGGTGCCGGTGTGTCGCGGTGCCGAGTCGCAGTGCGGTTGCGTCGCAGTGCCAGTGTGCGAGTGCGTTTGCGTGGCAGTGCCGGTGTGTCGCAGTGTGCCGTTGCGCCGTCGGCACTGTTGCGTGGCGGTTTGCGTGGCAGTGCCGCGTGCGTGCGTGGCAGTGCGGTTGCGTGGCAGTGCGGTTGCGTGGCAGTGCGGCTTGTCTGCAGTGCCGTGGCGTCGCGGCGCCGGGTTCGCGGGTGGCAGAGGTTGCTTCTCCGTGCCGTGGGTGCTCGGCTGGACGCAGGGGTCAGGCCTCCTTTCGCCGCCGTGCCGATTGCATCGGTTCGCCGGGGAGGCCTGCCCCCGTTCGACCTGGCGCCTCAGTGGTGATCACCCGCCACAGCGCGGGCTCGAACGCTTGCGCGGGGATCGGGTGACCCCACGCACAACTGGATCGTGACCTGCAGCAGGCCCGCAGTTCGGAGATGGTTATCGCTACGCCGTTCCTGGACGCGGCGCTTGGACGTGGCACGCAGTTCGAAGATGGCGTCGCTACGCCGTTTCTGAACGCGGCGCTTGGACGTGGCCGCGAGGGAACCTGCCACAGCGCGCCGGTTCGCAGGCTTGCGTCAGGATCGGGTGACCCCACGCACAACTGGATCGGTAGCTCCACCGGGCACGCAGTTCGGCAACGCGGCTACCGGCCGCGGCGTTGTACTACGGCTGCCGCTTGATGCGCCGGATCAGGTCGTCCACCTGGTCGTATTCGCGGCGGTCGTGGTGGAGGCGGCGGGTGATCTTCTGCACCGCGTAGAGCACCGTCGTGTGGTCGCGGCCGCCGAACTCGCGACCGATGGCCGGCAGCGTCGCGTCGGTGAGCTCGCGGCAGAGGTACATCGCCAACTGCCTGGGTGCCACGACGACCTGGGAGCGCTTGGCGGACTCGAGCTCGTTGACGGGGATCCCGAAGGCCTCCGAGACGACTCGCTTGATGGTCGCGACCGAGACGGGCCGGTCGGCGTCCGGCAGGTCGCGCAGCGTCTCGCGCACGAGGGTGGCGCTGGCCGGCCGGCCGGTCAGCGACGCGTAGGCGAGCACGCGCGTGAGCGCGCCCTCGAGCTCGCGGATGTTCGTCGGCACTCGGCGCGCGATCGCGGGGAGCAGCTCGGGATCGTTGATCCGCACACGGTCGGCGGCGACGCGCTTGTGCAGGATCGCGATGCGCGTCTCGATGTCGGGCGGCTGCACGTCCACCAGGAGCCCCCACTCGAAGCGCGAGCGCAGGCGGTCTGCGAGCTCGGAGATCTCCCGTGGAGCGCGATCGGAGGTGAGGACGAGCTGCCGGCCGCTTGCGTGCAACGTGTTGAAGGTGTGGAAGAACTCCTCCTGGATGCCTTCCTTGCCCGCCAGGAACTGGATGTCGTCGATCAGGAGGACGTCGAACTCCTCCCGGTAGCGGCGCTTGAAGGCGTCGACGCGCTTGTCCTTGATCGCTGCGATGAACTCGTTCGTGAACGCCTCGCAGGTGACGTAGCGCGCTCGCATGCCCGGGGCGTGCATGAGCACGTACTGCGCGATCGCCTGCAGCAGGTGCGTCTTGCCGAGCCCCGTGTCCCCGTAGATGACGAGCGGGTTGTAGGCCTGACCCGGCGCCTCCGCGACGGCGAGCGCGGCAGCGTGGGCGAAGCGATTCGAGCTGCCGATCACGAACGAGCCGAACGTGTACTTGGGGCGCAGCGCCTCGGCGGCCTCGGGGCGTCGTCCACGCCTGCCCTTCGGGCGCGGAGCGCTGGGCGCCGGCTGCTCGAGCGGTTGGGTGACCGCCGGCTGCTCGGCGTCGGTGACGCAGAAGCGCACCGAGACGCCGGGGTCGGCCGCTGTGGCCGCCTTGCGCACGAGCTCGGAGAAGTGACCCTCGATCCAGGTGCGCGTGAACTCGTTGGGCACGCCCACCTGGAGCACGTCCCCGTCCAGCGCGAGCGCCCGCGTCGTCGAGAACCAGGCGCCGAACACCATCGGCGAGAGGTCGTCTCGGATGCGGTCCGCGACTGCGGTCCAGAGGAGGTCAGGTGTGGAGGGATCCAAGGGCATGGCGACGCACGTCCACGGCGCACGCGGGTGTCGAGTCGACGCCGTGCGGACGGGGCGAGGGGAGCGGATGCTAGCGCGTTCAGGGTTGGAGAGCCGCGAGATTCGGCAGCGAAAAGCCGCTCGTTGCGGACACTCTTGAGATATCCACAGCGTCGTCCACAGGGAGTTTCCCCTTTCGGGAGCGTGCGATCGGCGGCTGCAAGCCGGATCTCGGCGCCGTCGCCGGCAGGGGCTCGGCGAGTTGTCCACAGCACGCGATGTACGCGACCTTCGCTGGACGCGACGGCTACACTTCGCCTCTCCCGTCCCGCCGAGACTGACGAGCTCACGTGAAGCGCACCTATCAGCCCAACAAGCGCAAGCGCGCAAAAAAGCACGGCTTCCGCAAGCGCATGAGCACGCGCGCTGGCCGCGCAATCCTCAAGCGGCGCCGCCAGCGCGGCCGCAAGCACCTGTCGGCCTAGCTCGTGGCGGGCACCGCTACGCGCAGCCGGCGCCTCTCGCGCTCGGCCGACTTCGAGGCTGTGTACCGGCGCGGCCGCTCGGCCTCGTCGCGGCACCTCGTCGTCTACGCCTTCGCGCGCGACCCGTCTGCGGCAGCCACGGAGCCGCGCGTGGGCCTCACGGTCTCGCGCAAGGTGGGTGGCGCCGTCGAGCGCAATCGCGTCAAGCGGCTGCTGCGCGAGGCCGTCGCGCGCGTCACGCCCGCGCTCGCCCCCGACGTCGATCTCGTGATCGTCGCCAGGCCGGGCCTGGCGGAGGCGCTCGACGACGAGAAGCTGACCTGGCTCGAGGCGGAGCTGCGCGAGCTCGCCGGCCGCGCACGCGGGAGCGCCGCATGAGGCGCATCGCCCTCGTGCTGCTGCTCGGCCCGATCTACCTCTGGCGCTTCGTCGTGCACGCGCTCGTGCCCGGCGGGCCGGCCACCTGCCGCTTCGAGCCAAGCTGCTCGCGCTACGCCGAGCAGGCGATCCGCATGCACGGGCCGCTGCGCGGCTCCCTCATGGCGATCCGGCGGCTCAGCCACTGCCACCCGTTCTCCCGCCATGATCCGGTTGACCCGGTGACGCCGCGATGACGCCGATCGCGTTCGGCCGCATCCTGGGCCCGCTCGAGGATGCCCTTCACGGGCTGCTCTTCGGCATCCAGTCGGCCACGGGCCTGCCGTGGGCGTGGTCCATCATCGTGCTCACCGTCTGCGTGCGGCTCGCCATCCTCCCGCTCGCCATCGTCCAGATGCGCTCGATGCGGGGGATGCAGAAGATCGCCCCGGAGCTGCAGAAGCTGAAGCAGAAGCACAAGGGCGACTCGCAGAAGCTCCAGCAGGAGATGATGCTGCTCTACAAGGAGCACGGGGTCAACCCGATCGGCAGCTGCCTGCCGCTCGTCTTTCAGCTGCCCGTCTTCATGGGGCTGTTCTTCGTGCTGCGGGGGTTCTCGCGCCATCCTCCGGCGGGCGACCTCAGCTTCCTGGGCAGCTTCATCCCCAACATCGCCGTGCACGTCGACAAGGCGGGCTGGGCGGGCTGGGTGCTGATCGCCGGTTACGTGGCCAGCCAGCTCGGCTCGACGCTGCTGATGCCGACGGGTGCCGACCCGCAACAGCAGATGATGCGCCGCCTCTTCATGGTCATGCCGTTCATCTTCGTGTTCTTCGTGATCCGCTTTCCGGTCGGGCTCATGCTCTACTGGATCTCGACCAACCTCTGGACGGTCGGGCAGCAGGCGACGCTGCGCAAGCTGATGGGCCCGCCGCCGAATGCGGCACCGCCCAAGGCCAAGACCGAGCGCAGCTCGCGCATCCCCAAGCCGAGTGGCGGCAAGGGGTTGCAGGGCGCCGGGCGTTCCCGGAAGCGCTGATGGAAGGGGAGCTGCGCTCGTTCGAGGCCGAAGGCGCAGGCGACGACGTGGCTGCCGCCCGCCAGGACGCCCTGTACTCGCTGCGAGAGCTCGCCGGCGAGGTGGCGGAGGACGACGTGGAGTTCGTGACCGTGAGCGAAGGCGAGCGCGGTCTCATGGGCGTCGGCCGGCAGCCCGCGCGCGTGCTGGCCCGCGCGCAGGTCGCTGCCGTCGCGCTCGGGCCGGTCGCCGAGCGCGTTCGTGACGTCGTCGAGCGCATCGCCTCCGCCATCGACCCTGAGCTCACGGTCTCGGTCGCCGAGCACGGCACGCGCGTCGTTGCGGTCGCGAGCGGTGGCGACACCGCACGGCTGATCGGCCGGCATGGGCAGACGATCGACGCGGTCCAGCATCTGGCCGCCGCCGTAGCGCTGCCCGGCAGCGATGGCGAGTGGGAGATCGTGGTCGATACGGCCGGCTACCGGATGCGGCGTGAACGGCGGCTGAGGGCGCTGGCACTCAAGGCTGCGGCGCGCGCTCTTCGGGAGGGACGGCCGCAGGCGCTGGAGCCGATGTCCAGCGCCGAGCGCCGCATCGTGCACACGATCTTGCTCGAGCACGGTGGGGTCGAGACGGGCAGCGAGGGACGTGATCCCGCCCGCTTCGTCGTCGTGCGCCCGAGCGACGCGAGCTAACTGTTTCACGTGACACAGGGCCCGCGCGTTTCACGTGAAACGGCGTCGGAAGCCGCTCGCGCCGTCCTCTTCGCGCACGCGCCCTGGCTGACAACGAACGAACTCGACCGTCTCAGCCTGCTCGTCGGCCTCATCTGCTCCACGCCGGTGGGCATCACAGCCATCCGGGATCCCGCCGAGGCCGCCTCGCGCCACGTCCTGGACGCGCTGGCGGGTCTGCCCGCCGTCGACGCCGCAGAGCCGGGCCCGCTCGCAGATGTCGGCAGCGGCGGCGGCCTCCCGGGTCTCGTGCTCGCCACCGTGCGACCGCAGCGCGAGATGCACCTGATCGAGGCGACCGCGCGCAAGGCGGCATTCATCTCGGAGGCGGCGGCCGAGCTCGGGATGCGCGTGAACGTACACGCTGAGCGCTCGGAGGACGTCGGCCGCGGCACGCTGCGCGACGCCTGCGCCTGCGTCGTCGCCCGCGCGCTGGCCCCGCCGCCGGTGGCGGCGGAGCTGTGCCTCCCGCTCTGCCGGCCAGGTGGAAGGCTGGTGCTGTGGTCGCGCGAGACCGCGGGCGCGCAGCTCGCGTTCGCCGCCGCCGAGCTGGCCGCCGAGCCGCTCATACCGGAATGCCCGGGCGTGCTCGTGATCGGCAAGCTCGGGGCCACTCCCGGGCGCTTTCCACGGCGGCCGGGGATGGCTGTCAAGCGGCCGCTCACCGCCCCTGCTTCCGACCGACCGCACCAGTAGGATCACGGCGATGTCCAGGATCTATGCAGTGGCGAACCAGAAGGGCGGCGTCGGCAAGACGACGACGGCCATCAACGTCGCCGCATGCCTCGCGGAGGCCGGCACGCCGGTGCTGGTGATCGACCTCGATCCCCAGGCCAACGCCTCCAGCGGGCTGGGCGTGCGCGCCGGATCCACCCCGTGGTCGACCTACGACCTGCTGCACGGCGTCGCGCTGGCCGACATCGTCGTCCCCACCCGCATTCCCGGATTGGATCTCGCGCCGTCCCACCCCGATCTCGCTGCCGCCGCACTCGAGTTGCCCGGGCGCGAGAATCGCGATGCCGTGATCGGCAACGCGATCGCATCGATCGGCGACACCTATCCCTACGTGATTCTCGACTGCCCTCCGTCCCTCGGCCTGCTCACGATCAATGCGCTCGCGGCCGCCAACAGGCTGATCGTGCCGGTGCAGTGCGAGTACTACGCACTCGAGGGCCTCGCACAGCTGCTCGAGAGCGTCGAGCGCATCCGCGGCGCCCTCAATCCGGGCCTTGCGCTGACCGGCCTGCTGCTGACGATGTTCGACCGCCGCACGCGGCTCTCGGGCGACGTCGAGCGCGAGGTGCGCACGCATTTCGGGCCCAAGGTCTTCACATCTGTGGTGCCCCGCTCTGTGCGCCTCGCCGAGGCGCCCAGCCACGGGCTCCCAATCACGCAGTACGACCCGAATTCCCGCAGCGCCGACGCCTATTACCGCCTTGCGCTCGAGGTCGTGGAACGTGGATAGCGCCCCTCAGCGGCGCGGTCTCGGACAGGGCCTTGCGCTGCTGCTCGGCGAGCCGCAGGCGCGGCCGCACGGAGCGCTGCGCGAGATCCCTGTCGAGCAGATCACGCCCAACCCGCGCCAGCCGCGGGCCCGCATGGACGAGGAGCGCTTCGCAGAGCTCGTCGAGAGTGTGCGCCGTGACGGAATCGTTCAGCCGGTGCTGGTTCGCGGAGTCGGCGACGGCTGGGAGCTGATCGCCGGCGAGCGGCGCTGGCGGGCAGCGCAGGCGGCGGGTCTGCCGACGGTGCCGGCACTCGTGCGCGAGGTGGACGACCGAACCTCGCTCGCGCTGGCGCTGGTCGAGAACATCGTGCGCTCCGATCTCGACCCGGTCGAGCAGGCGCGGGGCTATGCGCGGCTCCAGGACGAGTTCGGCCTCTCGCATGCGGAAGTCGCCACTGCGGTCGGGCGGAGCCGCACGACCGTAGTCAACGCCACCCGCCTGCTGGGACTGCCGGACGAGGTGCTCGCCATGCTCGAGGGCGGGGAGCTGAGTGAGGGCCATGGCCGCGCGCTCCTGCAGATCGAGGGTCAGGACGAGCGCCGGGAAGCAGCTCGCGCAGTCGTGGCGGGCAGCCTGAGCGTGCGGCAGACCGAGGCACTGGCGCGCACGCAGGGCCGCGCAGCGCCCCGCCGCTCTGCCGGCGCCCCGGAGTGGTACGACGCCGAGCTCGCCAACGACGCCGTCGACGGGATCTACCGCACGCTCGGCGTCGCCGCCCGCGTGGCGGCCGACCGCTCGGGATGCCGCGTCGAGCTGCGGCTGCGCTCGGCGTCGCAGCTCGCCGGCCTGGTCGAGCGCCTGGCGGCGCTCGAGGCATCCAGCTGAGGCGCGCGCCTGGTTTCCGCGATCTCAGCGTGCGCTCGCCAGGCCCGAACGTCGCGGTGCGCCGACCCGGCCCCGATACGGTCCGCAGGGGCGGGGACCGGCGAAAGCTTCCTGATATCCTCGGCGGCTGGCGGGCGATTAGCTCAGTTGGTTAGAGCGCCTCTCTGATAAGGAGGAGGTCCGTGGTTCGAATCCACGATCGCCCACTCATATCCGCAACCCCGGCAGGACGTGACGGGCGCGCGGTCCCACCTCGGGCGCGTAGCTCAGTGGATAGAGCGCTGGCCTTCTAAGCCAATGGTCGCAGGTTCGAATCCTGCCGCGCCCGCCTGCCCGGCGGTAGACTCAGGGAGGCATGCAGGAGATGACCGTCTACGGGGTCTCGTACGACAGCGTGGGCCGACAGCCGATCGTGCTCCTGCGCACGTCGGACGGGCGGCGCGTGCTGCCGATCTGGATCGGGTCCGGGAGAGGCGAACGCGATCCTCACGAAGCTCAAGGGCAGCGACCCGCCGCGGCCCATGACCCACGACCTCCTGCAGTCGCTCGTCGACCTCGTCGGCGCCTCGGTGCAGCGCGTGGCGGTGACCGAGCTGCGCGACAATACCTATTACGCGATGATCACCTTGCGCATCAACGGAGAGGACGTCGACCTCGACTCGCGCCCGAGCGACGCGATCGCCCTGGCCGTGCGGGCTGACGCGCCGATCTTCGCCGCCGAGGACGTGATCGAGGAGTCTGCCGTCGAGGCCGAGCGGCCGCCGAGCGAACAGCAGGTGGTGGAGGACTTCCGGCGCTTCCTCGACGAGCTCTCGCCGGACGACTTCCTGCGCGACGAGTAGCCGCGTGCCAGGCTCCTCAGGCCTCGTCGAGCAGGCGCGCGGCCTCGCGCGTGAGCAGGGCTAGAAGGCCGGCCCACAGCTCCCGCAGCTCCGCGTCGCTCAAGGGCCCGGGATTCGAGGCGACGAGAGCGTCGAGCAGTCGCTGCTCGCGCGCAGCATCCACCATCGGGTAGCCCTGGGCGCGCTTGTAGGCATGCAGCTCGCGTACGAGCTCGAGGCGCTCGTTGAGCAGCGCGACGAGCTCGCTGTCCAGTGACGTGATGCGCTGTCGCGCGGCCTGCACCCTCGGATCGCTGCCCTGGTCGCTCACGGGGCGGGAGGGTAGAGCATCGAGCGCGCGCAGTCGCGCGCCGCTCGCTCAGTGGTGGGTCAATGCCGCCGTGACGGCAATACCGTTGTACAGGCAATGAACTAGCATCCCCGGCAAGGTGCTGCCAATGCGCTCGTAGACGAGCGCGAGCGCGAGCCCGAGCACGAAGACGGGCGGGATCACGCGGGGGAGGACGTGCGCGAGCGCGAAGAGCGCAGCGGTCAGGAATGCGGTGCGGATCGGCCCGAAACGGCGCCGGAACGCGGCCGTGAGCAGTCCGCGGAAGAGCAGCTCCTCGACCACAGGGCCGACGATGGCGAGCGCGAGGCACGCGAGCACCGCTCCCACGATGGGCGAGCTCCCCGGCGGCCTGGAGGTGTCGGGCGCGAGCCCCTGCTGCTCCGCGGAGTGCAGGATCGGCTCGAGCAGGGCGCTCACCGCCAGAGCGGCGACCACCGTCAGAAGTGCGAGCCCGATCGCGCGCGCCCAGGATCTCGGCGCGACGAGCCCCAGGGCTCGGCGGGCGTCGCCGGTCTGGCGCGCCGCCCACAGGACGGCTGCCGCGATCGCGCCGTAGAGCACGATCGTGAGCAGCATCGCGGTCGGCGAGTAGATGATCTCGGCGTTCTTGGGGACGAGTGCGTACTGCGCTGCGCCGACGGCGAAGTAGGAGACGAGGACGAAGCCGGCGACGATCGCGAGGCTGCTCCCGGAGACGCGGAGGCGCGCATCGAGCGCGACGGGCGGCGTCACGCGGCCAGATCCAAGCGCGTCAGGAGCTCGCCGAGATCGCGCAGGGACTCTCCGCCGTCACCATCGCGATCGACCAGGATGGCCGTGATTCCCGCGCCCTCGGCGCCGGCGACGTCGGTCAGGGGATCGTCGCCCACGTGCACGCACGCGCCGGCCGCGATCCCGAGTCGTTCGAGGGCGATCGCGAACGGTCGCGGATCGGGCTTCGCGAAGCCGACCTCGGCCGCGGTGACGACCGTCTCGAACGAGGCCGCGAGCCCGAGCCGACGGAGCACGTCGCGCAGCGAGATGTCCCAGTTGGCGATCACGGCGAGCTTGATTCCCGCGGCGGTCAGCTGATCCAGCGCGGGCTGCGCGTCCGGGAACGCGTAGAACGAGATCGCGTCCGTCAGCGAGGGCAGGAGCTCGGCCCCCGAGACGTCGATCGCCAGCGCATCAGCGAGCAGCGACGAGCACTCGAGCCGCAGCGACGCCAGCGCCGGGACGTCGCCTGCGCGCGTGCAGTTTGCCCGGTAGTGGCGCATCTCGACCCGCATCGCGGCCTCGCAGCGGGAGAGGTCGAGCTCGACGCCGAGACGCCGCGCGAGCGATCTCTGCAGGCGCGGCGCGGGCGGCTCGATGGCGACCAGCGTGCCCATCGCGTCGAACGTCACCGCCCCGACGGCGGTCACGACTTGATGACCGTCGGATGCAGCGAGTGCGCGAGCGAGCGCAGGAGCGCGTAGGCGGTCGTGTCCGCGCGGGCGGCGGCGGTGTCGATCACGAAGAAGCGGCCGGACGTGATGGCGCGAAGCGTGCGCAGCCTCGGCTGGGCGCGCAGCCGGGCGAGCGTCACGCCACTCGTGCTGGTGGCGATGTAGGCATCGGGATCGAGCCGGTGGAGGACCTTGGCGTTGACCGTGGCGAGAGCGTTGGCGGGGCCGACCAGGCGTGCGCCCGCCAGCGCGAGCAAGCGGGCGAGCAGCGTCGTTCGCGGGATGCTCGTGCCGAAGCCCGCGTCGACGTAGACGTTCAGCGGCGCGACGCCCTCGAGCCGCCCGGCGATCGCCAACCGCCGCTTGCGCAGGCTGATCGCGAGGGCGCGACCCGCCTCGGCGTGGTTCGTGAGCACCCCCAGCGCGACGGCCGCTCGCTCGATGTCCTCGAGCCGTGCGCCGGGCATCACGAACACCGGAACGGAGAGCTTCTTGATGAACGAGCTGTTGCGCTGTGCGTCGGCCGCGGTGATCCCGGGGCCGAGCACTACCAGATCGGGGTGCGCTGCGCGGATCCGCGCCACCGTCACATCGGCAGGGGCGACGGCCGCGCGCACGCCAAGGCGGGCGAGCAGGCGCTGTGGGCCACCGGTGACGACGAGCACCAGACGCGGCGGAGCCTCGACGGTGATCACGTGGTTCAAGCCGTCCTTCGCGCTGGCCGGGTAGGTCGTGTCGAGCTTTCCGGACGTCGGCTCGGGCTTTGCGCCGCAGGCGGCCCCCACCAGCGCGCAGAGGACGAGCGCGAGGATGCCGGCGGCGGTGCGGGAGCGGCTGCGCACGGCTTGAGTCTAGGCGCCGCTCTGCGCTCCCCCGCCGCACGACCGGAGGCACGCCGCCGGAACGGCCCTAGACTGAAGACGTGCGGGTGCCGGAGCAACCAACCGCGAGTCGCATCGATGCCTGAGGGGCGGGGTCGCCGCAGCCGGCTCGACCCGAGCGGCGGAGCGCTCCCCGGCGACGCGCGCAAGCGCCGTCGCGAGCGTCAGCGACGCGATGCCCGCCGCACCCGCGCCGGCATCGCCGTGTTCGTCGTGGCCGGCGCGCTCGTGCTCGGGCTGCTGCTGGGCCTGGCTGCGACGGCGGCCTTCATCGACCACCTGCCGAAGCTCGCGAAGCTCGGCCCGATCGAGCTCGGCGAGAACTCCAGCGTCTACGTGCGGAACTGCACGAAGAAGCCCTGCTCGGACGTCTCGCTCGGCGTCATCGCCCGTGCCGAGAACCGCGTCAGCGTGCGCTGGAAGGACATCGCGCCGACGATGCGCAGCGCGACCGTCGCGATCGAGGACCGCCGCTACTGGCAGCACGGCGCGCTGGACTGGCATGGCATCGCGCGCGCGGCCCTCAACAACGTCCGCGCAGGCGGCATCACGCAGGGCGGATCGACGCTCACCCAGCAGCTCGCCAAGAACCTCTACCTCCAGCGCGAGGCCTCCAGCCGGTCGGTCAGCAGGAAGATCGACGAAGCCTGGATCGCCGTGCAGCTGGAGGACAAGTACACCAAGGCAGAGATCCTCACCGCCTACCTCAACACGGTCTTCTACGGGCAAAACGCCTACGGCGTCGAGGCCGCGGCCCACACGTACTTCGACAAGACGGCCAAGCGGCTGACGCTTCCCGAATCGGCGCTCATGGCCGGCCTGCCGCAGGCGCCGACGGACTACAACCCGTTCCTCCACCCCGCTGCGGCGCGCGGGCGGCGCAACGAGGTGCTGCAGGCGATGCGCTCGCTGCGCTGGATCAGCGCAACCGCCTACGCGACTGCCCGCACCGCGCCGCTCGGCCTCAAGCGGGGCAGCTACGGCACCGCGGTCTCCTCGCCCTTCGTCTTCGAGCAGGTGCGCCAGGAGCTCGGAGCGAAGCTGCCGGCGAAGCTTGCGGCGCGCGGCGGCTTCAAGGTCTACTCGACGGTGGATCAGCGCCTGCAGTTCGCAGCACGACGGGCGATCAAGGACGTGCTCAAGTCGCCGGGCGATCCGCAGGCAGCACTCGTCGCGATCAACGTGCACAACGGCAACGTCCTGGCGCTCGGCACGTCCGACTACTTCTCGGCCACGAACCAGTTCAACCTCGCGACCGTCGGGCACCGCTCGCCGGGCTCGACGTTCAAGCTCTTCGCGCTCGTCGACGCACTGCGCCGGGGGGCGGATCCCACGAGGGTCTACTACCCGTCGGGCTACGTCTCCTTCCCTGAGAGCGACCCCGTCTGCCCCCAGCCGGGTGGCTGGTCGCCAGGCAATGCCGAGAGCGGGTTCGGCGGCTACATGAGCCTGGAGACCGCGACGATCCACTCCGTCAACGTCGTCTACGCACAGCTCATGCACGATCTCGGGCCCGCTCAGGTGGCGGCCACGGCGCACCTGCTCGGCATCCGCTCCAAGCTCCCGCTGCACTGCTCGATGGTGCTCGGCGCCGACGACGTGACGCCGCTCGAGCTCACGAGCGCCTATGCGACCATCGCGTCCGGCGGGGTCTACCACCCGCCTCGGGTGATCCGCCGCGTCGAGAACGCCCGCGGCAAGCTCGTGGCCGACAACCGCTTCAAGGTCCACTCCAAGCGCGTCGTCAGCGACGGCATCGCGTACGAGACGACGTCGATCCTCAAGCAGGTCATGACGGAGGGCACGGGGACGGCCGCGCGCCTGGACGACGGCCGGCCCGAGGCCGGCAAGACCGGAACCGCGGAGAATTTCGGCAATGCGTGGTTCTGCGGCTACACGCCGGATCTCGCCTCCTGCGTCTGGGTCGGCTATCGCGGCTCGAACAAGCCGCTCGAGGGCATCGAGGGCGTGGGCGCGGTCTACGGCGGCACCTTGCCGGCGGCGATCTGGAAGGACTTCATGACGACCGCGACGCGGCGCTTGCCACCGCACGACTGGCCGGAGCCCAAGAAGCCCATGGTCTTCAGCGACTTCAGGGCGACGACCTCGTTCGGCTACAACCCGCGTGCGGTCACGCCCCCGGCGGCGCCGGCGCCGAAGAAGCAGCCGAAGAAGACCCCCAAGCCGGATCGCTCGATCCCCGTCGTGGTCGCGCCGCAGAACCAGTAGCAGCGGTCAGGGGCTGACCGGAGGCGCCGGCGGCAGCGTGACCGTGGTCTTGGACAGCGCAGGGCCGGCCGGGCCCACGCGGTGTCCGGCCAGGTACCCGCCGCTCGCGCCGGCGGCGACCAGCAGGACCAGAGCCGCGACGAGGCGCGCGCGCCGCCGAGGCGCCCTGGGCGGCGCCGGCGTCGTGTCGTGCACGCCGGCGGCGATCGCGCGCAGGCTGGCGGCCACCTGCCGAGCCGACGAGGGGCGATCGGCCGGCTCGCGCGAGAGCAGGGCCCCGAGCAGCGCGGCCGCGTCCGCCTCGGGGCCGGGCTCGCCCGCGATCTCTGCGCCGGCGGTGTCGCGGCGGCCCGTGAGCAGCGAGAGCAGCACGCTGCCCAGGCCGTGCAGGTCGTCGGCGGCTGTCCCCGCTCCGGCGGGTGCGCAGATCAGCGGGCCGCCGTCGGGCCGAATGGCGACGGAGGCGGGCCGGAGCGCGCCGTGCGCGGCGCCCGCCTCGTGCAGGGGTGCCAGGGCCAGCGCGAGCTCGGCGCAGAAGTCGAGCGCGCGACGCGCAGGCCAGGGCGCGGGGGAGCTCGCCGGCCGGACGGCGGACGTAGGTGACCCGCCGCGCGGGCGCGTTGGCGTCCCACCAGGCCGGTCCAGCGACTGCCGCCTGCCGCTCGAGCGCTGCGACCAGTCGGCAGGCAGCGTCGAGGGCGGGCCCCGAGAGGCTCGGCACCGCCGCGGGTGCGACGGGGCCGTCGTCCACTCGGCCCTTTATAGCATGGCCCCGTGACCGCTCCCGAGCCCACTCCCCTGCTGCCCGAGGACGCTCGCGCGCTGCTGCTCGGGCGGCTCGCGCCGCTGCCCGCCGAGACGGTGGCGCTGACGAGCTCGCTGGCGGGGCGCGTGGTCGCCGAGGACGTGCACGCCGCCCATGACCTGCCGCCGTTCGACAACTCCGCGATGGACGGCTACGCCGTTCGGGCCGCCGAGGCGGAAGGCGAGCTGCCCGTGGCCGGCCAGTCCTTCGCCGGCGACGATCCCGCTCGGCTCGAGCCTCACACGGCGATGACCATCGCCACCGGCGCGCCGCTGCCGCTCGGGGCCGACGCGATCGTCCCCGTCGAGCGCGCCCGCGTCGCGGGCGACCGCGTCTCGTTCGAGGGCCCCGTCGCGCGCGGCGACCACGTGCGCCCGCGCGGAACGGACGTCGGCGCGGGCGCCGTCGTGATCGCCGCGGGCAATGCGCTGCGCCCGCTGGCCCTGGCGGCGATCGCCACGTCCGGCGTCGCGGAGCTGCGGTGTCATCGCGCCCCGCGCGTGTGCGTGGTCGTCACCGGAGACGAGCTCGTTGCTCCGGGGGAGCCGCTCCGCTATGGCCAGATCCACGAGTCCAACAGCATCCTGATCGCGGCGCGCTGCGAGCAGGCCGGCGCGCAGGTCGTCTCGATCGAGCGCGTTCGCGACGACGCCGGGGCGACGAGGGAGGCGCTCGCACGCGCCCTCGAGCAGGCTGATGTCGTGGTCACCTCCGGCGGCGTCTCGGTCGGCATCCGCGACCACGTCAAGCCGGCCCTGGCCGCGCTCGCCGTCGAGCAGCTGTTCTGGCGGCTCGCGGTGCAGCCCGGCCGGCCGACCTGGTGCGGGCTCCGTGGAGACAGCGTCGTCTTCGGGCTGCCCGGCAACCCGCTCTCGGTGATGGTCGGGCTCGAGCTGTTGCTGCTGCCGGCGCTGCGGCGGCTGGCAGGAGCGGCCGAGCCCGGGCCGAGGACGTTCCGGTTGCCGCTCACCGCCCCGCTGCGCCGGGATCCGCAGAAGCTGCGCGTGCGCCCTGTGCGCTTCGCCGGGGCCGGCGCCGAGCTGCTGGGCGCCGATCTCTCGCACCAGCTCGGCCGCGCCGCCGTCGCCGATGCCCTCGCGCTCGTGCCGATGGGCGACGGCGAGCTCGCCGCCGGGACTCCGGTCGACCTGATCGTGCTCTGACGCTCTACGCGGTGGCCGTCGCCCTCGACGATGCCGGCAGCACGCGCACCGTGTCGTTCGAGCCCGGGAGCTTGACGCTCTCGAGGCGCGCGAACACCACGTAGCGGTGGCTGGCGCTGTAGAGGGGGTGACAGGCCGAGAGCACGAGCTCGTCGAAGCCGACGGTGCGCATGATCGACCAGTCCCCGTTGTCGACGATCCGGTGGCGCAGCACGCGGTAGGTGAAGGTGCCGTAGGGCATCTGCAGGACGATCGGGTCGCCGTTGCGGATGCTGTCGATGTGCCGGAACGGCGCGGCCCAGGTGGTGCGATGGCCCGCGATCCCCGTGGTCTGCCCGAGCCCGGGGAAGGAGCCTTCCTCGTAGCGCCCGGGGCCCTTGCTGAGACTGCCCCAGTAGTCGGTGTTCTCGACGACGATCGTCGAGAGGCCGATGCGCGAGATGCGGATGCGCCCCAGCGGCCGGCCCGTGCGGCCCCGCTCCTCGGCGGCGAACTTGGCCGCCAGGCGGCGTGCGCTGCGCAGCACGGCCGCGCTGCTCTGCGTCGGAGCCACGGTGGCTCCGCCGTGCGTGCCGGCAGCCACCGTGGGCTTGACTCCGAGCTCCTTGCGGGCGTCGTTCTGCCAGCTCACGAAGCTGTCGCTCAGCTGCGAGCTCATTTCGTGCTGTTCGTACGCGGTATAGATGCTCGTCACCGGATCGCGCCAGAAGACCACCATCGCGGCGTAGACGACGAGCAGCACGCCGGTGACGGCGAGGGCATTTCCGAGTCGGCGGGCAAGGTTTCGCATCTGCGACCAAGCTACGCCGGGCGGCTGGATGCGCTATCCCCCGTACGGGTGCCGCCTCCCGCGGCGACCACCAGCCACAGCAGCTCGATCGTCGCCGACGCCAGGATGGCGAGGGCGAGACTTGCGGCCAGCGGGATGCCTCCATCGCCGATCAGCCGCACGAACCACGCGGGAGCGTCGACTCCGAAGCCGCCGGCGCCTGCGAGCAGCGCGATCACCGCGGCCGGCCCGAGCCAGCCCGAGAGCACGACGGCCGCCCGCGCAGCCGCCCCGAGGCGCGCCGTCGCAGGCAGGAGCAGCCAGAGGTGGAGCGCCGGGATCACGAGCACCAGCAGGTACGCGTTGCCCGCGAACGCGAGCGCCGCCCCGACGAGCAGCGAGGCGTGGGCCCCGAGGTAGCGGCCGGCTCCCACGGTGTCGGTGTCCGCCCTCGCGCGGCGTGCTGTGAGCGTGCCGCAGGCGCCTCCGAGCGCGAGCGGAAAGACGATCTGCCAGAGCGAGACGCCGCCGCCGTCTCCGGCGAACGGCGGTGAGTGGGTGTCCGGCAGCACGCCCGTCGCACCGAGAATCCGGATCGCCAGCACGCCGACGGCGAGCCCGCCTGCGCGCCAGAGCACCCGGCGCGCCGTCGCCGACGGCCGCGCGCCGCGCGCGCGCGACCGCGCCGCGGCGTCGATCAGGGCGAAGATCGGCGGGATCAGCAGCGCCACGAGGAACAGCTCGAGCGTCCAGCCCCGCAGCACGCGGTCGCTCGAGACGAGGTAGGTCGAGCCGAGCCCCGCCGGCTCGGGCCCCGTGTCGTAAGCCAGCGCCGCCAGCTGCGCGGCGGTGCCGACGCGCCCGAGCAGGTCGGCGGAGAGTGGCTCCAGACCGCCGAGCAGCGGCTCGCCGGAGGTGTCGGCAGCTGAGCTCAGATCGGCCCTGGAGCCGTCGATGCCGACGACGGCGGCGCCGTCGCCGACGAGCGCGGCCTGGTCGCCGTGCACCACCGGGGCCACGAGCGCAGCGACCTGCTGGCCGAGAGACGGCAGCCGCACCTGCTGCACGCCCTCGTCGCGCAGCGCCTGCTCGATCGTGCGCAGCCAGCCGGCGGCGGGCAGGCGATGGCCCTCGCCCGAGATCCGGAGGACGAGCGGCTCGGCCGGCCGGCCGACCGCGCGCAAGGCGATGCCGGCGCGCAGCCCCAGGCCTCCGGGCGGATGCCGCGCGAGCTCGCGGGCGCCGGCCGACGAGGCAGTCGTGCCGTCCACCGAGGCGAACACGAGCGAGGTCTGCGTGACGCTGCCGATGAGCGTGCGCGCGAGCTCGAGCAGCGCCCCGGTGCCGGAGCCGTTGTCGTTCGCTCCGGGGCCGGGAGGCAGGTCGTCGCGCCCGGCGATGAAGACGAGCGCGTCGTGCGAGCGCCCCTTGCCCGTGACGACGCCGAGCACGTTCAGCATGGGCACGGTGCGACCGTTCGCGTCCGGCGCCCGGAAGCGCTGCAGGCTGACAGCGGCGCCCGAGGCGCGCAGCCGCTCGGCGACCCAGTTGGCCGAGGCCCGATCGCCGGCGCTGCCGGGCGACCGGTCGGCGAAGCGCGCCCACGAGCTCGTTGGTGGCCGTCAGCGCCTGAGCGCCGTCGAACGTCGGGGGCAGCGAGCTGCGCGGCAGGGCGGGCGCGGTGCGCGCCCCCACCAGCAGCACGAACGCCGGCACGAGCACGACCAGCCAGCCGGCGCGGTAGGGGCCGGGGCGGAGCAGCGCCGCGGCGCGCGGCGCGCGCGCCGCGCTCCGGCGCACGCTCGCGATGCGCGACCGGCGCTCGCGAGGGGCGCCCTCCGGGAACATCGGCTTCGAGTATGCACCACGGCCGCCGGCCGCGCCGCCGTCGCGCCGTGGCCGCACCACTAGACTGCGGCCGTGAACGCGAGCCGGGGGACGATCCTCGTGATCGACGACGAGGACGCCGTTCAGCGCCTCGTCCGCTTCCCACTCGAGCGCGAGGGGTATCGCGTCCTCGGTGCGATCAGCGGCGAGGACGGGCTCCGACTGGTCGAGGCGGAGCGGCCCGATCTCGTCCTGCTCGACCTGATGCTGCCGGGCATGGACGGGATCGAGGTCTGCCGGCGCCTGCGCGTGCTCTCGGCGACGCTGCCGATCATCATGCTCACGGCGCGCGACGACGAGGTCGACAAGGTGCTCGGGCTCGAGATCGGCGCCGACGACTACGTCACGAAGCCGTTCTCGCTCGCCGAGCTCCGCTCGCGCGTGCGCGCCGTGCTGCGCCGGGCCCAGCGGCCCGCCGGCGCTGCGGGCGTCGAGGACGTCCTGGAGGCCGAGGGCGTTCGGCTCGACGCGACGAGGCGCACCGCCGAGCGCGACGGCGAGCCGGTGCAGCTGACCTACGTGGAGTTCGAGATCCTGCGCAGCCTGATGCGCTCGCCCGGGCGGGTGCTCTCGCGGCGCTCGCTGCTCGAGAGCGTCTGGGACTCCGCCGACTACCGCGAGCAGCGCACCATCGACGTGCACATCAGCCATCTGCGCGAGAAGCTCGAGAGCGATCCGTCGGAGCCGCAGCTGATCCGCACGGTGCGCGGCGTCGGCTATCGCTTCGGCGCATGATCCGCGAGGTGCTGCAGCGCCCCGGCCGCCTGCGCATGCGGCTGACGGTCGTCGCTGCGGCCTCGGCGCTGTTCGCGCTCGTCGTGCTCGCAGCGCTCGTCCTGCCCTCGCTGCAGCACAACCTCGAGCAGTCGCGCGTCGCCTCGCTGCGAGCGAGCGTTCAGGCGGCCCATCCGGAGTTCCTGCTGCCGGACTTCGGCGAGACCTCGAGCCTGAGCCCTGCGGAGCTCCAGAGCCTGGCCGCCTCGGCCGGCGTGGCGCGCATCACGGTGTTCACGCTCGACGGCTTCGCGCTGCGCCGGATCGCCGACTCGAGCAACGGCTCGCCGCTCGCGCGCCGCGCGCTCCGAGTACGTGCGGGAAACCGCCAATCTGCACCACGACACGGCCGAGGTGACGAACCTGCCGGGCGGGCGCACTGCGGTGCTGACGTTCTCCGTGTCGAGCGGGGGAGTCGACGGCGTGGTGCTGGCGCAGGCGCCGCTCGCCGACGTGCAGGAGCAGGTATCCGCCGTCGAGCGCCGGCTCGTCTTCGGCGGTGCTCTCGCCTTCGGCGTCGCCCTGCTCGCCGGAGCACTCGCCGCCGAGCCGCTGGCCCGGCGCCTCGCGCGACTGCGGGCCGCCGCCGACCGCATCGCCCGTGGCTCGTTCTCCGAGCCCATCGTCGACCGCAAGGGCGACGAGATCGGCGAGCTCGCTCGCTCGCTCGAGGAGATGCGCTCGCGGCTCGGAGCGCTCGAGCGGGCTCGCTCGGCCTTCATCGCGAATGCCTCGCACGAGCTGCGGACACCTCTGACCGCGCTCGGCGGCTACCTCGAGCTGCTCGCCGAGGGCGGCCTGAGCGAGGCCGAGCGCGACGAGTTCCTGGAGACGATGGGCGAGCAGGTGCAGCGGCTCACGAAGCTCGCCACCGATCTGCTCGACCTCTCCCGCCTGGACGCGGGCGGCTTCACGGTCGCCGCACGACGAGCTCGAGCTGGGCGAGCTGGCTGCCGACAGCCGCCCGCGAGATGCAGGCGCTGGCGGCGCGCCGCGGCTCGACCGTCGTCGCCCGGACCGGCGAGGCGGCGCTCGGCGCGCGGCGACGAGGGGCGGGTGCTGCAGGTGCTGCGCGTGCTCGTCGACAACGCGGTGCGCCACACGCCGCCGGGCACGACCGTCACCCTGAGCACCGAGACGACGCCATGGGGGGCGAGCGTCGTCGTCTCCGACGACGGCCCCGGCATCCCGCCCGAGCTGCTCGAGCGCGTGTTCGAGCGCTTCTTCCGCGCGCCCGGGAGCTGCTGCTCGCGGCACCGGCCTCGGGCTTGCGATCGCCCGCGAGCTGGCCGAGCGCATGGACGGGCCGGCTGCTCGCCACGAGCGGGCCCGGACGGCACGCGCTTCACGCTCGAGCTGCCCGGACCGGCCGCCGAGGGCATCCCCGCCTACACTGGGCATCCGTGAGCACGCGCGCCGTCCTCGCGGGCGCCGTCGTCATCGCGCTCGTCGCGGGAATCGCCGGCGGCGCGCTGGCGCTGGCCCTGCGCGGGGGACGGCGGCGGGCGCACACCGTGACGACGACGTCGTGCGCGGCGGGCAGCGGCCGCGCAGCCGCGTTCGATCCGGTCGAGCTCTACGCCGGCGCTCGCGACGGCATCGTCACGATCGAGGCCAACGTTCGGCGTGGACGACCAGACGGCGGGCAGCGGCTTCGTCGTCGACGCGAAGCGCAGGGCCTGATCGTGACCGCCTCGCATGTCGTCGCCCGCGCGACGGCGGGAAGCGCCAAGGCGACCGAGGCGACGGCGGTGCGCATCGTGCTCGACGACGGCACGCGCGCGGACGTCAGGGTGCTCGGCTACGACCTCTTCGAGGACACGGCCCTGCTGCAGGTGGAGCCGGCGCAGCTCGGGCTGCGCGCGCTGCGGCTCGGGCGCGCGCGCTCGCTGCGCGTCGGCGACGCCGGTCGCCGTGATCGGCAGCCCGTTCGAGAACCGCGCCTCGCTCTCGACGGGCGTCGTCTCCCAGCTCGACCGCCAGATCGCGGCCCCCGGCGTGTGCTTCCCCACGACGGGCGTGATCCAGACCGATGCGGCCGTCAACCCGGGCAACTCGGGCGGCCCGCTGCTCGACGCCCGAGGCGAGGTCGTGGGCATGGTCACGGCGATCAACCCGGAGGCGCACGGACGGCGTCGCCTACGCCGTGCCGATCGAGGCGCGTGCGCGCGCGCCTACCGGGCGCTGGCCGGCGGGCGGAAGATCCGACTACGCGTGGCTCGGCGTGACAGCCGCGACGCTGACGCCGCCGCTCGCCGACGCGCTCGGCATCTCGCGTCAAGCACGGCGCGCTCGTCAGCGCGTGAGCCCAGGGCGGCGCCGCAGAGCAGCGCCGGCCTGCGGGCCGGGACGCAGGCACGTCGAGGTCGCCGGGCAAGGCGTACGCGCGCGACGCCGACGTGATCGTCGCCGTCGGCTCGACCGCCGATCGCGGGCTTCCGCGACCTCGATCGCGCGATCGCCGCGCATCGCGCCGGGCGACGCGTCGACCTGCACGTCGTGCGCGGCGGCGGCAGGCCGCGTCGTGCCACGTGCAGCTGCTGCCGCGCCCGGCGAGCTTCGCCAACTGCGGCTGACGGGCGTGCGCGGCGCGGACCCGGGATACCATTGCTGGCCGATGCGGCCACCCGGCCGCTGCGAAGGAGGACGTGTGCCGAGCGATGTGCGCGACGGGAGAGGTGGATGGCCGACCCGATCCTGATCGTCGCCGCGCTCAACGGCAGCCGCGACCGCAAGGTCGCGAAGAAGCTGCCGTACTCGGCCGCCGAGATCGCCAAGGAGGCGAAGCGCGCCGTCGACGCGGGCGCAGGCGTCGTGCACGTCCACGCCCGCCGCGACGACGGCGGCATCGCCTTCGACCTCACGTTCGACGAGATCGTCGCGGCGCCATCCGCGCGCTCGTGGACGTCCCGATCTCGATCACGACGCAGCGCACGCGCCAGACGTCGCTCGGCACGATGACCGCGCTCTTCGACGTCCTGCGCGAGCTGCCGGAGCTGGCGACCGTCAACGTCCAGCCGCCCTCGCCCGACCTGCCGGCGCACCGCGAGGAGGCGCGCCAGATCCTCGAGGCCTGCGAGCGCGCGGGCGTCGCGCCGGAGCCCGGCATCAACTCGCTCGAGGCGATCGCCGACGTCGAGGCGCTCTACGAGGACGGGCTGCTGGCCCAGGCGCCCTGGCTGCACCTCGAGCTCGGCGGCGCCGCCGGCACGCTCCGAGCAGGGCCTCGCCGGCACGCCGCGCAACCTGCTGCGGCTCGTCGACGCGCTCGACGGCACGCTCGGCCAGCTGCGCTGGATCGCGCACGGCGAGGGCTCGCCACCGCGGCGGTGTGCGCGACCGGCGGCCGCGCTCGGAGGTCACATCCGCGTCGGCCTCGAGGACTCGCGCGCTGCTGCCCGGACGGCACGCCCGCGACCTCCAACGCCGAGCTCGTCGAGCTGGCCGTCGCGCTCGCCGACTCCCTGGGCCGCGAGCCCATGGAGCCCGACGAGGCGCGCCGCCTGCTGCGGAGCTGAGCGCGATGAGCGAGGTGCGCATGATCGACGTGGGCGACAAGCCGGTGACGCGGCGGCGGGCGCGGGCCGGCGCGCGCGTGCGCCTCGCGCCGGCCGTGGTCGCCCACATCCGCGCGGGCACGCTGCCCGAAGGGCGACGTGCTCGGCGTGGCGCGCGTCGCTGCGATCACGGGCTCGAAGCAGACGCCGGCGCTGCTGCCGCTCTGCCATCCGCTCGCGCTCACGCACGTCTCGGCGAGCGCTCGAGCTCGACGACGACGGGCGTCGCGATCGAGGTCGTGTGCGAGACGACGGGGCAGACCGGCGTCGAGATGGAGGCGATGACCGCCTGCGCCGTCGCCGCGCTCTGCGTCTACGACATGACGAAGGGCATCGACGCCACCGGGTCGGATCGAGTCGGTCGTCCTGCTCGAGAAGGAAGGCGGCAAGTCGGGTCACTGGGTGCGCCCGTGAGGATCGCCGTGCTCACGGTCTCCGACGGCGTCGCACGGCGGCACGCGCGAGGACCTCTCGGGCGAGCTGCTCGCCGAGCCGTGCAGCGGCGCGCCGGGCACGAGGTGGTGTGGCGCGGCGTCCTGCCCGACGAGCGCGACCAGATCGCCGCCGCCTCGCGCAGCTGTGCGACGACGACGCGGCCGACGTCGTGCTCTCGACCGGCGGCACCGGCTTCGCGCCGCGCGACGTCACCCCCGAGGCGGCGCGCGCTGATGCTCGAGCGGCTGAGCCCCGGCATCGACGAGGCGCTGCGCGCCGACGCGCTGCGCCACACGCCGCACGGCGTGCTCTCGCGCGGCGGTCTCGGGCACGCGGGCGCGCACGGTCGTGGTCACGCTGCCGGGCAGCCCGCAAGGCCTGCGAGGAGGGCTGGGCCGTGCTCGCGCCGGTGCTCGAGCACGCCGTCAAGCTGCTCCGCTCCGAGCCGACGACGCACCACGGGCGATGAGCGCCGTCGCGCTCGCCCGGCGCTTCGCGAACCTCGTGCGCTTCGAGCACACGGTGTTCGCGCTGCCCTACGCCTACGTCGGGGCGATCCTCGCCGTCGACGGCTGGCCGGGCATCTGCGGCGCTCGGCTGGATCACGGTCGCGATGTTCGGCGCGCGCTCGTTCGCGATGGCCGTCAACCGCCTCGTCGACGCCGCCATCGACGCCCGCAACCCGCGCACCGCGGGCCGCGAGCTGCCCGCCGGCCGCCTCAGCCGCGGGCAGGTGTCGCCTTCGCCGCGGCCTCGCTCGCCGTCTTCGCCGTCGGCGTCTCGCAGCTCGCGCCGATCACGCGCTGGCTCGCGCCGCCTCGTGATCGTGGCGATGGTCGTCTACCCCTACCTCAAGCGCTTCACGCCGCTCTGCCACCTCTGGCTCGGGCGTCGTCGACGGCCTCGCGCCGGTCGGCGGCTGGGTCGCGGTGACCGGGCACTTCGACATCGCCGCCTGGCTCCTGGGCGCAGCCGTGGCCTGCTGGATCGGCGGCTTCGACATGATCTACGCGACCATGGACATCGAGGTCGACCGCGCCCAGGGCCTGCACTCCATCCCGGCCGACTTCGGCATCGCGCGGGCGCTGCAGATCTCGCGCGCACTGCACGCGCTGAGCGTCGTCGCGCTCGCGTGCGTGGGCCTCTCGCTGGGCCTCGGCCCGATCTACGCCGTCGGCGTCGTCGCCGTCGCCCTGCTCCTGGCCTACGAGCAACAGCTCGTCTCGCCGACCGATCTCTCGCGCGTCAACATGGCGTTCCTGAGCGTCAACGGCGTGATCGCGCTGCTCTACCTCAGCACGGTCTCGCTCGACGTCGCGCTCTCGTGACCGCGCCGCCGCGTCGAGCTGCGCGGAGTGGGGCATGCCTTCGGCGGCCGCGTCGTGCTCTCCGGCGTCGAGCGACGTGCTCGAGCCGGGCCGGGCGCTCGGCTCTGCTCGGCCCGAACGGCAGCGGCAAGTCGACGCTCCTGCGCTGCATCGCCGGGCTGCTGCGCCCGCGCGCGGGCAGCGTGCTCGTCGATGGCCGGGAGAGCTGCGAGCTGCCACCGGCCGAGCGCGCGCGGATCGCCTACGCCGGGCACCGGCCGCTGCTCTGGGGCGGCCTCAGCGCGCGCGAGAACCTGGTGCTCTGCGCCGGCCTCTACGGTCTCGCTGCGGAGCGCGCCGAGCGTGCGCTCGAGAGTGCCGATCTCGCGGAGGCGGCGGAGCGGCCCGCGGCCTCGCTCTCGCAGGGGCAGCGTCAGCGGCTCGCGCTGGCGCGCGCTCTGCTGCCGGAGCCGGGCCTGCTCGTGCTCGACGAGCCGCACAGCGGTCTCGACGAGGCCAGCGGCATGCGCCTGGACGCGCAGCTCACGGCGGCCCGCGGCAGCATCACGATCGTGCTCGCCACGCACGAGCGCATGCGAGCCGAGCGGCTGTGCGACGAGCTGCATGCAGCTCGAGGTGCTGCGCTGAGCAGCGATCGAGTGCTCGTTCGCGCGCGCCGTCATCCTGCTCGTGCGCACCGACGTCGTGCTCGAGCGCCGCGCGCCGCAGCTCGCGCTCGCGATGGGCCTGTTCGCGGCCGTCGTCCGAGGTCGTGCTGCATTACGGCGCCGACATCGCGCAGCCCCCCGGTCGCGCTGACGATCGGATCGCTCTGGGTCACGCTGCTGCTGGCGACGCTGCTGGCAGTGGCGCGCGTCTTCAACGCGGAGCGCGACGAGGGCCTGCTGGACGCGCTCGTGCTCGCGCCCATACCGCGCACCGCGATCTGGGCGGCCAAGGCGATCGCCATCTCCGCGCTGCTCGTGCTGATGGAGATCGTCGCCGTGCCGCTCTCGTACCTCTTCCTGCCCGCGGACGCGCCGGTGCCCCAGCTCGGGCCGCTGCTCGTCTCGCTGGTCGCCGGCAACATCGGCCTGGCGGCTCTCGGCTCGCTGGTGGCGTCCGTCGCCTCGGCCGTGCGCGGCCGCGAGGTGATGGTCCCGCTCCTCTATCTGCCGGCGGCGGTGCCGCTGCTGATCGCGGCGCTGGCCTGCAGCGTGCACGGCGTCCTCGGGCGAGAGCGTCGTGCGACCCCTGGCACTGGTGCTGACTCTACGATGCCATCGTCGCGCTGCTCGCATACGCCGTATGCGAGCACGCGCTGACCGACTGACTCCGTGGCTATTCACGACCGCCTCCTGCGCCCGGCTGGTGCTCGCCGCCGGGAGCCTCCTCGTCCTCTCCACGCTGCTGATCGCGCTGTGGGTCCCAGGCGATCGCGCGGAGGGATACCGGCAGCGCATCTTCTACCTGCACGTGCCGATCGCGCTGACGGCCTACGCGTTCCTGCTGCTGGGCGCGTTCTACGCCGCGCGCTTCCTCGTGCGCCGCGATCCGATGGACGACCTGCGGTCGTACGTCGCGATCCACCAGGGCGTCATCCTGGGCACGCTCGTCCTGATCAGCGGACCGATCTGGGCGAAGGTCTCGTGGGGCATCTGGTGGGACTGGAGCGACAAGCAGCTGAACACGTTCCTGCTCGTCTTCCTCTTCTACTGCGCGTACTTCATGCTGCGCTTCTCGGTCGACGAGGGAGCGCGCCGCGAGCGCTTCTCGGCCATCTACGCGCTGCTCGGCATCGGCATGGTGCCGCTCTCGCTGGCGCGGTGCACCTCGCCGGCACGATCCACCACCCGACGGTCTTCCACCATGACGGCCCGGCCATGGAGCACTCGATGTTCGTCGACGTTCCTGGTCTCGTGGGCCGGGTTCATCCTGCTCGCGATTCGCGCTCTGGCGCCTCGAGCTGCGGGGCAAGCTGCTCGCCCAGGGCGTGCAGCGCCTCGAGAAGCGGCTGCGCGGCGAGGCAGTGCTCCCGTGATCGTCGCGACCATCAGCGACTCCGACGCCCAGGCCGTGGGGGCCGTCGTCGCTGCGATCTGGGGTGTGACCCTCGCCTACGTCTGGATCCTCGCCGGCAAGCTGCGGCGCCTCGAGCAGGCAGCTCGCCGCGGCGCAGGACGCGCTCGACCGCGCGCAGGGCCCCGACCCGGCGTGACGCTCTGCGGCTGGGCACCCGCGGGTCGCGTCTCGCGCACGCGCAGGCCGCGCTCGCGGCCGAGGCGCTGCGCGCTGCCGGCCTCGGGCCGGTCGCGATCGTGCCGATCTCGACTGCGGGCGATCGCGATCGCCGCAGCGCCTTCAGCCGAGCTCGGCGCGCGCGGCGTCTTCTCGAAGGAGCTCGAGGATGCGCTCGCCGAAGGGCGAATCGACGTCGCCGTGCATTCGGCGAAGGACCTCACCACCGACGAGACGCCCGGCCTGTGCCTGGCTGCCATCCTGCCGCGCGCCGATGCGCGGGATGCCTGGTGCGGGCCGCACGCGAGCCTGGCCGGCGTGCCGCAGGGCGCGCGCGTCGGCACCGCCTCGATGCGGCGAGGCGCTCAGCTGCGCCGCGCTGCGGCCCGATCTGCGCGTCGAGAGCCTGCGGGGCAACGTCGACACGCGCCTGCGCAAGCGCAGCGAGCGCGGTCTCGACGGCGTCGTGCTCGCCGCCTGCGGCCTCGACCGCCTCGGCCTGGTGCACGAGATCGGGTTCCGGATCGAGGTCGAGGAGATGCTCCCCGAGACGGGGCAGGGCTTCCTTGCACTGCAATCGCGCGTGCGAGGATGCCCCGGCTCTCGCCGTCGTCGGCGACGCGCAGGCCGCCCGCATCCTGGCTGCGGAGCGCGGCTGCGCAGCGCTGCTCGGGGGCGGTTGCCGGGCGCCCGTCGCGACGCATGCCGTCGCGCTGCCGGACGGCCGGCTCTGGCTGCGCGCCTGGGTCGCGCTGCCCGACGGCTCGCTCGTCGTCGAGGCGGAGGGTCACGGGGACGATCCCGCCGCACTCGCCGAGCCAGGTCGCCGGAGCCACGCTCGAGCGCGGAGGCGAGGCGATCGTCGCCGCGGTGCGCGCGTGACGGTCTACCTCGTGGGTGCCGGTCCCGGGCGACCCGCGCCTGATCACGGTGCGCGGCGCCGATCTTCTGCGCCGGGCCGACGTGATCGTCTACGACCGGCTCGCCGCCGACTCGCTGCTCGATCTCGCCCGCCCCGAGTGCGAGCTGATCGATGCGGGCAAGGGCCCGGGCGACGTCACGCTGAGCCAGGACGAGACGACGCAGGTGCTGATCGAGCACGGCCGCAGAGGCGTCCTCGTCGTCCGCCTCAAGGGCGGGGATCCGTTCGTCTTCGGCCGTGGCGGCGAGGAGGCGCAGGCTCTGCGGCAGGCGCGCATCGAGTACGAGATCGTTCCGGGCATCAGCTCGGCCATCGCGGTGCCGGCCTACGCCGGCGTGCCCGTGACGCACCGCGACCTGGCCGCCCAGGTGACGATCGTGACGGCGCACGAGCGGCCGGGCAAGCCGCGTGCCGACGTCGACTGGGCAGCGCTCGCCGGCCTGCCCGGGACGCTCGCCGTGCTCATGGGCGTGGCACGCCTCGGGCCAGTGGCCTCCGCGCTGATCGCGGCCGGCAAGCCGCCCGGAACACCCGTCTGCGTGACGCAGTCCGGGACGACGGCCGCGCAGCGCAGCGTCGTCGGCACGCTTGCCACGATCGCGGCCGACGTCGAGGCCGCAGGCATCCGCTCCCCGGCGGTGACGGTGATCGGCGCGGTCGCCGGACTGCGCGAGCAGCTCGCCTGGGCCGAGCGGCGACCGCTGCACGGGCGCCGCATCGTCGTCACGCGCGCCCGCGCCCAGGCAAGCGGGCTCGTGGAGCGGCTGCGCGATCTGGGCGCCGAGGTCGACGAATGCGCCGTCATCCGCATCGAGCCGCTGAAAGGGGACCCGATCGACGCCGGAGCCTACGGTCTCGTCTGCGTCACGTCGCCGAACGCACCGCGGCTGCTGCTCGAGCGCTGCGGCGGCGATGCCCGGGCGCTCGCCGGCGTCACGGTCGCGGCAATCGGCCCGGGCACGGCGGCCGCACTGCGCGAGGTCGGCCTCGTCGCCGACGTCGTTGCCGAGCGCTTCGTCGCGGAGGGACTGCTCGAGGCGCTGCCCGGCGATCTGGGGGGCGTGCGCGCGCTCGTCGCGCGCGCCGAGGAGGCCCGCGACACGCTGCCCCAAGGCCTGCGGGCCGCAGGCGCCGAGGTCGACGTCGTGCCGCTCTACCGCACGGTCGCGGCGGCTCCCCGTCATCCCGAGCGCATGCTCACGGCCGACGCGGTCGCCTTCACGGCGTCCTCTACGGTCACGCGCTTCGCAGAGGCGCTGGCCGGGCGCGACCTGAGCCGCGTCCGCGGCGTGTCGATCGGGCCCGTCACGAGCGCGACGGCGCGCGAGCTCGGCGTCGGAGTGATCGCAGAGGCCGCCGAGCACGATCTGGACGGCCTCGTCCGCGCGTTGCTCCAGGTTCTGTCGGAACCTCCGGAAGCCTGACCCGCTCCTGGTGGCCAACCCGCAGGTCACACCACTTGCATGGGAGGTGACTGGCGACGTCGGGAGAAGTGGGTAGCGCATGCGCGGATGCGATTGGATGACGGCGGGCAAGGAGCACGGGCGCGGGAGTGCTCGTGCTGAGCGTCTGCGCGCTCGCAGTCGGAGCGGGCGCCGGCTACGCGGTCAACCGCGACGACTCGCCGATCGTGCACGCGTGCTACCGCGTCGCGAAGGACGGGACGCCGGCGCGGCGGGCCGCGCTGCGCGTGGTGGGCTCGGCGTCGGACTGCCGCCATAGCGAGCGCCCGCTGGTCTGGAATCTGCGCGGTCCTCAAGGACCGGCCGGCCTGCCGGGTGCCGACGGCGCCGCCGGTCCCGCGGGCCCCGCCGGTCCGGCCGGTCCTGCGGGACCAGCCGGTCCCGCCGGCCCCGCCGCCACGACCGACTGCAGCCTCGAACGGCGGATCGCCGCGGCGGTGCCGGCCTTCGAGAGCTCGGCCGCCTGTGCGCCGCCGCCGCCCTGCAGCGAGGACGGCTACGAGCCCAACGACACGATCGCACAGGCGACCACCGTCTCTGCCGGCACCACCACGTCCGGCACCGCCTGCGCTGCGAACGACGACGTGTTCGCCGTGCCGGCGGCGGGAGCGCCCGTGACGGCGAGGCTCACCGTCGCGGCCCCCGCGGTGCTCGAGGTCGCTTTGCTCGACTCCTTCGGCACGGTCCTGGCAACGGCTTCGGGCAGCGGCCCGCTGAGCGTGACCACGCCGGGCGCGGTCACCGGCACCGTGTACGTGCGCATCCGCGCCGTGGGCAACGCCCAGGGCGACTACACGCTCGTCGTGTAGAGCTTCCCGGGAACCAGCGAGCGGCAGCGGCGGTCTGAGGGCTACCGACCTGGAGGAAGCCCGTGCCCCACCCGTACCGCATCCGTTCACTCGCCCTCGTCGCGCTGGTCATCGCGCTCGCGCTCGCGCTCGCCTTGTCGCTGCGCGGCGGCTCCGGCTCCGGCACCGCGTTCGCCGCCGCCACCGCTGCGCCCGGCTCCGCGATCGCGCCGAGCGACCGCACGCTGACCTTCGGCGGCTCGGGCCAGGTAGATCTCCAGCCGGATACCGCGGTGATCGGCGTCTCCGTCCACGGCGACGGGGCATCGAGCGACGACGCGCAAGGGGTGGCCTCGGACAAGATGAAGACGGTCCTCGCAGCGCTGCGCTCGCTCGACTCGGTGCACATCGCCGACGCCGATCTCGAGACGCAGGGCGTCAACACGTCGCCCGACTGGGAGCACGAGGGCCGCTTCGTCAGCGATCAGACGCTGAGCGTCACGCTGCACGACCCGGCACAGGCCGGCGAGGTCATGGCCGCCGCGACGAAGGCCGGCGCAGACTCCGTCGACGGGCCGTCCTTCTCGCTGGCGGAGCAGTCCGCCGCCTACCGGGACGCCCTGCGCAGCGCCCTCGCCGACGCCCGCTCCAAGGCGGATGCCGCCGCGACAGCCATGGGCGTGCACATCCTCGGCACGACGACGATCTCCGAGAGCAACGGCGGCGGCGGGCCGATCATGTACGCCGCCGACGCCGCAGGCAAGGCCGCGAGCTCGGCCCCGCCCGTCCAGATCGGCCCGGTGACGGTCTCTGCCCAGGTCACGGTGACCTTCGCCTACGAGGCATGAGCCCGGAACGGGAGCCGGCGCCCTGCCGGCTCGAGGGTAGAGTGCCCGCGTGACACTCGTCACGATCTTGTCGGACTTCGGCACGCGCGACACGTACGCCGGCGTGGTGGAGGGTGCGATCCTCCACATCGCGCCGGACGTGCGCGTGCTCCATCTCACGCACGGGGTCCCGCGGGGGGATGTCGCACAGGGTGCGCGCGCACTGGCGGATGCCGTTCCCCACGTGCCGCCGGGCGTTCACCTGGCCGTGGTGGATCCGGGCGTCGGCACCGACAGGCGGGCGCTCGTGCTCACGAGCGGCGACGGCAGGCAGTTCGTCGGGCCCGACAACGGCCTGCTCGTCGCTGCGGCGGAGCGCTGCGGCGGCGTCGCAGCCGCGCACGCGCTGGCGGTTCCGCCCGCTGCCGCCCCGACCTTCCACGGGCGCGACGTCTTCGCTCCGGCGGCCGCGCGGCTCGCGCTCGGCGAGCCGCCGAGCGCTCTCGGTCAGGCCATCGATCCGGCCGGCCTGACGCGCCTGACGGTCCTGGCTGCCACGGTTGCGGACGGGCTGCTGCGCGCGCCCTGCGTGCACGTCGACCGCTTCGGCAACTGCGCCCTCGCCGCCGGCGCCTCGGAGCTCGATGACTGCGGGATCCTGGAGGGGAGTGCGGTGGCGGTCGCCGTGCGCGGGCTGCCGCGCGGAGCCGCCCGCCGCGGCCGCACGTTCGCCGATGTCGCGCCCGGCGCGCTCGTCGTCCTGGTCGACTCCTCGGGCGCGGCGGCCCTCAGCATCAACGGCGGCGATGCGGCCAGCGAGCTCCGCGTGGCGCTCGGGGACGACGTCGAGCTGCGGCTGCCGATCGACTGACGGGCAGCGGATCGGCCCGTGCTAGCCTGGTGCGGCCCGCGGCGAGGTAGCTCAGCTGGTAGAGCACTCGGCTGAAAACCGGGGTGTCGCCGGTTCAAGTCCGGCCCTCGCCACTCGTGTCTGCCGCCGATCCGCACGTCGTGCTCGACCTTGCCGTGCGGGCCGCGCGGGCCGCCGGCGTGCTGCTCGTGGATCGCTTCCACCGGCCGGCGTCCGGCGTCGAGCACAAGAGCTCGCTGACCGACCCCGTCTCCGATGCCGACCGGGATGCCGAGGCACTGATCGGCGGAATGCTGCACGACGAGCGCCCGGACGACAGCGTGCTCGGCGAGGAGGGCGCGGGTACGAGCGGTGCGAGCGGCCTGGGCTGGGTCGTCGATCCGCTCGACGGGACCGTCAACTTCCTCTACGGCATACCCCAGTGGTGCGTCTCGATCGCGTGCCGCGACGAGCACGGGACGCTCGCCGCGGTCGTGCACGACCCGCTGCACGACGAGACGTTCTCGGCTCTGCGAGGCGGGGGGAGTCGCTGCAACGGCCGGCCGCTCAGCATCGGCGCCGCCCCGCCGCTCGGCCAGGCGCTCGTCGGCACGGGCTTCTCGTACGCCGCAGCGGAGCGCCGGCTGCAGACCGAGCTGTTCGTGCGCATCCTGCCGCGCGCGCGGGACATCCGCCGCGCCGGCTCGGCCGCGCTCGACCTCGCTTGGGTCGCGGCCGGCCGCCTCGATGCGTTCTACGAGCACGGCCTCAAGGAGTGGGATCACGCCGCGGGGGACCTGCTCGTACGCGAGGCCGGCGGCATCGTGGAGGATCTGCCCCCGGCCGGCGGCCTGCGCGCCGGCGTGCTCGCGGGGCCGCCGGCGCTGGTCGCCGAGATCGCCCCCCTGCTGTCTGCCGAGCCTGCGTGAGCAGCGCCGAGCCGATTCCGCACGTTGCGGTGCTGGGAGCAGCGCTCGACCTCGGGCAAGGGCGCCGCGGCGTCGACATGGGCCCGTCGGCGATCCGCTACGCCGGGCTCGTGGGCCGGCTCACGGAGCTTGGAGTCGCCGTGCGCGACCTGGGCACCGTGGCCGAGGATCCGATCGAGGCGCTCGACCAGGGCGATGCCCGAGCCAAGTACCTCGACCAGATCCTGACCGTGTGCGAGGAGATCGCCGACCACGTCGAGACGCGCTGCCGGGCGGGCGAGCTCCCGCTCGTGCTCGGCGGCGACCACTCGCTCGCGCTCGGCGTGTTCGGGGGCCTGGCCCGTGTTCACGGCCCGGTCGCGACGATCTGGCTCGACGCGCACGCCGACTGCAACACGCCGGACACGACGCCGTCCGGCAACGTCCACGGCATGGGCCTGAGCGGTGCGCTCGGCTGGGGCGGGGAGCGGTTCGCGGGCGGCCGGTGGCCGTCGCCGTCGGTGGACGAGAGCCGTACCGTCCTGATCGGCATCCGCTCGCTCGACGCCGCCGAGCGCGAGCTCCTGCGGCGTTCCAACGTGCTCGTCTACACGATCTCAGAGCTCGACCGGCTGGGCACGGAGGCGGTCATGCGCGGCGCGCTGGAGCACGTGCGCGATGCCCCGCACATCCACGTCTCACTGGACATGGACGTGATGGATCCGTTCTGGGCGCCGGGCGTCGGCACGCCGGTGCGCGGCGGCATCTCCTACCGCGAGGCGCACCTCGCGATGGAGCTGTTGTCCGAGGCGGGCGCCGTCGACTCGCTCCAGGTGGTCGAGGTGAACCCCATCCTCGACCGCGAGAACATGACGGGCGAGTTGGCGGTCGAGCTGATCTGCTCGGCGCTCGGCCAGCGCATCATCTAGGCAGACGGGCCGGCGCCGGCGCCGTTGCCCTCACCGCCGCGGAGGCGCCGCAGGTCGCGCAGGCGCTCGGCGAGCTTGGCCTCGAGGCCGTGCTCGCTCGGCTCGTAGAAGCGAGAGCCGGCGAGCTCCTCGGGCAGGTGGTCGTCGGCGACGAAGGCGCCGGGCGCGCTGTGCGGATAGCGGTAGCCGACGCCGCTCCCGAGCTGCTGGGCACCGCGGTAGCTCGCATCGCGCAGGGCCGCCGGGGGGCGGGCCGTCGCGTGCGCGCGCACGGCGTCCTGCGCTGCGCCGAGCGACGTCCCCGCGGCGTTCGACTTCGGGGCGAGCGCCAGGTAGGCCGTGGCCTGTGAGAGCGCGTATCGGCATTCGGGCAGGCCCACGAGCTCGACGACCCGTGCGCACGCGACCGCCAGCTCGAGTGCCCGCGGATCGGCGTTGCCCACATCCTCGCTCGCCAGGATCGCGATGCGGCGAGCGATGTAGACCGGGTCCTCGCCACCTTCGAGCATGACGGCGAGGTAGTAGAGGGCGGCGTCGGGATCGCTCCCGCGCACGCTCTTGATGAACGCCGAGATCGTGTCGTAGTGGCGGTCCCCGTCACGGTCGTAGCGCACGGGACGGCGCCTGACCGCCTCGGCGACGTCCTCCTCCGAGACCGTTCCCTCGCCGCGCGAGGCCGCGTGCTCGTGGGCCAGCTCGAGCGTCGAGAGGGCGTGGCGCGCATCGCCGGCGGCCGTTCCGGCGATCGCCGCGAGCACGCCGGGGCCCGCGGACGGCTCGCCCAGCGCGGCGGCGCCCCGTTCGAGCACCGCCTGCAGGTCGTCCTCGGAATGCCCCTCGAACTCGTACAGCCGGCAGCGCGAGACGAGCGCGCCGATGATGGAGTGGAACGGGTTCTCGGTGGTTGCGCCGATCAGCGTCACGAGGCCCGACTCGACGACGGGCAGGAGCGCGTCCTGCTGCGCCTTGTTGAAGCGGTGGATCTCGTCGATGAAGAGCACCGTGCGTTGACCCTGAGCACCCAGCCGCTCGCGCGCACGCGCGATCACGGCCTGCACGTCGGCCTTGCCCGACGAGACGGCCGAGAGCTCCTCGAAGGACGACCGGGTGCTCTGCGCGACGATGCGCGCGAGCGTCGTCTTGCCTGTCCCCGGCGGTCCGAAGAAGATCGAGGACGACACGCGGTCCTCCTCGATCGCCCGCCGCAGCGCGGCGCCCTCGCCCACCAGCTGGGACTGCCCGGTGAACTCGTCGAGCGCCCGCGGGCGCAGGCGGTCCGCGAGCGGCGCGTGCGCCGCCCGCCGCTCCTCTGCCGCATCGTCGAACAGGCTCACGACAGGGATGCTAGGCCCTTGGGGCCGATGGGGCCGGCGACCTAGGCGTGCGCGAGCAAGCCGAGGCCCTCGGCCTTGCGGGCGGCGTCCATGCGCGAGCGGCAGCCGAGCGCGATCAGCGAGTGGCGGACGTGCATGTCGACGGTGCGCACCGACAGGTAGAGCTCCGACGCGATCTCGCGGTTCGTGCGGCCCTCGGCCACTCGGCGGATCACCTGCAGCTGCCGCGGGGTGAGACCGGCGGCTGCGGCAGATCCCGCCTGCGAGCCCCCCAGCTCCGCCAGCGCGTGCTCGGCAGCAGCCTGCAGGGGGCGGGCGCCGAGCCGGCGCGCCTGCAGGCGCGCGTCGGCGAGCCACTCTCGCGCCTGATCCTCCAGGCCCGCGCTGCGGGCGGCGCTTGCGGCGCTCACGAGCAGCTCGGCGCGGTCGTGGGGAAGCTCGATCTCGCGGTGCAGGTCGAGCGCGCGCCGGAAGAGCTCCACGGCGGCCGGTGCGTCGCCCTGCGCACGTGCGGCCTCGCCGAGCGCACGCGAGAGCATCGCCAACGCCTCGGGGTTGCCGGTTGCGCCGGCAATCGCCGTCAGCGCCCGCACGGCGCGATGCAGATCCTCGTCCTGGCCGCAGGTCGCGAAGAGCGCGGCCGACCAGGCGAGCGCGTTGAGGCTGTAGTGCAGGTCCTCGCTGTCCTCCCAGCGCCGCAGGATCTCGCGGCAGTGCTCGAGCGCCGCCTCCTCGGAGCCCTCGAGCAGCTCCAGGCGGGCGAACGTCCAGGAGCACTCCGCCTGGGCGCCGATCCCACCGAGCCGGCGCAGGTAGGGAGCGGCCTCCATGGCGCGCAGGCGCGCCGGGCGGCGCTCGCCGCGGCTCGCGTGGATCTGGCTCATCACCGCGGCGGCGATCGCGTGGGTCGCCTCGCCGGCCGAGGGGTCGCTGAGCAGGCTGCGGGAGAGCGCGAGGCTGCGCCGCCACTCACCGCGCTGGCGCAGCACGTGACACAGGCACGCCGAGCAGTTGTACCCCGTCGCCGGGACGCCACTCGACTCGCAGTAGTCGATCGCCGTCTCGTAGGCCTCGGTCGCCTTGACGAACTCGCCCGCGTTCTCGTGCACGATGGCGAGCGCCTGGTAGGCGGTGGCCGCGGACGCCACGTTGCCGGCCGACAGCGCTTCTGCCAGTGCGTCGTTCGCCGCCTCGAGCGCGAGCGGGACCTCCCCGAGCTTCCCGAGCACGATCCCCTCGAGCGAGCGCGCCCGCGAGCGGAGCTCGGCGGGAGCATCGGCGGGCAGGCCGGCGATCGCGTGCTGCACGGCGGCCAGCGCGGGCTGGAGCCGTCCGCTGCTCTGCATGGTCTGGGCCGCGGCGAGGCGCGAGCGCGCCGCATCCTCGTTGCGCCCGCAGGCTGCGAACGCGTCGGCCGCTGCGAACCAGGCGCTGAGCGCGCGCTCGGTGCTGCCGCGCAGCGCGAGCACCCGCCCGACGGCATGGCCGGCCTCGGCGACCCGCTCGACCTCGCCGCGCGCGCGGCGCCCGTCGATGACCTCGCGCCAGGCCCGCGCCGAGGCCGCGAGCTCGCCCGCGAGCTCCGCACAGACCGCAAGGCGCTCGAGCAGCTCGAAGCGGAGCAGGTCCGTGCCGCCGGGGAGGTCGAGCGCTCGCTCGTACAGCTTCGCGGCGTCCCGGTAGGCGTACACGCATTCCGAGGCGGCCGCCGCCTCGCCGAGGGCTGCGCGCGCACGCTCGATATCACCGGCGCCGAGCCAGTGCGTCGCGCGCTCCGCGGGCGATGCGCCTGCGACGTCGAGCGAGCGCGCGATCGACGTGTGCAGCGAGCGCCGGCGCGTCCAGGGGATCGCCTGGTAGACGGCGTCGCGCACGAGCGCGTGGCGGAACTCGAGCTGCCCGGGGCCGGCCTCGACGAGGAAGCCGGTGTCGAGCGCCTCCGCCAGCGCGCCGGCGCCAGGGGCCCCGGCGTGCTCGACGTCGAAGCGCAGGCCTGCGACGGCGGCGCGCTCGAGCGCGTTGCGCGCGTCGAGCGAGAGCGCCTCGGTGCGCAGCAGCACGGCGTCGAGCACGGTCTCCGGCAGCGGCAGCGCTGCCCGTGTCCGTCAGGCGGCCCTCCAGCGCGAGCGTGGCTGCGAGCTCCTCGACGTAGAACGGGATGCCCTGCGCGCGGTCGTGCAGCGCGCCGATGACGTCGTCGTCGAGCTCCTCGCCGGTCACGGCGGCGACGAGACGCGCGGTCTCGGCCCGGTCGAACGGCCGCAGGGGCAGCTCGACGAGCTCGCTCTCCCGTCGCAGCTGCGCACGGAGACGCCGCAGGCGATGCGTGTCGGCGGGCACCTCGTCTCGCGCCAGGGCGATCAGCAGGATGGGGACGTCGCGGAGGCCCGCTGCAAGCAGCGGGAGCAGGGCGAGCGTCGCCTCGTCCGCCCAGTGGAGGTCGTCGAGCACGATTGCCGCGGGGCCGCCTGCCCCGGCTGGCGGCGAACACCCGTCGCAGGGCCTCGACCAGCGCGGACTCGCCGGCGTCCTCCGGCGCAACGCCGAGCTCGGGGAGCAGGCGCGCGCAATACGGCGCGAATGCGTCGCCGGGCGCGAACAGGCCGGGCGACCGGCGCAGACAGTCGCGCAGCACCTGGGCGACTGCGGCAGTAGGGCTCCGCGACGGTCGAGCGGGCGGCGCCCGTGTACGCGGGCAGCCCGGCCTGGGCGAGCACGTGCGCCGACGAGGCGCGTCTTGCCGATGCCCGCCTCGCCCGTCACGAGCACGCAGCCGCCGCGTGCCCTCGGCTACGGCGGCGCACGCCGCCTGCAGTGCCGCGCTCTCGAGCTCCCTGCCGATCAGCGCCCTGGTTTCGATCACGTGAGTGAGTCTACGGCTCGAATGCAGCCCGAAAGGTGCGGCTAACCCGAATACGGCAGCCCTGCGGGAGCAAGTACGGCAGCCCCTCGCATGCCGCTGCTGCCGGGCGCGCATAGCGTCGGTGGCGGCAGTAACCATTCGAGGGGAGGAGCAGCACGATGCCGTTCATCAACGTCAAGGTCATCGAGGGCGTGTTCAGCAGCGAGCAGAAGCAGCTGATCGTCGAGCGCCTGACCGAAGCACTGGTCGAGATCGAGGGCGAGAACCTGCGCCAGGTCACCTGGTGCGTGGTCGAGGAGGTCAAGAGCGGCGACTGGGGCATCGCGGGCAACGCGGTCACGGCCGACCATGTCCGCGCCCTCGCCGCAGGCGCCGTTTGATCGGGCAAGCGGTCGGCGTCCACAGGGTGCCGGCCGCCGGCTGTAGCCTTGGGATCAATGCACGAACTGCTCGCCCAGGCACTCGGTGAGGATCTGCTCGGCGAGGTGGTCGCCCTCACCCGTGACCTGATCCGCGTCGATACGACAAATCCTCCCGGCCGTGAGACGCTGTGCGTCGAGGTGCTCGAGGCCTATCTCGCGCGGAACGGCGTGCAATCCGAGCGCGTCTCGCGCGATCCTGCGCGCGCCAATCTGATTGCGCGTGTGCGCGGGCGCGGCACGGGCCCATCGTTCGCGGTCGCCGGACACACGGACGTCGTCTACGCGGATCCCACGGACTGGAGCAGCCCGCCCTTCGGCGGTGAGGTGCGCGAGGGCCATCTCTGGGGCCGCGGCGCGCTGGACATGAAGGGTCAGACCGCGGCGAGCGCCGTCGCGCTGGCGGTCCTGGCCCGCAGCGGCTGGGTGCCGAACGGCGACGTGCTGCTGATCGCCGAGGCCGACGAGGAGGACGGCGCCGACGAGGTCGGCATGAGCTGGCTCGTGCGGGAGCGGCCCGATCTGCGCTGCGACTACGCGCTCACCGAGGCCAACTACCGGCATGTGCTGGCGGACGGCCGCACGATCTACACGCTGGTCGTCGGCGAGAAGATGACGATGCCGGTGCGCGTGACCGCGCGCGGCGTGGCCGGGCACGCCTCGGTGCCGACGCTCGGCGACAACGCGCTCCCCAAGCTCGCGCCCGTGCTGGAGCGGCTCGCCGCCTATGAGCCCGAGTTGCGCTGCTCGCCCGAGCTGGACGCGATCCTGGATGTGGTGGCACCCGGCGGCGGGCCGACGGCCGAGCGGATCGCGCGCGGCCGGCTGCAGCACGAGCAGCTCTGGCACGTGCTGCCGGCACTCGCGGGCTCCACGATCGTGCCGACGATGGCGTCGGCTTCCCGCAAGCGCAACGTGATCCCGGCCGAGGCGTACGTCGAGTACGACTGCCGCGTGCTGCCGGGCACCTCGGTGGACGAGCTGCTGGGCGAGTTCCGCGCCGCACTCGACGGGCTCGACGTGACGCTCGAGCTGGCCGAGGCGCCGCTCGGTGGGTCGAGCTCCGCCTTCGAGACGCCGCTGCGCGACGCGCTCGCAGAGTGGGTCGGCGAGCTCGAGCCCGGCGCTCTGCTGGTGCCCGAGCTCAGCACGGGCTTCACGGACGCGCACTTCCTGCGCGAGGCCTACGGCACCATCGCCTACGGTTTCTTCCCGTTGCGCCACACGGCGCCCGCACTGCTCAACACGATGCACGCGCCCGACGAGCGCATCGACGTGCGCGACCTCGAACTCGCAGTGCGCTCGTTCGTGCACTGCATCGACAGGATCGGATCGGTGGTGGCATGAGTGACGACAAGCTGCGACTCGGCGGCATGGCGCTGCGCAACGGCCTTGCGCTCTTCGGCCCGACCTCGTGGGCGGCCGCGGTGCGCACGCCTGACGGGGAGATCCATGTGGCGAGCGGCCCGCGACCGCGCTTCCGGGTCGCCGACCGCATGCCGATCGCCCGCGGCGTCGTGCGCATGTCCGAGATGCTGGCGGCGCTGCCCGTCGTGCGCCGCCGGCTGCCCGAGGCCAGGCTCTCGTTCGAGCACGGGGGCGTGGCGACTGCGACCGTGCTGTGCGCAGCGCTCGCGACGGTCGTCAAGCGCCGCGGCGGCATGCGCGCCGAGCTGGGCTCCACGCTGATCGGCATCGTGCCGTCGCTGGTGACGCTGCGCAGCCGCGACCTCGTGCGCTACCACGGCGCCGAGCACAAGACCGTGGCCGGCTACGAGCGCGGGGTCGAGGCAGCCGAGACGGCCAAGGAGCACGAGCGCTGCGGCACCCATCTCGTGGCGCCGCTGATGCTCGGCGCGCTCGGGGCGGCGGGTGTCGCCGCGCGCGCGCCCAAGGCCCTCCGCCGACCCGTCGGCGCACTCGGCTCGCTGGCCGCAGTCGGGTTCGCCTTCGAGCTGTTCGCATGGCGCGAGCGGCACCCGGAGACTGCGGGCGCCAGGGCGCTGGCCCGGCCCGGCACGGCCATCCAGCGCGCCCTTGCGACCGCCGAGCCCGGCGAGGCCGAGCTCGAGGTCGCCGATCGCGCCCTGACCGCGCTGCTCGAGGCGGAGGAGTCCGGGGCACACGCGTGAGTGCACTGCCCGGCACCCGCCGGCGCCTCCCGTCGGAGATCTTCGACCTGCCGGTCGAGAAGATGCGCGAGGGCTACTACTCCGACGCCTACTTCGTCTTCACCAAGCAGGTGCTCGAGCTCGATGCGCACCAGCCCCGCGTCCTCATGCAGGTCTTCCAGCGACACCAGTCGGTGCTCGGCGGCATGGACGAGGCGATCGCCGTGCTGCGGGAGTGCAGCGGCCGTCTGGCCCCGGATGGCTCCTGGCAGTCCGGCTGGGAGGAGCTCGTCGTGCACGCGCTCCACGACGGCGACGAGATCGAGCCGTGGGAGACCGTGATGACGATCGAGGGCGACTACTCGCTCTTCTGCCATCTCGAGACCGTCTACCTGGGCACGCTCTCGCGCCGGACGCTGATCGCCCGCAACGTTCGCGAGGTCGTGCGCGCCGCTCGCGGCAAGCCGATCCTCTACTTCCCGGCGCGGCACGATCACCACCGCGTGCAGACGGGCGACGGCTACGCGGCCCACATCGCGGGGGCGATCGGCGTCTCGACCGACGCGCAGGCCTCGTGGTGGGGCGGCCGCGGCATGGGCACCGTCCCCCACGGGCTGATCGCCGCCTACGGCGGGGACACCGTGCTCGCCGCTCGGCGCTTCGTCGAGACGCTCGGCTCGCAGATGGACGTGATCGTCCTCGTCGACTTCGAGAACGACTGCGTCGGCACCGCCCTGGCCGTCGCGCGGGCGCTCGGCCCGCAGCTCTGGGGGGTGCGCCTCGACACGTCGGCGACGATGGTCGACCTCTCGCTCTCCCCCCAGATGGGGCGCTTCGATCCGCGCGGCGTCAATCCGCAACTCGTGCGCAACGTGCGCGAGGCGCTCGACCGCGAGGGGTTCTCGAACGTCCGCATCGTCGCCTCGGGGGGCTTCAACGTGGCGAAGATCGCCGCCTTCGAAGAGGCTGCGGTGCCGGTGGACGCCTACGGCGTGGGCTCCGCCCTGATCCGCGGCGAGAACGACTTCACGGCCGACGTGGTCGTGCGTGACGGCCTCCCGGCGGCGAAGGCCGGGCGCGGCTACCTGCCGAATCCGCGCCTCGAGCGCGTGCCCTGACGGCTCTGGCCGCGAGCGTCGGGCAGTTCGCGCGATCGGGTTAAGTTCGGCCCGCTTCCTGCCGACACAGGATGAGTGCCGGCCGTGATGATCGCGAGTGCTCTGGGGGACGGCTTCGCGCAGGTCCGCACCTTCATCATCTTGTGGATCCCGCCGCTGCTGCTCGGGTTCCTCGTCTACCTGATGTGGCGCATCGTCAAGATGATGCCGCGCACGGCACCCGCCGAGCTGAAGCCCGACTCCGAGTCCGTCGTGCGCTGGCACGACGTCGCGGGCGTCGAGGAGGCAAAGGCCGAGCTCGCCGAGATCATCGAGTTCCTGCGCGACCCGGCTCGCTTCGAGCGCCTCGGTGCGCGCGTCCCCCGCGGCGTGCTCCTGCACGGGCCGCCGGGCACCGGCAAGACGCTGCTCGCCAAGGCCGTCGCCGCAGAGTCGGGCGCGGCCTTCTTCTCGCAGCCGGCCTCGGCCTTCGTCGAGATGTTCGCCGGGCTCGGCGCATCGCGCATCCGCAAGCTCTTCGAGACGGCGCGCAAGCACGCGCCGGCGATCATCTTCATCGACGAGCTCGACGCCGTCGGCGCAGCGCGCCAGAACATCGGCTTCAACCGCGAGCAGGACCAGACGCTCAACCAGTTGCTCGTCGAACTCGACGGCTTCCAGCGCTCAGACGTCGTGATCATGGCCTCGACCAATCGCCTCGACACGCTGGACGCGGCGTTGCTGCGGCCCGGTCGCTTCGACCGCCAGGTCTACGTCTCGCCGCCCGACCTGGTGGCGCGCGAGCAGATCCTCAACGTGCACGTGCGCAACAAGCCGATCGACGACTCCGTCGAGCTGATGTCAGTTGCGCGCGCCACGGCCGGGCTGACCGGAGCCGATCTCGAGAACATCTGCAACGAGGCCGCCATCCGCGCGACGAGAGCGGGGCGCGACTCGATCACCGGCGTCGACTTCGACGATGCCCTCGAGCGCGTGGTCGCAGGCCTCAAGACCCATCGCACCGTGTCCGAGGACGAGAAGCGCGTGATCGCCTACCACGAGGCCGGGCACGCGCTGCTCGCGCACATCGTCGGCCGCGGCATGACGATCCACAAGGTCACGATCGTGCCCCGCGGGCAGTCCCTGGGGTACAACATGTATCTGCCGACCGACGAGCGCCTGCTGGCCACGCGGGACGATCTGATCACGAACATCGTCGTGCTGCTCGGTGGGCGCGCGGGCGAGCAGGTGGCCCTCGGCGAGTACTCCAACGGCGCCGGCGACGACCTCGAGCGCGCCACGACGATCGCGCGCGCCATGGTCTTCGACTGGGGACTCGGCGAGTCGCTCACCACGCGCACGGTGCGCGCCGACAACTTCGCGCTCTCCGAGGACACCAAGCGGCAGCGCGACCTCGAGCAGACGCAGATCTGCGACTACGCCTTCGCAGAGGCGCTGCGCCTGCTGGGGGAGAACCGAGAGGCGCTCGAGCGCCTCGCGTCCAAGCTCCTGGAGCGCGAGACGCTCGACCGCGAGGACGTCGCCACGATGCTGCACGACGTGCAGCGGGTCGGCACGCTCGCCGTCGGCTGGCCGACCGGGCCGACGGGGCCCGGCGCCGGGCCCCTCGGACTGACCTAGGCGCCGGCCGGGCTGCCGTCGTCGTCGCCGGCGCTGGTGATCTCGGCCTTCTTGGCCTCGACGGCCGCCCGCGCCTCGCGCACGCGCGACGCGAGCGCCCCGAGGTCGCTGCTCGCCGAGAGCGTGCCCGCCTCGAAGAGATCGAATGCGGCCGCGCCGAACGCTGCGGCGGCGTCGTCGACCTCGCCCTCGAGCTTTCGCAACTGCAGCTTGAGCTGCTGTGTCTGAGCGGCTTCCTTGCCCTGCTCCAGGGCGTCCGAAGCCTTCTCCTTGACCTTGTCGAACAGGCCCATGTGTGCCTCCCAATCGGTGGACGTGCGCACGCATGATTGCACCGCTGCTGCCTTGCCGCGGGCGCCGTGGCACCATCCGGGCGTGTCTGCGCTCGGCATCCACCACGTCGGCGTCGCGGTGAGCGACCTCGAGGGCGCGCGCGAGCGGTACGCGCGCCTCTTCGGTGCGCGCGTCGAGGCACGCGAGCTGGTCCCGGAGCAGGGAGTCGAGGCATTGGCGCTGCTGCTTGGGGATGAGGGCCGGGTCGAGCTGCTCGCTCCGCTGGGCGAGGATACGCCGGTCGGGCGCTTCATCGCGCGACGGGGCGAGGGCATGCACCATCTGGCCTTCGGCGTCGCCGACCTACCGGCTGCGCTCGCCGAGCTGCGTGCGGCCGGCGCGACGCTGATCGACGAGCAGCCCCGCGCGGGGATCTACGGAGCAGTGGCATTCGTGCACCACGAGTCGCTCGGCGGCGTGCTGAGCGAACTGGTGCAGGCGACGACGTGACGGAGGCGTGATGGACGACGGCAGCGTCAAATTCGAGCTGGGCTTCCGCGGCGGCGGCTCGGTCGCGGGCGAAGCGAGCGCAACCGACTGGGCGCGCGTCGAGAGCGCCCTCAAGGCCGGCACCGGCACGGTCGACATCGAGCACGACGAGCGCCGCATCTGGGTGCGCATCGACGACGTCGCCTACGCCGTGCGGGTCGTCCCGCGCCGGCGCGGCGCCGGCTTCAGCTCCTAGCCACGTGTCGTCCGCCAGGCGCCAGCGCGTGCTCGATCGGATCGTGATCGAGTACTCGGCGCTGGGCAACCACGGCCTGCTCTGGATCGTTGCCGGTGCGGCCGTCGGCATCGCGACCCGGCACTGGTGGGCCATTCCGCTCGTGACGGCGGTCGTCTGGGTGACGCTCGCCCTGAACTTCGTGGTCAAGCGCCTGGTGCGGCGCGAGCGACCGCTCGAGCGCCGCGGTCGCGCGCCGCTGATCGAGCCGCCGGCGAGCCCGTCGTTCCCCTCGAGCCACGCGGCGATGGCAGGCGCGGGCGCGGTCGCGCTCAGCGTCTATGCACCGGGCTGGTGGCCGCTGTTCGCTACCCTGGCCGTCCTGATGGCTGCCTCCCGCGTCTACCTCACGGTGCACCACGTCTCCGACGTGGTCGCCGGCCTGGCCGTCGGCGCGAGCGCCGGTGCGGTCTTCGCGTTGCTGGCCGGCTGATGGCGAGTCTCGAGGTCGGCATCGTCGGCTTGCCCAACTCGGGCAAGACCTCGCTCTTCAACGCCCTCACGGGCTCGCGCGCCGAGATCACGAGCTATGCGGCCGTTCAGGCATCGGCGAACGTGGGCATCGCGGCGGTTCCGGACGATCGCATCGACGCGCTCGCGGCGGCCGTCTCGGCGCGCGACCGGGTGCCGGCGACCGTGCAGTTCTCCGACGTCGCCGGCCTCGTGCGCGGCAGCGGCAACCGCGACGGCGGCCTCGGCGGCGAGTATCTCGGCCACCTGCGAGCCACCCACGCCCTGGCGCACGTCGTGCGCGTCTTCGACGACGAGGCCGTCTCGCACCCCGACGGCCGGATCGACCCCGTCCTGGACGCCGAGGCCGTCGACTTCGAGCTGCTGATCTCGGATCAGGTCCTGGTCTCGCGCCGCCGTGAGCGCACCGAGCGCGCCGCCCGCGTCGGCGAGAAGAGCGCGCGCGACGAGCTCGCGGTGCTCGAGCGGCTGGCCGCCCACCTGGACGAGGGCCTGCCCGCGCGCACGCTCGACGCGGAGGTGCCCGAGGGCCTCGACCTGCTGACGACGAAGCCGGTGATCTACGTCGCCAACGTCTCGGAGGCCGGCGAGCCCGAGCGTGTGGCGGCGCTCACGGAGTACGCGCGCGAGCGCGGCGCGGAGGTCGTGGCGGTGGCGGCGCGCTTCGAGGCCGAGCTCGCCGAGCTCGAGGACCCGGCCGATCGCGCCGCCTTCCTGGCCGACCTCGGGCTCGACGAGCCGGGCATGCCGCGCCTCGCGCGCGCCTGCTTCCGCACCCTCGGCCTGATCACGTTCTTCACCGCCGGTCCCATGGAGGCCCGGGCCTGGCCCGTGCGCGAGGGCGCGACCGCCGTCGAGGCGGCCGGCAAGATCCACTCCGACATCGCGCGCGGCTTCATCCGCGCCGAGGTGATCCGCTGGGACGACCTCGTGGAGGCCGGCTCGCACACGGAGGCGCAGAAGCGCGGCGTTCAGCGCGTCGAGGGCAAGGAGTACGTCGTCGTGGACGGCGACGTGCTCAACATCCGCTTCAACGTCTGAGCTCGGGCGGCCAGTTCGACGCTGCGGGTGCGCCGATCGCCGGCAGCGCCGCGATGTCGCCCATGCATGGGACCGGAGCGCTGCCGGCGTGGGAGAGCCGGAGGTGGCGGCTGTCAGAGCGCGTCGTTGACGCGTGCGTCGAGCGAGTCGGCGGCGTGCAGCGCCACGGCCTCCGCGCTCGGGAAGCGCCGGCCCTCGGGCGGGCCGTGGTGCGAGGCGACGCAGCCCAGCAGGGGCTCGAGCCTCGTCTCGCCGAGGCGGCCGCGGGCGGCGGCCCGCTCGATGCGTGTCAGGCCGAGGTGCACGTGCCCGAGCAGCGCCCCGCGCTCGCTCGGGAGGATCACCGCCCCGCTGACGAAGGCGTCCACGCAGCCGCAGTCGTGCAGCAGCGCGGCTGCCGTGAGCAGGTCGGCATCGAGGCGCGGATGGAGTTGCGCGGCCTCACGGCAGAGCGCGGCGACGGCGACCGTGTGCTCGGCCAGGCCGCCGGCGTAAGAGTGGTGGCCGTTCTCGGTCGCCGGCGCCGTGCGAAAGCGCTCGCGATAGCCGGGCTCGGCGAGCACCGCCTCGACCAGCCCCCGCAGCCCGTCGTCGTAGATCTCGAGCACGAGGAAGTCGATGTAGCCGTCGAGGTCGTCGATGTCGCGGCGCGCGCCGGGGACGAACTCCGCCGGGTCGCCGGGCTCGACCCGCTCGACGTCGCGCACCTCGAGCTCGACCTTGCCCGCGTACTCGCCCACCCTGCCGAGCACGCGCACGGTGTCGCCGACGTGGAACCGTTGCTCCAGCACCGGTACGCCGTCCCACACCCGGGCGCGCACCCGCCCGCTCTTGTCGGTGAGCTCGAGATCGAGGAATGGGCGTCCGTCGCGCCGCGTGCGCCGCTCCTTGCGCGACACCGCGAAGGTCGCATCTACGAGCGCGCCCGCCGCGAGCTCGCGCACGAGCGTGCCACCGGCCATTCCGCCGAGTATACGGCCGCTGCCCTGCGCCCGCCCGCCGCGGACTCCCGGGCATCCGGGCTACCCTCCCAGGGTGTCCGGGCGAGTACCAGAGCGCGTGGAGATCCGGCCGTTCCATGCACTCCACTACTCCGCCGACCGCGTGCGCCTGGCCGATGTCGTGTCGCCTCCCTACGACGTCATCGACGAGGATCTCCGCCGCCGGCTGCTGGCGCGCAGCCCCTACAACGTCGTGCACCTGATCCTGCCCGCGCCGGGTGAGGAGCGGGAGGCCGGGGACACGTTCGCGTCCTGGCGTCGCGCGGGGGTCGTCGTGCGCGAGCCGCGACCGTGCATGTACTGGCTCGAGCAGCACGCGACCGGCCCCGACGGCCGTCCGCCGCCGCCGTGCGGGCCTGATTGCCGCATTGCGCCTGGAGCCGTACGCGCCCGGGCGCGTACGCCGCCACGAGCGCACGCTGGATGCTCCCAAGGCCGGCCGACTGGCGGTGCTGCGCGCGGTGCGCGCGAACCTCTCGCCGATCTTCATGGCCTACGGCGATCCCTCACGGCGGATCAGCGAGATCTTCGAGCCCATCGCCGCTGCACGCGTCCCGATCTTCGAGACGACGGACGAGGAGGGCACGACGCACCGGCTCTGGCGGGTCTGCGAGAGCGTCGCCGTCGACGCGGCGATCGAGGTGGTCGGCAGCAGCCCGCTCACGATCATCGACGGCCACCACCGCTACGAGACGGCGCTCGCCTACCGCGACGAGCGCCGCGCAGCCGACGGCGACCCCGACGAGCTGCTGGCCTACGACTTCGCGCCCGTCTACCTCGCCAACCGCCACGATCCGGGCCTCGTCCTGTTTCCCACCCACCGGGTCGTCAGCGGCCTGAGCCCCGAGCTGTGGGAGCGCCTGCCGGCGCTGCTCGCCGAGCGCTGGGAGCTCCAGGAGGTTCCCGACCTCGACGCGCTGGAGGGGCGGATCGCGGCGCCGTCTCGCGACACCACGGCCTTCGGGCTCGTGCGCGGTGGAGGCACGCCGCCCCTCTACGCACGTCTGCGCGGCGAGCCCGGGGGCGAGCTCGACGTCGTCGCCGTCGGCACGCTCGTTCTGCGGGACATCTTGGGGCTCGACGCCGCGGCCGTCGCGGCCACCGATCGCATCGCCTATCGGCAGGGCGCAGCGGCCGCCGCCGCGCTCGTGGCCGACGCCGCGGCCCGCACCGCGGTCGCGCTGCTCGTCCCCGCGCCCCGCATCGACGACGTCGAGGCCGTCGCGGACGCCGGTCTGACGATGCCGCCCAAGTCGACGTTCTTCTTCCCGAAGATCCTGGACGGCATGGTCTTCAACCAGCTCGACCCGTTCGAGCCGTGACGCCCCTCGAATGGCTCGAGGTCTGCCGCGAGATGCGCAGCCGCGTCGCTGCGGCGGTCGCCGGCGTGCCGCGCGCGCGCCGGGCGGACGAGCTCGGGCGGGGCGCCGGAGGGGATCTCACCGTGGCGGTCGACAAGGCGGCCGAGGATGCGGCGCTCGGGGTGCTCGAGGGGCTCGCGGCGCGGGGCGAGGGGTTCACGGTCGTCTCCGAGGAGCTCGGCGAGCGCTGCTACGGGGGCGGGGGAGGCTGGCGCGTCGTCATCGATCCCGTCGACGGCAGCCTCAACGCCAAGCGCGGCCTGCCGGTGTACGCGCTCTCGGTCGCCGTGGCCGACGGCCCGTCGATGGCCGACGTCGCGCTCGGCTACGTCTACGACCTCGGCAACGGCGAAGAGTGGATCGCGCAGCGCGGCGCGGGCGCGACCGTCGACGGGGTGGTCCTGGGCGGTTCGCGGCCGCTGGAGCGCCTGCAGCTCGTCGCGCTCGAGGCGACGCGGCCCGAGCACCTCGCGCCCGCCGCAGAGGCCATGGCGGGCATCGCGGAGCGCGTGCGCGTGCTCGGCTCGCTCGCACTCGCGCTCTGCCACCTCGCCGACGGCCGCCTGGACGCCGTCGCCAGCCTGCGCCCGCGCGGAGCTCGCGCGATCGACATCGCGGCGGCTCAGCTGCTCGTGCGCGAGGCCGGTGCTGCCGTCGCCCTGCCCGACGTGGCCGAGCCGTTCGGTGCAGCGCCGCTCGATCTCGAGGGCCGCTCGCGCATCGTGGCCGCGCGCGACCAGGCGTCCGTCGAGCGCGTCGCCGCCCTGCTGGGCATCGGCCGCCAGGCGGGCTCTGCGGCGCATCGAGCTAGCATCGCCGTCGTCGAGCAGCCCCGCCAACGACGCGCTCCAGAGGCGCTGCCCAGGTCATCGACCCGGAGATCCGGCGCAACGTCATGGAGCTCGGCATGGTCGGCGACTCGGTCGAGGTGAGCGGACAGCGCGTGCACGTCGACGATCCGCCTGACGATCCCCGGCTGCCCCTCAAGTCGAACCTCGAGGCGCAGGTGCGCATGCACGTCGGCGCCGTGCCGGCGTGCGAGGGCGTCTCCGTCGGCTTCACGCACATGAGCGAGGCCCAGCGCTCCGCGCTGCGCGCGCAGCTGCAGCCGCAGGCCGGCAGCGAGGGCGAGCGCAAGCGATCGCGATCGACGAGCGGACGCGGGTGATCGCCGTCGCCTCGCGGCAAGGGCGGCGTCGGCAAGTCGTCGCTGACCGTCAACCTCGCGCTGCGCGCTCGCCGCCCAGGGCCACGAGGTCGGCGTCGTCGACGCCGACATCTACGGCTTCTCGATCCCGGGCATGCTCGGCGATCAACCAGCGGCCGGTCGTCGTCGACAAGATGATCGTGCCCGCCCGTCGCCCACGAGCTCAGGTCGATGTCGATCGGCTACTTCATCGACGAGGGCGGCAGCGTCGATGTGGCGCGGCCCGATGCTCCACAGGGCACTCAGCCAGTTCCTCTCGGACGTCCACTGGGGCCCGCTCGACTACCTGCTCGATCGACATGCCGCCCGGGCACGGGCGACGTCGCCATCTCGCTCGGGCAGCTCCTGCCGCACGCCGAGGCCGTGATCGTGACGACGCCGCAGCTCGCCGCCCAGCGCGTCGCCGAGCGGGCGGCGGCGATGGCCGAGCGCTCTGGCAGCCGCTGATCGGCGTCATCGAGAACATGAGCTAGCCTACGTCTGCCCGTGCTGCGGCGAGCGGGACGTACCCCTTCGGCGCGGGGCGGCGGCGCCGCGCTCGCGGAGGGCATCGGCGTGCCGCTGCTCGGCGAGGTGCCGCTGGAGGACGCTCTGCGCGCAGGCGGCGACGGCGGCGACGCCGGTCTTCGTCGCCGAACCCGGCTGCGGCGTCGTCCCGCGCGATCGCCTCGATTGCGCAGCAGATCGCCGCCGCAGGCCCCGCGCCGGCGGGCCCGGTGCGCATCTCCTCGCCGCTGGCCGTCGTCAAGGGCTGATGCGGCAGAGTGTCAGCCTCGTCACGCTCGGGGTGGCCGACTACGAGCGAGCGAAGGCGTTCTACGAGGCGCTGGGCTGGAGGGCCGCGCTCGACATCGAGGAGACGGCGTTCTTTGCGGCCAACGGCGTCGTCGTCGTGCTCTGGGCGCGCGACAAGCTGGCCGCCGACACAGGCGTGAACGACGACGGCGCGCGCTGGGGCGGCATCACGCTGGCCCACAACGTCGGCTCGCGCGACGAGGTGCATGCTGTCGTGGACGCCGCGCGCGCGGCCGGAGCCGACGTGGCGCGCGAGCCCGCCGAGACGTTCTACGGCGGCTATGCAGGCGTCTTCCGGGATCTGGACGGCCACGCCTGGGAGGTGGCGCACAACCCCGGCTTCGGGCTGGACGACGGCGGAAGCGTGATCCTGCCCGCAGGCTGAGCGGGCTCCCCGCGGCCCTCCCTCGCGCGGGGGACTTCAGCGCTCCCGTTTTGAGGCCGATAGTTCCCTGAGGAAGCCAGGGCCAGGGGGCGGGACGGTTTGTTGGAAGAACGAGTGCTGATCGATGCGCGCGATGTTGCGCATGCGCTCTGGGAAGAGATCCGCAATGCGATGGTCGAGATCGACCGTCCTGCGTCTCTTGCCCTCTGCTGCCTGCTCGCCGCCGGTCACCTGCTCGTCGAGGACGTGCCGGGCGTGGGCAAGACGACGCTCGCCAAGGTGATCGCCCGGGCGATCGGCGGCCACGACTCGCGCATCCAGTGCACCGAGGACCTGACGGCGGCCGGCGTGATCGGTCAGGAGATCGAGTCGGACAACCCGAGCCTGCGGCCCGATGAGTTCATCCCGGGGCCGCTGTTCGCCAACGCGGTGGTGCTCGACGAGTTCAACCGCGCCACGCCGCGCATGCAGTCAGGCCTGCTCGAGGCCATGGAGGAGCACGCCGTGACAGTGGGCAAGCGCCGCCACGCGCTGCCGCGCCCGTTCTTCTGCATCGGCACCATGAACCCGCACGACAATTCGGGCACATTCGAGATGGCGCACGCCTCCTGCGACCGTTTCGCGATGCGCACCGGCATCGGCTACCCCTCCGAGAACGGCGAGCGCGACCTGCTGATGCGCTTCGGCGGCGGCGAGAAGCGTCAGGAGAGCGATCCCATCGTCGCGCCCGGCGATGTCGTCCAGCTACAGAAGGTGATCGCGCAGCTTCCCGCAGGGGAGCCTGTCCGCGCCTACCTCGTGCGCCTGCTGCGCTCGACCCGCGAGCACCCCGACGTGCTCGTCGGAGCATCGCCGCGCGCGCTCCTCTCGATGTACCGCTGCGCCCAGGCGGCGGCGCTGCTCGACAACGCCGCCGAAGTCGCGGTCAAGCACGTGCGCAGCCTCTTCGAGCCGTGCATCGCCCACCGCATCCGCGTTCGGCCCGACGCCTCCGCGCGCGCCATCTGCGAGGAGATCCTCGAGCGGACGCCCGTGCCCGTCACGACTCCTCCGCCGACGATCGCGGCGACGGCTGGCAGCTCGCCGCCGGGCTCCCCGGTGCAGCTCGCCGCCTAGCTCCCCCGGCCGCGCGCGAGGCGTCAGCTCGCGGCTGCGCAGGAGCGCAGGTGCTCCAGCACGACCGGATCGAGCCGATCCGCCCGCCACCAGCGGGCTTCGAGGTTCTCGGTTCCGACGAAGGCGCGCAGCGCGGCGCCGAGCCCCTGCTCACCGGGCGCGCTGGAGTAGCCCGCCCTCTGCAGCAGGTCGCGCACCTCGTGCGCCACCTCTCCCTCGAGGGGCAGCTGCTGTTCCTCCGGCGTCGTCCCGTTGAGCAGGACGTGGATGTCGTGGAGACGGCGCAGCTCGCCCACGGGATCGGCATGGTCATCGACGCGGAGATCGACGAGGCGGTCGTCGTTGCCCCCGTAACCACCTCCGGGCGAGACGATCGCGATGGCTGCGGATTGCCGTCCGCGCCGGTCGCCGCCCGCCGCATCGCCGGCGCTGAGAGCTGCCAGCAGGCGCTCTGCGAGCGTTCCGCTGCCGCCCTCGTAGGCCTCGGCGATGGCATCGACGACTCCCGGCCCGGTGAGGATGTTGCCCTGGGCCGCGTAGCCGGGCCCGATCCGCCCGCCGGCCCACGTCATGCAGCTCTCGCCCGTGTGCGTCGCGCTGCGACCGCTCGCGTCCACGATCCCGGCCTGGCGATCTTCTCGCCCGGGATCTGCCGCCACGAGCTCCGCGAGCGCGTCGCTCGCGCTCGCGCCGTCGCGCATCAGCGCCAGGCCGTCGGGGCCGTAGCGGGTGTTGGCCAGGGCCTGCGTCGCAATCGCGCCGACGCCCGTCTGGAGCCAGGGCACGACGGCGCCCACTGCGAGGAACTTCGAGGCCACCGCGACGCCCATCTGCTGCTGCTCGGCGTCGCAGGCGACGATCGAGAACGTCACGAGAACGCTCGCACGACCTCGCCGGGATCGCCCTCGTGCACCGTGGCGCTCACGCCGATCCGCGCGAGCTGCTCGCGCAGCGCCGCTGGCGTGCCGGTCAGCAGCCCGAACGTCCCGTAGTGCCCGGGGATGATCTCGGGCGCGGCCACGAGGCGCGCGGCGTAGGCGGCCTGCAATGGACCCATCGTGTAATGGTCGCCGATCGGGAGGATCGCGATGCCGGGCGAGTAGATCTCCCCGATCAGTGCCATGTCCGCATGTACGGCGGTGTCGCCCGCCGCGTAGATCACCGGCATGCCTGGACCCTCGACGACGAAGCCCGCGGGGTCGCCGAGGGGCGTCCCGTCGGGCGCGCTCGAGGAGTGCACGGCGTTCGTCATCGTCACGTGCAGCCCGGCGATCTCGATCGCGCCGCCCTTGCCGAAGCCGACGACCTCGGGAGCGCCCTGGGCCTCCAGCCAGCTGCCCAGCTCGGGATAGGTGGCGATCGGCGCCGAGTGCTCCTTCGCGATCGCGACTGCGTCGGCGGCGTGGTCGCCGTGACCGTGTGTCAGCAGGATTGCGTCGCAACGATCGACGACGAGACCCGAGGGCCAGCGGGGGTTGCCCGTGATCCAGGGGTCGATGAGGACGCGCGCACCTGCGGGCGTGTCGATTTGAAAGGACCCGTGACCGAGCCATGTGATGCCAGACATGCCCGGGAGTGTACGAGCCCGAGGGGTCCGCTAGCCGGGCGGCACGAGCGATGCCGCGGCCGTGCGCGCGACGTCGACCAGCGGCTGCGGGGCGATGCCGAGCCAGATCACGATCGCGGCCGCGGCGATCACGGCGGTGGCAGCGAGGCGCGTCCCCGGGACGATGCGCGGCCGCTCGTCGCTGGCCGGCCGCGTGTAGATCGCGAGCAGGAAGCGCAGGTAGTAGGCGAGCGAGATCATCGTCCCGATCACGCCGATCACCGCGAGGTACGTCTTGCCGGCGTCGATGGCCGAGCCGAACAGGTAGAGCTTGGCGAGGAAGCCGCCGGTCGGCGGGAAGCTTGCGAGCGAGAGCAGGCAGAGCGCCAGTCCGGCGGCGAGCGCCGGATGATCGCGTCCCAGGCCGCGCAGGTCGCTCAGGAAGACCGGCCCGGCGATCTCGCGCTCGCGCACCGATACGACCGCGAGCGCTCCGAGGTTCATCGCCGCGTAGACCGCGAGGTAGTAGAGCAGCGCGCGCGTGGCGAGCGGCGTGTGGGCGACCACCGCGATCAGCAGATAGCCCGCCTGGCCGACGCTGGAGTAGGCGAGCATGCGCTTGACGTTCGTCTGGCGCAGGGCGGCGAGGTTGCCGATCAGCATGGAGGCGATGGCGACCGCGGCCACGGCGTTCTCCCAGACGTCGCTGGCGGGCGCGAACGCGGTGATCATCACGCGCAGCAGGGTCGCCAGTGCGATCGTCTTGGTCGCCGTGGCCATGAATGCCATGACGGCCGTCGGCGCGCCTTCGTAGACGTCCGGCGTCCACATGTGGAACGGCGCCGCCGAGGCCTTGAACGCGAGACCGGCGACGACGAGCGCCATGCCGAAGAGCAGGATGCCGGTGTGCGAGTCGCCGGCGCCGAGCGCCTTTCCGATCTGGTCGAAGCGCAGCGAGCCGGTGGCGATGTAGACGAGGCCGCTGCCGAAGAGCAGCGCCGCGGAGCCCACCGAGCCGGTGATCAGGTACTTCAGGCCGCTCTCGAGCGACGCCTCGCTGGCGACGTCCAGCGCGCACAGCACGTAGAGCGAGATCGAGAACAGCTCGAGCGCGACGAAGAGCGAGACGAAGCCGTTGGCGGCCGCCAGGATGCACATCCCCGCACCGGCGAAGCAGAGCAGCGCGTAGTACTCGGCGACGCGGTCGGCCATGCGGCGGGTGCCCCAGCCGAGCAGCACGGAGGCGACACCGCTCGCGCACACGATCACCTGCACCAGGGCCGCATAGCGGTCGGTCGCGAGCTGGCCGCTGAAGGCGGTGCGATCGCCGGCGTCCCAGAGATGCCAGCAGCCGAGGCCCGCGCCCGCAAAGCTCGCGAGCCCGATCACGCCGGAGGTGACGCGGGCGCTCCTGCGCTCGAAGCTTCCCACCAGCAGCAGGACGAGCGCGCCGACCGTGAGGATGAAGGCCGGCAGGATCGCGCCGATCTGAACGGATGGCGTCGCGATGCCCGCTGCGGCTGCGCCGATCATGGCCCGCCCTTCGCGGTCACGGCCGAGACGATGCCGTGCATCGAGTCAGAGACGCGGTGCGTGACGGCGTACGGATAGACGGAGAGCGCGAGCACGCAGGCGATGAGCGGCAGCAGGTAGGCCGTCTCCCAGCGCAGGTCGCCCATGCGCGAGAGCGCAGGCGCCGGGTCGGCCGGCGGGTCGTGCAGCAGTGCGGAGATCCAGCGAAGGGCGTACATCGCTGCGAGCAGGATCGCCCCGGAGGCGAGCGTCCCGATCAGCCACCAGTCGCGGAAGGCGCCCAGGAGCACGAGGAACTCCGAGGCGAAGAGCGCCGAGCCCGGCACGGCGAGCGTGGCGATGCCGCCGAACATCACGATCGACGCCAGCCCCGCGCGGCCGCGCGCAAGCCCTCCGATGCGGCGGAACAGGCCCTCGCCGGTGCGCACCTCGATCACGCCTGCGAGCAGGAAGAGCAGCACCGAGAGCAGGCCGTGGTTGACCATCTGGAAGGTTGCGCCGGTCGCGCCGATGTCGTTCATGACGAAGATGCCGACCACGATCAGGCTCATCTGGCCGATCGAGGAGTAGGCGACCACGCCACGCGAGTCGGGCTGCCGGAAGGCCACGAGCGAGCTCCACAGCAGGCCGACGATGGCGACCGCCACGATCCAGCGGCGCAGGTCGTGGGCGGGGCCCGGGAAGAGCGGCAGCGCGAAGCGCAGCATGCCGTAGGCGCCGGCCTTGGAGACGACGCCCGAGAGCAGCCCGGCGACCTCGGGCGGCGCCTCGCGGTAGGCGTCCGGGACCCAGCCGTGGAAGGGATAGAGCGGGGCCTTGATGGCGAACGCGAACATGAACGCGAGGAAGAGCCAGCGCGAGTTGCTGGTGCCCACGTGGGCGAGGTCGAACGAGCCGGCGCGCAGGCCGAGCGTGATGATCGCGACCAGCATCAGCAGCGAGCCCACGAGCGTGTAGATCACGAAGCGGATGGAGGCGCGCGCGCGATTGGGCCCGCCCCAGACGGCGATCAGCAGCGCCAGGGGCACGATCATCGCCTCGAAGCCCACGTAGAACAGCGCCAGGTCGCGGGCGACGAGCAGCAGCACCACCGCAGCCTCGAGCAGCAGCATCAGCGAGGCGTACGAGCGCATGTTCGGCCGCCTGGCCCAGAGCCCGAAGCCGAGAGCGCAGGGGACGCAGATCGCCGTCAGCGTGACGAGCACGAGCGAGAGCCCGTCCATGCCGACGTGGTAGGTCAGCCCGATGTCTCGTACCCACGCGTGCGACTGCTGGTACTGCGTGCCGCCCGAGGGATCGAACCCGAAGGCGGCGGCCAGCGCCAACCCGGCCGTCGCGAGGGTCGCGAGCAGCGCGAGGGCGCCGCGCGTGGCATCCCGCACCGGCAGGACGAGCACGAGCGCTGCTGCGGCGAGCGGAATCAGCCAGAGCAGCGTGGAGGTCCAGGAGCCGCTCACGAGGCGCCCGTCACGAGCCACGCGGCGAGCGCCACGATGCCGAGCGCGATCCCCAGCGCGTAGATGCGCACGAGGCCCGACTGCGCGCTCGAGAGCAGGCGGCTCGTCCAGGATCCGCCCGCGCTCAGCGCATCCATGCTGCCGATCACGACGCGCTGCTCCCAGAGGCGCGCGCCGGCGCGCGCGATCGCGGCTGCGGGACGGTAGAAGGCCCAGTCGTAGAGCAGGTCGAAGCCGAACTTCTCCTGCAGCACGCGCTCGGCGGGGGCCGTGGCGACGGCGATGCGCCTCGGCGTGTCAGTGCGCCTGCCCCACAGCACGTAGGCGGCGAAGAGACCGATCAGGGCCAGCGCCACGGCCAGCGCCGAGGTCCCGAAGTCCTGGTTCGCGGTGCCCTCGATCGCCGAGGGGACCGTCGGCTCGAGGAAGTTGCGCATGCCGTGCGTGACCTGCGGGATCTCCAGGAGGCCTGCGAAGAGCGCGCCGACGCCGAGGACGCCGATCGCCCAGAGCATGGGGCGCGGGCCCTCGCCGTGGCCGGCGTGCGCCTCGGCCTGCTCCCGTGCGTAGTCGCTCGGCTCGCCGTGGAACACGAGCAGCATCAGGCGGAACGTGTAGAGCGCGGTCACGAAGGCGCCCGCCAGTCCGAGCCCCCAGACGGTGTAGCCGACCCAGTCGCCGCGGGCGAGCGCGTCCGTGAGGATCTGATCCTTGGAGAAGAAGCCCGAGAACGGCGGCACGCCGGCGAGCGAGAGCGCGCCGATCCACATCAGGCCCGTGGTGTACGGCAGGTAGCGGCTCATGCCGCCCATCCTGCGCATGTCCTGCTCGTCGTGCAGGGCGTGGATGACGACGCCCGCGCCCAGGAACAGGAGCGCCTTGAAGAACGCGTGCGTGACGAGGTGCGCCATGCCCGCCGAGTACGCCCCGATGCCGACGCCGCAGAACATGTAGCCGATCTGCGACATCGTCGAGTAGGCGATCACGCGCTTGATGTCGGTCTGCACGAGCGCGATCAGCCCGGCCACCGTGAGCGTGGCCACGCCGATGATGGCGACGAGGTCGGAGATGTCGGGCGCCAGCGAGTAGAGCGGCCACATGCGCGCGACCAGGTAGACGCCGGCGGTGACCATCGTGGCGGCGTGGATCAGCGCCGAGACGGGCGTCGGGCCCTCCATCGCGTCCGGCAGCCAGGTCTGCAGCGGCAGCTGCGCCGACTTCGCGACGGCGCCGACCAGCAGCAGCAGCGCGATCCAGTTGGCCGTCGAGGAACCGGAGCCGATGCTGCCCGGAGCCTGTGCAAAGGCACGGGTGTAGTCCACGGTGTGCAGGTGGTTCCAGATCACGAAGATGCCGAGCGTCATGCCGATGTCGCCGATGGCGTTCATGACGAAGGCCTTCTTGGCGGCCGCCACCGCGCTCGGGCGCTGCCACCAGAAGCCGATCAGCAGATAGGAGGAGAGGCCGACGAGGCCCCAGCCGGCGAGCAGGAAGACGAAGTTCCCGGCGAGCACGAGCAGCAGCATCGAGAACACGAAGAGGTTCAGGTATGCGAAGAACCGCCTCTCCTCGCCATCTCCGTCCATGTAGCCGACGGAGTACGCGTGGATCAGGAAGCCGATGCCGGTGATCACGAGCAGCATCACCGACGACAGCGGATCCACGAGGATGCTCGCGTCGACCTGGAAGCTGCCGCCCGAGAGCCAGTGCCAGCCGGTCGAGACGATCGCTCGCCGCGAGTCGTCGCGCCCGAGCAGGTCGACGAAGGCCAGCAGCGAGAACACGAACCCGGCGAGGATCGAGAGCGACGCGCCCCAGGCCACGAAGCGCCTCGAGACGCTGGGGCCGACGGCGATGTTGAAGCCGAGGCCGAGCAGCGGCGTCAGCAGTACGAGCCAGCCGTAGTCGGCCGCGTTCATCCGTGCAGGCTCCGCAGCTCGTCCACGTCGAGCTGCGCGCCCTTGCGCGCCAGGGCGACGATCAGCCCGAGGCCGACCACGACCTCGGCGGCCGCGACCGCCATCACGGTCAGCGCCAGCACGTGGCCGTCGTTGCCGCCGACGTAGCGGGAGCCCGCGACCAGAAGCAGGTTGCCGGCGTTGAGCATGATCTCGAGCGAGAGCAGGATCACGAGCGGGTTGCGGCGCAGCATCACGCCGGCCAGGCCGATGCAGAAGAGCGCCGAGGACAGCGTGATCCAGGAGCCGATGCCAGGGGTCATGTTCCGACCTCGCTCTCGGCGGCGGCATCCTCGCGGCGGCGCAGCGCGCGCCGGAGGTCGTAGCGCTCGGGGCGCGGCTCGCGCTCGCCCGGCTCGCCGCGCGGCCGAGCGGGGAGCAGGTCGCCCGCTCCCAGGGCGACGCCGGCGATCGCTCCCACCAGCAGGATCAGCGAGATCGCCTCGAACGCCAGCAGGTGGTCGGTCAGGAAGAGACGGCCGATCGTGGCCGGAGAGCCGAACGAGTCGACGACGGTGGCGGGAGAGCCGAGCGCATCCTTGGAGTCGCTCACCGCGATCAGCGTCTCGATGAAGATCGCCAAGCCCGCGAGCCCCGCCGCCCCGGCTCCGAGGCCGCCGCGTCTGAGGTCGAGATCGGCTCGATCGCCCAGATAGGCGATCACGAACAGGAACATGACCATGACGGCGCCCGCGTACACGAGCAGCTGGGCGACCGCGACGAAGTCGCCCTGCAGCACGAGGTAGAGGGCGGCCAGCGAGGCCAGGTGCAGGATCAGCGAGAGCGCGGCCAGGAACGGGTTGCGCTGGACGACGACGGCGATGGCCGAGCCGATGGCGGCTGCCCCGGCCAGATAGAAGACGGCGATTCCCATCAGTCGGCCGGCACCTCGTCGTGGTTCTGCGAGTAGACGTGGTACATGCCGAGCACCTCGGCGCCCTCGAGCTCCTGGGCGCCGCGGTCGTACTGCTCGGGGTCTTGCGCGGGCGTGCGCCGCACGGGCGGCTCGAGCAGCATCTCCTTGGTGTAGACGAGCGCGTCGCGCGAGAGCTCGGAGAGCTCGAAGTCGTTGCCGAGCGTGATCGCGTCGAACGGGCACGCGATCTCGCAGTAGCCGCAGAAGATGCAGCGCGCCATGTTGATCTCGTAGATGCGCGCGTAGCGCTCACCCGGCGAGACGCGCGCATCGGGCTCGTTCTCGGCCGGAACGACGCGGATGCAGTCGGCCGGGCAGGCCGCCGCGCAGAGCGAGCAGCCGATGCACTTCTCGAGCCCGTTCGGGTGGCGGTGCAGGCGGTGGCGCCCGCGGAAGCGCGGGTAGACGGCTCGCTTGTGCTCGGGGTAGGCCTGCGTGACGGGTCGCCGGAAGAGGTGCCGCAGGGTGACGGAGAAGCCCTTGAGGCCCTGCGCCTGCTGCCGCCCGAGGGCGAGCCCGGCGCGCACGGGGTGTTCCTGGAGATCGTCGAACAGCGTCATCGCATCTCCATCAGGACAGGGCCACCCAGGCGGCGGTGCCGAGCAGGTTGAGTGTCGCCAGCGGCAGGAGCACTTTCCAGCCGAGCTTCATGAGGCGGTCATAGCGCAGCCGGGGAACGGTAGCCCGAACCCAGATGAACGTGATCAGGATCGCGAACGTGGAGCCGATCATCCACAGGGGGCCGGGGATCGAGGTGAACGGCTCGAACGGCAGCGGCCCGCGCCAGCCGCCCAGGAAGAGCGTGGCGCCGAGGGCGGAGAGCACGATCGCCTCGACGAACTCGGCGTTGGCGAACATCGCGAAGCGCATGCCGCCGTACTCGGTGTGGAAGCCCGCCACGATCTCGCCGTCGGCCTCCGCCAGATCGAACGGCGGCCTGTTGCACTCCGCCAGCGCCGAGATGTAGAAGATGCCGAAACCGAGGATCTGCGGGACGATGTACGGGTAGTCATGCTGCGCGTTGACGATCCCCTGCAGCGAGAGCGAGCCCGACTGGATGACGACGCCGATGATCGCGAGCGTGAAGGCGACCTCGTAGGAGACGAGCTGCGCGACGGCGCGCAGGCCGCCGAGCAGCGCGTACTTCGAGCCGCTCGCCCAGCCGCCGACGAGCATGCCGTAGAAGCCCATCGAGCCGATCGCGGCCACGTACAGGAGGCCCACGTTGGAATCGGCGATCGAGAGGAAGATGTGCTCGTGCGTCCCGGGGATGCGGGCCTCACCCCCGAAGGGGATCAGCGCGAACGACGACAGCGCCGCGAACATCGAGATGAAGGGCGCCGTCAGGTAGAGGCGGCGGTGCGCTCCCTCGGGGATCATGTTCTGCTTGCGGATCAGCTTGCCGAGGTCGGCGATGGGCTGCAACAGGCCGATCGGGCCCACGCGGTTCGGGCCGTGACGCGTCTGCATGCGCCCGATCAGCTTGCGCTCGAAGACGGTCATGAACGCGAAGAAGCCCATCAGCCCGTTGACGAGGATGAAGGCCTTGATCAGCGTGACGAGCACTCCGTCCGGCATCAGGCCCTCCTCTCCACGCTGCAGTCGCCGTCGATCGGCGCGCCGTCCCAGGCGAAGCGCACGGCGCCCGGGGCGAGCGTGCGCGAGAGCCGCGCCGTGCCGGTCGTCGTCCCGCCCGCGTGGCGCACCTCGACGGCGTCGCCCTCGCCGATGGCGAGCGCGAGCGCGTCGGCGCGCGCGAGCACGATCTCGTCGCTCCGCTGGAACGCGAGGCGCTCCGTGCGCGCGACCGCCGCTCCGGAGAACAGGGGACGCCGTCCGACCGCATGCAGGCCTGCGGCCGGCTGCGCAGGCGTCCCGCCCGCGGGGAGCTTGGCCGCCTGCGTGCGATCGCTGGCGGCCGGCGCGCTCGGGCCCAGCTCGGGCCGGGCGAACGCGAGTGGCGCGCTCTGACCGATCGACTCCCAGGTGAGCCCGGCGAAGAGCGTGCCCGACCCGGCGATGCGGCGGAACATCAGTGAGGGGCTCGCGGGCAGCTCGAGGCCCAGGTGAGCGCCTGCGGCCGCGAGCACGTCGAGCTCGGGATGCACGCCCGCGGGCACCGGCAGCGCGGGCCGCAGGCGCTGGGTGCGCCCCTCGAGGTTGGTGGTCGTGCCGTCCTTCTCGAGGCCGGAGGTCGCAGGCAGGATGACGTGCGCCCAGAGCGCGGTCGGCGTCGGGAAGAGCGAGCTCGCCACGACGGATTCGCAGCGCTGCAGCGCGGCCTCCCAGCGCTCGGGCTCGGGGAAGCACGAGAGCGGGTCGGCGTCGCCCAGGGCGATCAGCATCTGCAGCGTGCCGTCCTCGGCGCGCTGCAGAACGGTCGCCGCATCGTCGGTGTAGCCGAGCGCCTGCAGTCCGCGCTCGTTCGGCCCCTCCGGGACGGCGAGCACGCCGCCCGCGCCGTCGGCGAGCCCGGCGGCCCGCGCGAGCGAGGCGGCCGCCGCCACCGCAGCCGGGTCGGTCGCGATCAGCACGGGATGCGCGGCCGCGCGGAGCTCGGCCTCGACGTCGCCCGCGGCGACGCGACCGGCTGCGACGTGGTCGAGGTCGCCGCCGCCGCTCCCGGCGAGCAGCAGGCGCGCCCCGCGTCGCACGGCCTGGCGGATGCGCAGCTCCAGCACGCCCGCCGCATCGCCCGGCTCGCGCTCACCGGCGACGACGATCAGATCTGCGCGGTCGAGGTCGGCGATCGTGGCCGCAACGGGCGCGAGCGCGTCCCAATCGCCGGCTCCGGCGAAGCCGCTCGAGACGAGCGCCCCGCCGCCGGCGGCGCGCACGAGCTCGGCCCAGGCGTAGGCCTCCTCGTTGCTCTGCTCGCCCGACGCGATCACCGCGATCGACTCGGGGCCGTGCAGCGTGGCGTGGTGGCGCAGCCGCCGTGCGATCGTCTCGGCGAGCTGCTCCGCTCCCGCCGGCTCCAGGCCGCGCGGACCGCGCACGAGCCCCTGCAGGTAGCGGTCGGCAGCGCCCAGGTGGATGTGCGCGAAGCGGCCCTTGTCACACAGCCAGCCCTCGTCGATCTCGGGGTGGTTGCGCGAGATCACGCGCCGGATGCCGCCTTCGCGCACGCTCGCCCAGGTGTTGCAGCCGACAGGGCAGAGCGTGCACACCGTCGGGACGTTCGTGATCTCCCAGGGCCGGGCCTTGAAGCGGTACTCGGTCGAGGTGAGGGCGCCCACGGGGCACAGCTCGATCACGTTGCCCGAGAAGCGACCGCGGTAGGGCTCCTCCTCGAAGGTCGCGATCACGGAGCTCGCGCCGCGCTCGCGCGCGACCAGCTGCTCGTCCTGGGCCACGTCCTGCGAGAAGCGCGTGCAGCGGTAGCAGAGGATGCAGCGCTCGCGGTCGAGCGCGATCAGCGGCGAGATGGCGAGCGGCTTCTCATACGTGCGCTTGTTGAGGTGGAAGCGCGTGTTGCCCGGTCCGTAGCGATACGTCAGGTCCTGCAGCGGGCACTCGCCGCCCTTGTCGCAGACCGGACAGTCGAGCGGATGGTTGAGCAGGATGAACTCGAGCACCGCCTCCTGCCCCTGAGCCGCCGAGGCCGAGCGCGTGTGCACCTTCATGCCGTCGCCGGCGGTCATCGTGCAGGCGGCCTGCAGCTTCGGCATGCCCTCGACCTCGACCAGGCACATGCGGCAGGCGCCGATCGCCGGGCCGAGCCGCGGCTCGTAGCAGAAGATCGGGATCTCGACCCCGGCCGTGGCGGCGGCCAGCACGAGCGGCGTGCCCTTGGGCACCGTCAGCTCGCGCCCGTCGATCTCGAGCGTGACGGTGGCGACGTCGGTCGCGCTCATGACGGCGACACCGTGGCCAGGGGCAGCAGGCTGCGCGGCTGCGGGTAGAGGGAGCTGAGCGACGAGCTCTCGTGCAGCGGGCAGTAGCCGAGCTCGACGTGTTGCTCGAACTCCTCACGGAAGCGCTTGACCATGGAGCGGACCGGCATCGCGCAGGCGTCGCCGAGGGGGCACAGGCACTTGCCTTCCACGTTGTCGCAGATCTCGAGCACCAGGTCGATCTCGGCCGGGGCGGCGATGCCGTCCTCGATGCGCCGGAGCGTGTCGGTGATCCAGCGCGTGCCCTCGCGGCAGGGAGTGCACTTGCCGCAGCTCTCGTGCGTGTAGAAGGCCGCGGTGCGCAGGGCGAGCTGGACGATGCAGGTGGTGTCGTCGATCACCATCACGCCCGCCGAGCCGGCCATCGACCCGGCGGCCGCGAGCGCCTCGGGCGCGCAGAGGATGTCGAGCGCCTCGGGTCCGAGGATCGGCGAGGAGGCGCCGCCCGGGATCACGGCCTTGAGCGCCCGCCCGCCGGGCACGCCGCCCGCGAGCTCCATGATCAGGTGCCCCATGGTCTCGCTCATCGGCATCTCGTAGTTGCCGGGCCGCAGGATGTGGCCGGAGATGGACATCACGTGCGTGCCGCCGCTCAGCTCGGTGCCGAGCGCGTGGTACTCCTCGGGGCCCTTGCGCAGGATTGCGGGGATGGTCGCGATGGTCTCGACGTTGTTGAGCAGCGTCGGGCGCTCGAACGCGCCCGAGACGGCTGGGAACGGGGGCTTGGCGCTGGGCTGGCCGCGAAAGCCGTTGAGCGATGCCAGCAGCGCCGTCTCCTCGCCGCAGATGTAGGCGCCCGCGCCCCGGTGCACCGTGATCTCCGGCACGTAGCCGTCGTGGCCGGCCACTCCGACGTAGCCCGCGTCCCGGGCCTGGGCGATCGCGCCCTCGAGCACCTCGGACTCCGTCAGGTACTCGCCGCGGATGTAGATGTAGGCACGCGTCAGCTTGAGCACGTTCATCACGATCAGGATGCCCTCGAGGAGGGCGTGCGGCGTCCGCAGCATGAGCTCGCGGTCCTTGCAGCTGCCGGGCTCCGACTCGTCGGCGTTGACGACGAGGTAGCGCTCGGCGCCGGGCGCCAGGAAGCTCGCCTTGCGGCCGGTCGGGAAGCCCGCGCCCCCTCGGCCGCGCAGGGCCGATCCGCCCAGCTCGGCGACCAGCTCATCCGGCTCCATGCCGGTCCGCACGCGCTTCAGCTGCGCATAGCCGCCGTAGGCCTCGTACGCCGCGAGGTCGCGCAGCTGGCCCTCGAAGTCGAGCAGCACGTTGGCCTCGAGGCGGGGCGTCCACTCAGGCATGTCGCACCGCCGGCGCCTTGCGCGCCTGCTCGACGATCTGCGGGACGTCGTCGGGCGAGACGTGCTCGCGATAGCGCTCGTCCACCGCGACGACGGGCGCCCAGCTGCAGCCGCCGAGGCACTCGGCCTTGCGCAGCGTGATGCTGCCGTCGCCGGTGGTGCCGCCGACGCGCACGCCGAGCTCGCTCTCGAAGGCCGCGAGCACCTCGCCCGCGCCGCGCAGCGCACAGGCGAGGTTCGTGCATACGTCGATCACGTGCGTCCCCACGGGCTCCAGGAAGAACATGTCGTAGAAGGACGCGACCGCCTGGCAGTAGGCCGGGGAGAAGCCGATGGCGTCGCTGCAGGCCCGCAGCGCCTCGGGGGAGAGCCAGCCATAGGCCTCCTGCGCGAGGTGCAGCGCGGGCAGCATGGCGCCGCGGCGCGTGGGATAGCGCGTGAGCGCCGTCTGCACCTCGTCGTACAGCGTCTCGGGCGTCACGCTCACCGGTCGCAGTCCCCCATGTTGGGATCCAGGGAGGCCAGGATCGCGATCAGGTCGGCGATCAGCACGCCCTTGCAGAGCGCGGCGACCGACTGCAGCATGACGAGGCTCGCGGAGCGGAAGTGCACCCGCCAGGGCTTCGCGGAGCCGTCCGAGACGAGGTTGCAGCCGAGCTCGCCGCGCGGGCCCTCGACGCAGGCGTAGGCCTCGCCGGCGGGCACGCGGTACCCCTCGGTGACGAGCTTGAAGTGATGGATCAGCGACTCCATGGATGTGTGCAGCTCGTGCCGCGGCGGCAGCACCACCTTGCGGTCGTCGGCGATCCAAGGCCCGCTCGGCAGCCCGTCGAGCGCCTGCTCGATGATGTCGACCGACTGCCTGATCTCGTGCAGGCGGATCAGGTAGCGGTCGTACACGTCCCCGGTCTCGAACACGATCGGCTGCACCGGGATCTCGCGATAGGCGCCGTAGGGCTCGTGCGCGCGCAGATCCCAGTTCACGCCGGAGGCCCGCGCATTGGGGCCGGTCAGGCCCATCTGGCGCGCGAACTCCGGCGTGATCACGCCGATGCCGCGCGTGCGGTCGCGGAAGATCGGCTGCTGGCCGATGATGTCCTCGTACTCGTCGACGCGCGCGCGCATCTCCTTGATGAAGCGCCGCGCCTCGTGGTCGAAGGCGACCGGGACGTCCTCGGCGACGCCGCCCACCTGGGCATAGCGCGGGTGCATGCGCTGGCCGCCGGCCAGCTCGACCAGGTCGAGCACGCGGTCGCGCTCGCGGAAGCAGTAGAAGAGCAGTGCGATGCCGCCGAGGTCGATCGTGCCGGTGCCGAGGAAGATCAGGTGGTTGTGGATGCGCTGCAGCTCGGTGAAGATCGCGCGGATCCACTCCGCCCGGCGCGGCACCTCGAGGCCGAGGAGCTTCTCGACGGCCATGCAGTAGACGAGCTCGTTCGTGAAGAAGGCGTTGTAGTCGGCCCGCGGCGCATAGGTGATCGCCTTCCAGTACGACTTCTGCTCCATGTTCTTCTCGATGCCGGTGTGCACGTAGCCGAGCTCGTTGTGCAGGCCGACCACGCTCTCGCCGCTGAGCGTCGCGACGACGCGCAGCACGCCGTGCGTCGAGGGATGGTTGGGGCCGATGTTGAGCAGCATCGTGTCCGGGTCGTCCGGCGGCGTGAGCACGGACGGGATCGGCGAGAGCAGCTCGGCCGCCGGGTAGCGCAGGGTGCGGTTGGAGGTCGCGCTCATCAGACGTCGTCCGAGAACTGCACCGGCTCGCCGCCGATCGGGTAGTCCTTGCGGTGCGGGTGGCCGTCCCAGCCCTCGGGCAGGAAGATGCGCTCCAGGCGCGGATGCCCTGCGAAGTCGATGCCCATGAGATCCCAGGCCTCGCGCTCCTGGTAGTCGGCGCAGGGGAAGACGCCCACGATGCTCGGCACGCTCTCGCCGTCGTCGGCCCACGTGCGCAGGCGCAGCCGCCGGCCGGGGCGGACGGTGCGATCGAGCAGCTGGTAGGAGAGCGCGAAGCGCTTGGTGCCCGGAGGGGCGATCACCAGGCCGAGCCCGGTCGAGGCGGGATGGTTGATGTCGCGCGCGCCCGCGCCCGCGGGGCTGGCCCAGTAGCCGGCCACGCCCTCGCCGCCGTAGCCCAGGTAGTCGGTGGCGGCGATGTCGCAGAGGAAGTCGTAGCCGGCGTCCAGCGCGGCTGCGCAGGCCTCCGCGATGCGCTCGCGGGGCACGTCGATCGTGACCTCGCCGAGCGCCTCGCTGACGACGGCGCCCTCTCCCAGGCGCGCGGCCAGCTCAGCGGCGTGCTCGCGGCTGCTCATGCCTGCGACCGCTGCTGCTCGTGGGCGGGCGGGATGCCGGCCTTGATCTTCTTCTGGATCGTCATGACGCCCTCGATCACGGCCTCGGGCCGCGGCGGGCAGCCGGGCACGTAGACGTCGACCGGGATGATCTTGTCGACGCCCTGCAGGATCGCGTAGTTCGCGAACATGCCCCCGGTCGAGGAGCAGGCGCCCATCGCCATCACCCACTTCGGCTCGAGCATCTGCTCGTAGAGCTCGCGGATGGGTGCGGTCATGCGGTGCGAGACGCGCCCCGAGACGATCAGCAGGTCGCTCTGGCGCGGCGTGGCGCGCACGATCTCGGAGCCGAAGCGGCCAATGTCGTAGCGCGGCGTGACCATGGCGATCATCTCCATGGCGCAGCACGCGAGGCCGAAGCCGAACGGCCAGAGCGAGTTGGAGGCCGCCCAGTTGAGCACCTTGTCCACGGTGGTCGTCATGACGACGCGCTCGATGTCGGTCGCGCGCAGGGCCGCGTGCGGGCGCCCGGGCGGGATCACTTCCATTCGAGAGCCCCCTTGCGCCAGATGTAGACGTAGCCGATGCCGAGCAGCACGACGAACACGAGCAGCTCCATGAAGCCGAACAGCTGCAGCTGGCGGAGCTGCACGGCGAGCGGGTAGAGGAAGACGATCTCGATGTCGAAGACGATGAACAGCATCGCCGTCAGGTAGTAGGAGATGGAGAAGCGCGACGGCTCGTAGGCCCCGGTCGAGACGCCGGATTCGAAGGGCCGGCTCTTCGCACGCCCGACCTGCCTGCCGCCCTTCCCGAGGAAGACCGAGGCCGCCAGCAACGTTCCGGCGATCATGGCCGAAAAGCCCATGAAGACGAGGATGGCCGCCCAGTGGCCCAGCACGCTGGCGACGATAGCACACAAGCGCCGCTCGGCCGACACCGTGCGAATGGCGAGATTCGGCTTTGCGATGCGGGTTTTCGGCGCTGTGCTGGGTTGTCACAAAGTCGGGGTGTCCCGGCCTCCGGCGGGTGGTACCATGAGGTCATGGTCACCCTCACCGAGCGGGCCGCGGAGCACGTGCTGGCCCTCATGCAGGACGATCCCGAGGCTCTCGCGCTGCGGGTCGCGGTGCAAGGTGGCGGCTGCTCGGGCCTGCAGTACGCGCTCGGCTTCGACGGCGAGCCCCAGCCCGGCGACGAGGTCGCCGACCTGCACGGGGTCAAGGTCGTCGTCGACCGCTTCAGCCTGCCCTACCTGAGCGGCGCCGAGGTCGACTTCGTGGATGGCCTGATGGGCCAGGGGTTCACGGTCAACAACCCCAACGCGGTCGCATCCTGCGGCTGCGGCTCGAGCTTCAAGGCGGACGGCGCCGACGACGTCGCAGAGGCCGCCGGCGGCTGCAGCACCTGCTCCGCCTGAGCAGCCCTGGAGTCAGCCCGGGAGGGCGGCGGTGAGATCGATCTCGATGAGCTGGCCGGCGAAGCCGAGCGCCGCCACGCCAAGGAGCGTGCTGGCCGTGCCGAACGCCGCGGCCAGCGGCGAGTCGTTGAGCCTCGTCCACGCTCCGCCGAGCACCGCCGTGTCGTCGCTGACGACGTAGATCACGGAGCGGACGACGTCGCCCGGGCTCGCTCCCGCGGCGGCCAGGGCCGCGCAGGAGTTGGCGACGACCTGGTCGACCTGGGCGTCGAGATCGCCTGCGCCGACGAGCCCGCCCGCAGCTCCGATCGGGCACTGGCCGGCGAGGTAGGCCGTCCTCCCGGCCTTGGCGATCGTGACGTGGTGGTAGCCGGGCGTCTCGTGCAGCGACTTGGGGTTGATGCGGGTGATCCTCGCGTTCATGCCGCCATGACCTTAGCCCGAGAACGGTGCGGTGACGCCGGAGTGCGGCGCGTCGTCCGGCGCCTCCACGACGTCGAGCGCGCGCTGCACGTCGCCGAGCCGGCCGCTCGCGACCAGGAGATAGAGATGGTCGTCGAGCTCCAGGGTGCTCGATCCACGCGGGCGCACGATCTGCGCGGCTCGCCGGATCGCGACGATGATCGCCGCGCCCGGGAGCTCCGCATCGCGCACGAGCGTGCCGGCGCGGATGCCGAGGTCCTCCGCCCGCAGCTCGACGAGCTCCGAGTGCAGCGTCGACAGCGTGGCCGAGTCCATCTCGGCCAGGCGCGGCACCGGGTGCTCGTCGATCAGGCCGAGCGCCCGCGCGGCCCAGCGCATCGTCAGGCCCTGCGCCGCCACCGAGAGGATGACGACGAAGAACACGGCGTCGAAGACGCGGTCGGCTCCGGGCACGCCCGCGGCGACCGGGAAGGTGGCGAGCACGATGGGCACGCCGCCGCGCAGCCCGGCCCAGGCGACGAAGCCCTGCTCGCGCAGCGAGAGCCCGAACGGCGTCGCGCACAGCCCCACCGCGAGCGGCCGCGCGACGAGCACGAGCGCCATGGCGACGAGGATGGGGCCGGCGCCCCCGTCGAGCACGCGCGACGGCGTCACGAGCAGGCCGAGCAGCACGAACAGCCCGAGCTGCGCGAGCCAGGCCGCGCCCTGGAGGAAGCCGCGCACAACGGCCGCGTGCGGGATGCGCGCGTCGCCGATGACGAGGCCGATGAGGTAGGCGGCGAGCAGGCCGGAGCCGTCCAGCGCCGAGACGCCCACGGCGCCCGCCAGTGCGATCGCGACGCAGATCACGGGGGCCAGCCCCGCCGACGGGAGCGGCAGGCGGCGCAGCAGCCAGACGCCGCCGATGCCGATCGCGAGCCCGCCGAGCGCCCCGATGCCGGCCTGCCGAACGAGCAGCAGGATGCCGTCGCCCGTGCCGAAGTCACTCGTGCTCCACTGCACGAGGCCGATCACGAGCAGCGCCGCGAATGGGTCGTTGAGCCCGCTCTCGGCCTCCAGCACGGCGGCGACCCGCCGGCGCACGTGCGTCCCGCGCAGGGCGGCGAAGACCGCGGCCGCATCGGTCGACGAGACCGCCGCGCCCAGGAGCAGCGCAGTCGTCCAGCCGAGATCGATGTACGCGTGCGCCGCGACTGCCACGGCGCCTGCCGTCAGGAGCACGCCGGCCGTTGCCAGCAGGCCGGCCGGCCCGAGCGCGCGCACCACCTCCGTCCGCTCGGCCAGCAGCCCGCCCTCGAGCAGGATGATCATGAGCGCGACGGTTCCGGCGTCGCGCGCGAGCGTCGCGTCGTCGAACTGGATCCCGCCCGGCCCGTCCTCGCCGAGCAGCATGCCGAGGCCGAGGAACACGAGCAGCGTGGGCGCGCCGAGGCGATCGACGAAGCTCGCGGCGATGGAGCCCACGAGCAGCACGACGATCGCGATGATGAGTGGCTCGGGGGTGTGCAGCTGCGCGCTCCTCCCAGGAGTCCCTACGGGCATCATGCCCGCCCCGGGGCTGTGGGCGAGTCGCCCAGGGCGTTGCACTAGCCTGCCCGCGATGAGTGAGCACCCCGTGGTCGACGTCACGATCATCGGCGCCGGGCCCGCCGGGCTGGCCGCCGCGTACTACGCCGGCCATCGCGAGGCGAGCTGCCGCATCATCGAGAGCCTCGAGCAGCTGGGCGGCCAGGTGGCCGCCGTCTACCCCGAGAAGCACATCTTCGACATCGCGGGCTTCCCCAGGATCAACGGCCAGGAGTACGTCGATCGCATGGTCGAGCAGGGCCTGCAATACGGCGCGGAGGCGCTGCTGGGCGAGGCGGTCGACACGCTCGAGCGCGTCACGGCGGACGGCGAGGAGCTGTGGTCGATCACGACTGACCGCGGCGGCCCGTATCTCACGCGAACGGTCATCATCACCGCCGGGCACGGCGCCTTCGAGCCGCGCTCGCTGCCGATCGAGGGGCTCGAGCAGTGGCGCGGCCGCGGCCTCCACTACTTCGTCAAGCGCAAGGCCGATTTCGCCGGCAAGCGCTGCGTGATCGTGGGGGGCGGCGATTCGGCGCTCGACTGGACGATCAACCTGCAGGACACCGCGGCCGGCCCCATTCGCGTGGTGCACCGCCGCGACCGCTTCCGCGGGCTCGAGTCCTCGCAGACGGCCGTGCGGCAGCTCGTCGAGGGCGGCGCCGCCGTGCTGCACACGCCTTGCGAGGTGCGCTCCCTGCACGGTGCCGACGCCCTCGAGCGCGTGACGATCGAGGACACCGCGACCGGCGAGACCGTCGACGTCGAGTGCGACGCGCTGATCCTGCAGCTCGGCTTCGTCTCCCACCTTGGCCCGATCGAGAGCTGGGGCCTCGAGGTCGTCGGCAAGAAGCAGGTGCGGGTCGATCCGACCTCGTTCGAGACGGCGCTGCCGAACGTCTTCGCCGCGGGCGACGTGGCCTACTACGACGGCAAGATCACGCTCATCACGATCGGCCTCGGGGAGGCGGCGATCGCTGCCAATCAGTGCGTGGCGCGCGCCCGCGGCGTCAAGCTGCAGCCGGCGTACTCGACCGAGTAGGCCTCAGGCCGTCAGCCCTTCCCGATCAGCCTCGAGCTGACCAGCAGCGTCACGCTCGAGCCGCCCTTGAGCGTCGTCGCGGGGCGATGGCCCTGCCGGATGACGCGACCCTTGCGGCGCACCTTGGAGGTCGCGAACTTGACCGTGCCCGCCTTGCAGTGCGCGGCCAGCAGCAGCCGCTTCGAGTCGGTCAGCGTGCGGCCGACGACGTTCGGCACGAGGCAGTGCGTCGGCCCGAGCGAGCGCTCGGCGGCGCCGACCAGCGTCGCGAGGTCGATCTGCGTGGTCGCCCACGAGAAGCCCATCGAGATGTGCGTCGGCGTCTCGGGCGTGAGCGTGCGCACGTACTGCGTCCAGATCGCCGCGCCGGTGCGGAAGCGCAGCGCCGTCGGGCGGTCCTGCAGCGTGATCGCGCCCTGCGCGCTGTTGACGTCGCCGTCGGCCGCGGTCGGAGTGCCGCGCGTGAAGAACGTGAAGGGCGCGGTCGCCGGCGGCGCCTGGGTGAAGCCGGGCGGATAGGACGTGAAGCCGCCGGCCCACGGGAAGGAGACGACGGGGGCGCTGCCACCGAGCCGGTCCTCGTAGAAGGCGTCGATCTGGTGGTGGCGCCCATCGGTGGCCGACCAGGTGTCGGTCACGAGGGACTGGCGGCCGTCACCCTGCTGGATGATGACGCGGTCGAGCTTGACGCCCGCCGAGACGAAGGACGAGCAGGTCGTCGCGGTCGCAGGCACCGTCGCTGCGTCCGGGCTGCAGCGGAGCAGGTTCTCGGTCTCGCGGATCAGCACGTTGCCCGTGCTGGGGTCGGTCGAGACCGAGGTCTGCGAGGCCAGCAGCCCGAGCGCGTTGGCGGAGCCGGGGAAGAGCGTCGCGGCGGCCGACGGCATGTACGCGTTGGCGTGATCGATCAGCAGCCCGGCGCGGCCGGAGGTCGTGGGGGCGATGAAGCCCGCACAGGGGAAGACCGAGGGCGAGACGTGGAACGTCGGCCCTGAGATCGTCGAGGCTCCCGCCAGGCCGCAGTCGGAGACCGCCTGCCAGATCGAGCGGCCGAGCAACTGGGGAGCCCAGTAGCGGAACGCGTAGGGGACGCCGTTGTTGGGGCCGCCGACCACGGCGGTCACGCGCGAGCGCTGGAACATCACGCGCTTGCCGGCGAAGGCCGTGTGGTTGGTCCCGGAGTTGCCGTGGGGCACCGCGTGCAGGAAGCACGTGCGCGGCGTCAGCTTGCTGACGGCTGCGGCCGGGAGCGTCACGCTCCAGACGCCTGCGGCGGTCGGCAGCACGTTGGCGTCGACCACCGGGTTCGCCGCGCCCTCGCAGCGCAGGTCGAGCCGGCCGATGCCGCCGTTGGACGTGCCGCTGACGGTGAGCGTCACCCCGGTCGGCTCCACGTAGACGAGCACGGAGGGATCCGTCGCGGGCTGGCTGATCGAGGTGGCGGTCACGGCGGCGCCGGCCGCGACGGGCGCGGCGAGCACGGCGGCGATCGCAAGGCTGATGAGTGTGCGCAGGCTGGTCACGAGTCAGATGATGGCTCACGCCCCGGCGGATGCGGGGCTCGCTCACATGATCTGTACCGTTTCCGTACCCGGCGCTCACCCCGCATGACGGATCGGACGTCGAGGGCGATCGCCGCGTCCCCCGCGTAGCGTCACGGCGTCCCGTAGCGGCTGTCGCGCCAGGCCAGGGCGGCCTTGAGGCCGCGGGCGGCGACGATGCCGTCGAACTCGCGCTGCTCCGGGGTGTCGGCGGCATTGAGGATCGCCGAGATGTCCAGGTTGGCATTCACGGCCTGGCGCAGTCCCATCGCCTCGTATGCCCGGTTGAGCGCCAGCTTCGTCAGCCGCAGCACCGGCAGCGGCGTGGGCGCGATCTTGGCGACGAGCTCATCGACGGCGGCCTCGAGGGCGGCGGCGGGCGCGACCCGGTTGACCAGCCCCAAGCGCTCGGCCTCCTGCGCGCCCACCCAGTCACCGGTGAAGAGCAGCTCGTTCGTCTTCTTCTGGCCGAGCACGAACGGCATCAGCAGCGAGACGGGCCCCGATCCGTAGCGGATCTCCGGCTCGCCGAAGCGTGCGTCGTCGGCGGCCACGATCATGTCGCACGCCATGGCGAGCTCGCAGGCCCCGGCCAGGCACCAGCCGCGCACGGCGGCGATCGTGGGGCGCGGCAGCGACCACAGCTCCATGCCGAGCGAGACGTCGGTCGCGAGCAGGTCGTGCCAGCTGTCGGCGCTCGGGATCTCGCTCCCGACCTCCTCGGAGATGTCGAATCCGGCGGAGAACGCGCGCCCCGCGCCGGTCAGGACGACGACCTTCACCTCGTCATCGGCGGCCGCACGGCGGAAGCTCGCGCGCAGGCCCTCGACCAGCTCCCCGGAGAGCGCGTTGAGCTTGTCCGGGCGGTTCATGGTGATCCACAGCGCAGCGCCCCGGCGCTGCTCGAGCACGACCTCGCTCATGACGCTCCCTTCACGACGACCAGGGCGTCGACGGCCGTCGCGCCGTGCTCGCCGAGGATCAGCGGATTGATGTCGACCTCCTCGATCTCGGGCCGATCCGACGCCAGCCGTGAGAGGGCGACGAGCGCCGCCGCGAGCGCCTCGGCCGCGGCCGGGGTCGCAAGCTGCGCGAGTCCGGGCGCCTCGGCGACGAGCGCGCGCGCGGCCTCCTCGGCGAGCGGCGCGAGCGCGACGGCGGCCAGGCCGAGCGCCTCGATCGCACGCCCGCCCAACCCCACCGCGACGACGGGGCCGTAGTCGGGGTCGCGGCTGAGACCGCAGAACGCCTCGACTCCGGAGGGAACCTGGCGGGCCACGAGCACTCGTCCGCCGAGCCGCGCTGCGGCGGCGCGCACCTCCTCGGCGCTCGTGACGCCCAGGACCACGCCGTCGGCGGCTTGCTTGTGGGCCGGGCCGTCCAGCTTGACGACGACCGGCCCGCCGATCGCCTCGAACGCGTCGGCCGCCTCCTCGGGCGTCCGGCAGCGGGCGCGGGCCGGAAAGCGCAGGCCGTAGCGCTCCAGCAGGGCGCACGACTCATGCTCGGGCAGGGCGCCGGCGGGCAGCGGCTCGCCCGGCAGCGGCTCGTGCGCGGCTGCGCGCAGCCTCTGCGGACGGTTGCTCCAGCGCGCGACGGCGACGATGGCGCGCAGCCCCTCACGCGTGCCGCGCAGCAGCGCCACGTCGCGCTCGCGCGCCAGCTCGGCGATCGCAGACGGCGGATCGGTGGCATGCACCGAGGTCACGGCGGGGAAGATATCGGTGCCCTCGACCGCATCGGCGAGGGCAGCCGTGACGAACGCGCACCAGCCTTCCTCATGTGCTCCCCGGTGGCGCGAGAGGTCGAGCTGGGCCAGCAGCACGTCGTAGGACCCCGTCTCGCGCAGGATCGCGAGCGTGCCGGGGAAGACGTGCTCATACGCGTCGACAGCCCAGCAGTCCAGCGGGTTCTCGGGCTGGGTGAAGTTGGGAAAGGCCTCGACGAGGCGCGCCTGGAGCGCGCTGCCGAAGGGCGGGAACGGAATGCCCGCCTCCTCTCCATGATCGGCGAGCAGCCCGCACTCGCCGCCCGATTCGGACACGGCGGCGACGCGCAGGCCGCGCGGCCAGCGGCGCCGGCCGAGCACCTCGAGCGTCTCGAGCAACTCGTGGAAGTCACCCACCTCGATGGCGTCGTGGTGCTGCAGCAGCGCCGAGAACGCGCGGGCCGAGCCGACGACTGCACCGGAGTGGGCGAGCGCGGCGCGGGCCGCCGCCTGGGAGCGGCCGACCTTGAGGCAGACGACGGGCTTGCCGGCTTCGGCCGCCTTCGCCAGCGCCGCGGCGAACGCATCCGGGCGCCGCACCGTCTCGACGAACAGCCCGATCGCACGCGTGCCGTCGTCCTCCGCCAGGTAGGCCACGAAGTCGGCCAGGTCGCGCGAGAGCTCGCTGCCGGCGGAGATGACCGTGCGATAGCCGACGCGCGGGCCGGCCGCCAGGAAGGCTTCCCCGATCGACCCGGAGTGCGCGACGCAGGCCACGTGACCGGGCACGAACTGCTCCTTGCCGGCGACAGTGCCGAGCCACAGGGAGACGCCGCCGGGAGTCGCGATGCCCATGCAGTTCGGTCCGACGACCGCGACGTCGCACTCCGCGGCGCGCGCGCCGATGCGAGCCGCCACCGCGCGTCCCTCGGCGCCCGCCTCGGCTCCGAGGCCGGGCAGTACCACCGCGCGCACACCGGCGGCGATGACGTCCTCGAAGGCCGCCTCCGCGCGCGTGTGGCCGACCAGCAGGTAGGCGCACTCGGGCTGCTCGGGCAGCGCCGTCAGCGACGGGAAGCACTCGCGGCCGAGCACGGTCGTGCGGTTGGGGTTCACGAACCAGGTCGGAACGCCGCCGTCCAGCACCTGCTGGAGGTCGGCGGCGCTCTCGGCCGTGCGGTCGCTGGCGCCCACGACGGCGAGCGAGCGCGGGAAGAGCAGAGGGCGGAGGCCGCCGCGCAGCGCCGGGGTCATGGGACGAGTGCGCCGAGCCAGGTCTCGGCTTCCGCGGGCTCGAGGCCGCCGTGGTGGCCGCGCTTGTCCTGCTCGAACAGGCCCGGCTCGCGCCACCAGGCCTCGACGCCGGCACGCGGCAGCACAGCGATCTCGCCGACGCGCTCGCGGAAGCGAGCCGAGATGCGCGGCCCGAAGACGCCGTCGTCCGCGAGCTGCGTTGTGCTGACGACCCAGGCATCGTCGCCGAAGAGCTGGTCGAGCAGACCGACGGCGTCGTCGAGCGCGCCCTCGCGCACGTGCAGGAAGAGATCGCGAGCGGAGCCCGCAGGCGCGAGCGGCCGTCCGTCCGCGCCGCGCCGCAGGAGCGGCACGAGCTGCGGGCAGCGCTCGTTGACGTAGACGCAGCGCTCGGGGTCGGTCGCCACCTGGCCGTGGTCTGCGAACAACAGCACGAGCGCGCCCGGCACGCCGGCGAGCGCCTCCACGAGCTCGCGCTCCACCGCCTCGAGCAGCTCCAGGGCTGCGGCCTCCGAGCGCGCGTCGTCGGGCCCAAGCTCGTGCGCGATGGTGTCGAAGTCGTCGAGGTAGAGCACCGTCAGCGACGGCGCAGCCGCTCGGGCGAGGCGCGCCGCGAGCGCGGCGCCCGCACGCGCGCCGGGCACGCCGTGCACGGTGCCCCCCGCGCACACGAGCCGTGTGAACGGCGTCTCGACTGTCTCTGCGGGCTGGACGAGGTGGGTCTCGACGCCCAGCCGCGCGAGCCGCACGGCGAGGCCGTCGGCCTGCGGGTAGATGCTGCGCAGATCGGCGCCCGCCGCGACGAGGCCGCCGTGCCCCTCGCCGGCGAAGGCTGCGGTGAGCGGGCAGATGATGCGGTCAAGCGACGGCTCATAGACGAACCACTCGTAGGAGCCGTGCTCACCCACCGGCTGCCCGGTGTGCAGCGTCGTCACGTGCGCGGTGGTGGTGGAGGGGAATTGCGTCGTCAACTGGGAGACGACGCCCAGCTCGCGCAGCCTTGCGAGCAGCGGGGCGCGCTCGGCGAAGCGCTCGACGAAAGCCCAGCCGAGCGCGTCGAGGAGCACCGCGACCACCCGGGGCGGCGCGCTCTCGAGCTCGGGCAGCACATCTGCGGGCAGGCCCTCGGCCCCGCTCTCGCCGAACAGCCGCAGCAGCGTTCCCGGGATGCGCGCGAAGCCGTAGCTGTCGTACAGCGGCCGCACGCGACCGCCGGGCAGGCGTGCGGCGCCGACGGCTGCGAGCGAGCGCTGGTTGATCACGCCGTCGCGACCGCTCGGGCGAGCAGCGCTTGGATCGCGGCCAGCCCATCGTCGCCGAGGTCGCGGGTGAACTCGTTGACGTAGAGCTCGATGTGCTGCCGGCAGACCTCGTCGGACAGCTCCTGCGAGTTCGCGCGCACGTATTCGAGGCTGTCGGCAGGATGTGCGAAGGCGTGCTCGACGGAGCGCCTGATCGCGTCCTCGGCCTCTCGCCGCAGCTCCTGGGGGATGTCCGCGCGAGCGCAGATCCCGGCCAGGGGCACGGGCATGCCGGTCTCGCCCTCCCACCATTCGCCCAGGTCGGCGACCTGGACGAGGCCATGCGCGGCATACGTGAAGCGGCTCTCGTGGATGATCAGCCCGGCGTCCACGCGGCCCTCGGCGACCGCGCCGAGGATCTCGTCGTAGCGCAGCTCGACGACCTCGCCGAGCGCCGGCGCCGCGAGTCGCAGCAGCAGGTAGGCCGTAGTGTCGCGCCCGGGGATCGCGAAGCGGAGACGCGCGGCATCGGCGAGCGAGGACGGCTCGCGCGCGACGACCAGCGGTCCCACGCCGCGGCCGAGCGCGCCGCCGCTGCGCAGCAGCGTGTAGCGGTCGCCGAGCCCCGCCAGCGCGCCGATCGAGAGCTTCGTCAGCTCGTAGCGTCCCCCGCGTGCCAGCGCGTTGAGCTCCTCGATGTCGTGCAGTGCGGGCACGGCCGTGAAGGGCGCCGGCGTCCGGCCGTGCACGAGGGCGTCGAAGGCGAACGTGTCGTTGGGGCAGGGCGAGAAGCCGAAGGAGAGGTTCACGTGCGCTCGATCTCGGCGATCACGAGTGCCGTTACGCGCGCGAGCTCCGCCAGCGCGTCGTCGAAGAGCCAGAGGGCGCGGTCTGCTTCCTCGACCTCGTTCGAGACGACGCGCAGCTCCAGCGCGGGCACGCCCTCGTCGACGCACGCAGCGAGCACCGCGAAGCCCTCCATCGCCTCGACCGGGACACCGGAGGTGCCGCCGACGCGGGAGCTCGTGCCGATCGGGAGCGCGAGGGCGTCCGGCAGCGCGCGCCGCGCGGCCGCGAGCAGCTTGGCGGCGGGGGCGAGCGGCTCCCCGTCGCCGTCGCAGTCCACGGCTTCGCTGCCGATGACCGTCGCCAGCAGCGGCACCCCGCTGCCCCGGTGGGCGCCGGCGATGCCGACGTGCAGCACACTGTCGGCGCCGCCCTCGGCGACCGCATCCTCGGTCGCCGTATAGGCCTCGCGCGGGCCGATGCCGCAGACCAGCGTGCGCGCTCCCGCTGCGCCGGCGAGCTCCTGATGGGTAGCCGCGATCACGAGCAGCACGGCGCGCACTCTACGGGGCACGACAGCCGGGGGCGCCTCTTGTCGGCAGCTTGACGCCGAAACGATCAATCGGGACACGGCTTTGACGCACTGCTTGCGACGCTTGTGAGTGGAATCATCAACGTTCGTCGTGAAGGTGTGAGAGCTGCCATGTTCGTCAACAACGAGATCACCGACCGGGGTCTACTTCATCGCCTGCTCGTGCGGGTCGGCAACGAGGTCACGCTCGATGAGCGCGTCACCTGGGCCCGCTCGATCGACAGCGCCATCAAGGATGCCGCGAGCCCGGGAGTGCCCCTGCGCAATCGCGTCGCCCGGCCCGTCGTGGTGCTGAGCGCCGCGCCGGCCCTCTCGGCCGTCGCAGCCGCGCTGCGCAACGACGACATCGCCGTCACGCGCGAGGACATCGACGCCGTTCGCGAGTTCATGACCGACGGGCTCGACTCGCCGCTCTACGGCCGTGACCCGCTCGCCGCCCGCCGCGGCGCCGACGCGCTGCGCCGCCAGTTCGCCGGAGGCGCGGCCGCCAGGCGCTCGGCCGTGACCGCCGCTGCCTGAAGTTACCGAACCTCCTCTCCCTCCCCCCTGTGAAGCGGGCGGCGCCCCCCAGCGCCGCCCGCTTCTACGATGCGGGACATGAGCGAGCTCTGGGGCGCGGAGACGCGCAAGGCCATCGACAACTTCCCGGTCTCGGGCCGGCCGATCCCCGTGGGCGTCGTGCGCTGGCTCGGCCGGATCAAGGCCGCGGCGGCCCGCGTCAACGCCGAGCTCGGACTGCTCGAGCCCGAGCTCGCCGCGCGCATTGCGGCCGCCGGTGACGCGATCGCCGACGGCGAGCACGACGACCAGTTCCCGATCGACGTGTTCCAGACAGGGTCGGGAACGTCGTCGAACATGAACGCCAACGAGGTCATGGCGGCGCTGGCCGGCGAAGGCGCCCACCCCAACGATCACGTGAACCTCGGGCAGTCGTCCAACGACGTCTTCCCCTCGGCGGTGCACCTTGCCGCACTGGACGCGGCCACCAACGACCTCCTGCCTGCGCTCGGCGAGCTGGAGGCGTCGCTGGCGGCCAAGTCCAGCGAGTTCGCGGCAGTCGTCAAGGCCGGCCGCACGCATCTGATGGACGCGGTGCCCGTAACGCTCGGCCAGGAGTTCGGCGGCTACGCGGCGCAGATCAAGCTCGGCGCGCGCCCGGGTCGAGGACGCCCTGCCGCGCCTCGGCCAGATCCCGCTCGGCGGCACCGCGACCGGCACGGGCCTGAACACGCACCCCGAGTTCGCCCAGCGCGTGCGGGCCCTGCTCGCGGAGGCGTCGCGGCTGCCGATCGCGGCGCCGCTCGACCACTTCGAGGCGCAGGCCAACCGCGACGCGCTGATCGAGACCTCGGGGGCGCTCAAGGTCGTGGCCGCCTCGCTCACGAAGATCGCGAACGACATACGCTGGATGGGGTCGGGGCCGCGCGCCGGTCTCGGCGAGCTGATCCTGCCCGAGCTCCAGAAGGGCTCCTCGATCATGCCCGGCAAGGTCAACCCCGTGATCTGCGAGGTCGTCACCCAGGTGGCCGCGCAGGTGATCGGAAACGACGCCGCGATCACCATCGGCGGCATGTCCGGTGCGTTCGAGCTCAACGTCTACATCCCGCTGATGGCGCGCAACCTGCTCGAGTCGATCGGGCTCCTGGCCGCCGCCAGCCGCCTGCTCGCACGCAAGCTCGTGGACGGCGTGCAGGCCGACATCGAGCGCAACGAGCAGCACGGCGAGGCGACGCTCGCGATGGCGACGGCGCTGAACCCCTTCATCGGCTACGACAAGGCGTCACGCGATCGTGCGCGACGCGGCCTCGAGCGGCCGCTCGCTGCGTGAGGTCGCGCGCGCCCACGGCGTCGAGGAGTCGGTGCTGGACGAGGCGCTCGACCTGCGCAAGATCGCGCGGGGCAACACGGCCTGAGCTTCAGGTCGCGAGCTCAGCGACCGCTGGCCGAGAGGTGCTGGTAGTCGCGCGCGCCGCTCCAGCGTCCGCCCCAGCCCCAGCCGACGCGCGCGAAGGCGCGCAGAACGGCGCCGCCCTCTGCGATCACGCCCGGCCGTCCGCGCACGCGCGCGCGGTCGAGGTAGGCCCGCGAGGCTGCGTGGCTCGTCGTGCCGTCACTCGCGACATAGGGGTTCTCGATCGGGTCGAGATCGATCGCGCGACCGTAGGCGTGCTCCGACCAGCTGGACGACCCGGTCGCGCTGCGGCAGTTGAAGGACGAGGTGTTGTCGGCCTCGATGGAGCGGAAGTCGGAGCCGCCGTAGGTCTCGATCGGCAGCATGCGCCTGATCGGGAAGCGGGCCGCGTAGAGCTGGCCGAATGCCTGCGCGACTGCCGAGGCGACGCTGCGGTTGACAACGAGCGCCCCGCGGTGCGCACGGCCGTCGAAGCCGACGTAGGTGAGCGTGACGCGGCGCAGGTCGCCGAGTGCCACCGGGCAGCCGCGGCGCCAGACCGACGGCGTCATCGCGCTGCGCTGCGGCCGCACTGAGCGGGGCCACCTGCGCGTGGTACGGCGGCAAGGCGGCGGGCGCCGCCGCGATCACAGCGCCCCGGCGCGAAGAGCGCCCGCGGCCGCGAGCTGCTGCTCCTCGGCGCGGTAGGACGAGCGAACGAGCGGGCCCGAGAAGACGGAGCCGAAGCCCATCGCCTGCCCTCCTCGCGGAAGCGGCGGAACGAGTCGAGCGGCACCCAGCGGGCGAGCGGCAGATGGCGCTCGGTCGGCTGCAGGTACTGGCCGATGGTGACGACGTCGACCCCGTGTGCGCGCAGGTCGCGCAGCGTCTCGACGATCTCGTCGTCGCTCTCGCCCATGCCGGCGACGATGCCCGACTTCACGACCAGCGGGCCGCGCTCGGGCCAGCGCTCGTCCCACACCTCGCGCGCCCGGCGCAGCAGCCAGAGCGCTCGCTCGTAGTCGCCCTTGATGCGCACGCGCGGCTGGATCCGCCGCACCGTTTCGATGTTGTGGTTGAAGACCGTGGGGTGCGCGCCGAGCACCGTCACGAGCGACGCCTCCTCGCGGCCGAGGAAGTCGGGCGTGAGCACCTCGACGCCCGCGGCGGGCAGGCGGCGGCGCAGCGCGCGGATCGTGCGCGCCCAGTGCTCGGCGCCCCGATCCTCGAGATCGTCGCGGTCGACGGATGTGACGACGACGTGCCGCAGCCCCATGCGCTGCGCGGCGGCGGCCACGCGGCCCGGCTCGAGGGGATCGAGCGGATCGCCGCGCTTGGCCGAGTTGACGGCGCAGTAGCGGCAGGCGCGCGTGCAGGTGTCGCCCATGATCTGGAACGTGGCGGTGCCGCGGCCCCAGCACTCGCCGATGTTCGGGCAGCGGGCCTCCTCGCAGACGGTGTGCAGGCCCTCGCTGCGCACGATCCCGTCGAGCTCGTCGTAGCGCGAGCCGGCGGTGCGCAGGCGCACGCGCATCCAGGGCGGCCGCTCGTGCGCAAGCTCTCCCCAGGGCATGCCCGCAGCCTAGCCGATCAGGCCTGGAGCTCGATCAGCTCGAAGAGGTTGCCGTCGGGGTCGCAGAAGCCGGCGAAGCGGCCGGACTCCGAGTCCTTGACCTGGCCCATCAGCTGCACGCCCCGGCCGACGATCTCGCCCACGAAGCCGTCGAAGTCGTCGACCTCGAGACGCACCAGCACGCCGGCCTGCTCGAAGAATCCGCGGCCGCGGTCGCGCGGCTTGGCGCCGCCCTCGACGCGCAGCTCGAGCCCGTCGCGGCGCGCCCAGAAGCCGTCCTCGTCGTGCTCCAGCTGCATCGCCAGCGCAGTGCCGTAGAACTCCTGCGGCGGGGCCAGGCTGGCCGCGAAGATCGTGATGCCCGAGCGCAGGCGCATCAGGCGGGGACGGCCGAGAGATCCAGCGAGAAGGTGCCCGCGAGCGCATCGAGGACCGGCCCCCGCGCGTCCTCGACCGTCACGTCTCGGCCGAGCTCGCGCGCGATGCTCGTGAACGGCGTCGCGTCGAGACCGCAGGCCCGGAAGCGCCCGAAGGCGGCCAGATCGCAGTCGACGTTGACGGCGAAGCCGTGGCGCACGACCCAGTTGTCGGCGCGGATGCCGAGCGACGCGATCTTGCGGTCCTCGACCCACACCCCGACGTGCTCGCGGTCGGCGCCCGCCGCAGCCTCGATGCCGAACGCAGCGAGCGCGCCGATCACGACCTGCTCCAGGTCGTGGGCGTAGCGCCGCAGATCCTTGCCGTGGTCGCGCAGGTCGAGAATCGGGTAGCAGACGAGCTGTCCCGGGCCATGCCAGGTCGAGCGGCCGCCGCGATCGGCGCGCAGCACGTCCCAGCCGAGCGCGCGGTAGGCGCGCTCGCCTGCGGGCAGCTCGGCCTCGGCATCGGACGCGCGGCCGAGGCTGAGCGTCGGCGGGTGCTCGCACAGGACGACGGTATCGGGCACGGCTCCCTGCGACCTGGCCGCTGCGAGCTCGAGCTGCAGGCGATCGACCTCGGCGAACGGCCGCGGGCGGTCGAGCAGGTCGTAGACGTAGCCCGGGTGCGGCGCGCCGGCCATCAGGCCGTCGGGTCGGGCAGGACGGGCGTCGGCAGGTCCTCGGCGTTGCCGCCCGAGTTGAGTGAGGGGATCTGCTCGGGACCTGCGCCGCGGTAGGCGTCGCGGTAGATCCGGATCGCAGCCACCGTGCGCGCGTTCCAGGTCTTGCAGACCATCGCGCGCTGCCAGCTCGTGACCGTCACGCCCCGCTTCGAGACGTCGGCGGGACGCCCCGGGACGATCACGAGATAGGGCGGCGAGTCGGCCCACAGCTGGATGACTCTGGTGCCCTGCTTGCGGGTGACCGCCAGGCCGATGTGGATGGCGATGCCGCCGTGCTCGAGGTTGTGCACCTCGTAGGCGTAGGGCACGGGCTGCTGGTAGAAGCCCCAGTTCGCCCAGATCGGCCGGTGGAAGCCATTCGTCGGCGGGCGCGCTGCGTGCTGTAGTCAGGGTCCTGCACGTGCAGGGGGACGATGTCCGAGGCCGTGAGGTGGATGCCGACAGCGCTCGTGTCCGCCCGCAGGGTGCAGCCGGCGGCCTTCGCCGCCGTGCGCACCGTGGGCGAGAGCGCCGGCGGCGGACCCTCGCCGAAGCCGACGCTCGAGCCCTTGAGGAACTTCGAGGGATCGATCGACTTGATCGTGAGCTGGTCGCCCGAGGATCCCGGCGGCACCGTTGCGGTGTTCTGCGAGACTGTCGAGCCGCTGGTCGTGTCGGTTGCGGGGGCGGGCGCAGCAGTGTCGCTCGAGCCGCCGCTGCTCGAGCCGCAGCCCGCGAGGAGCAGCGCCCCGGCAAGCAGCGCGAATCCACGACGGGCGCTCACGCCCCGAACTCTAGAAGCTCCCTGCTGACCGGGCAGCCGCTCCAGGGCTCTACAGCTCGTCCTGCAGGAAGCGCTCGACCAGTGCCTGAGGCTCGGTCTTGTCCGCCAGCAGGTACGCGAGCGCGGTCATGCGATAGGAGTCCTGCAGGTAGAAGCGCTCGTACAGCTCGCCGCGCGAGCCGAGGTCGGAGCCGATCAGATCCCAGGCGAGACGGAAGAGGCGGATTCGCTCCCGCGCCTCGGCGCCGCCCGCCTGGTAGTACTTCTCGATCTCGGCCGCCAGCGGGCCGTCCACGTCGGCCAGCGACGGCGTCGCCATGAAGCCCGCGCCGCCCACCAGCCGCGTGAGCTCGAAGGCGCGCGGGATCCACTTGGGCATGAGGCCGCGCAGTGCCACGAGCGGCCGCTCGTCGGGCGTCCAGGCCAGCTCGCCCGGACCTGCGCCGTAGGAGCCCGCCTCCGAGGCGATCACGCCGGAGCGCGTCATCTCGACGTAGCTCCAGATCTCCCCGAGCTTCTCCTGCACGTGGTCGAAGCGGCTCACGCCGGTGATCTGCGTGATCGCGTGCGCGAGCCCGAACGTCAGCTCGAGCTTCGTCCAGGCGCGCACCATGGCCTGGTTGACGATCTGAGCCCGCCAGTTGGTGTGCGAGATCACCTCGTCGTAGCCGACCGTGTCGCCGTCCATGAAGACGCGGTCCCGGGCACGACCACGTCGTCGAAGATGACCATGCCGTCCTGCTCGTCGAAGCGCGACGAGAGCGGGTAGTCGAACGCGGGGCGCGGCTTGGCGAACGAGTCGCGCAGGACGACCTTGAGCCCGGGCGTGTTCATCGGCAGCGCGAAGCAGAGGGCGTAGGCGGTGTCCTCCGGACGGAGCGGGCTGCCGGGATAGATCGAGATCTCATCCGCATACGGCGCCAGCGTGGCGAGCATGCGGGCGCCGCGCACGATGATCCCCTCGGACGACTCGCCGACCTTGTGCAGCGCGATCTCGCCCGCGCCCGCAGCCGCATCGGGGCGGGAGCGGTCGACCTGTGGGTTCATGATCGCGTGCGTCGTCGAGAGGTCGTGCTCGCGCATCAGCTCGTAGTAGCGGACGAGGTTCTCGGCCCCGCGCTCGTTGCCGCGGCGGGCCCACACCTCGGCGCGGGCCGCGAACAGCGCGAAGGTCACGTTGAGGTAGTCGGGAGCGCGGCCCATCACGCCGCCGTGGTATTCCGCCATGCGCCTGAGGCCGATCCGCCGGCGCTCGAGGTCCTCGCGCGAGAGCGCCTGCAGGAAGGAGACGTTGACCGGCAGGCCCGTCGTCGGCGAGGGATAAAGACATGTCTCGGCGTGCTCGTGGCACCAGTCGAACCAGCCCGCGAGCCCGCGCGCCGCGCCGGCGAGCAGCGGATGATCGACGACGTCGTCGATCCGCTCGCCGCCCATCCAGACCTCGCGCCCGTCCTTGCGCAGGCCGGCGAGGTACTGCTCGCCGGTGCGCGCGCCCGTCGGCGCGGCTGTCACGTCAACGGCCATCTCTCATGTCCCCTCTCGAAGTGTCGTCACGAGCCTGCGCAGGAGCGCCGCCAGGTGCGAGCGCTCACTCGCCGCGAGGCCGGCGCAGGCGCGCGACTCCTCGGCGTTGAAGCGCGGGAAGAGCTCCTCGAACGTGCGCTCCCCCGCCGCGGTCAGCGCCACGGTGCGCAGGCGGCCGTCCTCGGCATGCCCGCGGCGCTCCACCAGGTCGCGGCGCTCGAGCGTGTCGGTCACGCCCGAGACGGTCGGCCGCGTGACGCCCATGCGCAGGGCGAGCTCGCGCGTCTCGAGCGGTCCCCAGACCCACAGGCAGAAGAGCATCGTGAAGCCCGACCACGTCAGTCCATCGTCCTGCAGCGCCGCAGACTCGAGGCGCGAGCGGAGCGCCGCCGCGGCACGGAAGACGTCCTGGACGACGAACATCGCCGAGAGGTCGAGCTCGCGCCCGGCCGTGCGGGCGAGCACGTCGGCCTCTTCGGGCAGCAGCCGCTCTTGGAGGGAGACCATTAGGACGCTAACGATAGGCTCTGCCGCCGTACACCGCAAGCGGGCGGGTTCGTGAGATCGATGCGAGGGCAGGGAAGGCACCGCCGAGGCGCTCGAGCGCGCGGCTGCGGAGATCGACGAGCTGATGGGCGAGCAGCGCGACGCTCACTCGGCCTAGGCTCCTACGCTGCCGATCGTGAGGGTCGCGGCGCTCTACGACATCCACGGCAACGACGCTGCGCTGGCGGCGGTGCTGGCCGAGCTGGAGGGCCTCGCGGTCGACCTGATCGTCGTCGGCGGCGACGTCGCCGGCGGGCCGTTCCCGCGCGAGACGGTCGATGCCGTGCGCGCGCTCGGCGACCGCGCGGTCACGATCCGCGGCAACGGCGAGCGCGAATTGGTAGAGGCGCGCCTTCGGCTCGATGCCGGTTCGGCGCGTATCGACGCAGACGACGTCTGGTCGTCACGCACGCACTGGGCGGCGGGCGTCCTCGAGCAGGAGCAGCTCGACTGGATGTCCGGCCTGCCGCCGCTCGCGTCCGTGGACGTCGATGGTCTCGGCGAGGTGCTCTTCTGCCATGCCTCGCCGCGCAGCGACGAGGAGATCCTGACGCCGCTCTCGCCCGAGGCGCGCATCCTGCCCATGGTGGCGGGCATCGCGCAGCCGACGGTCATCGTCGGGCACACCCACGTGCAGTTCGACCGCGAGCTCGCGGGCACGCGGCTTGTCAACGCAGGCAGCGTCGGCCTGCCGTACGAGGATCGCGCGGGCGCCTACTGGGCGCTGCTCGGCCCCGGCGTCGAGTTGCGGCGCACGAGCTACGACGTGCTGGTGACCTGCGCCCGCATCCGCGAGAGCGGCATCCCGGAGCCCGACGAGTACGCGGAGGGCATCGCGCATCCGGCGCCGGCCGCCGAGGCGAGCGAGTTCTTCGAGCGCATGGCGACGCGCGCGTCCCCCTGAGCTGCGCGGCAATTCAGACGCCGTATTCGGCCGCGTCCCAGGTTTCGAGGTGGCGCTTGACGAGCGCCAGGAACTGCGCGGCGTAGGCGCCGTCGACCAGGCGGTGGTCGTAGCTCAGGGCGAGCAGCATCATCTGGCGGATCGCGATCGAGTCGCTGCCGAGCGCGTCCGTGACCACGACCGGGCGCTTGACGATCGCGTTCACGCCCATGATCGCGACCTGGGGCGGCGGGATGATCGGCGTGCCGAAGAGCGTGCCGAAGCCGCCGGGATTCGTGAGCGTGAACGTGCCGCCCGACATCTCGTCGGCCGTCAGCTGCTTGCTGCGGCCGCGCTCGGCGAGGTCGGTCAGCCCGCGCGTCAGGCCGAGCAGGTTCAGCTCCTCGGCGTTGTGGATGACCGGGACGACGAGGTCCTTGCCGTCGTTGACCGAGACCGCGACGCCCAGGTTGACGTGCCGCTTGTAGACGATGTCCGTCCCGCGCACCTCGGCGTTGACCAGCGGCCAGTGCTGGATCGCCTCGATCGCCGCGCGCATGATGAACGGCAGGAACGAGGCCTTGACGCCGTAGCTCGCGACGAGCTCCTTGTTGACGGCGGAGCGCACCTGCCAGCAGCGCGTCATGTCGACCTCGAAGAACGTCGAGACGTGCACCGCGGTGTCGGCCGAGGCGCGCAGGTTGCGCGCGATCACCTTGCGGATGTTCGACATCGGCTCGATCGTCTCGTCGCCGGCCGCGGGCGCGGGGGGCGCGGAGGGCTGCGAGCCGGTCGGCGCCTGCACCGCCTGTGCGGGCGCCGGGGCGGGCGCAGGCGCCGGCGCCGCAGCCGGAGCCGGAGCTGCCGCCGGGGCCGCGGCCGGAGCCGCGCCCCCGCCGAGGAACACCTCGACGTCGCGCTTCGTCACCCGGCCGCCGCGGCCCGTGCCGGGGATAGAGGCGATGTCGAGCCCGTGCTCGGCGACCATGCGCGCGACCACGGGCGACATGAAGGAGTGCAGGTCGCGGCTCTCGCCGTTGGCGTCGCCGAGCGGCGCGGGAACCGCGGCGGCGGGGGCTCCCACGACCGGCATCGCCTGGAAGTGCGGAGCGTCCGCCGAGGGCGGGGGAGCGACGTCGGCGGCCGGCGCCGCGGGGGCGGGCGCAGGTGCTGGGGCAGCCTCGGCGGCCGGGGCCTCCGGAGCTGCGGCCGGGGCGGGCGCCGGATCCGCAGGCGCGCCCCCTCCGGTGTCGATCACCGCGATGCGCGTGCCGACGTCCACGGTCTCGCCCTCGGCCACCAGCAGCTCGCGCACGGTGCCGGACGCAGGCGAGGGGACCTCGGTGTCGACCTTGTCGGTCGAGATCTCGACGATCGTCTCGTCCGCCTTCACGGCCTCGCCGACCTGCTTGCGCCAGGTGACGACCGTGCCCTCGGACACGCTGACTCCCATCTGCGGCATGACGACATCGACGAGCGTTCCGGTACTCACGGGTATCTCCCAGCGATCAGTAGGCGTACAGCTTGTGGACGGCGGCCAAGACGTCGTCGACCTGCGGGATGAAGCGCGTCTCCAGCGGGGGCGAGAACGGCACGGGCGTGTCCGGCGCGGCGAGCCGCGCCACGGGCGCATCGAGATTCTCGAAGACCTCCTCGCCGATCGTCGCGGCGATCTCGGCGCCGAAGCCGGCGGTGCGCGTGTCCTCGTGCAGGACGAGCGCCTTGCCGGTGCGGGCGACGGAGGCCAGCACGGCCTCGCGATCCCACGGGACGATGGTGCGGAGGTCGATCACCTCGGTCGAGATGCCGTGCTGCTCGGCGGCCTGCTCGGCCGCTGCGGTCGCCGTGTGCACCATGGCGCCCCAGGTGACGACGGTGAGGTCGTCGCCGGCCCGCGCGATGCGCGCAACGCCGAACGGCACCGTGTACTCCTCCTCCGGCACCTCGTCCTTGATGCGCCGGTAGAGATGCTTGTGCTCGAAGTAGAGCACCGGGTTCTCGTCGCGGATCGACTGGATCAGGAGGCCTTTGGCGTCGGCCGGCGTCGACGGGCAGACGATCTTGAGCCCGGGGATGTGCGCGAACGACGACTCAGGGTTCTGCGAGTGGAAGGGCCCGCCCGAGAAGCCGCCGCCGGAGGGGCAGCGCACGACGATCGGCACGGCCGCGCCGGTGCGCCAGTGCTGCTTGGCGGCGATCGTGACGAGGTGGTCCCAGCAGCAGGAGATGAAGTCCGCGAACTGCATCTCCGCGACCGGGCGCAGACCCATCATCGCCGCGCCCGTGCAGGCACCGACGATCGCAGTCTCGGCCAGCGGAGCATCGATCACGCGCCACTCGCCGAACTCCTCCTGGAAGCCCTTCGTGACCTTGAACGCACCGCCGTAGACGCCGACGTCCTCGCCGATCACGAGCACGCGGTCGTCGCGGCGCATCTCCTCGCGCAGACCGTCGGAGATCGCCTCGAGGTACGTTCTCACAGCCACGGAAGCCTCACTCTCGTCATCGTAGTCCGGACCGCCTGCGCACGCTCCCGCGCCTCGGGGCGGGCGCTCAGCGGTAGACGCCGTGCGTGAGCGTCGCCGGATCCGGCCAGTCGCTGGCGAGGGCGAGCTCGACGGCCACGTCCACCTCGCGTGCGACCTCGCCGGCCAGCGCCTCGTCGGCGGCCTCGTCGAAGGCGCCGCCGAGCGCCATGAGGCGGGCGCGGGTGCGAGCGATGGGATCGCGCTCGCGCCAGGCTGCGAGCAAATCGGGGGGCACGTAGAACGCGTCGTCGTGGACGGCATGGCCCTCCATGCGCAGCGTGACGAGCTCGATCAGCGTCGGCCCGCCGCCTCCGCGTGCGCGCTCGATCGCGTCCTGGGCGGCGCGGTAGACCGCGACGACGTCGGTGCCGTCGACGACGATCCCGGGGAATCCGTAGGCAGCAGCTCGCTCGGCCAGGTGGGTGACGCCGTACTCGAGGTGCGCGGGCGTCGAGTAGGCGAAGCCGTTGTTGTCGAGCACGAACACGACCGGCAGCCGGCGCACGCCGGCCAGGTTCATCGCTTCGTGCGCATCTCCGCGCGAGGAGCCGCCGTCGCCGAGCCAGCCGAGCGCCACCCGCGGCTCGTTGCGCACCCGGAACGCGAGGGCGCAGCCCACGGCCACCGGCAGCATCGCGGGGAGGTGCGAGACCATCGTCAGCGTGCCGAGGCCCAGGTCGCCGAGGTGGACGTTGCCGTCGCGACCCTGCGTCGGCCCGCCGGTGCGGCCGAGGTACTGGGCGATGATCCGCCACGGCGCCATGCCGCGCACGATGTGCACGCCGAGGTCGCGCTGGGTCGGGCAGCCGACATCCTGGGCCGCCATGGCCCAAGCGGTGCCGACGGCAGCGGCCTCGTTGCCGCGGCCCGTGTAGAAGGAGCCGGGGATCCGGCCCTGCCGGTAGAGCGAGTGGCCGCGCTCCTCGATCGCCCGCGTCAGCAGCATTGCGCGGTACATGCCGCGCAGGACGGCCTCGTCGGGGGCCCCGGCGCCGCCGTCGGGAGCGTCGCTCCGAGGGCGCTTGCTCACGACAGCCATGACCACAACCTAGCGCCGGTATGCACCCTATGCAATGCCCCCGGGGCAGCCGCGCGAAACGCACCGGCCCGAGAGCCGCGCCGCGTATGCTGCGGTCATGCTGCCGCGTGACGAGCTGGGGAACCGCGCCGCGTTCTGCGTCGGCTGCGGCTGGGGACGCCGCTTCCTCGGCGGCCTGCCGGTCGAGCTCCCGGATCGGTGCCCCGACTGCAGCGGCGCAGTGATCGCGTCCTGCGAGCAGTGCGGCGAGCCCATCACCTCGCTCATGCAGATCACCTGCTCGGGCTGCGGCGAGGCCCTGCGCGAGGCGGAGCTCTTCGGCCGCCCGATCCGCCGCAAGCCCGAGAAGCATGTGGCGCCTGCCGCAGCGCCGCAGTGCGCCGGCGAGGCCGCCGCCGCGTTCTCCTCCGCCGAGTAGCGGCAGCCTCGCGCCGGCCAACCGGGAGCCCGGAGGCCTACTGCAGCGAGGAGCGGATCTCGGAGAAGTGGATCACGGTCACCGTGTCCTCATCCGAGACGTCGCGGTTGTAGAGCTGTCCGAGGAAGACGACGAACTCGTCGAGCGTGCGGAGCTCGGGGTTGTCGTGCTGGAGCTCCCGCGGCGAGACGTCGCCGAGGCGCTTGACCTCGACCTTGTCGACCACCGCGTCGAAGACGTGCGTGCGCGGTCCGAAGCGCTGGCCGCAGAGCACCTTCAGGCAGAGGCCCTTGCGGTACTTGGCGCTCTTGTCGCCAAGCCTGATCGTGACCGTCTTGCGCCGGCTGCGCAGCTGGTCGGCGACCAGCGGGTTGTAGAAATTCAGCGCTTCCACCGCGGCGAGTGTACCTTCGCCGGGGCCGGCCGGCGGTGCGGCGCGCTCTGGGTGGCGAGTCCGCGAAGCTGCCGCCGTGGACTCCCACGCCCCGCTCGCACGCGCGCACGAAGTGCCGAGGGCCCGCGAGGTGATCGCGCTCGCCCTGCCGGCGCTCGGCGCGCTCGCGGCGGAGCCGCTCTACGTGCTCGGCGATACCGCGATCGTCGGGCACCTCGGCCGCGTCCCCCTCGCGGGGTTGGCGATCGCGGGCACGCTCCTCTCCGAGGTGGTCGGCCTCTGCACGTTCCTCGAGTACGGCACCACGGCCAAGGCGGCCCGGCTCTACGGCGCCGGCCAGCGGCCCGAGGCGCTCGACGTCGGCGTGCAGGCCACCTGGCTGGCGCTCGTGCTCGGGACGGTCTGCGCGCTGGCCCTGGAGCTCGCCGCCGGTCCCGCCCTGCGGCTGATCGCCGGCTCGCACGACGGCGAGTCGCTGCGCCAGGCCCTGACCTGGTTCCGCATCGCTGCGCTCGGTGCGCCGTTCATGCTCGTGATCGCGGCTGCGCAGGGCTGGCTGCGCGCCTTCCAGGACACGCGCACGGGCTTCGTCGTGCTCGTCCTCTCGAACCTCGCGAGCGTTGCGCTCTCGCTCACGCTGATTCGCGGCTTCGGGCTCGGCATCGAGGGCTCCGCCATCGCGAACGTCGTCTCCCAGGTGGCGGCCGCGGCGGTCTTCGGCGTCCTGCTCATCCGCCGCGCCCCGTCGCTCTCGCCGTCCTGGGAGCGAATGCTGCCCCAGCTCCGCGCAGCGCGCGATCTCGGCCTGCGCTCCCTGGCGTTCACCGCGGCGTTCCTGCTCGCGGCGGCCGTGGCCGCGCGCATGGGCGATGCACAGGTCGCGGCGCACACCATCGGCTTCCAGCTGTGGATCTTCGTGGCGCTGGCGCTCGACTCGGTCGCGATCGCGGCGCAGGCGCTGATCGGCCGGCTGCTCGGCGCCGGCGCGGTGGATGCCGCAGCTGCCCTCGCGCGCCGCCTGCTCGTGGCGGGGCTCGTCTTCGGCATCGCCGTCGGAGCCCTCTTCGCCGCCGGTCACCACGTCGTGCCGGAGCTCTTCACCTCGGACTCCGAGGTGCGCCGTCAGGCCGGCGTGCTGTGGCCCTGGCTCGTCGGCATGATGCCGGTGGCGGGCGTGCTGTTCGCACTGGACGGCGTCTTCTTCGGCGCCGGCGACCTCGCATTCATGCGCAGGATGACGCTGATCGCGGCACTGGGTGCGTTCCTGCCCATCCTCGTCGCGGCGCACGTCTTCGAGCTCGGCCTGGGCGGGGTCTGGGCCGGGATTGCGGCCTTCGTCGGGGTGCGGATGCTGCTCGGCGGGCTGCGCTGGCGCTCCCGTCGCTGGCTCGTGGCGGGCGCATTGATGGTCGACGAGCGGCCGGCGACCCCCGAAGAGGCGGCTCCGTCACGTTTCGAGTGATTTTCTGGCACTCGCAGCTGCGAGTGCCAGTTCTGACTTGCGGGACCGCGCGGTGCTGCCTATAGTGCCCTGGCTGGCACTCTCGACCTGAGAGTGCCGAGCTCGAAAAACGAACCGGAGGCACGGAGAGCATGGATCTGAAGCCTTTGGGCGACCGCATCATCGTCGAGGTCCTCGAAGAGGAGCAGACCACGGTGAGCGGCATCGTCCTGCCCGATACGGCACAGGAGAAGCCGCAGCGCGCGAAGGTCCTCGCTGTTGGTCCCGGCCACTACGAGGACGGGCAGCTCGTGCCCCTCGACGTCGCCGTCGGCGACGAAGTGGTCTTCTCGAAGTACGGCGGCACCGAGGTCAAGTTCGGCGTCGACGAGTACCTGATCCTGCGCGAGTCCGATGTACTCGCCAAGGTCGTGACCAGCAAGGCCAAGGTCAAGGCCAAGGCCTGAGCCGTCCGCCGCGAACTGACGACAAGGAGTATTCGAAGCAATGGCTCATAAAGAGCTCAAGTTCAGCGAGGACGCCCGCCGCTCTCTTCAGCGCGGCGTCGACAAGGTCGCCGACGCCGTCAAGGTGACGCTCGGCCCCAAGGGCCGGTACGTCGTGCTCGACAAGAAGTTCGGCGCACCGACGATCACGAACGACGGCGTCACGATCGCGCGTGAGATCGAGGTCGAGGACGTCTTCGAGAATCAGGGCGCGCAGCTCGTGCGCGAGGTCGCTACTGCCACCAACGACGTTGCCGGCGACGGCACGACGACGGCGACCGTGCTCGCGCAGGCGATTACGCGCGAGGGTCTCAAGATGGTCTCCGCCGGCTCCAACCCGATGGCGCTCAAGCGCGGCATCGAGAGCGCGGTCACGGCCGTGGTCGCCGACATCAAGTCGCAGTCGAAGGAGGTCTCGGGCAAGGAGGACATCGCCCGTGTCGCCACCATCTCGGCGCGCGATCGCGAGATCGGCGATGTCATCGCCGATGCCATCGAGAAGGTCGGCAAGGACGGCGTCGTGAACGTCGAGGAGGGCCAGACCTTCGGCCTCGAGCTCGAGTTCACCGAGGGCATGCAGTTCGACAAGGGTTACCTGTCGCCGTACATGATCACGGACTCCGAGCGCATGGAAGCCGTGCTCGACGATCCGTACATCCTCATCGCCAACCAGAAGATCGGCGCGGTCAAGGACATCCTGCCGGTGCTCGAGCAGGTCATCCAGGCCGGCCGGCCGCTGCTGATCGTGGCCGAGGACGTCGAGGGCGAGTCGCTCGCGACGATCGTGGTCAACAAGCTGCGCGGCACGTTCCAGGCCGTCGCAGTCAAGGCTCCCGGCTTCGGCGACCGCCGCAAGCGGATGCTCGAGGACATCGCCATCCTGACCGGCGGCGAGGTCATCACCGACGAGATGGGCCTCAAGCTCGAGAACACGCAGCTCTCGCAGCTCGGTCGCGCCCGCAAGGTCGTCATCGACAAGGACGCGACGACGATCATCGACGGCGCCGGCGACGGCGATCAGATCAAGGCCCGGATCAAGCAGATCAAGGCCGAGGTCGAGACGACCGACTCCGACTTCGATCGCGAGAAGCTCCAGGAGCGCCTCGCGAAGCTCTCGGGCGGTGTCGCCGTGGTCAAGGTCGGCGCGGCCACCGAGACGGAGATGAAGGAGAAGAAGCACCGCGTCGAGGACGCGCTGCAGGCCACCCGCGCGGCCCTCGAGGAGGGCATCGTGCCGGGCGGCGGCGTCGCGCTCATGCTGGCCGCCAAGGCCATCGACGTCACGGGCGACGACGACGAGGCGACGGGCGCGCGCATCATCAAGCGCGCCCTCGAGGAGCCGCTGCGTCAGCTCGCGACCAACGCGGGCCTGGAGGCCTCCGTGGTCGTCAACGAGGTGCGCCTGGCCAAGAAGGGCTGGGGCCTCAACGTCGACTCCGGCGAGACGGTCGACCTGGTCAAGGCCGGCATCATCGATCCGGCCATGGTGACGCGCTCGGCGCTGCAGAACGCGGCCTCGATCGCCAAGAACATCCTGACCACCGAGGCCATCGTGGCCGAGGCGCCCGAGAAGGCGTCGAACGGTGGCGGCGGCATGCCCGGTGGCGGCATGCCCGACATGATGTAAGGAGCTCGCTCCTTGCTCGAACGCCGGCGGGGCTGCGTCTGAGGACGCGGCCCCGTCGCCGTTTTGGGCGATCTCCTCCGGTCAGCGGGCGGCAGCGACCGCCGGCCGACGCGAGTGGCTGCACCGAACCGGCCGGATGCACGCTCCCGCCCATGGCCCGCGTCGGCATTCGTGCTCGGATCGCCCTGACCGTCGTCGTCGCACTCGCCGCCGGCTGCACCGCTGCTGCGCCGACTCCGGCGAGACCCTTCTCCTCCAGCGACTTCACGCCACGTCGATCCGCCGCTTCCCGGAGTTCCCGCTCTACTGGGTCGGGACGCGCTTCGGCGAGTGGCCGCTGGTCGCCATCGACGGCCCGATGCCCCCGGACGACTTCATCACGTTCATCTACGGAACCTGCGAGCCGCGGCCGCAGGACGAGGAGGCGAGCTGCGGGCCGCCGCTCGAGATCCAGGTGCAGCCTCTCTGCGTGCATCTGGAGGTCGTGGCTGCCGATCCAATCTGGAAGCGGCGCAGCGTGCGCGGCGCGCCGGTCGGCCGGATCGATCACGCGCCGGTGCTGCTCTCGCGCACGGTGCAGGTGAAGGTCTACACGGACTCCCTTGCGGTGGCGTGGCGCGTGCTCGCCGCACTGCGGCCGGCCAATGGAGTGGCACCCGTGCTGGGCGAGCGAGATCCGATCCCGGCACCGCCGGCTGCCGTGCTGCGTGGGACGCACGCCTGCCGTAAGGCACGCGGAACCCCGCAGCGCCGGCGAGCGTACTGCCGGCATGAAGACTCCGCTCCGCACTCTGACCTGCGCGGCTGCACTGGCAACCGCCTTCGCGGCGGTCCCCGCCGCCGCCGATCCCGGCCTCCAGCGAGTCAACGGCGGGCCGGGCGCCAGTGCGAGCCTGAAGAACGGCGTGCTGACGATGCACTGGAGCGGCGGCAGCGCGCACATGCACGTGCCGCCCGGCTACCTGCTCCCCAGGGTGACCGCACGCGGGCAGCTCGGCGGCCTCTCGTTCGACGGCCGCACGGCCGTGCTGCAGTATGCGCGCCAGGGCGAGGGCGGGCGCTCCCGGTTCCTCGTGGCCGAGGGCGGCAAGCTCACGCCCCTGACCTTTCGCGGTGCGGTCTCCTTCGACGCCGTCGCACCTGACGGCACGGCCCTCTACCTGACGCGGCGCGCGTCGGCGACCGACGCCACCAAGTACGACGTGCTCGCCTACAGCCGCCTCGAAAAGACGCTCGAGCGCGTCGTCACCAAGGTCGTCGTCAAGGCGAACCCGAGCGAGGCGGCCGGCGGCTGGACGATGCAGGGACAGCCGCTGACGCGGGCGTCCGCCGCCGACGGCACGTGGACGTACACGCTCTACAGCTCGCGCGAATACCCCTTCATCCATGCGCTCCCGCTCGCCAACGGCGGCTGGGCGGTATGCATCCAGCTGCCGGAGGCGTGGCGCAGCCGTGCGGGCACGCTGCGGCTGCGCACGGCCCCCGGGCATTCACTCCAGGTGCTCGGAGCGGGCGGGCGCGTCGTCGCCACGGCCGATCTCGTGCACTGGAAGCTGGCGCTGACCGACGCGGCGCCGGCAGCCTCCTAGGAGCTCTGCGCGGGTGACGTGCCCACGCACGTCGTGAACGCCTGAGGAGGGCGCCCAGAGACGCGGCTTCACCGCCGACTGCGCACCTCCGCCGGCCGGCCGTCCAGCCGGCAGCCGCGACCAACTGGAAGCTCGCGCGCCGTCAGCGCGGCGACCCGCCTCAGATCCCCGTGACCTCGCTCAGGTAGCGCACGTCGCCGACGCGGCGCAGGTGCCGCCGCTCGCGCCCGTGGCGGTCGATGCGCGTGCGGATCTCGGTCAGGCTCGCATTCGCGATGAAGAGGTCGAAGGCGTCGGGCTCCTTCGGCGGGATCATCATCGCCCAGCGGATGATGCCCATCGTCGTGCCGCCGTGGCAGACCAGCAGCGTCACCTCGTCGGCGCGCGCGTGATCCTCCGCGGCCTCGCCCGTGCGCTCGAAGAAGCCGCCGATCGTCTCGCCGTCGTAGCCCGCGTCGCCGGGGTGCCAGATGTCGTCGTAGGGCATCAGCTCGTCGGTCTCGGCGAGCGTCCAGGGCGACGGCAGCGTGGACGAGAACTCGGCCAGGCGCGCATCGGTCTCGATCGGGAGCCCGAGCGCCTCGGAGCAGGGTGCGGCGGTCTCCTGCGCCCGCAGGAACGGGCTGGCGACGATGCGCGTCGGCGGGCGGCGCAGGCCGGCCACGTGCGCGGCCAGATCCCCGGCCTGGCGGTGCCCCAGCGCGGTCAGCGGATCGTCCGGCGTCCACACGTGGTCCGGGCCCTGCGTGGCCTGGCCGTGTCGCGCCACGAGCAGGATGCGCGTGCTCATGCCGTGCCGCAGAAGCGCATCGCAGCGAGCGCGATCGCCTGCGCGCAGCGCACGAGATCGTCGACCGCGACGTGCTCGTCGATCGTGTGCGCCGTGTGGATCGAGCGCGGGCCGAAGCCGACCGAGGGCGTGCCGGCGGACCTCGTGTAGGTCGCGCCGTCGTACCAGGAGTCGAGCCCGCCCAGGCGGGACGGCTCGCCGACGTCCGCGCTCGCGGCCAGCACGGTCTGCACGATCGCCGCATCCGGCGAGATCTCCATGGGCGGGATGTCGGCGGCCCACGAGAAGCTCGGCGGATGATCGGCCAGCCACGGGTCCGAATCGCAGGCACGCCGGATCCAGGCCTCGACGTCGCGGCGCACGCGCGAGCCGTAGCCGGCGTCGTCCGCGAGCGCCGGCGGGAAGAGCACGGCGCACGTGATCTCGCAGGAGGCCGGGTACGTCACCGCCCACTCGCCCGCCGCCATCACGGTGGGCACGATATCGGGAGGCGAGAGGTAGGGGTGCTGAAGGTCGGCGCGCGTCAGCCACTCCTCCCGCAGTCTGCGCACCGCGTCCAGGACGACCTGCGCCTTCTCGATCGCGTTGACGGCGCCGCCGTCGCGCCAGTGCGCCTGGCGCAGCTCGGCGTGACCCGGCCGGCCCTCGACGGTGATCGTCGGGTAGACGGAGCCGCGGCAGGCGACCCAGACCTCGAAGTCCGTCGGCTCCGGCACGATGCCGCCGTCGGCGCGCACGCCGCGCGCCACCGACGCGATGCCGCCCGCACCGCTCGACTCCTCGTCGGTGATCGTGTTGACGAGCAGGTCGCCGCTCAGCCGTACGCCGAGCCGCGCGAGCAGCTCGGCCGCCACGACCATCGCCGCGACGCCGCCCTTCATGTCGCAGGCGCCGCGGCCGTAGAGCATGCCGTCGCGCACGACCGGCGAGTTGGGGTCGTCCGTCCAGCGCGTCTTCGGCTCGCCCGAGACGACGTCGATGTGGCCGTTGAGCAGGAGGCTGCGGCCCCCGCCGGCGCCCGCGAAGCGCGCGAGCAGCTGCGGCCGGCCCGCGAAGTCGAGCTGGAAGGGGATCTGCGGTCCCCGGACGTCCTCGGGATCCGGCTCCCACACATCGACGGTTGCGCCTGCGGCCGAGAGGCGCTGGGCGAGCAGGCCCTGTAGGGCGGCCTCCTCGCGCGGCGCGTCGCCCGGGTCGCGCGCCGTCGTGTCGAAGCGGATCAGCGCCGAGGCGAGCTCCACGACCTCGTCACGGCTCTCGGCGATCGCATCCGTCACGCGCTGCTCGAGGTCGTTCATCGCGTCATTCAAGCGCAGGCGGCGCGGTTCGCGAGTCACTCGCGCTCCTGGATCAGCACCCGGAACGCGGCACCGCTGCCGTGCGGATCCGAGAGCGCCTCGAGCCAGAGGCGGGCGGTGTCATGGCGCGGGAGGCCTGCGATCGCGTCCTCTGCCCCATGCTCGAGCAGCCACTCGGGCTGCCCGCAGTCGCGGGTGGTGCGCAGCCCCTCGCGCTCGCCGGCGGCGCGCACCGCGCCGAAGTCCACATCGACCGTGAGGTCCTGCGTCCCGGGCGCTGCGAGCACATCGCCGCCCGCCATCCCGCCGACGTAGCTGCGCAGCCGGGGAACGCGGCGCTCGTAGCGCGCAGGCCCGGCCTCGCCGTAGTCGAGCACGATCAGCGAGCCGCGATCGAGTGCCCGTGCGAGCACGCGCTGGAGCTCGCTCTGCGCGGGTGAGACGTCGTAGACGGCGCCGTCGGCTGGAACGACGCCGGCAGCGCGCAGGGCGTCGCCGAGCGAGCCGGCATGCGGCCCGGGCACGAAGGCGAAGCGGCCGTCGGGCCCGACGCCGACCAGCAGCTCGTCCGGCCAGCGCAGGCGATGGGCCGGGCAGGCGTCGTGCACCTCGTTGGCGACGATCGCGCCGCGAACGCCTGTCAGCTGCGCCAGCGGCACGGCGCGGGTGCCGGGCACCCGTGCTCTGGCCCGCTCGAGCATGCCCGCTGCGCGCTCGCAGAGCACGAGCTCGAGCGGCAGATCAGCCAGCTCGGACGCGAGCTGCGCCGCCAGCGAGCCGTCTCCCGGGCCGACCTCGGCAAGCGTGAACGGCTCGGGCCGGCCGAGCCGGTCCCAGACCGCGCGCAGCTCGGAGCCCAGCGCGTGTGCCAGGAACGGCGCGGCGATGGGCGCGGTCGTGAACGCGCCGCCCGGCCCGAGTCGCGGACCGCGCGCGTAGAAGCCGTCACAGGCGTCGTAGAGCGCGCTCTCCATGAACGCGCTGAAGGGGATCGGGCCTTCCGCGACGATGCGCTCGCGCAGGCGCGCCGCCAGCGGGTTCACGGCGTGAAGGTGCGTATGCCGTAGGTCACGAAGATGAGCCCGGCCATGAGCGCCGGCGAGACGACCTTGACCGTCGTGTCGATGCCCTCCCGGCGACCGAGGATCGCGAGCGCCCAGAAGAGCGGGAAGCCCAGCATGCCGATGCGCCCCGCCGAGACGAGGCTGCCCGCCGCGAACGGCAGCAGCACGCAGCCGGCCGCGAACAGGAAGTACGGGATCGGCACCTCGTCACGGCGCTTCCAGAGCTCGACGAGCATCGCCGTCCAGACGAGCGCGAAGATGATGTGCACGAGGAACCGCAGCTCGTGGCGGTCGAGCACGGGACCGGTGAAGGCGTTCCAGATCACGAGCGGCGGCAGCCCGAGACTGCGCCCCCAGCCGCGCGCCTGGGCGTGCGTCTGCGCGAGCGGATCTCCGGTCTCCCACCAGAGATAGAGGGAGAACAGCCCCTGCGCGGCCGGCAGCAGCGCGACGGGCAGCACGCGCCGCCAGCGGCCGGCCCGCTCACCCCACGCCATCCAGATCAGCGAGGGCGCCAGCGCGATGCCGACCGGGCGCGTGAGCACGCCGAGCGCCGCGAGCACCGAGGCGCTGAAGAAGCGCTTGCGCTCGGCCAGCAGGAACGTGCCGGCCACGAGCACCAGGAAGAGGCTCTCCGCGTAGACCGCCGAGAAGACGAAGGCGAGCGGCGAGATCGAGAGGAAGAGCACCGTCCGCCGCGCGATCGTACGGCCGAAGCGCTCGTCGGTGAGCTTGTAGAGCAGGCACATGCCGACGGCCATGAGGGCGGTCGAGGCCGCGGCTCCGAGCCAGACGAGGTCGACGAACGGGATGACCGTGCGCAGGCCGCGCAGGAGCAGCGGATAGAGCGGCAGGAAGGCGGCGTTGTCCCCGTGGCCGATCGTCGGGTCGTAGCCGTGGACGGCGATCGAGCGGTACCAGATGCCGTCCCAGGAGCCGAGGTCGCGCAACATCTGGGGCAGCCCGACGCCCGCGCCGTGCGGGCGCGTGACCCAGCCCTCCATCGCGAACAGCATGACGACGACGAGGCGCGAGAGCGCCACGACGAGCAGCGCATAGCGACATGCGCGCCACAGCCGCAGCGCCGGGGCGAGCCGGCTCACGCGCGCGCGACGCGCTGCGCCGGGGCGGTCATCAGCTCTCCGGCTTGCGCGCGACCACGGTGACGATGTCGCCGAGGTCGACTCCGACCGTGCGGTTGCCCAGGCGCCCCGTCAGCGCGCGTGCGACGCGCTCGGCCGTGCGGCTGTAGCTGCCGAGGCGGGAGACGGCATACGAGACGCGGACGATGCGCCGGTGGCGCGAGATCTCGACCACTTCGAAGCCGCAGCTGCGGAGCAGCTCGGCAAGGGTGCGGCGTGAGAAGTAGACGAGGTGCATCTGCATGTACCAGGGCCAGAAGCGCCCGGCGACGCGCGGGAAGAGCGCCTCGACGTCCATCGTCGTGACTGCGAACACGCCACCGGGCCGCAGCGCCGAGTGCACGGCACGCAGCGTGCTGGCCGGGTCGGGCAGGTGCTCGATGACGTCCCACATCGTGACGACGTCGTAGGTGCCCTCGGGCAGGGGCGCGTCCTCGACGACGCCGACGTGCACCGGGCCGCTCACGCGGGACTCGGCTCGCTTGGCCGCCCAGCGCGAAGGCTCGACTCCCGCCACCTCGAAGCCCGCGTCCTGCGCGAGCTCGATGAACGTGCCGATGTGGCAGCCGACGTCCAGGAGGCGGCCCGCGGGAGCGAAGCGCCGCACATGGTCGAGGCTCTCGGAGAACGTCGCGACGCGACCCTCCTCCTCCTCGACGTAGCGCACGTCCTCGACATCGCCGTAGGCGTCCTGCACCGCCAGGTGATGGGGCCGCGGATTCATGTAGACGATTCCGCACGAGCGGCACTCGACGATGCGGCCGAAGCGTCCGAACTCGCGGGAGGTCGACGTGTAGTGGCGCTGCGGGTCGATGGCCTCGGTCAGCGTCGAGTCGTAGCGCACCCGGTAGCGGTCGGCATCGCAGAGCGGGCAGCGCACCGAGACCTCGCCGCGGCCGGTGTGCTCGCCTCCGCCCTGGCGGGCGCCGGACAGCGCGTCTGGGGCTCGCTGCGACATGGCCGCGCATTCTACGAGCGCTCGGCGGGAATTGCGCGGCGCTGGGCCCTCCCGCGCGGCACGCGCCCGCCCGTGCAGGGCTCGAGCAGGATCGCGGGGTCGCGTTGCGCTCCCGCTCCTCCGCGCCGCCCGCGCCCGCTCACGCACCTTCGGCGAGAACCTCTTACAGTCGGCTCGTGCGCATCGCGGAGCATCCACGCGAGCGTCCCGCGTGGTGGGTGCTCGGCGCGGCGGCGCTCGCCGCATTCGTCCTGCACCTGCCGTTCCTGACCACCCCGTTGTCGGTCGACGAGGGCGGCTATGGCTACGTTGCGCGCTGGTGGGCGGGCGGGGCCGACCTCTACGGCGACGTCTGGGTCGACCGGCCCCAGGGGCTGCTGCTTCTGTATCGCTGGGCGGAGGACCTGCCCGGCTCGGATCGCCTCGACATCCGCCTCATGGCCGCGCTGTGGTCGTGTGCGATCGCCGTCGCGCTCGGCCTGCTGATCACGAGCATGGCCGGTCGCCGCGCGGGTGCGGCCGCCGCGCTCCTGAGCGGGCTGCTGTCGACGTCGCCCGTGATCGAGGGATTCTCCGCGAACGGCGAGCTGATGGCGACGCTGCCCGCGCTGATCGCGCTGGCGCTGACGGCTCGCTGGCAGGCGCGCGGCGGGCTGCGCCTGATGGTCGTCGCGGGCCTCTTCGCCGGCGCGGGCGTGCTGCTCAAGCAATCGGGCTACGACGGAGGCCTGGCTGCCGGTCTCTGGCTCGTCCTCGCTGCCTGGAGGGGCTGGCGGCCCGCCGGGGAAGCGCTGCGCGCGCTCGCTGCGCTCGCGCTCGGGGTCGCGCTGATCATCGGCGCCTCGGCCCTGCACGGGGCGCTGACCGGTTTCCACGACTGGTGGTTCGCGGTCGCCGACTACCGGCTCTCCGTCGAGAGCGTCGCGACGGGCTCGCCCTCCGAGAAGCTCTCGCTCTTCGCCGACTCCCTGCGCACGGCAGGGCCGGTGGTGGGGGCGCTGTTCGTGCTGGCGCTGCCCGGGCTCTGGCTCGCCCTGCGGCGGCCCGAGTCGGCGCTGCTCGTGCTCTGGTTCGTGCTCTCGCTGACGGGCTTCGCGCTCGGCGGCCTGTTTCACGGCCACTACTACGTCGGGCCGCTCACGCCCCTCTGCGCGCTCGCGGCGCTCACGCTCGCGGCCGTGCCGCCGCGCGCGGGTCTCGCCCTCGGCGTCGCCACCCTGATCCTGCCCGTCTACAAGGCGTGGCCGGCGTACACCGCAAGCGGAACGACGGAGCGGTCACTGGCCTCCACGTCGGACTCGCGCGTCGTAAAGGACGGGGCCGTCGGCCGCTACCTGCACGCGCACACCGCCCGCGGCGACCGCGTCTATGCGCTCTACGCCGATGCGAGCCTGTATCTCGCCGCCGGCCGGCGCTCGCCGTACCCGTATCTCTGGTTCCTCGGCATCGAGCACATCCCCGGCGCCCTGCAGCGCCTGCGGGATACGCTCGCCGGCCCCGGGGCGCCGCGCTACATCGCGGTCTACCAGCAGCCGCGGACGATCGACAAACGGGGTGACGTGGGCCGCATCCTCACGCGGCGCTACCGGCACGTGACCACGATCCAGGGCGTTCCGATCTGGCGCCTCCGGGTGCCCGAGCGCGCCTGAGCCCGCGCCTCAGCCCTTCTTGATGCCGTGTACCGGGCGGCCGTGGGCGTGCCAGGCGAAGAGCGTCATGGTCGGCAGATCGTCTTCGTAGGGGACGATGCGCGGGTTGCGCCCGACCTCCTTGCAGCGCTGCGCGATCGCGAGCAGGTCGTCGGCCGCGGGCGTCACGATCACGAAGTGGGCGCCCGTGACGTACTCGAACTCCTGCCCGCAGGCCGGGCAGGGCCAGGGATCCGTGCGGATGGCGAACCAATCGCCGTCGTCGGTGTCCTCGCCCTCGTGCTCGGCGATCTCCTCGTCATCCCAGATGATCTGCTCGACCGGGAGCAGAACGGAGCCGTCATCCACGCCGCAAGGATACCGCCGCCTCCCGGTTGCCGTGCGCGGCGCCGATGATCTAGACTCCGAGGACGGAGCCTCGGGGGACGGATTCCCGAGCCGCGCCGCGCGACGTGCGCTGTCGCGCGTCATCCCGCGGACGCCTCTGAAGGAGCGCGCTGTTGCGCGAACTGTCGGTCTCCGCCGCGCCGGAGCCAGTTGAAGAATTCGATCTCGTGGACGCCGCCGCACAGGTCTCGGCCTGGTGCGGCGAGCCGTTGCTGTACGAGGGGGACGATCCGGCGATGACCCTCGCCCCGGGCGCCGCGCGTCGCCGCGCGCTCGACGCCGCGCTCGAGGAGATCGCCACCGGCCTGGATGCCCCGAGCCCCGCCTGGCGCTTCCGCTTCTCGCTCATGCTCGGGCTCGAGCGCGTGCTGGCGGCGGATCAGCCGGCGCTGCTCAACGGACTGACGCTGCGTCCGCACCAGGTGGACGCCCTGGCAGGGATGCTGGCGGCATTGACCGCCGGCGAGGAGCGCGAGGACGAGGCGGACGACGCCGAGGCCGAAGCCGACGAGGAGGACGAGCTGAACGCCGCCGAGGCCGCCCTCGACGAGCTCGAGGCGGAGGAGCTCTCCGACGACGACGACGAGGACGACGAGGACGACGACGAGCGGCCCGAGGGCGAGGAGGTGGCCGTCGAACCGAGGCGGCCGCCGAGGACGGCGAGGACGCGGACGACGGCGAAGCCGCCGCAGAGCCCGAGATCCCCGATCCCGGCGCCGTGCGCCGCTACCGCTTCAAGCACCCCACGGCGTCGGGCAAGACGGTCGCGGCCGCCGGCTTCGTCGAGGCCTGCCGGACGGTGGGCGTGCTGATCCTGACCCACCGGCGCCTGCTGGTCGACCAGTTCATGCGCGATCTCAAGGAGCAGGGCTACGGCCCGCGCCTGATCGGCGCGATCGAGAAGGGCAAGCGCCTGCCGCGGCAGCCCGCCGTGACGGTCGAGACCTACGCGTGGTTCATCAAGCACGCGGCCGACATCAACCCGGACGCCTACGGCGTGGTCATCTGCGACGAGGCCCACACGGCGCTCGGCGAGCGCACGGCGGAGACGATCCGCCGTTTCAGCCGCCCGACCTACATCGGCATGACCGCGACCGACCAGCTGCTGCAGAAGCACGTCGGCGATGTCTTCCCGGCGGAGGTCGCGGACTTCCCGCTGGCCGACGCGGTGCGCCGCGGCGTCGTCGCGCCCCTGCGGGCGCTGCGCGTCAAGCCGGGAGCGAGCCTGCGCAACGTGCCTGTCGTGGGCGGCGACTACGACCAGCGCGCGCTGGCGGAGGCGCTCGACCACGAGGCGCTCAACATGGCCGCGGCGATGCTCTACCGCGATCGGTTCGATCATCGCGCCGGCATCGTCTACGCGGCCGGGGTCGATCACGCCGAGCGCGTGGCCGCGGCGATGCGCGCCACGGGGCTGCGGGCGCGCTCGGTCAGCGGCCGCACGCCGCCGCGTGCGCTGGCGGCGACGCTGGCCGCCTACGAGCGCGGCGACATCAACGTCCTCGTCAACGCCCAGCTGCTCGCCGAAGGCTGGAATGCGCCGCGGGCGACGGTCTGCATGCACCTCGCCCCGACGGCCAGCCGCCGCGTGTACCAGCAGCGCATCGGCCGCGTCATGCGCCTGCACCGCCGCAAGGAGGCGGGCGTCGTCGTCGACTTCGTCGATCCGGCCGCACCGCACTCCGAGCGCACGGTGACGCTGCACAGCCTGCTCGACGTCGATCTCTACAAGCCGGGGTCGCTCGTCACGCCCAAGCCGCCGCGGCGGCGTCAGCGCTGGCGGCGGCAGGCCCGCCCGGTGCTGCGCGACGCCGAGTGGCTGATCCCGGTGACCGACGATCCGGCGCGGCGGCGCGCGGTCATCGCCGAGCACTGGAAGACGGTCTCCGCCGATCGCCTGCCGCCCGACGAGCAGGAGTTCTGGGCCGAGACGGCCGCCCGCCGCGTCGCCCCCGGCGATCTCCCGCGTCTCGCCGAGACGCTGGCGAAGGTGGGGGAGCAGACGCGCATCCGCTTCTTCGCAACCTGCGCGGCCGAGTGCAAGCATCGCTCGCTGCGGCGGATCGCGCTCGCCGACCTGGCGGCGCATCACCCCGACATCAACACCATCGACCGCATGGTCCGGCTGATCGAGGCCGCGCCGACCTGGGCGAGCGACCGGGCACAGGGCGCCAAGGTCCTGCTCTCGGCGATCGCGGCGGGCACGCTGCCCGGCTCGCAGTCGCAGCGGCTGACCTGGACGTGGAAGCTGGCGCGCGCCTCCCGCGAGACCCAGTACCGGGCGGCCACGGCCGCGAGCCCGGCGATCCGCGATCTCCTGCGCACGCTCGCCTCCTCGCGCGGCGAGGAGCACCACGTGCGCGCCCGGCTGCTGGTGGCCTCGCTGCGCCAGGCCGAGCTGCCGGTCGCCGCAGCGGCCCTGGCCGCCGCCCTGACGCACGACGCGATCGCCGCTCGCACGATCGAGGCCGCGCGGGCAGACCTGCCGGCCGAGGTCGAGGAGCTCGCGGCGGCGTTCGCATCCAACCTGCCCGAGCAGAAGGCCGAGCCGCCGGCCAAGGCGCGCCGCCCCCGCAAGAAGCGCCCGAAGCAGCGGCCCGCCGGCGAGGTCAAGAAGGCCGCGGCCAACGGCCACGCGGCGGAGATCTCCGACGCAACGGCTGCCGAAGCGCCGGCGCCGGCGGAGCGCGAGGAGCAGAAGGAGGGGCCGGGCAAGGACGATGCGGCCCGGTCCGCGCCCGCCGACGGCACTCCGGCCCGCAAGCGCCGCCGCCGCCGGCGGCGGCGCAAGGGCCCGGGCGAGGGCGGTCAGTCGTCCAACGGCGTGAACGGCACGAGCTCGCCGGGCGGCGCGGACAGCGCACAGCGCGCTCCCGAGGCCGAGGCGCCGGAGAAGGCGCCCGCCAAACCGGTCGCGCGGCGGAAGAAAGCGGCCGGCGCGGCTGTCGAGCCGTCCGCCAACGGCGCTGCCCCCGGCGGCGCATCCGGGCGCCCGCGCCGCAGGCGCACGCGCGCCGTCATGGACGCGGCCTCCATCGGCCTCCCGCCCAAGCCGCCGAAGGAATGAGCGTGCAGCGACGCGGAATCATCCTGGCCGGCGGGTCGGGAACCCGGCTGTACCCGGTCACGCGGGTTGTCTCGAAGCAGCTGCTGCCGGTCTACGACAAGCCGATGATCTTCTACCCGCTCAGCACCCTGATGCTCGCGGGGATCCGCGAGATCATGGTGATCACGACGCCGCAGGACGCGCCCGCGTTCGAGCAGCTCCTCGGCGATGGCTCCGCCTGGGGGCTGAAGCTCGTCTACGCGCGCCAGCCGACCCCCGACGGCCTGGCCCAGGCCTTGCTGATCGCACGGGAGTTCCTGGCCGGGGCACCCTCCTGCCTCGTCCTCGGCGACAACATCTTTCACGGGCACGGCCTCACGGAGGTGCTTTGCGCCGCCAGCGCCCGCGAGCACGGCGCGACCGTGTTCGGCTACTGGGTGCGCGATCCCGAGCGCTACGGCGTGGTCGAGTTCGACGCCGAGGGCCGCGCGATCGGCCTGGAGGAGAAGCCCTCGCAGCCGAAGTCGAGCTACGCCGTCACGGGCCTCTACTTCTACGACGCCCACGGGCCCGAGGATGCGGCGGCGCTGAAGCCGTCGGCGCGCGGCGAGCTCGAGATCACCGACCTCAACCGCCGCTACCTCGAGCGCGGCGAGCTGATGGTCGAGCGGCTGGGTCGTGGCTACGCGTGGCTCGACACGGGCACCCACGAGTCGCTCCACCAGGCCGCCAACTTCATCGAGACGATCGAGGAGCGCCAGGGGCTCAAGGTCGCCTGCCCCGAGGAGATCGCCTATCAGCGTGGCTGGATCGACCGCGATCAGCTGATCCGCCTGGCCGAGCCCCTCAGCAAGAACGCCTACGGCGAGTACCTGCTCGCGCTGGCCGACGGTGCGTTCGCGGGCACCGACTGACTCGGCCCAGGGCTGGCGTATGGTGATCGGGTGACACCTTCGATCGAGAGCTCGCCCATCGACGGCGTCCACGTGGTCCGCCTGCGCAAGTTCGGCGACGAGCGCGGCTGGTTCTGCGAGTTGCGCCGCGAGTCCTGGTACCGCGAGCTCTCCGGCGGGCGGCCGTCGTTACAGACGAACATCTCGTTCTCCCGGAAGGGCGTGATCCGCGGGCTGCACTGGCACAAGCGCGGCCAGGACGACCTCTTCTTCTGCCCGCAGGGCTCGGCGCGAGTCGTGCTGCTCGACCGGCGCGAGGATTCCCCCACGCAGGGCGTGTCGTGGTCGCTCGACATCGACGGCGACAACTGTCTCGCCGTCTACATCCCCGGGCAGATCGCGCACGGCTTCGAGGCCCTGACCGACGTGGTGCTCTGCTACCACGTGACCGAGGAGTACGACCCGGCGGACCCCGATGAGCAGAACGTGCGCTGGGACGACGAGCGCGTGCGGGGGCTCTGGTCGACGGCGAGCCCCACGCTCTCCCCGCGCGACGCATGACCCGCGTGCTCGTGACGGGAGGCGGCGGCCAGCTCGGCGGCGAGTTCGCGCTGCTGCTCGGCGATCAGGCCGCTGCGCCGGGGCACGCCGGGCTGGACGTCGCCGATCAGGCGTCGGTGGAGCGGGCCTTCGCCGTGCACCGCCCGGAGCTCGTGCTGCACTGCGCCGCCTGGACCGATGTCGACGGAGCCGAGTCCGACCCCGAGGGCGCCTGGCGCGTCAACGAGCAAGGCAGCCGCAACGTGGCCCGCGCGGCGCGCGCGGGCGGGTCGGCGCTCGTCGGCTTCTCGACCGATTACGTCTTCGCCGGTGACGATCCCGCCGGTTACGACGAGCTGTCCGCGGTCTCCCCGCGCAGTGTCTACGGCGCATCCAAGCTCGCCGGTGAGCGGGCGCTCCTGAGCGAGCACCCCGAGGGCTTCGTCGTGCGCACGGCCTGGGTGTTCTCGCCGCGCGGCCGCAACTTCCTGCTGACGATGCTCCGCCTGGGGGCCGAGCGCGAGGAGCTGGCGGTGGTCGACGACCAGATCGGCTGCCCGACGGCGAGCTCGCATCTCGCGCGCGCCACGCTGGAGCTCGTCGAACGCTGCGCCCCCGGCACCTACCACCTGGCCGGAGGCGGCTCGACGAGCTGGCACGGCTTTGCGGGCGCGATCATGGAAGACGCCGGACTGGGCGCCCGCGTCGAGCCGATCTCGTCCAGCGAGCTGCAGCGCCCGGCTCCGAGGCCGGCCTGCTCCATCCTCCGCACCGTGCACGCCGACGCGCCGCGGCTGCCACACTGGAGGGACGGGTTGCGTGATTGTCTCGCTTCCCTGGCCAACGCGGAGGGAACGTGAGACGCATCCTCGTGACCGGCGGCTGCGGGTTCATCGGCTCGCATTTCGTGCGGCGCCTGCTCAGCCGAGCCGACGACATCGAGGTCGTGAACCTCGACGCGCTCACGTACGCCGGCAACCCCGCCAACCTCGCCGCAATCGCCGGCGACGAGCGCTACCGGTTCGTGGAGGGCTCGATCTGCGACGCCGACGCGGTGGCCGGGGCGGCCGAGGGCTGCGACGCGATCGTGAACTTCGCGGCCGAGACACACGTCGACCGCTCGATCATGGAGGCCGGCGACTTCATCCAGACGGATGTCTTCGGCACCTATCTGCTGCTGGAGTGGATCCGCGACAAGGGCGGCCGCCTCGTGCACGTCTCCACGGACGAGGTCTACGGCGACATCGAGCCCGGCCACGCCTCGCGCGAGGACGACGCGCTGCGGCCGAGCTCGCCCTACTCCGCCTCCAAGGCCGGCGGCGATCTGCAGGTGCTCGCGGCCGTCCGCACCTACGGCGTCGATGCCGCCATCACCCGCGGCTCGAACAACTACGGGCCCAACCAGTACCCCGAGAAGCTGATCCCGCTGTTCACGACGAACCTGCTCGACGGTGAGCCGGTGCCCGTCTACGGCGACGGCCGGCAGTCGCGCGACTTCATCTACGTCGAGGATCATTGCGCGGGCATCGAGACGGTGCTGGAGCGCGGCGCGAGCGGCGAGATCTACAACGTGGGCGGCGGCAACGAGATCGAGAACCTGACGACGACGAAGCGGCTGCTCGAGCTCACCGGCCGTGACGAGAGCCACATCCGCTACGTCACGGATCGCCCGGGCCACGACCGCCGCTATGCGCTGGACACGAGCAAGCTGCAGGGGCTCGGCTGGCGCCCCGAGGTCTCCTTCGACGAAGGCTTGCAGCGCACGGTCGAGTGGTATCGCGACAACCGCGCCTGGTGGGAGCCGATCAAGCGCGGGGGCGGCTTCGCGGAGTACCGGCGCAAGCAGTACGGCGCGGCAGGGCGGTGACCGAGGGCGCAGCGGCGCCCGCCGCGAACGGGAAGTACCTCGATGCCCTGGCGGTGGGGGAGTTCCGGGCGCTCTTCGGCGCCTACACCGTCTCGATGCTCGGAGACATCGTGGCGGCGGTCGCGCTGACCGTGCTCGTCTTCCAGCGCACGGGCTCGCCGTTCCTCGCGGGCGTCACGTTCACGCTCGCCTTCGTGCCCTACCTCTTCAGCGGCGCGCTGCTCTCGAGCCTGGTCGACCGCGTCCCGCCGCGCCGGCTGATGATCGGCTGCGACCTGCTCTCGGCGGCGATCGTGGCGCTGATGGCCAGCTCGGCTGTGCCCGTCGGCATCCTGCTCCCGCTGCTCTTCGCGCTCGGCCTGATCTCGCCGGTGGCGAGCGGCATGCGCAACCGCCTGCTCGTCGTGGTGCTGCCGGCCGGCGCCTTCATCGCCGGGCGGTCGCTCTTCCGCATCGTGGCCCAGTCGGCGCAGGTCGTCGGCAACGGCGCGGGTGGGCTGCTGATCGCGTTCACCTCGCCGCGCGGCGCGCTCCTGCTCGACAGCGCGAGCTTCCTCGGCTCGGCACTGGTCGTGCGCCTGGCGACGCGCCGGCGAGCGCCTCTCGGCGGCGAGGCGGATGCGGCCGGACGCGGCAACGTCCTGCGCGACTCGCTCGGCGGCATGTCGGCCGTGCTCGCCGATCGGCGCCTGCGACGCGTCCTCCTGCTCGGCTGGCTCGTGCCGACGTGCGCGGTGGCGCCCGAGTCGCTGGCCGCTCCCTACGTCTCGCAGCTCGGCCTGCCCGAGGGAACGGCGGGCTGGTGGCTCGCCGCCATCCCGGCGGGCACGATCGCGGGCGAGCTGATCGCGATCTGGTTCGTGCCACCCGCCTGGCGGCTGCGGCTGATCGGCACTCTGGCCGCCGCGACCTTCCTTCCCCTGCTGGCGTTCGCGGCCGAGCCTGGCCTCGCCCTGGCGCTCCCGCTGCTCGTGACATCGGGGCTCTGCAGCGCCTGGGTGCTCGGTCAGGACGCGCTCATCCTCGAGGTTGCGCCACAGCACCTGCTCGGCCGCGTCTTCAGCGTCAACCAGGCCGGTCTGATCTCACTTCAGGGATTCGGGTTCGCCGCTGCCGGAGCGCTCGCCGAGCTGGTGCCGCCCCACGTCGCGATCGTGGTGGCGGCGGTCACGGGGCTTGCGCTGGTCGCCGCGCTGGCGCCCGGCATCCGGGCCCCACAGGCGCCGGGTGGTCGCGGGTCGGCCTCGGCAGCCGCGCTACTCTGACTCCCGGGCTGCGCCGCCCGGAGAAAGCCCCCGTCCATGTTCCCGCGCCGCACCCACCTCGTGCTCTCACTGCTCGCTGCGCTCGCGGCGCCTGTCGCGGCGTCCGCCGACACGACCTTTGCGTTCAGCGGGCACGGCTACGGCCACGGCGTCGGCATGGGCCAGTACGGCGCACAGGGCTACGCGCAGCACGGCTGGACGCACCAGCAGATCCTGGCTCACTACTACCAGGGCACGGCGCTCGGGCCGAGCGGGGTGTCGCAGGTGCGCGTGCTGCTGGAAGAGAAGCTGACGGCCGCCGCCGCCGGCGCGCCGGGGGGCATCACCGCGGCGGACGAGGGCGGTGCGGCGACGCTTGCGGTTCCGGGGCCGTCCGTCGTCACCGTGCGCCGGGACGCGGACGGGTTCTCCCTCGTCGACGCGACGGGCGCGGTCCTGGCGAGCGGCTGGACCGGCCCGGTCTCGCTGACGGCGACCGGCGGCGCACCGGTGACACTTCAGGGCGACGGCCTCAACGGCGTGCGCGACGGGCGCTACCGCGGGACGCTGCGCGTCCTCGCCTCCGAGGACGGCCTGCAGGTCGTCAACGTCGTCTCGCTCGAGAACTACCTGCGCGGGGTGGTCGCGAGCGAGATGCCGTCTTCCTGGCAACCGGAGGCACTGGAGACGCAGGCCATCGCTGCACGCACCTACGCCGTTGCGACGCGCAAGCCGGCGTCGAGTTCGTTCGACCTCTACCCCGACGAGCGCAGCCAGGTCTATCGCGGCCTGGCAGCCGAGGCGCCAACCGCGTCCGCGGCCGTGGACGCAACGGCGGGGCAGGTCGTGCTCTACCAGGGCCAGCCGATCGTGGCGTACTTCTCCTCCTCGACCGGCGGGCGGAGCGCAGCAGTGCAGGAATCGCTGCCGGGCGTCGATCCCGAGCCGTACCTCGTCGCGGTCGACGATCCGTACGACACGATCTCGCCCTACCACGACTGGACCCTTTCGCTGAGTGACCGCGACCTCTCGCAGCAAGCCGCCTACCCTGGGCTGGTCACGGGCCTGAGCGTCGCGGCGTATGCGTCCGGGCGTGTCAATACGGTCACGCTGAACGGCAGCGCCGGGCCGGTGACGCTCTCGGCCTCGCTCCTCCGCAAGCGCCTGGGGCTGCGCTCGACCTGGTTCACGGTCAACCCCGGAGTGCCCGTGCCGAAGGCGGGCGCGGTCTCGCTCCGCGCGCGCGTCGTGCGCGACCGCGTACTGCTGACCGGCACGGCCCCTGCCGGTGCCGCGACGCTCCAGGCAGCCGCCCGGTTCGGCTGGCGCGACGTGGCCACGCATGCCGTCGGCGACGACGCGGGCGTGTCCTTCCGGCGCCCGGTCGGCGAGGCGGCGCGCTATCGGCTCGTGGCCGGCGCGCTGTCCTCGCAGGCGGTGCCCGTGATCCGCCACTCCGGCCTGCTGCTGCTCGGCCGCCCGGGTGCCCGCCTGCACGGCAAGCTGTTCCCGAAGGGCGCCCGCGGGCTGATCGCGCTTCAGCACGTGGCCGGCGGGCGCTGGACGTGGGTGGCGAGCGCACGCGCCCGCGCCGACGGGACGTTCACGTTCCGCAGGCGCGCCGAGGGCGGCCGCTGGCGGGTGCGCTGGCGCGGAGCCGGCAGCTTCCTCGGAGCGCTCTCGCCGGAACTCCGGGTCGGCCGGCGCACGCCGGCCTGGACGCCGACCGATCCGCTGGCCGCGCGCGAGTGGAACCTCGGCGCCGTCAACGCCTTCGCGTACGCCGACACGCTCCCGGCCCCGCAGGATCCCGTGACCGTTGCGGTAATCGACAGCGGAATCGACCGCACGAGCCCCGACCTGGCCGGCGCAGTGCCGCTCTCGCCCGTCGACGAGGCGCACGATCCGAACGCGTCGCTGCTGCACGGGACGGCCGTGGCCGGCATCATCGCGGCCGACGCCGACAACGGCGTCGGCGGCCTGGGCGTCGGCTCTCCCTACGTCAAGCTGCTCGACTACCGCGTGGTCAGCGGGGGCGACGTCGACCCCGACATCGAGGCCCGGGCCATCCGCGACGCGGTGGGCGCCGGCGCGAAGGTGATCAACCTCTCACTCGGCGGCAATCGCAATCCGAAGGATCCCGCGCTCGACGAGTTCTCGCGCGCCGAGCGCAATGCCATCTCCTACGCCTTCAAGCGCGGCACGCTCGTCGTCGCAGCGGTCGGCAACTCGCCGGACGACTCGGGCCAGTACGCCAGCTGGCCGGCCGCGCTGCGGCACGTGGTCGGCGTCTCGGCGGTCAGCCAGTCGCTCGCGTGGGCGCCGTTCTCGAACACCGACCCGGTCTTCAACGACATCGCGGCCCCGGGCGTCGGCATCATCACGACCGTACCGCGCTCGCTCGCGCCCACGGGCTCGTCGCTCGACGCGCCCCCCGGATTCACGATCCAGGCGGACGGCACGGTGCTCGGCACGTCGTTCGCGGCACCGCACGTGAGCGCGGCAGCGGCAGTGCTGTTCGCGCGGCATCCGGAGTTCTCGCCGACGCAGGTCATGTGGATCCTCGAGCACGCCGCCCACCGCCTGGGAGACACGACGGGCGTGGGGCGCGACCGCTTCACGGGCTTCGGGCTGCTCGATGTCACGGCAGCGGTGAAGCTCGCCGACGGCCCGCTCGCGAACCTCCCGCCCGCGGACGCCGACGAGCCGAACGACGTCGCGATGGACGCCCAGATCCTGCCCGTCACGAACGGCTCGTTCGACGCCGTCGCCGATTTCGGCGACGACCGCCGTGACGTCTACAAGCTCTTCCTGCACGCCGGCGACACGCTCCGCGTGGGCACGGCGCCGTTACCGCTGGGCGGCAATCTCGGCCTGGACGTCGCGATCTTCCCCCCGGGCGCGACGAACCTCGCGGGCTCGGCGAGCTGGCTGGCCATCCGCCGGCCGAACTTCACGAGCAGCTCACTCAAGATCCGCAACTCGACGCCGGCCGACGGCTTCTACTACATCCAGGTCTCGGCGCGGCGCGGCTGGGGCGGCTACCGCCTCCGCTGGAACATCACGCCGGGGCAGTGACGGCTGCCGGGTGCTCAGGCGCCCAGCAGCTCGTCGGGCGGCACGTCGCGGAGCACGCGCGCGGGCTGGCCGACCACGACGGTGCGGGCGGGCACGTTGCGCAGCACGATCGCGCCGGCTCCGACGAAGGCGTCCTCGCCGATCTCGACGCCCGGCAGGAGGATGGCCGCGCCGCCGATGCGGGCGCCACGGCGGATCACGGCGCCCTTCATGAGCGCGCGGCGCTTCTCGGTGCGGCCCATGTAGTTGTCGTTCGTCGTGACGACGCACGGAGCGATGAAGACGTCATCCTCGAGCACGCAGTAGGCGGTCACGTAGGCCTCGGCCTGGATGCGCACGCGCTCGCCGATGCTCGTGTCGTTCTCGACCGTGGCGCCGCGCCCGATCACCGCGTCCGTGCCGACCGTCACGCGCTCACGCACGACGGCGAGATCGCCGACGATCACGTAATCGGCGAGCACCGATCCGGCGAACACGATGGCACCGGTCGAGATCGTGCAGTTCGCGCCGATCGTCAGTCCCGGCAGCGGCCCGCGCTTGGCCGTCGAGCTGCCCCCCAGCGCAGGGCGCTTGCCGAGCACGACGTTGTCGCCGATCAGCGTGCCGGGCCCGATCGTGCAGCCGTCATGGACCACGACGTTGGCGCCGAACTCGACGCCTTCGCCGATCGTGACGCCCGCGCCGACGTGCAGGTTCGGCCCGCGGGGGTCGGCGGCGAGGCTCACGAGGGCACCGTGACGACGCGGCCGCCCTCGTCGAGCGAGGTCTGCATGGCCTCGAGCACCTCGACCACGGCGAGCCCCTCGCGGCCGTTGCAGCGGGGCTCCCGCCCCTGGGCAATCGCGTCCACGAACTCCTGGCACTCGAGCCGCAGCGGCTCGTCGTTCGGGATGCGCGGGATCGAGATGTCGCCGAAGCGGACGCTCACGTACTCGCCGTAGGAGTCGGTGCTCGGGGAGCGCGAGGCGCTCTTGTCGTAGATCGTGACCTTGCGATCGGTCTCCATGTCGTCGAAGACGACCATCTTCTGCGAGCCGACGACCGTGAGCTTGCGCATCTTGTGCGGGTCGAGCCAGCTCAGGTGGAGGTGCGCGATCACGCCGGACGGGAACTTGAGGTAGCCGAAGACGACGTCCTCGATGCCGGGGCGCACGTAGCACTCGCCGCGCGCCTGGGCCTCGACAGGCCGCTCGCCCACGAGATCGAGCAGGACGGCGACGTCGTGGGCGCCGAGGCTCCAGAGCGCGTTCTCGTCGGCGCGCACCTGCCCCAGGTTCACGCGGTTGCCGTACAGGTAGTAGATGTCTCCGAGCGCGCCCGAGTCGATCAGGCCGTGCACCACCGCGAGTGCCGGGTGGAAGAGCAGCAGGTGCCCGACCATCAGGCGGCGGTCTGCCTTCTCCGCGGCCTCGACGAGCTCGCGGGCATCGGCGACGCTCGCCGCCAGCGGCTTCTCGATGAACACGTGCTTGCCCGCCGCGATCGCTCGCAAGCCGAGCGGATGATGCGTCGGCACGCTCGAGGCCACCGCGATCGCGTCGATCGCCGGGTCGTCGAGCAGGTCGTCGAAATTGGCGGTGAACCGCGTCTGCGGATACTGCGGGGCATAGCGCTCGCGGCTCTCGGCAGAGAGGTCGCAGCACCAGGCGAGGTCGGCGACGCGCGACATGTTGCGCACGACGTTGGGTCCCCAGTAGCCGAGGCCCACGACGCCGATGCGAACGCTCACAGCTTGACGACCCTGTCGTTGGACGTGCCGGCGGAGCCGGTCGCATTGCGGAAGTCCACGACGAGCTTGGCGCGGTCGACGACGTCGGCGAAGTCGATCGAGCTGTGGTCGGTGACGACGACGACGCAGTCGGAGCTCTCGATCGCCCCGTCGAGCGGGACCGAGGAGAGGCCGAACTCGCGCAGGCGCGCCACGAACGGATCGTGATAGCTGACGTCGCAGCCCTCGTCGCGCAGCAGCTCGATCAGCTTGAGCGCCGGCGACTCGCGCGTGTCGTCGATGTCCGGCTTGTAGGCGACGCCGACGACCAGCACCTGCGAGCCGCGCAACGGCTTGGACTGGCCGTTGAGCGCGCGCGCGACCTTCTCGCGGCAGAAGTAGGGCATGTTCTGGTTGACCTTGCCCGCGAGCTCGATGAACTCCGTGTGGAAGTCGAACTGCCGGGCGCGCCAGGAGAGATAGAAGGGGTCGAGCGGGATGCAGTGGCCGCCGAGGCCGGGGCCGGGCGTGAAGCGCATGAACCCGAACGGCTTGGTGGCGGCCGCGTCGGCGACCTCCCAGACGTCGATGCCCATGCGGTCGCAGAGCATCGCCATCTCGTTCATGAGCGCGATGTTGACCGAGCGGAAGATGTTCTCGAGCAGCTTTGCGAGCTCCGCGGTCTCGGGCGCGGAGACCGGCACGAGCGTGTCGACCGCCTTGGAGTAGAGCGCGACCGCGCGCTCCGTGCAGGCGGGAGTGAGACCGCCGACGATCTTCGGCATCGTGCGCACCGTGTAGTCGGTGCGGCCCGGGTCGATGCGCTCCGGCGACATGGCGAGGTGGAAGTCCCTGCCCGCGACGAGCCCGGAGGCGCTTTCGAGCAGCGGGCCCATGTGGTCGCGCGTCGTGCCGGGATAGGTCGTCGACTCCAGCACGATCAGGTGCCCGCGGCGCAGGTGCGGCGCGACCGACTCGGTGGCGGAGGTGATGTACGAGAGGTCGGGCTCGCGGTTCTCGGTCAGAGGCGTGGGGACGCAGAGGATCACGTCGTCGCAGGCGCCGACCTCGGAGTAGTCGACCGTCGCGCGCAGAAGATCCGCGTCGACGAGGCGCTGGAGGGTCTCGGACGTGACGTCCTTGATGTACGAGTCGCCGGCGTTGATGCGGGCCACGCGCGGCGCATCCGGCTCGACGCAGAGCACGGCGCAACCGGCCTCCGCGAAGGCGACGGCTAGCGGTAACCCGACGTAGCCGGCCCCGATCACGGCGATGCGTGCACTCACGAGTTCGTAGCCTAGCCGGTGCGCCAGGCGGTTTCTGTCACCAGACGAGCCATTCTCTCGGCCGCGTGTCCGTCGCCGTAGACCTCGGGATGCGTCGCCCCGCGCGGCGGTCTCGCGGCCGCCGCCGCGATCCCGGCGGGCTCGCTCACGAGCACGTTCCAGCCGAGCTGCACCGTCTCGACCCACTCGGTCGTGTCGCGCAGGGTGACGCATGGGACGGAGTGCAGGTAGGCCTCCTTCTGCACGCCCCCCGAGTCGGTCAGGCAGACGCGCGCCGCGCGCAGCAGCGCGGTGAAGTCGAGATAGCCGAGCGGGGGCAGCACCATCGTCGCGCGCTCGAGCTCGGCCAGCATGCCGCTCGCCTCGAGTGCCGCGCGCGTGCGCGGGTGCAGGGGCAGAACGACCGGCCCCTCGACCCTGCCCAGGCCCTCGACGAGCCGGTCCAGGGCCGGCTGCTCCGTATTCGACTGGCGGTGCACCGTCGCGAGCGCGTAGCTGCCGGTCTGCAGTCCGAGGGCTCCCGGGTAAGCCGAGCGCGCGCTCGCCACGGGACCGAAGATGCGCGCGAGGTCGACCATGACGTCGCCCACGAGCTCGACGCCGCGGGTCACCCCCTCGGCTGCGAGGTTCTCCACCGCGACGCCCGACGGGCAGAAGAGGAGCCGCGACAAGCGGTCGGTGACGACGCGGTTGACCTCTTCCGGCATGCGCATGTCGAAGGAGCGCAGGCCGGCCTCGACGTGCGCTAGCGGGACGTGCGACTTGGCGGCCACGAGCGCTCCGGCGAGCGTCGAGTTGGTATCGCCGTAGACGAGCATGGCATCCGGACGCTGCTCGGCCACGGCCCGCTCGATGCCGACGAGCATCGCCGCCGTCTGCCGGCCGTGCGACCCCGAGCCGACCTCGAGGCGGATGTCCGGCTCGCTCAGCCCGAGCTCTTCGTTGAAGACGCGCGAGAGCTCGTGGTCGTAATGCTGCCCGGTGTCCGCCACCACGAGGTCGACGTGCCTGGCGAGCTCGGCATGCAGGGGCGCCGCCTTGACGAACTGGGGCCGCGTGCCGGTGACGGAGAGCAGGCGCATCCGCAGGAGGGTAAGGCAGTGCGAGCAGCAAGCCCCCCGCTTTGCTGTATTGCCAATGTGCTAGCCGGGGGGCGACCGTGGCGTGCATGGAGGACGCGCGCAGAGCCGAGGAGTGCCTGAGCCTGCGCACAGCCGCCTGCACGCTCGCAGGAGACGCGCGACAGCCGCCGGGTGGGCAGCGCGTGCGCGCTGCCGTCGATGCGCAGCTGCGCCGCGCGGGCGTCCAGGCGCAAGACGCCGATGACGTCCGCGCCGAGGTCGCGCTGGCGCTGCTCTGCGCGCCTGCGGCGGAGCTCGCGCTGCCGCTCGAGCTCGTCTGCGCGCGTGCTGCGGCGATCGCACGCAACAAGGCGATCGACATCGGCCGCCGACGGGCTCGCTCGCCGCTCGCATGTGCAGAGCTGCCCGAGCCGCCGGATCAGGGATCCCGCCCGGGCTCGCTCGCCGATGGCCTCGACGAGGTGACGGCCGCTGCCCACACCCGCCGGGTGCGCGACGACCTCGTGGCCGCGCTGGCGCGCCTCGACGCGACGGAGCGCGCGGCCATCGCCGCCTGTGCCGACGGCGGATCCGCTCGCGCCGCCGGACTGCCGCGCTCGACCTACTACCGGATGCTCGCGCACGCTCAGGCGCGTCTCAGCGGCGACCTGAGAGGCCGCCTCGGAGGCGTGGGCGTGCTCGGGAGCATCCTCCAGCGCGCTCGCGAGATCCTCCAGCACGTGGAGGCGGTGCACGCCGCGGCCGCCGCGGCCACCGCGGCGGTGGCGGTCACCGCGGTCGTTCTGAGCCTCCACGACCAGCGCGTGCACCCGGTGCCCTCGCCTGCCGCCGTGGTCGCATCCGCTGCCGTGGGCGGGCGCGTCGCCGCAATCGTCGCGGACGACGGCCGCGGAGCGCTCGCCGTCCGCACGGGCCCTCGCGCAGTGCCGAGCGCTGCGCCCGCTCGCTCCACGGGATCAGCGGCCGCCGCCGCGCCTGCGGTCACCCCGAGCGCCTGCACCTACGACCCGTCCTCCTATGACTGCTGACAGATCTGAGACTCACATGCGCACGCTCTGCTCGCTCACCTTCCTCCTGCTCGCCCTGTGCCTGCCGGCCGGCTGCCTCGCCGGCACGTTTACCGTGCCCTTCGGGGGCGGCACCCCGATGCTCGCGGCCGGCTGGACGCCGAAGGCCGATGCCGGGGCCGTGTGCGGCTACGAGGGCAGCGGCACCGTCTTCCTGAACGCCGGAACGCTGGCGGCGCACAGCGGTTGCCTGTACCTCTTCAACGCGCCTGCGAATGCTCAGATCCAGACGGTCAACGTCTCCCTGTCGTACGCCAAGGCGAGCGCGGCGACCGGCTTGTGCGCCTACTCGTTCGGCGCGCTCCCGGGAGACACGATGCGGCGCTGTAGCGGCGGATCGTTCGCCAACGCGATCGCCGCGAGCGGCGCGAGCTGGGTCGAGCTCGGGCTCTACAACGAGGGCGGCTCGCCCATCGCGCTCGCAACGGCGCGAGCCAACAACGTCGTCTTCACGAGCGGCTGGGTCACGATCGCCGACCCGACCGCTCCCGAGCTCGCTGCAAACGGTCCCAGCGGCATCCAGACGGGGCTCTCGGCAACCCTCGACTGGGCTGCGACCGATCGCGAGAGCGGATCGCCCTCCGTCGCGTACTCGATCGACGGCGGAGCGCCGGTCGGCATCCGCGGTCAGGCGTGCTCCTGGCTCTGCGGCACCGCGGTGGGCGGCAGCGTGCAGGTCGACCTGGGGGCGCTCGCCGACGGGCCGCACTCAATCACGGTCTCCTCGCAGTCGTACGCCGACGCCGGCACGAGCGTCGGCCCGCTGCCGTTCACCGTGGATCGCACTGCTCCGGCCGCCGCCCTGATCCAGGTCGAGCCGGACGGCGCCGCTCCGGCGAGCGGCTGGTGGGGCCACGGCCCGGTCGCGCTCACGATCGCTTCGCCGACGGCGGGTGACGTTGCGTCCTCGAGCGTCCGCCTCTACGGGCCTTCCGGCGAGCTCGTCTATCAGGCGTCCCTCGCCGGCGCAGCGGCTCAGGCGGCACTCCCCGCCGCTGCGTTCGGCGCGCCGGGCGCCTACGAGGTGGATGTCGTCCAATGCGACGCTGCCGCTCACTGCACCGCCTCGCCGCGGGCAGGGCTCCACTGGGACGCGGCCGAGCCCGGGACGGGCGCTGACGCGTTCGCGCCGCCGCTCGGTGCCGCCGCGGGACGCGACGGCGGGCACCTGGCCTGGCCGGCCGCGACGGGAGCCGGCGGCGCGAGCGGCATCGCCGGCGGGTTCACCGGCATCGGCGCCACGCCGGCGCTCGCCCGCGCCCGCGCCTTCGCAGCGGCGACGTGGGAGGCGGGGGTGCCCGGTGCGAGCGAGGCGGCAGTTCCCCGGGAGCTCGTGCACGGCGGCGATCAGGTCTGCCTTGCCGTGCGGCTGCTGTCGGGTGCGGGCATCGCCGCGCTTTCGGCGGGCGTCCGCTGCGCGGGCATCGACGAGCTTCCGCCCGACGTCGCTCTCGGCCCGGTGCGCGCCTGGAGCGGTGGCGCCCAGAGCGTGGCCCTCGCGGCCACCGACGCGAGCGGCGCGGGCTTCTCGCAGGTGCTGGTGGACGGCAACGCGGCCCAGACCGCAGGCGGCGCCGTCACGATCGCCGGCGAGGGCGCCCACGTCCTGCGGGTCGTCGCGCGCGACGGCGCAGGCAACGAGACCGTCGCCGAGCGGGCGCTCGGCATCGATGCGACGCCTCCCTCGATCGGCCGGGTCACCGCCGACTTCGTCTCGCGCGAGCTGCGGGTCGATGTCTCGGACGGCCTCTCCGGCGTCGCGCACGTCGAGCTGCGTCTCGCGGGAGCCGTGCTCGAGACGCGCCTCGCCGCAGATGGACGCACGGCGGTCGCGCGCGCGCCGGCCGGGCTCGAGCTCGATGGGGCGGCCGTCGGCGTGCGGGCGCTCGACGCATCGGCTCCCGCGAACGCGGCCGAGCTCGCAACGACCCTGCCCGTGCGCCCGCTGCCGGCGATCACGGGCCTGAGCGTCTCCGGCGGCGCCGTGCGGGGACGCGTCGAGGCGCCCTCGAGCGCGCACGTGCGGCTCTGGGCGTATCCCAAGGGCCTCGCGCCGCTGCTCGTCGGGAGCTATGCGACGAGGGCTGACGGCACCTTTGCCGTGCGCGTCGATCCGCGCCGTACGACGCGCTACGCGGTCGCCGTGGACGAGAGCCAGCTCCTGCGGGGTCTGCCCGGGCGCATCGCCGGCAGCCTGCGCGTGACCGCGCGCATCACGGCCCTCCGGCTGCGGGTGCGCGGCGACCGGCTGCTCGTGAGCGCGCGCTTCGGCGGCCGTGGCGAGGCGACGCGGCTGCACCTGCTGGTGCACGACGTGCGCGGCGGCCGCTGGGTCGAGGGCTGCCTGGAGCACGGGCAGCCCGGCGTGCGCCTCGCGCGCAGCGGCGGGGTCTCCGGCGGCTGTCGCATCCCGCCGAGCGCGCGCGGGCGGGCGTGGACCTGCCGACTCGTGCTCGCCGCACCCTCGAGCACGTGGCCCTGGCACACGCCGTCGAGCGCCTCCAGCAGCATCTTGCTGCCGCTCTGACCTGAACGCCCGTCGCCTCCCACGGCGGTGCATAAACGGGGGTCAGGCACGCATAATGCGTGCCTGACCCCCGTTTATGCGCGGGCACTCCGACCCGGCGCGGCAGACGAACTTGGGACCTTCTGGCGACCTCGCGCGACTGCGAGGTGAAGGCCGCGATCGGCGCGGCCGCCGTGGGAGGCAGCTGTGTCGATCGGACTCGTCGCGCTCTGGGTGGGTTGGCCCGGAGGGCTCGCGCTCTACGCCTGCGGCCGTGCGGCCCGCGTCATGCGGCGGGACGTCTGAGACGCCCGCCGCGTGACCGGCCGTCTCTCTAGACCAGAGCCGGGAAGGCGCTCGCCAGGTGACTCGTGAGCGACGTCAGCTGGCCCGCCGCCAGAAGGGCCCCGAGCCCCATCAGCACGACGCCCGAGGCGCGCACGAACAGCGACGCGCGCCGCCGCAACGGCGCCAGGCTCGAGAGCCCGCGCGTGAAGAGCAGGCCCGAGAGCAGGAACGGCACTCCCAGGCCGAGCGAGTAGACGGCCAGCAGGATGGCGCCATCGAGCGCGCGCCCCGAACGCCCCGCCAGCGCGAGGATCGCGGCGAGCGTCGGCCCCACGCAGGGCGTCCAGCCGATCGCGAAGCCGGCCCCGGCGACGGTGGCGCCGATCGGGCCCGCGGGCTTGCGCGCCGGCTGCAGTCGGCGCTCCTGCTGGAACAGCATCCCGCCGAAGCCGGCGAGCACGGCGCCCATCACGACGATCAGGAGGCCCGAGACGATCTCGAGCGTCCGCCGATGGGCGGTCAGCAGGTCGCCGACGGCGCCGGCACCGGCGCCGAGGGCCGTGAAGACGAAGCCGAAGCCGAGCACGAAGAAGGCCGTCGTCACGGTCACGCGGCGCGTCTGGTTGCCGAGGTCGTGGAACGAGACGCCCGAGACGTACGAGAGGTAGGCGGGCACGAGCGGCCACACGCAGGGCGAGACGAACGAGATGACGCCCGCGGCGAAGGCGGCGCTCAGGCCCACCGGAGAGAGGGCGATCTCGGCGAGCAGGGGCACGGGCTACGCGCCGAGGGCGCGCAGCTCGGCCCGCAGCCGAGCCACGGTTTGCGGGCCGACCAGCCGATCGACGACCTGCCCGCTGCGATTGACGACGATGGTCGTCGGGAAGTAGGTCACGCCGTAGCGGTTGGTCAGGTCGCAGCAGTGCCGCCTGATGATCGGATAGCGCCAGCCGGCCTTGCGGATGAACGCGTGGGCGTCGGCCGGGGGCGAGTCGACCGCCACGCCCACGAAGGACGCGCGGCCGCCGAGGCCGTCGGAGAACGTGCGCAGGTCGGGCGCCTCCTTGCGGCAGGGCGGACACCACGAGCCCCAGAAGTTGATGAAGACCGGCTTGCCCTTGAGGCGCTCCAGCGAGAACGGCCGGTCGGTCAGCGTGGGGCCCTTGAAGGCCGCTGCCGCGAACGTCTTGAAGCCCGAGGGCGGTACGACGACGTGCGCCGTGTCGATCTTCGAGACCTCGCCCTGCTTGCTCAGCCCGTAGGCGAAGACAGCGCCGATGGCGATCAGCGCGACGAGTCCCGCGACCAGCCTCCGGCTCATGACCCAACCCTACAGCCGCAGCGGCTTCTTCCGGAACCCCTGCCTATGCTTGCCGCATGCTGACGCGCGCCGCAGTCCTGTGGGAATCGGAGACGCCGCTGAGCGTCGAGGAGGTCGAGCTCGCCGAGCCACGCGCCGGCGAGGTCCGCGTGCGCATCGCCGCCGCCGGCGTCTGCCGCTCGGATCTGCACGTGATGGACGGCACCTGGAAGTACGAGCTGCCCATGGTGCTCGGCCATGAGGGCTCCGGCATCGTCGACGCAGTCGGCCCCGGCGTGCTCGCTCCGCGCGTCGGCGACGCCGTCGCGCTCGCCTGGGTCACCGGCTGCGGCCGCTGCCGCGCCTGCGCCTCCGGGGCGCCTGCACTGTGCGAGATCGGCTCGCACCTCCACCGCATGCCCGACGGGAGCTCCCGTCTGCGCGCACGGGGGCGGGAGCTCACCCACTTCATGGCGACGGCCTGCTTCGCCGAGCACGTCGTCGTGCCGGCGACGCAGGCGATCGAGCTGCCGGAGGGGACGGATCTCGAGGTCGCCGCGCTGATCGGCTGCGCTGCGATGACGGGCGTCGGCGCCGTGCTCAACACCGCGCGGGTACAGCCGGGCGAGCGGGCGGTCGTGTTCGGCTGCGGCGGCGTGGGCCAGTGCATCGTGCAGGGCCTGCGCGCGGCGGGAGCGCACCCGATCGTGGCCGTCGACGTGACCGAGGCCTCGCTCGAGCTGGCCCGCTCCTCGGGCGCGACCGAGACGGTGCTCGCGGGCTCCGAGGATGACCGCCGTGCGATCAAGCGGGCCACCGGCGGCGGGGCCGACGTCGCCTTCGAGGCCCTCGGGCTGCCTGCGACGATCGAGGCCGCCTACGCGTCGCTTGCCGGAGGCGGGCGCGCGGTCATCGTCGGCATGCCGGCGCGCGACGCGACGATCACCATCAACGCCTTCAGCCTGGCCGGCCAGGCGCTCTCGCTCGTGGGCTCGCTGTACGGCTCCTCCCGGCCGCACTTCGACGTGCCGCGTTTGCTCGAGATGGAGGATGCGGGCCTGCTCTCGCTCGGCTCGCTGATCGCGCGGCGCTATCCGCTGGACGAGATCAACAGCGCCTATGACGACCTCCGCGCGGGCGCCCCGGGCCGCGGCGTCATCACCTTCGGCTAGCGAGGCTCTCGCAGAGCGAGACGATGGCGGCCACCCGGGGCTCGACGCTGCGGAGATCGATCCACTCGCGCTCGGTGTGGTCGTCGGCGCCGATGGGCCCGAGCCCGTCCACCGTGGGGACGCCGATGTGGCTCGTCCAGGAGCCGTCGGAGACTCCGCCTGCAGCCTCCTCGAGCGCCGGCTGGCCGACGGCCGCGAGGGCGGCCAGCACCGCGTTCGCAAGCTCGGGCGCGCGCCGCATGGGCGGGAAGCCGCGGTCGTCGCTGAATGCGAAGACGACGCCGTCGTGGCGGCCCACCGCCCGTATGCGCCCGAGCGCGTAGTCGAGATCGAGATCATCGCTCGCGCGCACGTCGATCACGCCCCAGGCCTCCGGCGGCACGGTGTTCTTGACCTCGCCCGAGTGCAGCTGGGTCGCGACCGCGGTCATGCCGGGCCGCGCGTGGTGCAGTTCGCCCTCGATGCGGAGCAGCTCCCGCGCCAGCGCGCGCAGCGCCGAGCGGCCCGCGTCGGGGAGGTGCCGGCGTGTGCCGGCACGCCGTGAGCGGTGATCGTGACCCAGCAGCCGGCCTTGCGCGAGGTCACGATGGCGCCGGACTCCCGACCGCACTCGAGGCAGAGCGCCGCGTCGGCGCCGTGCATCGTCGTGAGCGTGAACGGCGCCACGTTGCGGCCCTCCTCGTCGGGCACGCAGTGCAGCTCGACCGCGAGCTCGCTCTCGGCCAGGCGCTCGAGCGCAGCCAGCCCGACGAGCACGCCGCCCTTCATGTCCGCAACGCCCGGGCCGAGCGCACGTTCGCCCTCGACGCGGACGGGACGCGCGGCGGCGGTGCCGAGCGGGAAGACCGTGTCGTGGTGGCCGAGCAGGAGGATGCGCGGGCCACTCCCGTGCGTGCGGGCGACGACGTGCAGGCCCACGGGAGTCGGCAGGAGGTCGACCGCGCAGCCGGCCGCAGCGGCCCATTCGCCGATCAGCGCCGCGCAGGCATCGAGCCCTTCAATGGAGCCGGTGGGCGAGTCGATCCCGCACAGCCGCGCAGGCGATCGAGGTAGCTCGTGAGGGCGGCGGTCACCCGCGGGAGCGTAAGTTCACGCTGCGCGCAGGAGCGGCAGGTGGCTGGGCCCGGCACCTTCGGCAGCACGCGCGCGGGCTCGACGCCCAGCCAGTCCTCGAGCAGCGTCGCGTAGACGCTGCGGAAGTCCGTCGTGATCACGAGGTTCTCGTCGTCGTCGAGCTTCGCCAGACCTGGGAACTCGCTGCGGATGCCGCCGTTCGCGCGGTTGCCGACGAGCAGGAGCAGGCCGCCCGCGCCGTGGTCGGTGCCGCGCGAGTCGTTGTCCTCGGCCGCCGGCCGAACTCGCTCCAGATCAGCGTCAGCACGCGATCCGAGAGGCCGCGCGCGTCGAGGTCGGCCTGCCAGGCGCGCAGCGAGTCGCCGAGGTCCTGGAGCAGGTCGGCGTGCGCCTCGGCCTGGGCGTCGTGCGTGTCGAAGCCGCCGCGACGAGACGTCGCGATGCGGGTGCCGAACCCCGCGCCCAGCAGGCGGCCGAGGTTGCCGAGCGCCTTGCCGAGGTCGGTGTCGGGGTAGGCGCACCGGCAGGCGGAGCGGGCTTGTCGTCCTTGGCCAGCGGCGCAAGGCGGTCGTGGGTCTCGATCGTGTTGCCGTACATCGCTGCGCACGGCGGCGAGGCCGGGGTGCTTGGCGCGCGCCCGCGAGAGCCGGCGGTAGGTGGGCAGGAACGCCTTCTCGTCCCACACGTCCGGGATGTAGAAGCCGAAGTCCGAGGGCGAGGAGACGATGGCGACGGGCGCTCGGCGGCTGACCATCGAGGGATCCTGGCCGCTAGCCGACGTGGATGCCCTGCAGCGGGTTGTCGTCGCTCCCGATCACGTCGAGCGTGCGCCCGAGCCAGCCGGTGCGGTCGGGTGCCGGGCCCACGATGCCGCTGCGCCAGTAGCCGCCCGAGTTGAAGTGCGACTGGTCGGGGTGCGCGTAGTCGACTGCAGGCAGCACCGCGACCTTGCCGGCGTCGTAGAGCGTCGCGCAGGCCGGCGAGGCTCGGGTGCCAGCCGAAGCCGGGCGTGCCGCGCGAGCGGCAGCGGCCGCCGCCGGATCGATGCCGATGCGCGAGCGCAACTGCGCGTAGCGCGCGTCGGCCAGCGGGACGAGCGTGTTGAGGCCGTCGTTGCCGCCGTCGAGGTAGAGCGAGACGAGGATCGGAGCGTCCGGCGCGTCCGCGGCCTGAGCGGCGGCCGCCTCGAGCACGCCGCGGGTCGAGAGGCCGGGCACGCCGTTGACCGCGACCAGCAGGCCGACGCCGCCGGCGAGCAGGTCGCGGCGCGAGAGCCCGCCGCGCTCGAACTCGGCCAGGCCGTCGAGCGCGCGCTCGGGGATCGGCAGACGCCGCCCGCCGCCGTCGCGCAGCGCGCGCCTGCGTGCCGTGCCAGTCGTTGCAGCCGCGCGCGCATCAGCAGACCTGCGCGTCGGGGCCGGCGAGCAGCACCTGGCGCAGCACGCGCTCGCGCTCGGGCCAGTAGTGCTTGACCTCCCACTTCTCGTCCCTGCCGGCGACGCTGCGGCGGCTGTAGGACGCGAGCGCTGAGGCCGTCGCCCTGCTCGTCCAGGGCTGCCCCGCGTACGCGCGCGAGCGCTCGAGCGCCTGCTCGGGCGTGCGCCTGCCGGGGATCGCGCCGTCCTTGATCGCGTCTTGCAGCAGCGAGGCTGCGGCCTGGAAGCGCATGCGCAGCGAGCTCGTCGAGAGCCAGGCCTCGTTCTGCTCCCAGCCGCTCACGTTCGGCGGGTAGAACGGCCGCTGGCCCATCTGGTCGAGCATCCAGACCCAGTCGTCGGTCGTCGACGTACGTCCCGGTCTGCCGCAGCATCCCCGCCACGTAGACGACGGGGGGCTTGATCATGTCGGGCTCCTCGAGGTCGGCGTAGAGCGCGCCGTCCGCGAGGATCAGGGCGAGCACCGGCGCGATCTCGTAGCCCGACGTGCGTGTAGGCGGTCACGAGCTGGCGCAGCAGGCGGGGCGGCAGCGTGCGCGGCGAGAAGTAGCCCCAGAGCTGCTGCGCACAGGTACGGCGCGTGGTGCGGCTCTCGAGCGCGAGGTCGACGACGTCGAGCGGGCCGAAGCGGCCGCGCTTGCCGAGGATGTGCTTCGTGCCGCCGTCGTGCTGCTTGGGGTCGAAGCCGAAGCGCTTCGTGTCGTAGTCGAATGTGAACCCCGTCAGCGCCCGCGCCGCCTCGCGGATGTCCTTCTCCGTGTAGCCGTTGTTCGCGCCGAGCGTGAACAGCTCGAAGAACTCGCGCGCGAAGTTCTCGTTCGGCGCCTCGTCGCTCGACCCGCGAGGTCGAGCCAGATCTGCATCGCGCCGTCGCGCACCATCGCGCGCGCCAGCGTGCGGAAGTTGCCGAGCGCGTAGCGGCGCAGCGTGCGCTGCTGGCGCAGCATCAGCTTGACGTCGCCGACCTTGTCGTTCGACGTCGCCCAGTGGTCGTGCCAGTTGAACGTCATGCGCTCGACCAGCGGATGGCGGCCGCGCACCATGCGGTCGAGCCACCAGAGCACGTCGTGCCCGTACTGGTTGGCCGGGTCGAGGTCGGCCGTCGACGCTTCGGCTCGGGGCCATCCAGCGTCGTGCCGCGCGGGTGCAGGAACTCGTGCACCAGGTCGGCGTGCGTGCGCTTCCCGCGCAGATCGCGCGGCCGCGGGCCGAACCCCGCACGCCACCACAGCCGCTCGATCATGGCCGCTTCTCGTGTCGAGCCCGCCATCACACCGCCCCCTTCCTCGCCCTGACGACGAGCACGCTGCGCATCCCCAGCGCCTCGTGATCGCCGAGCGTGCAGACCAGCACGTAGCGACCGGGCCGCAGGCGCACCCGCAAGCCGGCCCAGGGCGCCGTGCCGGACGACCCCGGTGGAGGCGATTATCCGGCCCCGCGGATCACGCACCGCGAGGTCGTGATCGTCCTCCCCGTTGTTCTTCAGCTCCGCCACGAGCACGCCTGCGGGCGCCGTCCGGCGACTGGCGCCGAGGTGGAACTCGGACGCGAACGCGAGCAAGCGGGCAGGCGGCTGCGAAGCCGTCTGGTGTGGGGTCGAGACCAGCACCAGGGTCCCATACTGGTCGAACTCCAGGGCAGGCGTGCATGCGGCTATCGGGAGCTTCCGGCCGGATCGGCGCATTCCCTGTGCCTTTGCACACAGGAAGCTCACAGCTCGCGGCCGCAGCGGGCGAGCGCTGGAACCTTCCCGTCGCTCTGCGCCCCCGTGCCAGACTACGGACGTGGCCGCGCGCACTGCATACGAGAAGATCTGGGACGACCACGCCATCGGCGACGACCTGCTCTTACGTCGATCTGCACCTCGTCCACGAGGTCACCAGCCCGCAGGCGTTCGAGGGGCTGCGGCTCGCGCGGCGCCGCGTGCGCCGCCCGGATCGCACGATCGCCACGGCCGACCACAACGTTCCCACCTGGGAGCTGTCGCGGCCGATCGAGGACGAGGTCTCCCGCCAGCAGCTCGACGCGCTCGCGCGCAACGTGGAGGAGTTCGGCATCCCGTACTACGGGCTCGGGCACCGCCGCCAGGGCATCGTCCACGTGATCGGGCCCGAGCTCGGCATCACGCAGCCGGGCATGACGATCGTCTGCGGCGACTCGCACACCTCCACCCACGGCGCCTTCGGCGCGCTCGCCTTCGGCATCGGCACGAGCGAGGTCGAGCACGTGCTGGCCACGCAGACCGTGCCGCAGAAGCGCGCGCTCACGATGCGCGTCGACGTTCACGGCGCCCCCGGCACCGGCGTCGCGCCCGAGGACCTGATCCTCGGGCTGATCGCGCAAGAGACGGCCGCGGGCGCGACCCACACGTCGTCGAGTACGCCGGCGAGGCCATCCGGGCGCTCTCGATGGAGGGCCGCATGACGGTCTCCAACATGTCCATCGAGTGGGGCGCGCGCGCGGGCCTGATCGCGGCCGACGAGACCACGTTCGCGTTTCTCGAGGGCCGGCCGGGCGTCCAGGAGCCATTCGAGCAGGCGATCGAGCGCTGGTCGCACTACACCACCGACGCCGATGCGACGTTCGACCGGGAGGTCGTGATCGACGCCTCGGCGCTGGCGCCTCAGATCACCTGGGGCACGAACCCCGGGCAGACGGCGCCCATCACGGCCGCCGTGCCCTCGCCCGCCAATGAGGACGAGCAGCGGGCGCTCGAGTACATGGGCCTGAAGGCCGGCGCGCCGCTGGCCGGCACTCCCGTCGACAGGGTCTTCATCGGCTCCTGCACGAACGGCCGGCTGGGGCGACCTGCGGGCGGCGGCCGAGGTCGTGCGCGGCAAGCGCGTCGCGGCCGGCGTGCAGGCGCTCGTGGTGCCGGGTCCATGCGGGTCAAGGCCGAGGCCGAGGCCGAGGGTCTCGACCGCGTCTTCGCAGAGGCCGGCTTCGAGTGGCGCAACGCGGGGTGCTCCATGTGCCTCGGCATGAATCCCGATGTCGCGGGGCCGAAGGATCGCGTGGCCTCCACCTCGAATCGCAACTTCGAGGGACGCCAGGGCCGTCTCGCGCGCACGCACCTGATGAGCCCCGAGATGGCCGCCGCGGCAGCGGTGAGCGGCTGTCTGGTCGACGTGAGGGAGCTCGTCTGATGGAGCACTTCGACGTCGTCACGGGGCCGGTCGCAGCGCTCGATCGCGCCAACGTGGACACCGACCAGATCATCCCGAAGCAGTTCCTGAAGCGCATCGAGAAGACGGGCTACGGCCAGTTCCTCTTCTGGGAGTGGGCCAAGGACGATGATTTCCCGCTCAACCGCAGCGACTTCGAGCGCGCGCCGATCCTCGTCGCCGGCGACAACTTCGGCTGCGGCTCGTCGCGCGAGCACGCAGCCTGGGCGCTCGCGGGCCGCGGCTTCCGGGCCATCGTCGCGCCCTCCTTCGCAGACATCTTCCGCTCCAACTGCGGCAAGAACGGCGTGCTCACCGTGGAGCTGCCCGAGGCGGACGTGCGGGAGCTGATCGAGGCCGCCCCGGCGACTGCCACCGTCGACCTCGAGCGGCGACTCGTCACGCTGCCCTCGGGCCGCGAGGTGGCGTTCGAGGTCGACGAGGACGTGCGCTACCGCCTGCTCAACGGCTACGACGACATCGGCCTGACGATGCAGCGCGTGGATGCGATCGACGCCTACGAGCGCGAGCGCGAGCGCCCTGGGCCGTCCACGCTGGCTCTGTAGAGTCGTCGCCGCGCAAGCCTTCGAGGGAGAACAGAGATGAAGATCCGCGCCGCGGTGCTCGAGGAGTTCGGCAAGCCGCTCGTCGTCCAGGACGTCGAGCTCGCAGGCCCCAAGGCAGGCGAGGTGCTCGTGCGCGTCGAGGCCTGCGGCGTCTGCCACACCGACCTCTACACGGCGAGCGGCGCCGACCCCACCGGCTATGCGCCCTGCGTGCTCGGCCACGAGGGCGCCGGCGTCGTGGAGGACATCGGCGAGGGGGTCACGAGCGTGCGCAAGGGCGATCGCGTGATCACGCTGTTCGCGCCGGAGTGCGGCAGGTGCATCCACTGCCTCAGCCCCCGCACGAACCGCTGCATCGCGATCCGCGAGCAGCAGGGCCTCGGCTACCTGCCGGACGGGACGTCGCGCCTCTCGCGCGGCAACGAGCAGCTCCGTCACTTCATGGGCACCTCGACGTTCGCCGAGGCGACCGTGATGCCGGAGATCGCGCTCGCGAAGGTCGGGCCCGACGTCCCGCCGGAGGGTGCGAGCATCTTCGCCTGCGGCCTCTCCACCGGCCTCGGGGCCGCCTTCTACACCGCTCAGGTCGAGCCCGGCGCCACCTGTCGCGGTCTTCGGCTGCGGCCTCGTCGGCCTGGGTGCGGTGGCGGGCTGCCGCCTGCGCGGCGCCGAGCAGATCGTCGCCATCGACCTCTCGGAGGAGCGCCTCGCGATGGCGCGCCATCACGGTGCGACGCACACGATGCTGGCCGGCGACGGCGTCGTCGACGCCCTCCGCGAGCTGACCGGCGGCTACGGCTGCGACTACACCTTCGAGGCCACCGGCAACGTCGCGGTCATGCGCCAGGCGGTCGAGTCGGCACGCGAAGCGTGGGGCCTCGCGACGATGATCGGGGTGGCGGGCAAGGGAGAGCTGCTCGAGATCGTCCCGCGCTTCCTGATCACAGGCCGCCGGGTGACGGGTTCCTCCTTCGGCGGCGTCAAGGGCCGCAGCCAGGTGCCCGGGCTCGTCCAGCTCTGGATGGACGGCGAGCTCGACGTCGACAGCATGCTCAGCCACCGCATGCACGCTGGACGACGTGAACGAGGCGTTCGACCTGATGCACCACCAGGACGGCATCCGCTCGATCCTGACGTTCTAGACGCGACCGCTCACCGGGCTGCTCGGACGAAACGCCGCGGCGGGTTCTCCGCGAAGTCGAGGAAGAGCGTCCGCTCGAGGGCGAACGGCGCCGTCCCGAGCGCCCCGTCCGCCAGGCTGCCGCGGTGCAGGCGCAACGAGAGGTAATGCGTGGGCGTGCGCTGAACGGCGCGCTCGTGCACGCCGTCGCCCCGCAGGATTCCGGCGGCGTCCGGTGCGGCGAAGACGACGAGGTTCGCCCAGCGGCCGGGCTCGAGCAGGGCGTTGTGGTAAGCGAGTAGCCCGCCGAGCTCTCCTGCCCGCCCGACGATCTCGTCCTCCAGTGTCGCGATGGGCTCGTGATCGACATCCGGGCGGGCCTGACCGAAGAAGCCGACGCCCGCGGCCGGCCGGGCACGCTCGAGCGCTGCCCAGTCGGGCACCGCGAGCCGGTGCTGCTCGTCGCCGCGCCGGAAGCGCTGCTCCCCGTTCACCCGCCGGGCGCTGCGCAGCGCGGCGCGCAGGCGCTCCAGGAGCGCGAGATCCTCGTCCACGCGAGCCGGCTCGTCGAACATGTATAGATTCTCGCGGCTCTCCGCGCGCAGCGGGAACCCTGGTGCCAGGTGCGGGATGTCAAGGGTCAGACCCCAATGTCCCGACAGAATGCTCAGCCACCGCATGCCGCTGGACGACGTGAACGAGGCGTCGACCTGATGCACAACAAGGACGGCATCCGCTCGATCCTGACGTCCTAGGAGGCGCCGACCGCCTGTGTCCCCGCCGCTGCAGGGTTCGAGGGGTCACCCGATCCCCAAGCAACGGTGCGAGCCCGCGCTGTGGCGGGTGAGGCCCGCCCAGGCGTCAGGTGGAACGGGGGCAGGCCTCGCCGGCGAGCCGAGTGTCGCGGAACATCCAAGCAGGGAGGCCTGACCCCTGCGTCCAGTCGAGCACCCACGCCACGGAGAAGCAACGACGTCCAGTCACCGCGACCAGAGGAAATTTCGAGGTCAACCGCGGGAACGCCGGTGCCAGGTGCGGGAACTCGGGTGCCAGCTGCGGGATGTCAAGGGTCAGACCCCAATGTCGTGACCCCTGCGTCCCGGAGTGAGGCCCCGATGTCCCGCCGCTGCAGGGTTCGAGGGGTCACCCGATCCCCACGCAACGATGCGAGCCTGCGCTGTGGCGGGTGAGGCCCGCCCAGGCGTCAGGTGGAACGGGGGCAGGCCTCGCCGGCGAGCCGAGTGTCGCTGAACACCCAAGCAGGGAGGCCTGACCCCTGCGTCCAGTCGAGCACCCTCGCCACGGAGAAGCAACGACGTCGAGTCGACGCGACCAAAGCGAACTGCGAGGTCAACCGCGGGAACTGCGGTGCCAGCTGCGGGAACTCGGGTGCCAGCTGCGGGATATCAAGGGTCAGACCCCAATCTCCCGCAGTGAGACCCGGACTTCCCGCCGCTGCAGGGTTCGAGGGGTCACCCGATCCCCAAGCAACGATGTGAGCCCGCGCTGTGGCGGGTGAGGCCCGCCCAGGCGTCAGGTGGAACGGGGGCAGGCCTCGCCGGCGAGCCGAGTGTCGCGGAACATCCAAGCAGGGAGGCCTGACCCCTGCGTCCAGTCGAGCACCCACGCCACGGAGAAGCAACGACGTCCAGTCGACGCGACCAAAGCGAACTGCGAGGACAACCGCGCGAACCCCGGGGCCGCATGCGGGAACCCCCGTGCCACCTGCGGGAACCGCGGTGCCAGGTGCGGGATGTCAAGGGTCAGACCCCAATGTCCGACACCGGTGTCCCGCGGGTCGCTAGGCTGGCGGCGTGATCCTCGAACGCAGCATGGAGCCCGGCTGGCTCTCCAACTCCTACGTCGTCGGCGACCGTCCCGGTGGCAGCGCCGTCCTCATCGACGCCGGCGGGCCGCCGGAGCCGATCGTCGCCGCCATCGACCGCCATCGCCTGACCGTCACCCAGATCCTGATCACCCATCACCACGGCGACCATGTCGCGCACCTGGACGCCATGCGCGAGCGCTACCCCGACGCGCCTGTGCTGGCGCATGCCCTCGAGGGGCCGCGCCTGCCCGGCGGCGCCGACGGCACGCTCGCTCAGGGGGACGTCGTCGAGGCGGGCGACCTGCGCATCGAGGCGCTGCACACGCCCGGCCACACCGACGGCATGCTCTCGTTCGTGGTCAACGGGGCGGAGTGCTTCACCGGTGACACGCTCTTCGCAGGCTCCGTCGGAGGCGTCCGCGGAGCCACGGCCACGAGCTTCGAGGATCTCCGCGGCTCGATCATGGATCGCCTGCTCCGGCTCGACCCCGCGTGCGTCGTCAATCCGGGCCACATCGGTCACACCACCGTCGCGCGCGAGTGGGAGACCAACCCGTTCGTGCGCCTCTGGCGCGGGCTCGACAGCGAGGGCTCCGAGCCCTGCAAGGCGCTCGGCGAGCCCGCCACGCTGATCCTCTGGGGAGACGACTACGACGGCGGCCACAAGGCCTGGGTGCGCTGGCCCGACGGCGCCGACGACATCGTCCCCGGCAGTCGGGTCGAGCGGAGCTGAGGTGAGGCCGCTCGCGGCCGTCGAGGCGGCACTCGCGCGCACGGTCGAGGTCAACCCCGTCGTCAACGCGCTCTGCCTGGTCGACGCCGATGCGGCTCGCGCACGTGCGCGCGAGCTGGAGTCCCGGCTCGAGCGCGGCGAGGACACCGGCGCGCTGACCGGCTGGACGTTCACCGTCAAGGACGCCATGCAGCAGGCCGGCTACCCCTGCACCGCGGGCTCCCGCGCGCTCATGACGGACATCCCGGACGCGAGCACCGTGGTGGTGGAGCGCCTCGAGGCGGCCGGGGCGATCGCGATCGGCCGCAGCAACGTGCCCGAGTTCTGCTATCGCGGCACGACGCGCAACGAGCTGTACGGCCAGACCGGCAACCCGTTCGCGCCAGACCGCTCGGCGGGCGGCAGCTCCGGCGGGGCGGCCAGCGCCCTCGCGCTCGGGGTCGGCGATCTGGCGCTCGGCTCCGACGGGGGCGGCTCGATCCGCATCCCGGCGTCGTTCTGCGGCACCGTCGGCTTCAAGGCCAGCTACGGCCTCGTGCCGCGTGCGCGCGACTTCCACGGCTGGCTGCTGCTCTCGCACTTCGGTCCGCTGACGCGGACGGTCGCCGACTGCGCACGGGCCCTGAGCGTCCTCGCGGGGCCTCACCCACTCGACCCGCGCTCGCTGCCGGCGCTCGGTCACGATTACCTGCACGCCGCTCGCGAGCCGGGCGACCTCTCGCATCTGCGCGTCGCGGCCTCCTCCGACCTCGGCTACATCCGCCTCGACGACGAGGTGCGGGAGCGCTTCGCGGAGGCCGTCGCCGCCTTCGCCGAGGCGACGGGCGCGACCGTCGAGTGGGCGCATCCCGAGCTCGACTCCCCGCTCGAGGTCTGGAACGCCATCGCCTGCGGCGACAACACCTCGAGCGAGGGCCCGCTGCTCGCGACGGGCCTCGTGGGCGACGATGCGCGCGCGCTCATCGAGGAGGGCTTCCCGATGAGCGCCCTCGACTACACGGCGGCCCGCAACCGGGCGCACGACATCGCGATCGGCTGGGACGCGTTCCACACGCGCTACGACCTGCTGCTCACCCCGACCATGGAGTGCGTGGCGTTCCCGCTCTCGCAATGGGCGCCGCGCGAGCTCGGCGGCGAGCCCATCGGCGAGTTCTACGACGACTACTGCCACTTCTGCTACCCCTTCAACCTCACCGGCCAGCCCGTCGTCAGCGTGCCGATGGCCCCCGGGGCGGGTGGCCTGCCGCTCGGGCTGCAGATCGCCGGACGGCGATACGAGGACGATCTCCTCGTGCGTGCGGCAGCCGCCTGGGAGCAGGCCCAGCCGTGGGAGGCGCCGTCGCTCGCGCCGGCACCGGCACGCCCCCTGCCGGCGGCGCTTGGCGCCGCCGTCGCCGCCGGCGAGCGCGTCGCGACGATCCCGGGCATCGACGCCTGGTCGCTCGACGCCCCCGTGCGCGCGGGCGAGCTCTTCGCTCTCGACGACGGCGGTAGCGTGCGTGCCGTGCGCGCCTGGAGCCCGCAGGCGGGCTCGCTCGAGGTGGCCTTCCAGGTCGAGGCGTGAGCCTGGATCCCGGAGCCGGCGAGCGCCGGGCCCGCCGCGCCGAGCTGCGCCGGCGCCAGCTGCGGCGGCGCCGTGTGAGCGCAACGGTGCTGCTTGCCGCACTTGCCGGCATCGGCGTCTGGGCGGCGGGCACGCTGGCGTCGGGTGCGCCCCAGCGCGGCGACCACGAGCGGGAGCAACGCGGTGATGATCACGCTGACGGGCGTCACGGGCGCGACGACCGCGCCCGCCGACACGGTGAGCACCCCGAAGGCCACGACCAGCGCGCCGGATCCCGCAACGCACAGCGTCACGATCGCCTGGGTCGGCGACATGGTGCTCGCCTCGAGCTACGGCACGCCGCCGTACGCCGGCCGTCGCTCGATGGCCCCGGTCACCGGCCCGCTGCGCAGCGCCGACCTGACGTTCGGGAACCTCGAGGAGACGCTCTCGGCGCTGCCCGAATCCAAGTGCGGCGGCTCCTCGAACTGCTTCGCCTTCCAGGCTCCGCCGTCGTATGCGAGGCGGATGACCGCCGCCGGCTTCGACGTCATGAACGTCGCCAACAACCACGCCGACGACTTCGGAGCGGCGGGCGAGCGCTCGACCGAGCCGCGTTGCGCGCCGCGGGCCTTCGCTGGACGGGCCGGCCGGGGCAGATCACGACCCTCCGGCGAGCGGGGCTGCGGATCGCCTTCCTCGGCTTCGCGCCCTACAAGTGGGCCTCGCGCCTCGAGCAGGTCGGCGTGGCCAAGGCGCTGGTGCGCAAGGCCGAGGTCGAGGCCGATCTGGTCGTCGTCGCGATGCACGCCGGCGCCGAGGGGTCGGGCGCCATGCACGTGCCCCACGGCACGGAGACGTTCCTGGGGGAGAACCGCGGCGACTCCCGCCGCTTCGCGCACGCGGTCGTCGATGCGGGGGCCGATCTCGTCGTCGGCTCGGGGCCGCACGTGATTCGCGGCCTGGAGCGCTACCACGGCCGCCTGATCGCCTATTCCCTCGGCAACTTCGCGGGCTTCAAGAACTTCGGCACCGGCGGGACGCTCTCTCTGAGCGCGATCCTCCGCGTGCAGCTGCGCGGGGACGGCGCCTTCGAGGGAGGCACGTGGACGTCGCTGCGTCTGGACGACGATGCGCTGCCTCACCTGGACCCCTCGCACGCCAGCGCCCGTCTCGTGTCCCGGCTCTCGCGCGAGGACTTCGGCTCGGCCGCGGCCGGGGTCGCCGAGGACGGCGCGATCAAGCTGTGACGTACGATCCGGGCCATGGCGCCTGACCCCACTCCGCCGCGCGGACGCGAGCCGAAGGGCCCCTTCCAGCTGCCGGGCTTCGGCGGCAAGAACGACTCGCCCGGCTGGAAGGTGCACCCGGCCGCCGACGGTCGCGGCGCCCCGACGCGCTCGCGCATGCCGCGCCCGCGCTTCTGGCCGATCGTGATCGCCCTGCTGATCGTCAACTACTGGATCGCATCGACGCTGCCGGACAAGCCGGCGCGCGCGCACATCGCCTACTCGCCGCAGTTCCTGCACGAGGTGCAGAGCAGCAACGTCAGCCAGGTCACGATCACCGAGCAGAAGATCGAGGGCGAGTTCAGGAAGGCCGTCAAGGTGGACAAGAAGCGGTTCACGCGCTTCGAGACCAATCAGCCGGCGCTCCCCACCGACAACACGCTGCTCGCCCAGCTCAAGCAGCAGGGCGTCGAGATCAATGCCAAGTCGCCGGACTCGGGGCGCTCGCTGCTGGCCTCGATCCTGCTCGGCTTCGGGCCGACCCTGCTGATCCTCGGCATCATCATCTTCGCCATGCGGCGCGCCACTGCCGGCGGCGGTGCGCTCGGAACGTTCGGCCGCTCCAAGGCCCGCCGCTACGAGGGCACCGAGCGCGTCACATTCGCCGACGTGGCCGGAATCGAGGAGGCGGAGCAGGAGCTCGTCGAGGTCGTGGACTTCCTCAAGAACCCCGAGAAGTACTCGACCCTCGGCGGCAAGATCCCGCGCGGCGTCCTGCTCTCGGGCCCCCCGGGCACGGGCAAGACGCTGCTCGCCCGCGCCGTCGCGGGCGAGGCGGGCGTGCCGTTCTTCTCGGCCAGCGCGAGCGAGTTCGTCGAGATGATCGTCGGCGTCGGCGCCTCGCGCGTGCGCGACCTCTTCGCCCAGGCCAAGGCCGCGCAGCCGGCGATCGTGTTCATCGACGAGCTGGACGCGATCGGGCGCTCCCGCGGCGGCGGGGCGAGCTTCGGCGGCCACGACGAGCGCGAGCAGACGCTCAATCAGATCCTCACCGAGATGGACGGCTTCAGCCCGAACAGCGGCGTGATCGTGCTGGCCGCCACGAACCGCCCCGACGTGCTCGACAAGGCCCTGCTGCGGCCGGGGCGCTTCGACCGGCGCGTCTCCGTGCAGCCGCCCGACCGGCAGGGCCGTCTCGAGATCCTCAGGGTGCACACGCGCTCCGTGCCGCTCGCCCCGGACGTCGACCTCGGCGCAATCGCCTCGACGACGCCGGGCATGGTGGGCGCCGACCTCGCGAACCTCGTCAACGAGGCCGCGCTGCTGGCAGCCCGGCGATCGCACAAGGCGGTCGAGATGGCCGACCTGACGGACGCCGTCGAGAAGATCGTGCTGGGCGTCGAGCGCCGCGTGATGATGACGCACGACGACCGTGAGCGGACGGCCTATCACGAGGCGGGGCACGCGCTCGTCGGCATGCTGATCCCGGCCGCCGACCCCGTGCGCAAGGTCTCCATCATCCCGCGCGGCATGGCGCTCGGCGTCACGTTCTCGGCCCCCGACTCGGACCGCTTCAATTACGACGAGGCGTATCTCAAGGCCCGCCTGCGGGTCGCTCTGGGCGGGCGCGTCGCCGAGGAGCTGGTCTTCAACAGCATCAGCTCAGGCGCAGAGTCGGACATCCAGCAGATGACCGCGATCGCGCGCCAGATGGTCGGGCGCTGGGGCATGAGCGCGGCCATCGGCCCGGTCGCGGTGCTGCCCGCCGAGAGCGACGGTCCGTTGCTCCCCGGCGTCGCGCAGACCTCGGAGGACACGCAGCGGCTGGTCGACTCCGAGGTGCGGCGGCTGGCCGACGAGGCTCACGCGGACGCCACGGCATTGCTGACGCGCGAGCGCGCCAGGCTCGACTCCCTGACCAAGGCCCTGCTGGAGGCCGAGACGCTGGACGAGGCGGCGGCGTACGCGGCCGCGGGCGTGCCGCACACGCTCTTCTCGCCGCCGGGCGAGCCGGCCTCCGCAGATCCGCCGCCGATCGTGACGCACGCAGCGGTAAGCTCGGAGGTCCCGGCGAGAGAGGATGCATCATGACGGAGCTGTGGCGCGGTTTCGCGAACATGGCGGCGACGAAGGGCCGCGAGGTCGTGATCGCCAGAGGGCAGGGCTCGACGGTCTGGGACGACAAGGGCAAGTCCTATCTCGACTCCACCGCCTCGCTCTGGTACATGAACGTGGGCTACGGACGCGACGAGATCGCCGACGCCGTGGGTGCGCAGCTCAAGGAGCTGGCCGCCTTCCACACCTTCGGCCCGTTCGCCAACCCGCCGCTGCTGAAGCTCGCCGACAAGGTCGCCGAGCTCTCCGAGCTCGACGGCGCCGCCGTCTTCTTCACCTCGGGCGGCGGCTCCGACGCAATCGACACGGCCGCCAAGCTGGCGCGCCGCTACTGGAATGCGATCGGCAAGCCCGAGAAGCAGATCATCATCTCGCGGGAGCACGGCTACCACGGGGTCAACGCCTTCGGCACGAGCCTGCAGGGCATCCCTGGCAATCGCACGGGGTACGGCGACCTCATGCCGCACATCGAGAACATCCCCTGGGGCGACGCCGACGCGCTCGAGCGGCTGCTCGACGATCACGCCGACCGGGTGGCCGCCTTCATCGGCGAGCCCGTGATCGGCGCGGGCGGCGTGATCCCGCCGCCGGACGGCTTCTGGCCGCGCGTGCGCGAGCTCTGCACGAAGCACGACGTGCTGCTGATCTCGGACGAGGTCATCTGCGGGTTCGGGCGCCTCGGGACGAGCTTCGGCTGTCAGCGCTTCGGCATCGAGCCCGATCTCATGACGTGCGCGAAGGGCCTCACCTCGGGCTACGTGCCCATGGGCGCGGTCGTCGCCTCGAAGCGCGTCAAGGAGCCGTTCTTCGCGGACGGCTCGGCAGAGATGTTCCGCCACGGCTACACCTACGGCGGCCACCCGGCGGCCGCGGCCGCGGGTCTCGCGAACCTCGAGATCATCGAGCGCGAGGGCCTGATCGCACGTGTGCGCGAGCTCGAGCCGGTACTCGCCGAGGCGTACCAGGAGCGCTTCGACGGCCATCCCATGGTCGCCGAGGTGCGCTCCATCGGCCTCGCCGCCGCGGTCGAGTTCACGCCCGAGGCCCTGGCGGCGACGCCCGGCCTCAGCGAAGTCGTCTCGAACCTCGCCCTCGAGCACGGCCTCGTCAGCCGCGGGCTGCGGGGCGTCGCGATGCAGGTCTCGCCGTCGTTCGTCGTGACCGAGGACGAGATCGCCGAGATGGCCCGGCGCCTGCGCCTGGCGATCGACGACGCGATGCGGCTCGCCCCAGCCGCCGCGTAGCGGGACAGGCTCCGGTGCGGCTGACACCGCGCGAGGTCGAGCGCCTGCTGCTCTTCCAGGCCGCCGAGCTGGCCCGGCGCCGGCGCGCCCGCGGCCTGCGGCTCAACCAGGCCGAGGCGGTCGCGCTGATCGCGGACGAGGTCTGCGAGGCGGCCCGCGACGGGCTCGGCTACGCCGCCGCCGCCGCTCTCGGCTACACGGTCGTCTCGTCCGGCGACGTGCTCGACGGGGTGGCCGCGCTCGTGTCGCGCGTGGAGGTCGAGGCGCTGTTCGCAGACGGCATGCGGCTCGTCGTCCTGCACGATCCCATCGACCGTGCCGAAGCGCCGCCGGCGGTGCCTCCCGAGCCGCCGCTGGCGTGGCTGCCGGGCGCGCGCGGGCCGTTTGCGGCGCACAACACCGCGGAGGTGCCGATCGGGCTGAGCTCGCACGTGCATCTCTTCGAGCTGAACCGCCGGCTGCGGCTCGACCGGGCGGCGGTCTACGGCCTCCGCCCGGCGCTCGAGGCCGGCGAGAAGCTCGTGATCGAGCCCGGAGCGACGGTCGACCTCTACGGCACTCCGATCGCGGGGCTGCGCATCGTGCGCGGCCACGGCGGGCTCGTCGACGGCGAGCTCGACGCGCCGGGCGCCCTCGAACGCGCCCTGGAGCTGGCGCGCGAGCGGGGGTATCTCGGTGCCTGAGACGCGCCGGGCCTACCGGGTGGCCCTCGGCGACACCGGTCTCCAGGTCGAGGCCGAGCGCGACGAGGCGACCGGGATCGCTGCGGGCATGGGCGGCACGATGCGCGACGGGCTCGCGGTGCGCGCCGAGCGCGGCGGGCTCGCGCTCGCGATCACGGACGTGCTGCTGCTCGATCCGGTGCTCGGCGCCCGCCGCACGAGCATTGGCGTCGCCGACGGCCGCGTGGCCGCGATCGGGCGCGCGGGCAACCCCGACACGATGGATGCGATCGAGGTCGTGCTCGACACTTCGACCGCGGTGATCGACGGCCGCGGCCTCGTCGCGACGCCCGGCGGCGTCGACCCGCACGTGCACTGGCTCTCGCCCCAGATCTGCGACGCGGCGCTGGCCGGCGGCCTGACGACGCTGGTCATCCAGGACTACGGCCCCACCTGGAACCTCGGCTGCAACCCCGAGGAGGGGCTGCGGGCGACCTGGGCCGCGCTCGAGGCCCACCCGCTCAACGCGTGCCTGCTGGTGCGCGCGTCCTCGTCCCGGCCCGGCCCCGTGGAGACGGCGCTGCGCGCGGGCGGCGGCGGCCTCAAGATCCACGAGGACGTCGGCGCGGGCCCTGAGCAGCTGCGCTGCGCGCTCGACCTGGCGGACGCCCACGACGTCCAGCTGGCGGTGCACACGGACGGCATGAACGAGCTGCTCTCGGTCGATGACACGATCGCCGTGACGGCCGGGCGCACCTGGCACGCCTTCCATGTGGAGGGCTGCGGTGGCGGGCACTGGCCCGACACGCTCGCACTGGCCGGGCGCGAGCGCATCCTCACCTCGTCGACGGCGCCCACGGTGCCGTTCGGCGTCAACGCAGCGGCCGAGCACCTCGCGATGGTGCCGGCCGTGCACGTGCTCTTCCCGGGGCGGGTGCACGGCGACGCGACGATCGTGCGGCACCGGGTGCGCGCGCAGACGATGGCGGCCGAGGGGCTCCTGCACGACCTGGGCGTGATCGCGATGCTCTCGAGCGACTCGCAGGGCATGGGCCGCGTGGGCGAGGTCGTCCGCCGCGCATTCCAGAACGCTTCCGCGATGCGAGCCCTGCGGGGAGCCGGGGGCCGGCCGCGCCGACAACGAGCGCGTGCTCCGCCACCTCGCGAAGGTCACGATCAACCCGGCGATCACCCATGGCCTGGCGCGACACGTGGGCTCGCTCGAGCGCGGCAAGCTCGCCGACGTGGTGCTCTGGCAGCCGCAGTTCTTCGGCGTCCGGCCGGAGCTCGTGCTCAAGGCGGGCATTCCCGTCCACGGCGCCTCCGGCGAGGGCAACGCGAGCACCGCTCTGGCCGAGCCGGTGCTGCTGCGGCGCCAGGTCGGGGGTGCCGGTAGGGCCCCCGCGCTGCTCTCGCTCGCGTTCCTGGCGGAGGCTGCGATGGATGCGGACCTGCCGACCTCGCGCCCCCGCGTGCCGGTCGAGGGCTGCCGCGACCTGACGGCGGCGAGCATGCTGCGGCACGGGCGCGTCGGAGACGTGCGCGTCGACCCGCGCACCCTGGCAGTCACGCTGGACGGCGAGACCCTTGCAGCTCCGCCGCTGGAGGAAGTGGCGCTCTCGGGCCGCTATCTGCTCGGGTGACCGGCGTCGACCCCGATGCGCTGGCGGCCGAGCTCGTGGAGGCGACGGCCGCGCTCGCGTTCTCCGTCTACCCCGCCGTCGCACAGCTGCGCCGGCCCCGGCCCGCACTGCACGAGTCGGCGCCGGTGGCGGCGATCTTCGAGCAACCCCCCGGCGGCAAGCCGCGGCACCGTGCCGGACTGCCCTCGGCCGAGCTGGTGGCGCTCGCAGCGGACGCCGCGACATGTGTGCGCGAGCTCGCCGGCTATGCCGCCGGCGAGGGGAACCCGGCGCTCGAGCCGCTCGCACTGGCGTGCTTCTACGTCGTCGACGCCCGGCGCACGAACGCCTTCGGCCTCCAGCACCTGGCGGGCGGCGAGCCCACGGCGCGCGTGCTCGGCACGGAGGAGGCGCACCGCGATCCGGTCCTGCCCGTCGGAACGGCGCTGATCCGCATCTGGAACGAGCTGCGAGGCGAGCCGCCGATCTGCGTGGAGCTGCGGCTCTCCCGCTAGGCGATCGGAGGATCCTCGATGGCGCGATGCTCCTGGAACGTGTCGCTCGCGCGCAGCTCCTCGTCGCCGTCGACGCTGCGACGGCGCAGGGTGCCGTCGCAGGAGAGCTCGTACGCCCCGACGCGCCCGAGCGGCGGCGAGTAGACGTGTACCGTCAGAGCGATGTCGCCCGCCGCGTGCCGCATGCGATGGATGTGCGCCCCGTCGAAGCGGAAGGTCTCGCCGCAGCCGAACTCGGCGCGCGCCAGCCAATCGCCGGCGGGTCGCAGCACGATGTGCTCCTCGGCCACCGTGCCGCGCACGACGTGCACGGCGCCGAGCGACCCGTCGTGATCGTGGAAGCCGGTGTCCCCGGACTGCTTCCAGCCGATCGCGTAGGCCTCGCTGTAGGGCGTGCGCCAGAGCTGCGTGTACGTGCGCTCGCCCCTCTCGAAGTCCACCAGCGCATCGAGGTCGTAGGCCCCGGACGCGGCCACCGCCGCCTCCGCGCACTCTGCGATCGTCAGCGAGCGGCCTTCGGGCAGGGCCTCTGCGAGAACGCCGATCACGAAGCTTGGGGTCTGACTCACGGGGGGGCTCCTCAAATCACCACGGGATCAGTGGAGTGAATCGTTTCACCAATCATCGCTCCGGAATGCTCATCCGTCAAGTACCGTCAGGTCGGCATGGCTGAGGGCCACCAGGCGGGTGCGCGCCGGAGACGACCTACGATCAGGCAGCTGGCCGAGCACACCGGCCTCTCGCCGGCCGCCGTGTCGTATGCGCTGCGCGGCCTGCAGGTGTCCACGGAGACCCAGGCGCGGGTGCAGGCCGCGGCCGAGGAGCTCGGCTTCCGCACCGATCCGATCGCGCGGGCGCTCCGCGGCGGCGCGACCGCCAGCGTCGGCATGGTCGTCGGGAGCCTCGCGGACCTCTACCTCCAGGAGCTCGTGGCGGGCGTCCAGCGCCACCTGCGCGCGGGCGGCCGGCAGCTGCTGATCGCCGACGCCGACGGCGACCCGTCGCTCGAGGTCGGGCTCGCGCTCGAGCTCTACGACCGTCGCGTCGACGCTCTCATCGTCTCGCCCATCGCGCCCTTCGCCGAGGGCTGGGCGGAGGTCGCCGAGCGCGTCCCGACGGTGAGCGTCGGTGAGCGAATGCCGGGTGCCGCGACGGCGGGACAGGTGCTGTTCGACAACGAGCGCGCAGTGCGGGCGGTGCTCGAGCACCTGGCCGAGCGCGGGCATCGCCGCGTCGGCGTGCTCTCGTGGGCGATCGAGCGCGCGCCCGCGCGCAGCGCCGAGCAGGCCGTGGTCGAGTGGTCGGAGCGCCTCGGCCTGGAGACCCAGCTGTACGCCTGCGAGTACAGCCTCAACGGCGCCCAGCCGCTGGCGCGCGACCTGCTCTCCGGAGCGCAGCGGCCGACGGCGATCTTCGCGCTCTCGGACTCGGTGGCGCTCGGCGTCTACGCCGCCTGCCGGGAGCTCGGGCTGCGCATCCCGCAGGACGTCGCCGTGGTGGGCTTCGACGACCAGCCGGTCTCCCGCCTGCTCGACCCGCCGCTCACGAGCGTCCGCTGGCACACCGACCGGATCGCCGAGATCGCGGTGCGACTGGCCGTGGGTGCCAGCGAGGAGGCCGCGCTGGCCCGCACGGCGATCGTCCCGCCCGCCCTGCACGCGCGTGGCTCGACCGGCTAGCGTGAGCCGCGTGAGCGAACGCCATGCCGCGCACCCGCTCCTGCGCGAGCTCGAAGAGCTGATCGCGAGCCGGGAGCAGCCTCCCCGCAGCGAGCGTCTGACGCACTTCGCGCGCGTCCTGCTCGGTCGCACGCTGCACGAGCGGCTGCGCACGTTCGATCTCGCGGAGCTCTCGCGTCAGACCGCCGGGCTCTACGATTTCGTCGACGCCAGGGGGCTCGAGCCGATCGCCGTGCGCGTGGTGGAGTCGCCCCCCGCCGGAACGGCCGTCGAGGTCAACGTGCCCGATGCCCCGTTCCTCGTCGACACCGTGCGCGCCGCCGTGCAGGGGGCCGGCTACAACGTGCGCCTGCTGCTGCACCCCATCGTCGCGGTCGAGCGCGACGCCGCGGGGCGCATCGTGCGCATCGCAGACGCACGCGAGGCCAGCGGCGCGAGTCGGTCATGCGGCTCGAGCTGGAGCGGCATCTCGGGCACGAGGAGGGCGAGGCGCTCGTCGCCGCGGTGCGCGAGGCGCTGCGGGAGCTGCAGCTCGCCGTCGGCGACTTCGCAGCGATGCTCGCGCTGGTCGAGCGCATGGAGGAGGCCGCGCACGCAGCCGCCGGCGTGCGCGAGGCCGAGGAGGTGGAGGAGACCACGGAGTTCCTGAAGTGGCTCCGCAGGGGGCACTTCATCCTGCTCGGCGCCCGCGCGTACACGATCGAGGATGGGCCGTCGGGACCGGCCGTGCAGGTGCAGCAGGGCTCGGGGCTCGGCATCCTGCGCGACGACGGCGAATCGCGCTTCTCCCGGGCGACGCCCGTCGGCGAGCTGCCGGAGTTCCTGCGCGAGCGCCTCGTCGCCGACGGCGATCTGCTCGTGATCGGCAAGACGAACCGCCGCTCGCACGTGCACCGGCGCGCGCGCATGGACGACGTGTCCGTGCGTGTGCTCCGGCCGGACGGCTCGATTGCGGGGCTGCTGCGCGTGATCGGCCTGTTCACCTCGCTCGTCTACCTGGAGCAGGCCTCACAAACGCCGCTCCTGCGCCGCAAGCTCCAGGCGATCATCGAGGCGGAGGGCCTGATCGCGGGCTCGCACGACTACAAGGCGACGGTGGCCGCCTTCGAGTCGTTCCCGCGGGACGAGCTCTTCCAGGCGCCCATCGAAGCGCTGCGGTCCGAGATCGTGGCGGCCGCGCGCGCCGAGGAAGCACAGCGCGTGACGCTCACCGTGCGGCGCGACGCCGCCAGCCGCAACGTCACCGTGATGGTGGCCATGCCGGGCGACCGCATGTCGACGGAGCTCCGCACCCGGCTGCAGGAGCTGCTCGCGGAGCGATACCACGCCGATCCGCCGAGTACCACCTCGCACTCGTGGAGGGCGCGGCCGCCCAGCTCTTCTTTTTGCTGCACGTGCCCGCCGGCGAGGCGCCCGAGGTGCCGCTCGACGAGCTCGAGCGCGAGGTCGCCCGGCGGGCCGCACCTGGGACGACCGCCTGGCCGACGAGCTCGTGCTGAGCTTCGGGGATGCCGAGGGCAGGCGGCTCGCGGGCGCTACGCGAAGCGCCTGCCGGACTACTACAAGTCCGCCACGCCCCCGACCTCGCGCTCGCGGACATCGCCCTGCTCGAGCGCGTCGCCGCCGGCGAGGCGTTCGCCGTCGGCCTCCAGAACGAGGGGTCGGGCACACGCAGGTCGGCGCGCGGCCGCTGACGCGCGTGACGGTCGCGACGCCGGGCGGAAAGATCCCGCTGGGCGAGCTGCTGCCCGTGCTCGAGGCGCTCGGGCTCACGGTCATGGAGGAGGTGCCGACGCGCCTCGACGGCGGCGACGATGGCGCCTACCTGCACGACTTCGGCGTGCTCGTCGACGACGCGCAGCTGGACTGCGAGCGCGACGGCGAGCGGCTGGCGGACGCCATCACGGCCATCTGGAGCGGCGCTGCGAGTGGGACACGCTGAATGCGCTCGTGGTGCGCGCCGGCCTGGCGCCGAGGACGTGGTGATCCTGCGGGCCTACCGCCGTACCGCCGCATCGTTGCGCCGACATTCACCGCCGAGTACCAGAACGACGTGCTGTGCGCGCAGCCGCGCACGGCCGCACTGCTCGTCGAGCTGTTCCGCGCGCGCTTCTGCGAGACGGCCGGCTCGGCGCGCGAAGAGGAGCTGCGCGCACGGCTGGATGAGCACCTCGCGGCCGTTGGCAGCCTCGACGAGGACCGCATCCTGCGCGGCTTCGCAGCGCTCATGGACGCGACGGTCCGCACCAACGCGGCGCTTGGGCGGGAGCTACCTCTCGTTCAAGTTCCGCTCGGCCGACGTGCCGCAGATTCCGGCGCCGGCGCCGCTCTACGAGATCTTCGTCTACCACCCGCTCGTGGAGGGCATCCACCTGCGCGGCGGGCACGTCGCGCGCGGCGGCATCCGCTGGTCGGATCGACGCGAGGACTACCGCACCGAGGTGCTCGGCCTGATGAAGGCCCAGACGGTCAAGAACGCCGTGATCGTCCCCGTCGGCGCCAAGGGCGGGTTCGTGCTCCGGGCGCCGCCCGCGGAGCGCGACCTGCTGCGCGCCGAGGTGCAGCTGCGCTACTCCACCTTCATCCGCGGCCTGCTCGACGTGACCGACAACATCGTCGGCGGCGAGGTCGTGCACCCGCAGGGCGTGCGCGCCCTCGACGAGGACGATCCCTACCTGGTCGTCGCCGCGGACAAGGGCACGGCCGCGCTCTCGGACATGGCCAATGCGATCGCGCTCGAGTACGGCTTCTGGCTCGGCGATGCGTTCGCCTCGGGCGGCTCCAAGGGGTACGACCACAAGCAGCTCGGCATCACCGCGCGCGGGGCCTGGGAGAGCGTCAAGCGGCATTTCCGCGAGCTCGGGCGGGACGTCGACGCGCGCCCGTTCACGGTCGCAGGGGTCGGCGACATGTCAGGCGACGTCTTCGGCAACGGGATGCTGCTGTCGCGCCAGATCCAGCTCGTCGCGGCCTTCGACCACCGCCACGTCTTCCTCGACCCGTCGCCGGATGCCGCCGCCTCGTACGCCGAGCGCGCGCGGCTCTTCGCCCTGGGCGCCGGCACGTCCTGGATGGACTTCGACCGGAGCGTGATCTCGCCGGGCGGAGGCGTGTGGGCACGCACGGAGAAGTCCGTGCCGCTCTCACCCGAGGTGCGCACCGCCCTCGGCGTGGACGCCGAGTCGCTCGACCCGGACGAGCTCGTGCGGGCAATCCTGCGCGCACCCGTCGACCTGCTCTGGAACGGCGGCGTCGGCACGTTCGTCAAATCCTCCGAGGAGTCCCACGCCGACGCCGGAGACCGCGACAACGATGCCATCCGCGTCGACGGCCGCGAGCTGCGTGCCCGCGTCGTCGGCGAGGGCGGCAACCTCGGCCTGACGCAGCGCGGCCGGATCGAGTACGCGAGCGCCGGCGGCCACATCAACACGGACGCGATCGACAACTCCGCGGGCGTCGACTGCTCCGACCACGAGGTCAACATCAAGATCCTCCTGGGAGCGGCGGTCGAGCGCGGCTCGCTGACCCCGGACGGCCGCGACGAGCTGCTGGCCGCGGCCGCCGGCGAGGTCTGCGAGCTCGTCCTCTACGACAACTACCTGCAGGCCCAGATCCTCAGCCAGGAGCAGGAGACCGCCGCGCAGCGCGTCGAGGCCCACGAGATGCTCATGCACGAGCTGGAGCTGGACGGACTGCTCCACCGCGAGCTCGAGGCCCTGCCGCCCACGGACCAGCTGGCGGAGCGGCAGCGCCAGGGCCGGGGCCTCACGCGCCCGGAGCTCGCCGTGCTGCTCGCCTACGCCAAGCGCAGCCTCTACCCGAAGGTGCTCGCATCGGCGATTCCCGACGACCCCGCGATGGACGCGGTGCTGCGCGCCTACTTCCCCCGCCGCATCGTGGAGGCGACCGGCGAGCTCTACCGGGAGCACCGCCTGCGCCGCGAGATCGTGGCGACCTTCGTCACCAACGACGTCGTCAACTCGCTCGGCATCGCCTGGGCGTGGCAGATGATGGCCGAGACCGGCGCGGAGGCCGCGGAGGTCGTGCGCGCCTACTGGATCGCCCGCGAGGTGACCGGCGCCGTTGCGCGCTGGGAGGAGGTCGAGGCGCTGTTCACCGACCCTGCCGTCGACACGGACGTGCAGATGGAGGTCATGGGAGGCGTCGACGGCCTCGTCGAGGGCGTCTCGCGCTGGTACCTCCAGCACGCCAACGAGGGTGACGCCGCCGGCGTGATCGCCCGCGACCGGGCGTCCTTCAACGAGCTCTCGCAGACGCTGCGCAGCGTGGGCAGCGACACCTGGCGGGCCGATCACGCCCTCCAGCGCGAGGGCCTGGCCGCCCGCGGGCTGCCGCTCCAGCTGGCCGAGGCCGCGGCCTGGCGCTCCGAGCTCACCTATGCGCCGGACGTGATCGCGGCCGCCCGCGCGACCGGCTGCTCGCTGACAGAGGCCGCCGACGCGTTCTTCGCCCTCGGCGAGCGGCTCAATCTCGACTGGCTCGAGGATCAGATCGGCACCATCGTGGCCGAGACGCGCTGGCAGCGCTGGGCACTGGCCGCCGTTCGCGACGAGCTGCACGCGACCAGGCGGGAGCTGACCGAGCAGGTCATCGTGGCCGGCCGCGGGGCACCCATGGACGAGGCGGTGGAGCGGTTCCTGGCCGAGCGCGCCGTCGCCCTCGCCCGCGTCCAGCGCCTGATTGCCAGCCTGCGGGCCGACGGCATGGCGGACACCGCGGCCGCCATGGTCGGCGTCCGCCAGGTCAGGAGCGCCTTCGCATGAGTGTGAGACCCCCGCTCGATCTCAACCGGGCCGCGCTGCTGATGATCGACGTGCAGCGCGAGTACTTCGCCGAGGGAGGGCCGCTGCGGATCCCTGATGGGGCGATCGTGCTCTCGCGCCTCCGCCGCCTGCTCGAGGACTACCGCGAGGCCAACATGCCGATCGTCCACATCCGCCACGTCGAGGCGGCCGGGGCTCCCGTGTTCGCCGCCGACCGGAATCTGATCGAGACGATGCCCGATGTCGCTCCGCGCCACATCGAGCCGGTCGTGACCAAGCACACTCCGGGCGCCTTCACCGACACCGAGCTGAGTGCCGTGCTCACGCAACAGGCCGCTCGGACGCTTGTGATTGCGGGGTTCATGACCCACATGTGCTGCGACACCACTGCGCGCCAGGCCGTCGCGCGGGGGCTCAGCGTGATCTTCCTGACGGATGGCACCGCCACGCGCAACCTGGTGCTGGGCGACCGGACGATCGCCCACGCCGACGTGCAGGCGGCCACGCTTGCCGCACAGGCCGACGGCTTCTCGCAACTCGCCGACGTCGCGACGGTGCGCGCCGCGCTCGCCGACGGCATGGGCTACTAGCGCCTCAGAGGTGGTGCGCGTACTCCGCGATGTCCCATTCGGAGACATGGCGGTTGTAGCGCTCGAGCTCGAAGCGCTTGATCGTGAGGAAGGTGCCGACCAGTTGGCCGCCCAGCGCCTCGCACAACGTGGTGTCGGCCTCGAGCGCGTCGAGCGCTTCGCCGAGCGAGAGCGGGATCGGCTCGCCCTGGTCCTCCTCAGGCAGCTCGTAGACCAGGCCGGCCACGGGGGCGGGCGGCGTCAGCTTCCGCTGGACGCCGTCCAGCCCGGCGAAGAGCAGCGCGGCGGTCGCCAGATAGGGGTTGGCGGCTCCGTCGGCGAGGCGCATCTCGACGCGCGTCGCACGACCGCGCTCCGGCGGCACGCGCACGAGTCCGAAGCGGTTGTCATACCCCCAGCAGGCGCGGGTCGGGACGAGCTCGTGCGGGTCGATGCGCCGGTAGGCGTTGACGGTCGGGTTGAGGATCGCCATCAGGCCCGGCGCGTGCGAGATCACGCCCGCGATGAAGTGGCGCAGGAGCTCCGCGCAGCCCTGGTCGCCGGCCGTGTCGGCGAAGGCGTTGGAGCCATCCTCGCCGCAGAGCGAGAGATGCACGTGGAACCCGGACCCTGCGTCGCCGTTGAACGGCTTGCCCATGAAGGTCGCGAGCATGCCGTCGCGCGTGGCGAGGTCCTTGACGGCGGCCTTGAAGCGGAAGGCGCGGTCGGCAGCGTCGAGGGCGCTCGAGTGGTTGAGGTTGATCTCCCACTGGCTCATGCCGTACTCGTGCGCGGCGCCGATCACGCCGAGCTCGGCCTCGTGCAGCTGCAGCAGCATGCGGTCGAGGATGCCGCGCGGGTCGGCGTGGTCGCCCACGGTGTAGACGTGGGTCGGGTTCTCGACATAGCGCGACCAGCCGCCGGAGGCCCGCTCGTCCGGCTTCAGCAGGTAGAACTCGAGCTCGGGGCCCATCACGGGCTCGAGCCCGAGCGCGGCGAACGCCGCCATCGCGCGCTTGAGGCTCGCGCGCGGGTCGGCACCGTAGGGCTCGCCATCGGCCGTCTGGTCGGCCAGGCACCACGCGACCTCGGGCGCCCACGGCAGCCGCACGAGCGTCTCGGGCAGCGGCCAGACGTGGATGTCGCGGAAGCCGTGCTCGAAGCCCGAGACCACGTTGTGATGCAGGTCGGTGGTCGAGATCGCCTTGCAGAAGCCGAGGCCGTGGGCGGCGGTGTGCGATCCGAAGAAGCCGATCGGCACGTCCTTGCCGCGCAGCACTCCGTGCAGATCGGAATAGGTGACGCGGATGATGCGCACCCCGTCGCGCTCGAGCGCCGCCAACCGCTCCGACTCCGTCATCTCGCCTCCGCACGCATCGTTTGGCCCGTGATGGTCGGGCGAGCCTAGCACCCGCGTGGCGACGCCTACGAAGCTTCGACCACCCGCACCGGCAGGCGCTTGAGGCCATTCGTGAAGTTGGAGCGCAGGCGCGCCGGCGGCCCCGCCAGCTCGATCGACGCGAGGCGCGGCAGCAGCTGCTCGAAGAGCACCGCGAGCTCGAGGCGCGCCAGGTGCGCGCCGAGGCAGAAGTGCGGTCCGCCGCGCCCGAAGGCGGCGTGCACGTCGCGCTTGCGCGTGAGGTCGAGCCGGTGGGGGTCGGGAAACTCCGCGGGGTCGCGGTTGGCGGCCGCGAACCAGACGACGACGCGCTCGCCGGCGCGTATGCGGACGCCGCGCAGCTCCGTATCGGCCACTGCGGTGCGGCGGAAGTGCCAGACCGGCGAGGCGTAGCGGATCAGCTCGTCGACCGCGGTCGGCATCAGCGCCGGGTCGGAGCGAAGCAGCTCGAGCTGGTCCGGGTGCTCCATCAAAGCGAGCATGCCGAGAGCCATCCCCTGGCGGGTCGTCTCGTTGCCGGCGACGACCAGCAGTGCGAGGTTGTTGTCGAGGTCGTGCTGGGAGACCGGGCAGCCTCCGATCTCGGCATTCGCGAGGATCGAGAGCACGTCGCCGCAGGGGTGACCCTTGCGCTCCTCGATCAGCGGCCGGCCGAGCTCGAGCAGCTCTGCCCCGGCCTCCGAGCCGAAGGGCAGGTACTTCGATTGCTCCGGCGTGAGCGTTGACGGGGGCGTGAGGTCGGGGTCGGTCGGCACCAGCATGCGGTCGCCGAGCTCGACGAGCTTGTCGAGGTGCTCGTCGGGAACGCCGAGCATGTGGCCGAGGACGCGGATCGGAATGGGTCCCGCGATCTCCTCGACGAAGCAGAACTCGCCCTTCGGCAGCGTCTCGTCGAGCGTCGTGCGCGTCAGCTCGTGGAGGTAGGAGCGGTAGCGGTCGGCCAGCGAGCGCGGCGTGAAGTCGCGGGCGAACATGCGGCGCCACTGCGAGTGCAGCGGCGGGTCCGTCTCCATGAAGTTGCGCCGCGCCTCGAGCACGTCGCGCGGCACCGGCTCGATCAGGGCCGCGCCGCCGCTTTCCGACGAGAATGTCGCTGTGTCCTTGAGCACCTGGACGACGTCGTCGTAGCGCGTCACGCACCAGAAGCCGTCGCCGTCCGGTTCCGGGTGCCGGAAGACGGGCGCCTCCCGCTGCAGCAGCTCGAACACGTCCCACGGTTCGCGCTCGCCGAAGAGGTCGTGGTCGAGCAGGTCGACCTCGTCGAGCGTCAGCGCACTCCTCTCCATGCGGCCAAGGGTAGCCTGCAGCGGGGCGAATCACGAGGAGGCGCACGTTGAAGGCAGTCCGTTACCGCACCGGGCCGAGCGACTACCGCATCGGGCGGGTCGAGGGCGATGAGGTCGTCGACGCCGGGCCGGCGGGAGCGCAGGGGTTCATACCCACGCGTGCCGCATGGGCCGAGCTCGCGGCCGCCGACGGCCCGCGGGCTCCGCTCGCATCGCTCACGCTCGCGCCGCCGGTGGTGCCGCGCAAGCTGATCTGCATCGGCCTCAACTACCGCGATCACGCCGAGGAGTCCGAGCTCGCCCTGCCCGAGGTGCCCGTCATCTTCGCCAAGTGGACGACCTCCCTGATCGGCCACGGCGAGACGATCGTGATTCCGCGCGAGGAGACGCGCCCCGACTACGAGGGCGAGGTCGCCGTCGTGATCGGCGAGCCCGTCTACCGCGCGAGCGGAGCGACGGCTCGCTCGGTCGTCGGCGCCTACACCTGCTTCCACGACGTCTCCGGGCGCCGTGCGCAGCTCGAAACGCCGCTCCGGCAGTTCACCTACGGCAAGAGCTTCGACACGTTCGGCCCGCTCGGTCCGTGGCTCGTCGACGCCGAGGGAGTCGATCTGGGCGCACTCGACATCGAGACGGTCGTCTCGGGGGAGACGCTGCAGCGCTCGAACACGAAGAACCTGATCTTCGGAGTCGAGGCGCTCGTCGAGTACGTCTCGCTGGGCACGACGCTCGAGCCCGGCGACGTGATCGCGACCGGCACCCCGGGGGGCGTCGGCGACGCCCGCGATCCCAAGCGCTACCTCGTGGACGGCGACGTCGTAGAGATCACCGTGAGCGGCGTCGGCACGCTCAGCAACCCGGTCGCGACCGAGCGCTGATCAGTCGGCGCGGCGGAGCCGGGCAGCCGAGCCGTGCAGCGCCCGCACCAGCTCGTGCCCGCAGGCGACGAGGTCGAGCGCATCGCCGAGCGTCGCGCTGGCCTCCAGGGCCGGCGGCGGCACGATGCGCTCGTACCGGCCGAAGCGCAGCCGCACGCCCTGGACGCCCGGCGCGTCGCCGACGATCCAGACGGGCACCTTGACGCCGGCGGCGAGCCAATCCCCCAGGCGACGGGCATCGGCCCCGCGCCCAAGAACGTCGACGCCGTCGAGCCCCTCCAGCCCGCCGTCTGCCTCACTGCCGAGGGCGATCGCGACGCGCCACGGGTCGGTGCGCAGATCGGCGAGGTCGCAGACGCTGGAGGTCTCGAGCAGCAGGGCCGCCAGCTCGTCGCCGCACAGCGCCGAGTCGAGCACGACGTCCGGGCAGCAGCGGGCGAGCTCCTCGGCGAGCGCCAGCGGGGCCGACTCGGGGATCCATGCGACCGCCGCTCCGGCCGAGACGGCGATGGCGGCCGCGCTCCGCACCTCCGTGCCCGTGGCGCTGGCGTCGATGCGCACGATGGCCGCTGGCAGGTCGCCCTCGAGCGAGCTCAGTCCGCGCCGCAAGGCCCAGACAGGGCTGTCGACTGCAATCAGGCCGAGCGACGCACGGCCGATGGCGGGGGCTGGCGAGGGCACCGTACTGGTCATTCGCGCGAGCGGCCTTGTCGGTTTCCCCGATTCGACGATCGACGCAGGTCCAGATCTCCCTTGCCCTGCACGCCCTGGCAGTCACGCCCGCCGGGCGCGGACGTCTTACCCTGTCGCCCGTGCCCGAGCGGAGCTGCGACGTCCTGGTGATCGGCTCCGGCGTGGCCGGGCTGACCGCGGCGCTCTCGGCGGCGGGGACGGGCGGGCGCGTGCTGCTCGCGACCAAGCTGGGGCTCGCCTCCTCCAACACCGCCAAGGCGCAGGGCGGCATCCAGGCGGCGCTCGGCGCCGATGACTCGCCCTCGATCCACGCCGAGGACGTCATGCACAGCTCGCACGAGACAGCGGATCCCCACCTCGTCGCCGCGCTCACAGACGAGGCTCCGGCCGCGATCGAGCGACTCGAGCGCTTCGGGGTCGCCTTCACGCACGACGACGGCGGTGGCTACCGGCTGGCGCGCTGTGGCGGCGCCACGCGCAAGCGGCTGCTCCAGGTCGGCGATCGCACGGGGCATGCGATCGCGACCGCTCTGCGTGCGGCAGTCGCCTCCGAGCCGCAGATCGAGACGCTCGACCACGCGCCGCTGCTGGAGCTCGACGCGGTGCCCGCGGGCTGGCGCGCAACGCTCGGGCAGCGCGAGCGAGAGAGCCTCGCGGTGACCGCCGGCGCGGTCGTGCTGGCCGCCGGCGGGCGCTGCTTCGCCGAGGCCAAGCGGCTCGGCACCTTCTCGACAAACGCTGCGGGCGCAACCGGCGAGGTGACGGAGATCGCGCTGGCGGCGGGCTGCGAGGCCCGCGACCTGGAGGCGCTGCAGTACCACCCGAACGGCGGTCTCTGGCCGGTCTCGCTGCAGGGGTACTCGATTCCCGAGACGACGCGCGCCTACGGCGCCGTGCTTCTCAACGCCGACGGCGAGCGCTTCGTGGATGAGCTCGGCGGCCGCGACGTCGTGGCCGCCGCGATCGTGCGCGAGTGCGAGCAGGGGCGCGGGCTGACCACGCCGGAGGGAAGGCCGTCGGTGCTGCTCGACTGCCGCCCGATCGCGGTGGCCGACGCCGAGATCTCACTGCCGTACATGCTCAAGCGCTACCGCGCCGCCGGCGTCGACCCGCTCAGCGAGCCGATCCACACCTACCCCGTGCTGCACTACCAGAACGGCGGCCTCGTGATCGACGAGCACGGGGCCACGACGCTGCCCGGCCTGTACGCGGCGGGCGAGATCGCGGGCGGCGTCCACGGGCGCAACCGCATGATGGGCAACTCCCTGCTTGACGGCTCGGTGTTCGGCTGGAGGGCAGGCCGAGCCGCTGCCTCGAGCTAGAAGTGCTCCTACTCCGACGTATCAGAGACTGATACGCTCGTCGGCAATGAGCATCTCGAGCACCGCAGACGGCTTCCTGGACCTGCCGCTCCGCCCGGCGAAGCCGCGCGAGATCGGCATCACGCACGTCATGGACAAGGGGCTCTCCCTCTCGCACATCGAGGGCCTGATGGCGACCGGCGGCGAGTACGTCGACATCGTCAAGCTCGGCTGGGGCACGTCGTACGTGACGCAGAACCTGCGCGAGAAGCTCTCGCTCTACCGCGCGCTCGGCGTGCCCGTGGTGTGCGGCGGCACGCTGCTCGAGATCGCCGAGGTGCGCGGCAAGCTGGACGGCTATCGCCGCTGGCTGAGCGAGAACGGCTTCGAGAGCGTGGAGGTCTCGGACGGCACGATCGACCTCCCGCGCGAGCGCAAGCTCGAGATCATCGAGACGCTCGCGCAGGACTTCCGCGTGCTCTCGGAGGTCGGCTCGAAGGACGCCGAGGCGATCTTCGCCCCCTATCAGTGGGTCGAATGGATTCGCGAGGAGCTCGGCGCGGGCTCCTGGAAGGTCATCACCGAGGCGCGCGAGTCCGGCACCGCGGGCATCTTCCGCGGCAGCGGAGAGGTGCGGAGCGGCCTGATCGACGAGATCGTCCACGAGCTGCCCGTCGAGCGGCTGCTCTTCGAGGCGCCGCAGAAATCGCAGCAGGCGTGGTTCATCCGGCAGTTCGGGCCCGAGGTCAACCTCGGAAACATCCCGCCGGACGAGGTGATCCCTCTCGAGACCCTGCGGCTCGGGCTCCGGTCCGACACGATGAGCGCATTGCTGCTCGACGTCAAAGCCTGATCGATCTCCACTGCCACTCGTCTGCCTCCGACGGGGCGCTCACGCCGGCCGCGCTGGTCGAGCGGGCGCACGAGCTCGGCCTGCACACGCTCGCGCTGACCGACCACGACACACTCGGCGGCCTGAGCGAGGCGGCTGCGGCCTGCGAGCGGCTCGACCTGCGCTTCGTGCCGGGCACCGAGCTGTCGGTGCGGCCGCCGTCCGGCTCGATGCACCTGCTGGCGTACCTGCCGTCGACCACCGCCGAGCCGCTCGGCACGCGCATGTGCGAGATCGGCGAGTACCGCGCGAGCCGTAACCAGCGCATCGTCGCGAAGCTCAACGAGCTCGGCTTCGCACTGGAGTGGGAGGACGTCGCGCGCCGCGCGCGCGGCCGCGTGGGGCGGCCGCACATCGCAGCCGCGCTGGTCGAGGCCGGGCACGTGGCGACGACGCAGGAGGCATTCGACCGCCTGCTCGCCGACGGCCAGCCGGCCTACGTCGATGCGGGCTCGCTGGGTCCCGAGGAAGCAGTCCAGCTCGTCGCCGCGAGCGGCGGCGCGCCCGTGCTCGCCCACCCTTACTCGCTCAGGCTCGGTGATGCCGCGCTCGAGCGCTTCGTCGCCGGCCTCGTCCCGCACGGGCTGCGCGGGATCGAGTGCCATCGGCCCGACCACGACGACCAGCAGCGCGAGTTCGGCAAGCGGCTGTGCTCGCAGCTCGGGCTCGTGCCGTGCGGCGGATCCGACTGGCACGGGCTTCCCGACGGTCCGGAGCTCGGTGACTCCGGGCCGGTGCCGCTCCCCGGCGACACGCTCGAGCGACTCGGCCTTGCATGAGCACACCTTCTTGTTGAGATAAGCGACACTGATTGCTAGGGTGAGTGCGTGGCGACCGCTCACCTCTCTGGCGATCTGACGAGCGAGGACGTTGCGCGGCTCGCAGAGCACTTCGAGCCGCTGCGCGCCGAGGAGCTCGTCGAGTTCGCGGCTGAACGCTTCGGCGGGCGCATGGTGCTGACGTGCTCGTGGCAGCTCGGCACTTCGATCCTCGTGCACATGACGCGCGAGGTGGCTCCCCAGACGCGCCTCGTGGAGATCGACACCGGGCTGCTCTTCCCGGAGACGCACGCCACGCGCGAGCGACTCGTGGAGCGCTACGGGCTCGAGGTCGAGACGCTCCGGCCCGAGCAGAGCGTCGAGGGGCAAGCCGTGACCCACGGCGCCTCGCTCTGGGAGCGCGAGCCCGACCGCTGCTGCGGCCTGCGCAAGGTCGCGCCGCTCGAGCACGCGATCCGCGACGCCGACGGCTGGCTGACCGGCATCCGCCGCGACCAGAACAGCCAGCGCGCACGGGCCCCGAAGCTGGTGCTCGATGCCAGGCGCGGCGTCGTCAAGGTGCAGCCGCTGGTCGACTGGAGCGAGCGCGACTGCTGGCGCTACATCCACCGCAACGGCGTGCCGTACAACGAGCTGCACGACCGGGGCTTCCCCTCGATCGGCTGCATGCCCTGCACACGCAGCGTGGGCAGCGACGAGGACGCGCGCGCAGGTCGCTGGGCCGGCAGCGGCAAGACCGAGTGCGGCCTGCACGTCGCCTGAGCCGACGTCTCCCCCTCCCTCGCCTGAACGTCCTCTTAACGGGTGACAACCCTTTCGGGGGACGCCCGCGATATCGCACCTCGGCTATCACTCGATGAGGTAATCGGCACCTCGACCGGAGTGGTTCGGCCTGACATGAAACGACGCCTCGATTCGATCATCATCGGTGGCGCGATGCTCTTCGGAGGCATCGCGCATCGCCGCGCAGACCACGTCGCCAAGCAGGTCGACGAGCTCGGAGAGGCCATTGAGGCCGTCGAGGACCAGCTGCGTGAGACCGCCGCGCGCCCCGAGCGACCCGCGATCCCGGGCATGCCCCTCCCCACCGGCTACGGGCTGCAAGTGCGGGGGCCCGACAACGAGAGCATCATCCTGCCGGTCTGCCTGCCGCCTGGCTTCGAACTGGACTCCATGGTGCTCTCGCCGGAGTTCCTGCCGCGCGACGAGCCGCGGCCCGCGGCGCCCGCGCGCGCCCCGCAGCCCGCGGCGCCCGCAGTGGCGGCCGCGATTCCGGCACCCCCACCCGTACCCGCCCGCGCCCCGCAGCCCGCGGCGCCGGCAGTGGCGGCCGCGATTCCCGCGCCCGCCCCCGTCGCCGGCGGGCGCGAGCGCCTGAGCGGCACCCTGCAGTACGTCTTCGGCAGCAGCGACCCCGCATTCAGCATGGACGAGACGTTCGGCGGCGCCGTGGACGCCGAAGGCCGGCGCCCGCGGCGGTCGAGCGGCGTCGAGACGCATCACCTCGACGTTCTCACCGAGTGAGCGCCGCCCGCGCTCAGGCGAGCACGAGCGGCGTGGCCACGACGGGTCCGGCGACACCGTTGGAGTCGACGAACTGACGCACCGCCAGGTAGCGCCCGGGCGGCAGCTTGCTGAGCGAAAGCGAGAGCTTCCGGCCGACGCGCACCGTGTCGAAGGAGATCGTCCGGGCGATCGCGACCTTGCCGTTCGGCCTGATCAGCTGCAGTGACAGGTCGCCGGCGAGGCGGGCGCTCAGCTTCGTCTTGATGCCCGCTCGGCGCGTCGCGCGCACGGGCCACGTGCCGCTCACCGTCGATGAGACGCCGCGCACGACGCGCACGATCGCGCGATCGGTCGTGGTGTTGCCCGCGAGGTCGGTGATCGTCACCGTGACGGCGTGGATGCCGAGCTTCGTGAACGCGTGCCGGAACGGCTGGCCGAGCTGGTTGACGGCTTGCCCGACTCCCGCCCCCGTGGCCGTGAAGCTGAAGCGCACCGCGGCAAGCCCCCCTGCATCGCGGGCCTGGGTGACGAAGACCGCCCGGCGCCCGAGCGGCACCGTCTGGTCGGGCCCGGCGCCTCCCGTGGGCGCGGTGGAGTCGAGCATCACGTAGACGTAGTCGGTCGAGCCGGGGCCGGCGAGCGCGCGCGCCGTCACGCGTAGGGGGCCGTCGGGCAGGCGGTCGAGGGGCAGTGCGAGGCTTGTTCCGCCGAGCGTGTCGGGCAGATCCCCGCCCCACAGCACTCCGGCGCCGGCGGGGAGGCCGCTCACGTTCGCGACCACTCCCGCGCGCACGGGCTGCTGATCGAGCACTCCGGTGATATGCGGCGCGAAGCCGCCGACGACCAGGCTCAGGGTCGTGACGCCGTGCGTGGCGGGATCGCCGGCTGTCACGACGATCCGGTCGCCCGGGAATGGGTCGTGCAGCGTGACGGCGTAGGCGCCGGCGGCGGAGGCGATCGTCAGCTGCGCATCGCTGAAGCTGCCCTCGCTCTGCTCGACGAGGACGCGCGCGCCGGGTGCTGCGCTGCCCGAGAGGACCGACCCCGCGAGCGCCGCGTCGAGCCGGTAACGGTACGCCACCGGGATCGATCCTGCCCCGGCACCGCTGAGGCTGACGTCCGCCCGGTCTGCGACGTGCAGCGGGAACGCATCGCGATCGGGCCCGATGTCGGCGACGCCCGCGCTGCTCGTCAGCATCGTGCGCGTCGCGCGCAGCGCCGGCAGCGCGCCGCGGGGCGACGAGATCGCCGCCGCGACCGGCTGGCGCGGCAGGCCGCGCACGTGCAGGCTGCCGTCGTCCAGCGAGCCGCGCACTCCCGCGGCCGAGATGCGCAGGCTGGAGGTGCCCAGCGACGGCTCCGTGAGGCTGACGCGGAGGCTGTCGTCGACCACGGGGAGCTCCCCGGTCGCCGTCACGGCGGTCCGCGCCGCGCCTGTTCCGAATGCGCCGCAGCCGCTCTCACCCGAGACGTCGGGGCCGAGGGCGCCGCACGGCCCGAGCGCGCCGGTCGGCAACTCCTGGGCCGCGGGATCGTGGAGGGCGAGCGACCAGGCGTAGCTGCCGCTCACGCAGGAGTGAGCCGCGGCGCAGCCGGCAGCCGAGGAAGGGATCGCGACGCTGAAGCCATCGCCCGTGAAGCCCGCGCTCGCGATGCGCGTGCTCGTCGACCAGGTGGCTTGCGTGGCGGCGATCGCGGCCCCGGGCTGCGCGGCGAACGGCAACGTGACGGTCCCGTCCGTCCCCGAGCCGACGCGGGGCGCCGCCGATGTATGCGCGACCAGCGCTCCGCCCGGTGCGGTCAGGTCGATGCCGACGGGGCCGCCCGCCGGATCCGCGCCATGCACCGTCACGGTGGTGGCGCCGTTGGCGACGACGACCTCCGCCGCGAACGGCTGGGGGCTCAGGACGGCGTGGAACGGCGTGCCGCCGATCGTCGCGGTCACGGTCAGCGGGGCGGCCGGCGTGGCAATCTCGGCGCTGTCGAAGGAGCCGGAGGCGACCGGAGTGCTCGGCAGCGAGCTGCCGTTCGAGACCAGCGTCGAGCCGCCAAGGGGCAGGTCGCGCAGGTGCACGATCCCGGTGAATCCGGAGTGCGCCGTCTGGAACACGGCCACCGGGAAGGGCACGCTGGAGCTCGCGCCGGACGAGTCGGAGATGGCGAGCGTCGCACCGGATGCCCCGCCCAGGCGCGCGAAGGGCAGCGCCGGGAGGAAGCTGCGGCCGGCGCTGCCGTCGCACAGCGTCGCCAGAGGCGTGGCGCTGGTCGCCGTGGCGATCGTCCCGCCGCCGGGGCGGCCGACGGTGACGGTCACGGAGCTCACGGACGCGCTCGTCGAGACGCACAGCGCCGGTGCGGCCGATGTGTCGAGGCGGATGTCCAGGATCGCGGCGGCGCCGGTGGCGGGCAGGGTGAGCAGCGCGGCCACGGCGGCCGCCGGCAGGAACAGGCATCGGCGCATCCGCACCGGCTACGACGCGGGCCCGTGCGTTCCTGCGCGTACGATCCAGCCCGATGCAGCGCGCAGTCGCGATCGCACTCGCGGGTGGACTGCTCGCCGCCTCGGCCGGCGCGTTTGCACTCGCCCAGTTGCTGAAGCTCGAGCGCTCGCCGATCGAGGCGATCGCCGTCGACCCGACGCCGAACCACGGCCGCGGGCAGCTCGACCGCCACGACAGCGCCCTCTTCTCGCCGCGCTGCGCCGCTCCGTGCTCGGCGAACGCGCGGGTGCGCTTCCGCGTCCACACCTCGGGACCCGTCACGGCGGAGGTCGTGGGGCCCGGAGGAGCGGTCGTGCGCACGCTCGGGCGCCTGCCGCATCCGCGCGGGCACGTCACCGCGATCTGGAACGGCCGCGACGCTGCCGGCAAGCCGGTGCCGGACGGCTCCTACCGTCTCGAGGTCGGCGTCTCGGGTCGGCACATCCGGCTGCTCAACCCGCTCTTGCTCGATACGTCGGTGCGCGTGCTCGGCACGAGCGTCTCGCGTCGGGTGATCTCGCCCGACTGCGACTCCCACGGCGACCGAGTGACCGTCGTCGTGCGGGCGGGCGAGCAGCTCTCCGGCCTCGCACTGCAGGTTCGCACGCGTACTCGCCTGGTGCGCACGGTGCGCGTGAAGAGCCGTTCCCGGGCGCTCGCGATCAGCTGGCCGCCGCGCGCCGGCAAGCGCTGCACGACGGCGCCCGACGGCCGCTACTCCCTGCGCGTGATCGCTCGCGACGTCCCCGGCAACACACGCGCGATCGACCTCGGCGCCGTGCGGGCGCGCGGCGTCGCCATCACCCTTCCCGATCGCTCCATCGTCGCGGGGCGCCGCTTGCGCGTCGGCCTCTCGGCGGACGCGCGCAGCCTGCGCCTCGAGCTCGGCCGCGTCGGCGCAGGCACGGAGGTGCTTGCGCGCGGGGCGCACGCTCCGAGCGCGGTGGCGACCGTGCCGGTGCGCAGCAAGGGCGGGATCTACGCAGTGAGCAACCGCCACGCCGGCCGCGACTCCTCTGCGCTGCTCGCGGTGCGCGGAGCGGCGCGCGCGCGGGTCGCGCTGCTCGTGGGCGCCGGTCCCGTCGCCGCGGACGCGGCCTATCAGCGCCGGCTGGACGCGCTCGGGATCCCATTCGATGCTCTCACGGCGCGCGACGCCGCAGGCGGGTCGCTCTCGGGCTACCGGGTCGTCGTCGCACCGCCGGCGGACGGCCCGTCGCCTGAGATCCCGGGCGCGAGGGTGGTTCGCAGCGTCGCGGAGATCACGCCCGGGCTCGCTTCGTGATTCCTGCTCTCTACGGCCTGGTCGGCGCGGCCGGCCTCGCCGGCCTGCTCACCCGCAGCGCCCGCTGGGAGCGAGTCGCCGCGCTGCTGCTCTCCGCCGCCGGCGCGCTGGCTCTGCTCGGCTGGCTGGGGGTCGCCCACACGTTGCGCGCGCACGCGGCGCCGGCCCTGCTCGCGCTGCTGCCGGCCCTGGTCGTGGGCGTGATCGCCGCCCGCGCCTTGCGGCGCCGGCCGCTCGCTCTGCCGGTCGCGGTCGTGCTGGCAGCGCCCTTCCGCTTCCCGGTGCACATCGGCAGTCAGGACGCGAACCTGCTCGTCCCGCTCTACGGCGTGATCGGAGTGGCCTGGCTCGCCCTGCTGATGGACGCGCTGCGGGATGTCAAGGGTCAGACCCTTGACATCCCGCACCCGCCCTCCGAGGCCCGGGATGTCGAGGATCCGGGTGTCAAGGGTCTGACCCTTGACATCCCGCACCTGCCCCCGTTGCGCCTTGCGCTGCCGCTGCTGCTGTTCGTCGCCTGGGAGGCCGCCTCGCTGGCCTGGAGCGACAGTGCCTCGGAGGGCGCCAAGGCGATGGCCTTCTACGCGCTGCCCTTCGGCGTCCTGCTGGCCGCGCTCGTGGCGCATCCGCCGCCGCTGCCGAAGCTGCCGGCGCTCCTGCGGGTGCAGGTCGGCCTGGCGCTGATCTTCGCCGCCGTCGGCGTCTACCAGGTGCTCACGCACGACATCTGGTGGAACCGCAAGCTGATGGTCTCGAACGCGTTCAGCTCGTTCTTCCGCGCCAACTCGATCTTCTACGACCCGTCGATCTTCGGTCGCTACCAGGCGGTGACGATTGCGCTCGTCTTCGCGGCCCTGCTGTTCGGAAGGGTGCGGCAGCCGCTGGCGGCGGCGGCCGCAGCCGCGCTGGCCTGGGTCGGCATCCTCACCTCCTACTCCCAGTCGGCGTTCTTCGCGCTCTGCGCGGCCGTTGCCGCCGGGCTCGTGCTGGCGTTCGGCCGGCGGCTGGCCTGGCTGCTCCTGCTGGGCGCCGTGCTCGTGGGCCTCGGCATCGTCGCCGTGCCGTCCGTGCGGCACTCGGGCGTCAACCGCGTGACCTCCGAGCGCTCGGACCTCGTGGGCGACGGGCTTCGGCTGTTCAAGGCGCATCCGCTCGCAGGCGTCGGCCTCGGCGGCTCCACGCAGGCGGCGGCGGAGCAGAGCAAGCGCGGGCGCGCGCTGCGGCACGCGCAGCACGTGATGCCCCTGACGGTCGCCTCCGAGCTCGGCATCGTGGGCATCGCGCTGGTGGCCTGGCTGCTCGCGGTGCTCACGCGCCTCGCGCTGATCCGTCCCTTCCGCCCGGAGCGCCTGGCCCTCGGGCTCGCACTGCTGGCGATCTTCGTGCACTCGCTGTTCTACGCGGCGTTCTTCGAGGATCCGCTGACCTGGGGCCTCGCCGCGCTGCTCGCGGCCTGTGCCGCGCCTGGCATGATCGAGACCAGATGATCGACGGTCTGAGCAGGGTCTTGGTGCTCGCCCCGCACACCGACGACGGCGAGTTCGGCTGCGGTGGGGCGATGGCCCGGCTCGTCGAGAGCGGCGCCGATGTGCGCCAGATCGCGTTCTCGGTCGCCTCGCGCTCGCTGCCCCCGGGCTTCGCGCCCGATACGCTCGTGCACGAGTCGCGGGCCGCAGCCGGCGCCCTCGGCCTCGGCGCCGACGCGCTCACGGTGCACGACTTCGAGGTGCGCACCTTTCCCGAGGTGCGCCAGGAGATCCTGGAGCTGCTGATCGAGGTCCAGCGCGAGTTCGCCCCGGAGGCCGTGCTCATGCCGACGCTCGGCGACATCCACCAGGATCACCACACGATCGCGGCCGAGGGCCTGCGGGCCTTCAAGCGCACGACCATCCTCGGCTACGAGATCCCGTGGAACCAGTTCAGCTTCGCAAAGCAGTCCTACGTCGTGCTGGAAGAGCGCCACCTCGACGCCAAGGTGCGCGCGCTCGAGTGCTACCGCTCGCAGCAGCACCGCAACTACGCGAACGAGGAGTACATCCGCAATCTCGCTCGCACGCACGGCATCGAGATCGGCCGTCCGTTCGCCGAGTGCTTCGAGGTCGTGCGGTGGGTCGTGTGACGCTCCGCCCGCTGCGGGTCCTGCTCACGGCGACGGGCGCTCCGGGGGCGGCGCGGCTGATCCGGGCCCTGCAGCAGAACGGCGAGCGCGAGCTCCAGGTGATCGGCACGGACATGAGCCGGCGCAGCGGCGGGCGCTTCCTCTGCGACGCGTTCCACGTCGTGCCCAGGGGATCGAGCGAGGAGTTCGCACCGGTCGTGGCCGAGCTGGCGCGGCGCGAGGGCGCCGACGTGGTGTTCCCTCAGTCGAGCGGCGAGGTCGTGCAGTTCGCGGCCAACAGGGAGCTGTTCGCGATGCCGCTCATGGTGGCCTCGCCGGAGGCCATCGCCGCGTGCGACGACAAGGCGCAGACGATGGCTCTGGCCGAGCGCGCCGGCGTCAAGGCTCCGCGGGCGCACCTGGCCCGCACCCCCGAGGAGTTCCGCGCCGCGGCCGCCGAGCTCGGCTACCCAGGGCGCGACGTCTGTATGAAGCCGCCGCAGGCCAAGGGCTCGCGCGGCTTCCGCGTGCTCTCGGGCACGATCGACAGGCGCTACGCGCTGCTCGAGGCGCGCCCCGGACCACTGCCGCTCTCGGTCGACGAGGCGCTCGAGGCGATCGGCGAGGCGGACTTCCCGCCGCTGCTCGTGATGGAGCTCGCGACGGGAGAGGAGCACACGGTCGACGGCATCTGCCGCGGTGGCCGCCTCGTGCTCGGCCACGCAAAGACGCGCGAGGCGATGCGCGCGGGGCTCGCGATGTACTTCGAGAGCGCCGCGCAGCCCGAGCTCGTGGCCGCGGCCCGGCGCCTCGTCGCGGCGCTGGAGCTGGACTGGTTCGTCAACGTCCAGTTCATCGGGGAGCACCTGCTCGAGATCAACCCTCGCATCTCGACGATCGTCTACCAGGACGACCTCAACCTTCCGTACCTGGCCGTCCGCCATGCGCTCGGCGAGCTCGACGAGCAGCAGCTGGCCGCGCATCAGGCCGCGGTGCGCACGACGCGGCGCGCGCTGCGCTACTACGACCAGGTCGAGTACGACGAGCCGTGAGTGACGGCGGCGCTGCTCCGAGCGCGCGCCTGCGGACGCTCGCCAGCCAGTCGGCGATCTACGGCATCGGGCCTGTCATCGCCCGCTTCGCCGGGCTGCTGCTCCTGCCCGTCTACGGCCGCCACCTGGGCAAGGCCGAGGTCGCGAACGTCGGCCAGATCGTCGCCCTCGTCGCCGTCGGCGCGACGATCGCGCAGCTCGGGCTCGTCAACGCGCTCTTCCGCTTCGCCGCCGAGCGCGAGGGTGAAGCCCGCTTCGCCGTGGCGCGCACGGCGATTGCAATGTGTGCGGGCGCGGGAGTGGTGCTGGCGGCAGTCGCGGCGCTGCTGACGCCGTGGGCCGCGCCGGCCCTGCTCGGCGACGGCAACGACAAGCTCTGGCTGATCGCCTGCGCGGGGCTGCTCATCTCGCTCCTCTACGAGCCCTGCGCCGGCCTCTACCGGGTCGAGCAGCGGCCCCAGCGGTTCCTCGCGGTGACGCTCGTCAACGTCACCGTCACCGTCCTCATCAGCGTGATCTGGATCGTCGACTTCGACGGCAAGGCCTTTGCGCTCGTGACGGGCTCGTTCACTGGCACGCTCGTCGCTCTCGGAGTCGTCCTCTGGGACCGCAGGCGCGCGCTCTTCGGCCCCGTCGACCGCACGCTCGCCGAGCCGCTTCTGCGCTTCGGCCTTCCGTTCATGCCCTCGCGCGTCGCGCTCTGGGCGCTCAATCTCTCCAATCGGCTGCTGGTTGCGTGGCTCGCTACGCGCGCGCTCGCCGGCGTGTTCGTGGTCGCCGCGAACGTGGCCTCGGCGGTCGCGCTGCTCGTGACCGCCTTCCAGCTCGCCTGGCCGCCGTTCGCCTACGGCATCAAGGACGACGAGGAGGCTCGCAGGGTCTACCGCTCCGTGCTCACGGTCTGGCTGCTCGTCGCGCTGGCGGCCGTCCTGCCGCTCGCGCTCGCACGGGAGTGGGTGATCGCGGTGCTGGCGGGCGAGAAGTGGCGCGGCGGCGCCGACGCGATGGCGCTGCTCGCGCTGGGTCTCGCCTTCTACGGCGCCTACTACGTGGTCGGGGTGGCCGTCGGCCGCGCCAAGCGCACACAGCTCAACTGGGTCGTGACCGGGGTCGCGGCAGTCACCAACGTCGTGCTCTGCCTGGTGCTGATCCCGCCCTACGGCGCGAAGGGCGCCGGCGCCGCGACCGCTGTCGCGTACGTCCTGATGTCCGTCCTCATGGTCGCGCGCGGAAACCGCGTGTTCCCCGTGGGCTACGACTGGAGGCGGCTGGCCGCGCTCTGCGCCCTCGCCGCCGCGCTCTTCGCCATCGGCGACTCCGCGTTCGCGGCCCGCGGCGCGGCGGGGGTGGCGGGACGGCTGATCGTGGCGGCGCTCTTCGTGCCGCTCGCGCTCAGCGCAGATCTGGCAGTGCGCCGCGCAGCGCTGCGGCGGTGACGGCGGCCTGCTCGCTCGGCGCGCGCGTCGGCGCCGAGAGCTCCCGGGCGGCCTCGAAGACCCGGAGACCCGCCAGCGCGAAGGCCTTCGGTGTCGGCACTGCCGCGCGCGTGCGCACCAGGACGAACGTCCTGAACGTCGCCACCTCGAACTCCCCCGAGAGCCGCGAGCGGAACTGCTCGTAGCGAGCATCGCTGCTGCCGCGCAGCGCGACGTACCAGCCGTGGGCGATCGGCCCGTGCAGCCGCTCCAGCGAGCGCACGATCAGCTGCGGCTCGGAGCGGGCGGTGCCGCGCCCCGAGGAGAGGGGCTCGTTGCCGCCGGGCGAGAGCACGCCGCCGGCGAACGCCTCGTCGTAGCCCAGGAAGAGATCGTTGCGCGCGAACGCGCCGCGCAGATAGCCGGCCGCCCTGTCGAGATCGGCCTTCTGCACCGCCCAGCGGTTGCCGCGATAGCGGTAGTCCGCGAGGCGCGCGCCTCGCGTCGCCTCGACCGCGGTGACGAGCGCGGCCGCCGCGAGGGTCGCGGCCAGGGCCCCCCGCCAGCCCAGCAGCCGGCCGAGCGTCGAGGCGCCGTAGGCGATCGAGATGCCGGCCAGCGGCAGCGTCTCGATCACGTAGCGCACATGGTTGTCCGAGTTGGGGATCCGCACCACCGCCAGGACGGCGAGTGGCAGCAGGATCCAGCTCGCGACGAGCGCCGCGCGCCCGGCTCCCCCGCGAGCGAGCGTGACGAGCCCGACCAGCGCGAACCCGGCGCAGATCGCAAGGTAGACGGCGATCGCGCCGCCCGAGCGCGGCACGCCGGCGAAGTGCGCGCCGGCCTGCGCCGCCACGTCGCTCAGCGACGGCTTCGGGATCGTCGCTCCGGGCGGCTGCGGCACCTTGTCGAGCCGCGAGGCGAGCACGATGTAGCCGATGGCCAGCGGTGCCGTGCCGGCGATCACCCCGCCGGCTGCGTAGAGCGGCCGCCGCCAGGCCGCGCGGTCTCGCACCTGCAGCAGCTCGGCCAGCACCGTGACGGCGGCGATCAGCCCGACGACGACGCCGTAGGGATGGGTGTACGTCGTCAGCACCAGCAGAGCGGCTGCGCCCGCCCAGAAGCGCGGCTCATCGCTCTCGAGTGCGCGCACCACGCACCACAGCGAGAGCGCGCTGAACGCGAGGAAGAGCGAGTACATGCGCGCGAAGTCGCCGTAGTAGAGCGCGACGGGGGAGAGCGCGAGGATCCAGGCGGCCGCCGCTCCGACGGCCCGTCCGCCGAGCGCGCTCCCGAGCAGGCCGACGGCGACGATTGCGAGCAGCATGCCCGCGGCCGAGATCGCGCGGGTGGCGACGAGGCCGCCGCCGAGCTCGGCGACGAGCTTTGCGAGCAGGAAGTGCAGGGGCGCGCCACCCCGCACGAGCTGCACGGTCTCGAGCAGCTCGCCCAGCGGACGGCGCGCCACCATCACCGCAAGCGCCTCGTCCCGGTGCATGACGCGGTCGCCGAGATACGGCAGCAGGCGAGCAGCCGCGACGACGCAGGCGGCGGCGATACTCGCGCGGTAGGCCAGCGCCGGGGTCGGTCGCACCCCGCAAGGGTAGGATGCCCACGTGCATCGCGCCGTCGTGTCGCTCCCCGACGGCCTCGCTGCGCAGGTTCGCTGGCTGCTCGGCGAGCTCTGCGCCGCGGCGGGCCTCTCGATCGCGGAGGGCGCGCCCGCGCTGCCGCTCGATCCGGCGTGGGACCTGCAGGCTGCGGCGGCGGTGCTCGCGCGCCAGGAGGAGCTCGGCGGTGTGGTCGACGAGCACGGGCGCTTCCCGGCCGCGTCGTCGTCGCTCTCTGCCGGCCAGGCCCCTCTCGACGAGCTCGTCGTGGCCCTACGCGGGCGCGCCACGGCTGCCGGCCTGCAGCCGGCGGCGGCATATCCCGGCGGCGCGCGCTTCGCCGTGGCGCTCACGCACGACATCGACACGCCCTGGCGCTGGAGCCCTCGCGGGCTGCTCGGTGCCGCCGCTCGGCTGAAAGCGGCGCTCGCGCAGCGTGACGCGGCGGCTGCGCGGATCGAGGCCGCGGGGCTCGCCCGCGTGCCGCTGCACCTGCTGCGCGGCAGCGACCCGAACTGGTCGCACGGCCGCTTCGCCGCCCTGGAGCGCAAGCGGGGCTTCGCCTCGACCTGCTTCGTGCTCGCCGAGCACCGCAACCCGCACGACGGAGCGTCGCCCGAGGCCTACGCGGCCCGCCGCGGCCGCCTCGTGGCCGAGCTCGATCGCCTTGGGCTGGAGGTCGGCCTGCACGCGAGCTATACCTGCCTGGCGGACGAGGGCCTGCTGGCACGCGAGCGCGCCGAGCTCGCCCGACTCCTGGACGGCCCGATCGCGGGCAACCGCCACCACTACCTGCGCCTGCCCTGGCACGCAGGCATCCGCGCGCTCGACCGCCTCGGCTTCTCGTTCGACGCCACGCTCGGCTATGCCGAGCGCCCCGGGCCGCGCGCGGGCATCTCGTTCCCGTTCCGCCCCTGGGACCTGTCGAGCAGGGCCCGGCTGCGCATCCTCGAGCTCCCGCTCGTGCTGATGGACGCGACCCTGGCCGAGCAGCGCTACCTCGGCCTCTCGCCCGAGGCGGCCTGGGAGGAGGTCGAGCGCGTGCTCGACCATCTGCACGATGTGGGCGGCTGCGCGAGCATCCTCTGGCACAACGACCGGTTCGATCCCGTCTACGGCCGCGGCTGGGGCCGCCTCTACGAGCGGCTCCTGGACGGCATCGCGGCACGTGGCGGGCACGCGGGCACGGCGGGGTCGCTGGCGGACTTCTGGCGCAACGAGCGATGCGCGTCCTGATCGTCTCGTTCTACTTCCCGCCTGCGGGAGGCGGCGGCGTGCAGCGCGTGCTCAAGCTCTGCCGGCACCTGCCGGAGCTCGGCATCGACGTGGACGTGCTGGCGCCGGACGATCCCAAGTGGAGTGCGGTCGATCTGGGCCTGGCGGCCGAGATCCCGGCGTCGACGACGGTGCACCGCGCCCGCTACCGCGGCCCGTCGCACGCGCGGACGCCTGCGGCGCGCCTGGCTGCCGCACACGGCCTGCGCGGTGCAGGCGTGCGGGCCGCGCTGCTCGGCCGCAGCCTGCTTTTGCCCGATCCCGAGATCGCCTGGTTCCCCGATGCCGTGCGCGCGGGGACGCGCGCGGTACGCGAGCGCGGCATCGACGTGGTGCTCTCGACCTCTCCGCCCAACTCGGTGCACGTGATCGCCGCGGCGATCGCCAAGCGCGGCGATCTGCCGCACGTCGCCGACTTCCGCGACTCGTGGCTCGCGAACCCGCACCGGCGCTACGAGCGGCGCAGCGTGCGGGCCAAGCGCGCGGTCGAGGCGCGCATCGCCGCGCGCGCCCTGCGCCACGTGGCGGCCGTCAGCGCAGTCACGCCCTCGATCGCAGAGGAGGCGGCTGCGCTGGCGCCGGCGGGGACGGCCGTGCGCGTGATCGCCAACGGCTGCGACTTCGACGAGTTCGCGGGGCTGGCCTACCGGCGGGGCGAGCGCATGCGCATCGTGCACGCCGGTTCCTTCTTCGGGCAGCGCTCGCCGCGGCCGTTCCTGGGCGCCTTCGCGGCGCTCGTGGCAGCGCGCCCCGAGCTGCGGGGCCGCCTCCAGGCGGTGTTCCTCGGCGACCTGCGCCCGGCCGACCGGGACTGGGCGCTCGGGCTCGGTCTCGGCGACGCCCTCGCGCTCGAGGGCTTCCGGCCCCACGCCGAGGCGCTGGCCGCCATGCGCGCGGCAGACGCCCTCCTGCTGCTCGTGCCGCGCGCCGGCGGCCGCGGCCTCTCGGTGGTCTCGGGCAAGGTCTACGAGTACCTGGCCGCAGAGCGGCCGATCGTCGCGCTCGTTCCGCCGGAGGGGGACGCCGCGGCGCTCCTGCGCGAGACGGGCTCGGCCTGGATCGCAGATCCGGACGACGCGGGCGCGATCGGCGCGGCACTGACGGAGGCGGTGGCCGCATGGGAGGGCGATCGCCTCGCGGAGCGCCGGCTGACGCCCGAGTGGCGGGAGCGACTCGATCGCCGGACGAGGGCGCGCGAGCTCGCTGAGCTGCTGCAGTCGCTCAGGCCGGAGTGCAGCCGAGCCTGAACAGCGCGTAACCGGCCCCGCGCGCGACCGCGATGAACGGGTGCAGGTGCCGCAGTTGCGCGACCACGCTGCGGAGGAGCACGCGACCAGGGCCCGTCATGGGCGCGCTCTGAGTGACGACGTACGCCCCGCAGGGCACGCGGGCGGCGTCGCGCACGAGCGCCTCCCGTCTCGCCCGCGGCAGGCCGTCCTGCTCGGGCGTGCCGATCGGCAGGACATCGGAGCGATCCAGCCGGATCAGGGTCTCGGTGGCGACGGCGGGCTCAACGGCCACGAGCAGCGGCGCAGTGGCCGGAACGTGGGTGCGCACGAGCTGCTCGACGGGCGGGGTGCGCGGGTCGATCACCGGCTCGTCTGCGAGCAGGCGCAGCCTCTGCAGCAGTCCGGGGCCGCCGCTCGCTCCGTCGGCGATCGCTGCGAGGGCCGAGTCGGGGGCCTTGACGACGAGCTGCGGGAGCTGCTGGGCGACGAGGACGATCGCGCACAGCGCGGCGAGAAGGACGCCGGTGCCGGCGACCGGATCGCGGTCTCGTCTCCAGGCGCGCAGCGCGAGCGCGATCCAGAGCGTGAGCAGCGCGACGAACGGCGGGGCGACGTTGGTCAGGTTGTTGGGGTGGGAGCGCCCGAGGAAGTAGGTCAGCGAGACGGCGGCGAAGGTGCTCAGCGCCGCCAGCGGCACGACCGTCGACGGGCGGGCGAGCTCGCTGCCGCGCGCGAGGGCGACGATCCCCCAGACGCCCACCAGCGACGCGACGCAGAGCGCGCCCATGACGAAGCCCAGCGACCAGCCGGGCACGGGCAGCTGGCCGAACCCGTCGACGGAGTACACGCGCAGGAAGTCGAGATAGCCGCCGAGGTCGGGCGGCCGGCCGCGCCCGAGCTCGGTGGCGGTGACGAAGGCCGCGACGGCGAGCGCGGCCGACGCGGCGCCGGCCGCGAGTTGCGCGGTCGCGCTGCGCAGCCGTCTCCCGTCCGGCAGCGTCCAGGCTGCGGCGATCACGGCGGCGGCGAACGTCGCGAACGTGTAGAACGCCGTCTCGAAGCTCCAGATGGCGGCGGCGGCGACGAGCGCGTACGCGCATGCGAGCGGCACGCGCGCCGGTTTCTCGCGCCGGTAGGCGAGCACCAGGGCGCAGACGAGCAGCCAGGGCACGCCGAAGCGCAGGAACCCCGTGCTGGGGTACTGCGTCGAGCGCCCGATGGTCGCGATCGAGCTCGCCATCAGCGCGGTGAACGTTCCGCACGCGGCGAGCGCGAGCGAGCCGGTCGCCACCCGCAGCGTGAGATAAACGCAGGCGGTGACCACCGCGGTGAGGATCCCGAGCACGAGCACGAACGTCCCGAAGCCGAACGGCAGCGGCGCGAGCAGCGCCGAGAGGAAGTAGATGACGGTCACCCCGTACTGCGAGTAGTCGTCCACGAGCATGAAGCGCCCGTGCCTGATCTCGTTGGCGGGGCCGAGATAGAAGTCCTGATGGCTCGCCAGCGGCTGGAAGGAGACGTCCCACGCCAGCAGTGCGAGCAGCACCGGCACGATGATGCCGAGGGCGAGGCGGAGGCGCGGGTCGAGCGAGCGGCCGCGCGCGGCGAGTCCTGTCAGGCTCGCGAGTGCGAGCAGCGGCAGCGCCAGCACGATCACGTCGGCACGGCGAGTGGCCACCGGCAGGAAGGCGGCGACGCCGAGCAGCCCCGCTGCCCCCGCCGCGAGCGCTGCCAGCCGGCGGGCGCCGGGGCGCTCAGCCAGCGCGCTCAGGCGCCGGCTCCCGGCGAGCAAGGGCGCAGGGGCGAGCGCGACGAGCAGGAGGGAGGCGGGCAGCGGCCCGGTCGCCCGCACCAGCAGGAGCAGTCCGGCGAGCGCCGGCCAGGTGCAGGCCGCGGCTGCCGTCAGCGCGGACCGCTGGGTGGGCGAGCGTGCGGAGGCGAGCAGGCGCCGCGCGCCCAGCGCGGCCAGGGGCGCAACGACTCCGAAGCCGGCGAGCCACCAGACCGCCTCCAGCGTCTCGCTGTGAGGCGTGACCAGCAGGAGGGCGCCGAAGACCGTGACCGCTACCGCCAGCGCCAGCGCCAGCGCGAGCGCGAGCGCTGCGGCGACGTGCGCCGGCGCCGGAGGACTGGCGGGGGCAGCGGACGCCGGCGAGGGCCCAGCGCCGCCGCGCGGGCCTCGTGCGCGCAGGAGGTGATCGGTGGTGGCCATCCCGCTCTCAACCTAATCGGGAAGCGGAAAAACCTCTGCTATAGGTTTGAACGCAGGCCGGAGCGCGGTGGGTGAGCCGCGCTTCCCGGCACCTACTGAGACGGTGAGCGCGAGGGAGTTTTCTTGTCTCGAGCCAAGGCGACGGCGGCGGTCCTGAGTGACCGGATCCGCCGCATCGTGATCGAGCAGTCGAAGCGTGCGAACGTCGGGCACATCGGCTCGAGCCTGTCCGTGGCGGACATCCTCGGGACGCTCTACTCGGGAGTCCTGCGCGGCGACGGTGCGGGAGACCCCGAGCGCGACCGCATGGTGCTCTCCAAGGGCCACGCGAGCCTGGCGCTCTATGCCGCCCTCCACGAGACGGGCGTGATCGACGGCGATGAGCTCGCGAGCTTCTGCGTCGACGGCAGCCGGCTCGGCACCCATCCCGACCACGTGCTGCCGGGCGTCGACTTCTCGACCGGCTCGCTCGGCCACGGCCTCTCGCTCGCGACCGGCTCGGCGCTTGCGGCGCGCCTCTCGGGCAGCGTCAGGCGCACGTTCGTGCTCATGAGCGACGCCGAGTGCAACGAGGGCTCGGTCTGGGAGGCCGTCATGTTCGCCGCGCACCACCGCTTCGGCGATCTCGTCGTGATCGTCGACGTCAACGGCCAGCAGGCGCTCGGCTACACGCACGAGGTGCTCGACCTGTCGCCGCTGGAGGAGCGCTGGAGCGCCTTCGGCTGGGACGTGCACACCCTCGACGGTCATGACCACGCAGCGCTGCGCAGCACCATCGACTCGCTCGCCTGGGGTGACTCGAAGCCGCACGTCCTGCTTGCGCAGACCATCTTCGGCCACGGCGTCTCCTACATGGAACGTGAGATCAGCTGGCACTACCTGCCCATGGACGACGGGCCAGTACGCGGTCGCCCTGGACGAGCTGTCGGCCGTCGAGTCGCGCCGGGGGGTGGCGGCATGAGGAAGGCCTTCGTCGCGGCGCTTGCCGAGCTCGCCGACTCCGACCCGCGCGTCCTGCTGCTGACGGGGGACCTCGGCTTCATGGCCGTGGAGCCGTTCGCCGAGCGCCATCCGGATCGCTTCATCAACGTGGGCGTTGCCGAGCAGAACATGGTGGGCATGGCGACGGGCCTGGCCGAGGCGGGATACGTCCCCTTCGTCTACTCCATCGCGACGTTCGCCGCGCTCCGCTCCTACGAGTTCATCCGCAACGGCCCGGTGCTGCACGACCTGCCCGTGCGCATCGTCGGCGTCGGCCCCGGGCTCGACTACGGCCCGAACGGCATCACGCACTGGGCGCTCGAGGACGTGGCGGTGCTGCGCCCACTGCCGGGCCTCACGGTGATCGCCCCCGCCGACGATCCGCAGACGGCCGGCGCCGTGCGGGCGACGGCCGCTCTCACGGGCCCGGCCTACCTCCGGCTCGCGCGCCTGGGCCCGGCGATCGCCGGGCTCGACGGACGCTTCGCCGTGGGCCGCGCGCAGGTGCTCGGCGACGGCGGCGACGTCGCGCTCGTCGCCCTCGGCAACATGGCCTCGACCGCTGTCGAGACGCAGGCGCTGCTCGCCGCCGAGGGCGTGGCCGCGCGCGTCGTGATCGTCTCGTGCGTGCGCCCGGCGCCCACGCACGACCTCGTGCAGGCGCTCGCCGACGTGCCGCTCGCCCTCTCGATCGAGTCGCACTACGTGGACGGCGGCGTCGGCTCGCTGACCGCCGAGATCGTTGCGGAGAACGGGCTGGGCACGCGCCTCGTGCGCGCGGGCGTGCGCCGCTCGCCGAGCGGCGAGACGGGCAGCGCGGAGTTCCTGCACGCGCGCCACGGCCTCGCGGCGGGCGCGCTCGCGCGCGCCGTGCTCGACCAGTTCGCACGCCGGCCGCTGCCGCTGCGGCGCTCGGCATGAAGCCCGGCGACCGCATCCGCTCGCTCCAGGGACCGATCCTGGTGCTCGGGAGCCAGCGGCTTCGTGGGAGCCAACCTGACGCGCAGCCTGCTGGAGCACCGCGCAGACGTCGTCGCCACGACCAGCCGCACGCCGGCCTGGCGGCTCGAGGATCTGCCCGCCCGCAACGTGCGTGAGTTCGACGCGCTGGTCGCCCTCAATGTGGACCGGATGCTCGACGAGGTGCAGCCGCGCACCGTCTTCAACTGCATCGCCTACGGCGCGTACTCCTTCGAGACCGACGGCGAGCTGATCCTGCGGACGAACCTGATGAGCACGCACGCGCTGCTCGAGCGGCTCGCCCGGTGCAACATCGCGGCGTACATCCACGCGGGCAGCTCGTCGGAGTACGGCGAGAACGCGGCCGGGCCCGAGGAGCACGACTTCCTCGCCGTCAACAGCGAGTACGCCGTCTCCAAGGCCGCCTGCGCCCACCTCATCCACTACTACGGCAAGCAGCACGGACTGCCCTCGGCGAACCTGCGCCTCTACTCGGTCTACGGCCCGCTCGAGGACCCCTCCCGGCTGATGCCGCAGATCGTGCAGCACGGCGTCCGTGGCGAGCTGCCGCCGCTCGTCGACCCGCGCATCGCGCGCGACTTCGTCTACAGCGACGACGTCGTGGACGCCTTCGTCGCCGCCGCCGGCGAGCTGCGCGAGGCCGACTACGGCGACTCCTTCAACGTGGGCACCGGCCGCCAGACGACGATCGGCGAGCTCGCCGAGGTGGCGCGGGAGCTGTACGGCATCGAGGAGCCCGCATCCTTCACGATGCCGGCCCGGCGCTGGGACGTGAGCGATTGGTACGCCAACAGCGAGCGGGCGCAGAAGGTCCTGGGCTGGGAGGCGCGCACGCCGCTGGAGGACGGGCTCGAGCGCATGACGTCGTGGTATCGGGGCCTCCCGAGCCCGGAGCGGTATCGCAGCTCCACCAAGGAGGTGGCCCTCGACGCCGAGCACAGCATCACGGCCGTGATCGCGTGCTACCGGGACGCCGAGGCGATTCCGGTCATGTACCGGCGCCTGACCGACACGTTCGCGGAGCTCGGCGTCGACTACGAGATCATCTTCGTCAACGACGCAAGCCCGGACGATTGCGAGTCGGTCATCCGCGAGATCAGCGAGCGCGACCGCCGGGTGCTGGGCATCACGCACTCGCGCAACTTCGGCTCGCAGGCCGCCTTCCGCAGCGGCATGGAGCTTGCGACGAAGAACGCGGTCGTGCTGCTCGACGGGGACCTGCAGGACCCGCCGGAGCTGATCAAGGAGTTCGTGGAGCGCTGGAAGGAAGGCTTCGACGTGGTCTACGGCCGCCGCGTCTCGCGCGAGACGACGTGGTTCATGCAGCGCGCCTACCGCGCCTTCTACTGGGCCTTCGACCGCTTCTCGTATCTCTCGATCCCGCGCGACGCGGGCGACTTCTCGCTGATGGACCGCCGGGTCGTGCACGCGATGCTGCAGTGCGACGAGCGCGACCTCTTCCTGCGCGGCGTGCGGGCATTCGTCGGCTTCCGCCAGACGGGCGTCGACTACGTGCGCCCGAAGCGCATGTTCGGCGAGACCACGAACAACCTGCGACGCAACATCGGCTGGGCCAAGAAGGGCATCTTCTCGTTCAGCAACGTGCCGCTGACCATGCTGAGCTTCGCCGGCACCGTGCTCTTCCTGCTGAGCATCGTCCTCGCCGCCGCGCAGGGAGCCGCACGGCTGATCGCGCCCGGCAGCGCGCCGCGCGGCGTGGCGACGGTGATCATCCTGGTGCTGCTGTTCGGCTCGCTCAACCTGTTCGCGATCGGGCTCGTCGGCGAGTACCTCGCCCGCGTCTTCGAGGAGGTCAAGCGGCGGCCGCTGTACGTGCGCTCGAGCATCGTGCGCGACGGCGAGGTGCGCCTCGTCTCCCCCTCGGCCGACGCGCGCTCGGCTTCCGTGCCGGGGTGATCGCTATGGAGCCGCAGCTCGTCACGCGCGGCCTGTCCCGTGTGCGGCACGGAGGGCGGCAGCGAGCTCGCGGCGGCGCGCATCGACGTCGCAGCGCTCGACGAGTACGCCTTCGCGTCGCGCAAGTTCCCCGAGTACATGCACCACCGGCTCGTGGAGTGCCCGACCTGCGACGCTCGTCTATGCGAACCCGTTCTCCGACTCGGCGGCTTCGACGCGGCCTACGACGAGGCGGCCTTCGACTCCAAGCTGGAGGCCCAGTTCGCGAGCCGCTCCTACGCCGGCCTCGTGCGGCCGTTGCTGCCGCGCCTCCCGGGCCGACGGCAGCGCTCGACATCGGCACGGGCGAGGGCTCGTTGCTCGAGGAGCTGCTCGACCTCGGCTTCGCTCGCGTGGCGGGCTACGAGCCTTCGACGGCGCCGCTCGCCGCGGCCTCCGAGCGCGTGCGCGACCTGATCGTGCACGACGTCTTCGACGCGGAGCGCGCGGCGGGCAGCGGCCCCTACGACCTCGTCACCTGCTTCATGACGATCGAGCACGTGCCTGATCCCGCGCAGCTCTGCCGCGACGCACTCGAGCTGCTGGCGCCCGGCGGGATGCTGATGATCGTCTGCCACGATCGCCGCGCCCCGCTCAACCGCGCGCTCGGCATGCGCTCGCCGATCATCGACATCGAGCACCTCCAGCTGTTCTCGAAGGAGAGTGCGCGCTCAGCTACTGGAGCGACGGGCTTCGAGGGCGTCGAGGTGCGGCGCATGACCAACCGCTATCCGCTGCACTACTGGCTCAAGCTGACCCCGGTCCCGCAGGGCCTCAAGCGACGGCTCGTGACCGGCGCGCGGCGAGGTCGCCTGGGCTCGCTCGCACTCTCGCTGCCGGTCGGCAACCTGAGCGTGACCGGCGCCCGCCCTCACTCGCGCACGTAGAGGCGCGTGACCGCTCCGCCGAACCGGCGCGCCCGGCGCCCGATCAGGCGGTAGCCAGGCAGCGGCGGCGCATCCGTGGCCGCGCCGTCGCTGACGAGGTAGCGCGCTCCCGCCCGCTCCGTCGGGCCGCCGTCCTTGAAGACCTGGTAGCGGCGCGACGCGCCGACCGCCGCGCCGTTGAGGCGCAGGTCGAGGCCCCAGGTGTAGCCGCGTACGACGTCAATGCGCACGGGATACGGCCCGCCGCGGCGCACGATCTCCCGCGCGAACGGCTCGACCCAGGTCTGCGCGCTGGTCGCCCAGACGTAGCCCTCGAGGTCGGCGCCCGGGTAGACGCTGTGCACGGGATCGGCCAGCACCTGGCCCTCGTAGCGCAGCGCGGGCGCGACCGAGATCAGGAGCAGCGTCACCGCAAGCGCGATGCGCGCGCTGCGATACGGCAGCGAGGGCCCGGAGAGCCCGTTCCAGACGGCCACGGCGCCGAGCGCGACGAACGCCGAGAGCGGCACCATGGCGGCGGCGAGGTAGCGCGGATACGGCCACAGGGCGAGCAGCAGCGCGGAGGCGATGACGCTCAGCGCCCACACGAGCAGGATCGCGGTGGCGGCCCGGTGGCGGCGCACGCCCGGAGATCACCCCGATCAGCGCGAGCGCGATGCCGGGCGTCGTCAGGTAGCCGAACAGCGCACTCCACTGCAGGGGGCCGTTGGAGCGGATGCTGGGCCAGAGATCGTCGAAGATCTGCCCGATCGTGCGGTGGTTCTCGCGCGGGAGCATCGGCTTGTCGTAGAGCGGCGTGAGGCGCGCGATCGAGGTGATGGCGTAGCCGAGCGCCACGTGCGAGCGCCGCGTGGCCGGCCCAGGTCAGCAGCCGGCGCCGTCGCTCCGGCGAGGCGTGGTCGAAGAGCAGCAGCGTGAAGGGCAGGACGACGACGGCGACCGCGGTCGTCGGCTTGGTCAGTCCGCCTGCGCCGAGCACGGCGCCCAGGGCGACGGCGGTGAGGATGCGCGGCTGCTGCGCCAGGCGGATCGCGATCAGCACGGCGGCGGCGACGAGGCCCGTGACCATCGCGTCGTAGATGCCGACCGAGGCGTTGACGAGGAAGTAGGGCCCGAGCGCGATCAGCGCGGCCGTCAGGAGCCCTTCGCGCAGGCCGTAGAGCCGCCGCACGATCAGGCCGCCGCAGGCGGCGGCCAGGGCCGCCCCTGCGGCCGAGAGCAGGCGCATGGCCGTCACGGGGTCGATGCCGGCAGTGATCAGCCCCGCCCCGAGCCAGGAGGGCAGGAGGCCCTTCTTGTCGGCTTCGGCGGCGAAGAACTGGCCCAGGCCCCCGTGCACGTCGCGTGCGAAGCTGGCGAAGGTCGTCTCGTCGACGTAGAGCGGGAAGCGCCAGGTCAGCGCGAGGCGCGTGGCCGCATACGCGGCCGCGAGCAGGCTGACGGCCAGCACGAGCCGTCGCCGCTCGCGAGGAGTTTCAACTGCCGCCGCCATACGCTCTCAACCTAATCGCTGCCGGAGCCGCCTGCAGAGCGGCGATGCGCCGAAGATTGGTACCCTCGGCAGGTGTCGGCGGCCGCTGAAGAGGAGGCCGTGCTCACGTCGGCTGCGACCGGCGACGAGGCAGCGCGGCCCGATGTGAGTGTCGTCGTGACGGTCTTCAACGAGGCCCGCAACGTCGACGAGCTGGTGGAGCGCCTCTCGCGCGCGCTCACGGCGTGGGCGCGGCCGTGGGAGGTCGTGCTCGTGGACGACGGCTCGACGGACGGCTCGCGCGCGCTGCTGCGCGCCGCGCACTCCCGCGACCCGCGCTTCCGGATCTTGCTGCTCAAGCGCAACTTCGGCCAGCACCCGGCAATGGCTGCGGGCATGCTGCACGCGCGCGCCGGCATCGTCGTGACGATGGACGGCGACCTCCAGAACGACCCCGACGACATCGGCAAGCTCGTCGCCGCGCTCGAGGACAACGGCGTGGAGGTGGCCTCGGGCCGCCGCCAGACCCGCGCCGACGCCCTCATGAGCCGGAAGCTGCCCTCGCGGGCCATCAACGGCATGCTGCGCAAGCTCACGAGCGTCGAGATCTCGGATTACGGTTGCGCGTTCAACGCCTACCGCCGCAGCGCGATCGAGCCCGTCCTGCACCGCATCGGCCGCCAGAAGTTCACCAAGGCGCTCGTGCTCTCCACGGGTGCGTCCGTGGTCGAGGTCGACCTCCAGCACCATGCGCGCGAGGGACAGCCGTCCCGCTACTCCTCCATGCGGCTCGTGCGCCTGGCGCTGCACGTGCTCTTCGGCTTCTGGCCGCAGCCCATCCAGTGGGCGGGGGCCGTGATCGCGATCGTCATGACGATCGCGTCGCTGTCGCTGACGACCTACGCCGCGATCTACTGGATCGTTGAGGCAAACTTCCCGGGCCTGACCTTCCTCGCCGCGCTCGTCACGGGCGTGCTGGCTGTTCAGGGCTTCATCCTCGCGCTGCTCGGCGAGTACGTCATGCGCATCCAGCGCGACGTCGAGCAGCGCCCGCTCTACGTGATCGACGAGGTGCTCGAATGACGCGCGTGCTCGTCACCGGCGGTGCCGGATTCATCAGCTCGAACCTCTGCCGGCACCTGCTGCGCGCGACTGCCCACGACGTCGTGATCATGGACGCGCTCACGTATGCGGGCAACACGGCCAACATCGCCGACCTGCTCGGACACGAGCGCCTGGCATTCGTGGAGGGAGACATCCGCGACGCCGCGCACGTCGAGGAGATCGTCGCGGGCGTCGACGTGATCGTCAACGCGGCGGCCGAGTCGCACGTCGAGAAGTCGATCCTGGACGGCGCCAGCGAGTTCGTGACGACGAACGTCGAGGGCACGCAGGTGCTGCTCGACGCCTGCCGCCGGCACCCCGTGGAGCGCTTCGTGCTGGTGTCCTCGAGCGAGGTCTACGGCACGGCCGAGCGCGACCCCATGGACGAGGAGCACCCGCTCAACCCGCGCTCGCCCTACGCGGCCACGAAGGCCGGCGGCGACCGGCTCGTCTACAGCTACTGGTGCACCTACGGCACGCCCGCCGTGGTCGTGCGGCCGTTCAACAACTACGGCCCCTACCAGCATCCCGAGAAGGTCATCCCGCGCTTCATCACGGCCGCGCTGCAGGACCGCTCGCTGACCGTGCACGGCGGCGGCGGTGCGAGCCGCGACTGGCTGCACGTGGAGGACACCTCCGAGGCGATCGCGGCGATCATCGAGGCGCCGCTCGAGCGGGTCTCCGGCCAGGTGCTGAACGTGGCCACGGGGGTGGACGTCGACGTGCAGAGCATCGCCGAGCGGATCTGCGAGAGCCTCGGCAAGCCGCGTTCACTGATCACCCACGTCCCCGATCGCCCGGGGCAGGTGGATCGCCACATCGGCTCCACCGACAAGACCGCCGATGCCGTCGGGTGGCGGGCGCGCATCGGCTTCGACGAGGGCCTGGAGCGCACGATCCGCTGGTACGCCGACAACCCGGCCTGGTGGGCAGCGCACGTCGCCGCCCTCCGCTGACCCATCTCCGCCCGGCCGCTCATCGTGCTCGGCGCGGGCGCCGGTCAGCTCGGCGCCTACGCGGCCGCGCGCCGGCTCGGCATCGAGACGATCGCGTGCGACCGCGATCCCGACGGCGTTCTGCCTGCGGGAGCGGCTGGCGGATCGCTTCGAGCAGGTCTCGGCCATGGACGCCGGCGGCCTGCTGGGCGTGGCGCACCGGGTGCGCGCAGGCGGTCTGATCTCGCCGGGCACCGACGGCCCCGTGAGCGTCGCCGCCGCAGTGGCCGAGGCGCTCGGGCTGCCGCACCCGCTCGACCCTCTCGTCGCGGCCCGTGCGACCGACAAGCGCGAGCAGCGCCGCGCGTTCGCCCGCGCGGGCGTGCCGCAGCCGCGCTTCAGCGAGGATGGCGCGGGACTGCCGCCCGGCGCGCGCATCGTGGTCAAGCCGGCGGCCGCGCAGGGCCAGCGCGGCCTCACGATCGTCGAGCCCGGCGGCGACCTGGCCGCCGCGGTCGCGCTCGCGAGGGGGGAGTCGCGCGACCGGCAGGTGCTCTGCGAGGAGTTCGTCGAGGGCCCGGAGCTCACCGTCAACGCGTTCATCGACGGCGGCCGCTTCCTGCCGCTGACGGTCACCGACCGCGAACGAGCGCTCGCGTTCGGCGTGGCGACAGCGCATCTCTACCCGTCGCAGCACGACGCGGGGGAGGCCGCTCGCGTCGCCGAGGCGGCCTGCCGGGCGCTCGAGCTGGGCGACGGGCCCACCTACACGCAGGTGCTGATGGCACCCGACGGGCCGCGCGTGATGGAGGTCGCCGCGCGCCTGGGAGGCGGCCATGACGCGGAGCTGTGCGCGGCCGCGCTGGGCGTCGACCTGAGCGCGGCGGCGGTGCGCGCCGCGCTCGGACAGCCTCCCGGGGCGCTCGAGCCGGTGCGCGACCGAGCGGCCGTCGTGCGCTTCCTGATCGCGCCGCCCGGCCGGCTCCGGCGCGTCGAGGGGCTCGAGGAGGCCCGGGCGCTCCCGGGCGTCGAGCTCGCCTACTCCTACCGCGCCGCGGGTGCGCTGCTCGAGCCGCTGCTGCGCGGCCCTGACCGCGCGGGCTTCGTGCTCGCGACTGGAGCGACGCGATCCGGCGCCGAGGCGACCGCGCGCGCGGCCGAGGCGATGATCTCGTTCGTCGTCGGCTAGCCGGGCCCGCGAGCCCGATCAGTTCGTAGGCTGCGAGGAGTACTCTCGAGCCTCGGCGACATTTGGGTTTAGAGTCGTCTAATATCCGAGTTGATGCTGGTGATGACTGAAACGGTTCAGGACTACCTGAAGTCGATCTGGATGCTCAATCGGAGCGGCACGGTGACCACCAGCGCGCTCGCAGAGCGGCTCGGGGTCACGGCGGCCTCGGCCACGGCGATGATCAAGCGCCTTGCGAGCGTGGGCCTGATCAGCCACGAGCCCTACCACGGCGTCGCGCTGACCGAGGCCGGCACGCAGGCGGCGCTCGAGGTCATCCGCCACCACCGCTTGCTCGAGCTCTACCTGATGCAGGCGCTCGGGCTCTCGTGGGACGAGGTGCACGCCGAGGCGGAGCGGCTCGAGCATCACCTCTCCGAAGCGCTCGAGGCCCGCATCGACGCCGCCCTCGGCCACCCGACGCGCGACCCGCACGGCGATCCGATCCCGACGGCCGAGCTCGAGCTCGCCGAGGAGGACGACCGTCCCCTGAGCGAGCTCGCGCGCGGCGCCGAGGCTGTCATCCGGCGCGTTCCGGACGGCGATCCGGGTCTCCTCCGCTATCTCGCCGAGCTGGGCTTCGTGCCCGACGAGCGGGTCGTCATGCTCGCGCTTGCGCCCTTCGACGGGCCGCTCACGGTCGAGGTCGCAGGCGAGCGCCACGCGATCTCGCGCGAGCTCGCGCAGCGCATCCGCATCGGCGCCGGCGCGTGAGCCCCTCGCCGCCTCGCGTGCACACCGACCTGCCCGCCGTCGCGCTGCCCGGCGAGCAGAAGGTGCTCGAGGCGGCCCAGCGCGCGCTCGCGGAGAAGCGAGGCGGGCTACGCGGGCTGTGGCCGTTCCTCGGCCCCGCCTTCATCGCGGCGATCGCCTACGTCGACCCGGGCAACTTCGCCACCAACATCGCGGCCGGCTCGAAGTACGGCTACCTGCTGCTCTGGGTGATCCTCGCCTCGAACCTGATGGCGATGCTGATCCAGACGATGAGCGCCAAGCTCGGCATCGCCACGGGCGACAACCTCGCCGAGGTCAGCCGGCAGACGTTCACGAAGCCCACTGCGCATCTTCCTCTGGCTGCAGGCGGAGGCCGTCGCCATGGCCTGCGACCTCGCGGAGTTCGTCGGCGCCGCGCTCGGCTTCCATCTGCTCTTCGGGCTGCCGCTCCTGCCCGCGGGACTCCTGACGGGTGTCGTCACGTTCGCGATCCTGAGCGCCGAGCTGCGCGGCGTGCGCCATCTCGAAGCCGTCATCACCGTGCTCGTCGGCGTCATCGTGGCGGCCTTCGTGTTCGAGATCCTGCATTCGCACCCCGACGGCGGCGCGGCCGTCAAGGGGCTCCTGACGCCGCGCTTCTCCGACTCCGAGAGCGTGCTGCTGGCCGCCGGCATCCTGGGTGCGACCGTGATGCCGCACGTGATCTACCTGCATTCGTCCCTCACCCAGCGGCGCGTGATCGGCGCGAATGCGGATGAGCGCCGGCGCATCTTCCGCTTCGAGCAGGTCGACGTCGTGATCGCCATGACGATCGCCGGGCTCGTCAACATGGCGATGCTGTGATGGCCGCCGGCATCTTCCACGCGCGCGGCCTGACGGGCGTCGGCGACATCGACGAGGCCTACCGCGGGCTCGGCACGATCGTCGGCGGCCACGCCGACGTGATCTTCGGGATCGCGCTGCTCGCGTCCGGACTGTCGTCCTCCAGCGTCGGCACGCTCGCGGGCCAGGTCGTCATGCAGGGCTACATCAAGCGCCAGATCCCGCTCTACCTGCGGCGCATCATCACCATGGCGCCTGCGCTGATCGTGCTCGCGCATCCCGGCGATCAACCCCTCCAGCGCGCTCGTCATCTCGCAGGTCGGGCTCTCGTTCGGCATCCCGTTCGCGCTCATCCCGCTCGTCATGTTCTGCCGCAACCGCGAGCTGATGGGCGACCTCGTCAACCGCCGCGCGACGAACATCGCCGCCTACCCCGTCGTCGGCGTGATCGTGTCGCTCAACGTCTTCCTGATCTACGACACCGTCCTGGGCTGAGCGCCGGGCTAAGCGGCCCCAGGACGTGTGCAGCGCGACGGCCGCGCCCGGCACGTCGACGCTCGGCGACCTCGCCGTCGCCGGCCTCCTGGATCGCGACCGTGACGGCGCGCGACTCGGGGATGCTCGAGCGTCGTCGCGCCCTTCGCCGGCGTCTGCAGCTTGAGCGACTCGCCGGTCACGCCCGTGATCTCGATCGAGTCGCCGGGCTCGATGCCGGCGCAGCTTGAACGCGTGCAGCAGCTCCTCGGCCTCGTTCTCATGGCGCAGGACGCGCACCGTGGAGCCGACGGGCACGGTCACGAGCGGCACGCCCGGCTCGCGCGGCGCGTCGCCGATCGGATGGCCGTGCGGGCAGGTGGTGACGCCGACGAGCAGCGTGCGCATGCGCTCCTCGAGGTTCTCCGAGATGCCGTGCTCGAACGAGTGGGCCTCCTCGTGCACCTCGTCCCAGGGGATGCCGAAGACCTGCACGAGGAACGCCTCGATCAGGCGGTGCCGCGTGACGATGCGGCTCGCCGAGCTGCTCGCCCGTCGCCGGTGAAGCGCGAGCCGCTTGCGCTCGTCGCGCACGACGAGGCCGTCGTCGACCAGGCGCCGCACCATCTCGAGCGCCGTGGGCTGCGAGACGCCCGACCGCGCGGGCCAGGTTGGCCTGCGTCGGCGTCGATGCCGGCCTCGTTCATCCAGAAGAGCTTCTCGAGGTACTCCTCGACGGTCGACTGTCAGGCGTCTCCACGGGGCGAGTCTAGCCGGCGCCGCGGAGCGCTCGGTCCGGGCGCCGCGCTATCGTCGCGGCGGTGGCGGGACGTCAGGTGAACACGGCGCGCACGCGCGCCGCGGCAGTGCTCGCGGTCGCGCTGCCGCGGCTGGCGCTGCACCGGCGGCGCCCGCGCCGCCGCGCCCGCCAAGCCGGTGCCGGGCACGGCTGGACGACGTGGGGCAACAGCCCCGTGCGGCAGTCGCGCGCCACGACCTCGGCGCTGACGACCGCCAACGCCGCGAAGCTGAAGCTCGCCTGGTCGCGGCCGCTCGGCGGCACCGGCGCCGCGCAGCCGCTCTACCTCACGCGCATCGCGGTCGACGGCAAGCGCCGCGACATCTACGTCACCGCGAGCGAGTCGGGCCGCGTCTCGGCGTTCGACGCGCAGCACCGGGCAAGGCGCTCTGGACGCGCGAGCTGGGCTCGGTCAGCACGGGCTGCGCGCAGATGCCGAAGGGCATCTTCGGGGTCACGGGCACGCCCGTCTACGACCCCGCGGGCGGCTACATCTACGTCGCGGCGACCGACAAGCTGTGGGCGCTCGACGTGCACACCGGGCAGGCCGCGGCCGGGCTGGCCGATCATGCTGCCGATCGACCAGTTCCACGAGCACGTGTGGGGCGCGATCGCGCTCGGCAACGGGCACGTCTACTTCGGCCTCGCGTCGTACTGCGACCGCCGGCCCTACAGCGGGCGCGTGCTCTCGGTGTCGACCGCCTCCGGCGGCCGTCGATCACTCAGTGGGTCGACCGTCAACACGCGCCGGCGGGGATCCGGGCGGCGGCGGCATCTGGGGCTGGGGCGGCGTCGCGATCACCGCCGACGGCCACGTCTGGGCCGCCAGCGCGAATGCCAACACGGCCGAGGGCGACCGCCGAGAACCTCGACCACGCCGAGTCGATCGCCGAGCTCAGCTCGTCGCTCGCGCTGCTCGCCTCGAGCCACGCGCCGGGCATGCCGACCAAGGGCGACTTCGGCTTCGGCTCGACGCCGATCGTCTTCAAGGCCGGACGGCTGCGGCACGCTCGTGGCCTCCGAGGGCAAGGACGGCGCGGTCTACCTGTGGCGGCGCGCGAAGCTCGCGGCGGGCCCGGTGCAGCGGCTCGCGCTCGCGTTCCCCGCGACGCTCTACGGCTCGCCCGCGTGGGATCCGCTGACGCAGCAGCTCTTCGTCACGACCTCGCAGGGCTACGCGGGGCACGCCGGGCGGCCTCGACGCGCTCGCGCGTGACCCGAAGGGCTGCAACTGCGGCGCGTGCCTGGAACCGCAAGCCTCGGCGGCCAGCTCAGCGCCGTGCCGACGGTCGCCAACAACACCGTGATCGTCGCCACGGGCACCGGCCAGCCTGCGCGTCTACGCGACCAGGACGGGCAAGCTGCTCGCGCAGCGCGAGCTCGGCGGCGCGGCCTTCGCGGCGCCCATCGCGGTCGGCGGCGACGTCGCAGTCGTGACCTGGAGCCGCAAGCTGATGGTCTACCGCCTGCCCGCAGCCTCAGCCGTATCCTGCGCTCCGTGGCCGTCCCGCTCGATCTCCCCGCCATCGCCGGCGGCGCGCCGTCCGCGGCGAGCGCCGCCTCGACTTCGCGCCGCCCGCGCTCGGCGACGAGGAGCGCGCCAACGTGCTGCGCTCGCTCGAGACCGGCTGGCTGACGACCGGCCCGTTCGCGCGGCAGCTCGAGAGCGAGTTCGCGCTCTACGCCGAGGCCCCGCTGGCGCTCGCCGTCTCGTCCTGCACGGCCGCGATGTACCTCGCGCTGCGCGCGCTCGGCATCGGCGAGGGCGAGGGCGACGAGGTCATCACGACGCCGCTGACCTGGCCTGCGACCGCCAACGTGATCGTGCGCGCGGGCGCCCGGCCGGTCTTCGTCGACGTCGACCCGGAGACGCTCTGCCTCGACCCCGAGGCCGTCGCGGCCGCGGTCACGCCAGCGCACCCGCGCGATCATGCCGGTGCACTACGCCGGGCCATCCGGCCGACCTCGCCGCGATGCGAGCGCGACCTGCGAGCGAGCACGGGCTGCGGCTCGATCGAGGACGCGGCGCACGCGACCGAGACGCGGCTCGCCGACGGCCGCAAGATCGGCTCGGTCGGCGACATCACGTGCTTCAGCTTCTACGCCAACAAGAACCTCGCGGCCGGCGAGGGCGGGATGCTCACGCTGCGCGACGAGGCGCTCGCGGCGCGCATCGCCTCGCTGCGCCTGCACGGCCTCACGCGCGACTCCTGGAAGCGCTACGAGAAGAAGGGCCCGGGCGCCTACGACGTGCTCGAGCCCGGCTACAAGCTCAACCTCTGCGACCTCCACGCCGGCGTCGCGCTCGGGCAGCTGCACCGCCTCGACGGAGCACCACGAGCGGCGCGCCGCGCAGGCCGAGCGCTACGACGAGGGCCTCGCCGGCCTCGCCGGGCATCACGCCGCTCGGCCGCAAGCTCTCGGCCGGCGGGCGTGCACGGCTGGCACATCTACGTCGTGCGCATCGACGCGGCCGAGGCGCGGGCGCCGGCCGCGACGCCTACGCCGAGGCGCTCGGCGAGGAGGGCATCGGCACGGGCCTGCACTTCCTGCCGGTGCACGACCTCACGTACTTCCGCGCCTCGCATCCGACGCCGCCGCTGCCGGTCGCCGAGGCAGCGGGCGCCGAGGTGCTCTCGCTGCCGCTCTCGCCGGCGCACTCGCTCTCCGACATCGACGATGTCGTCGCGGCCGTGCGCCGCCTGCACGCGCACTTCACGCGATGACCCGCCGACCCGGCCTACACGCTGCACGGTCGCGCTCGCAGATCGGCGCTCTCGGTCGTTCTCGATCGCCGCGGTGCTCTGGCAGGCCGACCTGCACCGCATCGGCAACGCCCTGCGCGACACGAGCCCCGGCTGGTTCTGCGCCGCGATCGCGATCAACATCGTCGCGACGTTCGATCATGGCGCTGCGCTGGTACCTGCTGCTGCGTTGCGCGCGGGCGGCGCGAGCCGGGCATCTGGTGGCTCTTCGAGACGTACCTCGATCGCGCTCCTGCTCGGGCAGGTCCTGCCGACCGCCGTCGGCGGCGACGCCGTGCGGGCGATCGACCTCGCGCGCCGCACGGGCGCGCGCGCCGAGGCCGTGTCCTCCGTGCTCGTCGACCGCGTCGTCGGTCTCGCGGCGCTCGGCGCGCTCGCCGCCGGCGGTGCGCTCGCGGGCGGCACGGGCATCGGCCGCGGGCACGGCGATCGCGCTCGGCCTCGGCGTCGTGGTCGCGACCACGGCGCTGGCCGCAGTCGCGCTCTTCGCGGTGCGCTTGCGGCCGCTGCTCCGCCGGCTCGCCCCGCTCGCGCGCGCGCGCTGCGCGTCGAGGCGCCGCTGCGCGCGCTCTACCACGCGCTGCACGCCTACCGCGGGCATCCCGGCGCGCTGGCCTCGTCTTTGCTGCTCGGCGCCGTGGCGCAGGGCATGCGCGCGGTCTCGATCGGTTCCTCGCCACCGGGCATGGGCCTCGGCCTCGGCTTCGCGACGCTGCTCGTGCTCTGCCCCGTGCTCTTCCTGGTCACGATCGTGCCGGCCTCGCTCAACGGCATCGGCCTGCGCGAGGCCACGTTCGTCGTCGTGCTGCGCGGCGCGGACGTCGGCCGCGAGGACGCATTCGCGCTCGGCCTGGCGTTCTTCGCCGTCGGCGTGATCGTCGGCGCGCTCGGCGGGGTGGCGCTCCTGCGCCGCTCGCTCGTGCCCGGGCGCGGCAGGACCGGCGGGTCGCGTCCAGTAACGTGAACCCGCATGCGCCGTCTCGTGCTCGCAGCGGCGACGCTCTGCGCGGTCGCCGGGGCGGCGCTTTGGAGCGCGGCGGCGCGCCGCGCTCGCCGCCCCGCCGCGGAGCTCGCTCGAAATCGCCGCCGCGCCCGGGCGCGCGGCGGCCGTGAGCCGCGAGCTCGCGCGCCTCGGCGCGCCGGTCACCGTGCGCGTCGGCTCGCTGCTGCAGGTGCGCGACGCGCCGGGTCTCGCCGATCGCCTGCGGCCGCGTGCCCGGCGTGAGCGGCGTCGGCCCGGCGGAGGTCGCGCAGCCCGACCAGGTGATCTCGCAGGGCCTCGAGCGCATCGGCGCGGACGCGCTGCAGTCGCGCGGCCTCGACGGGCACGGGCATCCGCATCGCGATCGTCGACCTCGGCTTCGGCGACAGCTGGCGCAGCCTGCTCGGCAAGGAGCTCCCGCCGCTCTCGCAGATCGACGCGATCCAGTCGTTCGACCACACGAGCGGCAAGCCCGACATCACGGGCCTCTCGAACGACGACCAGCCGACCGGCCACGGCGCGAACGTCGCGCAGGTCGTCTGGGACTTCGCCCCCGGCGCGCGCTACACGTTCGTCAACTACCACACGCAGCTGGAGCTCTCACAGGCCGTCGACTGGCTCGTCAACGGCCCCGACGGCAAGCCGCGCGTCGACATCGTCGTGCACTCCAACTCGTTCCTGGACGGGCCGTTCGACGGCACGGGCGTGGCCGCGCAGGCGGTCGATCGCGCGCACGACGCGGGCATCTTCTGGGCCAACTCGGCGGGCAACTACGCGCACCGCCACTGGGAGGGGGTCGGCGGGCGATGCCGACCGGGACGGCTGGGCCGACATCGGGCCCGCTGGGCGCGGCTACCTCACGTTCCCGCTCACCGCCGGCGTCGGCATGGGCGCAACGCTCTACTGGAACACAGTGCACGAAGGCCGGCGCGAGCGTTCCCGCGTCGTCGGCGCTCCTTCCAGCTCGACGTCACGGACACCTCGCCCGAGCTCGCCCGTCGTCTACGCCCAGGGGCAGAGCGACGCCTCGCTGCCGTCGGGCTCGGTCGGCTACACGCCGGCGGCGACGCGGCACCTACGGGCTGCGCGTCCTGCAGGGGACGCCGGGCGTCACCTGCAACCTCGAGATCTTCGGCGGCGGGGTCGAGCTGGGCGACGAGGCCACGGTCGAGCTCGAGCATCCCGACGCCAGGCGACGCGCGCGGCTCGTTCACGGTGGGCGCCCGCGACTGGCAGGGCGACGCGGCCGCCGACTACTCCTCGCAGGGACCCGACCGAGGACGGCCGGCTGAAGCCGGATGCCGTGGCCCCCGCCTCGACCGCCGTGTGGCCGGGCATCGCGATGGTCGGCACCTCGGCCTCGGCGCCGCACGCCGCCGGGGCCGCGGCGCTGCTGATGCAGCGCGACCGCGCCGCCGGCCAGCCGAGCGACCCCGACACGATCGCGCGGGAGCTGACGTCGACGGCACTCGACATCGCGCCGCCCGGGCCCGACGAGGTCACGGGCGCAGGTCGCATCCGCCTCGACCTCGATCCGCCGGCCTGGGTCTCGACGACGCCCTCGGCCGGGCAGCCAGTGGGCGACTTCGCGCGCTTCGACATCTCCGTCGACGACGCGGGCACGATCGAGGCCTCCGGCGTCTCCATCGACGGCGTCGCGCGTGGCCGAGGTGGCCGGGCTGCTGCACACGCGGCTCGACACCAGCGCGCTGGCTGCCGGGCCGCACACCGCCCTCTTCTGGGCGCGGGACATGGCCGGCAATCGCTCCGAGCAGCCGGTCGCATTCGTGCGCGACGGCGACGGCGCCGGTCGTCGCTGCTCTCCTCGAGCGGCGACGCGCTCGACGGTCACCGTCTCGCGACGCAGAGTCGCGCACGGGCAGCCTGACCGTGAAGATCGACGACGCGACGGGCGGCGCTGCACGTGCGCCGCACGCTGCCGCTGAGCTTCGTCTCGGGCAGCGCGACGCGCGCGGATCGCGGCGCCGCCGCTGGCGCGGGGCCGCGTGCGCGTGCGCGTGCAGGCCTTCGACGAGGTCGGCCACCCCTCCGCCGTCGCGACTGCGGCCTCGCTCGCGCCGGGACCGCGATGAGGGGCCCGCGCCGCGATGCGCTCGGCCGCCGGCATCGCGCGCTCGCTGCTGCCGCCCGCGGTCGTGCTCGACGTGAGCTTCGTGAACGGCCTCGAGGCCATCCGCTCGCTGGCGGCCGCAGGCGCGCCGGTGATCGCCGTCGATCACCGCCCCTCCGCGCTCGGGTTCCGCTCGCGCCTCGCCTACCACGCGCTCTCGCCCGACCCGAAGGACGAGGAGGCCTACGTCTCCTACCTGGCCGAGCTGGCGGAGCGCGAGTTCTCGGAGCCCGCCGTCGTGCTGCCGACCCACGACGCACCGCTCGAGGCGGTCGCGCGCAACGCCGCCCGGCTCGCCGCCTACCAGCTGCCCGGCAGCGGCTGGGACGTGCTCGAGCCGCTGCAGCAGAAGCGGCACCAGTACGCCGTGGCCCGGAGCGCCGGCATCGGCGTGCCGCTCACGTTCGCGGTCGACGACGAGCAGCAGGCGCGCGCGGCCGCAGCCGCCCTCCCCTACCCCGCGGTCGTCAAGCCAGGCGACCCGATCCCGTTCAAGCGACGCTTCGGGCGCCCCGTGCTCGTCTGCCAGACCCCCGAGGAGCTGCTGGAGGCCTGGCGCAGCGCCGCCGACTGCCGGCCGCTCCTGCAGGAGGTGATCCCGGGCGACGACGCCACGCTCTGGACGGTCGGCTCGTACACGAATGCGGCCGGAGCGCCGCTCGGCCTCTTCTGCGGCCGCAAGCTCGTGCAGATGCCGAGGGGCTTCGGCACCTGCCGCGTGGGCGAGGCGCGCTGGCGCGAGGATGTCGTCGAGGCGGCACTCACGCTGCTGGGGGCGCTCGGCTATCACGGCATCGCGCAGACCGAGTTCCGGCTCGACCCGCGGGACGGTCAGTTCAAGCTGATGGAGGTGAATCCCCGCCTCTGGCAGTGGCACGGCCTTGCGCGCGCATGCGGCGTGGATCTGCCGCGCATCGCCTACCTCGACGTGCTCGGCCGCCCGCAGAGCGCCGTGCGCTCGGGCCCGCAGCACGACGGGCGCCGCTGGGTGGTCGCCGCGGCGCATCTGCGCGCCTCGCGCCAGGAGGGCACGCCTCTGCGCCGCGCGCTCCGCGAGATCGGCCCGCACGCCGTCGAGGGCACCTTCGACCTGCGCGATCCGCTGCCCGCGATCGTGCAGGCGAGCGGGCTCGTGACCGCGCCCATCGCACGCCGGCTCGAGCGGCTCAGGCGAGGGCGCAGATGATCGCGCTCCGGCCCTGGCTCGACCGGCTGCTGCTCGCGACGCTCGTCGTCACCACCTGGAACAAGCTCCACTGGGCTCCGGGAGCAGGCGACGTCACGCTGGAGGACATCCTCGCCGCCGGCTTCGTGGGCGCTCTTCATCGCCGATCGCTCAGTGCGGCGCGACTGCGCATGTGCACAAGCGTCGCGCTCGGGCTGCTGATCGCGATGGGCGCTCTCGTGGCCGTCTATCTGGCGGGCTACTTCGCGCTCGAGAACCAGCCAGCAGCTCTCGCAGTACGCGAAGGGCATGGCCAAGTTCGTGCTCCACTTCGCGTTTCTCGTGTGCCGGGACGCAGCACGTGATCGACCGCGGCGAGCGCCTGCTGCGCCGCACCATCGGGTCGTTCGTGCTCGGGCTCGCGCTCAACTGCGCCTACGGCGTCTTCGCAGCTCGCGGCTCAGGTCGGAGGCGGCGTCAATCTCGACAAGGCGGTGATCGGGCCGCTCACGTTCGGGCAGGGCAGCCTCGGCGGGATCAACGTCTACGGGCAGACGACGGCGGTCTCGCAGTCGGGCAGCTACATCTCGCTCGGGCGTCTACCGCGTGAACGCCCTCGCGCTCGACCCGAACCACCTCGGGATCAGCTCTGCGTGCCGATCCTCCTTCTGCTGCCGTTCGCGCTGCGACTGGGCCTGCGCAGCCGTCGCGGGGTGCTCGTCTCGCGGGCTGCTCGGCAGTTCTTCACCGCGCTCGAGGTGCTCACGCTCTCGCGCTCGGGCTTCCTCGGGCTGGCCTGCGGCCTCGCCGTGCTGGCGTGGCCGTTGCGGCGGCAACTGCTGCAGGCGCGCGTCGTCGCGCCCGGTGCTCGGCGGCTCGGCCTCGCTCGCGCTCGCGCTCGCCTCGTCGCCCTACGTGCGGCAGGTCATCCGCTCGCGCGTCACGCTCAGCGACAACTCGGCCAAGGTGCATTTCCAGTTCTTCGATCTCGTGACGCCGATCCTCGACGCCCACCCGATCTTCGGCCTCGGGCTGAACACGTTCTCCGTCTACTACGAGTTCCTCACGGGCAAGACGAACTGGGGCCCGCATTCGTTCTACATCGCGCTGCTGGACGAGACCGGGCTCGTCGGGGCCGTGGTCTTCGCGGCGTTCCTGATCTGGGTCGGCCTCCGCCTGGCCGTGATCCTGCGCGCATCCCGCGCGCTCGAGCGGCTCGGCGACAGCGAGGCGGGCGACTGGCGCGCGCTCGGCATCGGCCTCACGGCGGGCCTCGCCGCCACGCATGGTCGCCAACGTCTTCTACCTGACGATGCAGTTCTACTACTTCTACGGCGTCGTCCTGATCGTCGTGGCCGCCTCGGCGCTCGCCGCCGAGCGCGTGCGCCGCTTGCCGCGCATGACGGACGTCTCGGTCGTGATCGTCAGCCATGAGAGCCGGGAGCTCCTGGCCCGCTGCCTGGCGGCGCTCGCGGCCGACGCGGACAGGCTGGCGACGGCCGAGACGATCGTCGTCGACCAGGCGTCGCACGACGGGACGGCCGCCTGGCTGGCCGCCGAGCACCCGGACGTTCGCGTGGTTGCGCTGTCCGAGAACGTCGGCTTCGGTGCCGGCAACAATCGCGGCGCGGCCATCGCACGGGGCCGCTGGCTGCTGCTGCTGAACAGCGACGCCTTCGTGCGGCCCGGCGCGATCGACGAGCTCGTGCGGTTCGGCGAGGCGCATCCCGCTGCGGGCGCCGTGGGGCCCGAGCTGCTCTGGCCGGATGGGCGGCTGCAGCGCTCCTGCCGGCGCTTTCCGACGGTCTTCCGGCTGGCGACCGAGTACCTCTACCTGCGTAAGCTCGCGCCTCGCTCGCGCGTGCTCAACGGCTTCTACTGCGGCGAGTTCGCCCATGACGGCCGCACGGCGGGTGGACTGGCTGACCGGGGCCTGCGTGCTCGTCCGGCGCGACCTCTACGAGCGGCTCGGCGGCTTCGACGAGGACTTCTTCCTCTACTCGGAGGAGGTCGACCTGATGGCGCGCGCCTCGCAGCTGGGCGCGGAGACGTGGTTCGACCCGGCCGCGGAGGTCGTGCACCTGTGGGGCGGCACGGCCGGCCGCGCCTCGGCGCTCGCGCTCGAGGAGCAGGCGCGCAGCCACGTGCGCTACCTCGCAAGCACGCCTCGCGCGCCGCCGCCGCACGCGCCCGGGCGCTCATCCTCGCGGGCCTGCGCCTGCGTGCGGCGCGCGCCCCCGCCTACCGCGAGGCGGCGCGCTGGCTCGCCTCCCAGCCGGTGCCGAAGCTGCTCTCCGACACGCGGCGGCGAGCGTAGGCGCAGCGCCCGGCAGTTCCCGAGACCGCCGGCGGTCTGAATGCGACCCGAATCCGACCGGCTACCCTGGCGCGGTGCTCGTGCTGAAAGTGATCTTCTGGGCCTCGCTCGCCGCCCTGGCCTGGACGCATCTGCTCTACCCGCTGTTCGTTGCCGCCGTGGCGCGCGCCCGCCCGCGGCCGGTGCGCGCGGACGCCGGCTTCCGGCCGCGCGTCGCGCTCGTGATCGCCGCCTACAACGAGGACGACGTGATCGCGGCCAAGCTCGACAACGCGCTCGCGCTCGACTACCCGCGCGAGCTGCTGCGCATCGTCGTCGCCTCCGATGCCTCGAGCGACGGAACCGACGAGATCGTGCGGAGCTACGCCGAGCGCGGCGTGGAGCTCGTGCGCGCACCGCGCGGGGGCAAGGTGAACGCTCAGAACGTGACCGTCCGCACGCTCGGCGAGGCCGTCGACGTCCTGGCGTTCTCGGACGCGAACTGCCAGTGGGAGCCCGACGCCCTCTCGCAGCTCGTCGCGCCGCTCGCCGACGAGCGCGTCGCCTACGTCTGCGGGCAGCTCAAGCTGCGCAGCCCGGAGGGCACCAACCAGGAGGGCGCCTACTGGCGCTACGAGATCTGGCTGCGGGCGCGCGAATCGCTCATGCACTCCGTGACGGGCGGCAACGGCTCCATCTACGCCGTGCGCCGTGAGCGCTACGAGGAGGTCGATCCGCGCTTCGGGCACGACCTCTCCTTCCCGTACCTGATGGTCAAGCGCGGCTTCCGGGCGGTTTACGCGCCGCGCGCGGTCGCGCTCGAGAAGATGACCACCGACCTCTCGGACGAGTTCCGGCGCAAGGTGCGCATGTTCGGCCACTGCTGGGTGCTCGTGCTGCACGGGCGCATGTTCGGCCTGCGCGCGCTCGGTGCGCTTTATTGGGTCGAGATGATCTCGCACCGCCTCCTGCGCTATGCCAGCGGCCTGCTGCACCTCGCCCTGCTCGCGACCTCGCTCGTGCTCGCCTTCACCGCGGGCGGCCCGTACGCCGCAGTGCTCGCGCTGCACGCCGTCTTCGCGCTCTGCGTGCTCGCGTCGCTCGCGCTGCACGGCCGCGTGCGCGTCTTCGCCATCGCCGAGTACTACCTGCTGATCACGCTCGCGACGGTGCTCGCGCTCAAGGACGTGGTCGGCGGCGTGCCGGCGGTCTGGGAGCGGGCGGAGGGCACGCGGTGAACAGCGAGTCCGAGCGCATCAAGCGCGCGATCGACATCGCCGGAGGCGCCGTGGGCGTGGCCCTCGCCGCTCCGATCCTGGCGCTCGCCGCGCTCGCCATCAAGCTCGAGGACGGCGGGCCCGTGCTCTTCCGCCAGACGCGCCTGGGCCGTGACGCCCAGCCGTTCGAGATCCTCAAGCTCCGCACCATGACGGTCGACGCCGAGAAGCTCCGCAGCGACGGGGTCGTCGAGGCGGGCGACTCGCGCATCACGCGCATCGGCAGGCTCCTCCGGCGCACCGCGGTCGATGAGCTGCCGCAGCTCTGGCACGTCCTGCACGGCGACATGAGCCTCGTCGGCCCGCGACCGGTGCCGGTGCCCCACCTGGAGCGCTATGACGAGCGCCAGCGCCGCCGGCTGGAGGTGCGGCCGGGCCTGACGGGCTGGGCGCAGGTGCACGGCCGCGCCTCGCTGCCCTGGCCCGAGCGCCTCGAGCTCGACGTCTGGTACGTCGAGCACCAGTCGCTCGCACTCGATGCGCGCATCCTCGCCCGCACGCTCGGCGTGCTCCTGCGCCGCGACGTCGCCTATCGCGGCGAGGCCGGAGGCTGGCGATGAGCGCGGCGCCCGAGCTGACCGTGATCGTGCCCGCGTTCAACGAGGCGGAGACGATCGGGCACGTGATCGAGCGCCTGCAGGCGCTGCCCTACGAGCTTCAGATCGTCGTCGTCGACGACTGCTCGCAGGACGGCACCGTCGCGGTCGTCGAGGCTCTCGGCGAGGCCGTCGAGCTCGTCCGGCACGAGCGCAACCAGGGCAAGGGCGCCGCACTGCGCTCCGGCTTCGCCAAGGCCCGCGGACGCATCATCGTGATCCAGGACGCCGACCTGGAGTACGACCCGGTCGACATCCCCGAGCTGGTTGCGCCGATCCGCTCGGGCGTCGCCGATGCGGTCTTCGGCTCGCGCCTGATCGGGGGCCGCCCGCAGCGCGCGCACCTGTTCTGGCACAAGGTGGGCAACCGCGCGCTGTCGCTGCTCACGAACGTGCTCTACAACACGACGCTCTCGGACATGGAGACGGGCTACAAGGCCTTCACGATCGAGGTGCTGCGCGCGATCGAGCCGCTCTACGAGTCGGACTTCCGCATCGAGCCCGAGCTGACGGCCAAGATCTGCCGCGGCGGCTTTCGCATCTACGAGGTGCCGATCGCCTATTACGGCCGCTCCTACGGCGAGGGCAAGAAGATCACCTGGCGCGACGGCTTCCCGGCGGTCTACGCGCTCGTCAAGTACCGCTTCCGGGACAAGTAGGCGGCGTGCGCCGCGCGTTCGCTGCGGTCGCCGGCATCGCGGTCTCGGTCGTCTTCGGCTGGCTGGCGGTCCGGGGCCTCGACTTCCACGAGGTGCGCAGCGCCATCGGGCGCGCGAGCCCCGCCTGGATCCTCGCGGCCGTCGTCGTCTCGGTGCTCGGCGTGGCCATGCGCTCCGAGCGCTGGCGCGCGCTCTTCCCGCGCGACTCGCGGCCGCGCCCGGTGCCGACGTTCTGGGCCTCCCAGGTCGGCCTGCTCGCCAACAACGTCCTGCCCGTGCGCGCCGGCGAGCTCGTGCGCGTGCTCGCCCTCTCGCGCGAGTCCGGCCTGCGCCGCACCGCGGTGCTCGCCACGGTCGGCGTGGAGCGCGTCTTCGACCTGGCTGTGATCTCGCTCCTTCAGCTCGCGATCGCCACGCAGCTGCCGCACGCCGACGTGACGCGGCGCTTCACGCTGCTGGCCGTCGCCATCCTCGCGCTCTCGGCGCTCGTCGTGCTCGTGCTCGCACTGGCGCCGGTGCGCGGCAGCGCTGGACGGGCGCTCCTGCGCCTGCCTCTCCTGCGCACGCGCGGCAGCGTGCTGATCGACTCGCTGCGCACGGGCCTCTCTGCGCTGCGGGAGCGCGAGCTGGCCGCGGTCGCGCTGCTCTGGACGCTCGCCTCGTGGCTCGTGCTGGCGGTCTCGATCTGGTGCGTGCTGCAGGCCTTCGACCTGCACCTGCCCTGGCACGCCGCGCTCTTCCTGCTCGTCGCCGTCACGTTCGCGCAGGCGGTGCCGGCCAGCGCCGGATCGGTCGGCGTCTTCGAGCTGGCCGCCCGCTCGGCTCTGGTGGCCTACGGCGTGCCGCCTGCGGTCGCCCTCTCGGCCGGGCTCGTGGTGCACGCGGTCAGCTCGCTGCCCTTCATCGCGCTCGGCGCGGTCGGCATGGCGCGGCTCGGGGTCTCGCGTGCCGAGCTCGCCCGCGCCGAGGCCGGCAGCTGATCTGCGAGGATTGCGCGCGCCGATGCCGCCGACGAACGTACTGCTCACCTGCGCCGGGATGCGCGGCGACATGGTCATGGCATTCCAGGCGGCGCTGGCGCGCGAGGGAGCGGGCGGCGTGGTCGTGGCGGCCGACATGAGCCGCCTCGCGCCGACGGTCTACCTCGCCGACCGCAGCGCGCTCGTGCCGGCCGTGGGGGCGACCCGGGCTACGTCGACGCCCTGCTGGCGCTCTGCGAGCAGCACGCGATCCGCGCGGTGCTGCCCCTGACCGACCTCGACCAGGCCATCCTGACAGCCCGCCGGGACGATTTCGCAGCGCTCGGGGCGACGGTGGTGGCATCCGATCCGGAGGCCTGCGAGCTGGCGTCCGACAAGTACGCGGCGCACTGCTTCTTCGAGCGGCACGGCATCGGCTCGCCGGCCAGCTGGCTGCCGGACGAGCTGCCCGACGAGGATCCCGTTCCCGGTGCTCGTGAAGGCCCGCCGGGGGTTCGCCGCCCGCCACATCTACCGCGCCCACGATCCGCAGGAGCTCGAATTCTTCCTCCGCTACACGACCGCCGAATCGATGGTGCAGGCGTTCTGCACGGGCGAGGAGTTCTCGATCGACCTCATCTGCGACCTCTCCGGGCGCTGCCTCGAGGCCGTGCCGCGCTCGATGATCGAGTCCAAGGGAGGCGAGACGATCAAGGGCGAGTCGCTCGACGACGCGGCGCTGCGGGATGTCGCCGTGCAGGTCGCCGAGTCGCTGGGCATCAAGGGGCCCGCCTGCGTGCAGTGCTTCCGCGACGGTGACGCGCACCTCGTGACCGACGTCAACGCGCGCTTCGGCGGGGGCTTCCCGGTGCACGTCGCCGCCGGCGGCGGCTATCCGGACATCGTGCTGGCGCTCGCGCGCGGCGAGCAGCCCGCAGCCCCGCCTCGGGGCCTACCGGCCGGGAGTCGATGATGCTGCGCTACCTGGCGCAGGTGATCCTCGAGCGCGACGCGGCGGGCGAGCTGCGCGTCGCCGCAGACGCCTCGGGCCTGCGCACGCCGCCCGCGGTCTGAAACTCGTCTACCCTCCGGCGGTGGCTGCCGGCGGCGCAGACGACGTCGAGATCGCGCTCGGGGTCTACGTTCGACGCGTCGTCCGGCGCTGGTGGCTCGTCGTCGCGGCCGTCGTCGTCGCCGTCGCGATCGCTGCCGCCGGCTCCTCGAGCGGGCACACGACCTACCGCGCCTCAGACGCTCGTGGCGCTCGGAACGCCCTACACGGCGACCGGCGGGGCGCCGATCACGACCGCCTTCTGCACCTCGCCGATCGCTCCCGCGACGCTGATCAAGCAGGACGCGATCCGCGAGGCCGCCGAGCGGCAGGCGGGGATGCAGGCCGGGCTCGCTCAAGGGCCACGCCTCCTCGCAGGCCGTCGGCGGGCGCGGTGACCAAGCTCAACTTCACGCCGGCCGTCAACATCATCGTGCAGGGCCCCTTCAAGGGCGACACGGCGGCCAAGGCCGCCGACGCGCTCGCCCTGGGCGTCAAGACGGCCTGCAGCAGGTACGCCTGGAGCGCGAGCGGTCGACGAGCGACCGGCTCGAGCGGGAGCTGAGCGAGCAGAAGACGCTCGACCAGCGGCTCGCCGACGCGCAGAAGACGCTCAACCTCGGCGCAGGCCGACACGTCGCTCTCGGCGAACCAGCGGCTGCTCGCGCAGCACGATCGCAGCGAACACGCTCTCGAACATCACGCAGCGTCAGAACCAGCTCGACCAGTTCATCGGCGAGGACCAGTCGCTGCTCGAGCAGATGCAAGTACGTCGAGCTGACGCAGGTCATCACGCCCGCCAGGGCATCCAAGGTCACCGCCGGCGGCAAGAGCGCCTCGCTCGGCGTCGCGATCGTGCTCGGAGCTGCTCGTCGGCATCGTGCTGGCACTACTGTCCTATGCAGTGGTTCCCGGGCGACGCAAGGAGACGTAGATGGCACGAGCGGGCACTCGTGACCGGCGGAGCGGGGTTCATCGGCTCGCACGTCGTGGACTCGCTCGTGCGCGACGGCTACGAGGTGCTCGTCGTCGACGACCTCTCGGCGGGCGACGCCGACGCGGCTGCCGCCCGGCGCGCACGCTCGCGCGAGCTCGACATCACCGAGCGCGCGGCGCTCGACGAGGCCTTCGACGCGTTCAAGCCCGAGGCCGTCTTCCACCTCGCGGCGCAGGCCAGCGTGACCGCCTCCGTCAACGACCCCGGGCGCGATTGCGCGGTCAACGTGCGGCGGCACGCTGAACGTCGTCGAGGCCGCGCGCCGCCACGCGCGCGCCGCTCGTGTTCACGTCCACCGGCGGGGCGCTCTACGGCGACGACGCGCCGCTGCCGACGAGCGAGGCTCAGCTGCCCCTGCCGCTCTCGCCCTACGGGGCCTCCAAGCTCGCCGGCGAGGTCGTACGTGCGCAGCTGGTCGGCGGCCCACGGCGTGCCCGAACGCCGTCATGCGCCTCGGCAACGTCTACGGCCCGCGCCAGACGCCGCACGGCGAGGCCGGGCGTCGTCGCGATCTTCAGCTTCCGGCTGGTTGCGGGCGAGCCCTGCACGCTGTACGGCCACGGCGCGCCGACGCGCGACTACGTGCACGTGCTCGACGTCGTCTCGGCGCTGCGCGCCGCCAGCGGCGCAGCGGCATCTACAACGTCGGCACGGGCATCGAGACCGACGTCGCCACGCTCTATGCGCGGCTCGCCGAGGCCGCCGGCTCGACGGCCGAGCCCGTGCTCGCCGAGCTGCGCCCGGGCGAGCTGCAAGCGCTCGTGCCTGGACGCGTCGCGTGCGCGCAGCGAGCTCGGCTGGGCGCCGCGGATCGAGATCGCCGAGGGCCTCGCCGGCGACCTACGAGGCGATGGTCGCGGGCTTCGGCACTGCCGCCTGAATTCTCACGCGTCGCTAGCATGCGGTGAAGGTCGCCTCGGCGACGGACATCCCGAAAGGACTCTCCGATTCCCACGACGGTTGTCTCCGGCGGGGCCGGGTTCCTCGGCTCCCACCTCTGCGAAGCACTGCTCGGCCGCGGCCACCGCGTGCTCTGCGTCGACAACCTCGAGACGGGGTCGCTGACCAACATCGAGCACCTGCGCGACGAGCGCTTCGTGTTCATCCAGCACGATCTCGTCAAGCACCTCGAGATCGGCGAGCCGATCGACCTGCGTGCTGCACTTCGCGAGCCCGGCGAGCCCGATCGACTACCTGCGCCTGCCGCTGCACACGCTCAAGGTGGGCGCCTACGGCACGCACAACATGCTCGGCCTCGCCAAGGCGCACCGCGCGCGCTTCCTGCTCGCCTCGACGAGCGAGGTCTACGGCGACCCGCACATCCACCCGCAGCCCGAGACCTACTGGGGCAACGTCAACCCGATCGGCCCCCGCGGCGTCTACGACGAGGCGAAGCGCTACGCCGAGGCCCTGACCATGGCCTACCACCGCCAGCAGGGCGTCGACACGGCCATCGTTCGGATCTTCAACACCTACGGGCCGCGCATGCGCGCCCACGACGGCCGGGCGATCCCCACGTTCGTCCGGCAGGCGCTCTCCGGCGAGCCGATCACGGTCTTCGGCGACGGCGGCCAGACGCGCTCGTTCTGCTACGTCGACGACCTCGTCGACGGCATCCTCCGTCTGGCCGAGTCCGGCGAGCATCTCCCCGTCAACATCGGCAACCCCGAGGAGTTCACGTTGCTGGAGCTGGCCGAGAAGGTGATCTCACTGACCGCTTCCGAGAGCCGCATCGTCTTCGAGGCGCTGCCCGCGAACGATCCCAAGCAGCGCCGGCCCGACATCACGCGCGCGCCAGCAGCTTCTGGGCTGGGCCCCGCGCATCGGTCTCGACGACGGGCTGCGCATGCTGCTCGAGCGCTCCCGCCGCGCCGAGCTCCTGGGACGGACGGTGGGAGCATGAGGCGCCTGCTGACAGCCCTGCCTGGCCGCGCTCGCGCTCGCCGCCGTCGTCGCCACCAGCGCCTCTGCGGAGAAGGCCCGTGCTCGCTCGGGGCCGATGCTGCTCGGCGTCATGGACGACGCGTTGCTCGCCAACGTCCCTGACGTCGCCTTCCCCGCCGTGCAGCAGCTGCACCCGCAGGTCATCCGCTACGACCTCTCGTGGGCGCACACCGCGCCCCGCAAGCCGGCCGACGCAACGAATCCGGATGATCCGGCCTACGACTGGTCGCTTCCCGACACGGTCGTCACGCGCGCCGACGCCCTCGGCGTGCCGGTCATGCTGACGATCGAGGTCACGCCCACGCTGGGCCGGCGGCGGAACGGGCAACAAGGCGCCCGTCAACATGGCCTCGCTGCAGGCGTTCGCGTACGCCGCGGCCACCCGCTACAGCGGCCAGCACATCGTTCCCGCGACGGGCCAGGTGCTGCCGGCCGTGACGCGCTGGGAGGCCTGGAACGAGCCCAACACGACGAGCCACCTGACGCCGCAGTACAGCTGCCGCTGCGCGACCGCGCAGCCGGTCGCGCCGGCATCTACGCCAAGATCCTCAAGGCGATCTACATCGGCGTGCACTCCGCCGGCACGCACGCCGGCGTCAAGGAAGATCGTCGCCGGCGGCGCCACGAAGCCCAACTACTCCGGGCCGAAGACGTTCGAGCCGGCCGTCGCGCCGCTCGCGCTTCCTGCAGCTCCTGCTGGGCAAGCGGCACCCGCCGCTCGACGTCTACTCGCACCATCCCTACCGCACGGACGTCGGCAAGAAGGCCGGGCAGCGACGCCGAATCCCAACGACATCGCGCTTCGCCGACCTGCCGCGGCTGATCAAGGGCCTCGACACGGCGTTCCCGGGCAAGCACCTGCACCTCTGGATCACGGAGTTCGGCCTCCAGACGAACCCGCCCGACGGCTTCCAGGGCGTCAGCCTCGGCACGCAGTCGCTGCAGCTGCGCCGCAACGTCGCCGAGCGCGCGGGCGAACCCGCGCATCGACATGCTGGTGTGGTTCCTGATCCGCGACGAGCAGGCGCGCAAGCCGTTCGCCGCCGGGCTTCCAGACGGGCCTCTCGTTCACGAACGGCAAGCTCAAGCCGGCCTGGTCGGTGTTCCGCTCGCTCGCCCAGTAGCGCGCGCGCCACAGCGCCCATGCGAACGCCGCCGAGCGCGACGTTGCGCAGGGCGCACGAGCGCGATGGCGCTCCAGTGGAAGTGGGGCAGGTCGTCGAACGCGAAGCTCAGCTCGAGCCGCGTGAGCACGCACGCGAGCGCGAGCAGCACCGCCTGCAGCGGGTAGCGCGGGGCGAGCAGCGCCGAGAGCGGCGCGAGCCAGAGCAGGTACTGGGGCGAGAGCACCGGCGCGACCGCGACGAGCAGCGCGAGCGCCGCCAGCAGCGCGAGCGCGCGGATCGGCGTCGACGCGGCGCACGCGGCGGGCGAGCAGCAGCGCGAGCCCGACCGACGCGAGCGCGAAGACGCGCCCGAGCCAGCGCGCCGCGCCGCCCGTGACGTTCTGGCTGCCGTGGTCGAAGGCCGTGCCCGCGTGGGCGCCGAGGGCGCGGGCGAGGTCGGCGAGGACCGCCGCCCAGGACTCGATCTCGGGGTCGCGGCCCGCGTGGTAGCCGATCCACGAGAGCCCGAGCTCGCCGCTCCAGAGCGATGTAGGCGACCTGGGCGGCGATCGGGCACGGCGCGGCGGCGGCGAGCGTGCGCAGGCGTCGTGCCGCGGCGGGCCAGCGCCGGCGCGGCCGCGAGCGGCACGAGCTTGAGCGCGCCGGCGACGCCCAGCCAGGCGCCGGCGCGGCCTCCGCGCTGCGCGCGCGTGCGCCGCGATCGAGGATCGCGAGGCCGGCCGCGAGGTCGAAGCGCGTCAGCGCCAGGCGGCCGAGCACGAGCACGACGACGCTGTAGAGCCCGAGCGCCAGCGCCAGCTCGATCGCGGGCCTGCGGCGCAGCAGGCACGCCAGGAGCAGCCACGCAGACGACGTCCAGGCCCCGTACAGCCAGATCGTGCGCTGGTGGTAGGCCTGGCCCGGAATCGTCGCCGCCGGCCGCGAGCGGGGCTATGAGCAGCGGCAGCGTCGCCGGCGGGTACTCGTAGTCGAGGCCGCCGTAGGCGTGCGTGCCGTGCGCGACGGCGTGCGCACGCGGGTAGAAGTACGTCGCCGGGAGATCCTTGCCGTCCCCGTGGTAGGCGAGCGCCGCCGCCGCCGTGCAGGAGGGCGAACGGCCAGCGCGATGCGCGAGGTTACGGCGCAAGGCCGCTGCCCTGGTAGGTCGCCCACATGCAGGCCGCGAGCCCGGCGCGCTGAGCACCAGCAGCCCGCCGCGCAGCGCGCGGCCGAGCCCGGTCGAGCAGGATGCCCGCCCGCGATCGCGTACGGGAACGTGCCCATGCAGGAAGCGCGGCAGCGACATCGCGCTGCCGGTCGCGAGCGGCGCGGCGACGGCGATCGCGGCGAACACGAACATGCCGTCGCGGATGCCGCTGCGCCACAGCACGACGAGCCCGATCAGCGGCCAGCGGCACCGCCGTGAGGTAGAGCAGGTTCTGCGCGTGGCCGAGCGTGACGGCGTCGCGCACGTAGCGCGCGAGCTCGCCCGGCGCGTCCACGGCGCTCGTGGAGCGGTTCCAGCCGATCTGCTGCGCGTGCAGGCTCGCGAGCCAGTCGTCGCGCCGCGCTTGAGGTCGGCGAACACGAGCGCGACGCCGGCGACGGCGCCGAGCGCGCCCGCGAGCGACGCGCGCCGCCGCTCGGGCGCGAGTGCGGCGTCGGCTGCCGAGGCCGAGCGCGAGCGGGATCGCCGCCGGCCGCGTGAGGCCCGCCGCGAGGCCCGCCGCGAACGCGAGCAGCGGCCGTTGCGAGCGCGCGGCGCTGAAGGCGCCCAGCGAGGCGAGCAGGAAGAGGCCCTCGGAGTAGTTCGTGCTGAGCACGTAGGCGAAGGGGAAGAACGCCACGGCGGCGCACGCGAGCAGCGCCGTGCGGCGGTCGCGCAGCTCGCTGCAGAGGCGGTGCAGCAGGATCAGCGCCGCGAGGCTCGCGAGCGTCGCGAGCAGCGCGCCGCCCCAGGCCTGCGAGATCCCGACGCCAGCCGGCGGCGCGCGCGGCGAGCGGCTGGAGCGGGAAGAAGCGCGGGCAGCTCGGCCGACGACGGCGGCGCGCAGGCCGGGTCGTAGCCGCAGCGCGCGATGCCGAGGTAGTAGCCGGCATCCCACGTCGTGAGGTACGAGTGGACGCGCGTCGGGGGCACGAGCAGCACCGCCAGGACGAGCAGGCGGGAGGCGGCGAACGTGGCCAGCGCGTCGGTTGCGGCCTCGCGCCAGCGCCCCATCGGCCCGAGTCTACTCGCGCCGCCCGCGGCCGCGGCCCGTGCCGACGGCATCCCCCTCGCGCGCGGGGGCGTACCATCCGGTGCGACGTGGCAGCTCCCGCGCACGACGTCCGCGCCCGCCGTTTCGGCCTCGATGCGCTCGTCCTCCTGCATCGCAGCCGGAGGCTGCTCTCGGCGCTCGTCCTCGTCGTGCTCGATCTGACGGGCGTGACGCTGGCGCTGTACGCGGCGCTCGTGCTGCGCAACGCCTACCGCGGCGAGCAGGTGCTGTTCGGCCTGCCCTGGGCCGGCGATCTCGACCTGGCTGCAGTTCATCGCGCTCGTGCTCGTGCTCGTGTTCGCGCGCGCCGGCCTCTACCGCCAGCGCGAGGCGCGCCCGGGCGCCGACGCGGTGATCCGCTCGCTCGCGCTCGTCACGATCATCACGGCGTTCTACGCCGTCGCCGTCGCGGGCATGACGTTCCACAGCTTCTACGGCATCTTCTGGGTCACGTTCGTGCTCGCCGCGTGCTCGTCGCCGCTGCTGCGCGCGAGCTACGACAGCGTCACGCTCGAGCTCATGCGGCTGCTCGGCGTGCGCCGCCGCACCGTCCTCGTCGGCCCCTTCGGCGAGCTCTCGGCGCTCGAGCGCACGCTGCGGCGCGACGGCCGCGGGCCCGACCTCGACGTGATCGGCACCGTCAGCGAGCACGCGCGACCACCTCTCGCACCTCTCGCTCGCCGAGCCTCGGCGCGCTCGCCGACCTCGAGCAGATCGTCGTCGAGCACCGGCCGGACGACGTCGTCATCACCGGCTTCGAGCTGCCGCACCGCCGAGCTCGTCTCGCTCGTCGACACCTGCCGCGCCGCCGGCTGCCGCCTGCGCGTCGTGCCGACGACGACCGAGCTGCTGCTCGAGCGCGCGCGTGCTCGTCCCCGGCCAGGCCGTGCCGCTCTTCGAGGTGCGCCCGCCGGTCCTGACGGGCGTCGAGTGGGCGATCAAGCGGCACGTTCGACATCGTCGTCGTCGGCGCTCCTGATCGTCCTGCTCGCGATCCCCGGCCTGATCGTCGCGCTCTGCGTGCGGCTCACGAGCCCCGGGCCGGCGATCTTCCGCAACCCGCCGCATCGGCGTCGGCGAGGGCGAGTTCGCGATGCTCAAGTTCCGCTCGATGTACGAGGACGCGCCGAGCTGCGGCAGGCCGAGCTCGAGGAGCTCAACGAGGCCGACGGCCCGATCTTCAAGATCCGCGACGACCCGCGCGATCACGCCCGTCGGCCGCATCCTGCGGCGCTTCTCGATCGACGAGCTGCCGCAGCTCTGGAACGTGCTGCGCGGCGAGATGAGCCTCGTCGGGCCGCGCCCGCTGCCGCTGCGCGACTACGAGCGGCTCGAGACCTGGCACCGCGGGCGCTACCGCGTGCTGCCGGGCATCACGGGCCTCTGGCAGGTCTCCGGCCGCTCGGCGCTCGGCTTCGACGACCTCGTGCGGCTCGACTTCTACTACGTCGAGAACTGGTCGGTCTGGCTCGACATCGAGATCATCGCCCGCACGCCGCTCGCCGTCCTGCGCGGCCGCGGCGCGTATTGAAGCCTTGATCGTGGAAATGGGCAGCGACCGGGCCGGTACAGTCTCGGCGTGGTGCAGACCGGGGGCATCGGAGGACGCGGTCCCGCGGGTGACGATGCCTGGCAGTACTGAGTTGGCGGCCTTGGGTGGCGCCGACGCTCTCGAGTGTATCCGCCTCGTTAAAACCTACGGAGAGGCATGGTCGTCGTGCTGATCGACGTGTTCTGCTCGATCATCTTCATCGTAGCCTTGGCGCTCGTAGGCGCTTGCAGCGCGGCGATGCTGCGGATCAGGGGCGCCGCGCCGTTCGTGGTCGCCGGAGGGGTGTCTGCAGCCGGGCTTGCGATCGCATGCAGCACAGCCTTGTCGACTCTCTCCGAATGGAAGCGCGCGACGATGCTGACCCTCGTAGCCGCGTGCGCAGTCGTCATCGTGGCCGGCTGGTACGCGACGGGACGCCCCCCCCGTCCGCTCTTCCCAAACCCGCGAGGACTGTTGCGCCTCCGTGGCCGCACTGCGGCCATCGTCGGGTTGGCAGCATCGCGCTGCTGGTGCAACTCTACGTCGGGGTATCCGTTGCCCCGAGCAACTGGGACTCGATGACGTACCACCTGTCGCGGTCCGCCTACTGGTTGCACAATACCACTCGTTCGCCCAGTTCCCCGGAGCCTCGGTTCGCCAGGCGGCCTCGGGACCCACGGCGAGGTGTTGCAGGCGCTGACAATGATGATGAGCGGCACTGACCGGTGGGTCGCCTCCGTTCCGAGTGGCTGGCGTTCGTCGGCGTCGCCCTAGTCGTGTTCAGCGGGGCGCGACTGTTGCGCTTCAGCCGTGAGGCAAGCGCCTTCGCCGCCGGCCTGTTCATCCTGCTCCCGCAACCCTTGATGCAGTCGACGACGCCGCAGAACGACCTCATCGAGACGTTCTTCGTCGTATCGACAGCGTTCTCGTCGTTCGTGGTCTCCGCGACCGATCTCATGGTGACATGACAATCGCCGCGTTGGCGCTCGCAATGGCGGTCGGGACGAAGGGGACGGCCTTCGTTGCGGGCACGGCGCTCGTCGTGCTGGCCGGGGCGGTGCTGATCGCTTACCGGCCCCCGGTACGCTTCGTGGCTTCGCGGCTGCTCAGATGTGCTGTCCATGTTTGCGCTCGGCATCTACAACTACGTGCTGAACCTTCAACACCGGGGGGGTGTTCGGCGGCCTTCAGAGCGCGACGGCTGTGACGGGTGCGCGCTTCCCGAACGCCCTCCTCGTCCTTTTCGAGCTTCGCCGACTCGCCCGGCGTGGGCATCGAATGGGTCAATCGACTGCTCGGGTGGGTTTCGGGGAATCTGAACTCGATTGTTGCTCCCACGGCCGGGGCCTCCGGCATCGACTATTCGGTTCAGGAAGACACAAGCGCCTTCGGCCTGGTCGGTTTCCTCGTGCTGCCCTGCGTTCTCATGCTCGTCGTGGCGAACCGCCGGCAGCCGCACGATCGCAGGATCCTCGCCGCCGCGGTCATCCTCTATCTGCTTACGTTCTCGTCAACGGTCGCGTTCAATCCTTGGCTCGGACGGCTGCTGATCCCAGCCGTGGCGCTGGCCGCGCCCTTGTTCGCCGCAGTGGCGGAGCGCCCTGCCATCGCCGGAGCCACGCTCGTACTCGCGCTGCTGTCGCTCGCACCTTCCTTGCTCGAGAACGCGCAGAAGCCGCTGCTCGTGAGTTCGGGGGCGAAGAACATCCTGGAGCTCGACCGGCGCACGCAGATGACGATCATCCGACCGGAGATGCTCGGCGTGCTGAACGCCCTGGATACGCATGTGCCCAGCACGGATGCCATCGCCTTTGTCGGCGGTGAGGACTCGTGGGACTACCCATTCTTCGGGGCGCACCGTCAACGACGTCTCGTACGGCACGTCGATCCTGCAGTCGACCCCTACGAATTGCTACGTCGCGAGCACGTGACGGCGCGGTGTTCGCCAATGTCGGGAAGCGCCGACGGCTGGCCGCGACGCCGCTCGGACCGGATTACTGGTGGGTTCCCCTGAAGCAGTGACTACCGGTCAGATGCGTCAACGTGCCGTAAGCCTCCGACGACGCGACGCCGCAAAAGACCATCTCCACCTGACCGTGCACCTCCGGCTCGAACCCGGCCTCGCGCAGGAGCTCGGGCAAGTCCAGCCCGAAGTCCGTGTAGGTGAGCATGTCGTTGCGTCGCGTCACGATCGCAAAAGGCCCACCTCCACGGCCGTGAGAGCATGCCTCGTGCCTTCGCGGGATCGGGTCCCGCTTCGAGCCTGGGGATCGATGGGGAACCGCGAAGACGTGGCGACCGCCCGGGCCAGGAATTCCGTCGCGTCTCGATCAATGCACGACTGATCTGGTACGTGCTCGAGCGTCTGCAGGTGAGCACGAGGTCGAACGACTCGTCTGGGTAGGTGAGCGCCTGGATGTCTTGCTCGGGGTATTCCGCGTATGTCAGACGTGGCAGCGGTGCCAGCAGCGGGTGCATCCGGCCGATCGAGTTCAACTCGGCGATGTCGAGAAGGCGGAAGCGCTCCTCCTCGACGAGTGTTGCGACCGAGCGCGCTTCCTCGGCGTAGTGCCCGACCAGCACCTCCGCGAGCATGCGCACGCGGCGACTCGAGCCGCAGGACGCGCAGAATTGGCTTTCGCGATCGGCGAATCCGGCAGGGGCGACGCGGGCGAGCTGCCGCGGCAGGATCCACGTGTTTCGGACGAACCGCGTCTCGACCCCGCAGACCGCGCAGGAACCGTGACGATCACCCCGCCGGTTGCCCGGTGGTCGCAGGTGCAACAGCAGCCACAGGCCGGGGTCGCGGCGGAGATCTGAGGTCGACTACGACGTCCGACCTCCTCACGCTGTCCCATACGGCCGCGGTGGAAGTCGCGCCAGCCGTCGCGCACGGCGCGTAGGCCTTCAGTGCGGCGTCGCGAGCCGAGTGCCTGGGCGGCGTGAGCCGCTACCGCCTCTCGAGTGCT
>CAWJGA010000004.1:0-475781 GCA_963842365.1 uncultured Actinomycetes bacterium
GGACGATGCAGGGCTCTCGCAGCTGCACGCCGGGCTCGCCACCTGGGGCACGCTCGCGGCCGCGCGCGGCACGTTCGACCTGCTCGCCCACCGCTTCATCCCCTGGCCGAGCCTCTTCGGCGCCGAGAAGTCCTGGCTCGTGCAGGACACCTCGCTGCGCCGGCGCATCGCGTTCTGGCGCTTCATGTGGCGCTTCGCGATCGGCTACCTGACGCTCTTCGGGCTCTTCCCTTACGTGCTCGACATCCTGCGCGGCGATCCGGCCAACTTCGTCAACAGCATCGTCTGGGGCCTCGGACCGCGTCTCCACGTTCTCGAGCTTCTGGAACGGGCAGACCGCCGCCGATCGCGCGCAGCTGATCTTCATCCTCATGATCAACCTCTTCATCGGCGCCATCTTCATCGTGCCGATGGTGCTGATGGCCGTCCGCCAGATGAAGTCCTACGAGCCGGGGGACGCGAGCTGGGGCGTCGAGATCGACCACGTGCGCGGCCAGGCGGACGTCAAGGAGGAGGTCCGCAAGATCATCGAGCTGTGGCAGGCCTCCGACCAGTTCAAGGAGTCGGGCGGCAAGCCGGAGCGCGGACTGCTCTTCATCGGGCCGCCAGGCACCGGCAAGACGATGCTCGCCAAGGCGATCGCCACAGGGTTCAACGCCCCCTTCATGGCCGTGCCGGGCTCGGGCTTCGCCCAGACCTTCATCGGCATGGACGTCGTGGCCGTGCAGTGGATGGGCCACAAGGCCAAGAAGCTCGCGCGCAAGTGGGGCGGCCACTGCATCGTCTTCATCGACGAGATCGACGCAGTCGGCATGCGCCGCGCGGCGCTCGGCGCCGGCGAGGCCCGCCCGTTCGAGGCCGAGACCGCGATGTTCGGACCGCGCGGCGCACTGACCGCCTCGGGCGACGTGATCATCGAGTCGCGCGAGTGGCGCGACTACATGGGCGCGCAGATGGCGGAGGCCAACCGGACCGTCGTCAAGCGCGGCCCGATCTCCACGATCGCCCGTGCGGTCGTCCCGGGCATGTTCGGCGGCGGCCAGGGCAGCGGCGCGCTGAACCAGCTGCTCGTCGTGATGGACGGCGTCGACAACCCGCCGCTCCTGCGGCGCCTCTCGACCCGTTTCGTCAACACGATCCTGGACGCCTCCTACGTGATCCCGCAGCGCCTCGGCAAGCTGCCGATCCGCCTGCCGCGGCCGAAGCCTCGCAACGACCAGGTCTTCTTCATCGGCGCGACCAACGTGCCGCTGAACGTCCTCGATCCCGCGCTCACGCGCGCAGGTCGCATGGGGCGCCAGGTGCAGTTCCGCATCCCGAACAAGGTCGATCGCGCCGACGTGCTCGACTTCTACATGGCGAAGGTCTCGCACACGCCCGACCTCGACACCGAGAAGCGGCGCGACGAGCTGGCGCGCATGACCGCCGGCTACTCCCCCGCGATGATCGAGCAGGTCTGCTCGATCGCGCTGATGGCCGCCCACCACGACGGGCGCGCGGGCTTCGATCGCGAGGACATCCTCACCGCGATGGGCACCGTGGAGTCGGGCACCGTCGTCGACTTCGAGTACACGCCCGAGGAGCGGCGCCAGATCGCGATCCACGAGGCGGGCCACGCGACGGCCGGCCATGCCTACCTCGGCGACACGCACGAGGCGGCGCGGCTCACGATCAAGCCGCGCTCGGACGGCTCCGGCGGCCACTGGCTCGCACGCGAGAAGGACGACCGCTTCGTCCACTTCCGCTCCGAGTACTTCAAGCGCATGGTGATGATCATGGGAGCGCTGGCCGCGGAGCACGTCTTCTACGGCGAGAACACGAGCGGCGTCGGCGGCGACATGTACAGCGTCGCCAACCAGGCCGCCGGGATGGTCAGCAACTGGGCGATGCCGCCCGAGCGCATCCCGATGCCGTCCACGCTCACGCGCAGCGAGGAGGTCGCGGCGCGCAAGAAACTGGACGACTATCTGCTCGAGACGGGTGCGAAGCTGCTCGCCAGCAGCTCGCTCGGCGATTTCGGCGGTGCCAAGCGCGAGCAGGCCCAGCGCATCGTGGGCCATGCCTACCTCGTCGCATACACGTTCGCCAAGCAGAACAAGGACGGCATCTCGCGCGTGGCCGACGAGTTGTGCGAGCGACGGGAGCTGAACGGTGACGAGATCACCGAGCTGCTCAACTCGCTGCACCTCAAGCCCGCTGTGGTCGACTACCTCGAGGAGCGCACGTGGCCACGCCTGTGACGACCGAGCCGGCGGCCGCCCCGCCGGCCCCGCCGAAGGTTCACCGCCGGCGCTTCGCGATCTTCTACGCCTCGCTCGCCGCGCTGCTCGCTGTCGGCGCCGCGACCGGCATCCACCTGGCGACGCGCACGATCGTCAAGCCCAAGCCGTGGGCTGCCTGGGCGCCCCATCCAGCTCACGCCGGAGGGGAAGGTGCGGGACATCGCCGAGCACGTCCAGAACCTCTACGTCGCGCCCGGCGGCAAGACGCTGACCACGGTGCGCGGCGGGCCGCTGTCGGTGGGCAGCGACCCGGCCGTGCTCGTCAAGCCCGACAAGACCGCCACGGCGACGGGCGGCTACAAGTTCTTCGCCGGTCCGTCGGTCGAGTACCAGTTGTGCGGCAACACCACCAAGGGCAACTGCACGATCGACCAGAAGAAGATCACGCCCAACCAGTCGGGCGCCCTGACGCGCCGGATGGCCTACGAGCTCGCGCTGATGACGTTCCACTACGTCCCCGAGGTCAAGAACGTGGCGGTGCTCCTGCCGGCCGTCGTCAAGGGCCAGAAGGCCCGCATGCTCGTGCTCGAGCGGAGCGACGTCAAGGATCCGAAGTCGCTTCAGGCCGGCCTCAGGGTCGTCCCGATCAAGGAGCTCAAGGACGGCAAGAACGCCGGCCTGCCGAACTCGAATCAGGCTACGGACATCGCGAAGGTGACCGACTCGTTCATCTTCCACTACGAGGTCACGGCGACGAGCGACAACCAGCCCGTCTACCTGATCACGCCGCTCCTGATCTCGGACACCGCCGGCAAGGCCAAGGGGCTCACGGGCTAGGGCGCGGAGCGCGTTCGCTCGACGGCGCCCCGCGCCTCGAGCTCATAGCGGTTGCCTGCATAGCCGCGCAGGTACGAGAGCGGCATGCGCAGCGGTGCGTGCTGCATCTGCCAGACGTGGCACAGCTCGTGCGTGACGAGGTCCGCGTGGTCCGCGTGCGCGCGCGTGCGCAGGAAGATCAGGAAGTGCGTCGCGTAGCCGTCGAAGCGCCGCAGCCACGGCAGCCGGAACAGCCATGGCGCAACCACGAGGCGCACGCCCGCGAGCCGGACGGGCCGGGGGTACAGGTCGAGCCGGTCGAGCCGCGCCTTGGCGCAGAGGAGCGTGCAGAAAGCGGGGTCACTGCCGGGTGCATAAAACGGGGTCAGGCACGAAATATGCGCCATCTTGAATTGGCGCATATTTCGGTGCCTGACCCCGTTTTATGCACCTCGTCAGCTGCTGACCCCGTTGTCTGCACCCGGCGCTGACGCCGGTGTCTGCACGCGCGCACGGCTCACGAGCCTCGCGCTACTTGACCTCGACGGTCGCCCCGGCCTCTTCCAGCTCGGCCTTGAGCTTGTCGGCCTCATCGCGCGGCACCCCGGACTTGATCGGACCGGGCGCGCCGTCGACCAGGTCCTTGGCTTCCTTGAGGCCGAGCCCCGTCGCCGCCTTCACGACCTTGATCACCTGGATCTTGGAGGCGCCGGCGGCCGTCAGCACGACCTCGAACTCGGTCTGCTCGGCCTCCTCGGCGTCGGCGCCGCCACCGCCGCCGCCGGCCGGGCCGGCGACCGCCACGGGAGCTGCGGCGGCAGAGACGCCGAACTCCTCCTCGAGGGCCTTCACCAGGTTGGAGAGGTCGAGGACGCTCATGCCCTTGATCTCTTCGATCCACTTCTCGACGGTCATCGTCGCCATCGTCTGTTCCTTTCACGAGCGGCGCACGCGGCGCCGCGATTCATCTCGTCAGCCGCCTAGGCGGCGGCTTCCTTCTGCTGCCGGACCTGGTCGAGTGCGACCACGAGCCCGCGCGGCAACTGCGCCAGCACGCTGGCGAACCCGCTGATCGGCGAGATCATGCCGGTCACCAGATTGGCCAGCAGCTGTTCACGCGAGGGCAGTGTCGCGAGCTGCCTGACGCTCTCGGCGTCGAGGGTCTCGCCGTCCAGGTACGCGCCGCGCACTGCGAGCTTGCGTGACGTGCGACCGAAGTCGGACAGCGTCTTGGCCGCCGCCGCGGGATCACCGGGGACGAGCGTGATCGCCGTCGGGCCGACGAGCAGGCCGACCAGTTCCTCGCGGCCGGCTGCGCGCGCTGCGATGCGGGCCAGCGTGTTCTTGGCGACGCGAAACTCCGCGCCACTCGGGCGCAGGCGGTTGCGCAGCTCCTTCATCTCGGCCACGGTCAGGCCGGTCGGGTCGGCGACGATCATCTGCGACACGCCGCCGAGCTCCTCGGTCAGCGAGCTGACGATCTCTTCCTTGCGCTGCTTGAGCATTTCCACCTCCTCTTGCTCGTCTCGGGCCCACCGGGCGAACGGTGGACGGCGACGAGCGAAGGGCTGCTCCGCAACGTGCTCATTCCACCTCGGCCGGGCTTCTGTCCACGAGGGACTGCCGGCTGTCTTCGGCGTGGGGCTCTGAAAACTCCGTCTTGAAGCCTAGCTGCCTCAGACGTAGGCCGGCTCCGTGTCGCGCTCCTCGAGCAGGTCGCGCGTACGGCTCGGGTCGACCTTGATGCCGGGGCCCATCGTCGTGGCGAGCGCGATCGAGTGGATGTAGCGGCCCTTGGCGGAGGCCGGCTTGACGCGCAGCACCTCCTCCAGCACCACGGCGTAGTTCTCGACGAGCTGCTCGACCTCGAACGACTTGCGGCCGATCACGACGTGCACGAGGCCCGCGCGGTTCTCCGTGCGGTACTCGATCTTGCCGGCCTTGATCTCCTCGACCGCCTTGGCGATCTCGAAGGTGATCGTGCCGCTGCGCGGATTGGGCATCTTGCCCTGCGGCCCGAGCACGCGGCCCAGGCGGCCGACGACGGCCATCATGTCGGGCGTGGCGAGCGCCACGTCGAAGTCGGTCCAGCCCTCCTGCACGCGCGTGGCGAGATCCTCGGCGCCCACGTAGTCGGCGCCGGCCTCCTCTGCGGCCCGCGCGTGCTCGCCCTGGGCGAACACCGCAACGGTCTTCGTGCGGCCGGTGCCGTGCGGCAGCATCAGCGAGCCACGCAGCTGCTGGTCGGCGTGGCGCACGTTGAGCCCGAGGCGGAAGTGCGCCTCGACGGCCTCGTCGAACTTGGCGGTCTCGAACGACTTGAGCAGGCGCACGGCGTCGAGCGGCTGGTAGAGGCGGAGGCGGTCGACCTGCGCTTTGGCGGACTTCAGCTTCTTGCCGGCCATCAGGCCTCCACCTCCACGCCCATCGAGCGGGCGGTGCCCGCGATGATCTTCATGGCGGCCTCGACGTCGTTGGCGTTGAGGTCGGGCATCTTCGTCTCGGCGACCTCGCGCAGCTGGGCCTGCGTGAGCTTGCCGACCTTGTTGCGGTTCGGCTCGCCGGAGCCCTTGTCGAGGTTGATCTGCTCCTTGATCAGCACGGCCGCCGGGGGCGTCTTCGTGATGAACGTGAACGAGCGATCCTCGAAGATCGTGATCTCGACCGGCGTGATGCGTCCGGGGATCGACTGGGAGGTCTGGGCGTTGAACGCCTTGCAGAACTCCATGATGTTGACGCCGTGCTGACCCAGGGCAGGTCCGACGGGCGGCGCAGGGTTGGCCTGCCCGGCCGGGATCTGGAGCTTCACGATCGTCATGACCTTCTTGGCCATGTGTCCCACTTCCTTCCGTGGTCAGGCGCCCGCAACGCGGGCTCCCACAGGCGCCGCGCGGGTGACGCGGCGCAGTCGTGCGTCAAGCAGAGTAACCGGAAACGCTCGAGGCGCGGGCACGTGCCCTGACGACCGCGCGAGCGGGCCGCTGCGCGCCTGTGCTCAGTCGAGCCGCTTGACCTGGTCGAACGTCAGGTCCACCGGGACGCTGCGCTCGAAGATCGAGACTGCGACCTTGAGACGGCCCGCCTCGGCGTTGACCTCGATGATCTCGCCGTCGAAGTCGGCCAGCGGGCCGGAGATGACCTTGACGGTCTCCCCCAGCGAGAACTCTGCGGTCGGGCGCGGCTTCTGCTCGAGCGTCGCAACGTGCAGGATCCGGTCCACCTCGCCCTTCGAGAGCGCGACCGGCTTCTGCGCGCCGACGAAGCCCGTCACGCCGGGCGTGTTCTTGACGACGTGCCAGGAATCGTCGTCGAGCTCCATGTGCACGAGCACGTAGCCGGGCAGGGTGCGCTTCTCGACCTGCACCTTCTGCCCGTCCTTCGTCTCGACGACCTGCTCGGTGGGAACGACCACGCGGCGGATCTTCTGCTGCTGCGACATCGTCTCCACCCGGTGCAGGAGGTTCTGGCGGACCTTGTTCTCGTGGCCCGAATACGTGTTGATGACATACCAGTGGAACATCAGCGGCTCTCAGCGTTCATTCAGTGGGCGGCGTACTGGTCGATGAGCCAGCGCGACGCGCGGAAAAGCACAGCGTCGAGGGCGGCGATGTAGACGCCGATCACGATGCAGACGATGATCACGACGCCGGTGGCCTGCCAGAGCTGAGGCCGTGTCGGCCACTGCACCTTGCGCAGCTCGGCGGCGCACTCTCGCACGAACTGGCCGATGCCCGCGCGTGCGGCGCGCTCACCGCCCTGACTCTTGGGCGGGGCCTTTTGCGCGCGGGCCTGGGCGACGCGCTCCCGGCGAGACGCGCGGCGCGACTGCGCCGGCGTCCGCGAGCGTTCGCCGGACCGCTCCTCCTTGCGATCCCCGTCGGCCATGTCGGCTAGCGGGTCTCGCGATGAGGCGTGTGACAACCGCACCAGCGGCAGTACTTGCGCAGCTCGATCCGCTCGGGATCGTTGCGCTTGGACTTGTTGCTCTGATAGTTGCGCCGCTTGCACTCGGTGCACGCGAGCGTGACTGCAATTCGTACGTCGGAGGCCATGCTTCCTCGCTGGAGAGTTCGGTCAAGCCGCCATGAGGCGGAGATAGCGGCGGTAGGACTCGAACCTACGACACGCGGATTATGATTCCGCTGCTCTAACCAACTGAGCTACGCCGCCTCGAGAGCGCGCCCGTTCAGGCGTCCAAGGGCGGCGCCCGCCGGCTGAGCATAGCAGCGTCCTGGAGGATGCGGCAGCAAACCCCGCCCTGGCCTGCCGGTCTGCCCGCCATAGCCTTGACGGCGACGACCCTGGCGTATTGCATATGCACTCCGGTACTCCAGACGAGGGAGGTGTCATGGCAGTAGCTTCGGTCGATGACCGCGAGCTGATCAAGGCGATGAGCTGGTTCGACGGCTTCGTCGTCGCGCTCGCCAACCCGAGCTTCCTGCTCACCGCGCTCGGTGGCTCCGTGCTCAGCCTGGGTGGCTGGGGCGCGACCATGGTCTGGACGTTTTCCGTTCTCATCGGTGCACTCCACAACAACATCTATGCCGAGGTCGCGGCGATGTTCCCGAAGCTCTCGGGCGGCGTCGCGGTCTACGCGCATGAGGCCTGGAAGCGCTACACGTCGTTCGTCGGCCCGATCGCAGCCGTCGGCTACTGGCTCGGCTGGTCGGTCGTGCTCTCGCTCAACGGCGCCATCGTCGGCTTCCTGCTGCAGGCGCGCTTCTTCCCGAACAGCACGTTCGGCCTGACCAACCAGGACTGGGGGATCGTCAACTTCTACTCGAGCCCGGCGATCCTGATCGGCGCGCTCGCCATCTTCGGCATCTGGGCGGCCAACGTCTTCGGCGTCCGCCCCGCGGTCTGGACCGGCTACGTGACCGGCGGCCTCCTGCTCTTCCCGCTCTTCGTCCTGATCGTCGTCCCGTACCTGACGGGCGACTGGAGCTCGGGCAACCTCCACAACCTGATCGACTTCGGCAACTTCAGCACGTACCAGACCAAGGGCTCGGGGTCCTCGCTGATCTACAACAACGGCTGGCGGCTCGTGATCACCTGGCTCTACCTCATGTGCTGGTCGTCGTACGGCTTCGAGTGCTGCGCGTCCTTCGCCCCGGAGTACCACGATCCGGAGCGGGACACCGCCAAGGCGCTGCGCGCGGCCGCGGTCTTCGGGGTGTTCGTCTACGCCCTGCTGCCGATCGGCGCCCTCGGCGCCTTCGGCGACCAGAAGGTCACGCTCAACAACACGCTGACCTTCTACGGCGACACCTTCTCGAAGCTGCTCGGCGGCACGATGGCCGACATCCTCGTGATCATGCTCTGCGCCGGCATCGTGCTCTCGATGAACACGGCCACCATGGACGGCTCGCGAGCCCTCTACGGCATCTCCCAGGACGGCATGACGATCCGCTGGCTCGGGAAGCTGAACAGGAACAACGTGCCCGGAAACGCGATGACCCTGGATGCGGTGCTGAACCTCATACTGCTGTTCATCGCGATCGGGGCGCTGGCCGGAGGCGGCTACCTGAAGATCCTCGCCGTCTCGAACTTCGGCTATGTGATCGCGCACATCTTCGCGATCTCGGGCTTCCTGCTCCTGCGCAAGGACCGCCCCGGCTGGCCGCGACCGATCAGGCTCGGGCCGATCTGGACGGCACTGGCGGTGCTCTGCCTGGTGCTCGACATCGTCTACCTGGTGGTCGGGTCGATCTCGTTCAACCTGACCGGCTACTCCGGCGGCAGCGAGGTCTTCATCTGGGGCCTGATCGTGCTCGTGATCGCCGTGGCCCTGTACATCTACCGCGTCGTGGTCGAGGACAAGTCGCCGTTGCGCTGGAGCCTCGACGCCCCGGCAACGCCGATCGAAGAGCCCGCCGCCTCGGCGAGCTGAGCAAACCCGACGGGCCGGCGGGGCGACGACCCCGCCGGCCTGTCAGGATGCAGCCACCGTGCCCGCCCCCAAGATCACGATCACGTGCGACTGCGGTGAGCAGCGCAAGCTGGCCTACGGCGAGTCGTACACATGCGAGTGCGGGAAGTCGTGGTCGACCAAGCAGGTGCCGGCTGCCGACTACGAGGCGATCCAGGCGCTCGACCGCCGCTACCGCCGTATGGGCTGGCTCGGGATCGGGGGCTTCGGGCTGATCTGCATCGCAGTCGGGCTGACGCGCCCGATCTCGCTGCTGTTCCTCATCCCCGCCGGCATGATGACCTGGTTCACGCTCTTCAGGCCGATGGTGCGGCGCCGCCACTGGCGCGCGATCCAGGCGCTGACGCGCCGCTGGACGCTGCGCGCCGAATGAGCTCGGCGGAGTAACCCGGGACTAGACGAGCGCCGCGTCGAGCGTCACCTCGACGTTGCCCATGAGCGCACGCGACACGGGGCAGCCCGCGACGGCTTCCTCCGCGGCGGCTGCGAAGCCCGCTGCATCGATGCCCTCCACGCGGCCGCGCACGGTCAGCGCGCTGCTCGTGATCGTCGGAGCCCCGTCGATCATGTCGAAGGCGACCGTGACCGAGACGTCCAGGTGCTCCGGCGTGGCGCCCGCCTCCGCGAGCCCGGCGGAGAAGGCCATGGCGAAGCAGCTGGCGTGTGCGGCCGCGATCAGTTCCTCGGGGCTCGTCGCGCCGGCGGTTCGCTCCGCCCGCGCTCCCCAGCTGACCTTGAAGGGCGGCGTGGCCCCGCTGGCGAGGCTCGTGGTGCCCGAGCCATGGGCGAGCGTTCCTTCCCAGGACGTGCTCGCGGTGCTCTCTGCATGCATGGGTCGTTGCTCCCCGCTCGCGGATGAAGTCGAGCGCGATGCTACCGCCTCCCCGAATCAGAGGTTCGGACCGATCATCTAGGGTTCGTGCGTGAGCATGGAGTCGCCCGCCGAGGAGACGCCGGACGCACCCGTGATCGACGCTCCGCCCGAGGAGCCGGTGAACGAGGAGCCGGTCGCCGTCGAAGAGCCGATCCCCGTCGAGGAAGCCGTGGCCGAAGAGGCCGTCGCTCCCGGCGGACCTGTCGCCGAGGGCGCCGCGGAGCAGCCTGCTGCGGAGGCGCTTCCTGCGGAGCGGCCCGTCGCCGAAGAGCCCGCTGCGGGGGAGCCTGCTGCAGGGGAGGCTGCTGCGGAGGCGCCCGCTGCGGAGGAGCCCGTCGCCGAGCAGCCCGCAGCCGAGGAGCCCGTCGCGGAGCAGCCTGCAGCCGAGGAGCCTGCGGCGGAGCAGCCTGTCGCCCTCGATTCCGCCGCGGAGCAGCCCGCAGCCGAGGATCCGGTTGCGGAAGAGCCCGTCGCGGAGCAGCTTGCCGCGGAGGAGCCTGCTGCGGAGGAGCCTGCTGCGGAGCAGCCTGCCGTCGAGGATCCCGTTGCGGAGCAGCCTCCCGCCGAGGAGCCTTCCGCGGAGCAGCCTGCCGCCGACGAGCCTGCTGCGGAAGAGCCCGTCGCGGAGGAGCTCGCTGCGGAGCAGCCTGCGGCCGAGGAGCCTGCTGCGGAGCAGCCTGCAGCCGAGCAGCCTGCAGCCGAGCAGCCCGCAGCCGAGCAGCCCGCAGCCGAAGAGCCTGCAGCCGAGCAGCCCGTCGCGCGCGTCCAGGGCGTCGCCCTCGAAGGAGCTTCCCCCGCCGAGCCGGCGGACGAGCTCGGCGCCCACGAGGACGCAGCGGCCGACGACGTTCCCTCCACGGAGATGCCCGAGCAGATCGTGGCGCTCTCGGGCGAGGACGAGCGGGCACTCGCCGAGGTGCTTCGCACGGCGATCGCAGAGGAGGCCGAGCGGCTGGCCGCCTCGACGCGCTACGCCGAGTCCGCGCAGGGCTTCCGCGATCTGCTCGAGCGGTGGAAGTCCGCCCCCTCGTCGGGTCAGATGCGCGATCGCGAGCTGTGGAAGCGCTTCGCCGCTGCGCGCGAGGCGTTCTACGAGCAGCGCAACCGCGCCTACGCCGAGCGAGCGCGCGAGCGCACCGCCACCGTCGAGCGCAAGGAGGCGCTGATCGCCGAGAGCGAGGCGCTCGCCTCGTCCGACGACGGCCGTGCGATCGGCGATGCGCTCGAGCGCCTGATGACCGAGTGGAAGGCCGCCGGGCACGCAGGACGCGATCAGGAGCAGGCGCTCTGGGAGCGCTTCTCCGCCAGCCGCCGGGCCGCCTTCGACCGCCGCCGCTCGATGGCCGCAGAGCGCGACCGCGCACGGGGAGGCGCCCGCGCGGCCAAGCGTGCGCTGATCGAGCAGGCCCAGGCGCTCGTCGAGCCGTTCGACGCGGCTGTGGCCGAGCCGGCGATGGCAACGCAGATGGAGGCGTGGCGCGCCGCCGGAAGCGCCGGCCGGGCCGACGACGAAGAGCTCTGGCAGGCGTTCCGCGCCGCGCGCGACCAGGTGCTCGCCCAGCTGCGGGCGGCGCGCCCGCCGCGCCGCCGCGAGTCCGGTGCGCCGTCGAGGCGCGATCGCAGCGAGGGCTCGCGTCCGTCCCCGAGCGCACCCCAGCAGCCGCCTCAGCCGCCCGTGAGCCCGCTCTCCGTCGCGTTGCGCAAGCACGAGGAGCGCGTCGCCGAGGTCGAGCAGCGGCTCACAGAGGCGCGTGCCGCCGGCCGCTCGCGCGCGGCCGAGGCGAGAGCGCTGGAGCGCAAGCTCGCCGACGAGCAGGGCGCGCTCGAGCGAGCGCGTGCGCTGCTCGCCTTCGCCGGCTGAGGGACGCTCACGCGATCAGATGTCGGCGTCGTGCGTCCCCACGCGGTCGAGCTCGACCGCGTCGCCCTCGAGCCGCCAGAAGTGCAAGCGGCGAGCCGAGGGCGAATGCACCTGCAAGGCGCAGCGCCAGGCGCGTGCGCCGTCAGCGCGCTGGCGCTGCTCGGTTCCCCCTGGGCCCGCTCGCAGCGGGTGCAGCTCCAGCCCTGGGATCTCCGACGCGCGGCCCGTCGCCACGTGCACGCAGGTGTCGAGCACGCGGTGCAGGGAGACGCCCTGCAGCTCCCGCAGCGAGCTCAGGAAATCCGGTCCGACGACGACGCGGCGCAGCGGGTAGCGCGCCCGTTCCTCACAGCCCGTGCAGCTTCGCGTGCGCGACTCCGAGCCACGCGAGGAACGCTCCGGCGTCGCAGAGCGCCTCGCTGCGCAAGACCGTGTCGAGGTCGGTCGCTCCCCCGATCGTGCTGCGCAGATCGGCTGCCAGGGAGCGTGCGCGCTGGCGCTCCTCGCGAAGCTCGTCTGACAGGCGGTCGCGCTCGGCGCGTGCGCTGTCGGCATCGGCGAGCGCATGTTCGAGGCGCTCACGAACGTCGCTCAGCTCGCTCTCGCTGCGTTCGAGCTCACTCGCCGACCGCTGGGCGGCGTCGTCGTCGGCGCACAGGAAGACCGGCCCGTCCGGATAGAGGCGGAGGGGGCGCGCGCCGTCGGCGCTCGCGGGGGCGTCGGCGAGCGAGACGACGATCCGCCGGTCGGGCACGTCGAGCCGGACGATGCGCGCGGCCAGGATGTCGTCGCGCTCGGCCTCGAGCTGCGCTGGGCAGTGCGGCAGCGGCACGAAGGCGTCGGCGCCGGGCAGCAGCTCGACCTGGAAGCCGTTGTTGCTGCGGCGCCGGACGCGCACCCGGACGACATCGCCCGGGCCGGCCTGGTCGGCGATCGTCGCGATCTCGTCGGCCTGGAACGGCTGGAGATCGAGCCAGGGCGTGCCGTCGGGCGCGAGCTCGCGCACCCGTCCCCGCACGCGCTGCCCGATGCGGAGGACGTCGTGGCAGGAGTGAACGAAGCCACGCGCGAGATCACCCGCGCGCACGCGGGCGCAGCCGTCCGGCAACGCGAGCGTCGCGGTGCGCGCGTCGAGCGAGACGACCTCGCCCTCGACGTCGTCGCCGACTGCGTAGCGGTCATCCGCGCGCGCCTCGTCGATGCCGAGTGCCGCGAGCAGCGCTCGCTCGGCCTCGCTCTCCCGGCCCTCGAACGCGTACATGCGCGGGTGCAGGGAGGCGCGGTCGGCGAGCGTGAAGCCCGGGTGGTAGACGCGCGCCGCGCCGCCCCACACGGCGAGCTCGTCGCCGAGCGCGTCGCGCAGGGCGTAGGTCGCCTCACCTGTCTCGACCAGCACGACCTGCGCGCGGCCGCCGAGGCGGCGAGCCAGTGCCCCCGGATCGACGAGCGTGCGCCCGTGGCGCGTCGTGATCACCACCTCCGGCAGCTCGCGCTCCGGCGCCAGCAACCAGAGGTGGACGTGCTCGCGCACCTCCTGCGGTGGAAGCCGCACGTAAAGCTCGTCCGAGGCCCGTGCAGGCACGTCGGCAGCATGGCAGGCTTGCGATGCGGTTACAACGCTCGCAGGCGCTACCAGCCGCGCACGAGCACGGCGTCGAGCGTCTCGACGAGCCACTCGGCGTCCCCGCCCTCGAACACGAGCGGAGGCTTGAGCTTGAGCACGTTCTCGCCGTCGCCGGTCGGCTGCACGATCGCGCCGAGCTCGCGCAGCCGCTCGCAGATCGCGTACGCCTCCTCGCGTGCGGGCTCCTTGGTGCTCCGGTCACGCACGAGGTCGAGACCGAGATAGAGGCCCATGCCGTGCACGGCGCCGGCGATCTCGTGCCTGCCGACGAGCTCCTCGAGCCCCGCCCGCAGCGTTCCGCCGACGACGGCGGGCATTCTCCTGCAGGCGCTCGTCGGCGATGACGTCGAGCACTGCCAGGCCCACCGCGCAGGAGACCGGGCCGCCTCCGACCGAGGCGAAGAAGCCCCCGTGACCCTCGAGCGCAGAGGCGATCGGCGCAGTCGTGATCACCGCGGCCACCGGGTGGCCGTTGCCGGTGGCCTTTGCGACGGTGACGATGTCGGGCACGACGCCTTGTTGCTCGAAGCCCCAGAAATGCGCTCCCAGACGCCCGTAGCCCACCTGCACCTCGTCGGCGATGCAGAGACCGCCGGCGTCGCGCACATGCGCGTAGGCCGCGGCGAGGTAGCCGTCGGGGAGGACGATGCCGCCGGCGTTGCCGTAGAGGGCCTCGCAGATGAAGGCCGCGGGCGCGCGCCCGGCACGAGCGAGCCCGGCGATCGCCTCGCGCACGGCCTCGGCGTAGCGCACGCCGGCCTCGGGATCCTCGGCGCCGTAGGGCCCGCGGTAGGTGTCGGGAGAGATCACCGGATGGACTCCCTCGGGCGGCGAAAGGGCGCCCAGAGGATTGTCGACCGAGCTCGTCGAGACCTCGTAGGTCGCCGTCGTCCAGCCGTGATAGGCGTCGCGGACGCAGAGCACGTCTCGGCGCCGCGTGGCAGCGCGCGCCAGGCGCAGGGCCAGATCGTTGGCCTCGGAGCCGCTCGAGACGAGGAAGACGCGCTCGAGCGGCTCGGGCAGCAGCGCGGCCAGCCGCTCGGCGTACGCGGTCATGCTCTCGAACAGGAAGCGCGAGTTGGTGTTGAGCAGGCGCAGCTGCCGCAACGCAGCCTCGGTCACGCGGGGATGGCTGTGGCCGACGACCGCGACGTTGTTGACGCAGTCGAGGTAGGAGCGCGCCTCCGCATCGTAGAGGTGCTGGCGCAGGCCTCGCACCATCTCGGGGGGCGCCGCGTAGTAGAGCGGCTGCGCCTGCGGGATCACGGCGCGCCGGCGCGCGAGCAGCTCGCGAGGCCGTGCGAGCGGTCGACGCCAACCCGATCACCGGCCCCGGGTGCGGGCAGAGGGCGAGCCACGCCTCGGCGAGCGCGGGCGCCGCGAGGCCCGGCGCCGCCAGGCCGGCAGGGGCGACCTGCACGTGCAGGTGCGGAGCCGTCCCGGCCGCGGGCGCGATCGTGCCGATGCTGTCACCCGCGGTCACCCGCGCACCGGCGGCCACCGCGGGCGCAATGCCCGCAAGGCGCACCGCCGCGTCGCCTGCGACGAGCCGCAGCTCGCGCTCCCCCACGCGCTCGATGCGGACCGCCGACGGGCGCGAGCACGTCGCTGCCTTCGCGGGCGAAGAGGTCGAGCCCGAGGTGGACGGTCGCGGGCTCGGCGTTCGAGAGCTCGCGCGTCGCGTGCCAGGCGCGCCTCGCCGTAGGCGCCGAGCGCGCCGGCGGGGCGAGCGCGGCGAGCGCCGCAGGCGAGCGCCAGGCGCCGTCGGCGAGAGCATCGCTGCCGGGCGAGAGGTCGACCGGCGCTCGACGCCCAGGCAGCGGCCAGGCGCCGGCCGGCACTCGCGGCGCGCAGCGCGACGCGTGGCGCGGCCGCAGGCGAGGCGGAAGGCGGCGTCGGCGAGCAGCGATCGGCTGAGCCGCCGCGGTCTCGCAGATCGCCCAGTCCCCGGCTCGCACACGCTGGGCGTAGGCGTTGTGCGGCTCGAGCGCGGCCTGCTGCTCGGTGCCGACGGCGACGATCGCCGCGCGCGCGGCGATCAGGTGCGGCAGCGCCTCGAGCTCGGCCTCGTCGAGCGGACAGGCCGCATCGAAGCCGCGCACGATCTCGGCAGCCGCGCAGATCGGCTCGTCCGGGTCGTGGCCGTAGGCGCTCGAGGCCGCGACGGCGAGCTCGCAGACGCGCAGCGTGCGCGTGACGTCGCCGAAGTCGATCACGCCGCAGGGCATGAGCCTGCCGGCGAGATCGCGGCGGCCGATCACGTTCCAGTCGGTCACGTCGCAGTGGACGACCTGCTGCCGCAGGCGCGGCGACAGGCGCTCGATCGCCCCGGCCGCACGCGCCGCGATCTCGCTCACCAGAGCGCGCCGGCGCGGGATCCTCGACGATGCGGCGCGAGTGCCTCGACGACCGCGCCGACGTGGCGCGGGTCCCACTGCATCGCGCGGTCGGCGGCCGGGTGGTCGAAATCCTCCAGGGCGCGCGCGACGAGGCCGGCGGCCTCGCCGAGCCTCCGCAGCACCGGGGGCGAGAGGTGCGCCGCGTCGATCAGCGGATGCGCCCTCGACGAACGTCACGAGACGTACCAGGTAGGTGGCGCCGTCGCGCTCGACGGCGACGATCTCGCTGCCGTCGAGCGCTCGGCAGGGCTGCGGGATCTCGAGCGGCAGGCGCTCGGCGAGGTGCAGCCATCGCGCGGTTCTGGAGGTCGAGCTCGGCCTCGCCGAAGGCCGCATTGGCGATCTTGAGGACGAAGCGCCCCGACGGCCCGTCGATGAGCGACGTTCTGATCCTGATGCGAGCCGAGCTCGCTCGCGGCCCCTTCCACGCCGAAGCGCTCGCGCGCGAGCTCGCGCGCCTCGTCGAGCGCGAAGCGCGGCGAGTGCAGCTCGTGGCCGGCGAAGCTGACGCTCACGCGGGCTACGGTACCGCCTCATGCAGCTCTCGCCGACGGAACAGCGCGTCGTGCGACGCGGTCGCGGCCACGCCGCGACGCCCTCGTCGCGCTCACGCGCGAGCTCGATCGCCTTCGACACGTCACGCACACGCCCGGCGCACGCGCCGCGGCAGGAGCGCGCGCTGCAGGAGCACCTGGCGGCGCTGCTCCGCCGCCACGGCGCCGAGGTCGACGCTGCACGAGCCCGACGCCGCGGCGCTGCGGCCGCACCCGATGGTGCCCGACGGGCTCGAGTTCGACGGGCCGCCCGCAGCTCGTCGCGCGCTTCCGCGGCAGCGGCGGCGGGCGCACCCTGCTGCTCAACGGGCACGTCGACGTCGTCGATGTCGAGCCGCGCGCCGACTGGACGCAGCGCGACCCGTTCGTCGCCGAGGTGCGCGGCAGGCCGGCTCTACGGCCGCGGCACGTGCGACATGAAGGGCGGCGTCGCGAGCATGGTCGATCGCGGCCTGCACGCTCGCCGAGCTCGGCGTGCCGCTGGCGGGCGACCTGATCGTCAACACCGTCACCGAGGAGGAGTCGACCGGCGCGGGCGGGCTGTTCGCCGCGCGCACTGCTGCAGGCCGACGCCGCGATCGTGCCCGAGCCGAGCGGCTCTGGCCGTCTGGGTCGCGTGCCGCGGCAGCCTGCTGCCGCGCATCACGATCCGCGGCCGCGCGGGCCACGCCGGCATCCACCAGCTCCCGCCCGAGCAGGGCGGCGCGGTCAACGCGATCGAGAAGATGGCGATCGTGCTCGAGGCGGTCCGCCGCCTGCGCGAGCACTGGGCGCAGCGGCCGGCCCACCCCTACCTCTCGGCCGGCGACTGCGTGCCGACGATCGTCACGGGCGGCGAATGGCTCGTGACCTACCCGGCCTCGTGCACGCTCGAGTGCCACATCGAGTACCTGCCCGACCGGGCCGACGAGCACGGCTACGGCACGCTCGTCGAGCAGGAGTTCGCGACTGGATCACGGAGGCGACGCGCGGCGACACTGGCTGCGCGAGCACCCGCCCGAGATCGAGTGGGGCGTCGGCGGCGTGCCGCCTGCGGAGGTCGCCGACGACGACCCCATCGTGCAGACGCTGCTCGCGGCCGGCGGCGACCTCGGCCAGCCCCAGACGCTCGGCGGCCTCGACAACTGGCACGACGGCGCCACGCTCACGGTCGAGGCCGGCATCCCCGCCGTCTGCTTCGGGCCCGGCGACATCCACCGCGCCCACACGGTCGGACGAGTTCGTCCCGATCGACGACCTCGTCGCCTGCGCCCAGCGCATCGCGCTGACGGCGATGCGCTTCTGCGCAGACGCCGGGTCAGGCGCGCCGGCGGCATGCACGCATCGGGGTCAGACCCCAATCGTGCACCGATCAGATTGGCGAGACTCGGCACAGGCTTTGAGCGCGCTGCACGATGACGGTGGTATGCACCGCCTAGTCGGATGACCCCGGCCTACGCCCGTCCGCCCTAGTCGGGCACCACCGGCGCGTGCGACGGCGAGGTTTCCGCGCGACTTCGCGACGAGCACGACGCCGATGCCGATCGCGACCCAGATCAGCGCGAGCCACCAGACCTTGTCGAGCCACCAGACCGACGGCGCCTTGTAGTACACGCCGTAGAGCGCCGCGACGCTCGTCGCGCCCGGCGAGGACGCCGGCGAGCGCGAGCCCGGCGCGGTTCTCGCCCGGCTGCCCCTTGAAGCCCGTGAGCGCGATCAGGAGGTAGACGACGAAGAGCAGGAACGCGCCGATCGTGGCGCCGAACTGGAAGAACGGGAACCAGTGCCCGGGCGGGTCGGTCGGCGATGCCGGGCGCGAGGCCGTTGCTGATGCGCACGATCAGCGCGATCACGATCGCGCAGATCGCGACCAGCTGGCCGCGACGTGCGGCGTCTTGAAGCGCGGATGCACCGCCGCGAGCGGCCTCGGCAGGTGGCGGTCGCGCGCGAGCGCGAAGAAGCCGCGCGTCGTGCCGGTCGCGGTGGCGAGGCCGACCGCTGCGATGTCGATCACGACGAGCCACTGCACGAGGTCCGAGAACTTGTTGCCGCCGAAGTCGGGATTGGCGGTCGCGACGTAGAGCGCCGGGAAGGCCTTCAGCAGGTCGCCGACGTTGAGCCCGAACGCCAGGATCAGCGCCCAGCAGAGCACGACGTAGAAGACGCCGGCCGCGAGCACGCTGAGGAAGATGGCGCGCGGGATGTTGCGTTTCGGCTCGGCCGTCTCCTCGGCCAGGTTGGCCGCCGACTCGAAGCCGATGAAGATCAGCCCGGCGTAGACGATGCCGTACGTGATGCCCGAGAACGACGACTTGCCGGGATTGAACGGCTGCAGCGAGAAGCCGGAGCTGCCGCCCTTGAGCAGCACGTAGATCGACCACGCGAAGATGACGCGCGACCGAGACGAGCGCGAGCACGAGCTGGGCGCGCGTGGAGATCTGCACGCCGAGCACCGAGATCGCCCAGGCGACGAGCCAGAACGCAAGCGTGAACCAGATCCAGTTGATGTCGACGCCGTGGACGCCGAGAGCGTGAGGCTCGCGAAGCCGCCGAAGGCGAGGCCGATGGCCATCGTGAGCATGAACGCGCCGCCGTAGTAGACCCAGCCCGCGAACAGGCCGGCGGGCTTGCCGAAGCCCTCGCCGACGTAGTCGTAGAGCGCGCCCGCGGCGTGGATGCGCTTGGCGTAGCGCGAGATGATCCAGGCCAGCGCGAGCATGCCGACGGCGGTCAGCAGGATGGCGAACGGGCTGGCGATGCCCGCGCCCTTGCCGGCGAATCCGAGTCCGACGATCGTCGGGATGAAGAAGGTGCCGGAGAAGACCGGCCCCATGTAGCCGACGGACTGGGCGACCACATCGGGGAGCGAGAGGTTCCCCTTGCCGAGACGCTCGCCATCATGCTCTGCCATGCGCCCTCCTCTCGCGAGAGCGCCGACTGTATACCCGCGACGGAGGGCCGTGCCCAGGGAGCGCGGCGGGGCGCTCAGGCGCCGACCGCGACGCGCCCGCTGCGGCGCTCGGGCGTCAGCGTCGGGCGGTCGAGCGAGAAGCGCAGCGCCTCGGGCGGAAGCGGCCTCTGCTCGGCGAGATCGGCGAACAGCTCGCCGAGCAGCGGCGAGAACTTGAAGGCGTGGCCGATGCAGGCGGCGCCGACGACGATCGGCCCGCGGCGGTCGATCACGAACAGCTCGTCGGGCACGAGCGTGATCGGCCCGGCCTCGTGGTGCAGCGGCGTCGGATCGAAGCCCGGGAAGTCCTCGCGCACGCGCTCGACGAGCGCGAGCTCGTTCTCGCGGTCGTAGGGCCGCACCTTCGAGGCCTTCCAGAACGTCATCGGGTTGATCGTCGCCCAGCCGAGCTTGAAGCCGCGGCCGTCCTCCGGCATGCCGTAGATGCCGGGCCCGTGCGTGCGCTCCATCAGGCCCGGCCGCTGCTCCCAGCCGGGATGCAGGCTGCGGAACGACGTGACCTGGGCGAGACCCGCCTGCAGCGGCAGGCGCAGGCCGAGCGGCACGAGCAGCGGCAGCGACCACGGGCCGGCGCACACGACGGCGACGTCGGCGTCGATGCGCCGGCGCCGCGTGAAGGCCCGCACGCCGTCGCCCTGCGGGGCGAGCGCGATGCACTTCTCCCGCTCGTGCACGACCGCGCCGGCGGCGCAGGCGAGCCGCATCTGCAGCAGGATCGAGCGGCGCGCGAAGATCACCGCGCCGTCGCGCTGGAAGATCGCCGGCGCGTCGGGCCGCGGGCGCATCTCGGGGAAGATCCGCGTCACGTCGCGATGATCGAGCTCGTCGTAGGCGACGCCCGCCTCGCGCAGCGCAGCGGCCATGGGCGGCACGACCGAGCCGCGCTGCAGCAGGCCGTTGCGTCGCAGCAGCATCTCGCCCCCGCGCCGCTCGAGGTCGTTCCAGAGCTCGAGCGCGCGCACCGCGAGGCGCACGTCGTCGGCGTCGGTGTGCGAGAGCCGGAACGAGCGCGTGGCGTGGCCCGAGCCGCCGAGGTCGTGCCCGATCGCATGTTGCTCGAGCAGCGTCACGCCCCAGCCGCGCTCGGCCAGCACGCGCGCGGCGGCGGCGCCCATCGCGCCCGCGCCGACGACGACGGCGGTGCGCCGCCCGCTCACGGGACGCGCTTCGCGAGAGAGGCCCGACGCGGCATCGGCATACAATACGGCCTGTGGAGCCCACCTCGCCGCCCCACTTCGAATCGCTCGGCCACGCCGGCCTGCAGAACTTCGCAGGCCTCGAGACGTTCCCGAACCCCGGCGTCGAGCGGGTGGAGATGACGAGCGACGAGCTGGCGGCGCTGTGCCCGATCACGCTGCAGCCCGACATGTACGTGGCGACGATCTACTACTTCCCGCAGGCGCTCTGCCTGGAGTCGAAGTCGGTCAAGCTCTACCTGATGCAGTTCCGCAACGAGGGCCAGTTCTGCGAGGCCCTGACGGTGCGCATCCGCGACGACGTGGCGGCGGCACTGGAGCTCGCCGCGGACAAGGTGCACGTGACGCTGCAGCAGAAGTCGCGCGGCGGCATCACGATCGTCGCCAGCGTCTGATCCACGCCGCGCGCGCGGTGCGGCGGGTGGGCGCATAAACCGGGGTCAGGCACCGAAATATGCGCCAATTTGAATTGGCGCATATTTCGGTGCCTGACCCCGGTTTATGCGCCCGCGATCCTCACACGGCCGGCGTGCCGGCACCGGCTGCCTCGGTCGCGGCCTCGGCGCCCACCACCGCCTCGGGGACGTCGGGCAGCACGCGCAGCGACTCGGCCGGCAGGTGCACGGAGACGGCCGAGCCCTGCTCGTGCACCGACTCCGTGCCGTCGTTCGGCTGGACGGCCGTGACGAGCGCGCCGCCCAGCAGGCGCACGCGCACCTCGCGGAAGCTGCCCAGGAAGACGAGGTGCTCGACGAGGCCAGGCAGGCGGTTCTCGCCCGTCGTGCCCTGGCGTCTCGATGCGCACGCGCTCGGGCCGGATCATCGCCTTGACGGCGCCGCGCGCAGCCGAGGTCGCCCTGGACGGCGCGCAGCGGGACGGTCGCCGACCTTGAGCATGCAGGCGGCGCCGTCGCGGCCCGACGCCTCGGCGCCGCACGAGGTTCGAGACGCCCAGGAAGTCGGCCACGAAGAGCGTCGCGGGCTCCTCGTAGATGTCCTGCGGCGGCCCGCTCTGCTCGACGCGGCCGCCGTTCATGACGGCGACGCGGTCGCTCATCGTGAGCGCCTCCTCCTGGTCGTGGGTGACGAACACGAACGTGATGCCGAGGTTCTTCTGCAGCGTCTTGAGCTCGACCTGCAGGTCCTTGCGGAGGCGGGCGTCGAGCGCGCCGAGCGGCTCGTCGAGCAGCAGCACGCGCGGGCGCAGCACGAGCGCGCGGGCAAGCGCGACGCGCTGCTGCTGGCCGCCGGAGAGCTGGCCGGGCTTGCGCTTCTCGAAGCCGGTGAGCTGCACCAGCGAGAGCGCCTCGGCGACCGCCGTGGCGCGCTCGGCCTTCGTGACCTTCTTGTACTTGAGGCCGAAGGCGACGTTGTCGGCGACGTTCAGGTGCGGGAAGAGCGCGTAGCTCTGGAACACGGTGTTGACGTTGCGGCGGTGCGGCGGCGTCTGCGCGACGTCCTCGCCGTCGAGCAGGATGCGACCGCTGGTCGGGCGCTCGAAGCCCGCGATCATGCGCAGCGTCGTCGTCTTGCCGCAGCCCGACGGGCCGACCATCGTGAAGAACTCGCCCGGCGGCATGTCCACGTCGATGCCGTCGACGGCGACGATGTCGGGGCCGAACGACTTGACGAGCTCCTCGAGGCGGATTTCGCCCTGCATTCGCTACACCTCCAGGCCGGCGGCGACGGCTTCGGCGTCCTCGCCGCCGGCGAAGCGCCGATAGACGATGAATACGAGCGCGAGCGTCCCCAGCGTGATCGCGAGCGAGATCGTCGCGAGCGCGTTGAGCGCCGGCGTCGGCGCTCCGCGCGCGGAGGCGTACAGCAGCATCGACACGGTCGTCGTGCTGGCGTCGCCGGAGAGGTACTGCGTGACGACGAAGTCGTCGATCGAGAGCGCGAAGACCACGGCTGCGCTCGCCAGGATGGCGGGCGCGAGCAGCGGCAGCAGCACGCGGTAGAGGACGTCCGTCGGCGGCGCGCCGAGGTCGGCCGCGGCCTCCTCGTACTCCGGCCCGATCGAGACCAGGCGGCCGCGCACCATCACGACGACGTAGGAGAGCGAGAACGTGATCTGGCCGATCGCCTGGGCCGTCGTGCCGAGGCCGATCTGGTTGAAGATCTGCAGGAACAGCAGCAGGAGCGCGACGCCCATCACGATCTCGGGCGTCACGAGCGGCAGCAGCATGAGCACGTTGACCGTGCCGCTGCCGCGCCCGCGCCAGCGCTGCAGGCCGAGCGCGAGCGTGACGCCGAGCGGCGTCGCGATCACGCACCGAGATCAGCGCCAGCACGAGCGTGTGCTTGAGCGCCGACTGCAGCGCTACGTCGTGGAACACGCTCAGGTTGGCGTCGGTCCAGAACCAGCGGAGCGAGAAGCCCTCCCAGGTCGTGCGCGAGCGCCCGTCGTTGAACGCGAAGAGGATCGCGATCGCCACCGGGCACGACCGACCAGATGATGTAGAGCGCCGCGACAGCGGCAGGAACCGGGGCCTCGCCCCAGGGGTTGCGCAGCCAGGCCGACGCATCAGCGCGCCCGCTCCAGGTCGGCCCGCGGGTGGTGCGCAGGTAGTAGAACATCAGCACGAGCAGGACGAGCGCGAGCAGCATCGTGAGCACGGCGCCGACGGTCTTCTGCGAGCCCTGGCGCGCGAACTCGTCGATCTGGTTGCCGATCATGTTCGTGCGCGGCGAGGCCGAGATCAGGTCCTGGGTGTAGTAGTCGCCGAACATCGGCAGGGCGATCAGCACGGTGCCCGCGAGGATGCCCGGGCATCGAGAGCGGGAGCGTGACCCGCCGGAAGGCCGCGAACGGGCTCGCGCCGAGGTCGCGCGCGGCCTCGATGTGGCGCTGGTCGATGCGGTCGAGGGCCGCGTAGAGCGGCAGGATCAGGTACGGGATGTAGCCATAGACGAGCGCGATCACGACCGACGAGGCCTGGCCGTTGAGCCAGCCGCCGTCCTGGCTCAGCAGCCCGAGCTTCTCGAACAGCCCCTCGATGCCGAAGTCGTGCAGGAAGCGCGTGCCCCAGCCGCCGGGCGAGAGCAGGTTGATCCACGCCAGCATCCGCATCAGGTAGTTGATCCAGAACGGCAGCACGAGCAGCAGCAGCACGAGCCCCCGCCAGCGCCCGGCGTGGCGGGCGGCGTAATAGGCGACCGGGTAGCCGATCAGCGAGCGAGAGCGCCATCGCGATCGAAGACGTAAGCCGACCGTGCGCAGGAAGACCTGTAGGAACGGCCCGTCGTGCCAGAAGTTGCGCAGCGTGTCGAGCAGGTAGCCGACGTTCCAGTCGAGCGGGTTCCAGAACGGGATGGGCTGATTGAGCGTGTTCTGGTTGCCGAGCGCGACCGACAGCACCGCGTACATCGCTACGAGGAAGAAGAGCGAGAGCCAGACGACGCCAGGGAGCGGCGAGCACGCGCCAGATCCAGCGGACTCCACTCAGCCGGCCTTGAACTTCGACCAGGCGTTCTGCCAGAGCTTGGTGCCGGCGACGCTGAGCGCGAGCAGCTCCTGGTTGTTCGCGAACTGGTCGGGCCGCAGGATCGCCGCGCGCGAGGCTCTTCGGGATCAGGCCCTTCTTGACCAGCGACTCGGCGTCGATCGTGTTCTGCGGCGGCGTGTAGCCGTTGAACTGCACGAAGTTGTCGTACGCGTTCTTCTCGTCGAGCAGGAAGTTCAGGAACGCGTGCGCGAGCACCGGCTTCTTCGACCTCGCAGACGACCCAGAGCAGGTCGTTCTGCACGACGCCGTTCGTATCGGGCCCCCAGAACGAGAGCACGTCGGGCTTCGTGCCCTTCGGCAGGTAGTAGAGCGACTGCGCCGAGCAGGTCGCCCGACCACGAGTGGTGGAGCCAGGTCTTGGCCTCCGGCAGCGTCTGGTAGTCGGTGATCGTCGACCTTGATGTTGCAGATGCCGGTGAGCTGCGAGAGGTCGCTGCCGGCCTTCGCGATGATCGCCGGCATCGTCGGTGTTGAGATCGGGGATGCGGCCCGCGCGCATCGCGTCGCGCTGCATCGGCATCGACAGCGCGTCGCGCTCGTCGTCCAGCAGCCCGACCTTGCCGCTCCAGGGCTTCGATTCCCAGAAGATGTCCCACGGCACCTTCATGCCGGCGATGTCCTGGCATGGATCTTGTCGTTGCGCCAGCCGATGCCGTCGAGCCAGACGACGTACGGCACCGTGTAGCGCGCGCCGCGGTCGTAGAACGGGTCCTGCAGCGCCGGCCAGATGTTCTTGGCCAGATTGGGCAGGTAGCTGTGGTTGAGCGGCGCCATCAGCTGCTGCGCGATCAGCGTGACCATGTTGTTGGCGCTCAGGCCGATCACGACGTCGAAGTCGATGGCGCCGGCCGCGAGCTTCGCGGTCGCCTCGTCCGACGGAGTTGTAGGTCGCGATCTTGACGCTGCAGTTGAACTGCTTCTCGAAGCGCTTGACGAGGCCGGGCCAGATGTAGTCGGCGTAGTTGTAGACGTTGAGCGTGCCGCCCTCGGGCTTGAGGCCGTCCTTGATCGGCGGGTTGTCGTCGGTGATCGCCCAGGTGACGCTGTTGTCGGGACGCGGCAGCGGCAGGCCGTCGGGGCCCGTCGGCCGGGGCGACGACGAGCTTGCGTGACGGCGGCGCTGCCCGCGGCGGCATCGCCGGAGCCGACGGCCGTCGTCGTGTTCGCGCAGCCCGCCGCAACTCCGGCCACGCCGAGCACGGCGCCGGCGCCGACGGCGCCGCGCACCAGGTTGCGCCGGGTGAGCCGGTGTTCATGTGGATGCATGCGGTGCCGAGCCGGGATCGCCACGCCGTCGTTCGCCGCGACTGATCGTGGAGTCAAACGAAAGCGACCGCGCACGTCAAGCTCCCGCGCGGCGGATCGTCAGGCGAGCGCCCAGTGCGCCGCAGCGGCGCCCGCGCAGAGCGCACCCTCGATCCAGCCCGGCTCCCGCTGAGCGACGTCCGACGTCGCGAAGGCGATCCTCCCGTGCGGCGGGAAGCGCTCGGCCGTCAGCAACGCTGCGCGGCCGACGGTCGCGGTCGCCCAGGTGCCTCGCGAGAACGGGTCGGCGATCCAATCGTGGTGATCGCACGCGATCAGCTCGGCATCAGGGAAAAGGCCCGGAGCGCGCGCTCCACGTCGGCGTGCGCACCGGCGTCGAAGGCGGGATCCTCGTAGCCGAAGCCGAGCAGGAGGACGTCACCGTCATCCAGCACGCGGTCGGCGTAGAGCCAGTGAAGCCCCTCCCCCGCACCCGCGGCGAGCACGCCGGGCGGCACGCCGCGCGCGCGCATCCAGACCTTGCGCGCGCGTCCCGCGTTCGTCCCGAGCGCCTCGGTGGTGGCCGCGGGCAGCTCCGGCTCGAAGCCGAGCGCCGGGAGCGAGTTGACGGGCAGCGCGAGCACTGCGCGCCCCGCGCGGATGCTGCCGCCGCCGGCGATCCCGACGTCCACGCCGGCGCCGTCGTCGCGGATCGCCCGCACCTCGGCCCCGAGCCGCACGTCCAGGCCGGAGCCCTCCGCCATCCGCTCCGCGAGCGCGCTCCAGCCCTCGACCGGTGCGTGGCGCAGAGCCGTCAGCAGCCCGCTGGGCCCTCCGTGGGAGGCGATCGCCGCGAGTGCGTCGACGACCGCCCCGAGCTCGGGATCGGTTCCGCCGATCATGATCCACCAGGCCGCGAGGAAGTCGCGCGTGGCCTGCGGCGCGCCAAGCCCGCGCAGGTACTCGGCGCACGACAGCGAGCCGCGCTCTCCGAGCGCACCCGCGGCGAGTGCCGAGGCGTCGGCCGCGATGGCGGCGAGGGCGGCCTCGAGCGCGCCGAGCTCGGCGAACGGCACCGGCAGGCCGTCGCGCAGTTCCCCGCCGGTGCGCCACCGCACCGCCGAAGGCGCACCGTACGTACGGGTGGCGAGTCCGTAGCGGGCCAGCTCCGACTGCACCTCGGCGTGCTCGGGAGCGAACCAGGAACCGCCGATCTCGACGGGCGGCCCCGAGCCTGCGAACGGCCGCGTCCAGGTGCGCCCGCCGAGCCTGTCCCTGGCCTCCAGCACGAGCACGGAGCGCCCTGCGTCGGCGAGGTCGCGTGCGGCCCGCAAGCCCGCGAAGCCCGCGCCCACGACGATCGCGTCGAGCTCGTCGCTCATGCCCCGCCCGCTGCGTCCTCCCACGCGGTCTCACCCCAGGTGATGACCAGCCAGGCCGCGCCGGCAGCGCGCGCCGCACCGTGGTAGTGGCGTTCGCCGGCGGGCGCGACGATGCAGGTGCCGGGAGCGATCTCGTGCTCGCCGTCGGCCGTTCCGACGCGCCCGCGGCCCTCGAGCAGGTAGAGCTGCTGCCCACCCGGATGGCTGTGCCAGTTGGTGACGGCGCCGTCGTGAAAGTGCACACGCGCGAGATCGGGACGATCGTCCGTCTCCGCCGGCTGCAGCATCTCGAGCTCCACGCGCCCCGTGAAGCGCCCGCCATAGGTCTCGCTCAGATCTCCCTGCTCCACGATTCGCATCCGGCGATCGTAGCGACGTGCATACACCGGGGGTCGGGTGGCGCATAAACCGGGGTCAGGCACCGGAATATGCGCCAATTCGGAGTTGGCGCATATTCCGGTGCCTGACCCCGGTTTATGCGCCACCCCGGCGTATGCACGCGCTTGACAGCGAGCGGGCTGACGAGTTTGCTGCAGTCCGTGGCGGCCCTGAGGGTTCAGGAGATCGAGCACGGCCTGTGGCGCTGGACTGCCCCGCATCCCGACTGGCTGCCGGCATCCGGAGAGACGGGCGGCTGGGTCGAGGAGGTCGGCAGCGTGTACGCCGAGCTGCCTGGGGCGATCCTCCTGATCGACCCCGTCGTGCCGGCCGACGCCGAGGACGCGGCACGGCTGTGGCGCGCCCTCGATCGTGACGTGGAACGGCTGCGACGGCCCGTCTGCGTGCTCGTCACGGTGCACTGGCACCGGCGCGCGAGCGACGAGGTGCTGCAGCGCTACGGCGCGTTCGAAGGCGTCGTCCCGGACGGAGCGACGGCGATCCCGCTGGGAGATCCCATCGGCGAGACGGTCTATGCGCTGCCGGGCTACGGCGCGCTCGTGCCCGGCGACATCGTGCTCGGGGGCGACGGCATCGAGGGCGAGCGGGTCGACGGCCTGCGCGTGTGCCCGCCCGGCTGGTACGGGCGAACCGCCGCCGAGCGCTGGTGGTACGGCGGTGTCGGGCCTGCAGAGCGCCCTCGACCGCCTCGCGCAGGAAGGCCCCGAGCGCGTGCTCGTCACGCACGGCGCGCCGCTCCTGAGCGGCGGCGCCCAGGCCCTGCGCGCGCTCGCCGCGGGCGTCAAGGGCCGGCAGGCCGCATGAGCGCAACGATCGCAGCAGAGCGCGTGGCCGGACAGGACGAGCTGCTGGACGCCATGGCGCTGCAGCTGATCGGCGACCTCGAGCGTCGCTTCGGCCCCCGCCGGCGCGCGTTGCTGCAGGCGCGCGAGGAGCGGGAGCAGCGCTTCGCGGCGGGCGAGCGCCCGTCCTTTCCGGAGGAGACGCGTGAGCTGCGCGAGGCCGACTGGTCGGTCGCCGGCACGCCTCCGGATCTGAACGACCGGCGGGTGGAGATCACGGGTCCGGCCGAGGCCAAGATGGTGATCAACGCCCTCAACTCGGGCGCGAGCGTGTTCATGTGCTGCCTCGAGGATGCGCTCTCCCCCACCTGGGCGAACGTCGTCGCGGGCCAGCAGGCGGTGCGTGACGCCGACAGGCGCACGCTCGAGTTCCGCTCGCCCGAGGGCAAGCACTACGCCCTCGGCGAGCAGCTCGCGACGCTCGTCGTGCGGCCGCGCGGCTGGCATCTCGACGAGCGCCACGTGCACGTGGACGGGCGCCCCGTCTCGGCGAGCCTCTTCGACCTCGCGCTCTACCTGCGCTGGAACGGCCGCGCGTCGGTGGAGCGCGGCAGCGGGCCCTACGTCTACCTCGCGAAGCTCGAGAGCCGGCACGAGGCGGAGCTCTGGAACGACGTCTTCGTGGCGGCGCAGGAGGCGGTCGGCCTGCCCCGCGGCACGATCCGTGCGACCGTCCTGATCGAGACGATCACCGCCTCGTTCGAGATGGAGGAGATCCTCTTCGCGCTGCGCGAGCACTCGGCGGGCCTCAACGCCGGCCGCTGGGACTACATCTTCAGCGCCATCAAGAAGTTTCGCGACGACCCCGCGCTCGTGCTCCCCGATCGCGCGGCGGTGACGATGGCCGTGCCCTTCATGCACGCCTACACCGAGCAGCTCGTGCGCGCCTGCCACCGCCGGGGCGCGCACGCGATCGGCGGCATGGCGGCGTTCATCCCGAGCCGCGACGCGGCCATCAACGAGCAGGCCTTCGCAAGCGTTCGCGAGGACAAGGAGCGGGAGGCGGGCCAGGGCTTCGACGGGACCTGGGTGGCGCACCCGGGCCTCGTGCCGCTGGCCCGCGAGATCTTCGACGCCGCGCTCGGCGACCGCCCGAACCAGAAGGACGCGCCTGCGCGAGGACGTGCGTTCCGGACGCGGGCGCGCTGCTCTCGCTGGACCGGACGCCGGGCGAGATCACGCTCCAGGGCGTGCAGACGAACGTCTCCGTCGGCCTGCGCTACCTCGACGCCTGGCTCGGCGGCGTCGGCGCCGCTGCCATCGACAACCTCATGGAGGACGCGGCGACGGCCGAGATCTCGCGCGCACAGCTGTGGCAGTGGATCCGCCACGGCTGCCGCACGAGCGAGGGCGAGGTCGTCACGGCCGAGCTGTACGCCCGCGAGCGCGACGCCGTGCTGGCGCGCCTGCCGCGCGACGCGGCACCCGCACGCCGACGACGCGCGCGCGCGTGCTCGACGACCTCGTGCTGGACACGGGCTTCGCGCGAGTTCCTGACGCTGCGCGCGGGCGAGCTGCTGCCATAGCCGACCGCCTCGATCCGCCCACGCACCGCATGCGCGCGTACCTGCGGTTCGATCGCCGCGAGTCGCGCCTGCCGGCGGCGATCGCGATCCTGACGGTCGCGGTGCTCTACCTGCTCCTCCCCGAGCAGCTGTCGCTCGGGCCCGCGGTCGATCTTCCCCATCGTCGCGGTGCTCGGCGTCCTTCCGCTCACGATCTTCGATGCGCTCGGTCGCGAGCGCCCCTGGGAGCGCGCGTCTCGCGCTCACGCTGCTCGGCCTGACGGTGGCCGCGAACTTCACGTCGATCGGGCTGCTCGTGCACGAGCTGATCGCCCGCAGCAGCGCACATGAGCGGGCGCCAGCTGCTCGCGGGCGCGCTCACGGTCTGGGCCGCGAACGTGATCGTCTTCGCGCTCTGGTTCTGGGAGCTCGATCGCGGCGGCCCCCGCCGCCGGGAGGCCGACGGCGGCGACACGCCCGACTTCCTCTTCCCGCAGATGACCGACGCCAAGGACATCATGCCCGGCTGGCAGCCGGCGTTCTCGGACTACCTCTACACTCGAGCACGAATGCGACCGCCTTCAGCCCGACCGACACGCTGCCCATCACCGGCTGGGCGAAGCTGCTGATGTCGTCCCAGTCGCTCTCGTCGTTCGTGCTCGTCGTGCTCGTCACGGCGCGCGCCGTGAACATCCTCCAGTAGGCGGCGCCGGCGCTTCAGGGCGCCCGGCGCGGGATCGTCACCGTGGCGAGCGTTCCCGCGCCCGGCGCGCTCTCGAGCCGCAGCGCGCCGCCGAGCGCCTCGGCGCGCTCGCGCAGCGAGACGAGGCCGATGTGGCCGGCGCGCACGGTCGCAGTCGCCGCGACGGGATCGAAGCCGATGCCGTCGTCGCGCACGCGGATGCGGTCGAGTCGCTCGTCGCGCCGCAGCTGCGACCGAGACGTGCCTGGCGCCCGCGTGGCGCACGACGTTCGACGAGCAACTCGCTCGTGCAGCGCAGGATCGCGCGGTCGTTCGGCGCCGGCTCGCGCTCCGTCGAGGTCGAGCTCGAGCTCGAACCCGCCGCGCGCGGCGGCCGCGCGCGCGGCCTGGCCGATCGCCGCGGCAGCCCCGCCTGCTCGAGCAGGTACGGGTGCAGGTCGGCGACGGTGCCGCGCAGCTGCGCGCCAGCGTCGCCGTGATCGTCGCGTGCGCGCGCGACTCCGGCCCTCCGGGTACGGCGCGTGGCGGCGCGATCGAGGTCGTGGCGCGCCGCGAGCAGGTTCTGGATCGGCGCCGTCGTGGAGATCCTGGGCGAGCATGCCGGCGCTCGCGCTCCTCCGCCGTGAGCGCCTCGGCGACGAGGCGCTGGCGCTGATCCGAGAGCAGGCGCACGGCGGCGTCGCGGCGCGCGAGCAGCCAGCGAGAGCAGCGACGAGGGCGAAGTCCGAGCCAGCTCAGGTACGCGGCCTGCACGAGCACGAACGAGAGCGCGCCGTTGTTCGAGCGGCTCGGGTGCGGCACGGCCTGCAGCAGGTAGACGACGGTCGACCGCCGCCGCGACGGCGGCGGTGGCGAGCGGGCGGCCGCGGAAGGCGACCACGACGACCGGGAAGAGGAACGCGAAGCGCAGCTGCGAGAAGCCGCCGCCGGAGCTGTAGCTCAGCGCGCCTGCGAACGCGATGTCGGCGAGCGCCAGCCGCTGCCAGTGCGAACCGACCGCGAGCTGCCAGCGCGCGACCGCGAGCGTGGCGAGCGCGTACAGCGCGAAGGCCGTCGAGCAGCGACGAAGAAGCGCGTCTCGCTCGGCTCGCGGCTTGGGGACGTAGATCTCGCTGACGAGCAGCACCGGCACGGCCACGATGCGCAGCAGGGCCGTCAGGCGCTCGGCGTCGGGCAGTCTCGGCTCGTTCACTCCACGATGCCGCGACGCATCGCCTCGGCGACGGCCGCCGCGCGGTCGGAGACGCCGAGCTTCTCGTACAGCCGGCCGAGGTGCGACTTGATCGTCGTCGTGCCGAGGAAGAGCCGCTGGGCGATCTGCGGCGCCGAGAGCCCCTCGCAGAGCAGCTCGAGCACCTGGCGCTCGCGCTCGGTCAGGAGCGGCGTATCGCTGCCGTGAGAGCGCGCGCGGATCTGGCTCGCGAGCCCCGCGGCGAGCTCGGGCGCGAGCTGCGTGTGCCCGCTCGCGACGCCGTGGATGGCGCGCGCGATCTCGTCCTGGGTCGCGTCCTTCGTCAGGTATCCGGCCGCGCCCGGCCTCGAGCGCCCGGTAGACCAGCTCGTCGTCGGCGAACGCCGAGAGCAGCAGCACGCGCGTCGGCAGGCCGTCGCGCGTGACGGCGTTGGCGATGCCGATGCCGTCGATCTCGGGCAGGCGCAGGTCGACGCAGGCGACGTCCGGCGAGAGCTCGCGGATCTGCGTCGAGCGCCTCGCGGCCGTTGCTGACCTCGGCCACCAGCTCGAGCTCGGGCCACGCGCGCACGGCGCGCACCACGCCTTCCCGGAAGAGGGGGTGGTCGTCGGCGACGATCACGCTGAAACCGGGACATGGTCCGATCGTAGATGCTCGCGTCTGTGGCACGCCCTCGGCTCATCCGATCGGAGGAGGGCGGGCGGCCCGCGCGTTCAGCCGATCGGGCACCGCGGCGCGGCCGCCGGCGCGAGATGCTCGCGCCATGGCGACCGTGCCGTCCGTGCAGGTCCCGGGCCGGGCGGCAGGCACGGCTCGCCGCGGGCTGCCTGGTGCTCGCACTGAGCGCCGCCGGCCTCGCCGGCTTCACCCGCTACGTGCACGACTACCTGCTCTATCGCGGCTTCGGCCCGCCGGTCGCGACGGTGCCGCCGGCCGCGCAGGGCCGCATCGCCACGCTCGCCTTCCGCAGCCGGTCGCTCGGAGGCAGGCTCGAGCACGTGCTCGTCTACCTGCCGGCGGCCTACCGCTCGCAACCCGAGCGGCGCTTCCCGGTCGCCTACCTCCTGCACGGCACTCCGGGTGATCCGCGCACCGCGTTCGTCAACTCCCTCCACGTCGGACCGCGCCTCGATCTCCTGATCCTCCGCCGTCGCGTGCGGCCCACTGATCGTCGTGATGCCGCCCGGCTCGCCCTCGACCTACGACCGCGCGACCGAGTGGGCCGACGGCCCCGCCCGCGATGCCCGCTGGTTCACGTATCTCACGCACGACCTCGTGCATGCGGTCGACAGCCGCCTGCGCACGCATCCGCAGCCCCGCGGGCCGGGGCATCGGCGGCTACTCCTCCGGCGCCGATGCGGCGCTCAACGCGATCCTGCTCCGCCCGCACCTCTACTCCGTGGCCGAGGGCTGGAGCGGGGACTACCGGCAGACGCCTGCGACGGTCGGTCGCGAAGCCGCCGCTCGTCCGCCGCTTCTCGGCGCTGGACTCGGCACCCCTGCGCGCGCGCTGAGCTGCGCGCGCACGGGCGCGCACGTCTACCTCTACAGCGGGCCGGCGCGATCGCGTGATGCCGAACACGCTCGTCGGTCGGCCGGCGACCTGCAAGCCGCGGGCGTGCACACGCTCGTGGACGTGACCGGCGGCGGCCACGCCTGGGCGCTCTGGTCGCACCGTCTCGACGGCGCGCTGCGCTACTTCTCCGATCACCTCGGCGGCGACGCGCACATGAACGCGCCGTCGAGCCCTGCGCCTGCTCGCCGAGGCGATCGGCGATCCCGCTCGGCCTGGTCGTGTCGCTCGGCCTGATCGATGCCCTGCGCGCGCTGCCGGGGCCCGGCTGGCGCTCGCGCTGCCCCTGCGCGAGACCGGGCACGACGACCGGCGCCTCGTTCGTCGTGGTCGCGGCCGTCTTCGCGCTCGTCTTCGGCCTCGCCGCATGGCGCTCGGGCCGCCGCGGCCTCGCACGGCGCTCCTGCGCGCGGCGTGGCTGCTCGCCTGCGCGCTCACGCTGCAGGCGATCTCGCTCCAGCTCGTGCGCCAGGCCAGCTTCGGGTTCGACTGGCGGGCGCGCCGCCGGATCGGCCGCGCCGTACGTGTTCGCGCTCGCCGCGCTCGATCGGCACCGCAGCCGCCGGGCGGCCTTGCGCTCCTCCGATCGGCGGAGGCGGCGCCGGCCTCCAGGAAGGTCTGGTCGAGGGCGGATCGCCGGCATTGCCGCGGGGAAGATCGGCCGATGAGCACGCACACCGCGGATCGCGCGCCGCTGCTCCGGCTCGGGCCGACGCGTGCGATCGCCCGCCGCTCCGCCGCCCTGCGCTGCGCGCTGGCCGTGGCCGTCGCGGCGTTCGGCTGCGCGCAGGTGGTCGCGGTGGAGAACGGCGCCGCGGGCACGATCGTCGGCGGCGCGCTCGTCGCGCTCGCCGCCCCGCTCGCGCGGGGCCGCCGGCGCGCTCTGCTGGCAACGGCGGGCCTCGTGCTCGCCTCGCTCGCCCTCGACGATGACGCGATCGCACTGCGCGGGCTCGCCGCGGTCGCGCCTGCTCGCCGCCATCGCTCGTCTGCGCCCCGGCGTTCCGGACGCAGCGGCGATCCCGCCACACGGCGGCTGATCGTGCCCGCGGCGGCGCTGCTCGCAATCGGGCTGTTCGCCGACCTGGCCCGCTCGGCGCGGCCACCTCGCCCACCCCCTGGGCGCCACGCTGGTGGTCGGGGCGTGCCTCTCTCGCCGCACGCGCGCTGCTGCCCTGGCGCGACAGCGCGGGCGACGACCCGGAAGCCCGCGCGCGGGCCGCGCGAGATCGTCGCGCGCGCACGCGACGGACACGCTCGCGCCCGTTCGCGCTGCGCGCCGACAAGCAGTACTTCTTCAGCGCCGACGGGCCGCGCGTTCATCGCCTACCGCGTGCTCGCCGGCGTCGCGCTCGTCTCGGGCGACCCGATCGGCGACGAGCGCGGCGTTCGGCGAGCTCGTGGACTGCCTTCGCGCGCTTCGCCGAGCGGCGCGGCTGGATGCTCGGCGTCGCTCGGCGTCAGCGCGCGAGCGACTGCCGCTGTGGCGCGACGCCGGCCTGCGCGCCCACTACACGGGCGACGAGGCGATCGTCGATCCGGCGGCCTTCTCGCTCGAGGGCCGCGCGATCCGCAAGGTGCGGCAGTCGGTGACGCGACTCGAGCGCGCGGGCTACACGGCCGAGGCGCGTGCGAGCGCCGCGATCGACGCGCCGCTCGCGGCACGCATCGACGAGATCGCCGCGCGCTGGCGCGGCGGCCGCAGCGAGACCGGATACTCGATGGCCTTCGCGGGCGCCGCCGTCGATGCCGGGCGCGACGACCTCTACGTGATCGCGCGCGACGCGGCCGGCGAGCCGCGCGGGCTTCCTGCACTTCGGCGTCGTGCCCGGCGCGGCGTGCGCTCTCGCTCTCGAGCATGCGGCGCGACCGCGACACGCCGAACGGCCTCAACGAGTTCCTGATCTGCCGCGCGCTCGATCACGCGCCGCGGCGCGGGCTTCGAGCGCGTCTCGCTGAACTTCGCCGCCTTCGCGCTGCTGCTCGACCCGCCGGCGCCGCTCGATCCGCTCTCGCGGGTCGAGCGGCGACTCCTGGGCCGGCTCGCGGAGCGCTTCCAGCTCGAGCGGCTGCTCTCGTTCAGCCAGAAGTTCGCGCCCGAGTGGACGCCCGCGCTACGCGGCCTATCCGAGCGTCGCGACGCTGCCGCGCATCGCGCTCGCGGCGATGCTCGCCGAGGCCTACGTGACGCTTCCCGCGCCTGCCCTGGAGGGGGCGGCGGGCGTGACGTCCGGCCGTGGCGGCCGGGCTCGCGCTGGCGCTCGCCTCGGCGCTCGCGCTCGACGTGGGCTTCCTGATGCCAGCAGCGGCGGCGGCGCGGCGCGCCCGAGCTGTCGCTCCGCCGGCCGCTGGCAGGTCGGCGCGCGCGCTGCTCGGCAGCCGTCGCTGGATCGCCGGATTCGTCCTCGGCCTCGGCGGCTGGGGCCTCTACGTCGCCGCCCTCGCGCTCGCGCCGCTGTCGCTCGTGCAGACGGTCGCGGCGAGCGGCATCGGCCTGCTCGTCCTGCTCACGGCGATCGCGCGCGCAGGCGCTTCCCGCGCGCCGCGCGGCGGATCGGGGCCGTGCTCGCGACGCTCGGTCTGATGGCGCTGGCGGTCAGCGTCGGGCGCTCGGGCGCGACGACCAGCCGCGCGCCGTCGCAACGGCGCTCTGGCGCGCTCGCGGTGCTCGCGCTGCTCGTCGCCGCCTGCGCTCTGCAGAGCGGCGCTCGGCGAGCGCTCGGAGGCCTCGCGGCCGGCGTCCTGCTACGGCCTCGGCGACATCATCAGGCAAGTCGCTGCTGCTCGCGCTTCCCCATCACCCCGGCGCCGACGCGCTGCTCGCCTCGCCGCTCCTGTACGCGACTGCGGGCGCGCACGGGCTCGGCTTCGTCGCTCCTCCAGCGCGCGTTCCAGCACGGCGGCGCGATCGCCTCGCTCGGCGCCGATGACCGCGGCGGCGAACCTCGCTGCCGATGGCGGCCGGCGTGCTCCTGCTGGGCGAGCACCTGCCGGCGGGCGCGCCCGCCATCGGCGCTGCGCCTCGCCGCCTTCGCGGCGGCGGCCGGCGGCGCCTGGGCCCTCGCCTCGCGCGGCGCGGCCGCGACCGCGCCCGCCCGGCAGCGAGCACGCCGCGCGGACTCCAGCGCCTCCCTCTCCGCGGCTGCGCGGTGAGCGCGGCCGATGCGCTCGCAAGCCGGCGATGCACGCGAGCAGCGGCCGCGCGCTGCCGCGTCGTCGCGGCCGACGACCAGCCGGCCTATCTGCGCGCGACGACCGAGACGCTCACGCGCGCCGGGCTGGACGTCGTCGGCGTCTCGACCACGGGCGAGGGCGCGATCGACGACGTCCGCACCTACGCGCCCGACGTCGCGATCGTCGACCTGCGCATGCCCGGCCTCTCGGGGGCTGACGTCGCACGGGCCGTGCGCGCCCGCTACCCGGCCACCCGCGTCGTGATCCTCTCGGCCTACGCGGACGAGGAGATCGTGCAGATCGCCCTCGCCGCCGGGGCGGCTGCGTACGTGACGAAGGACAGCACGCCCGGAGGAGATCGTGCGCGCCGTCTACCGCGCGGCCTCGGGCGAGACGATGCATCCCACCTGAGACCTACGGCGCCTGCCGGAACTGCCGGCCGATCCAGGTCAGCTCGGTGGCCATCTGGGCCCGCCAGACCGCAGCGTCGTGCCCTCCGGGGACCGCGCGGAAGCGATGCGGGATGCCGAGCTGCCGTGAGCGTCCGTGCGAAGGAGACGTTCTCGGCGAAGAAGCGGTCGGCCCGTCCGGAGTAGAACGACGTCGCGACCGGCTGCCTGCGGAGGGCCGGCGCCCGCTCCGCGACCGACAGCAGCGGCGAGCGCGCTCGCCAGGTCGCCGAGCCCTCCGGGCCGTCGACGCGCGGGCGTGTTGGAGAGGAAGTAGCCCGACCAGCTTGCGGCGACGCCGAAGGTCCCGGCGTGCCGGAGCGCCAGGTTGATCGCTGCCGTAGCCGCCCATCGAGATGCCCGCGATCGCGCGCGAGCCGCGGCCGCGCCTGGTGGGGTAATCGGCGTCGATGGCGTCCACGAGGTCGCGCGTCACGAAGGTGCCCCAGCGCGCTCCTGCGTCCGCGACCGAATCGTCCCACTCGGTGTCGCTGTCGGGGCGGCGGCCGCCACTTGGCGCGACCACGAGCATGGGCGGCGCGTGGCCGCTGTCGATCAGCCTGTCGAGCCTGTCGGCGACCCCGAGCGCGAAGAGGCCGTCGGGCGTCCCCGGCGTCCCGTGCAGAAGGTAGAGCGTCGGCAGCGCCGGGCCGTTCGGGTCGTAGGACGGCGGCAGGTAGACGAGGGTGCGCACGCCGTGGCCGAGAGCGGGCGACCAGAGGGTGCGCACGACCAGCGAGCCCTGCGGCGCCGCAGCCGAGCCGGCGGGCGGGCGAGCCCGCCCAGATCGCCAGCACGGCGACGAGCGCCGCGATGCGAATGCCAGCGCGCATGGCCGCATCATGACGCCCCGACCTGAGAGCCCTCTCAAGAGGCTCTCAGGTCGATCGCCTCGGATACCGTGCGTTCCCGATGCCGCCGCGCCTGCCCTGCCTCCTCAACGACCCGCCCGCGGCGCCGGGGCGCACGTGGCTCGCGAACGCCCGCCTCTTCGACGGCACGGGCACTCCCGTGCGCCGCGCCTCGCTGCTCGTCGAGGACGGGCGCATCGCCGCGATCGCGGCGGCGGGCGAGGATCCGCCGGAAGGCGCCCGCGTGATCGACGCCGCCGGGCGCACGCTCATGCCGGGGCTGATCGACGCGCATCAGCACGCGACCGCCGGCTCCCGCTCCTTCTGCAAGTCGGCCAACGAGTCGGGCACCGAGGCGATCTGGCCCGGCACTGCCGCGCACGTCGTCGCGCAGGTCTTCCGCGAGCTGCTGCGCATGGGCATCACGACCTTCCGCGACGTCGGCGGCTATGACGACCTGCTCGTGGAGGCGCGCCAGGCCATGCGCTACGGCGCCTTCGACGGCCCGCGCGTGCTCGCCTGCGGCCGCATCGTCTCCGCAACCAGCCCCGGCGGCCGCTTCTTCCACGGCATGTACCGCGAGGCCGACGGTGCCGACGAGATCCGCAAGGCGGTGCGCGAGCAGATCCGTTACGGAGCCGACTTCATCAAGGTCATGACGACCGGCGCCCGATCGGTCGAGCTCGAGGATCCCGACCCCGCGCAGCTGACGCGGGATGAGGTGCCGTGCTCGTCGAGGAGTCGCACCGCATGGGCTACCGCGTCGCCGCGCACTGCGAGGGCGTCGCCGGCACCGAGATCGCGATCGAGGAGGGCATCGACACGATCGAGCACGGCATGTACCTCAATCAGCGGCCGGATCTGCTCGAGCGCATGGCGCGCGACGGCCAGGTGCTGGTGCCGACGGTCATCGTGCCTGTACGGCATGGCCGAGCTCGGCGAGCGCATCGGCACGAGCCTCGAGGACGCCGAGTACGAGGGCGGCCCGGGCGCCGGCCTCAAGCGGCCGCCGATGCCGACCTGGACGTCAGCTGCTCGTCGACCTCGCGCACTACAACGTCGACCAGGCGGCGCTCACGATCCGCGCCGCGCGCGCCGCCGGGGTGACGATCGCGATGGGCTTCGACTGGGGCCCGCCGCATCGCTGCGCGCTCGAGCTGCTGCGCATGATCCACATGGGCCTGACGCCGCAGGAAGGGCTGATCGCCGCCACCTCGGGCGCTGCGGCGGCGCGTCGGCCTGAGCGAGCACGTCGGCACGCTCGAGGTCGGCAAGATGGCCGACCTGCTCGTCGTCGACGGCGACCCGCTGCGAGCGGCCCGAGCTGCTGCTCGAGCGCGGGAGCATCTGGCTCGTGACGCGTCTCGGCAAGCCCGTGGCCGGCACGCTCGCTCGAGCGCGACCCTGCCGGGCGCGCGGCCGGCATGAGCTCGCGCGCGGCACGCGCCGAGCCGGCAGCGGAGGGCGCGGCGGCCTCTTCGGCCGGGGCGGCGATCCAGACGCGAAGCGCCCCGAGGACCCCGCCCTGCGGCGCGCCAACACGCGGCGCATCCTCGGGCTCTTCCGTCCCTACCGCAAGCCGCTCTCGCTGCTGCTGGGCCTGATCGCGGCGACGGCCGCGATCTCGACGATCCCGGCCTTCCTGCTGCGCGCGCTGCTCGACGGCGTCTTCAGGCATCCGCAGCACATCGACACGACGCAGCCTCGACCTGCTGGTCGCAGGGATGGTCGCGCATCCCGATCGTCACGGGCGTGATCGGCGTCGGGCAGACGTGGCTCTCCAACCGCATCGGCCAGGACGTGATGCACGACCTGCGCGCCTCCGTCTACGCCCACCTCCAGCGCCTCTCGCTCGCCTTCTTCACGCGCACGCGCACGGGCGAGGTGCAGTCGCGCATCGCCAACGACATCGGCGGCGTGCAGAGCGTCGTCACCTCGACGGCGACATCCATCGTCTCGAACGTGACGACGGTCATCGCGACCTCCGTTCGCCATGCTGCTCCTCAACTGGCAGCTCTCGCTCGTCGCCTTCGCGCTGCTGCCCGTGTTCGTGCTGCTGACCCGCCGCGTCGGGGCTCAGCGGCGCGAGATCACGCGCGTCAAGCAGGGCTCGCTGGCCGACATCTCGACGCTCGTCGAGGAGTCGCTCTCGGTCTCCGGCGTGATGCTCGGCAAGACGATGGGCCAGGGCGACATCCTGACCGAGCGCTTCCGCGAGCGAGTCCGCGCGCCTGGCGGGCCTGGAGTTGCAGCCAGCGCATGGCCGGCCGCTGGGTCATGTCCTCGATCCAGACGACCTTCGCGGTCATGCCGGCGCTGATCTACGGCGTCGCCGGCCACGCGATGGCCGGCGGCTGGGCCCAGGCCTCGGTCGGCACGCTGGTCGCGTTCACGACCATGCAGACGCGGCTCTTCTTCCCGGTCGGCAGCCTGCTCAGCGTGCAGGCGGACGTGCAGTCGTCACTCGCGCTCTTCGACAGGATCTTCGAGTACCTCGACCTGCCCGTGGACATCCGCGAGCGCGAGGACGCGGTCGACGTCCCGCGCGAGAGCGTGCGCGGCGAGGTGCGGCTGGAGAACGTCTCGTTCGCCTACGAGTCCGGCCGGCCCGTGCTCCAGGGCGTCGCATTCACGGCCGAGCCGGGCTCGAAGGTCGCGATCGTGGGCGAGACCGGCAGCGGCAAGACGACGCTCGGCTACCTGATCGCGCGGCTCTACGACGTCAGCGACGGCGCGGTGCTGCTCGACGGCACCGACGTGCGCGACCTCAGCTTCGCCTCGCTGCGCCGCATCGTCGGCGTCGTCTCGCAGGACACCTACCTGTTCCACGGCAGCGTGCGCGAGAACCTGCGCTTCGCGCGGCCCGATGCGACGGACGAGCAACTGGAGCAGGCCGCTCAGGCCGCGCGCATCCACGACCACCTGCAGACCGCTGCCCGACGGCTACGACACCGTCGTCGGCGAGCGCGGCTACCGCTTCTCGGGCGGTGAGAAGCAGCGGCTCGCGATCGCGCGGGCGATCCTGCGCGACCCCGGCGTGCTCGTGCTCGACGAGGCCACGAGCGCCCTCGACGTCGAGACCGAGCGACTCGTGCAGCAGGCCCTCGACGGCCTCGTCGCCGGCCGCACGACGATCGTGATCGCCCACCGGCTGTCGACGATCCGCGACTCGGACCTGATCCTCCTGCTCGACCACGGCCGCGTCCTCGAGCGCGGCACGCACGAGGAGCTGCTCGCGCTGGACGGGCGCTACGCGCGGCTCGTCGAGCGCGACGCCGCAATCGCCGTGTAGGCGCCGCTTCGGCGCCATCGCGGGAACCGCCCTCGCCACCTTCCGGCCGGACATCGACGCGACCCGGTCCTTGACAGCATCCGCCCGTTGTCGCACGATGTGCCCAGGAACGGGCGATGTCGCCCGTTCGCAGGCAATGAAGCCGCTCCCGGATTCCGGGGCGGCTTTTTCGTGGTCCAACGGAGGGAGGCAGGGTATGTCGCCAGAAGAGCTCAAGCTCGCCATCGACACGGTCTGGGTGATCGTCGCGGCGTGCATGGTGTTCCTCATGCAGGCGGGCTTCGCCATGCTCGAGGTCGGCTTCTCGCGTGGCAAGAACGTGGGCGCCGTGGTCGCGAAGATCCTCGTCAACCTCTCGATCGGCACGATCGCCTTCTGGGCCGTCGGCTTCGCACTGGCCTTCGGCAACGGCAACAAGGTGCTGGGCACCGACGGATTCTTCCTGCACGGCTCCACGTTCAGCTCGCTGTCGTTCTCGGACGTGCCGCTCTCGGCGAAGTTCCTGTTCGAGGTCGTCTTCTGCACCGTCAGCCTCGCGATCGTCTGGGGCACGATGCTCGACCGCACCAAGTTCGGCGTCTACATCATCTTCGCCGTCGTCTTCGCGGCCCTCATCTACCCGCTCGTCGGGCACTGGATCTGGGGCGGCGGATTCCTCGCGCAGCGGCGGCATGCAGGACTTCGCCGGCTCGACGGTCGTCCACCTCTGCGGCGCCACCGCGGCGCTCGCCGGCACCCTCATGCTCGGGGCCCGCATCGGCAAGTTCGACTCCAAGGGCAAACCGCACCCGATCCCGGGCCATTCGATGCCGCTCGCGGTGCTCGGCGTGCTGATCCTGTGGTTCGGCTGGTTCGGCTTCAACCCCGGCTCGACGCTCGGCGCCGTCGGCGCGCGCTTCGCCGACATCGCCGTCACGACCAACCTGGCGGCCTCGGCCGGCGTGCTCGGCGCGATCATCGCCGGCTTCGCGCTCCAGCGCACGATCGACATCGGATTCGCGGGCAACGGCGCGATCGCCGGGCTCGTCGCGATCACCGCGCCCTGCGCCTACGTCGAGGATTGGGCGGCCTGCGTGATCGGCCTCGTCGCCGGCGTGCTGATGGTGCTGACCGTCGTCGCGATCGACCGCATCCGCGTGGACGACCCGATCGGCGCGATCGCCGGACACGGCATGGGCGGCATCTGGGGCACGCTCTCGTGCGGCCTCTTCAGCACGCCGGCGCTCGCCAAGCTCAACGGCGTGGGCTCGAGCGGCCTCTTCTACGGCGGCGGCCTCCACCAGCTCGGCGTCCAGGCCTTCGGCATCGCGGTCGTGGCCGCCTTCGTGTTCGCCTCGAGCATCACCGTCTTCTACCTCTGCAAGAAGACGATCGGCCTGCGCGTGAGCGCGCAGCAGGAGCTCGAGGGCCTCGACATCCACGAGCACGGCATGTGGGGCTATCCCGAGCAGTTCCTCCCGGGCTACGGCGCGACGCAGCCATATGTCCTCGCTCCCAGCCGGCGGCCGGCGGCCCCGGTGCCCACGCCGGTCACCGCGTTCCGGCCCGCGACCCAGGAAGGCGGCGACTAGCAATGCGCAAGATCGAGGCTTACATCCGGCACGAGGCGCTCGAGGCGATCCGCTCCGAGCTCTATGCCATCGGCCTGCCGAGCATCTCGGTGTGCGACGTCCTGGGCTCCGGCCGGCAGGCCGGCATCGTCGAGCACTACCGCGGGGCATCGGAAGTGCTCTACCTCCGCCCCAAGCTCCGGCTCGATCTCGTCGTGGCCGACGAGGACGTCGAGCGCGCGATCGAGGTCATCCTCACCCACGCGCGCAGCGGCGAGATCGGCGACGGCAAGCTCTTCGTGATGCCGGTGCTGGACGCCGTGCGCATCCGCACGGGCGAGAGAGGGGAAGGCGTGGTGGCCGCGCACGACGAGGCAGCCGCCCCGGCCTGACCCGAGCGTCCGGGCGGTGCGGTGCGGCGGGCGATGACGCCCGTTGCGCACACCGTCCGGACGCTGTCGAGCACGCGAGTGACATTGCTGGAACAATTATGTTCTAGCCAACGTTCCTTCTCACAGTTAGCAATTTCCGACCTGTAGGAGGAACGATGTCCACCACCGTCGCCACTGAGATCCCGACCGGCACCTGGTCGATCGATCCCGATGCATTCTTCGATCGGCTTTGGCGTCAAGCACTTCGGCGTCTCCACGTTCCGCGGCAGACTTCAAGGCAGCCGCCGGCACGCTCGTGACGGATCACGGCGCGATCCGCTCGGTGGAGGGCACCGTGCTCATCGAGAACCTCGTCACCGAGGAGCCCAGCTCACCGGGCACCTGCCAGCGAGGACTTCTTCGACGCCGCCAACGCATCCCGAGATCACGTTCAGGAGCACGTCGATCGAGACGCTCGAGCGAGGACAAGCTGCGAATCACCGGCGACCTGACGATCCGCGGCGTGACGCGCCCGGTCGAGCTCGACGCCGAGATCGAGGGCGTCGGGCGAGGATCCGTACGGCTACACGCGCATCGGCGTCGCGCGACCGGCGCCGATCGAGCGCTGCGACTGGGGCATCACGTGGAACGCGCCGCCGCTCGCGAACGGCGCGCTTCGCCGTCGGCGAGCGCGTCGAGCTGACCCTCCACGTCGAGGCCATCCTGCAGGCCTGAGGGACGATGAGCCAGCTTCAGATCCTCGCCATCCCGGGCAGCCTGCGCGCAGGCTCCTGGAACGCCGCGCTCCTGCGGCTGGCGCAGGAGCGGGCGCCCGAGGGCGTCGAGCGTCGAGATCTGGGAGGGGCTGCACGACGATGCCGCCCTTCTCGGAGGACCACGAGGGCGCTGGCGCCCCGGCGCCGGTGCGAGGAGCTGCGCCAGGCCATCGCCGAGGCCGACGCCCTGCTCGTGGCCGACGCCCGAGTACAACGGCGGGCCGCCCGGTCAGCTCAAGAACGCGCTCGACTGGGCGAGCCGCCCGTACGGCATGCGCGCCGATCGTCGGCAAGCCGGCGGGCGTGATCAGCGCCAGCACGTCGAGCTTCGGCGGGCGCTGGGCGCAGGAGGACGTCCGCAAGGCGCTGCGCCTGAGCGGCGCGGCGGTGATCGGCGAGGGGCTCGCGGTCGGCAAGGCCGCCGAGCGGCTCGTCGAGACCGGCATGCCGACGAGGAGATCCTCGCCGGCATCGACGACGTGCTCGAGCGCCTCGTGGCGAAGGTCGCCGAGATGCGAGCTCGAGCTCGAGACCAGCGACTTCTAGGCATCGGAGTCTGCGCCGGGGCGTCCGGCTGCGGCCCGGGCGTCCCGCGCGTCGCTGACTCAGGCCTTGCGTCACCGACCGGCGCGTCGTCGCATCGAGGTTGAGCGGGTGGTGGCAGGCGGCGAGGTGCCCGCTGACGTGCGGCATGAGCGGCGGCTCCTCGTCGAGCAGATCTCCGTCGCGTAGCGGCAGCGCGGATGGAAGCGGCAGCCGGACGGCGGCGAGATCGGGCTCGGCACGTCGCCCTCGAGCACGATCCGCTCGCGCCTGCGTCAGCGGATCGGGGATCGGCACCGCCGAGAGCAGCGCCTCGGTGTACGGGTGGATCGGCCGCTCGTAGAGCTCCTCGCGCCGGTGAGAGCTCGACGATCTTGCCGAGGTACATGACCGCGATGCGGTCCGAGACGTGGCGCACGACGCCGAGGTCGTGCGCGATGAAGACGTAGGTCAGGGCGAACTCGTCCTGGAGGTCGTCGAGCAGGTTCACGACCTGCGCCTGGACCGACACGTCGAGCGCCGAGACCGGCTCGTCGGCGACGATCAGGCGCGGGTTGAGCGCGAGCGCCCGCGCCACGCCGATGCGCTGGCGCTGGCCGCCCGAGAACTCGTGCGGGTAGCGGTTGTAGTGCTCGGGCGCGAGGCCGACGACGTCCATCAGCTCCTGCACGCGCTGCTTGGCGTCGCGCGCGCGACTGGCCGTGGATCACGAGCGGGTCGGCGATGATCGCGCCGACGCGCTTGCGCGGGTTGAGCGAGGCCGACGGATCCTGGAAGACCATCTGCATCTCGCGGCGCAGCGGCCTGCAGCGCGCGCCGGCCGAGCTTGGAGATGTCGCGGCCCTCGAACATCACGCTGCCCCGACGTCAGCTCGTGCAGCCGCACGAGGCAGCGCCCGAGCGTCGACTTGCCGCAGCCGGACTCGCCCACGAGGCCGAGCGTCTCGCCCGGCCGCACCTCGAAGCGAGACGCCGTCGACGGCCTGCACGCGCGCGATCTCGCGCCGGATCACGCCGCCGCCCTTGACGGGGAAGTGCTTCGTGACGTCGACGCGCCTCGAGCAGGATCTCGCGCTCGCCGCTCACGACGCAAGCTCCGGATGGATCGTGGCCTCGCGGCGCGCGAGCTTCTCGGGCACCGGCAGGAAGCAGCGGTCGTAGTGACCGGGCGCCGCGCGCTCCTCGAGCGCGGGCGGCTCCTCCGAGCAGGGCGCGAAGGCGTGCGGGCAGCGCGGCGCGAACGAGCAGCCCGGCGGCAGCGAGAGCAGCGAGGGCGGCAGGCCCGGGATCGTCGTCAGCCGGTGCGGCTTGGGACGGTCGATGCGCGGGATCGAGCCCAGCAGCCCCCAGGTGTAGGGGTGCTGCGCGTTCGCGAACAGCTCGCGCTTCGGGCCCGTCCTCGACGACGCGGCCCGCGTACATCACGCAGACGCGGTCGGCGACGTCGGCGACGACGCCCATGTCGTGCGTGATGAGCATGATCGCCGAGCCGAAGTCGCTCTGCAGCGTTGCGCAGCAGCGCCAGGATCTGCGCCTGGATCGTCACGTCGAGCGCCGTCGTCGGCTCGTCGGCGATCAGCAGGTCGGGGTTGCACGAGAGCGCCATCGCGATCATCGCGCGCTGGCGCATGCCGCCCGAGAACTGGTGCGGGTAGTCGTCGACGCGCAGGGCGGGGCTCGGGGATGCCGACGGCGTCGAGCAGCTCGATCGCGCGCGCGCGCGCGTGCGACTTGGACAGCTTCTCGTGCGCCCGCACCTGCTCGGCGATCTGCCAGCCGACGCGGTAGACCGGGTTGAGCGACGTCATCGGGTCCTGGAAGATCATCGCGATCTCCGATCCGCGCACGTCGCGCATCTGGTCGGTCGGAGAGCTTGAGCAGGTCGCGGCCCTTGTAGAGCACCTCGCCCGTCGTAGATCGCGTTCGGGTCGCGGATCAGCCGCATGATCGACATCGCGGTCACGCTCTTGCCCGAGCCCGACTCGCCGACGATGCCGAGCATCTCGCCGGCGCGTGACGGTGAAGGAGACGCCGTCGACCGCGCGCACGATCCCGTCCTCGGTGCGGAACGAGACGTGCAGGTCGCGCACCTCCAGCAGCGGCGTCGTCAGCCAACTCGCACCCGCGGATCGAGCAGGCCGTAGACGATGTCGACGACGGCGTTGGCCATGACGATGAAGAACGACGCGTACATGACGGTCGCCATGATCACCGGCAGGTCGAGGTTCTGGAGCGAGTCGTAGGTCAGCTTGCCGACGCCCGGCAGGCCGAAGACGACCTCGGTCAGCAGGGCGCCGCCCGCGACGAGCGCGCCGAAGTCGAGCCCGAAGAGGCTGACGAACGTGATCAGCGAGTGCGCAGCACGTGCCGGAAAAGCACGCGCCGCTCCGGGAGCCCTTGGCGCGCGCGGTGCGCACGAAGTCCTCGTTCTGCGCATCGAGCAGGCTCGAGCGCAGCACGCGGCCGTAGAAGCCGATGTAGAGCACCGAGAGCGTGATCCAGGGGAAGATCAGGCGCAGGAACCACTGCCACGGGTCCTGCGGTGAGCGGCGTGTAGCCGAGCGGTGGCAGCCACGAGAACAGCTCGCCGTGCAGCCGGCTCTGGGTCACGCAGGTTGACGACCTCGCCCAGCCAGAAGACCGGCATCGAGATGCCGATCAGCCCGAGGATCATGAGCAACGGGTCGACGAACGTCCCGCGCATGACGGCCGCGGCCAGCCCCATCGCAATGGCGACCACCACCCAGATGATCGCCGCGCCGAAGACGAGCGAGAGCGTCACCGGCGCTGCGTCGGTGATCTGCGGCACGACCTTGACGCCGCGATTCACGAACGACGTCAGGTCGCGGCTCGAGAACAGCTTCTTCATCATGATCCCGTACTGCACGGGCAGCGGCCGGTCGAGGCCGAAGTCGTGGCGCACCTGCTTGAGCGTCTGCGGGTCGGCATTGCGGCCGGCGATGCGCGCCGCCGGGTCGACGCCCGGCGTGGCGAAGAAGATCAGGAAGACGAGCACGCTCAGCGCGAACATGACGAGCACCGTCGCGATCAGCCGGCGGATGACGAACGCGATCACCGGCGGCCGATCCGCAGGCGGGCGCGCGGGTCGAGCGCGTCGCGCACGCCGTCGCCGAGCACGTTCAGGCAGAGCACCGTCGCCACGATCGCGAGCCCGGGCGCGATCGCGACCCACGGGCGCGTGTAGAGCAGGCCCTGGCCGTCGCTGATGATCGTGCCCCAGCTCGCGTTGGGCGGCTGGACGCCGATCGAGAGGAACGAGAGCGCCGACTCGGTCAGCATGTTGGTCGCGACCATGAGCGGGAAGAAGACGATCACCGTCGTGACCACGTTCGGCAGCACCTCGGCGAAGATCAGGCGCAGGTTCGCTCGCGCCGAGGCCGATCGCCGCCTCGACGAACTCGCTTCTCGCGGATCGACAGCACCTGCCCGCGGATCGGCCGCGCGACGTAGGGCACGTAGATCGAAGCTGATGATCGACGATCGGCAGCCAGAGGCTGCCGGCGCTGAGGGTCACCGGGCCGATCGGTATGCCGCTCGTGAGCGCGACGGTCGAGATCGAGATCGCCGCGAGGAAGACGGGAAAGGCCCAGATCACGTCGAGGATGCGCGACAGGATCTGATCGACGATGCCGCCGAAGAAGCCCGCGATGAGCGCGATGATCGTCGCGAAGAAGCAGCAGAACGCCGCCGAGGCCACGCCGATGAGCAGGGAGTTGCGGCCGCCGTAGAGCATCCGCGCCGCGACGTCCCGGCCCTGGCTGTCGGCGCCCAGGAAGTAGTGGTGGAGATCCCAGGTCGGCCCGATCGGCGTCACGCCGAGCCCGAGGCCGCCGGTGCTCTCCACCATGACCGGGCGCACCTTGCCGTTGATGATCGTCGTGCCGTCGACGGTCGACTCGAAGGGATGGGTGTGCGCGACCGAGTGCGCATACCAGCCAGCGGCCAGGCAGGCCGCGACGATCACGATGAAGCCCGCGAGGGCGACGAGCGCGATGCGGTTGCGCAGCAGGCGCCGGCCTGCCAGCGCCCAGGGGCTGCGTCCGGCGACGCGGGCCGGCTGGCCCGCGTCGCCGATCGCAACGACCTCAGACACGCCTGGTCGTCCGGGCGGCCCCGCTCACTACTGCACCCACGCCTGGTCGACGAGCATGTAGAACTGCGCGCTCCAGATGTAGTTGCCCACGCGCTTGGAGACGAAGTCGATCAGGCGCGGGTTGAAGAGCACGGCCTGCGCCGCGTCGTCGGTCGTCTCGCGGTCGATCTTGGCCCACAGCTTGGAAGCCGCCGCCGGGTTCGTGACGCCGAGCTTGAGCGCCTGCTGCATCTGGGCGTTGACCGCCTTGTTGCAGTAGCCCGAGATGTTGATGCTCGTGTCGCTTCCAGGATGGAAGGAGTCGCAGCCGAGCAGGACGTTCAGGAAGTCCGAGGCCTGCGGGTAGTCCTGGTACCACTGTGTGACCGAGATCTGAACCTTGTTCTTCGTGTTCTGGATGTAGGTGAAGGAGATGTTGCTCGAGAGCGACTTGACGGTCGCCTTGTAGCCGATCGAGTTGAGCACGCTCTGGATGTAGGTGGAGATGCCCTTCGTCGATCTCGTCGTCGGCTCCGACGATTGCCACCTTCATGCCCGCGGTGCCCGACTGCTTGACCAGCGCCTTGGCCTTGGCGAGATCGGGCGCCGTCCACTTGCCCGAGCCCGGGATTCTTGGTGTACGGGCAGTAGTCGACGTGCCCCGGGAAGCCCGGCGGCAGCATCTGACAGGCGGGGACGGCCGTGCTTCGGGCCGCCGAGGATGCGTACGCGCGGCGTTGCGGTCGATCGCCTAGTTGACCGCCTGCCGCGCCAGCTTGTTGTTGAACGGCGGGAGATTGACGTTCATGGGCAGGTACCAGTCGGCGAAGAGCGTGTTGATGTGCACCTGCGTTCGGCGTACTTCGTGCCGATCTCGTTGAGGCGGTCGGCGGGCGGCGAAGTCGAACAGTCAAGTCGGCCTGGCCGTTCTCGATCTGCGTGACCTCGGCCTCGACGGTGAGGCCGAACGACTGGACGATCTTGTCCGGGAAGCCGTCGGGCTGCGCGTCGGCCGACCACTGCTTGAAGTTCGGGTTGCGCTCGAGCACGAGCTCGTGGTTCGGGTCGTACTTCGTGAACGTGGTAGGCGCCAGTGCGAGGGCGGAAGCTTCGTGCCGAGGTCCTTGTTCGGCGTGCCCCAGGGCAGCACGGAGGCATGCGGAACGGCGAGCTTGTCGAGCCACTCCGCGTCGGCCGGCGATGAGGTGGAACGTGACCGTGTTGGCCTTGTTGTCGATCACGACGCCCTTGGAGAGGTCGCACGTGGCGGGCGTCTTGAGGCACTTGGCCGCCGCCGACGAGCCGCTGTAGAAGCCGCCGGCCGTCGGGGTGTGCACCTTGAAGATGCGCTGGAACGTCCACAGGAAGTCCCGCGGCGCGACCGTTGCTCGCCGTGGAGTACTTGATGCCCTTGCGCAGCTTGAACGTCCACGTCTTGCCGCCGTCGGTCGGCTTCGGGATCGCGACTGCGAGATCAGGGACGATCGTGAACGCCTTCGTGCCTGCAGCGTGCCTTGAAGGCGACGAGCCCGTCCTGCGTGGCCTGGTAGAGCTGCCAGTACTGGAGCGTGTAGTTGATCTGCGGATCGAGCGAGCCGCCGGCGCCCTTGGCCAGCATCTTGAACGTGCCGCCGCGGTGCGCGGCCATCAGCTTCGCCTGGCGGGCGGCGGCGGTCGCAGCGTCGGGGCCGGTCGGCCTGGCCATGGCCGTGCTCGCGGCAGACCGACCGCGACGGCCAGCGCGATCGCGATCGCGAGAGGCTTCCTGAAATGCGGCATCGTGCTCCTTCTGCTCGAACGGGAACGGACGATCTTCTGACCGGCGCGTTGACGGTCAACTTTCTGCTGATACGCCGGAATCGGCGAAAAAGATGGTTGCGCGGCGGAGAGCGCCAGTGTTCGTGCGCACCGCCACGGGTGACGGAACGGCCGATGCTACAGCGCGGCGGCCGCCGCTCGCTCACAGAACGGGCGGATCGCCTGGTAGAGTTCTGCTTGGTCGGTCCCAAGCTCTCCTGACCGGTCTCGGCGGCCCTGACCCCGGTCGGCGTCGCGAAAGACGCGCCGCGTCTTTCGCGTTCACCCGCGATCGGAGTCCGGGGTTGAGAGCCCACCAGCACGCGGCGCCGCTGATCGTGGCGCGCAGCCAGGCCGAGTCCGGCCGCGTCGGCCTGAAGCTGATCGGCGAGCTCGACCTGAACACCGTGGTCCTGCTGCAGGCCGAGCTCGCAGCCTCGCGTGAGCAGGCCCCACCCGCGGTGATCGACCTCAGCGAGCTTCGCTTTCTCGATCTCGTCGGCTTACGCGCCCTCCTCCGGATCGGCCAGGTCGAGGGCGTGGCTGCGACGCGACTCGTGGGCGCGACCGGCATCGTCCGCCGCCTGATCGAGCTCACACGAGCGCTCGATGCGGAGAGCGGCGGAGCCGAGCCCGCCCCGTTCCCCGCCGCGGTCACTGCCAAGGTCGTGATCGAGGAGCTCGCGGCGAGGGGGCACGAGGTCGAAGGCGCGATCGCCAATGGGGACGGCTCCCGCAGCGGCAGCGCGAACGCGATCAACGGCACGAGCCCCGCCGCCCGGGCGCCCGATCGACGGGCGCGCTGAGGCGAGGGCGAAGCAGCAACGGCGGTTGTCGTGACCCCGGGTCGCCGGCCGTGTCAGCCGACGAGCTCATCCGGCACGACCGTGAGCGTCTGTTCCCGGCCCGCCCGCAGCACTCTGCATTCGACCTCTCGGCCGATGCGCTCGTCGATCATCAGGCGCTGGAGGTCGGTGGCGTCCTCGACGGCCTCTCCGTCGACCGCCAGCACGAGATCGCCGATCTGCACGCCGGCACGTTCCGCGGCACCGCTCTCGATGACCTGCACGATCTCGATCGCCCCGCGAGCGGCCGAGCTCCGATGCGATCGCGGGGGGCAGCGGCCGGGGAGCGACGGCGACCCCGAGCTGGGCGCGGCGCACGCGGCCGTCGCGCATCAGCGTCGCGATGATCCGGCGCGTCGCCTCGTTGATCGGCACGGCCAGCCCGAGGCCGAAGCCGGCCAGCGCGGTGTTGATGCCGACGACGCGGCAGGCGCCGTCGACGAGCGCGCCGCCCGAGTTACCCGGATTGAGAGCGGCGTCGGTCTGGATGACGTTCTCGATCAGCCGCTGCGGTCCGCCCCGCCGTCCCACGGGCAGCGAGCGGCCGAGACCGCTCACGACCCCGGCCGTCACCGAGCCGGCGAAGCCGTGTGGATTGCCGATCGCGACCACGAGCTGGCCGACCCGAAGCTCCTCGGCGTCGCCCAGCCGCGCCGGCTCGAGGTCAGCCGCCTCGGCGCGCAGCACTGCAAGGTCCGAGAGGCGATCCGCCCCGACGACGGACACGCGCGTCTCGCGGCCGTCGGCGAAGCTCGCCGTGAGCTCGACGGCGCGCTCGACGACGTGAGCGGACGTCAGCAGGTAGCCGTCGGGCGCGATCACCACCCCGCTGCCCCCGCCCACGCCGTCGCCGCGGCGCGTGCGGCGGATCACCCGCAGATCGGCGACGCTCGCAGCAAGACGCTTTGCGATCTCGATGACCGTGCGCGAGTACGCGTCGAGCGGAGACTCCGCCCCTACTCGGGGAAGGGTCGCCGGCTGGTCGCTCATTCCGCCCCCTCTGCCTCGAACGCGACCGAGAGCTCGCGGGGCTCGGCGCCGCGCAGGACGCGCATCGTGAGCGAGCCGCCGGCCGCGCGCACGGCGCGGTCGAGGTCGCCGACGCTCCGCACCGGCTCTCCGCCGACCTCGACTACGAGATCGCCGCGGGACAGCTCGGCCTGGGCGGCCGGGCTCCCGGGCCTGACGCGCAGGACCAGCACCCCCGGCTCCTCGGAGAGACCGACGGCCCGGCGCATCCGCGATGCCACAGCCGACGGAGCGACAGCCACGCCGAGACGCGGCGTCAGGCGCTCATCGGGCTCGAAGAAGGCGAGCCACGCCGGCAGTTGCTCCTCGAGCGACGCGCGCGCAGGCTCCGTGAGCGCCGCAACCAGGCGCTCAGAGCGGTCGCGATACGACGACCGCGCCTCCCGCACGAGCTCGAGTCCGCGCTCCGTGAGGGAGACCATGACGCTGCGCCCGCTCTCTGGATCGCGCTCCCGGCTGAGCATCCCGGCGTGCTCGAGCCTCCCGAGGCGCACGCTCATGGTTCCGGACGTCCGCCGCACCTTCGCCACCACCTGCCGCTGGCCGAGCCTCTGGCCGGGCGCGCGCTCGAGCTCCGCCAGCACCAGGAAGCTCGCGCGCGTCAGGCGGTGCTCGGCGAGTGCCTCCTCGAGCTCGGACTCCAGATGGGCGGCGACGCCGATGACCGCATCGACGAGGCGCTCGGCATTAGATTGCTTTGTCATGTCACTCCTAGTGATTCTTCGATCGAAGCAATATATCGAAGCGAGTGCTTCTCCGAGGTCGGCGCAGATGAGCCGAGCGCGCTAGGCTCCTGCCGATGGGTCCCTGCGCCGCAAAGGTCGGAGTCGCGATGCCGGCGTACGCCCCGAGGCGCGGAGCCCGCTGCGAGTGCGCGGCCGTCCGCTATCGAGACGCGCTGGTCGACACGCAGCTGATCGTGGTGCCGCTCTGCCGATTGCATTTCCGCAAGATGCTCACCAGCCCCGATCCGGTGGCTGTCGTTCGCTCGTGGCTGCCCTGATTCGCACAGGCGGCTGTCGGGCTCAGAGCTTGGGCGGTAGCGAGCGGGCGTAGGAGATCCCGCGCTCGACCCAGCTCGCGAGCTCGCGTTCCGCCGCCACGTCCTCGGATGCGACGCGCAGCCAGCCCGTCAGCGAGCGGCCGCGCATCTCCATCGGGCTGGCCGGCGAGCTCGCGAGAAGCTCGGCGGACTGCTCGGGATCGACGCGTACGAGGAGGCCCCCCTCCCCGCTGGCCGCGACGGCCATGTTGCCATGGACGAGAAATGCCAAGCCGCCGAACATCCTCCGCTCGCTCAGCGCCGGCGTGCCGTCGACCAGTCGGCGAATCCGGTCGGCGAGCTCCGCGTCGTAGGCCATGAGCCATGATTCCACGATCAGCGACTGCTCGCGCCCGGTTGGATACGGTGACCGGATGGGCGCGACCATGATCGCCCGCTCCCTCGCCGCCGGCCACGGCGACCGAGCCCTCTTCACTGGCCTCGAGCTCGTGCTCGCCCCCGGCGACGTGATCGGTCTGGTCGGCGCGAACGGCGCCGGCAAGTCGACGCTGTTGCGCATCCTCGCCGGCCTCGAGGCGGCTGAGGCCGGCAGCGTCGAGCTGAGCCCGAGCACGGCGACGATCGGCCATCTGCCGCAGGAGCCCGAGCGGCGTCCGGCGGAGAGCCTCGCGGCCTTCCTGCGCCGGCGCACCGGCGTGGGGCCGGCGGAAGCGTCGATGGAGGCCGCCGCCACCGCGCTCGCGGCCGGCGGCGCGGGTGACGAGGAGACGTATGCCCTCGCCCTGGAGCGCTGGCTCGGGCTCGGCGGCGGCGACCTCGCCGCTCGCACGGCCGTCGTTGTGGCCGAGCTCGGCCTCGAGGTCTCGCTCGAGGCGGCGATGACGACGCTCTCCGGGGGAGAGGCGGCTCGCGCCGGGCTCGCCTCGCTCCTGCTCTCCCACTACGACGTGTTCCTGCTGGACGAGCCGACCAACGATCTCGACCTCGACGGCCTCGACCGCCTGGAGCGATTCGTCCGCGGCCTCGAGGCGCCGGCGATCCTCGTCAGCCACGACCGCGAGTTTCTCGCGCGCACCGTCACCGGCGTCGTCGAGCTCGACCTCGCTCAGCGCAAGGTGCACGTTCACGGTGGGGGCTACGACGCCTACCTGGCCGAGCGCGAGCTCCGCAGGCGACACGCACGGGAGGCATTCGAGGCGTATGCGGATGCGCGTACCTCGCTCGAAGAGCGTGCCCGCCGGCAGCGCGGCTGGATGGAGAAGGGCGTCCGCAACGCCCGCCGCAAGGCGCCGGACAACGACAAGCTCGGCCGCAAGTACCGCGCGGAGACGAGCGAGAAGCAGGCTGCGAAGGCGCGCCAGACCGAGCGCGCGATCGAGCGCCTCGACGTGGTCGAGGCGCCGCGGCGGGAGTGGGAGCTGCAGATGACGATCGCAAGCGCGCCGCGCGCCGGGACGATCGTCGCCGCCCTGGACGGCGCGATCGTGCGCCGGGGCGACTTCGTGCTCGGGCCGGTGACGGTTCAGATCGACTGGGGCGATCGGATCGCCATCACGGGCGCCAACGGCTCCGGCAAGTCGACCCTGCTCGCAGCGCTGCTCGGCCGCACGGAGCTCGACGCCGGCTCGCGCCGGCTCGGGCCGAGCGTGGTGGTCGGCGAGATCGACCAGGCGCGCCGCCTCTTCCTCGACGACCGGCCCCTGATCGAGAGCTGGTGCGGCGCCGCGCCCGGGCTGACCCGTACCGAGGCCCGCACGCTGCTGGCCAAGTTCGGCCTCGGAGGCGACCACGTGCGCCGCCCGGCGGCGACCCTCTCCCCCGGCGAGCGCACACGCGCGGCCCTCGGCTTGCTGCAGGCGCGGGGCGTGAACCTGCTCGTCCTCGACGAGCCCACGAACCACCTCGACCTGCCGGCGATCGAGCAGCTCGAAGCGGCACTGGCGGGCTATCCGGGCACGCTGCTCCTCGTGACCCACGACCGGCGCATGCTCGCAGTGGTCGCGACCAACCGGCGCTTCCAGGTCGAGGCCGGGCGCGTCAGCGAGGGCTGAGGAGAAGCGCAGCCCTCTCCTGGAGCTGCCGGCTCCCTCGGCGACGCCGGCTCTTCCGCGACGCTGCCGAGGTCGGCCTGAGTGCCATTCCGGCCTGAGCATCCCTGAAGTGAGAACGAGTCGCCCTCGAGTTCTGAGCCCAGCAATGAGCTTGGCCGCTTTCCCCCCGGCAGCGCGCCTGCTCACGTTGCGGACCGGAGTCTCGGCGCGCTGCAGCGGCATCGCGCAACGACGCTGACGGGTGTCAGGGATCGAGTCGTGCGACGCGGTTCTGCGTATCCGCGCCGCACGCCAGGCGTTCACGCGCAGTTCGCGCGAAAGGCGCATGGCTGTGTACTCCGCGCCAGAAGCACCGCTGCCACCGTGCTCGCTCACGACCACGCCAGGGCCGCCGAGGGGGTGCCGCGCGTCTCCTGCGGGGCTGCGTCCGGGGAACCTTGACATGCCTGTATACTGTACAAACTCTGTACCGAATCTATACAGGAGAACCTCATGGAACGTGCTCTCAGGGGGCGCGGGATAGCGGTGACCGCGGCACGCCGCGCACGGCAGGCACGCATGCTGCTGCTTACGGCGGCGGCGATCTCGTTCGTGCTCTCGGTCGCGCTCTGGTTCCTGGGCCACGAACTGCAGGGCATCTTCGTCGGCCTGTGGGTGCCCTCGATCCTCTCACTCGGATCGATCGTCCTCCACCCGGAGCGAGGTCATGAACAGCGTCGGCCTGTTCATCATCGGCTCGTTTGTGAGTCTGCTCGTGCTCGCTTCGGTCGTCCTTCTCTCCTGGGGCGCAGTGCTCGACGGGCGCTACGAGCAAGGGCGCCAGAGCGCAGATTCTGAAGTCGGCGCGCAGACCGACGACAAGCCGCCGGTCGCCGCTGCTCTCGACGCCCTGCCGTTGCCGCAGGCGCACTGAGGACGTATCCCAATGCCGCTGTCGCTCCTCCCAACGGAATCCGGGACGAACACGTCGTGGACGGAGGGGTCGCGCTCCGTCGCACCCCTCAGTGCTGAGAGAATCGCGGCGATCTTCGATCTGCATGGCCGTTGCGCCTACAGCCTCGCCATGCTGATCCTTGGCAATCCGGGCCGCGCTGAAGCCGCGACGGAAGAGGCCTTTCGAGCGCTGCAGTACGACGAGAAGGCCCGAGGCGAGGATCGGGCAACTCCGCACCCGACTACTTCAACTCGTCTACGCGGCCGCAGACAGCCGCCTCACCGGGCGACCATCTCTCCCGCTCCTCCATCCGGCCGCGTTGATCAACGCTCTCCCATCCAGTGAGCGGCAAGCCCTCGCGCTCTGCCTTCACGGTGTCACCTGCGCCGCGCTCGACGTCGCCGAGGACGCCCCGACCGGCACCGCGGCCCTCCAGCTCCACCGCGCCCTCAGGCGCGTACGCTCCGCACGCTCCGCAGTACCTCCTCAGTGACGGGCCCGCGACGGGGGGGCGGCCAAAAAAACGGTGACGACTCAGTTCTCCGTCGGGCCTCGGCCGGATCCACTGCCTGACCGCTCTGGTTTCCTCCACAGGGCTTCCGGTGGAGGCGCGAAGCCTACGCAAGCTGTTGGGAACGGCTGTGGCGGTCGACAAATCGACCTCGGGGTCCGCGCGATTCATGAGCACGTCGGTGCGTGTGATCAACTGGACGTACGGTCACTGGCCCACGGAAGCGAGCAGCTGGCGAGGCGGCGGCTCGACGTTTGGGCTTGAATGGGCGTGGCGGAGAAACCGGCACGCTGTAGGCGCATTCGAGTTCTGCGCCCTCTGCAGGAAGAACCGTGAACGGGAGCGACGGGACTCGAACCCGCGACCTCCGGCGTGACAGGCCGGCGTTCTAACCGACTGAACTACGCCCCCGGACCAGCGCTCTGCGCGCCAGTTCAGAGCATACAGCCCGTCCCGTCACCCTGACGAGGGAGGCAGGCCACACGTGCGGCGGGACGATGGCTACCGCATGGTGACGCGCGTCGTACCGCTCTTGGCCGTGAGTGCCGCCGTGCTCGCGCTGGGGTCGCTCATGCTGCTGCGTGGCGGCCCGCGCGCGACGGATTCGCTCGCGGCCCGGCCGGCAGCCGCGACTCCGGCTCCGCACGCCGTCCCGCCGCCACCGGCTCGCGGTGGGCACGCGCGCGTGACGAAGCACATGCCCGCACGTCACCCTGCCCGTCGACTCGCCCTGGGCCCTGCCGCCGATGATGCTGCTCCAGTCGCGCGCGGGCGGGCAGGCCGAGCGCCGCGCTGAGGCGGCCGCGTGCTGCACCTCGGCAACCTCGCGCTCTCGCCCGCGGCCCGCCGCAGCGTGCGGCGGGGAACCGTCTCGGCCGGAGCGCTGCGGCTGCTCGCCGCATTCCCTCGCACGGGCGGCCCGCTGCTCGTGCTCGCGCTCGACGGCCGGCGCATCCGCGCGCAGGAGACGACGCTCTGGATGACGCGCAGCGGCGCTGCGCGAGATTCCGGCGATGCCGGCGCAGGCTGCGGCCGCAGCGGCTGCTGCTGGAGCCCGTCGCGACCGACGGCATCGATCTCGCAGGGCCTCCGCGCGCCAAGCCCGGACAGCTGCGCACGCTCGTCGACCATCTACCGCAATGCCGGCTACCAGTACGGCATCGACTGGCGCGTGCTGGCCGCCATCAACCGCGTCGAGACCAACTTCGGCCAGAACACGCACGTCTCGAGCGCCGGCGCCGTGGGCTGGATGCAGTTCCTGCCCTCGACCTGGCGCCGCTGGGGCGTCGATGCCTCCGGCGACGGCATCGCCGATCCGTACGACCCCCAGGACGCGATCTTCAGCGCGGCGCGCTACCTCGACGCCGCCGGTGCCCGCGGCGAATCCGCCGCGCGATCTTCGCCTACAACCACGCCGACTGGTACGTCAACGAGGTGCTGACGATCGCCGCCTCGCTCCCGGCGAGCTACGGCGACTGAGCTACGTGGGCGCGCGCACGTTGCCGGCGTCGCGCGCGGTCGTGCCCGCGGCCCAGAGCGCGTAGGCGTGCGCGTAGGCCGCGAGCATGCGGCCGCGGCGCTCCTCGCGCGGACGCCGCGCCGACGCCCTCGGCCCAGCCGGTAGCGCTCGCGGGCGAGCTCCTCGAGGCCGTAGTCGCCGAGCTCGGCCGCCGTCGCGCTGCCGCCGCGCGCGCGCGTGAGCGGATGCCTCGCAGCGCCGGCTCGACCGCGCGCTCGGAGCGCTCCAGCTGCACGAGCTCCGCCAGGCACTCGCGGGCACGGCCTGAGCGCCGGCCGCTCGACGGCGGGACCGCTGCACTTGCCCGCAGACGGGGCAGCCATAGGCAACCGGCGCAAGTTCGCCGGGCAGCGCCGAGTGCCGTCCTCGAGCTCGACGCGGCCGTCCTCCGCCGGGCCCGCTCGCGCGCACGGTGAGCATCGGCCCGTCCGCGACCTCGCGGCCGGGGACGATCCGCGCGACGAGGTCGCCCGCGCGGAATGACGAGCGGTTCTGCTCGGGCGTGCGCGCCGGGGGCTCGCACCGACGCGCTCGGGCTCCGGCGCGCGCAGCGCCTCGGGCGGCATCGGCTTGGGCCACGCCTCGCCGGCCTCGAGCCACCACTCCAGCAGCTCGCGCGCCTGGTTGAACGCGACGGTGACGCGCGTCGCCGCGTCGCCCGCTCGGCGTTGCGGTCGGGGTGCGTGCGCGCGACGCGCTCCTTCCAGGCGCGGCGGATCTCGTCCGTCGCTCTCGGGCGCGTCCACGCCGAGCAGCCACTGCGCCCGCGCGATCTGGACTCTGGATGGCGCGCGGCTCGACATGCTCCTCAGGGTACCGGGACTGCGGCGGGCGCCACTCCGAGCGCCGCGTCGGCACGCACGAGCCCCGCGCCGTAGGCGGCATCCTTGCCGGGCAGCGCCGAGATCGAGCGCAGTGCGGGCGAGCAGGCGCGCGACGCCGGTCGCGGTCGTGCGCGCGCGGCCGGCTGCGAGCACGAGCGCGGCGACGCCGGCGACGTGCGGCGAGCGCCATCGACGTGCCCGAGAGCGAGCGGTCGGCGTAGCCGCCGGCGCCGTCGAGCGTCTGCTGCAGGATGCCGACGCCGGGCGCGACGAGGTCGAGCGCGCGGCCGCCGGCGCTGAAGGGCGCGCGCACGAGCGCGGAGTCGACCGCGCCGACCGCGATCACGCCGCGCGAGCCGCGCAGGCACGCCCACCGCGCCGCCGTCGTTGCCGGCCGCCGCGACGATCAGGACGCCCTTGGCCGCGGGCGTACGACGACGGCATCTGCGAGCACCGCTCGAGCGCGTCGCCGCCGCCGAGGCTCAGGTTGACGATGCGCGCTCCGTGGTCGGCCGCCCAGACGATGCCGGCGGCGACGTCGGCATCGCTGCCCGTGCCGTCGGCAGTCGAGCACCTTGACCGGCAGGATCGATGCCTCCGGTGCGACGCCGGCCTCGGCCAGGCCGTTGCCCTCGACCTCTGCGATCGTGCCCGCGACGTGCGTTCCGTGGCCGTTGTCGTCGGCCGCGGCGGCGGTGCCGCGCGATGACGTTCCAGCCCGGCGAGCAGCCGCCCGGCGAGGTCCGGCGCCGGAGCGACGCCCGTGTCGACGACGGCGACGATCACGCCGGCGCCGCGCGTCACGGCCCAGGCCGCGGTCGGCGCCGAGCGCATCGAGCCCCCACTGCTGCGGGCGGCCGGGATCGGGCACGGCGCACGGGCTCGGCGAGCGCCTGCAGGCGGCGCAGCGGCTCGGACGTAGCGCACCGCGCGCGAGCGGCGCAGTGCGCGCAGGGCGCGGCGCGGCGGGCCGGCGGGAAGCGCGCACGACGACGGCGCGCAGCTCGGGGCACGGCGCCGACCTGCACGGCGTCGGCAGCGTGCGAGCGCCGTCGCGGCGAGCGCGCCCGGCCGCAGGCCGACGACGATGGTGTCCGCCTGCCTGGCGCGGCCGCGGGCGCGAGCAGGCAGGCGAAGGGCGAGGACGGACGCGGCGAGGGCAGGCGGAGGCGAGGGAACGGCATGCGGGGAGCGTTGCCGCGGCGTGCGTGACGGCGCATGCGCGCGGCGTGCCGGATGTGTGACGCTGCGCGCCGTGGAAGCCGAGACCCCTCACGTGCGCCGCGTCGCGCGCGGCAGGCGTGCTCGCGCTCTGCGACCGCCTCGACCGCGCCGCCGGCCGCAGCTCTCTACGCCGACGGGCTCGCGCGCTTCGAGAGCGGCGGAGGAGATCGGCGACGATCACGCCGCCGTTCCGCTTCGAGCACTGGGAGCAGCTCGAGCCGCATCGACACCGCGCCGCTGCGCGCGCACCTCGAGCGAGCCGCGCCTGCGTCGGCCTGCTCGTCGTGCGCCTCGGCGGCTACGGCGCGGGCGTCTACGCCGACGAGCGGCTCGTCAGCGGCCGCCACGGCGTGCGCTTCGTCAAGAACCGCAACAAGAAGGGCGGCTCGTCGTCGAACCGCTTCCGGCGCCGGCGCGTCGAGCAGGCGCGCGACGCCTACGACCGCGCCTGCGCGCTGGCCGAGGAGATCCTCGCGCCGCACGCGCCAGCGCTCGACGAGTTCGTCGTCGCCGGCGACCGCACCGGGATCGAGCAGGTGCTCGACCGCTCGCCGTTCCTGACCGGCCTGCGCGAGCACGCGCTGACGCTGCCGGTGCACGTGCCGGAGCTGCGCCGCGCGGTGCTCGAGGGGCTCGGCCGCGAGCTCTGGTCGTCGACCGTCGAGCTGCGCCGTCAGCCCGGCGAGGGCTCCCAGGTGTCGCCCGGCGGCGAGCGCGTAGCGCGCGGCGAACTCGCGGATCGCGTCCGCGACGCGGTCGGCGACGCGCCTTGCCGTCCATGGCGAGCACGTTCTCGGCGTTCTCCTCGCCCGCGCGCGAGTGGTTGTAGGAGCCGGCGAAGGCCCAGTCGTCGCAGACGACGAGCTTCGCGTGCAGGAAGTCGTGCACCGTGTGCGGGCCCCAGGGGATGCTGTGCTTGCCGCCGAAGCCCGCCTTGGACGCCACGAAGCGGAAGGCGGCGGGCTTCCACGACGCCTTCGGCAACGCGCCCCACTGGCGCAGCACGTCGCGCATCTGCGTGCGGTCGACGACGCCGGTGACGGGCACCTCGCCGCGCCCGACGACGTCCGAGAGCGCGCCCAGGATCGGGCCCGAGGTGAGCACCGGCGAGCAGATCAGGATGCGCTCGCGCGCGCAGGCGATGCGGCTGCGCGATCAGCGCCGCGAGCTCGGGCCCGCGGCCCGGGCAGAAGAACGGCCGCACGCGCACGGCGCTGCGCCCTCGAACGTCGCGTCCGACCAGTCCGTCGTCGAAGCGCCCGCTCTTGTCGAGGTGCGTCGGGCGGCTCCAGAGCTCCTCGAAGTCGCGCAGGTAGGCGGCCGCGACCTCGGCGCTCTCGAGCGTGACGATGCAGTTCTCCTGCAGCGTGAACGAGTCCTCGGTCCAGTTCATCGAGCCCGTCCAGACGCGCTCGCCGTCGACGACGACGTACTTGTGGTGCATGAGCGTGCCGAAGCCGATCACCGGGCGGACGTCGAGCCCGAGGGCATCGATGTACTCCGGCGGGGCCGCCGGGCGCGGCACGTTGTCGGGCACCTCGCGCACGATGTCGCGCTCGTCGTGGTCGAGGATGCGCACCCTGCACGCCGCGGTCGCGCAGGCCCTGCAGCGTGCGTCGCGATGACCTGCGCCCTCCTCGTGCTCGACGTGGAAGTCGTAGATCGCGATCGCCACCTCGCGCTGCGCGGTCGCGAGGAAGGCCGCGAGCGCGCCGGCGATCTCGTCGACCGACTGGCCGCCCTGGCGCAGGAAGCGCAGCGTCAGCGCGCCGCTCACCGGCGCGCGCCGCCGGTGGCGATCTCGCACACCTCGTCGGTCGTGTCGACGACCTGCACGAGCGCCAGATCGCTCGCCGGAGACCATGCCCTCGGCGGCCAGCGTGCCTCTCGATCCAGTCGAGCAGGCCGCCCCAGTACTCCGAGCCGTAGAGCACCACCGGGAAGCGCTTGACCTTCGCCGGTCTGGATCAGCGTGAGCGCCTCGAACAGCTCGTCGAGCGTGCCGAAGCCGCCCGGGAAGACGACGAACGCCTCGGAGTACTTGACGAACATCGTCTTGCGCACGAAGAAGTAGCGGAAGTCGATCGAGAGGTTCGAGTACGGGTTCGGCGACTGCTCGTGCGGCAGCTCGATGTTGCAGCCGATCGAGAGCCCGCCCGCCTCGCTGGCGCCGCGGTTGGCGGCCTCCATGATCCCGGGGCCCGCCGCCCGTGATGACCGCGAAGCCGCGCTCGGCGAGGCCCGCGCCCGACCTCGCGCGCGGCCGCGTAGTACGGCGAGTCCTCCTTGATGCGCGCCGAGCCGAAGACGGTGACGGCCAGGCCCACGCGCGCCAGCACGTCGAAGCCGTCGACGAACTCGCCCATGATGCGCAGCACGCGCCAGGGATCGGTGTGGACGAAGCCGGGATCCTCCTGGCGCTGGAGCAGGCCCTCGTCGGCCGAGCGCATGCGCTCCTCGGCCTGGCCCTTCGTCGTCACGCGCCCGACGCGGCGCTCCTCGTGGCCCCGCCGTTCCTCGCTCATCTCGTCTCCTCGACGCGGATCGTCTCGGCCAGGCGCCGCGCATCGACGTTGCCGCCCGAGAGCACGACGCCGATGCGCTCGCCAGGCACCGCGCCCGCGGCGATCGGCGGCGATCGGCGATGGCGGAGGTCGGCTCGATCAGCAGCTTCGTCGTGTCCCAGACGAGCGCGAGCGCGGCGCCGCGCCGCGTCGTCGTCGACGAGCGAGATGCCGGCGCAGAGCTCGCTCAGCACGGCGAACGTGCGCTCGCCGATCTGCACCGTGCGCGCGCCGTCGGAGATCGTCATCGGCGAGTAGTCGAGGCGCACGCGCCGGCCCTCGGCGAGCGACTGCGCGTGCATCGGGCGAGGCCGCGGGCTCGGCGCCGTAGGCGCGTGTCGCCGGGCGAGGCGAGCGCGGCACGCCAGCGCCGTGCCCGAGAGCAGCCCGCCGCCGCCGATCGGGCGTGACGACCGCGTCGAGGCCGGGCACCTCCTCGAGCAGCTCGAGCGCCGCGGTGCCCTGCCCCGCGATCACGTTCCAGTCGTCGAACGGGTGCACGAGCGCGAGGCCCTCGCGCTCGGCGAGCGCGCGCGCGATCTCCTCGCGGTTGGTCGGGTCGACGCCCTCGGACACGACCGTCGCGCCGTAGCCGATCGTGCTCGCGACCTTGGCGGCGTTGGCATCGGCGTTCATCACGACCGTCACCGGCAGCCCGGCGGCGCGGCCGGCGTAGGCGACGGCCTGCGCGTGATTGCCGCTCGAGACGGCGACGACCCCGCGCGTGCCGGCCGGCAGTGCGCGGACGGCGTTCGTCGCGCCGCGCAGCTTGAACGAGCCGGTGCGCTGCAAGGGCTCGCACTTGAGGCACAGCTCTGCCCCGAGCGCCGCGTCGAGCTCGTCGCTGCGCATCACGCGGCGTGCGCACGACGGCGTCTGCGATGCGCGCGCGCGCGGCTTCGAGGTCAGCCTCGAACTGCATGCCGAAAGCCTTGCAGGTTCACGCAGCCGTCCAGCAGGTGGCCGCTGCAGGAAGGCGGCCACGCGCGGATAGCAGTCGAGGCGGTTCGACAGGCGCGTGATGCCGTGGCCCTCGTCCTCGTAGCGCAGGTACTCGACAGGCGCCGCGCGCGCGCTGCAGCGCCGCGACGACCTGCTCGGCCTCGCCGACCGGGCACGCGCGGATCGTTGGCGCCGTGGATCACCATCAGCGGACAGGCGATGCGGTCGATCTTGCGGATCGGGGAGATCGACTCCAGGAACTCGCGGTCGCGCTCGAGCGAGCCGTACTCGGCCTCGCGCAGCGCGCGGCGGTAGGCGCCCGTGCGCTCGAGGAACGTGACGAAGTTGACGATGCCGACGATGTTCACGGCGCAGCGCCAGAGCTCGGGGTGCTCGGTGATCGCCGCCATCGTCATGTAGCCGCCGTAGGAGCCGCCCATGACGCCGACGGGCGTGCCCGGCGCCGGCGCCCAGCGCGCGGCCGAGCGCGGCCAGGTCGGCGACCGAGTCGAGCCGCCGCTCGACGTCGTCGAGGTGGTGGATAGGTGCGCCCGTAGCCGGTCGAGCCGCGCACGTTGGGCGCCGCGACGGTGATGCCCTGCGCGCACAGGTACTGGATCACGGGCGCCATCTGCGGCCGGAACTGCGACTCCGGGCCGCCGTGCACCCAGCACAGCGCCGGGCGCCCGGCCGCGCCGAAGCGCAGGTACGGGATGCGCCGGCCGTCGAAGCTCTCGACCTCGCTCGAGCACCGGGCCGCACGAAGCCGGAGCGGTCGAGCCCGCCGACGGCCGAGCGCGTGCGCCGCACGACCGCGGGCGACGCCGTCCAGACGTCCGTCGAGTCGTCGGGCGGGCCGGCCGTGACCGTGAGCGAACCGTCCGGCGCGAAGGCGAGCGCCGAGACGACGCCGCCGGGCAGGCCCTCGACGAGCATCGCCGTCGAGCCACACCTCGCTCTCGCCGCCGCGGTTGACGGTCCAGGCGCGGCGCGTCCGCGTCGGCGTCGAGGGCGACGAGCTCGACGTCGGCGTCATCGGCCGTCAGGAAGTCGGGCTGCCCGGCACCGGCGCGGAGGACGGCGAGGCGCGCGAACTCGCTGCCGGCATCGCAGGCGCACGAGCACGGCGCCGTCGGCCAGCAGGCGCGCCGAGTCGTACGCGACCTCGCCGTCGTGCGGCGTGAGGTAGCGTCAGCGCGCCGCTCTCCGGGTCGACGAGGAAGAGGTCGTGGTCGAAGGGCGTGTTCGCGCGCTGCACGAGGATGCCGTGCTCCGACCAGTCGACGACGTGCGACCAGCCGCCGGGCTGCGCCAGCTCGCGCCGGCCGCTCGCCGTCGACGGCCGACGACCGCGACGTCGAAGTCGACGCCGTTGCGGCCCGTGTGCGTGAACGCGACGCAGGCGGCCGTCGGGCGAGAACGCGCCCGGAACGTGGATCGCGTCGGGATCGTCGGAGAGCGCCAGCTCGGGGCCGCCCGTCGCGGTCGATCGCGAAGAGCGCGTGGCGCTCGTTGCCGCCCGCGTCGCGCGCGATCACCCAGCGCTCCTCGCTCGGCGAGGCCAGCGCGGCGCGTCACGCGCTCGCTCCCGAACGTGACCTGCTCGTGCAGGCCGTCGGGCGCGACGCGCCAGAGCTGCAGCAGCCCGGTGACGTCGGCGAGGTAGCCGAGCTCGCCGGAGGGCAGATGCCCGGCCACCGTGGCCGCGCGGATCTGCAGGTAGCGCTCGATCACGCGGGGATCTCGCCGCGCGCGACGCGCGCGAGCGACGAGGAGTCCTCGTCCGCCGTAGCCGGCGTCGACGAGCCGTTGCGCCTGCTCGGCGACGAGGCGCGTGACCTCCATCGGCAGGCCGAGGCGGTCGGCCTCCGCGAGCGCGATGCGCAGGTCCTTGAGGTGCAGCTCCATCTTGAAGCCGAGCGGATAGCTGCCGCGGATCACGTTGCCGGAGCGGTTCTCGAGGATCCACGAGCCGGCGGCGCCGCCGCCGAGCGCCGCGACGAGCGCCTCGAGCGGCAGCCCCTCCTGCTCGCCCAGCGCGAGGCCCTCGCCGAGCGCCGCGTAGGTGCCGGAGATGAGCACCTGGTTGACCGCCTTGCCGGCCTGGCCCGGCGCCCGGCGCCGCCGAGGTGCGTGATCGAGCGGCAGAACGCCTCGAGCGCCGGGCGCGCCGTCGCGACGTGCGCGTCCTCGCCGCCCACGAATGCCGTCAGCTGGCCCTTGCGCGCGCCCTCCGAGCCGCCCGAGACGGGCGCGTCGACGGCGCCCGGCGCCGCGCTCGGCGAGCGCGGCGGCGATGCTGCGCGCCGTCGCGGGCGCGATCGTCGAGCAGTCGAGCACGACGGCGCCGCTGCCGACGCCCGCGGCGATGCCGTCGTCGCCCAGCACGATCGCCTCGACGTCGGGCGAGTCCGAGACGCAGAGGCACGACGAGCTCGGCGCCCGCGCGGCCTCGCGCGGCGTAGCCGGCGCGCTGCGCCCCGCGCGCCGCGAGCGCCTCCTCGCGCTCGCGCGTGCGGTTGTGGACTGTCAGCTCGTGCCCGGCGTCGAGCAGGTGCCCCGCCATGAACTCGCCCATCGTGCCGAGACCGATCCATGCAATCTTCATGCCCGGCAGGCTAGATGGTCTGCGCCGCCGTCACGGCGGTAGGATCCGCGGCATGGCTACGAACGTTGAGGAGCGGCGGACGCAGTTCCGCTGGATGGACAAGCTGAGCGACGAGGACGTGACGGCGGTCGACGCTGGCCGAGCCGGGCACCGAGCTCGCCGACCTCGACGAGTACGTCGACGCGACGAGCCCCAAGCGCGGCCGCGTGATCTCGCTCGAGGGCGAGCGCGTGCCGGTCGGCGGCGTCTACATCGTCAAGAGCGCCAGCCCGCCGAGCTCTGGGACCGCATCGGCGAGGCGATCCGCTGACGATCCGGTACCCTGTGCCCATGGAAGCTTCTGTCGCAACGCCCCAGACCGTCTCCGTCTTCGTCTGCCCCGACGGTCATCGCACGCTCGCGCTGACCTCGACCCCGGAGACCTGCCACCACCGCGCGAGCCGCACCAAGCCGTACTGCGGCAAGCCGGTGCAGTCGCTCTCCGAGGCGTCCGGCCGACGTCCAGCAGAAGATGCTGAACCCGCTCAAGGCCTCCAAGAAGGCCTCGAAGAAGTAAGTCGTCCGCCGCCGCCGGCGCGCGGCGTGCCGCGGCTAGCGGCGCGCACGTAGCGGGCGGTCTCGACCGGCACGCCGAGCGGCGGTGGCGCACGGCTTCGGCTCGCCGCGATCGGCTGCAGCCCGAGCATGCGCCGCATGAGGTTGCGCGCCTGCGGATACGGGTTGAAGCCCGTCTGCGACGTCAGCGTGAGGACCGCGACCCGCTGGCCGCGCGGCACGAGCACGATCGTCAGCGAGGCCTTCGTCGCCGCCGGTCACGAGGGTGCGTCGTCGGCGACGGCGGCGTAGGAGCCGCGCGGGCAGCTTGCTGGCCGGCTGGGCGCGCACCTTGGCCGCCGTCGGCTTCTTCGTCCACTCCTTGTTGACGTCCTGGCGCTCCTCGCGTGCGAAGCGGCGCGCCGAGCGACGGGCGTGCGGCACTCGCACGACGGACGTCCAGACTGCGACCGGCTTGGTCGCGTCGCTGCGATCGCCGCGCTCTGGAAGAGCGCGGTCGCCGTGCCGCCGCGTGAAGCCGCACTGGCGGAGCTCGACCTTGTCGCGCTTGCGGCTGCGGTCGTCGCTGTAGACGAGTCACGAAGCGCTTGATCGTCGTCAGCGGGTGCGTGGCCGCGAACGAGGCCTTCATCCCGGGCAGGTCGCGCTGCTGCAGGACGTGCGGGCTCGCAGCGGCAGCGCTCGCAGCGGGAAGCAAGGGCGAGCGCAAGCGCGAGTGAGTAGCGCGGCGCGCGTCACTCCCTGACGGTAGCACCGCTCGCGCCTGCGGGAAAGCCCCGCAGCTGTGAGCGTTCTGTGAGTTCTCAGGCGGCTACGCAGCCGAGAGCTCGCGCGCGGAGTCGTAGAGGTGCGCATCGGCGCTCTGGCCCGTCGCGAGCAGCTCGCTGAGGATCCGACCCGGCGGTGAAGCCGTTGAGGTTGCCGGTGCCGTTGTAGCCGCCGGCGACGTAGAGGCCCTCGTGCTCGCGGCACCGCCCCGACGAACGGCGCGCTCGTCGCGCGAGTAGCCCGACGAGTCCGACCCAGCGGTGCGTGACGGGCGCCGGCGACGCCGAGATCGTCGTGCAGGAACGCGCTCGAGACGCGCGTGGATCGCGGGCGAGGGCTCCTCGCGCGGTCGTGTAGGAGTCGGCCGCGCCCTCGCCGTCCTGATCGGAGAACCCGCCGACGGCGATGCGGCCGTCGGGGCGCTGCTGGAAGTACTCGTAGCCCCAGCGGGCGCCGATCGCGCAGGGCACGATGCGCTCCGCGATCGGAGCCGTCGCGATCATGTGCAGGCGCTTCGTGCGCACCGTCGGCGCGTAGTACGGGACGAGCAGCGGCAGGGCGCCGTCGGCCGCGACGACGACGCGCTGGGCGCGCACGATCCCGCCGCCCGCGGGCGACCGCGAAGCCGCCGTTGCGCGGCGGCTGCGAGCGGCTGCGGCACGGGGCTGCGCTCGAAGATGCGCACGCCGCGCCCCTCGATCGCGCGCGAGAACGCCCGCACCCAGCGCGCGGGATGCATCGTCGCGTCGGGCGGCGAGAACACGCCGACGCGGCCGGGCCGGCGCACGATCGACGGGAGATCGGCCTCGTCGACCCACTCGGCGGGGAGATCGTCCGCGCGCATCGCCTCGTACTGGGCGCGCGCGTGCTCGAGCTCGCTCGGGCTCCCAGGTCACGCGCAGGCAGCCCACGTGCGCGAAGTGCTCGGCTCGCGCCGATCTCCTCCGCGATCTCGTAGATCCGCTGCTCGGACGCGAGCGTGGCGCGGTAGATGCCGACGGCGACCTCGTGGCCGAACTGCGCGGATCGCGTCCTGATGCGCGGGCGCGGCGCCGGCCACGAGGAAGCCGCCGTTGCGGCCGCTCGCCCCGCTCGCGGCCGTGCGCGCCTCGACGACCGTGCAGTCGACGCCGCGCTCGGCCAGGTGCCAGGCGCACGAGAGGCCGGCGATGCCCGCGCCGATCACGAGCACGTCGGTCTCGCAGCGCGCCGGTCGAGCGCCGCGCGCTCCTCGTAGGGATCGTCGTGCCAGAGCGGGAGCAGCGCGGTCACCGCGCGGATCGTAGACGGGGCGCGCCGGACGCGGCGCGTACCTGGGGTTGCATCGAGCCCCTCCGCACGCTCGCATCCCCTGTGGCCCCGTGCCGCAGGCTCCCTCGGGCGACCCCGGCGCGCAGGGCGCTGAACCTGCGACTGGTTGAGCTCCCTGTCCGCATTCGCCGACGCCGTCCGCGTCTTCGCTGAACCACCTGGCCGACGTCAGGCTCGTGGCCGCTCGCGCTCGCGCTCGCGCTTCCACACGCTCAACCTGCTGCTGCGCACCGGCGCCTGGTACTCGATCCTGCGCGCCGCCTATCCCGGGCGTCCGCTACCGCTACCGCTCCTGCGCCGGGGCCTACTTCGCGGGCGTCGGCGTCAACGCGATCGCGCCCGGCGCGCGGCGGCGACCTCGTCAAGATCTTCCTCACGCGCACGCGGCTCGAGGGCTCGACGACTCCGACGATCCTGGCCGCGATGATCGTCGAGACGCTCATGGACGCCGTCTTCGGCGTCGCGATCCTCGTCTTCGCGCTGACCCAGCACGTGCTGCCGCGCGTGCCCGAGCTGCCCTCGATCCCGGCCTTCGAGTGGTCGTGGGCGGCCGCGAACCCGACCGTCACGGCGATCATCGCCGTCTTCATCGCGCTCGCGGCGCCATGCTCGCGCTGCCGTGCACATCAAGCGGGCGAGCGCCGCGTTCGCGGCGCGCGTGCGGCAGGGCTTCACGATCCTGCGCACGCCGCGCCGCTACTGCCTGCCGGTCGCCGCTCCCGCAGCTCGATCGGCTGGGGCTGCCGCGTCGGCCTCGGCGGCCGCTTCTTCCTCGAGGCCTTCGGCATCCCCGGCACCGTGCGCAACGCGCTGCTCGTGATGGTCGTCGGCTCGCTCACGACGCTGCTCCCGGTCACGCCGGGCGGCGTCGGCACCCAGCAGGCGCTGATCGTCGTCGTGCTCGGCGGCGCGGCCAGCGACGGCCAGCTGCTGTCGTTCTCGGTCGGCATGCAGGCGGCCGTCGACGGTCGCCAACGCGCTGCATCGGCGGCATCGCGCTCGTGCTGATGCTGCGCACGCTCTCGCTGCGCTCGGCGATCGGCCACGCGCGCCACACTCAGCGCGCAGACGGCAGCACGTAGCCGAGCTCGGCCGAGAGCGGGCCAGACCGTGCGGAAGGCCGTCGCGCCGCCATTGGCCGGATGGCGGACGCGCGCGTCGCACGGCAGCCCGAGCTCGCCGAGCGCGCGCTCGGCGCTGCGTCCGACGGCGATCGATGGCGCGCGGCCGAGGCGCTCGATCAGCTCGCCCAGCACCTCGGCGCCCGCGCGCAGCTCGCCGACCGAGGGCGTGCGGTTCGAGAGCGGCTCGCCCGGCCGGTGCGGATGCGCGGGCACGACGTTCCAGAGCACCGTCTCGTGCCTCGAGGCCGAGCGCCGCGAGCGCGCCATGGACGATCGTCCCGGACTGCTCTGCCCAGCCCTCCGGCCGCAGGCTCGTCGCCTCGTACGGCGCACCCCAGGCGAGCAGCGTCCGCTCGGCGGTGAACGCGATGCCGGTGAAGCGCCCGCCGGCGTAGCCCATCGCCTCGCCGACGAGCAGGAGCGGCGCGCGGCCCGCCCGCGCCTCGAGGTAGGACGCGGCGTTGGCGCGGCGCAGATCGCCGGCGCCTCGCTGCACTCGAGCGCGGGATCGGCGGCGCGGAACATCGCGGAACGCCGCGCCGAAGGAGCGCTCCGCGACGCGCTCGACGAAGGCTGCCGAACGGCGCCGGCTCAGGCAGGCGCGCCGGCACTGTCGACCGCGCGCACGTGCAGCGCGATGAGGTCGCGCACAGCCTGCGCGTCGCCGCTGGCGCAGGCAGCTCGATCGGGTCGGGCTGCGCCGTTCACGATCGTCCTCGAAGAAGACCTTGCGATCCTGGTAGGTCGGCAGCGTGTCGCGCGCCCAGCCGCGGATGTCGTTGAGCATCTCGGCGAGCTGCGCGTATGGCTCGCCGTAGGTCTCGGCGATCTCGCTGCGCAGGCGCTTGGCGAGCGCCGGGCTCGCGCCGCGCGTCGAGACTGCGATCGAGATCGGGCCAGCTGCGCGCGATGGCGGGCATGATGAAGTTGCAGAGCGGCGGCACGTCGACGACGTTGACGAGCATCGTGCGCGCCTCGGCCTCCTGGAAGACGCGCACGTTGAGGTCGGTGTCCGCAGTGGCGGCGAAGACGAGGAACGCGCCCTCGAGGTCGTCGCTGCGGTAGTCGCGCAGATCGAGCTGCAGCGAGCCCTCGCGCGCGAGCTGCTCGATCTCGGGCAGCGCCTCGCAGCGCGACGACGTGGACATCGGCCTCGGCGGCGAGCAGGCCCTCGACCTTCTCCAGCCCCACCGGTCCGGCGCCGACGACGAGACAGCGACGGCCGCGCAGGTTCAGGCAGGTCATGAAGAACGGCGTCTCGACGAGGTCGCGGCTGCACGAGTTGTCGCAGCCGCCCTCGAGCGCAGCGGTGGCACACGCAAGGTCGCCCAGTGCTCACACGCCGAAGGGTATCCGCGCGTGCTCCGCTCATCGCTGCATGCGCTCTGCCACGAGCTCCGCGGTGTGCAGCACGCGCACGCCCTTCAGATTCGCCCGCTGCACGCCCTGGCGGAACTGCAGCAGGCAGCCCGGGTTGCCGCTCACGATCACATCGACGCCCGCCTCCTCGATCTCGCCGAGCTTCGCGTCGAGGAAGCGGACGGAATCGTCGGGGCGCATCAGCGCGTAGGTGCCCGCCGCACCGCAGCAGCGGCCGGCGCTCGGCAGATCGACGAGCTCGACGCCCGGCAGCGAGGCGAGCAGGGCACGCGGCTCGAGCGTCACCTTCTGGCCGTTGCGCAGGTGGCACGAGTCCTGGTAGGCGACGCGGATCGGCGGCGCCGTGCGCCGCCGGCAGGTCCCGCCCGGCCGAGCAGCGTCGAGTAGTCGCGCACGCGTGCGCCGAAAGCCGCGCCCTCGGGGGTGCCGAGCAGCATGCCGTAGTCGGCCATGAACGCTCCGCAGCCGCCGGCGGTCGTCACGATCGGGCCCGTCGCTGCCGGCGAACGAGCGCACCGTCCAGTCGGCCAGCTTGCGCGCTCCGTCGAGATCGCCGTTGTGGGCGTGCAGCGCTCCGCAGCAACCCTGCTCGCGCGGCGTCGTGACGCGATAGCCGCCGGTCGCGAGCGTGCTCGCAGGCGGCGTGCGCGGCGCCCGAGAACATCAGGTGGCCGATGCAGCCGAGGAACAGCGCGGCGGGCTCGCCATCGTCCGCCCCGACCGTGCGGCGCACCCGCCAGGCGGCGGCAGATGGCACCATGGGCGCCGCGCGACCCGCCGCGCGCAGAGCCCGCGAGGGCGCGATGCGATGCAGCCCGAGCAGCTGGCCGACGCGCAGCATGCGGCCGGCGAGGCGCGTTCGGCGCGGCGTGCCGACGGCCAGCAGCAGCCCGCGCAGCTTGGGGTCGCGAGCGGGCCCGACCGCGTCGCGGCGCATGCTCGAGCAGGGTGCCGTAGCGCACGCCGGCGGGGCAGACCGGCTCGCAGGCGCGGCAGCCGAGGCAGAAGGAGAGCTCCTCGCGCACGTCGTCCTCGCCCAGGGTGCCCGCCTCGAGCGCCCGCATGAGGTTGATGCGCCCACGCGGCGAGGAGGCCTCGTTGCGCGTGTCCTGGTAGGTGGGGCAGGCCGAGAGGCAGAAGCCGCAGGAGATGCACGTGCGCAGCAGGTCGTCTGGGAAGAGACCGCGCCCCGGCTGCTCGACCGCCTGCTCGCTCACGGCACGGCCTTGCCGGGATTGAGCAGGCCCAGCGGGTCGAATGCGCGCTTGATGCCGCGCAGCAGGTCGATGCCGACGGGGCCGACGCGCTGCTCGAGGTACTGCAGCTTGGTGATGCCGATCGCCGTGCTCGCCCGTGATCGTCCCGCCGCGCGCGAGGGCGGCCGTCGAAGATGCGGTCGAAGGCGCGGTGCACGCGCGCGACCTGGTCGGGATCGCGCTCGTCGATGCAGCAGGTCGGATGCAGGTTGCCGTCGCCCGCGTGCCCGAAGACGGCGATCAGGAGGCCCTCCTCCTCGGCGATCGCGCTGCACGTCGCGCACCATCGCCGGCGAGCTCGGAGCGCGGCACCGTCGACGTCCTCGAGGATCAGCGTCGGCGCGAGGCGCGCGAGCGCCGGGATCGCCCCGCGGCGGGCGGCCAGGAGCTTGCCTGCCGCGTCTTCGTCCGCCGCGACCTCGACGCTGATCGCGCCCTCCTCGCGGCAGATCTCCGCCATCGCGGCGGTGTCGCGCTCGACGACGGATGCGTGCCCGTCCTGTCCGAAGATCAGCATCGCGCCCGCGTCCGCGGGCAGGCCGAGGTCGGCGCTCTCGTCCACGACGCGCATCGTCGCCTGGTCGAGGAACTCGAGCGTGGCGGGCAGGATGCGCTTCTCGATGATGCGGCTGACGGAGCGCGCCGAGGCCTCGAGGTCGCGGAAGTAGGCGGCGCCGGTCGCCTTGGCCTCGGGCGCGGGCAGCAGCTTGAGCGTGATCTCGGTGAGCACCGCGAGCGTGCCCTCCGAGCCGACCAGGAGCCGCACGAGGTCGTAGCCGGCCACGTCCTTCGTCAGCTTGCCGCCCACGCGCAGGATGCGGCCGCCCATCAGCACGGCCTCGAGCCGAGCACGTAGTCGCGCGTGATGCCGTACTTGAGGCCGCGCAGGCCGCCCGAGCACTCCATCACGTTGCCGCCGATCGTCGAGATCACCTGCGATCCCGGATCGGGCGGGTAGAAGAGGCCCTTGGCCGCGACGGCCTCCTGCAGGAGCGCGTTCTGGAGCCCGGGCTCGCAGGTCGCCGTGAGGTTCTGCTCGTCGATCTCGATCAGCCGGCGCATGCGCGCGCACGAGAGCACGACGCCGCCGTGCAGCGGCACGGCGCCGCCCGAGAGGTTCGTGCCCGAGGCGCGCGGCGTGACCGGGAAGCGGTGCTCCTCGGCAAGCCGCAGCACGCCCGCGATCTCATCGCGGGTGCCCGCCAGCACGACGGCCTCGGGCAGCGCGCGCTGCAGCGGCGTCGCGTCCGTCGAGTAGGCCATCGAGCTCGTGCTGGCTCGTCAGCACGTGCTCCGCCCCGACCAGCGTCGCGCAGCGCGTCGAGGGGGAGCGACATGGGCGCGAGGGTACCATCGGTGCGCGATGGCGGGCGGCTGGCGGAGCGAGGTGCTACGGGCGATCCGTGCGCGGCGCCGAGCTGCGCGTCCACCTGCCCGCCCGACCCGCGCCGTCTGCTGGTGGCCGGGCTGCACGGCGAGGAGCCGGAGACGGTGCAGCTCGCGCGCGGGCTGCTCGGGCCTCGTCGACGCCACCGAGGCGACGCTGCGCGATCGTGGTCTGCGCGAACCCCGACGGCGTCGCCGACGGCACGCCGCCAGAACGCGCGCGGCGTCGATCTCAACCGCAACTTCCCCGCCGCGAGCTGGCGCGGCGGGCACGACGCCGAGCTACCCCGCCGGCATCGATCCCGTCGCAGCGCGTGCCCGCCAATCGCACGAACGTCTCGTCGACCGGCTCGAGCGCCGCTCTCGGAGCCCGAGAGCGCAGAGCTCGCGGCGCTCGATCGAGCGCTTGCAGCCGGCGCTCGTGCTCGACCTGCACGCGCCGCTCGAGCTGGTGCTGACGACCGCGCTCGTCCCGGGCGACGTCGCTCGCGAGCTCGCCGAGGCATCCGGCATGGAGCTCACCGACGAGCTCGGCTCGCCCGTCCCCGGCGCCTTGCGCGACTGGCTCGGCGACAACGGCGTGCCCTGCGTGACCTACGAAGTCGAGCACGCCGGCCTGCCGGCCCTCCACGCCCGCCACCTGCCCGGCCTCGCGGCCTTCGTCACGCGAAGGCCCGAAGCGTCGCGAGGTTGATCGCAACCGTGTCCTCGATGCGCTCGGCGTAGCCGCCGGCGAGGGTGACGCAGACGGGGATGCCGGCGCGCAGGAGCGACGACCGGACGAGGCGGTCGCGCGCGGCGAGGCCGGCGCGGGTGAGCGCCAGGCGTCCGAGGCGATCGCCTTCGAACGGATCGGCGCCGGCCAGGTAGAAGCAGAGCTCGGCGCCGGGCGCGCTCGATCGCCTCGGGCAGCAGCGCCGCGAGCGCGTCGAGATAGGCGTCGTCGCCCGTGCCGTCGGGAAGGTCGCGTTCGAGATCGCCGGGGACGCGCTCGAACGGGTAGTTGCCGAGGCCGTTGAGCGCGCACGTGAAGGCCTCGTCGTCGCCGGCCAGCGCGGCATTGGTGCCGTCGCCCTGGTGCACGTCGAGATCGACGACGAGCACGCGCCGCAGCCGCCCGCCTGCGCAGCGAGCGCGTGGCGACGACGACGTCGTTGAAGACGCAGAAGCCGCGTCCCGCAGCCGGGGAACGCGTGATGCGTGCCGCCGCCGAGGTTCGCGCGCGGCGCCGTCCGCGAGCGCCGCGTCCGCCGCCTCCAGGGTCGCGCCGACCGAGCGCCGTGCCCGCGCTCGAAGAGCTCGGGCGACCACGGCAGGCCGAGCTCGCGCAGCTCCTCGTCGCGGGTGAGCTCGCCCCGCTCGGCGCGCTCGACCCAGTCGGCGCGTGTGCGCGAGCAGCAGCTCGGCGCGCGTGGCAGCGCGCGCGCCGCGCACATCGAAGGCGCGGCTCGGCATCGGCCTGCGCGCGCAGCAGCGAGTACTTGCCGAGCGGGAAGCGATGCCCGTCGGGCAGCGGATAGGCGAACCCGTCGTGCGCGTAGCAGCGCAGCGGGCGCGCTCAGCCTGGAAGGCACTCGCCGCCGTCGGCGACGAGCGCGTGCCCGGTCATGTACGCGGCGTCGTCGGAGAGCAGGAAGCAGGCCAGGCGCGCCCGCCTCCTCGGGCGAGCCGATGCGGCCCGAGCGGCACGAGCCGCGGAACCTCGCGCGAGGAAGCGCTCGCGGCCGCCGAAGTTCTCCCAGGCGGGCGAGTTGAACGGCGTGTCGATCCAGCCCGGGCAGAGCGCGTTGACGCGAATGCCCTCGCCGCTGTAGTCGCGCGCCACCTGCTTGCGCGAGCGCGACGCGCCGCCGCCTTCGTGACGGCGTAGGGGGCGAGCTGCGGCTCCGAGAGCAGCGCCGAGTTGGACGCGGTGATGCAGATCGCGCCGCCGCCGGCGGCGCGCAGGTGCGGCACCGCCGCGCCGCACACGACGGCGTGGGCGCGCACGTTGATCGCGAACGAGCGATCGAAGTCAGCCGGGCTCGCCTGCTCCACGGAGCCGCCGATCTGCACGCCGACGTTCGACCAGACGTAGTCGAGGCCGCCGAGCGCCTCGGCCGCCCGCTGCGACGAACGCCTGCAAAGCAGCGGTATCCGTGGCATCGACGTGGAATGCCGAGGCGCCAGCTCGGCGGCGAGCGCATCCACGCCCGGGCCGTCGATGTCGCCGAGGGCGAGCCGGTCGCCGCGCGCGGCCAGCTGCCGCGCGCCGGCGTTGCCGATTCCTGTCGCGCAGCCGAGTACGAGCGTCCGCTTCGCCATGGCAGTGGATTCTGACCGAGCGCGGGAAAAAGTGCTCAACTCCCGCGCGCCAGGAGCCGATAGACGCCACGTGAGCGAGAATCCCATCACCCCAGCCGCACCCGCCGCGGGCGATGTGGTCGAGATCGTCGATCGGCTCTACGGGCCTGCGCGTGACCGCGGTCGTCGAGAGCGCGAACGACGGGCACGTACGTGCTGCGCTACGACCGCGCGCAGCAAGGTTCCCGACGAGGCGCAGGTCCGCTGGTTCGACGGCGACACCGCCTGGCAGGCGATCTCGAAGCTCGCGTCGCTCGACGAGACGAGCGCCGAGCTGCGAGCTCGCGACCGTCGGAGGAGTGGGAGCCGGCGCCGGTGCGCCGCTCGCTGCGCGCGCCCGTCGACAACTCGCCCATGCTCGTCAAGATCGTCAGCTCGACCGTGCTCGCCAAGGGGCGCCGCGTGCACGCCGTCTGCCTCGACATCTCCGACAGCGGCTGCAGGGCCAGCTGGCCGGGGCGCACGCCGCTCGTCGGCGACGCCGTCGACGTCGCCTGGGAGGTGGGCGACTGGCAGGCCGACGGCGGAGCCCGGCTGGGTCTCCGCCCGCGTCGCTCGCATCGTCGCGCTGCCGTTCGGCGCGCGCCAGGTCGGCTTCACGTTCGAGATCGCCGACGCGGATCAGGCCGCGCGCGTGCGCGCGTGGCACCAGTCCTGGCTGCACGAGCACCGCCAGCGCTTGCTCGACCAGCGCGCGGCTTGAGCGTAGCTTCGGCTGACGAGCGGCTCGCGAGCGCCGGCTTCGATCGCCGTCCGACCAGCGCTTGGTCGCGGTGTGCGACGCGCGCCGGAGATCGTCGGCCGGAAGGTCGTCGAGCGGGATCGGCTCACCGTAGTGCACGTGGACCTCGGGAAGCGCGGCGGCAGGAGCTTGATGCGTCGGTGCCGCGCGATCGCGACCGGCACGAACGGCACGCCCGGCCTCGAGCGCGAGCCGGGCGGCGCCCAGCTGCGGCCGAGCCTTGCCGTCGCGGTTGCGTGTGCCTTCCGGGAAGACGAGCAGCAGGTCCGCCGTCGCGCAGCAGGCTCATAGCCGTCTCGTAGGCCTCCATGTCCTGCACGCCACGGCGCACCGGGAAGCCGCCGCCCAGCGCGATCGCGCGCCCGACCAGCGGCACGAAGAAGAGCTCGTACTTGGCCATCGCGCGGAAGCGCCGCTGCTTCAGCGAGACGCCGACGGCGAGCGTGTCGAGTGTAGGAGCGGTGCATCGGGGCGAGCACGACGCCGCCCTGCGGCGGGCACGTTCTCGAGCGCCCGTCGACGCTCAGGCGGAAGATGCTGCAGCAGGAACAGCGCGCTCGCGCCGCGCACGAGGTCGTAGAACCAGGGGCGGTAGCGCGGCAGCGCGAGCGAGCTCGTCGCGCGCGCTCCGCCTCGTCAGTCGGCGTAGACGCCATCCTCGAGCGTGTCGGGATCGGGCCAGGCGGCTGGCCTCGGCGCGCGCGACCGCGTCGGCGATCGCCTGCCTCGACGTCGTGCTCCATGGCGCCGAGCTCGTCGTCGGACGAGCTCCGCGTGCTCGCGCATCCAGGCCTCGAAGCGGCGCACGGGATCCTGCGGCGGCCCAGCGCTCGATGCATCTCCGGCGGCACGTAGGCCGCGTCGTCGTGCACCGCGTGACCCTCCATGCGCATGCGTCATCAGCTCGAGCACCGTCGGGCCGCCGCCCGAGCGCGCGCGCTCGATCGCAGTACGCGCCTCGCGGTAGACGGCCAGCACGTCGGTGCCGTCGACGACGACGCCCTCGAAGCCGTAGGCAGGCCCGCGCGCGGCCAGCGAGGTACGCGGCGAAGTTGAGGTGCGTGGGCGTGGAGTACGCGAACTGGTTGTTGTCGATCACGAACACGATCGGCAGGCGGCGCACGCCCGCGAGGTTCATCGACTCGTGCGTCGGTTCCGTTGCGCCGACGAGCCGTCGCCGACCCAGCCGAGCGCGACGCGCGGCCTCGCCGCGCACGCGGAACGCGAGCGCGGCGCCGACGGCGACCGGGCAGGATCGAGGGCAGGTGCGACGGCCCCGCGAAGATGCCGATGCCGGGCGACGACGTCCTGGGTTCGCAGGTTGGAGTCGCGGCCGTTCGTCGTCCCGCCGACGCGGCCCATGTACTGGCAGAGCACGCGCCAGGGCTCGACGCCGCGATACAGGTGCAGGCCGAGGTTGCGGTGCAGCGGGGCGGCGACATCGCTCGGGCGCCATCGCCGCGGCGACGCCGACCGAGGCCGCCTCGTTGCCCTTGCAGGTGTAGAACGAGCCGGGCAGCTTGCCCTGCTTGAAGAGCACGTGCCCGCGCTCGTCGAGCCGCGGCGTCAGCAGCAGCGCGTGCAGGATCCGCAGCAGCGCCTCCCGGTCGAGCCCGAGCGCGGCAGCATCCTCCAGCCCACCGCCCGCCTCCGCGGTGCGCACGCTCGCAATCGCCATGCCGCCAGCTTAGAGCGTTCGCAGGCCGAGGGCTGTGCGCACCAGCACCCGAGCCCGAGAGCGCCGGGTCACGCCCGAGCAGCCGGGGTCAGGCCCCAGCTGCTCACGCCCTCCGAGCAGCCGGGGTCAGACCCCAGCTGCTCACGTCCGCCCGAGCGCCGGGGTCGCGCTCCGCCTCCGGCAGCCGGCGGTCACGACCCGCTCACGCCCGTCACGGCCAGGGTCAGGCTCGACACGGCCGGGGTCAGGCTCGCCATGGATGGGGTCTGGCGCGACACGTGCCGCGCCAGACCCCGTTCAGCGTCCCCGTTCGAGCTGTACGCGGGGTGGGCCTCAGGGTAAACTGAACGAGCGTTCAGTTATCAGCCAAGCGAGGCCCGCCGTGCCCGGCATCAGTTTCAGCATCAGCGACGAGCAGCGCGATTTCGCGGCGCTCGCGCACGAGTTCGCCGAGCGCGAGCTGCGCCCGATCGCGCGGGCCGTGGACGAAGCCGACATGCAGCCGCAGATCGAGCGTCGTGCACAAGGCGGCCGCGCTGGGGCTGACGTCGTACATGCTCCCGGAGGCCTACGGCGGCGGCGGCATCGACAGCCTCGTGACCGACTGCCTGATCGTCGAGGAGCTCTCGTGGGGCGACGGCGGGCTCGGCGCGCTCGTGACCTCGGGCGGCTTCTTCGCCGATCCGATCCTCGAGCTCGGCAGCGAGGAGCAGAAGGCAGCGCCTGCTGCGCCCGCTCTGCAGCGATCGCCCGCCGCTCACCGCGCTCGCGACGACCGAGCCCGACTACGGCTCGGACGCCGCCGGCATGACGACGCTCGCGACGCGCGTCGAGGGCGGCTACCGGTTGCGCGGGCAGAAGACCTGGGTCTCGAACGGCGGCATCGCCGAGCACTACATCGTCTTCGCCCAGACCGAGCCCGGCTCGCGCTCGCAGCGGAATCACGGCGTTCGTGATCGGCCTCGGCGACGAGGGCGTCGCGTTCGGCGAGCCGATGCGCAAGCTCGGCGACCGCGGGATCGTCAACGCCGAGCTGTTCCTCGACGACGTGTTCGTCCCCGACGCGAATCGCATCGGCGAGGAGGGCCAGGGCTTCGTGGGGCTCATGCGCACGTTCGACAAGTCGCGCATCGTGCTCGCCTCGGGCTGCGTCGGGATCGCGCGCGCGGCCTACGAGTACGCCGCTCAGTACGCGCGCGAGCGCGTGCAATTCGGCAAGCCGATCATCGAGCACCAGGCGGTCGGCTTCCGGCTCGCCGACGTCGCGATGCGCATCGACGCAGCACGGCTCCTGACCTGGCGCGCCGCCGAGGCATTCGACCGCGGCGAGAACGTGACGACCCACGCCTCGATGGCCAAGCTGTACGCCTCGGAGGCGTGCATGTTCGCCACCTGGGCCGCCGTGCAGACGCTCGGCGGCTGGGGCTACTCGCGCGAGTACCCGGTGGAGAAGTGGTTCCGCGACGCGAAGCTCGCAGGAGATCTGGGAGGGCAGCTCGGACATCCAGCGCCTGATCATCTCCCGCGCGATCGCGCGGGGCGAGCTGTGACGGCAGTGCGCGACCTCGAGCCGCTCTTCGCCCCCGCGCTCCGTGGCGGTGCTCGGCGCGTCGACCGATCCGAGCAAGTGGGGCAACTGGCTCGCGCGAGCCACGCTGCGCGGCGCACACCGCCGACCCGTGCACCTGATCAACCGGCGCGGCGGCGAGATCCGGGCCATCCGCTGCTCGCGAGCCTTGCCGATGCCGGCGGGCTCGGTCGAGACCGTCGTCGTTTCCGTGCCCGAGGCGGGCCTCGAGCAGGCGGTCGAGGAGTCGCTCGCCCAGGGCGCTCGCGCGCTGATCGTGATCACCGCGGGACTGGCCGAGAAGGGCGAGCAGGGACGCCGGCGCGAGCGCGCGCTGGTCGAGCGCGTGCGCGCTGCGGGCGCGGTCATGCTCGGCCCCAACTGCATCGGCGTCTTCGACGCGCTCGCGGAGTTCCATGTCTCCTCGAACGACTACCCGGGCGGGCCCGATCGGCCTGATCTCGCAGTCCGGCAACCTCTCGCTCGAGCTCGGCATGCTGCTCGAGCGCTGCGGGCTCGGCCTCTCGCGCTTCGCCTCCATCGGCAATCAGGCCGACGTGCGCCTGCCGGAGCTCGTCGATCACCTGGCCGGCCACGAGCCGACCCGCGCGATCGCGATCTACGCCGAGGACGTCGTCGGACGGCCGGGCGTTCGTCGAGGCGGCGCGCGGCGCCGCGCGCGAGAAGCCCGTGATCCTGCTCAACAGCGGCCGCTCTGCCGCGGGGGCGCGCGGTGCGGCCTCGCACACGGGCGCGCTCGTCACGAGCGACGCCGTGATCGCCGCCGCCTGCCGCGAGGCGGGCATCGTGAGACGTCGACTCGCCGGGTGAGCTCGTCGACGCCTGCCAGGCGTTCGTGCGCTCGCCGCGGCTGCGCGGCCGGCGCGTCGGCGGTGATCGCCGATGGCGGCGGGCACGGCTCCGTCGCCGCCGACCTCGCTCACGGCCAGCGGCCTCGAGGTGCCGGCGTTCTCGCCTCCGCTCGCGGCGCGCATCGAGCCGCAGCTCGAGCGCGCCGGCAGCATCGGCAACCCGGTCGACATCATCGACGGCGCCGACGGCCTCGCCTCCTTCACGGGCATCGCGCGCGCCGTGCCTCGAGTCGGGCGAGGTCGACGCGCGTGATGGTCTCCGGCTACTACGGCGGCTACGCGCTCTACAGCGACGCCTACCGTGAGTCCGAGCCGCGCGAGGCCCTGGCGCCATGGCCGCGCTGCAGCGTGGAGCTCGACCGCCCGATCGTCGTCCACTCGATCTTCGCCGAGCCGTCGGTGAAGGCACCGACCTGCGCGCCCGCGGCCTGGCCGACCTACGAGCGCAGCGAGCAGGCCGCGCGCGCGCTGCGCGGCGCTGGCGCACCGCTCCTGCGCTGCCGCCGACGGCGACCGCGCCGCTGCGGCCGAGCCGCTCGCGCGGCGCGCCCGGCTACGTCGAGGCGCGCGCGCTGCTGCTCGACGCCGGCATCGCCTACGGCGACGGCGGCCCGGTCGCGCGATGCCGAGGAGGCCGTCGCGCTCGCCGACGAGCTCGGCCTCTATCCCGTGACGCTCAAGGCCGTCGACGCGCAGCTCGTGCACAAGTCGGACGCCGGCGGCGTGCGCGTCGGGCTCGCCGACGCGGCCGAGCTGCGGGCCGCCGCGCTCGACATGACTCGAGCGGCTGGCGCCCGAGCTGCTGTTCGTGGAGCGCACCGCCGATCTGCGCGACGGCATCGAGCTCGTCGTCGGCGCGACGCGCGATGCGCGCTTCGGGGCCGTCGTGCTCGTCGGCGCTCGGCGGCATCCTCGTCGAGACGCTGCGCGACACGGCGCTCGCGCTCGCGCCGCTCGACGCCGCCGGCGCCGAGCGCCTGCTGCGCTCGCTGCGCGCCGCCGCCGTGCTCGACGGCGTGCGCGGCCGGCCCGCCGTGGACGTCGCCGCGGCCGCCCGCGCCGTCGTCGCGCTCGGCGACGCGATGGCCGCCCATCCCGAGATCGCCGAGCTCGAGGTCAACCCCCTGCTCGTCACGCCCGCACGGCGCCGTCGCGCTCGACGCCCGCGTCGCGCTCGGCACTCCGACTCCCAACCGAACGAGTGAGGTCATCGTGGACCTGCGCCTGACGCCCGACCTGATCGAGATCCGCGAGCGCTCGCGTCGCTTCTGCGACGAGTGGCTGATCCCGTTCGAGCACGAGACCGAGGAGGCCGGATCGCTCTCCATGGAGAGCTACGGGCGCATCCGCAGGCGGTGCTCGACGCGCGCCTGAACGCGATGAACATGCCCGTCGAGTGGGGCGGCCAGGGCTTCTCGATCCTGCAGCAGGTGATCGCGCTCGAGCAGCTCGGCCGCGTCACGAACGCGCTCTGGGCCTGCGTCTGGCGTCCGGCGCAGGTGCTCGAGCACTGCACGCCGGCGCAGCGCGCGCGCTTCCTCGAGCCCGAGTGCCGCGGCGAGCGCCGCTACGCCTACGCGATCACGGAGCCGAACGCGGGCTCCGACGTCGCGACGCCTCGAGACGGTCGCGCGCCGCGTCGACGGCGGCTGGAGCATCAGCGGCGAGAAGTGGTTCGTGACCGATGCCGACATCGCCGACTACCTGATCGTCGTCGCCGAGGCCGACGGGCACGGCCAGACGTGCTTCCTCGTCGACTCGAGCGCGGCCGGCGTGCGCGAGACGCGGCGGCCACGCTACATGCACACGTTCGCGTTCGAGCACCCGGAGTACGTCTTCGAGGACTGCTTCGTGCCCGACGACCAGGTGCTCGGGCGCCCCCGGCCAGGGCAACGACCTCTCCAAGGACTGGTTCACCGACGAGCGCCTGATGATCGCCGCGCGCTGCCTCGGCGGCGCCGAGCGCGCGCTCGAGACGGCGCTCGCCTACGCGCAGGAGCGCGTGCAGTTCGGCGGCCCGATCATCGACAACCAGGGCGTCTCGTTCCCGCTCGCCGACTGCGCGGTCGAGATCGCCGCGACGCGCGCACTGACCTACCAGGTGGCCTGGGAGTGCGGCACGGGCATCGATCGCAAGACGATCCACGCCAAGGCCTCGCAGGTCAAGCTGTACGCCAGCGAGATGGCGGGGCGCGTCGTCGACCGCTGCGTGCAGGTGCTCGGCGGGCGCGGCTACATGCGCGAGAACCCGTGCGAGCGGCTCTACCGCGACCTCCGCGTCGACCGCATCTGGGAGGGCACGAGCGAGATCCAGCGCATGGTCATCGTCAACGAGCTGCGCAAGCGCGGCCCGGGCGCGGTCACGGCCTGGCCGGTGTGAGGGACGGCGGATGCGCCCGTCGGTCGAGCCGGAGCGCCGCGAGCAGCTGATCGCGGCCGCTGCGCGCGTGATCGCGCGCAGCGGCTACGACGCCGCGACCGTGCGCGACGTCGCGCGCGAGGCCGGCGTCTCGACGGGCGTCATCGCCTACTACTTCGAGGGCAAGGACGACCTCTTCGCGCACGTCCTGCGCTCGGCCTCGCGCGCGTTCCGCGACGCGGCTGCGAGCGTGCGCGCGACGCGGCCGAGACGCCGCGCGAGCGGCTGCTCGCACTGGCCGAGGCCGCGACGCCGGCCGACGACGAGGCGGCGCGGGCCCATGCGCTGTGGATCGACTTCTGGGCGCGCGCGGCGCGCGACCCGGCGCTCGCGGGCCTGACGGTGCGCCTCTACGACGGCTGGCGCAGCGAGATCGCCGACGCCGTGCGCGAGGGCCAGCGCGCGGGCGCGTTCCGCGACGACGCCGATCGCCGAGGCGTTCGCGCGCGGCTTCGCCGCCGCGGCCGACGGCCTCGCGACGCACGTCGTGCTGCACCGCGGCGCCGTCATCCCCGACGACATGCGCGCTGCCTGCGCCGCGCTCGTCGACGCGCTCGCCCCGCTGACGGCTCGGAGCGCCGCGCCGCTACGGAAGCGGCGGCAGCGCGACCTGATCCACCGGCAGCGACCCCGGCGTCTCGCCGAAGGACGGATAGCGCGGATTGACGAGCAGGACGTAGGACGTCGTGCGCGCCTGGAAGCGGAGCACGAACAGGCCGAAGCGTCTGCAGCCGGCGCGGAGCGCGGCCGGTGAAGAGCGCGACGAACCAGCTGCCGACGCCACCACGTGCTCAGGTAGTTGAGGATGTCTTCACGATCAGGCACGGGATCGCGAGGATGTAGCGGAAGAACACGGTGAGGCGGCTCTGCTCGCACCGACGGGTCGATCTCGAGGTCGACCGGGTAGCTCGCCGCCCGAGCCGAAGGGCGGGAACGGGTCGGCGAGGATCGTCGCGTAGGCCCGACGCGGATCGAGTAGCGCAGGTAGCCGGCGATGAAGCTGTGCACGCCGCTCGGGCACGCGCCCGGTGAAGACGCCGGCGAACCACGCGACGATGCAGCGAAGAACGCCCCGACCCGTAGAGCGCCAGACGATCACGTGCGGGATCAGCAGGAAGAGCCTGAAGAAGACCGTCAGACGCGAGCGCCGGAGGTCGTCGCCGCCCACGAGGCGTACCGGGTACGAGAGAGGCTCATGCGCTCAGCCTAGGCCGCCGCACCGGCGCGCACGACGTGAGAGGTCCTAGGTGAGGCCCTCGCGCGCCTCGCGCACGAGCATGACGGCCTCGGGGAAGAGCACGCGGATCGCGTCGCGCACCTGCGCTGCCTGCTCCTCGGGCTTGCCCGAGAGGTCGAGGCGGGCGATGCTCGCGACGGTCATCTGCACGGCGAGGTTGATCGCGTTGTCGGCCCAGCCGACCTTCTGTGCGGTCTGCATCTGCTCTGCCATGTCCTGCAGGTGCTTCTGCATGTCGCCCGGGTCGCCGAACATCCCGAACGGGAATCCGCCTTCCATCACGCTCTCCTCAAGCCGCTGACCGTCACCGCACGGTAGACGGTCTCCGCTGCCGGCTAGGAGATCTCGCGCAGCGTCATCGTGTTGATGCGGACGGGCTCGCTGGGCGGGCCGTCGCCGCGGCCGAGCGCGTCGATCGCCTTGATCGTCGCGAGCGACTCCTCGTCGGGCGCGTGGCCGAGGATGCCGTACTCGGCGCGGCAGGCCCTCGCCGCTCTTGCCCGAGATCACGAAGAACTGCGAGCCGGAGGCGCCGGGCAGGCGCGATCGCCGTCTTGGCCATGGCGAAGTCGCCGATCTTGTACTCGTAGAAGCGCGGCGGCGTGCCGACGACCTCGTAGCCCGGGATTGCCCGTGCCCGGTGCCGTTCGGGCAGCCGCCCTGGAGCACGAAGCCGGGGACGACGCGGTGGAAGCCGAGAGGCCGTCGTAGAAGCCCTTGGTCGCCAGGAACGCGATCGAGTTGGGGATCGGCCCGCCGAGCTCGGTGTCGAGCACGACGTTGATCGGGCCGTGCGTCGTGTCGATGTCGAGCGCGTAGCGCTTGCCCTCTTCGAGCACCTGCTCGGCTGCGGAATAGCTCGTCACTCGTGTCCAGTCCTCTCCGGGTGCGAGGCTGCGGCAGAAGCGCGCGACCAGCTCGATCGCCTGCTCCACGTCACGCAGATCGCAGGTCTCCGACGGCGAGTGCATGTAGCGCAGCGGGATGCCGACGAGGCCGCAGGGGATGCCTGCGCGAACCTCCTGGATGAGCTTCGCTGTCGGTCCACGAGGCGCTGCCGTCGGCCTCGAGCGTATGCGGGATGCCCGCGCTCGCGCGGCGACGGCGATCAGGCGCTGGGCGATGCCCTCGTGCTGCGCGGCGCCGCGCGAGATCGAGGGGCCCGAGCCGAGCGCGCGCGAGCCCGTCACGCGCGCCTGGTCGCTGTTGGGGTAGTCGTCGGTGTGCGTCACGTCGAGCGTGATCGCGAAGTCGGGCTCGCAGGCGTAGGCCGCGGTGCGCGCGCCGGCGTACGAGGTCTCCTCGCGCACGGAGGCGACGGCGACGACCTCGGCCTGGAGGTCGCCGGCCGCGGCGGCGCGGCGCGCCGCCTCGAGCACGACGAGCGCGCCGAGCCGGTTGTCGAGCGCGCGCGAGGCGAGGCGGCGGCCCGCGCAGCTCGCACCGGCGCGGCCGCCATCACGATCGGATCGCCGATCTGCACGGCGCTGTAGGCGTCGGTCGCGTCGCTCGCGCCGATGTCGACCCAGAGATCGTGCACGCGCGGCACGCGCTTGCGCTCCTCCTCGCTGAGGAGGTGGCGCGCGGCCTTGCCCATCGACGCCCGGGCACCGGGCCGGCGGCGGTGCGGACCGTCACGCGCTGGCCGACGAGCACGGCCGGATCCCAGGCGCCGATCTCGCCGACGAAGAGGACGCCGGAGGAATCGACGTGCTTGACGACCAGGCCGATCTCGTCGATGTGGCCGACGAGCGCGACACGCGGGCCACCGCCCGCGTTGACCGTCGCGAAGGAGTTGCCGAGCGCATCACCGCGCACGTCTGCGAACTCCTCTGCCGACTGCCCGCCAGACCTCGGCGGCCGGGCGCTCGTAGCTCGAAGGCCCCACTGCGCGCAGCAGGCTGTCCAGCAGGACGCGCGGACCGCGCGTCGATGCCCTCTTCCGTCATGGGCCGAACGATAGTTGAAGGATCCACGCGGCCGGGCTGCGCACGCGGCACCGGATACGATCGCCCCTGGCATGGAACGGATCGCCATCACGGGCATCGGCAGCGTCTCGCCTGTCGGCCTCTCCACGAACGACGCCTGGGAGGCCCTCCTCGCCGGGCGCTCCGGGATCGCCGAGATCACGCAGTTCGACGCGAGCGACATGCCGATCCGCGTCGCGGGCGAGGTCAAGGGGTTCGACGCCGTGGCGGTCGCCGGCGCCAAGGAGGCGCGCCGCATGGACCGCAACGTGCTGCTGGCGCTCGCGGCCGCGCAAGCAGGCCGCGGACGACGCCGGCGCTCGTCGTCGACGACCCGACGCGCGCCGGCGTGCTCTTCGGCACCGCGATCGGCGGCTTCCACACGATGATGGAGCAGCACGACATCATGCGCGACCGCGGCTGGGACCGGGTGGCGCCGTGGTTCCTGCCGCAGTGCCTGCCGGACGTCGCGAGCGGCGCGATCGCCGTCGCTGCTCGGGCTGCGCGGTCACAACCTCGCGCCCATCTCGGCCTGCTCGACCGGTGCCCACGCCGTCATGGAGGCCGCCGAGCTGATCCGCCGGGGCGATGCCGACGTCGTGCTTCGCGGGCGGCGGCGAGGCCTGCATCCACCCGCTGATCATCGCGGGGTTCACGACCATGAAGGGGCTCGGCGCGCCGCGGCCCGGCGAGGGCCCGGAGACCGCGTCACGGCCGTTCGACGCGACGCGCGACGGCTTCGTCTGCGTCGGAGGGCGCGACGGTGCTCGTGCTGGAGTCGGTCGAGCGTGCCGAGGCGCCGCGGTGCCCGCATCCACGCCGAGGTGGTGTCGGGCGGCAACACGAACGACGCCTACCACGCCGTCACGCCCCGGCCCGACTCGCAAGGCGTCGTCAACGATGATGCGCGTGGCGCGTCGCGCAAGGCCGGGATCGACCTGTCCGAGATCGGCTACATCAATCCGCACGGGACCTCGACGCCGCAGGGCGACGCAGCCGAGACGATGGCGATCAAGCTCGTCTTCGGCGATCACGCGCGCAAGCTGCTGCATCTCGTCGACGAAGTCTGCGACCGGCCACCAGTTCGGTGGCGCGGGCTCGTTCGAGGTCGCCGTCTGCGCGCTGGCCCTGCGCGACCAGATCGTGCCGCCGACCCTCAACTATCGCGAGCCCGACCCCGAATGCGACCTCGACTACGTGCCGGAGGGCGCGCGCGAGGTCGAGCTGGAGTACGCGCTCTCGAACTCCATGGGGCTCGGCGGCCACAACGGCTGCGTCGTCCTCCGCCGCTACCGGGGCTAGAGGCCCGGTCCGATCAGGCGCGGATCTGGCCGGCGCCGCGCACGACGTACTTGGTCGTCGTGATGTCGGCCAGGCCGACGGGCCCGCGGGCATGCAGGCGCGCAGTCGAGTTGCCGATCTCGGCGCCGAAGCCGAACTCGCCGCCGTCGGTGAAGCGCGTCGAGGCGTTGACGTAGACGCAGGCGCTCGAGATTCCGAGCACGAAGGCGTCGGCAGCGGCAATGCTCTCGGTCACGATCGCCTCGGAGTGGCCGGTCGAGTAGCGCTCGACGTGCTCGACCGCCTCCTCGACGGAGCCCACGGTGCGCACGGCCAGGACGAGATCGAGGAATTCCGTCGCCCAGTCGTCCTCGTCGGCGGGCACGCTCGGCACGCCCAGGGCGGCGGCGGCCTCGTCGTCGGCGCGCAACTCGACGCCGGCCGCGGCCAGCTCCGCGCCGAGCGGCCCGAGCAGCGGCAGGGCGTCGCGGTGGACGAGCAGCGTCTCGCAGGCGTTGCAGACGCCCGGGCGCTGAGTCTTCGCGTTGAGCACGATCGCGCAGCGCCTTGGCGGGGTCGGCGTCGGCGTGCAGGTAGACGTGGCAGTTGCCGCCCGCGGCGACGAGCACCGGCACGCGCGCGTGCTCCAGGAGGAAGTGCTTCAGCCCCTCGCCTCCGCGCGGGATCACGACGTCGCAGGCCGACGGGTCGGCGACGAGGGCCGCGAGCTCCTCGCGCGAGACCTCGAGCGGCACCACGGCGTCCTCGGGCAGCCCTGCCGCCTCGAGGCCTTCCCGCACGCACCGGAGCAGCGATGGCGTTCGTGGCGCGCGCGCTCGTCGAGCCGCGCAGCAGACAGGCGTTGCCGCTCTTGAGGCAGAGGCTCGCGACGTCGACCGTGACGTTCGGCCGCGCCTCGTAGACGACCAGCAGCACGCCCAGCGGCACGCGCACCTTCTGCATGTCGAGCCCGTTCGGCAGCCGCCAGCCCGTCACGACCGTCACCGACCGGATCGTCCAGCGCGGCCACCGCGCGCACCGCGTCGCAGAGTGCCGAGCACGCGCGCGTGGTCGAGCGTGAGCCGGTCGATCAGCGCGCTCGACTGGCCTGCTGACCTTGCCGCGGCGAGATCCTCGCCGTTGGCCTCGACGATCAGCAGCCGCAGTCGCGCTCGAGCGCCAGGGCGATCTGCTCGAGCGCCGCATCCTTGGCGGTGCGGCCGAGCGCGGCCAGCGAGCGCGCGGCGGCGCGGGCGCGGACGCTCGCGGATTCAGTCGTCACTGCCATCGTGGAGCACCAGGTTATCGCGATGGATGACCTCGGCGACTCCGGCGACGGCGGAGTGCTGACCCGCCGCGCGGCGCAGCTCCGCGCTTCCCATCGCCACCACTCCTGTCGCGAACACCTCGCCCTCGAGCGTGCAGACGCGCACCGCGTCGCCCGCTCGGAAGTGCCCTCGACGCGCTGACTCCTACCGGCAGGAGGCTCGCGCCGCGCGAGACGAGCGCCGCGCGTGCGCCCGCGTCGACGAGCACGCGGCCGGCCGGCGGCTTGCCGTAGCGCAGCCACAGCTTCCAGGCCGAGACGGGCCGGCGCGCCGCGGTGAAGCGCGTGCCCACGGCGCTGCCGGCGACCGCGCGGGCGATGGTGCCCGGGCTGCGCGCCCGAGGCGATCACGCAGGCGACGCCGCCGCCCGCCGCCATCGAGGCCGCAACGACCTTCGAGCGCATGCCACCCGATCCGAGCCCGCTGGCCGAGGCCGCATCGAGATCGAGATCGGCGAGCAGCGCGCGGTCGTGCACCTCGCGCACGAGCTCGGCGCCCGGCAGCGCGGGGATCACGCGTGTAGAGGCCCTCGGCGTCGGTCAGCAGCACGAGCAGCCGGGCTCGCAGCAAGAGCGCTACCTGCGCCGCGAGCGCGTCGTTGTCACCGAACGTGATCTCGTCGGTGGCGGTCGAGTCGTTTTCGTTCACGATCGGCACGACGTCCCAGGAGAGCAGCGCCTCGAGCGTCGCGCGCGCATTCAGGTAGCTCGTGCGCCGCCGCACGTCGTCGGCGGTCAAGCAGCACCTGGGCGGCGCGCCCGCCCGCCGAGGCGAGCGCTCGCTGCCAGGCGCCGGCGAGCAGCCCCTGCCCCACGGCGGAGGCGGCCTGCAGGTGCGGCACGTCGCTCGGGCTGCACGTCGCGCTCGAGCGCCCCGAGGCCGAGCGCGATCGCGCCACTCGAGACGACGCAGACGGGCGTGCCGGTCAGCTGCAGAGCGACGAGCTCGGAAGCGAGGCGCGCGAGACGTGCCCGGCGCAGCCGTCTCCGGCCGTCCACGAGCGTCGAGGAGCCCAGCTTGACGACGACGGCGCGGCGCATCCCGACGAGCGTACCCCGCCCGGCGGGGGATCGCCCCGGCAGGTCGTGCGGATCGATACCCGAGATGCGCCGCGAGGCGCATCGACAGTCGGGCGGGCAGGCCCGGAGCCGCCAAGCAGCCGTTCCCTCCTCCGGTGGCACCGGGCCTCCCGTTCCGATGACCTTTCCCAACCCCAGACATGCCGCGGGAACGCGCGCGACCCCGTGCTAGGGTCAGACCTCGATGGCGGACACCGGCGACGACTACCGCGGCGACTACAAACAGGCGATGGACTCGGCCCTGAACGGGCGCATCGGGTTCTACGCCGACTTCGACTCGCTACGGCAGGAAGAGGTCTGGCGGCTGCTCTCGGCCGACCGCGATCGCCTGCTCACGTTCGCCCGCCGGCACGCGATCACGATCGGCAAGCTCGAGGTGCGCAAGACGCTCAAGAGCCCGCAGCCGGTCTACGAGCTGATCGCCGACGGGCCGGGACGCGCGCAGCGTGCGCGAGTACCTCGGCTTCGAGCGCTCGCAGCACTGACCGACGCCGCGACCCGAGTACACTCGCGCTCGTGAGGTGCTCCTGCGGCTGTTCGCGCGAGCTCGGCTTCCACGCCCGGCGCGACGACAGGCGCGCCCGCGCCGCCCGCACGCTGGTCGGCGAGATGGAGGCGCTCGGCTTCGCCGAGGACGAGGACGAGTACCGGCGCGCGTTCCTGTTCGAGGGAGTGAGCTGGCGCAACCAGTACACCCGCGTCGCGCACGGTGAGCTGACCCGGGAGCAGATCCGCAGCGACCAGGCCTGGTCGCAGTGGCGGCAGGGAGCGCGCGCCGCCGTCCGGGAGGCGCGCCGGGGCGCGACCGGCTAGCGGCTCGCGGCGAGCGCGTCGCCGAGGATCGTCCGCGACCTCGTCGAGCTCGGCATCGGCGATCGTCAGCGGCGGCGCGAGCATGACCGCCTCGATCGTCGTCGCGCCGTTCGGCGTCGGGCAGGAGTAGATCATCAGCCCGCGCTCGCGGCACGCGGCGACGAGCCGCGACGCGGCGCCGGGCACCGGGGCGAGCGATCTCGCGGTCGTGCAACGAGCTCGAGCCCTGCAGCAGTCCGAGGCCGCGCACGTCGCCGACGCGCGGAGACGCCGCCGCGAGCAGCGTCGAGCCGCGCGCGCAGCAGCGCGCCCTTGCGCCGCGACTCGGCGACGAGATCCTCGTCGCGGATCACGCGGATCGCCTCGGCGGCGACCGCACAGCCGAGCGGGTAGCCCAGAGAACGTGTGGCCGTAGGGGAAGCCCTCCGGGCGACTGCTCGAACAGCTCGGCGACCGCACCGCTCACGAGCACGCCCGAGAACGGCACGATGCCGCTCGTCACGCCCTTCGCGAACGTGATGATGTCGGGCGTCGCGTCGGGCCAGTGGCACGCGGCGAACCACTCGCCCGGTGCGCCCGAACGCCGTGATCGTCTCGTCGAAGACGAGCAGCACGCTCATGGCGGTCGCAGACGCGGCGCAGCTCGGCGATGTAGCCCGGCGGGCGGCGCGATCGCGGCGCCCGAGGCGCCGGTGACGGGCTCGATCACGACGGCCGCGACGGTGCTGCGCGCCGCGCCGCGCGAGCGCGTCCTCGAGCTCGCGCGATCGCCCAGGCCGTCTCTTCCGCCGGCGCGCGGCGCCGGCGGATGTCGGCGTTCGGCACGGGCGCGACCGGGTGCTTGGCGAGCATCGGCTCGTAGAACGCCGCGCCACTTGCGAGCCCGAGAGCGAGAGCGCGCCGAGCGTCGAGCCGTGGAACGACGGCCAGCGCGAGATCAGGTCGGTCTTGGCGGGCTTGCCGCGCAGCTGCCAGTAGCGCAGCGCGAGCTGGATCGCCGACTCCACCGACTCCGAGCCCGACGAGTTGAAGAAGCACCAGGTGTCCGCGAGCGGCGAGATCGCTGCGCAGCTCCTCGGCGAGCTCCAGCATCGGCCCGTTGCGGAACGAGAAGCGATAGGTGAACGAGAGCTCGGCGACCTGCCGCTGCACGACCTCGACGAGCCGCGGATGGCAGTGGCCGAGCGACATGACCATCGCGCCGCCGCAGGCGTCGATGTAGCTGCGGCCGTCCTCGTCGACGATGCGCGCGCCGCTCGCGCTGCGCGGCGACCGCGAGCAGCGAGCCCGGCGAGGCGGTCAGCGAGAAGTCGGCGCGGCGGCCCATGCGGCCGGACGGTACAGCGGTCGCGGTGCGGCGGGGAGCGCACCGCGTGGGCGCTCCCCGCAGCGGCCGCGCCGTCGAGCTATCCGGTGACGCCGGCCGTGCGCTTGAGCTTGCCCTTGACGCCGTGGCGGCGCGGGCACGTTGATCGTGGCGTGCGCCTTGGCGTGCCCGGCGTTGCTCGGACGTCGCCGTGGCGTTGTTCGTGAGCGAGCCCGCGGGCGCGTCGGTGTCGACCTTCGCGCGTCAGCGAGAGCGTGAGCGAGCCGGTGAGGTCACCGACCGTCCAGCACGCCTTGCCGTTCTGCATCGTCGCGAGTGCCGAGCGACGCGTAGGTCATGTGCGCCGGCAGCTTGTCGCAGACGACGACGCCGTGCGCGGTGCCGCCCGTGGACGTGACGACGAGCTGGTACTTGACGTTGCCAGCCGGCGGCGACCGTGGCCGCGCGCGCCTTCTTGCGCAGCGAGATCGGCGGGCTCGGGGCACGGCGTCGGAGGGCGTCGATCGGGGCCGTCGGGACGACGGGCGGCGCGGCGTGAGCCGGAGGCGACGGGCGGCGTCACGGGAGGCGCACGGCGGGGCCACGGGCGGCGGCGGGCGGCGCACGGGCGGCGGCGGCGGCGACGGCGGCGGGCGCCGGGCACGTCAGCGTGACGGTCGGGATCGCGCCGCCGCTCCAGGTCGCGCCGACGGTGTGCGTGCCGAAGATGCGGCCACGTGTCCGTCGTCAGCGTGCGTGGCGTGCACGGTCACGAGCTTGGTGACGCCGTTGACCGTCTCGGTGACGACCTTGTCGCGCCCGAAGTCGGTGTTGTAGGTGAACACGATGCCGGTGGCTGTCGCACTTGACGGAGCCGGTGTTGGCCGAGGCGACCCCCGGAAGCGCGACCGCAGAGATCGCCAAGGCTGCGACCAACGAGCGGCGAGGCGAGTGGTGAACATCAGAGAACGTCCCCCCAGAGAAGACGAACGCCGCGGGTCACGGCACGCTCGGTCACGTAGCATACCCATTTGTGGATATCTACGTACCCATTCTGAGCGGAATCTGATGCTTCCTGCAGCGGATATGCTCAGACGGCATCGCGGTGTAGGGGCAACGTCAGGCAGGTCGGGCCGCCCGAGCCCTTGATCGCGACGTCGGAGCCCTCGATCTCCTGCACCCGGCAGCCGGCGGCGCGGAGCTTCTCGGCGGTGCGCGGATTGCCCGCGAGCATGACGACGTCGCGCGGCCCGAGCGCGAGCACGTTCGGCGCCAGCGAGTCCCACTCGCCCGCGTCGATCTCGACAGCTCGCACCCCGCGCTCGCGCAGCAGCGCGTAGAGGTGCACGGGCATGAGCGGGAGCGAGACGACCGCGAGGTCGCGGTCGAGCATCGAGATCAGGCTCAGCGTGTGCAGGCAGTAGTCGGCGCCGCGGTCGATCGGCAGGTCGACGACGTGGACCTCCTCGACGTAGGGCGCGAGCGCCTTCCTGATCGCGCGCGCGCCGGCCTCGTTGGTGCGGAAGCCGCGGCCGATCACGAGCGTGCGCGAGTCGAGCCACAGCAGGTCGCCGCCGTCGGCGAGCGCCGGCGCCTCGAGGCGCGCCAGCACGGGGATGCCGTTGGCCTCGAACCACTCGCCCATCGCGGGCGCCTCCGGCTGCCGGATCGCCTTGCCCGAGCGCAGCAGGATCGCGCCGCCGTCGCACACGAGCGCGGGGTCGTAGGTGTAGATCGAGTCGGGCCCGGCCTCGCGGTCGAGCCGCTCGACCTGTGCGCCCGCATCCTCGAGCACCGTCACGAGCGCATCGTGCTGCGCCTGGGCGCGCGGCAGGTCGATCGGGCTCCGCGTAGAACGCGCCCTCGGTCTCGTGCGCGGCGCCGAAGCGCTCGCCCGGGCGGTTGACGAGCACGCGCAGGAGGCGGCCGGTCATGCCCTGTGCTCCATAGGTCATGCCGCTGTGTGTACCAGACCCGCGGGCCGCCCGGCGCGGTGGATCCGCCGAGGTGGCGATCTGCGGTGCGGGCCCGCGTCGAGCTGCCGCGCCCGCGCGCAGGGCTCAGCCGCTGTCATGCGCCGGCGCGGCGCACGCGACCCTGCGGGGCGCCCGCCCGGCCCTGCGCGGAAGCGGTGGTTCGCCCATGGAGGCGATCACCCCGACGCGGATCGACCATCTGCGCCGTATGCCCGACGTGACGATCTACCACAACCCCCACTGCCACGCCTCGACCGAACGCGGTCAGCGATCGCGGACGAGCTCGGCGTCGACTACGACGTCGTGCTCTACATGAAGCAGCGGCCCGATCGCGCGACGCTCGAGGGCATCGCCGACCGCCTCGAGGATCCCGTCGCCGACCTCGTGCGCAAGGACTCCGTGTTCAGGAAGCTCGGGCTCGACGCCGCCGACTACGTCGAGCGCGAGGCCGTCATCGACCTGCTCGTGCAGCGCCCTGCGCTGCTGCAGCGGCCGGTCGTCGTGCGCGGCGGGCGCGCGATCGTCGGCCGCCCCAAGGAGCGCATCCGCGAGCTCCTGTCGTGACGCTCGATCCCGTTGCGGAGCGCATCCGGCGCTACGGTTCCGCCATCTGCCACGCCGAGGAGTCGCATGCCCGCCGACATCGAGACGCTCTCGATCGACACCATCCGCTCCTCGCCATGGACGCGGTGCAGAAGGCCAACGCCGGCCATCCCGGCACCGCGATGGCGCTCGCGCCGGTCGCCTACGTGCTCTACCGCGAGCGCATGCGCCACGATCCCGCCGACCCCGCTGTGGGTCAACCGCGACCGCTTCGTGCTCTCGGCCGGGCACGCCTGCATCCTCCAGTACGCCGCGCTGCACCTCTCGGGCTACGACCTCACGCTCGACGACCTCAAGCAGTTCCGCCAGTGGGAGTCGCGCACGCCGGGGCACCCCGAGCTCGTGCGCGGCAGCCAGCTCACGCCCGGCGTCGAGATCGAGCACCGGGCCGCTCGGCCAGGGCGTCGGCAACGCGGTCGGCATGGCGCTCTGCCGAGGCGATGCTCGCCGAGCGCTACAACGGCGACGGCGAGCCGCTCGTCGATCACCGCACGTACGCGATCTGCTCCGACGGCGACATCATGGAGGGCGTCTCGGGCGAGGCGAGCTCGCTCGCGGGCTTCCTCGGCCTCGGCAAGCTCTGCCTGATCTACGACGACAACCACATCACGATCGAGGGCTCGACCGGCCTCGCGTTCGGCGAGGACGTCGGGCAGCGCTACGAGGCCTACGGGTTCCACGTCCAGCACCTCGACGACGGCTGGTCGACGGACGACCTGCGCGCGGCGCTCGACGCCGCCGACGCGCGAGGACGAGCGGCCGTCGCTGATCATCGTGCGCACGCACATCGCGATCGGCGCGCCGCACGCGCAGGACACGCCCGAGTCGCACGGCGCGCCCGCTCGGCGAGGAGGAGGTGCGCCTCACGAAGGAGGCCTACGGCTGGGATCCCGACCGCACGTTCTACGTGCCCGGACGAGGTCTACGCCCACTTCTCGCAGCGCGAGCGCGGCGCCGCCGACCACGCCGCGTGGGATGCCGCTGCACGCGGCCGCGCTGGCGGCGGACCCGGAGCGCACGCAGCGAGCTCGACCGCGTGCTCTCCGGCAAGCTGCCCGAGGGCTGGGAGGACGCCCTGCCCGATCTCTCCGGCGGCGACCCGGTGGCGACGCGCGTCAGCTCGAGCGCCTGCATCGCGGCGCTCGCCGCGCGCCATCCCCGAGTTCATCGGCGGCTCGGCCGACCTCGCGCCGTCGACCAACACGACGATCAAGGCCGCCGAGGCCGTGGCGGGCGCGCCGCTCGCGAACAAGGAGAACGCGCTCGCCGACTCGGTGCTGCCGGGCCGCATGGGCGGGCGCACGCTGCACTTCGGCATCCGCGAGCACGGCATGGGCGCGATCCTCAACGGCATGACGGCGCACGGCGGCTTCCGCGCCTTCGGGGCGACGTTCTTCGTCTTCTCCGACTACATGCGGCCGGCGGTGCGGCTGGCCTGCATCATGGAGCTGCCCGTCATCTACGTCTGGACGCACGACTCGATCGGCGTCGGCGAGGACGGCCCGACGCACCAGCCGATCGAGCATCTCGCGTCGCTGCGCGCGATGCCGCACATGCGCGTGATCCGGCCCGGCCGACGCGACCGAGACCGTCGAGGCCTGGCGGCTCGCGCTCGAGCGCACCGACGGGCCCGTCGGCCTCGCGCTCACGCGCCAGAAGCTGCCGGTGCTCGACCGCACGTCGCTACGCGCCGGCGAGCGGCGTGCGCGCGCGGCGGCTACGTGCTCGCCGACGGCGAGGGCGGAGCAGCCGGACGTGATCCTGATCGGCGTCGGGCTCCGAGGTGCACGACCTGCTCGCCGCGCGCGAGACGCTCGCGGCCGAGGGCGTCGCGGTGCGCGTCGTCTCCCTGCCCGACTGGAACCTCTTCATGGCGCAGGACCAGGGCTACCGCGACGAGGTGCTGCCGCCCGGCCGTCTGGCGGCGCGTCTCGCTCGAGGCCGGCGCGACGTTCGGCTGGTCGGCGCTCGTCGGCGACCGCGGCACGGCGCTCGGCCTCGACCGCTACGGCGCGTCCGCCCCGGCGCCGGTGATCGCCGAGCACCTCGGCATCACGCCGAGGCCGTCGTCAGGCGGTGCGCGCGCTGCTGAGGCGCTCGGCGGCCGGTCGCCAGCCATCCCGACCTGAGTGGGGGACATTCCCCCAGGCGTGGGGTGATCGCGGGTAGTCGTGCTCCGTCCCGCAGGCGCGCACAAAGCTGCGATGAACGTGGGGGCCGCCGCCACCACCCCAACGGAGGAGAGAGATGCGGAGACGGAAGCTACTTGGCACTCGCGGCCATCGCCGCGGTCGTCGCCGTGCCGAGCGCACAGGCGCACAACGGCGACGGCAGCGAGCGGCGCTGGAAGGTCGTCGCGAGCGGGCTCGACAACCCGCGCGGCATCAGCATCGCCAAGAACGGCGACATCTGGGTCGCCGAGGCGGGCAGGGGCGGCGCCGGCGCCACGTGCGTCAGCCCGGCGAGGAGAGGGCGCGCATGCTCGTGCTTCGGCACCACCGGCGCCTTCACGCTGCATCCACCACGGCTGGCAGAAGCGCGTCGTCACCGGCCTTCCGTCGTTCGCCGACCAGGGCACCAGTGGCGACAACGCCGACCATCGGGCCGAGCGACATCATCGTCACCGGCAGGAACACGTCACGGGCCTGATCGGCGGCGGCGGCGGCGCCGCCGAGCGCGCCGATGCTCGTCACCGAAGAGCGGCCGCGGCTCTGCGTTCGACACGATGCTCAAGATCGATCCGTGGAGCGGCACGGTCCGGCCGTTCGCCGACTTCGCGGCCTACGAGACCGCGAACAACCCGGACAAGGGCCAGATCGACTCCGACCCGTACGGCCTCGCGCAGCGTGCACGGCGGCTACCTCGTCGCGGACGCCGCGGGCAACGACGTGCTCGGCGTCAGCTACCACAAGCACATCTCGACGCTGGCGGTGTTCCCGAACATGCCGACGCGCCGCCGCGCCTCGCGCTGCCGAACGGACCGGCGAGGACCCGTCGACATGCAGGCGGTGCCCGACGACCGTCGCGGTGCGCCCGCACGATCCCGAACATCTACGTCGGGCAGCTGACCGGATTCCCGTTCCCGCCCGGCGCAGCGAACGTCTGGGGCGTCGCGCCGGACGGCATCGACGCCGTGTACGCGACCGGCTTCACGAACATCATCGACATCGCCTGGGGCAAGCACGGCTCGCTCTACGTGCTCGAGATCGCGCACAACGGGCCTGCTCTCCGGCGACCCGACGGGCGCGCTGATCAAGGTCTGGCCGAACGGCAAGACAAGACGACCGTCGCGAGCACCGGCCTCGTCAATCCGACCGCGCGTCGCGATCGCCAGGAACGGCGACGTCTACGTCGACGAACTACGGCACGAGCGCCGGCAAGGGCGAGGTCGTCAACCTCGGCAAGGTCTAGCCGGCTCGAACCTCGGGGCCGGGCGCCGCACCCGCGGCGCCCGGCCCCGGCTGCGGTTTCGGCCCGGGTCAGGGCGCGAGGCGCTCGATCTCCCAGGCGGTGCCCGCGCGGCGGTAGCGCAGGCGATCGTGCAGCCGGCTCGGCCGGCCCTGCCAGAACTCGATCTCGGCGGGCACGATGCGGAAGCCGCCCCAGAGCTCCGGGCCGGGGCACGTCCTCTCCGGGGAAGCGCGACTCGATCTGCCCGCGCACGAGCGCATCGAGCTCGGCGCGGCCGGCGATCGGCACCTGGCTCTGCGGCGAGGCCCAGGCGCCGATCGCGCGAGCCGCGCGGACGCGACGCGAAGTACGCGTCCGCCTCGGCGTCGGAGACGCGCTCGACCGGCCCGCGCACGCGCACCTGGCGGTGCAGCTGGAGCCAGCCGAAGGCCGCAGCGGCGGCCGGGTGCGCTTCGAGCTGGCGCGCCTTCGCGCTCGTCGAGGTTGGTGTAGAAGGCGAGGCCGCGCTCGTCGACGCCGCGCACGAGCACGAAGCGCACGTCGGGCAGGCCGTCCTCGCCGAGCGTCGAGAGCGCCATCGCGTTCGGCTCGGTGACGCCGGCGGCGACGGCCTCGTCGTACCACCGCTGCCACTGGCGCAGGGGATCGGCGTCGAGATCCGCGAGATCGAGGCCTGCGCTCTCGTACTCGCTCCGGCGGCCGGCGACATCGCTCACGTTCTCCAGATTACGACGTTCGGAGACCCCATGGCTGGGTACGATGCACGCCGACCCTCGACCAGGGAGCGCAATCGCATGGGCAACCCGCTGCTCGCCATCCGCGAGCTGGGCCAGTCGATCTGGCTCGACAACATCAGCCGGGAACTGCTCGATTCCGGCAAGCTCGCGAGCCTGATCGCCGACGACGGCATCAGCGGCGTCACCTCGAACCCGACGATCTTCGAGAAGGCCATCGGCCACTCCGACCTCTACGACAGCGCGCTCGTGGCGGCGGCCCGCGAAGGCCTCGACGCGCGCGAGATCTTCTTCCGGCTCGCCTACGCGGACATCCGCGACGGCGCCGACCTGCTGCGGCCGCGCCTATGACGCCGCAGACGGCCAGGACGGCCACATCTCGTTCGAGCTCCCGCCCGAGCTGGCGCACGACGCCGCGGGATCCGTCGACGCAGCCAAGCGCATCTTCGGCGAGATCGACCGCCCCAATGCGTTCATCAAGGTGCCGGCGACGCTCCGAGGGCGTCGATGCCTTCCGCGAGCTGACCGCCGAGGGCATCTCGGTCAACGTCACGCTGCTGTTCGCCGTCTCGCGCTACGAGGAGATCGCGAACGCCTAGATCGAAGGCCTCGAGCAGCGCGTCGCCGCCGGCGAGCCGGTCGACCGGCTCGCCTCCGTTGCGAGCTTCTTCGTCTCGCGCGTCGACGGAAAGGTCGACGCGCGGCTCGAGCAGCTCGGTCGCGCCGAGCTTCAGGGCATCGCGGCCGTCGCCAACGCGAAGCTCGCCTACCGCTCGTTCCAGCGGCTGTTCTCGGGTCCGCGCTGGGAGGCGCTCGCGGCCAAGGGCGCGAACGTTCAGCGGCCGCTCTGGGCATCGACGTCGACCAAGAACCCCTCCTACCCCGACACGCTCTACGTCGACACGCTGATCGGTCCCGACACCGTCAACACGATGCCCGAGGCCACGATCGACGCCACTCGCGACCACGGCGTGCGCGGCGCGCACGATCGACGCCAAGGTCGACGCGGCCGAGGCGCACATGCGCGAGCTCGCGCGAGATCGGCGTCGATCTCGACCAGATCCTGGAGCACGAGCTCGTGGACGAGGGCGTCGCCTCCTTCACCGACTCGTTCGATCTCGCTGCTCACGACGATCGCCGACAAGGCGCACGAGCTGGCTCCGGCGCAGGCATGAGCACGGGAGCCGAGGTCGCGCGGCTGTTCGCGCGCGACGCCTCGCTCTGGACGAGCTCGGGAGAGGATCGGTGGCTGGGCTGGATCGACGCGGTCGACGAGGCACGGAGCGGCCTGGGCGAGCTGCAGTCGTGGGCGGGCCCGCTCGGACAGCGCTTCGAGCGCATCGTGCTCTGCGGAATGGGCGGATCGAGCCTCGCGGCGCGCGTGATCGGAGAGGTCTACGGCTGCACCCGGCTCGTGATCCTCGATTCGACCGACCCCGACGCGGTGCGCGCGATGCCGGTCGAGGGCTCGCTCTTCGCGATCGCCTCCAAGTCGGGCTCGACGATCGAGCCGAACTGCTTCGCCGACGCGTTCTGGGAGAAGACCGGCGAGGACAGGTCGCGCTTCGTCGCGATCACCGACCCCGGCTCGGCACTCGAGCAGCGCGCGCGCAGCGAAGGCTGGGCGCACGTCGCGCACGGGCGGCCGGACGTCGGCGGCCGCTACTCCGCGCTGACCGCCTTCGGCCTCGTCCCCGCGGCACTGGCCGGGATCGACGTCGGCCCGCTGCTCGAGCGCGCCTCCGGCGCGCTCGCGAGCTGCCACGACGAGCTGGGCGTCAATCCCGGGCAGACGCTCGCGCACGTGATCGGCAACGCGCATGCCAAGGGCCGCGACAAGCTGACCCTCGTGACGCCGCCCGCGCTCGCGAGCATCGGGCTGTGGCTCGAGCAGCTGCTCGCGGAGTCCACGGGCAAGCAGGGCACCGGCGTGCTGCCCGTCGCGGGCGAGCAGCTGGGCGACCCCGTCGCGTACGGAGACGACCGGCTCTTCATCCATCTCCGGCAGGGCACCGGCTTCGACGCGCAGGATGCCGCGCTCGACGAACTGCGCACCGCCGGGCAGCCCGTCTTCACCGTGCAGCTCGACGGCGGCCCGGCCGACATCGGCACGCTCTTCATCGAATGGGAGGTCGCGACCGCGCTCCTCGGAGCGAGGCTGCACATCAACCCCTTCGACCAGCCGAACGTGCAGGAGGCCAAGGATCGCACCGCAGCCATCCTCGAGGGCTTCGCGCGCGACGGCAAGCTGCCGGTCGAGGACCCCGGCTCGCTGGCCGACGTGCTCGGCGCAGGCCGAGCGCGGCCACTCCTACGTCTGCCTGCAGGCGTTCGTCGCTCCCACGCCCGCGCGCGAGGCGCTGCTGGCACGACTGCAGGCCAGCTTGCGAGACGCCTTCGGCTGTGCGGTGACCGCGGGCTTCGGGCCGCGCTACCTCCACTCCACCGGCCAGTTCCACAAGGGCGGCCCGCCGACGGGGCTGTTCGTTCAGCTGCTGGCGGGCGAGCAGGACGACGAGGCGGTTCCCGGTCGCGCCTTCGGCTTTCGTACCCTGCGCGACGCACAGGCGCTCGGCGATGCCGGCGCGCTGCGAGGCCGCGGCCTTCCGGTCGCACGGATACCCATGGCCGCCTGCGAGGCGGCGATCGAGCGGGCGCTCGAGCACCTAGCGAAAATGAGGGTCGCGAGATGAAGATCGGCTTCGTCGGACTCGGCCGCATGGGCGCGGGCATGACGCACCGGCTGCTCGATGCCGGGCACGAGGTGCACGCGTGGAACCGCTCCGAGGGCCCGCGCGAGACGCTCGCGAGCCAGGGCGGCACGCCCGCGGCGACGCTCGAGGAGCTTGTCGAGAACCTCGGCGAGGGCCGCCGCGCCGTCTGGATCATGGTGCCCTCCGGCGAGGTGACCGAGCAGACGATCGAGCACGTCGCGGGGCTGCTGCGGGAGGGCGACATCCTGATCGACGGCGGCAACTCGCGCTTCACGGACGGCAAGCGGCGCTCGGCGGCGCTCGCCGAGCGCGGCATCGTCTTCGTCGACGCCGGCACCTCGGGCGGAGTCTGGGGCTACCAGGTCGGCTACTGCCTGATGGTCGGCGGCCCCGACGAGGCGATCGCCCATCTGGCGCCGGCGCTCGAGGATCTCGCCCCGCCCGACGGCTGGCTGCACTGCGGCCCGGCGGGCGCGGGCCATTTCGTCAAGATGGTGCACAACGGCATCGAGTACGGCCTCATGCAGTCCTATGCCGAGGGCTTCGAAATCATGCACGCGAGCGAGTACGAGCTCGACGAGGGCAAGATCGCGAAGCTCTGGAAGCAGGGCTCGGTCGTGCGCTCGTGGCTGCTCGAGCTGCTCGGGCTCGCCTTCGACGCGGATCCGGGCCTCGACTGCATCCGCGGCTACGTCGACGACTCGGGCGAGGGCCGCTGGACGGTCGAGCAGGCGATCCGCACGGCCGTGCCGGCGCCGGTGATCGCGCTCTCGCTGATGATGCGCCAGCGCTCGCGACAGGACGACTCCTACGCGGCCAAGGTGAACGCGGCACTGCGGCAGCAGTTCGGCGGTCACGCGGTGAAAGAGGCGTGAGCGCGAACCCGCTGCGCGACGGCATGCGCATGTCGCGCGTGCCCGGCCCGGGGCGCTCGTGATCTTCGGCGCGTCCGGCGACCTCGCCCACCGCAAGCTGCTGCCCGCGCTCTACAACCTCGCGCTGCGCAACATGCTGCCGTCGGCCTTCGCGCTGATCGGCGTCGCGCGCAGCGACTACGGCGGCGACGAGGGCTTCCGCAAGGAGGTGCGCAAGGCGCTCGAGGCGTACTCCCGAACGCAGCCCATCGACGACGCGGTGTTCGACACGTTCGCGCGCGGCATCTACTACGTCTCCGGCTCGTTCGACGATCCGAAGACCTATGCCGAGCTCAAGCGCCTGCTGGCGCAGGCCGACCGCGAGCGCGGCACGCAGGGCAACGTCGTCTTCTACCTGGCGACGCCGCCGACCGTCTTCCCCCTGATCACCACGCAGCTCGGCGAGGCGGGCATGTCCCGCAGCCGCACCGCGAACGCGGTCGGTCGTCGTCGAGAAGCCGTTCGGACGCGACGGCGCCTCGGCGCGCGAGCTCGACGGCGTCATCCGCTCGTCCTTCCGCGAGCGGCAGGTCTTCCGCATCGACCACTACCTGGGCAAGGAGACCGTCCAGAACATCCTCGTCCTGCGCTTCGCGAACGGCATCTTCGAGCCCGTCTGGAACCGCAACTTCATCGACCACGTGCAGATCACGGTCGCCGAGTCGCTCGGCGTCGAGGGCCGCGGGCGGTTCTACGAGGAGGCCGGCGCGATGCGCGACATCGTGCAGAACCACCTGCTGCAGGTGCTCTCGTTCGTCGCCATGGAGCCGCCCGGATCGTTCGACGTCGGAGTCGGTGCGCAACGAGCGCGGCAAGGTGCTCGCGACGCTGCGCTCAGCTCGAGCGCGGCCGACGTCGTGCGCGGCCAGTACGACGCGGGCTTCAGCGGGGGCAACGCCGTGCCGGCCTACCGCGACGAGGCCGGCGTCGACCCCAACTCGCTGACCGAGACCTACGTCGCCGCGCGCCTCGGCGATCGACAACTGGCGCTGGGCCGAGGTGCCGTTCTACGTGCGCACCGGCAAGCGGCTCGCCAAGCGCGTGAGCGAGGTCGCGATCCAGTTCAAGCGCGTGCCGCACCTGCCGTTCTCCTACGCCGCGGCCGAGCAGCTCGAGCCCGAACGTGCTCGTGCTGCGCATCCAGCCCAACGAGGGCATCGCGCTGCGCTTCGGCGCCAAGGTGCCGAGCACGCGCACGCAGATCCGCACCGTCAACATGGACTTCGACTACGACACGGCGTTCGCGACGGCGCCCGCCGAGGCCTACGAGACGCTGCTGGTCGACGCGCTGCGCGGCGATGCGACGAACTTCATCCGCATCGACGCCGTGATGGACGCCTGGCGCGTCGTCGATCCTGTCATCCACGCCTGGCAGAACGAGGGCGGCGCGCCGCACCTCTACGCCGCCGGCAGCTGGGGGCCGGACGCCGCCGACGACCTGCTGGCGCGCGACGGCCGCAGGTGGCGCCGGCCGTGAGCGCGATCGCGGAGGTCGAGGAGCGGCTGGCCGAGCTGCGCGGCGGCGAGCGCGGCGAGGCGCGCACGCAGCTGCTCGACCTCGTCGTGCTGACCGACGAGCCGCGCGAGGCCGAGCGCATGGCGCGACTGCTCGAGCAGCTGCCGGGCAACCGTCCCTCGCGGGCGATCATCGCGCTCGCCGCGCACGGGGCGCGCGAGCTCGACGCGAGCGCCGAGGTCGTGACGACGCGCTCTCCGAGCGGCGACGGCGAGCTGCGCTGCGAGCTCGTGAACCTGACGGCGGGCGACGAGGGCGCGGCGCTGCCGAGCGTGATCGCGAGCCTGCTGCTGCCCGACCTCCCGGTCTTCCTGCTGCTGCGCCTCGACCCCGAGCGCTGGGAGCCGCTGGTGCAAGCCTGCTGGACGTTCGCGAGCGCGCGTCGTCGTCGACTCGACCGGCGAGCGGTCCGGGCCTCCACTCGCTGCCCGGCTGCTCGCGCGCGAGCCGCTCGCGCAGCGTCACCGATCTCTCGTGGTCGAAGCTGACCGGCTGGCGCGAGCTCGTCGCCCGCCTCTTCGATCCGCCCAAGGCCACGCGGGCGCTGACGCGCCTCGACCGCATCGAGATCACGCACGCCGGGCGCTCCCAGGCGCAGGCGCGGCTGCTGGCCGCCTGGATCCTGAGCCGGACGGGCCGGCATCCGAGCGTCGAGCTGACGAGCGAGCCGCGGCGCGACATGCGCTCGGGCTCGCTGATCGGCGTGCGTGCTGACGTGCGGCAAGGAGCGCTACGAGGTCGTCCGCCTGCGCCGAGGGCGTGGCCGAGCTGCACACGCCGCTACCTCGATCCCCAGCAGGCGCGGCTGTGGGTGCCGCACCTGCCCGCGCTCGTGGCCGACGAGCTCGGCATCTACGAGCGCGACGAGAGCTTCGAGGCCGCCGTCGCACAGCTCGCCGTATGAACCTCGACGTCTCTCCCGACAGTGACGCCGCGATCGAGCGCCTGTGCGAGCGGATCGCCGCCGCCGCGCCGCGCAGCCTCGTGCTGACCGGCGGCACGACTGCCGGCGCCGCCTACGAGCTGCTCGCCTCCGATGCCTGGCGCGAGCGCATCGAGTGGTCGCAGGTGACGCTCTACTTCGGGCGACGAGCGCCGCGTTCCGCCGGATGACGAAGGCTCGTGCTACCGCCTCGCGGCCGAGACGCTGCCTCGCCGGCGTGACACCCGCTGCCGTCGAGCGGATGCGCGGCGAGGAGCCCGACGGCGACGCCGAGGCCGATCGCTACGGCGCGCTCCTGCCGCAGCGCTTCGACGTGACGCTGCTCTCGATGGGCGAGGACGGCCACTGCGCCTCGCTCTTCCCCGGCTCGCCGCAGCTCGCCGAGCGCGAGCGGCTGTGCACGACGGGCCGCGCGCCCTACGCGCCGTACGAGCGCATCACGCTGACGCTGCCGGCGCTCGACCGCTCGCGCCTCGTGCTGATCCTCGCGCTCGGCGAGCGCAAGCGCGACGCGCTGGCGCGCATCCGCGCCGGTGAGCGGCTGCCGAGCGCGCAGGTCGCGCCCCGCGAAGGCGAGGTCGTCTGGATCGCCGACCGCGCCGCCCTCGGCTGAGCATCAGGACTTCTTTGCCTTCTTCGGCGGCGGCGTCCTGGACTTCGCCTTCTTCTTCACGAGCTTGTGCTTGCTCCTGGGCTGGACGAGGCGGTCGGGCATCACGATCAACCGGGTTACGCGCGAGAAGTTGCCGCTGAGGTCGATGGCGAAGACGTTCGCGTAGACCACCTGCCCGGCCCTGAGGGCGAACGATGCGTGCAAAACGCGGCCCGTGACGATTGCCTTACCGCGCGAGGGGCGTTGTGCGGGGCCGTTGTCGTAGAGCGTCACACGGAACTTGCTCAGATCGCGGTCCTTCGGCGATACCCAGGACATGGTGATCTTCGCGCCGGCACGTTTGATGCGCACATTCGTCGGCAGACCTGGCTTCTTGTGATCGCTCGAGTTGGGGGTGACCGTCACCAACGTCGGCGCGGAGAGGTTGGGGACCTCGTCCTCGGCATAGATCGCGAAGGTCACCGGCTGGCCTGTCGTCAGATTCTGGACGAAGCAGTCGTTGTCGCGGAAGCCGAGCCCAGGACACACTTCGGTTCCATCGCGCGGGTTGGCCGGCTGTTTGATTCCGGCGCCGAGCCTGATGATCCGATATCCGGCGAGGTCGGCATCGTTGCCTTGAAGCGCCGGTGCATCCCAGGTCAGGTGGACGCTGGTCGGACCGACGGTGCCGTTGAATCCCGCAACCGGGTCCGGTGCAACCGTGTCGAGCGCACGGACCGTGAGTGTCTGGCGGCTCTGATTTCCGGCGCCATCGATCGCGAAGATGGAGTAGCCGTAGCTCGCGCCGCTCTCGGTGTGGGGGTCGATGCAACCGGTTGCGGCCGTCGTCACGGTACAGACATCCGTGCCGGCAGTCGCGCTCGCGGGCGGCGCAGTCGGACTTCCGCGGCGCACGATGTAAGTCGAAAGGCCGGCTCCGGGCGACGGATCTGAAGCCGGCTCCCACGCAATCGACACGGATCCGTCGGGATTCGCGGTCCCAGTCGGCGTGGAGAGCGACGGCGCCATCGTGTCGTAGACAACGGAGACAGGAGCCGACGCGTCGCCCGACATCGAACCGTTTGTCGCTCGGATCACGTAGGAGTGCAGTCCCTGGGCTGGGACGCCGACGTCGTCGAAACTCAGGGCGCTTGCATCCAGCGTCGCCACCAGGGCGTTGTCGCGATAGATCTGCCAGCCCGTAACGGCGAATGTGATCGGCCGCTGCCAGGTGATGTGCGGCGTCGCGTGGGTCGGCGACGCCGCGGCGACACTCTGGGGTGCAGAATCGCTGCTTTTCGTCACCACGACTGTCAGCGGCACTAACGTTCGTGTCGTTGCGTTGGTAGCCGACGTCGTGTGCCCGAGTAGGTCGACCGCCTGCACCGTGTACCTGTACATGCCAGGAGCAAGGGAAACGGTCGGGTCGGTCCAGCCGTCGGAGACGCCATCGAACTCCGCGTGCCCACCCGGACCGTCGCGCAGAATCTGGTACTGCGCGAGATTCGGGTCGGCTGCGTCGGTCCAGAAGATCTGCGGTCCTCCCGCGACGGTTGCGGGTGCGGAGGCAGTGAATGGGCCTGGCGCCGTAGTGTCGACGACCACGGACACGTCAGCTACCAGGTCGCCCGGGTAGCCGTGCCCGATGACGCGATAGCAATAAGGGCCGTCCGGCGGCCGGGGTGAATCGGTGAACGGGGACGGGACGGCCGTGAACGCCTTGTCAAACGAGGGCGAGCCGCCGCAGCCCCCGCTGGCTCGCTCCACGTCGTACCCGCCCGCCGGTGCGCCCCCCGGGTCGTCGTCGCTCCACGAGATCACGGGCGCCGCGTCCGTCGGCGACGGCGCACTGGGCGTCGGGGCCGCCAATGCCACAGCAACCCACACCCCTATCGCCACTGCGACCGTCGCGGCGCTGGTGACGATCCATCGCCTTCTCCTTGTAGCCATTCGCATGCTCGTCCTCCTGGCCACTCTCAGGGCGAGCGGTTCGACAGCATTCGCCGCGGCGCTCGTCGTGTCAGGGGCCGGAGGCGGGGGAGGCCCGCCGAAGCGGGCCTCCCCAACTACCCGGATCAGACGCTGGTCTAGAGACCCAACACCTTGACCGTCACCTTGGCGGCCTTGTTCGGCACGCTCAGGTGCTTGACCGCCATCTTGACGTTGGCCGGAATGAAGCGCGTGTAGGTGTGAGCCTTCCCGCCCTTCTTGAGGATCGTGATGCGGAGTCCCACCATCCCGGCCTTGCCGTTGACGCGCACAACGAGCTTGGCCTGGCTGTGGAGCGGCGTGACGACCTTCGCGAACCGGATCTTGTGCAGGAACTTCTGCTGAAGCTTGGCCTGCTTGGACTTGATCGTCGTGATTGCCGGCTTGGCAGCGAGGACCGGGCCGCTTGCGCTGACCACGACCGCGTCCTTGAGCGACGTCGGGGTCGGGATGTGCGAGACCGGCCCGCTGTCCTGAAGTGCCCCGCCCGGGAGCGGCGTCGTCGTGGGGGCAAAGTTCGCGAACGTATCGCGGAGGATGCCTTCGTTGACGAACTCGGCGATGACGTTGACGCTCGTCTGGTCCGAATTGAAGACCTCGATGGCCGTGTTACCCCACCGATCCGTGAACGTGCAGAGCCGGTTGAGACCGATCGGATCCTGGAACGTGGAGATCAGCGCGTGCCACGGATCGAGCGTGATGACCGCGTCCGGGTCGGTCGCCGTGGGAGCCGGCAGGTCGCCGGCAAACACACGGAAGCCCTCCGCGTTCTTGTTGGCCATCCAGCAGACCAACTCGTACGCCAGCGGCGAGCCGTCGATGTCCTGCGCATGGGCGAGGACGATCTTGGCGACCGAGTTCGACGTGATGCCGTTCCGGTCGACGCCCTTCGAGTACACGGTGAGCGTCTTCTGGAACTTGTTGAGCACGTTGAACTTGACCGGATCGGCGACCTGCGGCCGAGCGGTCACCGTCTGGTACGGGTACCGAGCAGTGACGTCGACCTCTGCCGTGCCGAGTACCTTGATGCCCTCGAGGTCACAGCCGCCGTTCCGGTTCTTGTTGGCTCCTGAGAGATTGTCGAAGTACATGCCGAGGCCGGGCACGTAGTTGATGTTGGCCTCGCCACTCTCGTCGGTGTAGACCGAGACGTCGCTGTCGCCACTCGGCAGCGGGCGATTGATCGGCTGGCCGAGACCCAGCGGGAGCTGGGAGAAGAGGCACTTCGAGTAAGCGCTGGGGTGAGAGCCCCAGACCTTCGCGAAGGCCCAGTTGCGGTAGAGACCATTGACGAGGAACTCGCCGTTGCCCGGGAACTGCCCCGTGCCGGTGATGCCGCTGACCGGCGCATTCGCACCGTACGGCGAGCCGGTGGCGTTCGTGGGACGCGCCGTTGCCGGGATGTACTGGTCATAGAACGGTGCGTAGAGGTTGTGCGCCTTGTTGGGCGCGAGGTTGCCCCACCAGTCGCTGCCAAGACCGTCACGGCTGTAGACCTCGGTCTTGTAGCTGGGGTGGAGGTAGCCGACGCCGCTGATGTCCTTCGGATCGGCAGCGTTGTTGTCCTTGATCGATACGTCGATTTGCGCGGCCGGCATCGGCGCGTCACTCGCGTCGACCTTGCCGTCGGAGAGCATCGTGTCGAACGAGTAGATCGGATCGAACGGCCCGATGGTCTGGCCGTCGGTGGCCTGCGGACCGAGAACCGTGGAGAAGCCGCCATCGGGACCCTCGGTGTTGCAGTTGTCGACGGAGTCGAAGTTGACGTAGATCTCCTGATCTCCGCACTGACCGGGATAGATGACGTGACCCTCGGTCATTGCCGAGTCGTCATGGTTGTCCCAGTTGCTGATCGCGCCGATGCTTCCGGGATGGTCGATCGTCGAGGTGGCCGCCGCGGCCGCCCACTTGCCCCAGTCATCGGGCAGCGTCAGGTGGTCAACGCTGAGGCCGAAGTAGTTGCTGAAGTCGGCCTCGAGCGGCAAGTTGCCCTTGACCGTGATCTTGATCCGGCTGCGAGGGTCGACCTGCGGGTCGGCGTGCCAGCAGTTCGAGTACGGCCCGAGCAGGCGGATCGACTCCGTTGTGAGGGTGTTGAACGACGGCTTGTCGCAGAAGTCGGCTGCGAAGACGTCGCCGCCTCCCACCGCCGTCGGCTTGAGGAGCTCCATCCAGCCCACCAGGAAGTCCTTGGTGAAGGTGCTGGTGGGCTTCTCGGCCGCCGGATCGTTGACGATCACCTTGATGGCCGCGACGCCGGGCTTGTCGGAGATCCAGTCGGCGTAGACGCAGTGGCCGGAGAACGTGACGCTCGCCGGATCGAACGCCGGCGCAAAGTCGGGCCAGTTGAGCGGATCGACCAGCATCCAGGTCGCCTTGGCCGAGCCCGAGAACGTCAGATCGCGGCTGCAGGCCACGAGCCGCACGTGCTCACCCTGCCAGGCGAGATACGGCGCATTTGCATCCTGCGTGTAGCGCCCCTCGCTCGGGAGTACACCGGTCGGCGCAGCCGGCGGTGGAACGGTCGCCCCAGCCGAGCTCACTGCTAGCCCTGCGGCAACGGCCAGCGTGGCCACCGCAGCAAGCAGCATCCTCTTGAAACTTCTCAAGTCGTGCTCCTCTCCTGTTTATGTTCCGTCGCGTCACCGGCGTCGTCATCCGACGCCGTCGCATGCGCGACCCGAGCGCTCCCCTAGCGCTCGCCCTTCAACTGCGGCCCTTGCTCACGGCGCTCCCGGCGCCGCGAGCTCGTGGCCTGTGTGGTTGCAGCCGGCTCCCGGTAGCTGCGCTGATGCGGGTTGACGCCATGAATCGGCATGCCGGTCGAAGCCGTGCCGAACTGGTGCCGAGGACCCCCGGTCGGGGTCGAGCGCACGCGAGCATGGGTGGCCTGAATGCTTTCCACGAGGGAGCCAATGTTCACGACTCCAAGGCGCCACGGCAATGGGCATTTCGCCTCAAACCCGGCCCACCCGAATCTATAGGAACCTGTAGGCCGTTCCTAGGTCTGGACCCAGGCGACCTAGGCCCTGCGGGTAGGGCCGGGTTGGGTCCTGGACCTCAGCGCCACGCTCTGCCAGAGGGGTCTTCGGACCCACGCAAGGCCGCAGCGGCGGCGGCGCGATTGGCCACGCCGAGCTTCGCGAGGATGTTCGAGACGTGGTTCTTGACAGTCTTGGTTTGCAGGGAAAGTCGCTGGGCGATCTCCTTGTTGGAGAGCCCGTCGTCGATCAACCGAAGGATCTCGCGCTCGCGCAGCGTCAGGCGGGCATCGCCCGCGGGCTCGCGGCGCTGGTTGGCCAGAGCGGCCAGGCGGCGGGCCAGGACGGCCGCCACGCCCGGCGGGCAGACGACCTCGCCGCGGGCGACGCTCCGTGCCGCAGCGACCAGCTCGTCGGCCGAGCCGGAGGTGGTCACATAGCCGGCGACGCCGATCTCGGCGCACTGCACGACGATGCCCTCGAGCTCGGGGACGCTCACCACGATGACCGGAAGATCTGCCCGCAGGCGCCGCAATTCGGCGACGCTACGCAGCCCGGGCGGGCGCGCCACGTCAACCAGCGCGACATCGGCGTCGTGCAGCATGAGCTCGGCCGCGGCGCCGGCCGTACCAACGACGTCCAGCGACGCCTGAGCGCCGAGCAGATGCGCGAGCCCCTCCCTGTACAGGCGGTTCTCGGAGATGACGATCAAGCGGAGGGCGGTCGCCGGAGCGAGGGCGTCTTCGACGCGGGCGCGCACGACGTGGCCGCGCGCAGTCGGCCGCTCATACGGCGCATCCGAGCCCCCAACGACCAAAACCTACTCCTATCTCCCCGAAACCGCATGCGGACGGTGACTAGCATGACGGTCCGGCGGGTCCCGGGTCAAGTACAGCTTGAGGTGGGGTCCGGGGTGTCCCGCAGAGTGGATACCACACCAGCTATGCAGGTGGGGGTCCCACCCTGCGCATGGGTATGCCCGTGGCGCGGCGGCCGCAGGCGGCCACCTACTACGCTTCAGTTCGTGAGTTTTCCCGAAGTTCGCATGCGCCGCCTGCGACGCTCCGAGAGCCTGCGTCAACTGGTGCGCGAGACCCGCGTGGCACCAGCCGACCTGGTACAGCCCCTTTTCGTCGTCGGCGGCAGCGGCGTCGAGGAGCCGATCGTCTCGCTGCCCGGCCAGCGGCATGTCTCGGCGGACGTCGCCGCCCGCCTGGCAGCCGAGGCCCAGGCCCGCGGCGTGGGCGGAATCCTGCTGTTCGGGCTGCCGGATAGCAAGGACGAGCAGGGGAGTTCTGCCTGGGACGACGCCGGTCCGGTGCAATCGGCGATCCGCGCGATCAACGCGGAGGCCCCAGGACTTCCGGTGATCACCGACGTCTGCCTCTGCCAGTACACCTCGCACGGCGCCTGCGGCGTCCTCCGCGGCGACGAGGTCGACAACGACGCGACGCTGCCGCTGCTCGCCCGCGTGGCGCTCTCGCACGCCCGCGCCGGCGCCGACGTCGTGGCGCCCTCGGACATGATGGACGGGCGCGTGGCGGCGCTGCGCAGCGCCCTCGACGGCGAGGGCCACGAGAGCGTCGCGATCTTCGCCTACAGCACCAAGTTCGCCTCGGCGTTCTTCGGCCCCTTCCGCGAGGCGGCGGGGTCGGCTCCGAAGTCGGGCGACCGCAAGGGCTACCAGCTCGATCCGGCCAACGGCCGGGAGGCGGTGCGCGAGGCGCTGCTGGATGCGGGCGAGGGCGCAGACGCGCTCATGGTGAAGCCCGCGCTGCCGTATCTGGACGTGATCGCACGCGTGCGGGACGCCTCCCGCCTGCCGCTGGCCGCCTACCAGGTGTCGGGGGAGTACGCCATGCTGGAGGCCGCAGCGGCCGCCGGCGCCTTCGATCGCCGCACCGCAATCCTTGAATCACTGACCGCGATCCGCCGCGCCGGTGCCGACCTCGTCATCACCTACTGGGCGAGCGAGGCGGCGGAGTGGCTGGGCTGACGCTCGAGACCATCGCCGCCGCTGCCGCCGACGAGCGGGGCGCGCTCGCGACGACGCTCCTGGCGAGCGAGGCGTGGTTCGCCGGCGAGGTCTGGGGCCCGCTCTGCGGCGAGCCCTGCGCAGCCGGCATGGAGGCGATCTATGAGGGCTACCTGCTGCACTACGGGCACCCGCGCCTGTTCGCGCCGCGCGATGACGGCGAGCGCCTGCTCTGCGGCGACCACCTGTATGCGCAGGGGCTCGTCTGGATCGCCGCGATCGGCGACCTCGCCGCGATCGATGCCCTGGCAACGCTGATCGGGACGGCGGCCGCCGTGCGCGCGCGCGGAGACGACGACAACGACCTCTGGGCCGGCACCGCGCTGGCCCTCGCGGGCGTGATCGACTACGACGGGCTCTCGCGCGCGGCCCGCGCGCTGCGCCTGGAGAGCGACGCGCTGCCGATCGCCGCCCTGGTGGCCGGCCGCGACGTCGTCGAGGCCCAGCTCGCGCATGCGCGGCTCACGGCCTCGTAGCTCTCACGTCCAGCCATCATCTAGCCTCCCGCACGTGATCTGCGACGACCTGCGCGAGTGGATCGACCTGCTCGGGCGCGAGGGGGAACTGGCCGAGGTCACCGCAGAGGTCGACCCGCACCTCGAGATCAGCGAGATCGCCGATCGGGTCGTGAAGGCCGGAGGCCCGGCCCTGCTCTTCCGTAACGTGCGCGGCAGCTCGCTGCCGCTGCTGATCAACCAGTTCGGCACGGAGCGGCGGATGTGCCTCGCGTTCGGGGTCGAGCGCCTCGACGAGCTCGGCGACAGGGTCTCGTCGGTGCTCGAGATGCAGCCTCCGCAGGGCCTCGGCGACAAGGTGCGCGCACTGGGCAAGCTCAAGTCGCTCGCGGACTCGCGCGCACGAACGGTGCGCAGCGGGCCGTGCCAGGAGATCGTGCTCGACCGGCCCGACCTCGACCGGCTGCCCATCCCGACCTGCTGGCCGGGCGACGGCGGCCCCTACATCACGCTGCCCTCGGTCTTCACGAAGGATCCGCAGACGGGCGGCCGCAACGTCGGCATGTACCGGCTGCAGAAGTACGACGCGGGCTCGACAGGGCTGCATTGGCAGATCCACAAGGACGCCGCGGCCGACTGGCGCCAGGGCGCCGGGCGCATGGAGGTCGCGGTCTCGATCGGCAGCGACCCCATCACCGCCTACGCCGGCTCCTGTCCCGCGCCCAAGCATGTCGACGAGCTGATGGTCGCGGGCTTCCTGCGCGGCAAGGCCGTCGACGTCGTGCAGTGCAAGACGGTCGACCTGCAGGTGCCCGCGCAGGCCGAGATCGTGCTCGAGGGCTACTGCGAGCGCGGCGAGCTCGCCGACGAGGGGCCGTTCGGCGATCACACCGGCTACTACACCCCCGCGGAGCCCTTCCCGGTCTTGCGGCTGACGTGCATGACCATGCGCCGCGACGCGATCTATCCGAGCATCCTCGTCGGCCCTCCGCCGGCCGAGGACGCTTGGCTCGGCAAGGCCACGGAGCGGCTGTTCCTGCCGGCCCTGCGCGCCACCCTGCCCGAGCTCGTCGACTACGACCTGCCGGTCGCCGGCGCCTTCCACAACTGCTGCATCGTCTCGATCCGCAAGGCCTATCCCGGTCACGCGCGCAAGGTCATGCACGCCGTCTGGGGCACCGGGCTCCTCTCGCTCACGAAGATGGTCGTCGTCGTCGACGAATGGGTCGACGTGCACGACTACGGCGAGGTCGCCTGGCAGGTCGGCGCCAACGTGGATCCGGGGCGGGACGTGGAGCAGGGGCGCGGGCCGCTCGACCAGCTCGACCACGCGCCCTCGCTGCAGTCGCTCGGCGGCAAGCTCGGGCTGGACGCGACGAGGACCTGGCCGGGCGAGGGCTACCCGCGCGAGTGGCCGGAGGTCGCGCGCATGAGCGACGCGGTGCGCGCCCAGGTCGACGAGCGCTGGGAGTCGCTCGGCATCCCCCTGCGGCCCGCGGCCGCGCCGGCGTCCGCGCCGCCCAGGGGGCGCCGCGGATGGCGCCGCTCGTAGCCGTCCTGGGCGCGAGCCGCTTCCTCGGCCGGGTCGCGATCCCCGTCTTTGCGGCCGAGGGCTGGCGCGTGCGCGCGCTCGATCGCCGCCAGGCGGCGATCGCGGGCATGCTCGGCGTCGAGCGGGACTGGGCGGACCCGCTCGACGCGCGCTCTCTTACACGCGCGACCACAGATTGCACCTGCGTGCTCGACCTCAGCTCGAGCGAGAGCGGGCCCGAGGGGGTCGCGGCGACCGAGGCCGCGCTCCTGGCCGGCGGCGTCCACCGCGTCATCCGCGTGGAGCGCCTCGGCGCACCGGTCGCAGGGCCGGCCGGCGGCTCCGAGCGGGTCACGGTCGTGCGCTGCGCTCCGGTGATCGGCGCGGGGTCGCCCTGGGTCGTCCTGCTGCGCGCGCTCGGCGACCGGCTCCCCGTGATCCCCTGTCCGGCGTGGATGCGCCGGGCCGCCGAGCCCGTCTCGGCGGCCGACGCGGTGCGCGCGCTCGCCTGGCTCGCGGGCGCCGTAGCCGCCGACGCCGGCGGCTACGACCTCGCAGGGGAGGATCGCACCACCTACCGGGAGCTGCTCGCCCTCGTCGCGGGTGCCCACGGCCGGCGTCCCCGCCTGGTCGATGCCGGCATCGCCGGCGACGTGGTCACGCGCGTCGCTCTCGGCGTCGCGTCGCGCAGCGAGCCCGAGGTCGCGGCGCTGGCGGCGGCGCTTCCCGCGCCCGAGGCCGTCGCCCGGGGCAGCTCGCTCCTGCGCGTCGCGGAGCTCCCGATCACGCCCTTGGACTCCGCCGTGCGCGCCGCGGTCGCGGGCGCACGCAGGCGCGGCGTCTGAACTTCACTTCGTGGCAGACGCCTCAGCGTTGCGGACGGCGACCGGATCGGCTGTAATGCTCCGTGGAACCGGAGGAGGTACGACTCGTGGCGGAGACTCCCGCCGACAATCAGCAGCACCGCACGACGCCCGGCGAAGCCGCGGCGGCTGCCGTGCATCCCGGCTCGCCGCAGTCGGCGATGACCCGGCAGGCGATGTTCGCCACCGGCGCGACGGTCGGCCTCGGCGCGCTGATGAGCGCGATCATCGCCGTGCCCGTCACGGTCGCCGTGCTGGCGCCCTCCTTCAAGACGATCAAGGAATACAACGTCGACATCGGGCCCACGAGCCTGTACCCGAAGGCCGGCGGCGGGCAGATCCCCTGGCACGCGGTGACGTTCGAGAACAAGCCCGACGACACCACCGGGCTCTCGCGCCGCCTCGTGTACGTGCGCAACGACGGCAACGACAAGTTCACTGCGATCGCGAACACCTGCATGCACCTCGGATGCCCCGTGCAGGCCAACGCGACCGGCTTCGCCTGCCCCTGCCACGGCGGCCAGTACGACAGCGAGGGCCGCCGCATCGCGGGACCGCCCGTGCGGCCGCTGAACCGCTACGAGACGACCGTCAACGCGAAGGGCCACCTGATCCTCGGCAAGCTCTACGCGATGGACGACAGCCTCCACCGCCACCAGCTCAAGGGCCCCGGCCAGCCGGTCAAGGGAATCCTCTCGTACCTCTACCCCGACGCCCCGCAGGGCTAGGAGCGAGCGCGATGCCCCGCACACGCCCGACCGCCAAGGAACTGGTGATCGATGCGCCGCTCGAGTGGGTCGAGGAGCGCTCCGGCTTCGTCGGCCTCGTCGAGTCGTTCCTGTTCCGCAAGGTGCCCGGCGACACGTCCTGGCTGCAGACGCTCGGATCCTCCCTGCTGACGGTCTTCATGCTGCAGGCCACGACCGGCGTGATCCTGGCGATGAGCTACCACCCCGATCCGGGCTCGGCCTACGAGTCGATCCGCTACATCACGGATCAGGAGACGCTCGGCTGGCTCGTGCGCGGCATGCACAAGTGGGGCTCGTCGGTGATGGTCATCCTGCTCTTCCTGCACATGGCCCGCACCTACGTCTTCGGCGCGTACAAGTACCCGCGCGAGCTGACCTGGGTAACGGGCGGGATCCTCTTCATCATGGTCATGGCGATGTCGTTCACGGGCTACCTGCTCGTGTGGGACCAGCGCGCCTACTGGGCCACCGTCGTCGGCGTCAACATCAACGGCACCGGCCCGATCGTGGGCCCCTACCTCGCCAACTTCTTCAAGGCGGGCCCGGTCTTCGGCGACCAGACGCTCTCGCGCTTCTACTCGCTGCACATGCTCGTGATCCCCGGCGGGATCTTCACGTTCATCTTCATCCACATGTGGCTCGTCGTCCGCCTCGGCGTGACGTCGCCGCCCTGGTCGCGCAAGCGCTACGACGAGGCTGCCGCGCGCGAGGCCGTGGAGAGCACGCGGTGAGCGGACGCCGCACCGCGATGGGCTGGGGGGCCGCATGGCACGCCTGACCGCGCGCGAGCGCCGCGAGGCGTACCTGCGCGAGTACTCGTACCAGAAGAAGACGGGCAAGTCGTTCTTCCCGCAGGTGATCCTGCACGACATCATCGTCAACCTGTTCTTCGTGCTCTTGATCGTGGGCCTCGCGATCCTCTGGCATCAGACGGCGAACGGCACGCACAGCGGCGTGCTCGGACCGCTCTACGAGGACAAGGCGAACAGCGCCGTCGCGGTCTACGACCCCCGTCCCGACTGGTACTACTTCTTCCTCTTCCAGCTGCTGCGGGTGTTCGACAACCCGAACCTGCTACTGCTCGGCACGATCATCGTGCCCACGATCTGGATGACGATCCTCGTAGCGATGCCGTTCATCGACCGCACGCGCGAGCGCCGCGTCTCGCGCCGCCCGATTGCGATCGCGTTCGCCGGCGCGATGGCCGTGCTGCTGCTGACGCTCACCTGGAAGGGCTCGAGCGCGCCGAACATCGAGGGCGCCGTGACGGCGAAGGGCGCGGGCATCGCCTTCACGAAGGCGCAGTCCTGCGGCAGCTGTCACACGCTCAAGGCGATGGGCTGGGGCGGCAACATCGGCCCGAACCTGGACAGCAAGCACCCGCCCTACTCCCTTGCGGTCACGCGCCTGACCAACGGCGCCTCGCCGATGCCGTCGTTCAAGGGCACGTTCACCGACAAGCAGCTGAAGTGCGTCGCGACCGTCGTCGCCGTGCTCGGCAAGGGCGGCGGCAACCCGAAGACGCAGGACCAGGCCTGCGCGGGCTTGTAGCGAGCGTTCACCCGGCCCGGTAGGGGCCCTCGCAGCGCCTGGCTCGCTACCCTGCTCACGTGCGATTTTTCCTCGGCATCACGGGCGCATCGGGTGCGCCCTATGCCGCGCGCGTCCTCGCCGGCCTGACGGCAGCCGGGGCCGAGGTCGGCGTTTGCGCCTCGAAGGCCGCGGGCGAGGTCATCGCCTACGAGCTCTATCGCGACCGCTCGCTCGATCCCGTGGCGGCGGTGGAGCGCCTGGTGGGCGAGCACGGCGGCCCGCAGACGACGCTGTACGCCGAGGACGACTGGTTCTCGCCCTACGCGTCCGGCTCCGCCAAAGTGGACGGGTACCTGATCTGCCCCTGCTCGATGGCAACGGCAGGCACGATCGCATCGTCCGGGCAGTCCAACCTGATCCATCGCGCGGCCGGCGTCGCGCTCAAGGAGGACCGCCGGCTCGTGCTGGTGCCCCGCGAGACGCCGCTCTCGGCCATCCACCTCGAGGTGCTGCTCAAGCTGCGCCAGGCGGGCGCGCTGATCCTGGCGGCGATGCCGGCGTTCTACACGCAGCCCGACACGCTGGCCGACGCGATCGACTTCGTGGCCGGCAAGGCGCTCGACCTGCTCGGAGTCGAGCACGACCTGCTGCGTCGCTGGGGCACCGCGTGAGCGTGCGCGATCGCCTCGACCCGGCGGACGTCGAGCGCATGTTCGATCGCATCGCTGGCCCCTACGACCTCATGAACCGCCTCATGACCGCGGGCCTCGACCAGCGCTGGCGCTCGCTGGCGGCGCGCGAGAGCGGCGTCGGGCGGGGCGCCGGCGTGCTGGACGCATGCTGCGGCACCGGTGACCTTGCGCTCGAGCTGGCGCGCGTTGTCGGGCGCAGCGGCCAGGTCACCGGGCTCGACTTCTCGGCCGAGATGCTGCGGCGCGCCGCCCGCAAGACTCCGCCCGCGGACTCGGCGACTGTCGAGTGGGTACGCGGCGATGCCACCGCGATGCCGTTCCCGGACAACGCCTTCGCGGCCGCCACTATCGCGTTCGGCCTGCGCAACCTGCCCGATCCCGAGGCCGGGCTGCGCGAGCTGGCCCGCGTCGTGCGGCCGGGCGGGCGCGTCGTCTGCCTGGAGATCACGCGCCCCGAGCACGGGCCGCTGAAGGGCTTCTACTCGCTCTGGTTCGACCGCGGGATCCCGGCCATCGGCAAGGTCTTCGACCGGAGCGGCGCGTACTCGTACCTGCCCGCCTCGGTGCGCCGGTTCCCCGGCCCCGAGAAGCTCGGCGAGGCGTTCCATCGCGCCGGCCTGACCGGCGTCCGCTACCGGCTGCTGGCGGGCGGCATCGTCGCGCTGCACGTCGGCGAGGTCGCAGCGTGACCGCCGTGGCTCAGGACGTGACAACCCTCGCCGGCACCCGCACGCTGCCGTTCCTGGCCGGCGTCGAGCAGCGCCTCTCGGCGCAGCTCGCCGACGACTCCGTCGGCCGCGCCTCGCGCGAGACGCTCGCTGCGGGCGGCAAGCGCCTGCGTCCCCTGCTCGTGCTGATCTCCGCCCCGCCGGAAAGCCGCGACCGCCCGGAGCTCGAGATCGCCGCCGCGGCCGCGGAGCTCGTGCACATGGCCACGCTCGTGCACGACGACGTGCTCGACGCCGCGCCCCTGCGCCGGGGCCACGCGACCGTCTGGGCGCGCCACGGCGAAGCCCTCGCGCGCGCCACAGGCGACCACCTGTTCGCACTCGCGTTCGCCGGCCTGACGCGCGCAGGCTCGCCCGACGCCGTCGCGCTGCTGGCGCTCGCCGCGCTCGACCTCGCGCGTGGCGAGGCACTGCAGAGCGAGCAGGCGCGCCGGCCCGAGATCACCGTCGAGGCCTACGTCGAGCGCTGCCTCTTCAAGACCGGCCGCCTGTTCGGCGCCGCCTGCGCGCTCGGCGGGCTCTTCGGCGGGCTCGACCGGCCCGGCATCGAGGCGCTCGAGCGCTTCGGCGAGCAGCTGGGCATCGCCTTTCAGCTGGCCGACGATCTGCTGGACTGCGACGGCGACCCCGAGACGACCGGCAAGGCGCTCGGCGTCGACCTGCTCGACGGCACGGTCACGCTCCCGCTGCTGCTGGCCGCTCAGCGCGACGAGCAGGTGGCCGCGGCGCTGCTCGACCGTGAGCGCGCCGCCGCGGACGTTGCCGGCCTGCTCGCACGCGTCGCCGCCTGCGGGGCGATCGCCGAGACGCGCCGCGCGGTGCTCGAGCACGCGGATGCGGCCCGCGGCGCCCTCGCGGCGCTGCCCGACCGAAGCGATCGCCGAGCGCTCGAGGCTATCGTGCAGGCAGCGACCACCCGCGACCACTGAGAGCCGATGGCAAGCACGCTTACGCGCACGCTGATCGATCCCGTCCGCGAGAAGGTCATGGCGGGCGAGCGCCTCGACTTCGACGACGGCGTCGCGCTGCTCGAGAGCGACGATCTGCTCGGCCTGGGCGAGCTCGCTGACCAGGCACGGCGCCTGCGCGGCGGCAGCGACGAGGTCTATTTCGTCAACAACCTCTACCTCAACCACACCAACGTCTGCCGGGTGAAGTGCAAGTTCTGCGCCTTCGCCCGCACGAACAAGCAGGACGGCGCCTACACCTGGGAGATCGGCCCGCTCACCCAGCACGCCGTCAAGCACTACGAGCGGGAGGCCTTCAGCGAGATCCACATGGTCGGCGGCGAGAGTCCCTACCTCGATCTCGACTACTACCTCGACCTCGTGCGCAGCCTCAAGTCGGCGCTGCCCGACGTGACGCTCAAGTGCTTCACGGCCTCCGAGGTGCACCACATCACGAAGCTCTCCGGGCTGACGCACGCCGAGGTGCTGAAGGAGCTGTTCGCGGCCGGCGTGGAGACGCTGCCGGGCGGCGGCGCAGAGGTCTTCGCAGATCGCGTGCGCAAGATCGTCGCGCCGGGCAAGGAGCATCCCGAGATCTGGCTGGAGGTGCACCGCCTGGCGCACGGGATGGGCGTGAAGACGCACTGCACCATGCTCTACAACCACGTCGAGACCTACGAGGAGCGCGTCGACCACCTGCTCCGCCTGCGCAACCTGCAGGACGAGACGGGCGGCTTCATGGCGTTCATCCCGCTGCCGTTCCATCCCGAGAACACCGTCTTCGAACGGCGCGGCTGGACGTTCACGAGCGGCCACGACGACCTCAAGATGCAGGCCGTCTCGCGCCTCATGCTCGACAACATCGAGCACATCAAGGCGTACTGGATCATGATCTCGACGCCGCTCGCCCAGGTCGCGCTGCACTTCGGCGCCAACGACATCCAGGGCACGGTGGTCGAGGAGACGATCGCGCATGCCGCCGGCGCGGTCACGCCCACCGAGGAGAAGGTCGCCTCGCTCGTGCGCGTGATCAAGGAGGCCGGCCGCGTGCCGGTGCAGCGGGACTCGTTCTACAACGTCGTCCGCCGCTTCGATTGATGCTGCGCCTCGGCCGCGTCGCGTTCATCAACACCTTCCCGGTCGAGTGGGCGCTGGCGCGGCACCTCGATCCGGACGAGGTCGAGGAGGTCGCCGCGGTCCCCACTCAGCTCAACCGGATGCTGGCGGCGCGCGAGCTCGACGTGGCCAACGTCTCGAGCGTCGAGTACGCCGACAATCCCGAGCGCTACGTGCTGCTGCCCTCGCTCTGCGTCGGCAGCGACGGCGCCGTCGAGTCCGTGCAGCTGGTCACGCAGCTGCCGCTTCCGGCCGTGCGGAGCATCGCGGTCACGAGCCAGTCGGCGACCTCGGTGGCGCTCGTCAAGGTGCTCGTGCCGCACGCGGAGATCCTGCCCGAGGGCGAGGCGGCCGACGGCCGTCTGCTGATCGGCGACGCCGCACTGCAATCGGCCTTCTCCGATCCGACGCCCCATCACGATCTCGGCGCGCTCTGGCGCGAGCGCACGGGCCTGCCGATGGTCTTCGCCGTCTGGGCTGCTCAGCGCGATTGCGATCCCGGGGCGCTGGCGCGCATCGACCGCGCTCTCAGCGGCGCGGTGGCGGAGGCCTCCGAGCACGCCGATCTCGTCGCGAAGGCCGCGGGCGAGCGCCACGGCTTCCCCGCCGGCTATCTCGCGCGCTACTTCGAGAAGCTTCGCTACGGCTTCGGCGTGCGCGAGCGCCAGGGCCTCGAGCGCTTCTACGAGCTGGCCGCCGAACGCGGCGCGATCGCGGGCGTGCCCGAGCTGCGCTTCGCCGACATCGCTCGCGTACGCTGACCCGCATGGCAGTCGACGTCGCCAACCGCACCGTCCAGGAGATCCTCGAGCACGTGCTCGACGGCAACCGCCTCTCCGACGACGACGCGGCGACCCTCCTGCGCTCGCGCGACCTCGTCGCCGTCGGCCGAGCCGCCGACGAGGCGCGCGGTCGCAAGAGCGACCCCGACGAGGTGACGTTCATCGTCGACCGGAACATCAACTACACCAACGTCTGCATCACCGACTGCGACTTCTGCGCCTTCTACCGGCGCCCGGGCGATACGCGCGAGGGCTACGTTCTGCCCAAGCCCGTGATCCACAAGAAGATCGAGGAGACGCTGGCGCTCGGCGGCACTGCGGTGCTGATGCAGGGCGGCCACCACCCCGACCTCGGCATCGAGTGGTACGAGGATCTCTTCTCGGGCATCAAGCAGCGCTACAAGATCCACCTGCACGCGCTCTCCCCTCCCGAGATCCAGCACATCTCGCGGCGCTCGAAGCTGACGACCGCCGAGACGCTCTCGCGGCTGCGCGACTCCGGGCTCGACTCGTTGCCCGGCGGCGGCGGCGAGGTGCTCGTCGACCGCGTGCGCAAGATCATCGCGCCCAAGAAGACGAAGACCGCCGACTGGCTCGGCGTCATGCGCGAGGCGCATCGCCTCGGCATGTCGACGACCGCGACGATGATGTACGGGCACGTCGAGACGCTCGAGGAGCGCGTCGAGCACATGCGCCGCATCCGCGAGCTGCAGGACGAGATGCACGGCTTCCGCGCCTTCATCTCCTGGACGTTCCAGCCCGACAACACGCGGCTCGGCCTGCAGGTCAAGGAGACGCCGACCTCGTTCGACTACCTGCTCACGCAGGCCGTCTCGCGCCTCTACCTCGACAACGTCGATCACATCCAGTCGTCCTGGGTCACCCAGGGCCTGAAGATCGGGCAGGTGGCCCTGCACTTCGGCGCCGACGACCTCGGCTCGATCATGATCGAGGAGAACGTCGTCTCGGCCGCCGGCACGACCTACTGCGCCGACGTCGACGACTTCTGCCGGCTGATCCGCGCGGCCGGCAAGCGGCCAGTGCAGCGCGACACGCTGTACCGCCGCGTGCGCGCCTACGACTGAGTCAGGGCGCCGGCCTCCAGGCGGGGTCGAAACTGTCGAACGGGCCGCTCGTCAGCCGGCGAAGGCCGCTGCCGTCGACGCCGACGACGAAGATCGCGCTGTAGGGGTGCGTCGTTCCGGCGGTCGCCGTGAAGACGAGCCGGCTGCCGTCGGGAGAGAAGCTCAGGCGGGGATGAGCGACGCCACCCGCGACCGCGCTCACCCGCCGGGGCGCCGCAGAGCCGTCGGCCGGCGCGACGAAGACCCCCGAGGCCGTGCGCAGCGCGAGCTGCGTGCCGTCGGGCGACCACGCGAGCGCGAGGGCCTTGAGCTTCGAGCCTGGCAGCAGCGCGCGCGGATTGGCGCCGGCCGGGTCGACAGCCTGGACGTCACCGCCGCTGAAGGAGCTGACGTAGGCCACCAGTGTCCCATCCGGAGACCAGGCGGGCGAAGCCGTGGCATCGGGGGCGAGTCGTATGCGGTCGCCGCCATCGAGCGCGACGGCGAAGACGCCGCCGTTGAAGGCGTTCGAGATGGCGATCTGCGTGCCGCTCGGGGACCAGGCCGGGCTCGAGTCCTCGCTGCTCCCGCCGTCGGCCCCGGGGATGACCGACGGCGCCCGCCCGTTCGCGTCGGCGACCACGACGTCTGCGGCGCAGTAGCCGCAATTGCCTCCTGCGAACGACGCATCGACGAAGGCCAGCCTCGCGCCGTCGGCGCTCCAGGCCGGCTCGCCGATGCGATGGCCGTTGTTCGTCAGCCGCTTCTGGCCCGTTCCGTCGGCGCTCATCCGCCAGAGGTCGGCGTGGTCACGCGTGCTGACGTTGACAAGAAGCCGGCTGCCGTCGCCGAGCCAGGCGAGCGTGAAGACACCATGGTCGTCCCACGGCAGTCGCGCCACGACGCGCGCATGCCTTCCGAGGCGATCGCCGATCTCGATCGTCGCCGTGGTTCCCTTGATTACGGGGAACGCGAGTTGGCCGCGGGGCGACCACGCGGAGCCGAAGCCGGCCGCGAGCCGCCGTGAGGGCCCACCCGCCACCGGCTCGAGCTGGGGTTGGCCGACTCCGTCGACGTAGCCGAGGTCGCGCCCGTCCGGCGTGAACGCCAGCCAGTAGTACTGAGCGTCCTTCGAGCCAGCCTTGACCACGCGGTCGCCGCCCGCGCGGCCGGGCTGCGCGAGCACGAGCGCCGTACCTCGGACGAGCGCGAGGTAGCGCCCGTCGGGCGACCAGGCGCGACCGACGCCTGCGACCTGCTGGAGCAGGCGCCCCTGGGCGCTCACGATCGCCGTACTGGCCCTCCCGGCGACCGCAAGGCGGCCGTCGGCCGACCAGAAGACGGCCGTCCCGGGAGCGCGGAAGCGCACGTGCCCTTGTAGGTCCAGCATGAACCCGTGCCTGAAGTCCGTGCAGGCGAGCAGCTGCCCGTCGGGCGAGAAGGCCGGGGCCAGCCCGCAGGGCAGCCGCACCGTCTGAGCCCTGCCGGAGTGGACGTCAGCGAGCGCGAAGCTCAGCTTGCCGTTGAGGGAGCGGGCCGGGACGTATGAGATCAGCAGCCGGCTCCCGTCGGGCGAGAACACCGGCGAAGTCGACGGATACTGCGGGTCGGCGCCGGCGGGCCCGGGGATCACAACGGTGCGCAGCGCGCTGCCACCGCCGCGCGAGATCATCAGGCGGAACGGCCCCGTCCGGTTGCTCCAGAACGCGTACGCCCTCCCCGTCGGCGCAGTCGCGAGGCCGAGCGCGGCGTACTGCCTCGGGGAGAGCAGCCGCGGCGCGGCGCCGGGCGCAAGTGCGTAGAGCAGCCCCGGTGCCGCCGTCGCGCGAGTGCTGACGAAGGCGATCTCCCCGGCTGGGGGCGCCGCGTTTGTCGAGCCCCTCCCGACGGCCGACGCCCCGAGCGCAAGCGCCGAGGCGGCAACGACCATCAGCGCTCGGCGCGTGCGCATCGTCACTTGATAGTAACCACCGTCGCGGTGATGATCCAGACCTTCTTCGACGGCGGGCAGTCCGAGCTGCCGCAGGAGGTGGTGGCGAGCGCCGCGATGCGCTTGATCGTGGCGAGCGACGCCTTGTCGGCGGCATGGCCGAGCAAGCCGTAGTCGGGCGGCAACTGCTCGCCCTCGGCGCCGGAGATGACGAAGAACTGCGACCCCGCGGCACCCGACGGCGCGTCCTGCGTCTTGGCCATGGCCACGTCGCCGAGCCTGTAGTGGTACGAGCTCGGCAGCTTGCCGACGACCTGGTAGCCGGGGTCGCCAGTACCGTCGCCGTGCGGATCGCCGCCCTGAAGCACGAAGCCGGGAACGACGCGGTGGAACGTCAGCCCGTCGAAGAAGTGCTTGCTCGCCAGGAAGGCGATCGAGTTCGGGATGGGCCCGCCGAGCTTGCGGTCGAGGACGATCCGGATCGTGCCGCAGGATGTCGTCATCACGATCGCATAGCGCTTGTTCCCGGCCAGCACCGTGGCGGGCTTCTTATAGCTCGGCTTGCTCTTGCCTGCGGCCGCGGGCTTGGCGGACGAGCAGCCGGCGGAGCGTGCCGCCTGCGCGGGAGAAACGGCGATTGCGGCGGCCAGCAGCGTGCAGATGAGAATCAGGAATCGAAGTCGCATCGCCTGAGGATGCCATGCCGGGCGCCCAGGAGCCCCAGCCTGAGTACGCTTGGGGCCGTGAGCGACGACGATCGCAGCGGCTACGTGCTCTTCGTGCCCTCGCCGCAGGGCTATCGCCTCGAGGAGCGCAGCGGCACGCCGCCGGAGCGCGACGAGCGGATCGAGGTCGACGGCGCCGCCTTCGTCGTCTCCCGCGTCGGCGCCTCGCCACTGCCGCAAGACCCGCGCCCCTGCGTCTACCTGCTCTCGTGCTGAACCGCCTCGTCGACGGTGTCACCCACCTGATCGGCGACCACGGCATACCGGCCGTGTTCTTCCTGATGGTGCTCGAATCGGCCTGCCTGCCGGTGCCGAGCGAGGTCATCATGCTGTTCGCGGGCTACCTCGTCTCGATCCACAGCATGAGCCTGACCGCCGCCGTCGCGGCGGGCGTGGCCGGCAATGTCGTGGGCTCCTGGATCGCCTGGGGCGTCGGCATGAGCGGCGGCCGTGTGCTGCTGGAACGCCACGGCCGTTACGTCCACATCACGCCGGCGCGGCTGGACATGGCCGACCGCTGGTTCGCGCGCCGCGGCGAGCGCATCGTGCTGATCGCGCGCTGCCTGCCCATCATCCGAACGTTCATCTCGCTGCCGGCGGGCATCGCGCGCATGCCGTTCTGGCGCTTCACGATCTACACGGCCGCGGGCTCGCTGCCCTGGGTGCTGGCGCTCACGCTGCTCGGAGTCCAGGTCGGCTCGAGGTGGGACGAGTGGCACAAGCGCCTCGAGTTCCTCGACTACCTGGTCGCCGCCGGCATCGTGGCCGGCATCGCCTACCTGGTGGTGCGCCGGAGGCGCGGCAGCGCTCACGCCTGAGGGCGTGGCTGCCGGGCGAGCGGCGCCTCGTCGAGTGGGTGCCCCGGAACGCGGCGACTCGCCCCTCGGCCGCGACTGCACCCTCCGACCTGCTCGGAGCCTGGATCCTCGGCGGCTCTGCGGCCTCGCCGTCTCCCGCTCGCGCCGGGGGGCTATGCGCATAGGGGAATAGCTCTTTGGTGGGCGGCGTTATCCTGGTCCGGTGTACGTTTCTCTCATGGAGCCCGAAACGACCACGTCGTCGAGCGAGCCGCGGCATCTCGCCGCGCGTGCGCGGGATCGCGTGCATTTCGAGGAGGACGCGCTGCAGTACGCGGATGACGCCTTTCGCGTCGCGCGACGCCTGACGGGCTCGACGGAGGCCGCCGAGGAGCTCGTGCAGGACGCTTACGTGCGCGCCTTCCGCTCCTGGGAGCAGTACACGCCGGGCACGAATCTGCGCGCGTGGCTTCTGCGCATCGTGCACAACCTGGCTGTCGACGCCGGTCGCAAGCGCCAGCGCACGCCCCAGATGGAGCCGGTGGAGGAGAGCGATTACTACCTCTACCAGCGCATGGGCGGAACCTCGACGCCCGAGGAGGCCGACAACGTCGTGGAGCGCCTCTCGCAGGGCGGCGTCGTGAGCGCGCTCGCGGCACTGCCGCAGCCCTACCGCGACGCGGTCGTGCTCGTCGACCTCGCCGACTTCTCCTATCAGGACGCCGCCGACATCCTCGACGTGCCGATCGGGACGATCATGTCCCGCCTGCACCGTGGCCGGCGCATGCTCAAGACCGAACTCGCCCAGACGATCGAGGACACCGCGGAGGCCACAGCATCGTGAGCACGACCACTGGAGCCTGTGCGCATGCGGAGAGCCGCATGCAGGCGTATCTCGACAAGCTTCTCTCCCCCGGCGACGCCGTGGTCGTCGAGAAGCACCTCGCGCTCTGCAGCGAATGCGCTGCCGCCTACCGCTTCGAGCTGAAGCTGCGTCAGCACGTCAAGGCCTGTTGCGGCGGCGCAGCGGACGAGGATCACTGCCGCGAGGAGCTGCTCGCGAAGCTCAAGTCCTGCTGCGGCGGAGCAGCGGACGAGCGCACCTCCGAGTAGCGGCCGCCTGCCGGCGCGGCGTGAAGCGCGCGTTAGGGTCCAGCCGGCGGCGGGAGGCCCTCTGCCACACTGAGTCCGTGCTGGTGCCCGCCGCGCCCCCGCCCCCGCCGCCGGTGTCGCGCGAGCCGGGGTTCGTACTGCCCGCCGCCCCGCGCGCCGTCGCGAGCGGACGCCGGGTGGCCGGCATGACCTGCGCGGCCGGCCGTGCGGTCGACGCCGTGCACGTCGAGATCTTCGTGGATCGCAAGGTGCTGCTGCTCCCCGCGGGCATCGGCCTGCGGCCCCCACTCCGCCATGCGAGCCCCTCCCGCCTCGCCGGCGGCCGCTGCGCCTATCCGCTGCGCACGCTCGACCCGACGGGGACGGTGCTCGTCGCGCGCCCGGCAGCGCGCACGCTCGCCGATCTGTTCGCCGTCTGGGGCCAGCGGCTCAGCGCGCGCCGGCTGCTCTCGTTCACGGGAGCCGTGCGCGCCTTCCGCAACGGCCGCGAGTGGCTGGGCGATCCGCGGCGCATCCCGCTGCAGCGGCACGACGAGATCGTGCTCGAGGTGGGCGGCTACGTGCCGCCCCACGCCCGCTACCTCTTCCCGGAGGGCCAGTGATCGGGCGCCGCGCGGCCGCGCTGACATCGCTCGCACTGCTCGCAGCCGGCTGCGGCAGCGGTGGCGGCTCGCCCGCGCCTCCGACGATCGCCCCGGCCAAGGAGTACAAGCTGGATTGGGAGGGGCCCACCAGCGTCGCGAACCCCGGCGAGGTGACCGTCCATTTCGCCGTGCGCACGCCCGACGGCAAGATCCTCACGCGCTTCCGCAAGGGCGCAGGCCCCCACACCGGCGTGCACCTCATCATCGTGCGCGACGACCTCTCCACGATCGTGCACCTGCACCCGGCGATCCCTCCGAGCGGGCGCCTGGCGATCGCCGTCGACCTGCCCCGCGCGGGCCGCTACCACGTGCTCGTCGACGTGTATCCGGCGAGCGGGCCTCTGCCGAACTTCCAGCTTCACCATGACCTCAAGGTGGGAACCGGGGACGTCAAGGCGCCTCTGCCGCCCTACGCGCCGGTCGTGCACGCGGGCGGCCTCACCTTCCGCATCGCAAAGCTGCCGGGATTGCGGTTGGCCGAACCTGCATCGATGATCGTGAACGTGACCGACGCCGCCGGCAAGCCCGTCGTGTTCAAGCCGTTCTACGGCGCGCTCGCGCATGCGATCTTCTTCCGCGCGGGCACGCTCGATTACTTCCACTCGCACATCTGCGGCAACGATCCCGCCTGCACCGCGGGCTTCGCTACTCCCGCCACGGCCGGCCACAGCACCAAGCCGGGTCGCATGGAGCTCGGCGTGCTCTTGCCCGCGACCGGGAAATGGCGGCTTTTCCTGCAGGTCTTCCACGCCGGCAAACTGATCACGGCCCCCTTTACGTTGAGTGTGAGATGAGGCGCGGCGAACATCTCGGCGGACTCCTGCTCGGGCTCGTGCTCGTGATCCTGGGTGGCCGCTCGCTCGCCTACGCGGCGACGCCGACGCCGCTCGCGGCTCAGCTCGGGGGCCCGCGCCTGCCCGTGATCACCGTCGTCGCGCTGGCGCTCGCGGCGGCGATCTCCCTCGGCGTGCTCTGGCTCGCCTCGCTCGGCGTACGCGAACGCCACGCCCTCGACCGCGCCGAGGGGCCGCCGCCGCGGCTCGCGCTGGCGCGCTTCTGTCAGGACGCGCTGCTGCTCGGCGGCAGCTCGCTGCTCGGCTTCGCCGTGCTGGAGACGTGGATCCACGCGCGCGCCGGCATGCAGATGCACTGGTGGATGTGCCTCGAGGGCCCCGTCCATCGCAACGCGATCCCGATCCTGCTGGCGCTCTCACTCGCTGCGGCCGCACTGCTCGGAGCACTGCGCCACGCGCTTGCGTGGGCGCGGCGCGTCGTGCGCGTGCTGCGGCGGCTGCTGCAGCCCCGTGCCGCGCGGAGGCCGCATGCGATCGTCCTCGGGCAGCTCACCGCGCCCGCCTGGCTGCTCGTGCGCGCCCTGCGCGCCCGAGGGCCGCCCGCGCTCTCCATCCCGTAGCCCACGCCACGAGAGGGAGAAGGACATGAAACGCATTTCGATGCGACGAGCATCCGCGTTCGCGGGTGTCCTCGTTGCCGCTCTTGCGCTCGCACCGAGCGCGTTCGCCCACGCCGAGCTGTTCCCGAACCAGATTCCGTCGGGCGACGGATACCTGCTGAGCCTCGCCGTTCCCAATGAGAAGGACAACGCCTCGACCACGCAGATCCAGATCACCATGCCCGCCAATTTCGACCTCGAGCACGTCGCGCCCGTTCCCGGCTGGACCGTGAGCGTCGCCGGCCAGCACAAGGTGAAGGGCGAACTGCAGGGCGGCAACTCGATCACCTGGAGGGGCAAGCTGGACGGAACGAAGCTCGCCGTGCTGCCCTTCGTCGGCGTTCCCAAGAAGGCCCAGCAGTACGCATTCACTGTGCGCCAGACCTACTCGGACGGCAGCGTCGTGCTCTGGAACGGCGATGAGAGCTCGGAGACGCCGGCCGCGCACATCACCGCCTCGGCCGAGCAGAGCTCCTCGGGCAGCGGCTCCGGCTCGAGCAAGACGATCGCGATCATCGCGCTGATCGTCGGCGGGCTCGGTCTCGTCGTCGGCGGCGCCGGCCTCGTCTCGGGACGGCGCACCGCATGAGGATCGGCGGGAGGGGGGGCGCGCTGATCGTCGTCCTGACGGTTGTCCTCGCGCTGCCGGCCGTGGCCTTCGGCCACGCGTCGCTGCTCGCGACGCAACCACAGGCGAGCGGCGTGCTCTCCCACCCGCCGACCGAGGTGCGGCTCACCTACAGCGAGCACATCGAGCCGCGCTTCGCCGTCATCTCGGTGACCGACGCGCACGGGAACCAGGAGATGGTCGGGAGCCCCGCCAACGTGTCCGGCGACCAAGATTCAATCTTCATCAAGCTGCGCACGCTGCCTCAGGGCTGGTATCTCGTCTGGTGGCGAGTGATCTCGGCCGACGGGCACCCGGTTCGCGGCGCCTTTACGTTCGCGGTCGGGCCGAGCCCCGGACCGCCTCCGCAGTTCGTGATCCCGTCGCTCGGCGAGAGCGCCGCCAGCCCCGGGCTCGTCGGCTCTCGCTCGGTGCTGCTGCTGGCGCTGCTCGCGGCCGTCGGCCTGCTCGCGTTCCGCGCGGTGGTGGCGCGCCCGCTGCAGGTCGAGGGCGGCAACGAGCGGGCGCTGCGCAGCGTCACGGTCGCGGCCGGCGCCGCCCTCCTTCTGGCGCTCGTCGCAGCGCCGGTCTACCTCGTGCTGGCGACCGCGGAGTTCTCGCTCAGACCGAGGACCGATCTCGGCGCGATCATCCCGCTCGTGCGCGACTCGAGCTTCGGGCGCTCGTTCAGCGACCTCTGGGCCGTGCTCGGGCTGCTGGCGCTGGCCTCGGCGCTCTCGCTCCGCCTCGACCGTCCGGGCCGAGCCCGGCGCTCCGGCGAGGCGCTGCTCGCCATCGTCGGAGCGGGCGGTTGCGCTGCCGCCGCCCTGGCGTTCCCCGGACTCGCAGGTCATCCCTCGACGACCAGTCCTGTCGGTCTGATGCTCGCGCTCGACTGGGCCCACCTCGCCGCGGCCTCGATCTGGATCGGCGGGCTGATCGGCCTGCTCGTGCTCGCCGCCGCGACGGAGCCCGGCAGGCGCGTGGCCGCGCTCGCCGCGGTCGTGCCGCGCTTCTCCCGCGCCGCGGTGGTCAGCGTGGCCGTGCTGCTGGTCACGGGCATCAGCGCGAGCGTCGTGCACCTGCCCACGCTGTCGTCGCTCTGGCAGACGAGCTACGGCCAGGCGATCGTCGCCAAGAGCGTGCTGCTCGCCGTCGCGCTCTTGCTCGGCGCCGTCAACAACCTTCGCTCCCGGCCCCGGCTCGCCGCGGCGGTCGAACGCCGCGACGAGGCGCTCGGGAAGGGCGCTGCCACCCTGCTCCGCCGACTCGTGCTGGGCGAGGGCGCGCTGCTCCTCGGCGCGGTCGTCGCAGCAGCCATCCTGACGAGCCTCGCGCCCCCCTCCAAGGCGCTCGCGAAGCTCGGCAAGACCGACGCGCACGTCGGGCCCGGCGCCGTCGCGCAGACCTTCGTGCGCGATGGCGTGCGGATCCAGGTGGGCATCCGGCCAAACCGCGCGGCGATCGCCAACGCGTTCGCACTGCATCTCCAGCAGAACGGCAAGCCGGTGCGCAACGCGCAGGTCACCGCCCAGCTGGACATGCTCGACATGAGCATGCAGCAGCAGGCCTACACGCTGGCGCAGGTCTCACCGGGCGTCTACCAGCGCAGCCGTCCCGCGTTCGTGATGGTGGGCCACTGGCTGCTCGGCTACACGATCGAGATCCCCGGACACAAGGCGATCCAGCTCCAGGTCGTCGACAAGGCAGGTGGCTGACATGCGCGATCTCCTCCTGGCGCTGCTGGCGCTGCTGTGCGGCACGGCTGCGCTGACGCTCATGGCACTCGTGATCGCGACTACCGTGTGAGCGTGCTCCGGCGTGCGCTCCTCGCACTCATCCTCGCGTTGATCCTCGCGCCCCAGGCGCTTGCCGACGGCGATCCCGCCAGCGACGTCCTCGCGCCCGCCGACGCGCGCGTGTACATGACGCTGGCGGCCACGGACGGGTCGCTCGAGAAGCGGCTCGGCACGACGACGCAGCAGATCACCGATGCCGGCCTGCCGATCAAGGTGGCCGTGATCGGCAACAAGACCGATCTCGGCGCGGTGCCCCAGCTGTGGGCCAAGCCGCAGACCTATGCGCGCTTCCTCGGCTCCGAGCTCCGCTTCATCTACAAGGACACGCTGCTCGTGGTGATGCCGCAGGGCTTCGGTATCCACGGGCCCTATCCGCTGCCCAAGGCGCTGGCGGCCCTGCAGGGCATCGACCCGCGCAAGGACACCACGCCGGCCGGCCTGACGGCCTCGGCCGACGCTGCAATGCGCGCGCTCGCGAAGGCCGACGGCTTCAGCGTCGGCAGCAGCGGAGGCGGCGGGGGCGGCCTGCCGCTCCCCCTGATCGCCGCGGGCGTGATGGTGCTCGCCGGCATCGGCGGCGGGGCGCTCGTCCTGCGCACGGACAAGAGGCCGCGCGGCGGCAAGAAGGCGCGCCGCTGAGCCTCTGCGCGGTGGCCTCAGCGCTCCGGGATCCGCAGCTTCCAGCTCAGGTGATTGTTGTACACGTTCGTCTCGCCGGGTACGGGAACGGTGCTCGCGCGGAGCGTGAAGCGCGTCGGCAAGTTCGCGGGCAGGTCGAAGCGCACCGTCCTGCGGCTGTTGGGAACCACGTTTGTGGCCGTGCGCTCGTAGCGCCTTCGCCCAATCTGAAGCATCAGCGTGACGCGGTCGACCGTGACAGCTCCGCTGTTGCCGAACGAGATCGAGATCGCCGTCGGGCGGCGATGCAGCACCGTGCGGTGCCCGCTGCGGAGGGCGATTCCGGAGGGCGGCACGGTCGCTCCGCCGATGTAGGTGCCGATGATCTGCCCGGCGAGTCGCGGGGGGACCGTCACGGCGGCGTTGCGCGGGGCGCCCGTGGAGCCGCTGAACGGGGAAGCCGCGAAGAGCAGGAAGACGACAGCCCCGAACGCGAGGCAGAGGGCGACTGCCGCCAGCAGGAGGCGCGAGCCGCCGAGGCGAGGCGGCTGCGGGCGCCCGACGATCCCCCGCTCGCTCGCCCAGGCCGCAGCGAACCCGCGCGGGTCCGAGGCGCCGCTCCCGAGCACGTCCTCGGCCGAGGCGCCGTCGGCCTCCGCCTCCGCGAGATCTGCCGCGAGATCGCCGGCCATCTCGTCCGCGATCGTCCCGGGCACGCGCAGCCGCTTCCATTCGCGGCGGCATTCCTCCACGAAGTTGCTCACGCGTCCACCTCCGCTTTCACAGGTCCGAGCACGGCATCGACCGCAGCTCTGGTCGCCCGCCATTCCGCAACGCCCGAGACGAGCGCGCGCTGTCCCGTCGGGGACAGTTGGTAGTACTTGCGCGGCGGCCCGCCGTTGCTCTCGGCGCGGTACGTCGCCACCAGGCCGGCGCTCTCCAGGCGGCCGAGCAGCGGATAGATCGAGCCCTCGCCGACGATCGGCAAGCCGCGGGCTCGCAGGCGCTTGGTCATCTCGTAGCCGTAGGCAGGTCCATCCTCGATGACGGCGAGCAGGCAGAGGTCGAGCACGCCGCGCAGGAGCTGGCTCCTCCGGCGCTCCTCCGCAGCTGTCATGCGACGCAAGCTACCAGGTTACTACCTTGCAGCGCAAGCCAGACGGAACGCATAGTCCGGGGTCAGGCACCGAGTATGCGCCAATTTGGCGCATAATCCGGGGTCAGGCACGCATTATGCGTGCCTGACCCCGGATTATGCGTCCGGCGTTCCCGCGCGTATGCGCCGGATGGAGGACTACGCCGGCAGGTCGGCGGGGGTGTCAGCGTCGCCCGGCGGCGGGAGATCGGTGCAGTCGACCAGGGCTGCTGCCGTGCCGAGGACGCGGGCGCCCTGCTCCCCGCTCTCCGGGAGCTCGGGCCAGAGCGCGCGCGGAATCGCGACAGGGTGGCTCTGGCGCTCGCCGTCGTAGGTGGCGGCGATCAGGCCTCCCGCCTCCTCCGCCGCCTGCGCCACCCGGCGGATCGCCTCCGCCGACAGCGCCGGGCCGTCGCCGAGCACGATCACAGCCGCCGTGCAGGCCGGGTCGAGGGCTGCCAGCCCGGCGCGCAGAGAGGAGGCCATCCCGCACTCCCAGCGCTCGTTGCGCACGGGCCGCACGCCATGCAGGTCGGTGGCCGCCAGCAGCTCGTCGGAATGGGCGCCGAGCACGATCACGCGGTCGCCGAGAGGCGCGCCGGCGAGCGCGGCCAGCGCTCGCTCGACCAGGGGGCGGCCGTCGACGGGAGCGAGCAGCTTGACGCCGCCGCCCGCCGCCCGGAAGCGGGAGCCGGCTCCGGCCGCAAGCACGACTCCGCCGATCATCCGGGACCGCGGCCGGCGGCGATCCCGCTGCGCGCCCGGGCGAAGCGCCCGTAGGAGAAGACCGACCAGTCGAAGCTCCGCACGCTCCCGTCCACGATCAGCTCGGCAGTGCCGAGGCCCAGCGAGGGCGCGAGCTTGAAGCAGTGGCCGGACATGCCGGTGGCCGTGATCAGGCCGGGGCGGCCCGGGATCCGGTCGATCACCGGATTGCCGTCAGGCGTGAAGTCGTAGAAGCTCGACCACGAGCCTCGCCAGACCCCGCCGGCCGTGCCGGGCAGGCGATGGGCGAGCTCGGCGGCGAAGGTCTCGAGCATCGACTCGTCTGCACCTGCCTGGCCGGTGGGGCGCTTGTGCGGGCTGCGATCCAGACGGCCGCCGCGGCCGCCGATCAGGTAGTGGCCATCGCTGCCCTCGGGCTTGATCCAGAGCTCGTGCACGTGGTCGGAGATGATCGGCCCGGGCGGCCCGAACGAGTGCCGCGGCCGGAAGCGACCCGCCTGGCCTCGCGAGAGCGCGAGCGGCACGACGCCCCCGAGCCCGCGGGTGAGCTTGTTGGCCCAGGGGCCGCAGGCGACGACCACGACCTCCGCACTCGCCCGCGTTCCGTCGGAGAGCCAGAGCGCCCAGCCTTCCCCATCGGGCCGCAGCGCCGTCACGCGGGTGCCCAGGCGTACCGTGGCGCCGTCGCGCTCGGCGGCTCGCACGAAGCCGTCGGCGACGAAGAGCGGCTGGGCGTGGCCGCCCGTCGGCTCGAAGCACCCGATGGAGAGGTCACTCGTGTGGAGGCGCGGCTCGAGCTCGGCGATGCGCGCCGCGTCGCAGAGCTCCACGTCGACGCCGCGCGAGCGCATCGTCTCGTAGACCCCGCGAATCGCCGGCTCGCGCTCGGGTCCGCCGACGACGAGATAGCCGGACATCGAATACCCGGACTGAAAGCCCGTGCGCGCCTTCATGTCGGCCAGGAACTCACAGCCCCACTTGGCCATGTCGACGATCGCGGGGTCGGCGTAGTGCGTCCGGCACATGCCGGCCGAGGCACCCGACGGCCCTCCCGCGGCTCGCGTCTTCTCGAAGACGACAGGCCGCAGGCCCCGCTGCGTGAGGAAGTACGCGATCGACGAGCCCGTCGTGCCGGCGCCGATCACGGCAACGTCATAGGCGGTCACGGCGTGAGTATCACGGCTGGACGCGGGCGAGTGCGCGCTCGCACAGCGTGACGGCCAGCTCGCGCTTCCAGCCAGTCTGCTCGAGCCCGGGCAGTCCCGCGAGCGGATCTGCCGGATCGAGCAGGCGCGGCTCGTTCGTGAGGCCGATGGCCGCCAGCCGGAGCGTCTCGCCGAAGCGCGCGGCGGCGATGCCGGCCAGCGCGAACGACCACGCTGCTCGCTCCCCCGCGCGCTCGTAGGCCGAGGCGTCCGGCGGCGCCGGCAGCTCGACGGCCGTGATCAGCTCGCCGCGCGCCAGCTGCACCGCCGAGCGGTGGCCCTCGGTCGGGCGAGCGTAGAGATCCGAGATGGAGATGCTCCGCTCGCCGGCCGCGCCCTGGATGCGAACCGCCGCGTCGAGCGCGAGCAGCGCACCGCCGAGATCGGAGGGTGCGACGGAGATGCAGTCCCCTGGCTCGAGGCCATGCTTGCGGTGATCTCCGATCTGCGCGTAGCAGGTATCGCCACCGGCCAGCCAGCAGGTCAGGTCGGGGTGCCGGAAGTACCAGCAGCGGACGTGCTGGGCCAGGTTGCCACCGACCGTGCCCTGGTTGCGCAACTGCGGCGAGGCGGCCATGCCGGCGGCCTGCGCGAGCACTGCGTAGCGCTCGGCCACGAGCGCGTCGGCCGCGACGTCGGCCACGCGCGTCGCGGCGCCGATCAGGAGCCCGTCCCCGTGGCGCTCGAGCGCGTCGCCGAGCAGCGCCCGCACGTCGACGAGCGTGCCGGCGGCCTTGCCGCGCAGCTGCAGCGGGATCAGGTCGGTGCCGCCGGCGAGCGGCCGCGTGCCCGCATCCTCGAGCAGCCCCAGCGCATCCGCGAGCGACGCCGGGCGGACGTAGCCGCTCATCCGGCGCGTGCCTCGAGGAAACGCCGGCGCGTGATCGGCGAGGTGCGAACGCGCACGCCGGTCGCATGGAAGATCGCGTTCGCGATGGCCGGCGCCGTCGGCACGATGGGAGGTTCGCCGAGGCCTTTGAGGCCGAGCGTCGAGGCGTGCGGATCGGGCCGGTCGATGAACTCGACCACGATCTCGGGGCAGTCGGCGTGCGTCGGCAGGTCGTAGTCCTCGAGGTTGCCGTTCACGACGGTGCCCGTGGTGGGGTCGATGATCCGCTCCTCCATGAGCGCGAAGCCGAGTCCCTGGAGCACACCGCCCTCGACCTGGCTGCGCGCCTGCAGCGGCGCGATCACGCGGCCGATGTCGTGCACCGCGACGATGCGCTCCACCGTGATCCCGCCGGTCGCGACGTCGACTGCCACCTGTGCGATCTGACAGCCGAACGTGTTGACGCGCATGCCGTCGGGGTTCGGCCCGCGCGAGCCCGTTCCGACGAGCTGCGCCTTGCCGAGCTTGCCCGTGACCTCGACGATCGGCTCGCGCAGGGCGCCGTCCAGCGAAACGAAGCTGCCGTCGACGATCTGGAGATCGTCCGGCGAGACCTCGAACACGTCGCCGGCGAGCTCGAGCAGCTTCGTGCGCAGGTCGTAGGCCGCCGAGCGCACCGCCGGAGCCACCGAGGGCATCGTCTGCGACCCGCCCGAGACCGGCGCGTAGACGCCGTAGCGCGTGGAGCCGACCTCCACGCGAACGCGCTCGAGCGGCAGCCCGAGCTCCTCGGCCGCGACCTGGGCGAAGGCCGTGGTGACGCCGGTGCCGATGTCCTGAGCACCGGTCACGACGGTCACGACGCCGTCATGGCCCATGCGCACGAGTGCGTGCGCGGGCGGCCCGCCGCCGCCCCACCAGATCTGGCAGGCGGCACCGAGGCCGCGCCTGCGCCCATCCGGATGCTCGCGGTCGCGCAGGTCGTCGCGCCCGGCCCATCCGGCCAGCTCGGCAGCGCGGTCGATGCAGGCCTCGAGGTTCTTGGCCGTGTATGGCAGGCCGCTGACCTGGTCGACGTCTGCGTTGTTCGCGCGGCGCAGATCGAGCGGATCGATGCCGAGCTCCGTTGCGAGCTCGTCGAGCGCGCTCTCGTAGCCGAACGTGCCCTCCATGATGCCGGGCGCGCGGAAGGCATTCGACGGCTCGACGTCGAGCAGGAGCGGAATCGCCTGTGCGCGCACGTTGGGACAGCGATAGAGCGTGCGCGCCGGCGTGGTCGTCGGATCGATCCACCCGCGCATCGGGTTGACGATCACGGAGGTGACCTCGATCGCCGTCAGCGTCCCGTCGCGACGGGCGCCGATGCGATAGCTCTGCTGGAAGGTCTGCGCGCGATGACCGGCCGCGACGGCCTCCGCGCGACGGTCGTTGAAGACGCGGACGGGCCGCCCGGCGGCGGCGCGGGAGAGATAGGCGGCGATCATGCCCTCGGTCGTCGCGCCCTGCTTGGCTCCGAAGCCACCGCCCATGAACTCGCAGGTGACGTGGACGCGATCCGGGTCGAGCCCGAAGGCACGGGCGAGCTCGGCGCGCGCGTCCCAGATGCCCTGCGTCGAGACGAACGCGTGCAGCTCGTCGCCCAGCCACTGGGCCACGCCGCAGTGCGGCTCGAGCGCGTGGTGCACCTGAGCAGACGTGGCGTACTCGCCCTCCACGACGACGTCGGCCTCCGCCAGGCCGGCCTCGAGGTCGCCCGTCTCGTTCTCGACGGGGTCTTCCTGCAGCCGCTGGTCGGCGAGCGCGCGGGCGGGATCGGTGACGAAGCCGAGCACCGTGTAGCGCGGCGCGAGTGCCGCAAGGCCGGCACGCGCCGCTTCGGCGTCCTCGCAGGCGAGGGCCGCCACCGGAGCGCCGGCGTGCGTCGGCTCGCTCTTGAAGATGGGACTGCGCCCCTGATCGATGCCCTCGTCCGCTGCCGAGAGCACCGCGTGCACACCCGGCACGGCGCGGGCGGCCTCGATCTCGAGCTCGACCGTCGCATGCGCGTGCGGGGAGCGCACGATCACCCCCTGCAGCATGCCGGGCAGCGCCACGTCCGAGACGAAACGGGCCGCACCCGAGACACGACGGGGCCCGGTGAGGCGCGAGACGCGGGTGCCTGCGACGGTCAGTGCGCGATTGTCCTCCCAGGCCGCGGGCTCCTCCTCGACGAGCACCCAGCGCTCCTCGAAGCGGCCTTCCATCTCGACCGTGGTCTTCTGCAGCTTGGCCATCAGCCGGCCAGCTCCTCGGCCGCACGCAGGATTGCGCGCTCGATGCCCGCATACGCGCCGCAGCGGCAGAGATTGCCGCTCATCGCCAGCCGCACCTGCTCGCTCGTCGGGCGCGGCACGGCCGCGAGCAGGGCCGTCGCGGACACGACCTGGCCCGGCGTGCAGAATCCGCACTGGAATGCGTCCTCCTCGACGAACGCGCGTTGCAGCAGCGAGAGCGCGCCCTCATCGCCGAGCCCCTCGATCGTCGTCACGGCACAGCCCTCGGCCTGTTCGGCGCGCATGATGCAGGACAGCACCGGCCGGCCGTCGACGAGCACGGTGCAGGCGCCGCAGGTTCCCTCGGCACAGGCGATCTTGGTGCCCGTGAGACCGACGTGCTCGCGCAGCAGCCCGGCGAGCGTGGTGCCATCCGGGACGGAAGCCTGGCGCTCGCGGCCGTTGAGGGTGAGCGCGACGTCCGTCATGCCATCACCGTGTCGGCCTGGGCGGCATTGAGCAGGCGGAAGATGCGTCCGCGGCCGACGAGGTCGGGCGGTGCTCCCGGGACGACCGTCTCGGCCCACTCGTTCCAGAGCGCGGAGGTACAGCGCACGAGCTCGGCTTGCTCGTCGAGGCCCTCCTCGTTCAGGGCCGCTTCCGCGAGCCCGAGGAAGCCGACCCTCTCGGGCATGCTCATCCACAGCAGCGGCGTCGCCGAGGCGAGATAGAAGCTGGCCCGCACGCGCGCGTACGAGGTGCTGAACTCCGGAGTGCCCAGGGGCGGCGAGCGCCGCTCGGGACGCTTGCCGTCCAGCAGCCCGCGTGCGGTGTCGGCGAGCATCCCGCGCAGGATCGCGTCGTCCGCCCCGCTCATGCGAGCGGCGCGCACGAACAGGTTGAGCGCGGCCAGCGGCTCGCCGTAGGGGATGTCGGAGGCCCACAGGATCTGCTCCGGCGGCACGAGCGCGAGCAGGTTCAGCTGGTCGTAGGGCGACCAGGTCGAGCTGTCGAAGAAGATGTTCTCGACGCTGCGCGCCAGCTCGCCGATGCCGGCCTGGGCCACGATCGCCGAGTGCGCGAGGATCAGCGAGGCGCCCGGGTGCCGCTCGGCGACGCGCCCGAGCTCCAGGGGCATGCCGGGCGGCAGCCCCCGGCCGGCATGGATGAGAACGGGCAAGCGCCGCTCGTCGGCCAGGGCGAAGACGGCCTCGAGCGCTCGATCGTCCACGCGGAACGCCTGCGCGCGGGGATGCAGCTTGATGCCGCGCGCGCCGCGATCGAGGCAGCGGACTGCCTCGCCCAGCGGATCCTCGTCCAGGCTCAGGCGCACGAACGGGTACAGCCGGTCGGGAGATTCCGCCGCCCACGCGAGCACGCGGTCGTTCGGCGCCCGGTAGGCCGGCTCGCGGTCTGGCTCGTTGAGCGCGAAGACGTTGGCGGCCGCCACGCCGGCGTCATCCATGATGCGCAGGTGCTGCTCGGGCGAGAGCGCGTGGCCGTCCTCGTCGAGCCCGAGATGGGTGTGCGCATCGAAGGGCGCGCAGCCTTCGGGGAGGAGCGCCGTGACGCGCTCGCACTGCGCCTCCAGCAGCTCCACAGCGCGTTCGATGAGGGCGGCCTCGGACAACCACAGGAGCCTATACGCTCTCCACATGCCCGAAGCCACGCCACTTGGAGCCGAATCGCAGACGTCGCCGCCGGTGCGGGCGCAGAGCTGCGGAGAGGCGGTCGTCCGCCTGCTGGAGCAGTACGACGTGGACACGGTGTTCGGCATCCCGGGCGTGCACACGCTCGAGATCTACCGGGGCCTCGCCGCATCCGACATCCGGCACGTCTCGCCGCGGCACGAGCAGGGCGCGGCGTTCATGGCCGACGGCTACGCGCGCGTCGCCGGCAAGCCCGGCATCTGCACGCTCATCACGGGCGCGGGGGTGACGAACGCGGCAACGCCGATCGCCAGCGCCTACCACGACTCGATCCCCATGCTCGTGCTCTCGAGCGCGACCGCGTGCGCGGACAACGGCCGCGGCCATGGCAGCCTGCACGACCTGCCCGACCAGCGCGCCTTCATGGCCACGATCACCGCGGAGTCGATCGAGGTGCGCGATCCCGCCGACCTGCCGGAGGCGTTCGCGCGCGCCTACGAGATCTTCGAGTCGCGCCGGCCCCGCCCCGTGCACATCGGGATCCCCATCGACGTGCTCGACCTGCCCGCAGCTGCAGCAGAGCGTCTGCCGGCGCGCGGTGCGCGGCCGCTTGCCGACCCTGCGCTGATCGCGCGCGCGGTCGAGCTGCTGGCCTCGGCGGAGCGGCCGATGCTGCTGCTGGGCGGCGGCGCTGTCGGCGCCGGCGCGGAGGCAGCCGCAGTCGCCGAGCGCCTCGGGGCGCCGGTCGGCCTGACCGTGAACGCCAAGGGCGTTGTGCCCGACAGTCATCCGCTCAGCCTCGGCACAACGCTCACGCTCAAGCCCGTGCACGCGGCCTTCACTGACGCCGACGCGGTGCTCGCGGTGGGCACCGAGTTCGGCGAGACCGACTACTTCTACGCGCCGGGCGCGTCGGCTCCGCGCTTCGCGGGCTCGCTCGTGCGCGTCGACATCGACGCCGGGCAGCTGCACCAGCAGCGCGAGCCGGCGATCGCGCTGCACGGCGACGCCGCCGCTGCGCTGGCGGCGATCGACGCCGGGCTGGCCGCTCGCGGCCGCGAGCGCTCGACGGGAGGCGCGCGCGCAGCCGAGCTGCGCGCCGGACGGCGCTGGTGGCCTGGCGCCGAGGCGTTCCTGCCGTTCCTCGCGGCGCTCGACCGCGGGATCCCCGAGAACGGCATCCTCGTGGCCGACTCGACCCAGCCCGCGTACGTGGCCCACCACTCCTGGCCGGGCCGCGCGCCGCGCGGCTACATCGCGCCCGGCGGCTTCGGCACGCTCGGCCCGGCGCTGCCGATGGCGATCGGCGCGCAGATCGCAGCGCCACGGCGCCCCGTCGTGGCGCTGGCCGGCGACGGCGGCGCCCTGTTCACGATCCAGGAGCTCGCGAGCGCAGCCGACCTCGGCCTCCCGCTCGCGCTCGTGATCTGGCAGAACGACGGCTACGGCGAGATGCGCGACTCGATGGACCGCATCGGGGCTCCGCGCATGGGCACCGAGGTCAGCGCGCGGGACTTCCTGCTGCTGGCCGAGGGCTTCGGCTGCCGCGGAGTTCGCACGGATTCGCTGGACGATCTGCCGGGCGCTCTCGGCGGAGGCGTTCTCGGCCGATCGCCCGACGCTGATCGAGGTTCACAGCTAGCAGGGGGGCAGGCGTGCAGGCCAATCGATCCATCCCGGCGAGCGGCGTCGTCCCCGTCCTGATCTATCCGGACGTGCGCGCCGCCGTCGCCTGGCTGAGCGAGGCCTTCGGCTTCTCCGAGCGCGTGCGCATCGGCGAGGATCACCGCTCCCAGATGCGCGCAGGCGACGGTGCGGTGATCATCGGCGACGTCCGCGGAGAGCGCAGGCCGCCTCGGCCCGGAGAGGCCACGCACGCGGTGATGGTGCGCGTGAACGATGCTGACGCCCACTGCGAGCGCGCGAGGGCGCACGGCGCGCTGATCCACATGGAGCCGACCGACTTCGAGTTCGGCGAGCGCCAGTACCACGCCGAGGACCTCGCCGGCCACCACTGGACGTTCTCGCAGACGCTCGCCGACGTCCACCCCGAGAGCTGGGGCGGCGTTCTGATCGAGCCTACCTAGCCCGTCGCTCTCCGCGAGCCGGCGGCGCGCTGCGCTCAGCCGAGCAGCGCCTCGAAGCGCGCCTCGTCCTCGAACGGGCCGATCGCTGCGAGGCGCAGCTTCTCGGGCGAGAGCAGATCCTCGGCAACGCGGCCGACGTCCTCGGCGGTCACGGCGTCGAAGCCTGCGAGGATCTCGGGGATCTCCCGCGGCTGACCCTCCAGGATCGTCCCGCGCAGCCCGAACGAGGTGATGGAGCGGGGATCCTCGAGCCCCAGCACGAGGCGGCCCTTGAGCATGTTGCGGGCCTTCTCGAGCTCCTCGGCCGGGACGGGCTCGCCGACGATGCGCCCGAGCTCTGCAACGATCGTGGAGACGGCTTCGTCGGCGCGCTTGAGGTCGACTCCGGCCTGCGAGAACAGCGACCCCGCCTCGACGTACTGGCCGTGCTGAGCGCCGATGTAGTACGCCAGGCCGCGGCGCTCGCGCACCTCGGTGAAGAGGCGCGACGACATGCCGCCGCCGAGCACCGCGGCGAGCACCGCCGCGGCATAGCGGTCGGGGTGGAGCAGCGGCAGCCCGTCGCCGCCGATGCGGAGATGGAACGAGTCCGACTCCTTGTGATGGATGTGCACGCGCGGGTGCGCCTGCGCCGTCCAGGGCTCGGGATCGGGGCTCACCGCTGCGGGCAGCGTCCCGAACAGCTCCTCGACCGCGGCGCGGGCGGCGTCGGTGATCGCGCCGCCGAGGCCGATCACCGTGCGCGACGGCACGTACCAGCGCTCGAGGTGACTCGTGAAGGTCTCGCGCGTCGCGGCGCGCACGGTCTCGGGCGTGCCGATGATGTCGCGTCCGAGGGGCGTGTCGCCGTAGCAGAGCTTGTCGTAGACGCTCGGGAGATAGCTGGTCGGCGTGTCGATGTACATGTTCATCTCCTCGACGATCACGCCCTTCTCACGCTCGATCTCCTCCGGATCGAAGAGCGAGTGCAGCAGCATGTCGCCGAGCACGTCGATGGCGATGGGCACGTGCTCCTTCGCGCACTTGACGTAGTAGCCCGTGTACTCCTTGCCCGTGAACGCGTTGAACTCGGCGCCGATGCCGTCGATCTCGGTGGCGATGTGGCGCGCCGTCGGCCGGCGCTCCGTGCCCTTGAAGAAGAGGTGCTCGGCGAAATGCGAGATGCCGCCGGTGGCGGCGTCCTCGTAGCGCGAGCCGACTGCGTACATCACCATGACGCAGGTCGACTGCGCCTCGGCCTGTGCGGCGGTCAGCAGGCGCGTTCCGTTGGCGAATGTCTGAAGTTCGAACACGTCCGCACGGTAGTGCACTACCGTGCTCAGCCGTGCGAGTCCTCATCTGCCGCTGCACCATCGGATACGCCGGCCGCCTCACGACGAGGCTGGCCTCGGGTGATCGCGTCGTGCTCTTCAAGGAGGACGGATCGGTCGCCGTGCACGCGCTCAAGGGCGCCAAGCCCATCAACTACATGGCCGGCCCGACCAGTGTGCGCGAGCAGGCGGAGGTGATCCGCATCTACCGGCCCGTCTCGGACGAGACGCTCACGATCGTCGTCGAGGAGGTGCATCACGACGCGCGCCACGCGCTCGTCGACGACGCGCTGCTCGAGCGCGAGGGGCAGGAGCGCGAGCTGCACGAGCACCTCGCGCGGGCGCCGCACCTGATCGAGCCCGGACTCGCCGTCGTCGAGCGCGAGCGGCTGACCGACGTGGGGCCTGTCGATCTCTGGTGCCGCGATGCCGACGGCCGCGTCGCGCTCGTCGAGGTCAAGCGCGTGCGCGCCGTCGCCGCGGCCGTCGAGCAGGTCGTGCGCTACCGCGAGCAGGCCGAGCGCAACGCCGCGCTGGGCGAGATCCGAGCCCTCGTGGTGGCTCCCGAGTTCGCGCCGCAGGCAAAGGTTCTGGCTGAGGCGCGGGGCGTCGAATGCATTCTGCTCGACGTCCCGCGGCTGCTGGCCGAGGCCGGCCCGGACGATCTCACGCTCTTCGGCTAGACATCCTCAGGCCGCGATGCGCAGGCCGGGCACGGCGGCGAGCACGGGGCCGCCGAAGGCCTCCCGCGCCTGGCGCAGGGCGGCAGGGCGCTCACGCACGTCGACGTGGGTCAGCACGAGCGCCTTGCAGCCCGCCTCGCGCGCCATCCGGCCCGCCTCAGCGGCCGGCAGGTGCATCTGAGAGTGCGGCAGGGCAGTCGCCTCGCTGAGCAGGATGTCGGCCCCGGCCGCGTGCTCGCCCAGGGCGGGCGTCGGAGCGGTGTCGCCGGAGTAGACCAGCACGCCGCCGCTCGCCTCGATCCGGATGGCGTGCGAGGTGCCCGGGTGGACCAGCGCGCGGAACGTGAGCTGCGCGTCGCCGATCGCGAGCGGCGCGCCCGGCTCGTACTCCGTCACGGCCAGGCCGCACGAATCGAGGTGGCCGGCGCCGGCGCCCGCGGCCTCGCAGAGCGCCGCGAGGCGCGCCGCGCCGCCGGGAGGCGCATGGATCGCCGGAGGCTTCCACTCGCTCCCGAGGCCGATCGCGTGGGCGTAGCCGAGCGGGATGAGGTCGCCGACGTGATCGAAGTGCAGATGCGACAGCACGACGGCGTCGAGCGGGGCGGCATCGCGCAGCAGGAACGACGAGACCACGCCCGGGCCGCAGTCGAGCAGGATTCGCGCTCCGCCCGCGGTCACGAGATAGCCGGAGCACGGCTCCCCCGGATTGCCACCGGCCGTCGCACAGCCGAGCACGTGCAGCGCCGGGCGGCGGACCACCCGCTAGAGGCCCATCGCGTGATAGCCGGCGTCCACGTAGAGGACGGTCCCGGTCACGCTCGCGGCCATCGGCGAGAGCAGGTAGAGCCCCGCCTGGCCCACGTCGTCGGCATCGATGCCGCGCTTGAGCGCGGAGCGCTCGGCGATCACGCCCTCCATCTGGCTGAACCCCGCGATGCCGCGCGCCGCGAGCGTGCGCACCGGACCGGCGCTGATGGCATTGACGCGGATGTTCTTCGGCCCGAGGTCGGCCGCGAGATAGCGCATGGACGCGTCGAGCGCGGCCTTCGCGACGCCCATGACGTTGTAGCCCGGAATCGCCCGCTCGCCGCCCAGGTAGGTCATGGTCACGATCGAGCCGCCCCCGCGCGCCTCCATCAGCGGCTCGGCACGCTGCGTCATCGCCACCAGCGAGTAGGCGCTGATGTCGACTGCCAGGCGGTAGTCGTCGCGTGCGGTGTCGGTGAAGCGCCCGGCGAGGTCGTGCGCCTGCGCGAAGGCGATCGAGTGCACCATCAAGTCGAGCCCGCCCAGCCGCTCGACCAGCTCGGCGAAGGCCTTGTCGATGCTCTCGTCGCTCGAGACGTCGCAGGCGATGCAGACGTCCGAGCCGACCGATGCCGCCAGCTCGCGCACGCTCGACTCGATGCGCTCGCCCTGATAGGTGAACGCGACCGTCGCGCCCTGCTCGGCCAGCCTGCGCGCGATCGCCCAGGCCAGCGAGCGCTTGTTCGCGACGCCTGCGACCAGCGCGATCTTCCCCTCCAAGAGCCCCATGCGCGGAGGCTATCGGATCGATCACCCCACGCACCCAATCGCACATACGGCATCCTCCTCCCCTGATTGAATGAACTGATGCGACAGCCGCGGTCGCGGCCAGCAGGCCCCATCGCGGCACTTCTCGCCGGCGCGGTCATGCTCGGCGCCGTCCATCCCGAACGCCTCTCCGAGGCGCATCTCGCGCTGCTGTCGGTGAGCGCCCAGCCCGTCCCCGGGACGGGGGGAGTGCCTGCCGTGCTGCGGCACGACACGCGCACGCGCTGGCGCGTGAGCTACGCCGTCAGCGGCACGACCAAGCGGGCGCTGGCGAGCTACGCGCGCATCACGCTGCAGCACGGAGCGACGCGCTGGCGCTTCCGCTCGGCCCGCGTGACGCAGCTGGGCGCGACCACCTGGCAGTACGAAGCCGCCGTGCCCCGCTGGTTCCCGAACGGCAGCGCCACGCTCACAGCCGAGGCTCACCTGACGGTGCGCGGGCAGGTGGAGGAGTTCAACATGCGGACGTACTCGGTTCGCGTGCGCTAGGAGCGCCCCCGCACGCATCGTCTACCCTGCTTCCGTGCTCGCGGTGTCCGCAGTCGACTCGCCGATCGGACTGCTCACCCTCGCGCGCGGGCCTCGCGGCCTGCTGCGCCTGGCGCTGGCCGGCGAGACCACGCAGAGCGTGGCCGACGACCTCTCGAAGCGCTTGCACGTGCGCGCGCGCGAGGACGACGAGGCGCTCGCCGACGTCCGCGACGAGCTCGACCGCTACTTCGCGGGGGAGCTGCAGGAGTTCGGCGTCGAGCTCGACTGGACGCTCGCGCACGGCTTCCACCGCGCCTGCTGCGAGGCGATGATGCGCATCCCGTACGGCGCGACGATCACCTACGCGGAACTCGCCGCCGACGCGGGCAGCCCGCGTGCCGTGCGGGCGGCCGGGCAGGCCTGTGCCACCAATCCCATCGCCGTGATCGGCCCCTGCCATCGCGTGCTGGGGACGAACGGCTTCGGCGGCTACGGCGGGGGCCTCGACCAGAAGGCCGCGCTGCTCGCGCTCGAGGGCGCCCTGCTCGTCGCCTGAGTCACTCCGGCAGCACTGCGATCGCCTCGATCGAGATCAGGAGCCCGCGCGGCAGCGCCGCGTTGGCCGGCGCCGAGCGGGCGGGCGGGGGATCCGGCATGTGGCGGGCGTAGATCTCGTTGACGGTCGCGAACGTCGCGACGTCGGAGTAGAAGATCGTCGTCTTGACGAGGTCGTCCATGGAGGCGCCGGCCTCCGCCAGCACGGCGGCGAGGTTCTGCAGCGCCTGTTCCGTCTGGGCCGCCACGCCCTCGGGGGCCTCGCCCGTCTGCGGGTCGATGCCCGCGGTGCCGGAGCAGAACACGAGCCCGTTCGCCACGATCGCCTGGCTGTACGGGCCGAGCGCCGGCGGCGCCGCGCTGGACGAGACTGCAAAGCGGCTCATCTGATCCCTCCTCCGGCCGGTGCGGGCGCGCGCCGGCGTTGTGCCCGCGATGCTAGCCGTGCGCGGCTCGACGGACGGTCTTGCAACACTTGACCGCGTGAGCGGTAGCGCCGTCATCGACGATCTGCTGGCCCGCGGGCTGATCCAGGACCACACCGACCTGGAAGCGCTGCGCGAGCGGCTCGACCGCGGCCCGATCACGCTCTACGTCGGCTTCGATCCCTCCGCCGAGAGCCTGCACGTCGGCAACCTCGTGCCGCTGCTGCTGCTCCGCCGCTTCCAGCTCGCCGGCCACCTGCCGATCGCGCTGGCGGGCGGAGCGACCGGCATGATCGGCGACCCGGGCGGGCGCAGTGAGGAGCGCAACCTGCTGGACGGCGAGGCGCTCGACCGCAACACGCGCGCCATCAAGGCCCAGCTCGGCGCCTTCCTCGACTTCGAGCCGGGCCCCTTCCAGGCGCGGCTCGTCGACAACCGCGACTGGACCGCTCCGATCGGCGTGCTCGACTTCCTGCGCGACGTCGGCAAGCACGTGACCGTCAACTACATGCTGGCCAAGGAGTCGGTGCGCAGCCGCGTCGCCAGCGAGCACGGCATCTCCTACACCGAGTTCAGCTACATGCTGCTGCAGGCGAACGACTACGCCTGGCTGCACGAGCACACCGGCTGCGAGCTGCAGGCGGGAGGCTCCGACCAGTGGGGCAACATCACCGCGGGCATCGACCTCACCCGCCGGCGCAGCGGCGCGTCCGTGCACGGCCTGACGGTGCCGCTCGTCACCCGCTCGGACGGCGAGAAGTTCGGCAAGAGCGTCGACGGGGCGCTCTGGCTCGATCCGCAGCGGACGTCGCCCTATGCGCTCTACCAGTACTTCGTCAACGTGCCCGATGCCGAGGTGGAGCGCTTCCTGCTCCAGCTCACGCTCGTGCCGGTCGACGAGGCGCGGCGCATTGCAGAGGAGCACGCCCGCGCGCCCGAGCGCCGCGCCGGCCAGGCTTGCCTCGCCTGGGAGGTATGCGCCCTGATCCACGGCGCCGAGGCGGCCGACGAGGCCGCGGCGGCGTCGACCGGATTCACGGCCGCCACGGGGTCGCTCTCGGCCGACCAGCTCGCCGCGCTCAGCGACGAGATCCCCACCACGCACGGCCAGATCGCCGGCCGCGACGTCGTCGACCTGCTCGTCGAGAGCACGCTCGCGGCCAGCAAGGGCGAGGCCCGGCGGCTGATCGCGGGCGGTGGCATCTACGTCAACGACGTCGCGCTGCCCGAGAGCCGGGCGCTCGGCGCGGGCGATCTCCTGCACGGCCGCTACGTGATGCTGCGCAAAGGCAAGCGCCAGCGGCACCTGCTCGTCTCGAGCTGACTCAGGCGCGCTCTGCCGTGGCGGCCTCGGCGGCCTCGTCCACCACGTGGATGCGCCCCTTGGCGTCTCGCAAGCGACCGCCCTCGCGGCCCGCGCGCACCGCGACGATCTCGGCCAGGATCGAGATCGCCGTCTCCTCCGGCGTGTGCGCGCCGAGGTCGAGGCCGATCGGACCGGAGATGCGCTCCAGCTGCTCGTCGCTGATGCCCGACTCGCGCAGGCGCTCGCGGCGCTTCTCCTGGGTGCGGCGCGAGCCGAGCGCCCCGACGTAGCCGACGCCGCGGCGCAGGGCGCCGGAGATCGCGGGGTCGTCGAGCTTGGGATCGTGTGTGAGCACCGCGATGTGATCCTCGGGGCGGAGCCCGATCTCGTCGTAGCCCTGCTCGGGCCACCTGACCACGATCTGGTCCGCAGACGGGATTCGCTCGGCCGTGGCGAAGGCGGCGCGCGGGTCGATCACGACGGTACGCCAGCCGAGCGCTCCCGCCATGCGGCAGAGGGCGTCGGCCGTGTCGACGGCGCCGACCACGACGAGCCGCGGCGACGGCACGAGCGCCTCGGCGAAGATCAGGCCGTCGTCGTCGAGCAGCACCGTCTGGTTGCGCTCGGCGGAGATCGCCTCTGCGCCCGCCGCGACGATGCGGTCGGCGAGCTCCTCCGGCACCTCGCCCGTGACCCCGTCCTCCGTCACGAAGGCGTGCGTGCCGGCGTGGTCGCCGTTGATCACAGTGACGCGGGCGGCGCGCTCGGCAGGGGTCTCCCAGCCGTCGTAGCGCTCGATCCAGACCCAGATCTCGCCGCCGCACGCGAGCCCGACGTCCCACGCCTCGTCGTTGGCGATGCCGTAGAACACGAGCTTCGGCGGCCCGCCCGCGAGCACGCTCTGAGCCTCGCCCACGACGGCCCCCTCGACGCACCCGCCCGAGACCGAGCCGGCCATCTCGCCCCGAGAGCCGACCGCGAACTTGGAGCCGAGCGGGCGCGGAGCGGAGCGGCGCGTGCGGACGACCGTCGCGAGTGCGACCTCGTCACCCCGTGTGCGCCAAAGGTCTGCGGTTCGGAGGGTGTCGTCGTTCATCCCGTGGACCGCAGCGTACCGCCTCGCGGCGCGCGAGCGCCTTCGTCGATCTCCTCGAGCACCTCCGCCAGCGTCTCCAGCGCGTGCAGGTTGTGGCCCGGCAGGAAGTCGTCGACGTACGGCAGGGCGGCCTGCATGCCCGCGACCAGCGGCCGGTAGCCCTCGCCGCCGGCCAGCGGGTTCGTCCAGACGACGCGATGGGCCGCCAGGTGCAAACGCCGCATCTGCTCCGAGAGCAGGGTCGGATCGCCTCGCTCCCAGCCGTCGGAGGCGATCACGACGATCGCGCCGCGCGTCAGCCCGCGCCGGCCCCAGACGTCGTTGAAGGCCTTCAGGTTCTCCCCGATGCGCGTGCCGCCTGCCCAGTCGGGCACGGCGCGCGCCGCGTTGGCCAGCGCGCGGTCGGGATCGCGGCCCGCGAGGTGCGGAGTGAGGCGCGTCAGGCGGGTGCCGAACGTGAATGCCTCGACGTGCCTCCCGGCGCGCACCGCCGCCTGGAGGAACATCACCATCGCGCGGGCATAGGGCTCCATCGAGCCCGAGACGTCGACCAGGTAGACGAGCTTGCGCGGCACCAGCTTGGGCTCGCGCCAGGCGCGCTCGATCGGCACGCCACCTGTGCGCATCGCCTCGCGCAGCGTGCGCCGGGGGTCGAACGTCGCGCCGTTGCGCGAGGGCTGCCGGCGCAGCGAGCGCCGGCGGGGGGCGACGCGGGCGATCCGCGCCACCAGGGCGCGGGCGCGCCGGAGCTCATCGGGGCCGTAGCGAGCGAAGTCGCGATCGCGCAGCATGTCGTCGGCCGACCAGACCGCGGCGGCCGCCTCCTCCTTGTCGTCGCTGCCCGTCTCCTCCGGATCCTCGCCGTCGCGCACCTCGCGGCCCATGGCGTGCGCCTCGACCGCCTCGGGCGACTCGTCCTTCTGGTTCTCCTCGGGCAGCTCGACGCCGAGCTCGATCGGCCGCTGCTGCAGGACGACCCGCGGCGCCCGCTCCCAGAAGGCCGCGAAGGCCGCGTCGAACACCTCGATGTCGTCGCGGCGGGAGACGATCGTGCAGCGCAGGGCCCAGTAGACGTCGTCGCGTGCGGTCAGGTCGACGGCGGCGAGGCCGAGCAGCGCATCCTGCATGCGGCCGGGCCCCACCTCGAGGCCGGCCTCCCGCAGGATCCGCCCGAACGTGACCAGCTTGCGCACGAAGGCATCGCCGCGGTGCAGGTGCTCCTGGCTCACGACGCCCGGCTGCCGAGCGGCGGCGTGAGCACGTTCGGCACGTGCACGCTGGGGCCGGCGGTGGGATGGGCGACGCGCGTGGTGCCGGGTTCGTAATAGCGCACGGGGAACGAGTTGTACACGCGGTTGCCGCGCCTGGTGACCAGGTAGCGGCGATGCGGATCGACGCGGCTCGCGTCGACGTTGAGCGCTCGCCCGTCCGGCAGGTACAGCAGCACGTCGTTGAGCGGCTTGCCGCTGCGATCGAACGGGAAGACGTTGGCGATCGGCACGCCGTCGAAGGCGAGGCCGGGCGTCGGTGCGAACTCGACCTGCGTCTGGATCTGCGGGGTCGAGAAGTAGGGCGAACGCGGCGGGCTGTCCATGTGCCAGGCCGCGGGCGCCACGGCGATCAACGCGAGTGCGGTCAGCACCCGGTCGGGCAGCCGATCCCTGCCGCGGGCCGCGCGCCGGCCGAGCAGGAGCGAGAGCGCGACGAGCGCCAGCAGGGCGAGGGCGGCTCCGTTGCCGCGGAGTCCGGGATGCGGCAGCCACGCGTGCGCGCGACCCCACGGGTAGGTGTGGCCGAAATGCCCGATCGCGACAGCCGCGGCGACCGTCAGCAGCCAGCCGCGGGCGATCAGCCAGAGCAGGCGGGCGTCGACGTGCGCCCGCAGTGAACGGCCGCGGCGCAGACAGCGCTCGAACCAGTCGCCCACGGCGTTCAAGCGCGACGGGGCGCTCGGAGCCGCGCGCGGAGGCAGGCCGGCGCTGGTGCGCAGCTCCCGGGCGAACTCCTCGGCGCTGCCGAGCCGCGCCGCCAGCGCCAGCTCGCCCTCGCCCGCCACCTCGGCGAGGTGGCCCTCGATGTCCTCGAGCAGCTCGTCGCGCTCGTCGGGCGGCAGGTCGTCGAGTTCCTCGCGCACGCGCGCCAGGAAGGCCTCGCCTTCGGGAGTGAGGGCGATCGTCGTCATCCGAGCACCTCCGTGTGCGGGGCCAAAAGGCCGTCGATCGCCTCCACGAACACGCGCCAGCGCACGCTCCACTCGGCCAGCAGCTCACGGCCGCGATCACTGACGCCGTAGTAGCGCCTATGGGGGCCCTCCTCGGAGGGCACGACGTACGAGGTCAGCGCGCCCGCGGCGTAGAGCCGGCGCAGCGTGCCGTAGACCGAGGCGTCCGCGACGTCGCTGAGACCGCGCGCGCGCAGCCTCCGCACGACGTCGTAGCCGTAGCCGTCCTCGTCGGCCACGACCGCGAGCACCGCGACGTCGATCACGCCCTTGAGCATTTGGCTCGTATCCATGCGCTCCTCCGCTGTAGTGCGCGAGGGATGCTAGTGCACCAGATGCAGTAGTGCAAGCGCGCGAACACCCGACGCCGGGCGCCGCGGAAAGCTCGGTCCGGGCCTGCGCTCGCTCAGCCGGCGCGCGCGGCGGCCTCGCGGGCCTCAGCGAGCAGCTGCTGCAGGCCGTGATCGCGGACGCGCTGAAGATCCTCGTGGTACTTGAGCACCGAGCCGAGGGTCGCGTCAACGACCTCGGCGTCCAGTTCGCTCTGGCCGAGGGCAACGAGGGCCTGCGTCCAGTCCAGCGTCTCGGCGACGCCGGGCGCCTTGGCGAGGTCGAGGGTGCGCAGTCGCTCCACGAACGCCGCCGCCTCGGCGGCCAGCACCTCGGGCACGCCGGGCACGCGGGCGCGCACGATCGCGATCTCGCGCTCCAGCGACGGGTGGCCGATCCAGTGGTAGATGCAGCGGCGCTTGAGCGCGTCGTGCAGCTCACGCGTGCGGTTCGAGGTGAGGATCACGACCGGGCGCTGCTTCGCGGCGATCGTCCCGATCTCGGGGATCGTGATCTGGAAGTCCGAGAGCAGCTCGAGCAGGAAGGCCTCGAACTCGCCGTCGGCGCGGTCGATCTCGTCGACCAGCAGCACGGGCGGCACGGCGTCGTCGTACTCGATGGCGTCGAGCAGCGGGCGGCGCACCAGGAAGTCGCGCCCGAAGACCTCCTTGAGGGCCCCGCTCGCGTCGCCCGCAGCCTCGAGCGTGCGGATGTAGAGCATCTGGCGCGCGTAGCTCCAGTCGTAGAGGGCGTGCGCGACGTCGATGCCCTCATAACACTGCAGGCGAATCAGCCGGGCGCCCAGCACGTCCGCGAGCGTCTTGGCGACCTCGGTCTTGCCGACGCCCGCCTCGCCCTCGAGCAGCAACGGCTTGCCGAGCTTGAGGGCGACGTGCAAGACCGTTGCCAGACCGCGATCGGCGAGATACGAGCGCTCACCGAGGGCTGCGCTGAGGTCGTCGATCGAGGCGGGCTGGACGGCGCTCATGCGCCGCAGCATACGGCGGTGGACGCCCGGCGACCGCCAGTCGAACGCCCGCCGGGCTTCCGCAAGGATCCGGTAAGGGTTCCGTGAGGCGTGGGGCCCGCCGGGTGGTCGTGGGCTACCCTCAAGACCATGTTCAGACTCCAGACACGCTCCAGAACCCTGCTCGGCGCGGTCGTCGCGGCCGCCATCCTGATCCTGCCCTCGGCTGCGCTCGCCGATTGTGTGACGACCGTCTCCCGGGCGGCGTTCAAGGGCAGCATCGCCGAGTGGTACCCACAGCAGTGCTATTCCACCGCACTCTCGAAGCTCGGCCCGGATGTCAACACCTACTCGCCGAACGTCCCCGCGAACCTCAAGTCGGCGATGCGGCGCGATCGCACGCGCAAGATCAAGCTGACGCTCACCTGGCTGCCCAGGAACAAGGTGCGCGTGACCTCGACTGTCAAGCTCAAGAGCAGCATCCAGCTGCGCAAGGGCAAGAAGATCCTGGGCAAGGGCTCGATCGGCGGCAGGACGACGACGCTCAAGCTGAAGAAGACCACCGGCAAGCTCACGGGCGCGCTGCTCTGGAAGCTCGGCAAGAAGACGCTGACGGTCACGGCGGCCGCCCCGCTCGCGAAGGTCGTCAAGAAGAAGTAACGGTCGCCGCGAGTCGCCGCCCGAGGCGGTGCAACTCGATCGGCAGCCCGAACGCGGCGCTCAGCGTCGCCGGGGTGAGTGCCGCCGCGATCGGCCCCTGCGCCACGCTCGCGCCCTCCCGCAGGAGGAGCGCGTGCGTGGCGCTGGCCGCGATGTCCTCCACGTGGTGCACGACGGTCACGGTCGCGAGTGCCGGCTCGTCGGCGGCCAGCCGCTCCAGCGCACCGATCACCGTCTCGCGCCCCGGCAGATCGAGGCTGGCGGTCGGCTCGTCGAGCAGCAGCAGCGGCGGCTGGTTCATGAGCGCTCGCGCCACGAGCACGCGGCGGCGCTCCCCCTCGGAGAGCGAGGCGAAGCGCTGGCGCTCGCGCCCTCCGCAGCCGAAGCGCTCGAGCAGCTCCCGCGCACGCTCGTGATCGGCGGGCGTGAGCAACTCCTCGCGCACGAGGATCGTGCCCGTGACGCCGCTCAGCATCACGTCGCTCACGCTCGTCCAGTGCTCGAACTCGTCGCCCAGCCGGCCCTGCACGAAGCCGATGTGCTCGCGCAGCTCACGCAGGTCGACGGCGCCCAGGCGGCCGCCGAGCACGGTCACGGTCCCCGAGTAGGGGTGCTCGACCGCCGCCGCGAGCAGCAGCATGCTCGTCTTGCCCGCGCCGTTCGGCCCGAGCACGACCCAGTGCTCGCCGGGCTCGACGCGCAGGTCGATCGGCCCGAGCACGAGCCGCCGCACGTGCGTGTCGGGATGGGCGCGGCGCACCGTCGCCGCCGCGAGCTCGATCACCGCCACGGCCGACGATCCTAGCGCGCTCGGTGGCGGGGCAGGCGCGCAGCGCGCGCGCCTGCCCCGCGCCGCTTCAGGCGCCGGCTTCCTCCAGCGCCCTGCGCACCATCACCGTGGCGAGGTGGCGCTTGTACTCGGCCGAGCCGTCGAGGCCGGGCTCGGGGCTGATGCCCTCGCTCGCGTGCGCGGCAGCCTCCGCGGGCGAGGCGCCGCCTGCCAGTGCCGCCTCCACGCCCTTGGCGCGCAGCGCCGTCGCGGCGGCGCCGCAGAGGCCGACGCGCCAGCCGTCCGCGCCCTTCGAGACCGCGGCCGCGATCACGGCCCAGTCCTGCGCGCGCCGGCTGAACTTGGCGTACGCACCCATCGACTGGCCGGCGGGGATGCGGATCTCCGTGATCAACTCGCCCTCCTCCAGGGCGGTGGTGTAGTAATCGACGAAGAAGTCGTCGGCCGCGATCGAGCGCGTGCCCGAGACGCCGGCGGCGACGATCTCGGCCCCCAGGGCGAGCGCGACCGCGGGCAGGTCGCCGTGCGGGTCGGCCTGCGCGAGGGAGCCGCCGATGGTCCCGCGGTTGCGCACCTGCTGGTCGCCGATCCCTCCGGCCGCCGCAGCCAGTGCCGCGGCGTTCGCCATCACCTCGGAGCTCTCGGCCACGATCCGGTGCCGGGTGCAGGCGCCGATCACGAGCGTGTCGCCGTCCAGGCGGATGCCCGAGAGCTCGGCGATGCCCGCGATGTCGACGAGCGCCTCCGGAGCGGACAGCCGCAGCTTCAGCGCCGGCACCAGCGAGTGGCCTCCCGCCAGTGGCAGCGCCCCCCGGCCCATGTGCTCGAGCGCCTCGGCGACGGAGCCGGCGCGCTCGTAGCTGAATGCCTCGGGAATCATCAGTTGCCCGCCTTTGCCTGCTGGATGGCCTCCCACACTCGCCCCGGCTGCATCGGCATCTCGAGGTGCCGGATGCCGAGCCCCGAGAGCGCGTCGACGGCCGCGTTGACGATCGCGGCGCTGGCCGCGATCGTCCCCGCCTCGCCGATGCCCTTGACCCCGAGCGGGTTCGAGGGCGACGGCGTGACGGTGCGAGCGGTGTCGTAGCGCGGCAGCTCCGCCGCGGACGGGATCAGGTAGTCGACCAGCGTGCCCGTGATGTTCTGGCCGTCGGCGTCGTAGACCGTCTCCTCGTAGAGCGCCTGGGCGATCGACTGCGCGATGCCTCCGTGCACCTGGCCGTCGACGATCATCGGATTGATCACGTTGCCGCAATCGTCGACCGCCGTGTAGCGCTCGATCACGATCTTGCCGGTCTCGCCGTCGATCTCGAGCTCGGCGATGTGCGTGCCGAACGGGAACGTGAAGTTGGGCGGGTCGTAGAACGTCGTCGCCTCGAGGTTCGGCTCGACGCCGCTCGGCATCGAGTCACCGGCCCAGGCCGCGTAGGCGAGCTCCTGGATGGTCTTCGCGCGCTCGGGCGAGCCCTTCACCTGCCACTGGCTCCCGGACCACTCGAGGTCGTCGGCCGAGCACTCGAGCAGATGCGCCGCGATCAGGCGAGCCTTGTCGCGCACCTTGCCGCAGGTCAGCTGCAGGGCCGTGCCGCCGACGGCCAGCGAGCGCGAGCCGTAGGTGCCGAGGCCATACGGCGACTGCCCGGTGTCGCCGTGGACGACATCGACCTGGTCGAAGGGAATGCCGAGCTCGCTCTCCACGATCTGCGACCACGAGGTCTCGTGGCCCTGGCCATGAGGAGACGAGCCTGTGACCACGGTCGCCGAGCCGGTCGGGTGAAGGCGCACGATCGCCGACTCCCAGCCCCCGGCGCCGATGCCGATCGCCTTGGTCACCGCCGAGGGTGCGAGACCGCAGATCTCGACCCAGGTCGAGAGCCCGATGCCGCGATAGTGGCCTCGTGCGGCGGCTTCGCTGCGCCTCGTCTCGAAGCCGGCGTAGTCGGCCATCTCGAGCGCCTTGTCGAGCGCTCCCTCGTAGTCGCCCGAGTCGTACAGCAGGCCCGTGGCGGTCGTGTACGGAAACTCGCGGGCGAAGTTGCGCCGCCGCACCTCGGCCGGGTCGAGCCCGAGCTCGTCGGCCAGCCGGTCGACGAGGCGCTCGACCAAATGCGCCGCCTCGGGACGGCCGGCGCCGCGGTAGGCGTCGGTCGGCGTCGTGTTGGTGAAGTACTCGTCGAGCGTGATGTCGACGTGCTCGAGCGCGTAGGCGCCCGGCACCATGATCACGGTCAGATGCGCGATGCTCGGCGTGAGCAGGCCGAGATAGGCGCCGCAATCCTGCAACAGGTGCACCCGCAGGGCCAGCATGCGGCCGTCGCCGTCGGCCGCGAGCGTCGCGGTCTGCAGCTGATCGCGTCCGGCTACCGTGGCCACCATGTGCTCCGAGCGGGTCTCGATCCACTTGACGGGGCGGCCCGAGAGGCGCGAGACCTGCGCCAGCACGAACTCCTCCGCGTAGACGTCGATCTTCGCGCCGAAGCCGCCTCCGACGTCGGGCGCGACCACGCGCACCTTCGACTCGGGGATGCCGCAGATGGCGGAGACGAACGTGCGCACGAAGTGCGGCACCTGCGTCGAGGTGTAGAACGTCAGCTCGCCGCTCGAGGAGATCCAGTCGGCGACGACGCCGCGCGGCTCGATCGGCACCGCCGTCAGGCGCTGGTTGTCGATCGTGAGCGAGACCTTGACGGGTGCGGCGTCGAAGACGGCGTCGAAGCCCTCGGTCTTGTGCTCGATCGTCAGGCAGTGATTGCCCGGCGCCTCCTCGTGCAGCTGCTGCGCGCCTTCCTTGCCGGCGTTCTCCGCGTCGATCACCACCGGCAGCGGCTCGTACTCCACGACGATGCGGTCGGCGGCATCGCGAGCCTGGGCGGCCGTGTCGGCGACGACCACGGCGACCAGCTCGCCGACCATCCGGACCTTGCCGTCGGCGAGGATCGGGCGCTTCGGCTGCTTGGCGTTGCCGAAGGGGTTCGACGCGCACGGGACCCCGGCCTCGAGGCCGAGCGTCGCATAGGTGTAGACGCCGACGACGCCCGGCATGGCCTCGGCCGCCGAGCTGTCGATGCCGGTCACGACCGCATGCGCGTGGGGCGAGCGCAGGAAGGCCGCGTGGGCCATGTTCGGCAGCTTGATGTCGTCGACGTAGCGGCCCTGACCCGTGATCAGCGGGGCGTCCTCCTTGCGGAGAACCGACGCGCCGATGCCGGATTCGCTCGTGGTAGCGGACATCGCTCTAGCCCCTCGCCGCGGCAAGCACCGCATCGACGATGTTCTGGTACCCCGTGCAGCGACAGAGGTTGCCCTCGAGGCCCACGCGCACCTCGCGCTCGCTGGGGTTCGGATTCTGCTCCAGAAGATAGACGGCGCTCATGATCATGCCGGGCGTGCAGTAGCCGCACTGCAGCCCGTGCTCCTCGTGGAAGGCGCGCTGCACGGGATGCAGCTCGCCGTTCCGGGCAAGTCCCTCGATCGTCGTCACCTCGCAGCCGTCGGCCTGCACCGCGAGCACGGTGCAGGACTTGACGGCCTCCCCGTCGACGTGCACGGTGCACGCGCCGCACGACGAGGTGTCGCACCCGACGTGGGTGCCGGTCAGTCCGAGCTGCTCGCGCAGGAACTGCACGAGCAGGAGGCGAGGCTCAACGTCGCCTTCGACACGCCTGCCGTTGACGGTCAGGCCGATGGTTCGTCCCACGCGCGCCTCCTCGGGGCCTCGTCGCCGCGACTGCGGAGATCTCTCTTCCGCGCCGATGCTACACACGCGCGCCCGGCCGTCGGCGAAGAGGGCGAAGAGGGCGCTGTCTAGACTGCACGCGATGCGTCTGCGCTGGCTCCTGGTCGCGGCGGCCCTCCTCGCGCTCTCGCCCGCCTCCGCGTGGGCGAGCGGCGGCGTCTGGAACCCCGTTCGCGTTGCCCCCTCGATCGCGAAGGGCAGTGCCGATCTCCCCCGCCTCGCCCTCGAGTCCGACGGCACCGCGGTGGCCGCCTGGACCGAGAACGGAACCGTCCGGGCGGCGACGCGCGCTCCGGGCGCGCCCTTCGGCGCGGCGCGCGCGATCGCCGCGAGCTCGACCCTCGCCCTGCCCGACGACGCCGTCGCCTTCGGCACCCATGCGCTCGTGCTGCTGCATGCGCAACAGGGCACCGGCGCGACACTGATCGCCTCCTCGGTGGCCGGAGCAGCGGTCGGGCCGCCCGAGCAGGCCGCCGCGACCACGGCCCCGATCACGGAGGCGAGCGGGGCTCTGCGGAGCGACGGCGGTGCGCTCGCCGCCTACGCGGTGGCCTCCTCGCCGATGACGATCTCGAGCGCCGCGCGCGCTCCGGAGGGCGGCTGGTCGCCCGCCGGGGAGATTCCGCTGCCGGCTTCGGTGACGCTCGTCCAGCAGCTGCAGCTCGTGCTGCTCCCCGCCGGCAGCGCCGTGCTCGTGTTCCTCGGCCAGGGGCCCGCGGCGGGCGACGTACCGCGCCCCTACGCCGTGCTGCGCTCGGCTGCCGGCAGCTGGGGCACGCCCGCGGCACTCGACCCCGCGGCCGTCGTGGCGTGCTCCGACCTCGGGCTCGCAGTCGATGCGAACGGCGTCGCCTACGTCGTCTGGAGCGTCTCCGACGGTCGCGTGCGCGCCTCGTCGCTGCCGGCCGGCGGGGCGTTCAGCGCGGCGCAGACCGTCTCCTCGACCGCCCGGACGCCGCGCATCGCGGGTGCGTCCGACGCCGCGGGGCCGGCAGGCAGCGGCGTGCTCCTGGCCTGGATCGACAGCTCCGGGCAGCCGGTGCTGCGCACCTCGGAGTGGACGCCGGCCGGCATTGCCACCGCCGCCTCCACGCCCCTCCCGAGCGGCGCGACGACGCTCGAGAGCCTCGCGCTCTCTCCGACCACGGCAGCGTCGGCGATCGTGACCGAGACGACCGGCACCGGAGCGGCGCAGCGCTCCGGCACCGACGTGCTCGAGCGGCCGGCAGCGGCGACGCCCTGGGCGCTGCAGAGCGTGCGCACGGGCCTGGCCGAGCCGGTCGGCTCGCCGCAGCTCGCAATGGGCCCGCTCGGCGCGCTCTCGCTCTGGGTCGAGGGCAACGTGATCGTGGCTTCGGGCACCGACCACGCCCTGCCGCGGATCGCAGCCCTGGCCAAGCCGGTGAAGGTCGGGATCGGGGTGCTCGGGCCGTTCTCCGTGCGGGCGAGCGACAGCTGGTCGCCGATCGCCGACGTCACCTGGCGCTACGGGGACGGCACCACCGAGCACGGCGCGAGCGTCCGCCACGCGTACACGCGCGCGGGCGCCTTCCACGTCACGGTGATCGTGAGCGATGCGGCCGGCAATGCGGCTCAGCGCACGTTCGTGGTCACGACCTCGCCGATCGCGCGGGCGCGCTCGGCCGCGGCGACGCAGCGCGGGCTGAGCGTGACGATCGCGTGCCTGCCGTCCAGCCCGAGCGTCACGGGCAGCGTGACGGCGGCGCTCGCCGGCGCGAAGCCCGTGCCGTTCCGCTGCAGCGTCGCCGGGCGCGGCAGCGCGCTCGTGCCGGGCAGCGTGACGCGCGGACGGCGGGTGGCGGTGCGGGTGACCGGCATCGATCTCGCCGGGCTCGCGCACCTCTCGGCCGTGACGCTGACCGCGCACTAGCGCGGCCATACTCCGGTCGTGGAGCGCATCAGCGTGAGCGTGCCGGCGTCCTCGGCCAACCTCGGGCCGGGCTACGACTGCCTCGGAGTCGCGCTGCCGCTGCGCAACACGCTGGAGGTCGAGCGCCGTGACGGCCCGCTCGAGGTGAGCGTGACCGGCGCGGGCGCGGACGAGCTGCCCGCAGATGCGAGCAACCTCGTCGTGCGCTCGTTCGCGGAGGTCTGGGACGGGCCGCTCGACGGCCTCGTCTTCCGCATGCACAACGCGGTGCCGCTGCAGGCGGGGACGGGCTCCTCGAGCGCGGCCATCGTGGCGGGCCTGGCAGCGGGCCTGGCGCTGCAGGGCCGGCCCTACGGCGAGCAGGAGCTGATCGGCCTGGCCGCGCCGTTGGAGGGTCACCCCGACAACGTGGCGGCAGCGATCGCAGGCGGCTTCACGCTTGCGCTCGACGGCGAGCGCCCGCTGCTGCGCCGCATCGATCCGCCGCCCGGGCTCGCCTTCGTGCTCGCCGTGCCCGACCACGAGCTGTGCACGACGGAGTCGCGCAAGCACCTCCGGCCGGATGTGCCACGCGCCGACGCCGTGTTCAGCCTGCAGCGGGCGGCGCTGCTCGTGCTCGCGCTCGTCAACGGCGACCTCGAGGCGCTGCCGCGCGCCCTCGACGACCGGCTGCACCAGCCCGACCGCTCGGCGCTGACGCCGATGTTCTGCAGCATCCAGGAGCATCTCGGCGAGCTTCGCGCATTCGGCTGCACGCTCTCGGGCGCCGGCCCGAGCACGCTTCTGTGGATCGCCGCCGAGCACTCCGACGAGATCTCCGCGCGCGTGAAGGCGCTGCTGCCCGATGCGCGCGTGCTGCCGCTCGCCCCCGAGCCGCGGGGAGTGGTCGTCAGCGGGCGAAGCGGCTGAAGAGCGCCAGCGAAGCGCCTCCCAGCACGACCGTCAGCAGTACGAGGTGGGCGCTGCCAGCGAGTACCGTCGAGAGCGGCGCCGCGGCGAACAGCGCACCGCCGAACGCGCGGGCGGCCGGCGCGAACGGCAGGAGCTCGGAGACGTCGGCCGCCAGCGGCGAGACCTGACGCGGCACCAGACCGACGAGCACGATCGGCGTGACCAGGGCGACGCCGACGAGCGAGGAGGCGCGCAGGTCGCGCGCGGCCGCCCCGACCACGCAGCCCAGCGCGCCGAAGGCCGCGCCCGCTGCGGCGAGCGGCACGAGCAGGAGCGGGATGCGGGCCCACGCGGCACCCGATGAGGAGACCTCCGCCGCGACGCCGAAGCCGAGCGCGAGCAGCAGCCCGAGCGAGCAGCCGACGATCGCGCAGAGGACGATCTTCTCGGCCAGCAGCACCGCGGGGTGCGTCCCCGAGCGCAGCAGGCGGGCGAGCACGTTCTCGTCGCGCTCGAGCGTCAGCACGGCCGCGCCGAGCAGGAGCGTCACGAACGCCAGCGAGATCGCCAGGCCGTAGCTCTGCACCTGCGAGCCCAGCAGGTACGAGCGCCCCCTGGTCGAGGTCTGCTCGAGCGAGATCGGATGGGCCGTCGCGGCGAGCGCCTGATGGGCGAGGCCGAGCGCCGCCGACGCCTGGCCGGCGAAGGCCGTGACGGAGTCGAGCTGGCGGCGCGCGGGACTGCTGACGGGCAGGCCCGACTCCACGGCTTGGATGCGGTCGCGCGTCGCGTTGAGCCCGAGCACGTGGTATGTCCGGCCGAGCGCCGAGGCCGTGCCGCCCTTGACGAGAACGTCGAGGAAGTGGCTGTTGGAGCGGATGTACTCCGTCTGCACCTCGGTGTTGAGCGTGTAGACGAAGGCCTGCGTCTCGCGCAGGATGCGCTCCTCGTAGGCGTTGCGGTTCGTCAGCAGCTCGACCCTCGGGCTCGCGATCAGCGTCGAGAGCTCGGCCACGAAGCCGCGCGGGACGACGATCACCGCGACCACGTCGCCGTCGTCGAGCGCCGCGCGCGCCCGCGGCAGCGAGAGGTTCACGAGCTGCACCTGCTTTCCCGCCGTGCGCACGATGCGCCCGAAGTCGAAGGTGCGATCGCCGATGTGGACGATGTTCGGGATGTCGTCCTCGTTGACGAACGCGACGCGCGGCCGCGCGCCCTGTCCGCCCAGGACGCCGCCGACGAGCAGCGAGAGCACGAGGGGATAGGCGATCAGCACGGCCAGCAGCGGCCGCGAGCGCGCGAGCAGGACGAGATCCTTGCGCAGCAAGCAGCCCGAACCTCCTCACGGGGCGCTCCCTGCGCGCTCCACGAAGGCGACGAAGGCCCGCTCGTGGCCGCCGGCCGCGGCGATCGCGCCGGCCTCCTGCCAGAACGCCTCCTGCGGCCCCGCGTAGGCGACGCGGCCGTCGACGAGCACGAGCACGCGGTCGGCTGCGAGGCGTGCCTCCTCGACGTTCTGAGTCGCGAACGCGACCGCCCCGCCCCGCTCGCTGACGCGCTCGAGCATCGACCAGAGCGCCAGCCGGTGACCGGGGTCGAGCGCTGCCGTCGGCTCGTCCAGCAGCACGACGCTCGGGCGCCCCAGCAGGCCGATCGCGACGTTGACGCGCTGCGCCTGCCCGAGCGACAGCCGCTCCAGCGGCCGGTCGAGCGCATCCCCGAGGGCGACTGCCGCTGCCAGCTCGGCGATCTCGGACTCCGGCTCGGACACGCCGGCGAGCCGCGCGAAGAGCTCGAGGTTCTCGCGCGCGCTGAGCCGGCGGTAGAGCGCCGGCCGCTGCGGCACCACGCCGATCTCGCGCCGGTCCGGCCGTTGCACCGAGCCCTCGCTCGGCTCGGCCGAGCCCGCGAGCAGAGAGAGCAGCGTCGTCTTGCCCGCGCCATTGGGTCCCAGCAGCGCCAGCCGATCGCCGGGGTGCAGCGCGAGCTCGACCGGCCCGAGCACCTGGCGCCCGCCGAAGCGCTTGATCAACCCCGCGCAGGCGATCAGCGGGGCGTCCGCACTCACGCGGGCGCGGGCGGTTCGGGCTCGATGCGCACGGGCACGGTGACGTCGAGCCCGGCCCCGGCATAGCCGCTGGTCGGCCACGGCTCGAGGCGGATGCGCCGGTGCAGGAAGATCACGATCTCGCGGCCCATCGCGAGCAGCGGCAGCGAGAGGACCGCTCCCACGATGCCGTACAGCTCGGCGCCCGCAATCAGCGCGAAGATCACGAGCAGCGGGTGTGCACCGAGCGCCTGGCCCATCACGCGCGGCACGATCACGTGACCCTCGAGCTGGTGGATGCCGAGGTAGAAGATGCCGACCCAGAGCGCGGTCGGCGGGAGAGTGGATGGCCGCCAGCGCGAGTGCGGGCAGCGCGCCCAGGATCGGCCCGACATAGGGGATGACCTCGGTCGCCATCGCCCACAGGCCCAGGATCAGCGCGTAGCGGTCGCCCTCCGGCCAGACCCCCGTGAGCGAGAGGATCTCGACGCCGAGCCCCGAGCTCGCTCCGATCAGGAACGAGACGGTCGCCTGTCCGCGCACGTAGCGGATCAGGCCCTTCTGCACCTGCGCGCCCAGGTGGATGCCGTCGGGCCCCGGCGGGAACAGCCGATCGACCCCCCGCGAGATGCGGGGCCCGTCGAGTAACAGGTAGATCGAGATGACCACGATCAGCAGGAGCTCGATCAGGCCCTGCACCACCTGGCTCGCGACCTGCTGGCCGATGGAGACGGCGCGCTTGGCGTAGTCGCCCACGCCCTGCTTCTGGATGTTCTGGACGAGGCGGTTGCCGATGTCCTTGACGTGCACCCGGCTCAGGCCTCGCGCATTGAGCCACTTCTGGAAGCGGTCGACGCGGCGCTCGGCGGAGGATTCCCTCTCCCCCGGCTGCTTCTTGAACTCCTGCGAGACCGTGTTGCTCGCAGACACGACCTGATTGGCGGCCGCGACGCCCGCGAGCCCGACCGCCCCGACGATCGCGGTCAGCAGCGAGAGATAGACCACGAGCACCGCGAGCCCGCGCGGGAGGCGCAGCGACGTCAGCGTCGAGACCAGCGGGTTGAGCAGCATCGCGATGATGCCCGAGATCAGGAACACGAACAGCGCGTGCTTCACCGCGCCCGCGAAGATCCATCCGAACAGCAGAACCGTCGGCAGAGCGATCAGCTGGATCCAGCGAGGAATGAGCACCAGAGCCGCGTTGACTGCCGGCATCTGTGCGCTGGGCGCCGGTCCAGGTTCTTGCTGATCGGACAGTGTGTTCTCCTAGAGTTGCCTCGACACCACGAGGCACATGCTGTACCTTCTATCCATGGCCGCGACTGCCCAAGGCCGACCCCTGCCCGCGCGCCGCCCCGGCTCCCGCCGGGCACAGCGCGCCCGCATCCGGCGCCGGCGGCTCGGGCTGCTCGTCGCGCTCCTTGCTGCGGCAGCCATCGGTCTCGCGACGACGTTCGCCAGCGGGCCTACGGCTCCTGCCGAGTCACGGCCTCTCTCGGACGCCGCGGCGCTCGCCGGCCGGCCCGCTCCCCAGACGCTGGCGACCCACGGCTCGCTGCAGCTGATGGTGCCGATCGATCAGCGCGTGATCAGCGGCGTCGTCTTCCACCGCTACGCAGGCTCGGACGCGGTCTCGCTCTCGCCGGTGGGCCACCAGCGCAACGCCGGCCTGCTCACCCGCATGTGGAACGGCGTCTTCGGCGACGACGGCGGCGGCCTCGGCTACAACGTCGACTCCGGCTCGACCCAGGGCGTCGACGTCGGCGCGCCGGCCGGCACGGCCGTCTACGCGCCGGCCGACGGGCAGGTCGTCTCGATCGCCCCGTACGTGCTCAACGGCGACGCCGCGCACTACGGTCAGGAGATCACGATCAGCCCGTCCTCGGATCCGTCGCTGGTCGTCAAGATCGCACCGATCGCACCTTCCGTCGGGCCGCTCGGCAAGCCGACCCTGCGCGTCGGCGAGCAGGTCACCGGGGGCCGCACGCAACTCGGGGCCGTGATCGACGTGACGAGCGCCAGCCAGCCGGTGCTCGCCCATTACGTCTCCGATGCGGGGAACGGCGCGAGCATCCGCGTCGAGCCGGCCACCGCTCCCGCGATGCCGTAAGAAGGGCGGGTGGCCGCGATGCGGCTGCTATTCATCGCGGACATCTTCGGGCGGCCCGGTCGCGAAGCGGTCGAATCGCTCGTGCCCCGCCTGCGGGAGGAGCTCGAGCTCGATTTGGTCGTCGCCAACGGCGAGAACGCCGCGGACGGCGCGGGCATCACCGACCGGCTCGCCGACCGCATCCTCGCGAGCGGTGTCGACTGCATCACGCTCGGCAACCACACCTGGCACCAGCGCGGCTTCGGCGCCTATCTCGAGCGCGAGACGCGCATCGTGCGGCCGGCCAACTACCTGGCGAGCAACCCGGGGCGCGGCTCAACGGTCGTCGAGGCGCGCGACGGCACGCCCGTCGGCGTCGTCAACCTCATGGGTCGGCTGTTCGTCCACCCCGAGCCGGCCTCCAGCCCATTCGAGCTGGCCGCGACGATCACCGCGGAGGTGAAGGCCCGCGCGCCCGTCGTGCTCGTGGACATGCACGCCGAGGCGACCAGCGAGAAGGTCGCGATGGGACGCCATCTGGCCGGACGCGTGACGGCGGTGCTGGGCACGCACACGCACGTGCAGACCAACGACGCGTCGCTCTGGGACGGCACCGCCTACCTCACCGACTGCGGCATGACCGGGCCGCACGATTCGGTCATCGGCGTGCGGACGGAGATCGCCCTGCGGCGCTTCCTGACACAGCTGCCAAGCCGCTCCGAGCCGGCGCTCGGCGACGTGCGGCTGGAGGGGGCGCTGATCGAGTGCGATGCCGCGACCGGCCGCGCCACCCGCATCGAGACCTTCCGGCGGCAGGCATGAGAGCGCTGGTGATCGCGCTCGGCGCGGCGCTCGCGTGCGCGCCGGCAGTCGGCATGGCGGCGGGGTCCTCGGCCCCCGAGAGGGGAGGCGAGGTCGCGATCATCGTGCATCTGCGGCCATCGTCGGCGATGCCGGCCCACGCCGAGCCGGGAGAGCTCGCCGGGCTGCTGCGGCGGCGCGCGCACCACGACCAGGCGCCCCTGCTGCGCTTCCTCCGCGGCGCGGCGGCGCGCGGTCGGGCGCGGTCGCTGCAGCCGCTCTGGATCGACGACTCCGTCGCGCTGCGCGCGCGCCCCTCGCTGATCGCAGAGCTGCGCCGGCGCGCCGACGTGCAGGCGGTCGAGCCCGACCGCGCCGTGCGCATCGAGCCGGCAGCGCTGTCGGCGCTTGCGGCCGAGGCTCCCTCCGCGAGCGTCGCGGCCACGGGAGCGCCCACGCTCTGGGCCCAGGGACAGACCGGCCGCGGTGTCGTCGTTGCGGTGCTCGATACCGGCGTGGCGGCGAGCCTCCCGCAGTTAGCCACACAGCCGGGGTCGTGGTTCGATCCCTACGACGAGCACACGACGCCGTCAGACGAGGATGCGCATGGGCACGGCACCGAGGTCGCGGAGGTCGTGGCGGGCATGGCCCCCGACGTCCGCATCATGGCGGCGCGCGTCTTCAGCGACGGCGGGCGCAGTACCACGAGCGCAGTGCACCGGGTGTTCGAGTGGGTGCTCGACCCCGACGGCGACCCCAAGACCGATGACGCGCCGAGCGTCGTCAACGGCTCCTGGGACGAAGGCCAGCCCGGGCAATGCGAGACCGACTTCAACTCGGACATCGCCGCGCTGCGCGCGGCGGGCATCGTGCCGGTGTTCGCCGCCGGCAACGCCGGCCCGACGGCCGGCTCGGGCGCCAGCCCCGCCTCGGCGCCGAGCGCCGTGGCGGTGGGCAGCGTCTCGGCGGCCGATGTCGTCTCGTCGTTCTCGGGCCGCGGCCCCTCGCCCTGCGGCGGAGCCGCCTACCCGACCATCGCGGCCTATGGCGAGGCCGTCGCCATCGACGGTCCCAGCGGGCCGGCGACCGTCTCCGGCACATCCTTCGCGGCACCGCAGGTGACGGGCGCCGCCGCCCTGCTCGCGGGCATGTTCCCGGGTGCCACGCCCGACGCCATCATCGATGCGCTCGTGCGGGGTGCGCGCGACGTCGGCGCGCCGGGCGCCGACCTCGACACCGGGGCCGGCATCCTCGACGTGCCCCAGTCCGCCGCGCTGCTGGCCGCAGGAGACCACGCCGGCCCGCGCGTCACCGTCAACGCGCGCTGGTCGCAGGACGCGGCGCACCCGGGACTGGTGCTCTCGGGCCGCGCGCACGAGCAGGGGGGCGGCACGAGCACGGGCGTCAGGGCGATCGGCTTCATCAGCATGCGCGGCGTTCCGACCGCGCCCTTCGCGCTCGTGACGACGCCGCTCGAGGGAAGCGAGTCCGACCTGGCCGGCTCGCTCGTGCCGCGGCAGGTGCTGCGGCTCGAGGACGGCCGCCACGACCTCTTCGTGCGCGCTCAGCGACGCCGCCGGCAACTGGGGCCCCGTGCGGGAGGTCGCGCTCCCCATCGACCGCGTGCCGCCGAGCATGCGCGCCTCCGGCGTACGCCGCGGTAACGTGATCGACACGACGGTGCTGACCCGCGAGACCGACTCGGGCCTGGCGGCGCTGAGCTTTCGCGTGGAGCTGCGCGGCAAGCCGGGAAGCTGGCACTCGATCAAGGCCGCGTCTCGCGTCGAGCTGAAGCTGCGCGTGGCGCCGGGCTCCCGGGCCGTTCTCCGCGTCCGCGCCCGCGACGTGGCCGGCAACGAGACCACCTCCGGGTTCACGCTCCCGCGCTAGCAGCGGCGCGAGCTACCGCCAGCGCCTCGGCCGCGCATCCCGAGGCCAGCGCGTCCCGGGGTCAGGCCCGAGCAGCTCGGGCCTGACCCTGGGTGCTCAGGCCTGGCACTCACTGCTCGCTCCGATCGGCAACGTGCCTCGACATGCCGAAACTGGCGCGATGGCGTGGCCTGATCGACGCCCGACGCGCCGAGCGCTCGAGCGGCTGCCTATGAAAGAACGGCTTGGTTGAGCGGAAGAGCGCCCGGGGTCAGGCGCGAGCACCCGGGGTCAGGCCCGAGCTGCCCGGGCCTGACCCCGGGTGCGTCTGCGCGTCGCTGGTTTCGGCGCGGCGGCTCAGCTGCGGCCCATCAGCCGGGTCACCGCCGCCATCATCTCGCCTGTCCTCTCGGCTCGCACGGCGGGGTCGTCGGGGCCGATCACGCAGTGTGCGGCGTGCTGGGAGAGGAGGCTCAGGCCGACCTTGTCGAGAGCCGCCTGGATTGCGCTGATCTGGGTCAGGATGTCGATGCAGTAGCGCTCGTCCTCCACCATGCGCTCGATGCCGCGCACCTGGCCCTCGATGCGCTTGAGGCGGGCCGCGAGGGCTGCCTTGTCTGCGATGTAGCCCGGATCCGTCTGCTTGGTGGTCATGTGACCTCCCGAAGTGGCTGGAAGCGGCGAAGCCGCAGCGAGTTGGAGACGACGAGCAGGCTCGAGCCGGCCATGGCGACACCCGCGATCAGCGGGTTGAGATAGCCCGCAGCGGCCAGCGGGAGCGCCGCGACGTTGTAGCCGAAGGCCCAGACGAGATTCGCCCTGATCGTCGCCAGCGTGCGCCGCGAGAGGCGGATGGCGTCGGCGCTCGCCAGCAGGTCACCCGAGACGAGCGTGATGTCGGAGGCCTCGATGGCCGCGTCGGTGCCCGTGCCGACGGCGAGGCCGAGATCGGCCTGGGCCAGCGCGGGCGCGTCGTTGATGCCATCGCCTGCCATCGCCACGACGCGGCCCTCCGCCTGCAGGCGGGCGACGGCCGCTGCCTTCTCCGCCGGCAGGACGTCGGCGATCACCTCGGCGATGCCGACCTCGGCGGCGATCGCCGCGGCAGTCGCCGCGTTGTCGCCCGTCAGCAGGATCGGGCGCAGGCCGAGCGCCCGGAGCTGCCGCACGGCGGCCGCGCTGGTCGGCCTCGCTCCGTCGGCCACTGCGATCAGGCCGCGCGCGGCGCCGTCCCAGCCGACGGCGACCACGGTCTGGCCTGCGGCCTCGGCCGCCAGGCGCGCAGCCTCCAGGTCGCCCGCGGGGGCGTGGCCGCGCTCGGCGAGCAGGCCGGCGCGGCCGGCGACGACGACGTGGCCGGCGACCGTGCCCTCGGCCCCGCGGCCGGCGTGACTCACGAACGACTCGACGGCAGGCAGTTCGCCCGCCTCCGCGGCAGCGGCGGCGATGGCCCGGGCCACCGGGTGCTCAGAGGCGCGCTCGAGCGCGCCGGCGAGCCGCAGCAACTCGGCCCCGTCGACGCCGGCTGCGGGCACGACGGCCTGCACCCGCATCTCCCCCGTCGTCACCGTGCCGGTCTTGTCCAGCACGATCGTGTCGACGCGCCGCGTCGACTCGAGCACCTCGGGCCCCTTGATCAGGATGCCGAGCTGGGCACCGCGCCCGGTGCCGACGAGCAGCGCCGTCGGCGTCGCCAGCCCGAGCGCGCAAGGGCAGGCGATGATCAGCACCGCGACCGCAGCGGTCAGCGCGAACGACGCGCTCGCGCCGTCCAGCAGCCAGAACACGAGGGTCGCCGCGGCGAGCGCGATCACGACCGGCACGAACACGGCCGAGACCCGGTCGGCCAGGCGCTGCGCCGGCGCCTTGCCGCTCTGCGCCTCGCTGACGAGGCGGCCGATCTGGGCCAGCGCCGTCTCGGAGCCGACCCTCGTCGCACGCACGACGAGGCGGCCGCCGGCGTTCAGCGCAGCGCCCACGACCTCATCGCCCGGAGCCTTCTCGACGGGCAGCGACTCGCCGGTCAGGAGCGACTGGTCGACGGCAGAGGAACCCTCCTCGACGATGCCGTCGGCGGCCACCTTCTCGCCCGGCCGCACGACGAAGCGGTCGCCGCTGCGCAACTCGCCGACGGGGACGCGGCGCTCGCTCCCATCCGGTGCGAGCACGGCGACGTCCTTCGCGCCGAGCTCCAGCAACGCGCGCAGGGCCGATCCCGCACGCCGCCGGGCGCGGCTCTCGAAGAAGCGGCCGGCGAGCACGAACGTCGTCACGACTGCAGCCACCTCGAAGTAGATGGAGTCGCCGGCGGCGTCGCGGGAGGTAATCAGCTGGAACGGCATGCGCATGTCGCGCGCGCCCGCGCCGAGGAAGCACAGGGCGGCGACCGACCAGCCCCAGGCGGCCAGCGTGCCGAGCGAGATCAGCGTGTCCATCGTCGCCGCGCCGTGGCGCAGGCCGCGCCAGGCGGTGAGATGAAAGGGCCACCCGGCCCACAGGACGACCGGCGTCGCCAGGGCGAGCGAGAGCCACTGCCAGCCGTCGAACTGCAGGGCCGGGATCATGGCGAGCGCGAGCACCGGCAGCGACAGCACCGCCGCGGCGATCAGGCGCAGCGGGACCGCCGGCGGATCGGGCGATGGCAGGCGGGCCCGGTAGCCGGCGGCCTCGACAGCGGCCACGAGCTGCCCCGGCGACACGTGCTCGCCGTCGAAGCGCACGGTCGCTCGCTCGGTTGCGTAGTTGACGGTCGCCTCGACGCCGTGCAGGCCGTTGAGCTTGCGCTCGACGCGGCTTGCACAGGCAGCGCACGTCATGCCCTCGATCGGCAGGTCGACCCGGTGGGTGACGGGCGCGCTCATCAACGCATCGTACCAGTACCCCCTAGGGGTACTGGAAGCGGCGCTACTCCTGCCCGGAGGGCAGCACCAAGGCGAGCAGGACGAACGGGAACGCCCACGGCAGGTAGAGGTACGACCAGTGCGTCAGCACGAGCTCGAAGCCGAGCACGAGCGCACCCGAGAGCGCGGCGAGCTGCAAGGCGTCGAGCTGCCGGGGCCGGAAGGCGAGCAGCACCGAGCAGGTCACAAGCAGGGCCTCGAGCGCGGTCTGCAAGCTGCCCAGATCGGGAAAGCCGGGGAGATAGCCGTTCCAATCCCAGATCGAGAACGGCGAGGAGCGGCCCAGCTGGAACCCGGCGGTGCGATCCCAGAACAGCCGCACGGCGTGCAGCCCGGCACCGCCCGGCAGCAGGAGCAGCCCGGCCAGCGCAGTCCCGAGCAGGAGCCCGCCGGCGCCGCGCAGGAGCGAGCGGACGGGAGGGTCGGCCCCGCTGCGCGGGTAGCGGCTCCAGAGCGGCCAGAGCAGAAGCGGCGCGAACTTCGTCCAGGACGCGAGCGCGAGCAGCGCGCCGCGGCGTACCGGCGAGACCGCGAAGGCGAACCCCCAGATCGCGAAGGCGGCCACGATCATGTCGTTCGTGTTCGCCTGCAGCGCGTAGCCCGTGAACGGATAGGCCAGCCAGCCGAGGGCGCAGAGCAGCGCCATCCTCGCCCGCCCGAAGCGCCAGCCCACCGCTGCCAGGCCCGCAGCGCATGCGAGGTCGAAGATGCATGACGTGCCATGCGAGGATGGGAGGTCGTCCCAGCGCCCCGTCCAGCCGGTGACCGCGAGCGCCGGCACGTAGGCCGCGTAGTTGACCGGCCCGTAGGTGTCCCCGTTGGCCACGGGCGACTCGCAGCGGTCGTCCTCGCCGGCCTGCCGGTAGGCGCTCGAGGAGCCGTCGCTGTTGCGAACTCCGCAGGCGACGCCGTCTGCGGTCGGGAAGGTGCCGTAGGGCAACTGCCCCTGCAGGAGCCGGTCGGCTCCCACGGTGCCGGCGTAGCCGACGTCGATCACGGTCGCGTCGAAGGCGTTGAGGCCGAGCCGGAAGCCGATCAGGAAGACCGCGAGCGCGGCCAGCGCCCAGGCGGGCAGCCGGCCGGTCTGGGCGGCGCGGGGTCGCGCCCTGACGCCGATCCACGCGAGGCGCACGACGAGGTAGACCATCGGCGGGTACTGCAGCGGCACGGCCCAGAACACGAGCCCCCGTTCGAAGTACCAGAGCGAGACCGAGAACGAGAGCAGCATCACGAGATCCAGCGTGCGCAACGTCCAGATGCGCCGCCAATCGACGAGCGCGAGCAGGAAGACCGCGCAGAACGCGAGCCAGAGACGCGTGTCGTTGAGCTTGCGCCCGAACCAGCCCTTGTAGCCGCGGGCCATCGTCCAGCTCACCTGCGGCCCCGTCCAGGCGTGCTGCACCCTCCCCGTGCGGTCGTCGACGTCCACCTGCGCGATCTCGCCGTAGCGCTGGCCGGCATTGACGTGCACCGTCCAGGTGCGGAACGTCGGGTCGAAGCGCGCGTACTGCGTGTGCGCCTTGTAGCGCCGCACCCAGTCGGCCACCTTGGGATCGCGCAGCGCGATGGCGATCGCCGCCGTGTCCTCGAGGCGCTGGATGCTCGCGGTCGGCGAATGGCCGCTGACCGCCCCCGTCTTCCGGTTGACGAGCCAGCTCGCGAGCGGCGTCTTGGGGAAGGCCTGGCGGGCGATCACGAGCCAGTCCTTGCCTGCGGGCTGAGCCGTGAAGCGGGCGCCGGCATGCGTGAGCAGGAGCGTGCGCGCTGCCGGCAGGCGCCGGACGATCTGCTCGGCCTGCCTCGGCGAGACAGCGGCATGCGCGACGGCGGGCACGCCGGCTGAGGCGAGCAGCGCGGCCAGAACGGCGGCTCGCATCAGCAGCGACCTCATGCGCGCTAGCGGAACGACCAGTGCTTGTTGCCGAGGAAGGAGATCGGCACGACGAGGAGCACGGCCAGCATCTCGCCCGGGATCTTGGGCATGCCGCTCCGCACGAAGGCCTCGAGCAGCACGAACCCTCCGACGGCTGCCAGCAGGCTGACGGCGAAGAAGCGAGAGGCCTGCAGCGCCACGTGGCTGCCGTCCTTCTCGTGCCGGAACGTCCACACGCGGTTCCAGACGAAGTTGCTCGTCACGGCCACGCAGAACGCGAACACGTAGGCGAGCCGGTAGTGCACGTCCAGCACGCGCAGCGAGAACGCGAACACGCTCACGTTGATCACGAAGCCAGTCGCGCCGACGAGGCCGAACTTCACCAGCTGGCGCACCGTGTGATGCCTCAACAGCCCCGCGCGCAGACGGGTGGACGTTTCCTCGCCCGCCTGCATCAGCGCAGGATCCGCAATCCCCGATAGCGCTCCCCGCCGCGGCGGCGGGTGCGCAGCGCCAGGAACACGGCGACGGCTGCGAGGGGATAGCCCACGAACGGCACGAGCGCCGCCGCGGCCACGACCAGGGCGGCCACCGCTGCGATCAGCGCAGTCGCCGCGCGCGAGCCGGCGCGCGCCGCGCTCTCCGACAGCGGCACGACAGCGAGCGCCGTGACGGCGGCGCCTGCTGCGCCGATGGGGATCCCCGCCCAGGCGAGGTCGTCGTGCAGCCAGAACTCGCAGGCTGCGGCGCCCGCGGCGATGCGCAGCAGGATGCGCACGCTCTGCGGCACCCAGGCGTCGACAATGGCGAGCAGGAGGCCAGGGAGGCCGAGGGCCCCGAGCGCGCGCGTGTCGATACCAGGCCAGAACAGGGGCACGAGCAACGCGATCGTCGAGAGCCCGCAGGCAACGCCGAAACCCAGCCCCTGCCCGATCGTGATGGCAAGGTCCATGCGGGGTCGCAGTCTACCGGCGTGCGGGGGTCAAAGGGTCGCGAGCGCGGCCTCGAGGCCGCGCAGGTCGTCGATCACGGCGCTCGCGCCGACAAGCGCCGCGGCTGCATGCGTCGTCGTGATGCCGATCACGCGCATCCCCGCCGCGAGCCCGGCCTGGACGCCGGCGGGCGCATCCTCGACGACGACGCAGCCGGCAGGTGCCGCACCCAGCAGCCTCGCCGCCGCGAGGTAGCCCTCGGGGTCCGGCTTGCCCGCCGACACTTCGTCACCGCACACCATGACGTCCGGTACCGGCAGGCCGACGCTGCGCAGCCGCCCCTCGGCGAGCGTCCGGTGGCCGGAGGTGACGACGCCCCAGGTGCCGCAGGGCAGCCGGGCGAGCAGCTCGTGCGCGCCTCGCACGACGACGAGCCCGTCCCTGTCCACCTCCTCGGCCGCGTCCAGGGCGGCGGCCTCCGCCTCGACGTCGGAGCCGGGCGCAAAGGCGCGGATGACATCGGAGCTGCGCACGCCGTGCAGCACGGCCAGCACCTCGGAGAAGTCGAGTCCGAGCCGCTCGCAGAGCAGCCGCCACTGCCGTTCCACGACGGCGCGCGAGTCGACGAGCGTGCCATCGAGGTCGAAGAGCAGCGTCGTCACACGAGAATCCGCGCGGCGTCTCTCACGATCCCGAAGACGGCCTCCTCGACATCGCCGAGATCGTCGCCATCCGCGTGCACCGGCAGCGGGCGGCTGCAGGAGACGCGCAGCTCGTCGACGTCGTGGAGGTAGGCGAGCAACTTGTCGCTGCGGCGCGCCTGGCTGCCGGTGACGAGCAACTGGGTGGCGTAGCGGGGCAGGTGCCGGCGGCGCATGTCGCTCGGGATCACGACGTCGAGGCCCCCCTCGAAGGTGGCGCGCGGCGCGAGCTTGAGCGCGAACGGCCCGAGGTAGCTCCAGGGGTGGACATTGGCCGCGAACACGCTCACGCCGCGTGCCACGACCTCGCCGTCGAGCGAGACCTCGAGCGCGGGCTCGCGAAAGTCGCCGCGCAGCAGCGTGCGCATGATCTGCGCCGCGAAGTAGGCATCGCCGGGGCGGCGACCCTTGGGCCGCCCGTGGCCGTCGACGAGCCGCACCGCCTGCGCGTCGGCCCCCACCCCCGCTGCGAACGCAAAGCGCCTGCCATTCACGACACCCAGGTTGATGCGGCGCTCCCGCCCCTCGGCGAGCGCCGCGACGATCGTGCCGGCGGCCGCCGCGACGTGCCTCGGCAGGCCGAGCGCGCGCGGGAAGACGCTCGTCCCGCCCGCCGGCAGCACGCCGATCGGCAGCGCATCGCCGGTGCCGTTGAGCACCTCGTTGGCAGTGCCGTCGCCGCCCATCGCGACCACCGCGTCGAAGCCGCCCCCCGCGACCGCCTCGGCTGCCAGCTCGGTCGCGTGGTCGCGGCGCTGCGTCTCGACGAGCTCGACGTCGCAGTGCGGCTCGAGCACGCCGAGCACCGTGCGCACCGTGCGCGGGCCGACGGCGGAGGCGACGGGATTGGCGATCAGGCGGACGCGGGGTCTCGCCACGGCGGGTCAGCGGCCCTCGAAGCGCGGCGCGCGCTTCTCGAGGAACGCGGCGACTCCCTCGGCGTGGTCGTGCGTGCTCACGGCCGAGGCCTGCAGCTGAGCTTCCATTTCCATCGCGGCGGCGAGCCCGCCGCCGTCCTCCGCGTCTCGCATGAGCCGCTTCGTCCACGCGAGCGCCAGCGGCGGGCGCTCTGCGAGCTGCGCCCCCAGCTCCTGCGCCTGCGGCAGCAGCTCGCCGGGCGGGAGCACGCGCTGGACGAGCCCGAGCTCGAGCGCCTCGTCGGCCCGGACGCGCCGCCCTGTCGCGGCCAGCTCGAACGCCCGCGCAGAGCCGACGATCTTCGGCAGGAGCCACGTTCCCCCGCAATCGGGGACGAGGGCGATGTTCGAGAACGCCATCATCAGCACGGCATCCTCCGCCATGTAGCGCAGATCGCAGGCCAGCGCCAGCGAGAGGCCGGCGCCGGCGGCCGCGCCGTTGATGGCCGCGATCACGGGCTTCGGCATCGCGGTGAGCGCCTCGACGAGGGGGATGTAGGTCTCGCGGATCGTCGTCTCGACGTCGACGAGCGCATCCTGCTCGCGCAGATCCTGGCCTGCGCAGAAGGCCCGCCCCGCCCCGGTGAGGACGACGCAGCGCACCGCGGCATCGCCGGAGAGCGCCCGCAGGTCGTGCGCGAGCGCCCGCCGCGACGCTCGGGTGAGCGAGTTGAGCGCGTCGGGTCGGTCGAGCGTGACGGTCGCGATCGCGCCCGACCGCTCGACGCGATGGGTGGCCTCGTCACTCACGCAACCCCGGCTCCAGCCCGCTGGGGCGAGAGCGCCGGGAAGCTCGGTCTGGAGGATTCGCTCATGGTGCCTGCTCGGATGCCCCGTCTGGGTAGAGGGAAGGGCGCCTGCGGAGTACGCTTTGAGAGCATATGCGGCGCATCCTTGTCACGTCGTTCGCGCTCCTGGCGACCGCCGCGGCGCTGCCAGGCGCGGCCATCTCCAAGACGCCGCTGACGGTCACCAAGCTCGGCGCCCACTGGTCGGGCAGCACGCGCAACATCTTCGTCGAGACGAGCTGGACGCCGAAGAGCCTCGAGACCAGCGTTCAGGTCAAGATCAGCGTCGACGGGGATCCCCTGCGCACGCTGCACGTGACCCACTGGGTGATCGGTCACAAGATCTTCAGGCTGACCGTGCCGGCATCGGTCGCCAAGGGCAGCAAGGCCCGCATCGACGTGCGCGTCAGCTCCGAGGCCGGCGCCGACCATCGCGCCGTCTCGCTCGCGCTGCCGTAGAGCGTCAGAGCGCGGGGCGCACCGCGGCGACGGGGAATCCGGCGCCCTCCAGCGCGGCCTGCACGCGCGCGTGCGCGGCGCAGTCGGCGACCCGCACGCTGATCTCGCCCATCAGGTTGGCATCGGCGGCGTGCAAGCCCTCGATGCCCGTCAAGGCCGCGGCGATCTTGTGGACGCAGCGCGGGCAGTGCACGCCCTCGACCTCGAAAACCTCGCTGATCACGCCGTCAGCGTACCGGGCGCCTGTGGAACGCCCGGCACGCTGGAAGCCGAGTCGGCTTCGACGGCGGATCTTGGGGCTAGCAGCCGGTCGCGAGCGGCTGGCTCGAGGAGGGGATCGAGCCGACGGTCACGCTGACGGTGCGCTTGCTGCCGTCCGAGCCCGTGACGGCGAGCCGGATCTTGTCGCCGGCAGCGAAGCTGGAGAGGCGCTGCTGGAGGTCGTCGAGGGTGACGACGGCATGCCCTGCGATGGCGGTGATGACGTCGCCGCCGACGCAGTACTGCTGGCCGCCGACGTCGAGCGCCTTGGAGCCGCCCTTGAGGCCGGCAGCCGCTGCGGGCGAGCCCTTGGCGACCCCGGCGATCAGGAGTCCCGTCGCCGGCAGCTTGCTGTCCGCCGCCGCCACGGAGGCGTTGAGGGCGTCGACGCGGATTCCGAGGTAGGGATGCGACGCGGCCTTGCCGGACTCCAGATTGGCGAGCGCGCGCTTCGCGAGGTCGATCGGGATGGCGAATCCGACGCCGGCGTTCGCGTTCGTGCCGGTGATCTCGGGATCGGCGATTTGCGCATTGATCGCGATCACGCTGCCGTGGCGGTCGATCAGCGGGCCGCCCGAGTTGCCGTGGTTGATCGCAGCGTCGGTCTGGATGGCGCCCGGGATGAACTTGTTGTTGCCCTGGGGCGAGGAGATGAGGCGGTTCTTGGCGGAAACGATGCCGGCCGTGACCGTCTGGGCATACCCGAACGGGTTGCCGATCGCAACGACTGGATCGCCGACGTCGACGCTCGAGACCGTTCCGAGCGTGAGCGGATGCAGCTCGCTCTGCGGCACGTCCACCTTGATCACCGCGAGGTCGTAGAGCGTGTCGCGCCCAAGCACGGTGGCCCTGGCGCTGACGCCGTCCTCGAAGGCGACGACGACGGAGCTCGCGCCCTCGACGACGTGGGCGTTCGTGAGGATGCGCCCTTGCTTGTCGATCACGAAGCCGGAGCCCTGGGCGGTCTCTTGCTGGGACTTGCCGGGACCGAAGGGATTGAAGTCGCCCGAGGTGGACGAGCTGATCGTCGACGTGATCGTGACCACGCCCGGGGCGTCCTGCTTGTAGATCGAGGAGACGGACTTGCCGCCGCTGCGGGCGAAGGCCGCATCGGCGCCCGCGCCCGGCGAGGCCGAGGTGCTCCCCGCGTTCCCGCTCGTGCTCGCCGGAGCTGCGACCGTCGTCACCGTCTTCGAGGTGTCGTCGAGCGCGTGCACGCCGACCGCCGCCACCCCGCCGCCGGCCAGGGCGACGACCGCTGCCAGAGCAGCGATCGCGCCCATGCGCGGCCGGCGATCGGAGTCAGGGGAGGGAGGGGAGGGAGGGGAGGAGGAAGACGCTGGAAACGGCGGGTCGTGGAAGACCGGCCGCGGTTCGTTGAAGGGTGGCTCGTGCTCCATGGACATGTTGTACCCCGAAGAGGTAGAGACGCCCTTGGAATCAGGTTGGAATCACGTTAAGCAGCGCTGTGCGCACCATGTGAGGGTCCTGCGCGGGGGCCGAGCAGACGAAGCCGCTGCAGACGTACACCGCAGGCCTGCCCTCCACGAGGCCGCGCCCGCTCAGCAGGGGCACGCCGAGGTCGTCGCTGCCGTCCCCGAAGGCCGCGGCGAGATCGGGCTCGTAGGGTGCGAGCAGCGCCGCTGCGAGCTCGGCCGTTGCCGGGTCGTCCGCGGCACCCACGAGGGCCGCCTCGCGCGGTGGGCTGAGCAGCGCGTCGCAGACGCCGAGCAGGTGCCCGAAGCCCTGCGGGGCGCGCGCGAGCAGCGTCCCGACCTGCGCGACGACCGCCTGGGCGCGCTGCTCGAGCTCGGGCTCGCCGTAGGTGCGCGCGAGGCGGACAAGCAGCCCGGCCAGCGTCGAGTTGCCCGAGGGGGTCGGGTTGTCGTCCAGCTCGCGCGGCCGGGCGACGAGCTCTTCCGCGTCGTGGGACGTGTCGTAGAACGAGCCGTCGGGTGCGCCGAAGCGCTCGCACGCGAGCAGCGCGAGCCGGCGCGACTCGGTCAGGTAGCGGTGCTCGCGCGTCGACAGGTACAGCTCGTGGAGCCCCACCGCGACCTGCGCGTAGTCGTCGAGGAAGCCCGGCACCTGGCTGCGGCCCGCGCGATGGGTCCGCCAGAGGCCCCCGTCGGAATGCGAGAGCGGCCCGAGCAAGAAGGAGGCGCAGCGCTCCGCGGCGGCCAGCAGATCGGGCCTTCCGCAGAGGCGCGCGCCCTCGGCGAGCGCTGCCAGCGCCATGCCGTTCCAGCTCGCGAGCGCCTTGTCGTCGAGCGCCGGCTGCGGGCGCGACGCTCGGGCCTCGAGCAGCTGAGCGCGGATGCGCTCGAGGGCGGCGCGGTCGCCGGCGTCCTCGGGCGCGGCCACCAGCGAGAGCACGGTCGCGCCCTCGAAGTTGCCCTCGGCGGTGACGCCCCACGTGCGCTCGGCGAACTCGGCGTCCTCGGCCGTCAGCACGGCGCGCAGTTGCTCGGGCGTCCACGTGAACGTGGCGCCCTCGACGCCGTCGGTGTCGGCATCCTGGGCAGAGGCGAAGCCGCCGTGCTCGAGCGCGAGCTCGCGAAGCAGGTAGTCCAGGATGCCCTCGGCCACCGCGCGCCACTGCTCGTCACCCGTGACCTGCCAGGCAGCCAGGTACGCGCGGGCGAGGAGCGCGTTGTCGTAGAGCATCTGCTCGAAGTGCGGCACGAGCCAGACAGCGTCCACGGCGTAGCGGTGGAAGCCACCGCCCAGCTGGTCGTGGATGCCGCCGTCCGCCATGCGCTTCAGTGTGCGCAGCGCCATGGCGAGCGCCTCCTCGCTGCCGCTGCGGCGGTGCATCCTCAGGAGGAACGTGAGCACCGAGTGCGGCGGGAACTTGGGTGCGCGGCCGAAGCCGCCGTTGCGCTCGTCGTGCTGGCCGCGCAGCGTCAGCAGCGCATCGAGCAGCGTCGCCTGCGAGAGGACGAAGCCCGCCGGCGGCGTGCCCAGGCGCCCCTCGCGCAGGCTCTCGGCGAGCTCGGAGGCCTGGCGCTCGACCACGTCGCGGCGATCCCGGTAGGCGGTGGCGATGCCCTCGAGCACCTGGCGGAAGGACGGCATGCCGCCGCGCGCCTCGGGCGGGTAGTACGTGCCGCCGTAGAACGGGCGGCCGTCGGGCAGCAGGAAGACCGTCATGGGCCAGCCGCCCTGACCCGTCTGCGAGACGACGGCCGTCATGTAGAGGCCGTCGACGTCGGGGCGCTCCTCCCTGTCGACCTTGATCGACACGAAGTTGTCGTTCATGAGCTGCGCGGTGGCCTCGTCCTCGAACGACTCCCGCTCCATCACGTGGCACCAGTGGCAGGCCGAGTAGCCGACCGACAACAGCACGGGGCGATCGAGCTCTCGCGCGAGCTGGAACGCCTCCTCCCCCCACGGTCGCCAGTCGACCGGGTTGCCCGCGTGCTGCAGCAGGTAGGGGCTGGTCTCGCCGGCGAGCTGGTTCCAGTGTCCGCTCATGCGGAGGAAGCGAGCGCGCGACCCACGTCCCAGAGGATGTCGTCGATGTCCTCCAGACCGACGGAGACGCGAATCAGGTCGTCGCTCACGCCGCCCGCAGCGAGCGCGGCGTCGTCGAGCCGGCGGTGCGTGGTCGAGGCCGGATGGATCACGAGCGTCTTGGCGTCGCCGACGTTGGCGAGGTGCGAGCACAGCTCGCAGGCCTCGATAAAGCGCCGCCCCGCCTCCCGCCCGCCCTCGATGCCGAAGGCGAGGATCGCGCCCGGCCCGAGCGGGAGGTAGCGCTGCGCGGCGGCGTAGTGGGGCGAGTCCGGCTCGTCGGGGTAGCTGACGAAGCGCACGCGCGGGTGGGCGCGCAGAAAGGCTGCGAGCGCCCGGGCGTTCTCGACGTGCCGGCGCATGCGCAGCGAGAGCGTCTCGAGCCCCTGCAGCAGCAGGAACGCGTTGAACGGCGAGAGCACCGGGCCGAAGTCGCGCATCGTCTCGACCCGCGCCTTGGTGATGAACGCGAAGTTGCCGAAGGTCTCGAAGAAGCGCATGCCGCGGTAGCCGGGGGACGGCTCCGTCACACCCGGGAAGAGCCCCCGCTCCCAGTCGTAGCGGCCCGAGTCGACGATCACCCCGCCGATCGAGGTGCCGTGCCCGCCGATGAACTTCGTGGCCGAGTGGACGACGATGTGCGCGCCGTGCTCGAAGGGCCGGCAGAGGTACGGCGTCGCGAAGGTGTTGTCGATCACCAGCGGCAGGCCGGCATCCTCGGCGATCTGCGCCCAGCCCGCGATGTCCAGCACGTCGATGCGCGGATTGCCGATCGTCTCGGCGTAGAGCACGCGCGTGCGGTCGTCGATCGCGGCCCGCACGGCATCCAGGTCGTGCGGGTCGACGAAGCGCACGTCCACGCCGAAGCGCGGCAGCTGCAGCGAGAACTGGTTGTGCGTCCCGCCGTAGAGGTGCTGGGAGGAGACGACGCCGTCACCGCCCGAGACGAGCGTCAGCATCGTGATCGCCGTGGCCGACATGCCCGAGGCGGTCGCGAGCGCACCGACTCCGCCCTCGAGCATCGCCATGCGCTCCTCGAAGGCCGCGTTGGTCGGGTTGACGATGCGCGTGTAGGTGTTGCCGAAGCGGTTCAGGTCGAAGAGGTCGGCCGCGTGCTGCGAATCCTCGAAGACATAGGCCGCTGTCTGGTAGATCGGCTGCGCCCGCGCGCCCGTGGTCGCGTCCACCCGCTGACCCGCGTGGATCTGCAGCGTGTCGAAGCCGAAGGCCCTATCGGCGGGCATGAGCGCGCGCCGTCTCCTCACGGCGGGACGAGACGACGCCGGTCGCGAGGCCGACCCAGTTGAGCCCGCCGAACCAGCGGCAGTGCTCCATCTTGATGCAGCGGTCCTGGACGAACGCGATGCCGGCGGCTTCCGCGCGCTCCGCGGCCGCGTCGTCCCGCAGGCCGAGCTGCAGCCAGATCGCCTTGGCGCCGAGCTCGATCGCCTCGTCGACGACGGCGGGCACGGCATCCGGCCGCCGGAACACGTCCACGATCTCCAGCGGCCCCGCCTCGGCGAGCGTCGGCACGGCCCTGACGCCCAGCACCTCGTCGACCGCGGGGTTGACCGGCGTCACGTCGTAGCCGTGCGCGATCAGGTGCACGGCGACGCGATAGCTCGGGCGCGACGGGTTGGCCGAGAGGCCCACCATGGCGACGCGGGTATATCGCTGCAGCAGGTCGCGTCCCAGCAGCGAGAGCACGCCATCGTCCATTCCGGCCATCCGCGTCATCACGTGAAGTGTCGCAGCAGCCAGAAGGAGACCGCGCGGATCCGGCGAAACCGCCTGCATGCCGCACGACCGACACCCCTCGCCCGGCGAGCTCGTCCGCCGCGTCCGCGAGCGCCACCACGTCACTCAGAAGGAACTCGCGCAGCGCGCCCACACGGCGCAATCGGCGATCTCGCGCATCGAGTGCGACCGCATCTCCCCGACCGTCGACACGCTCAGCGGTCTCTTGCGGGCACTTGGCGAGGAGCTCATGCTCGAGGCCCGTCCCGGGCGTCCCGTTGTCCTGCGTGCCCGCGTCCTCGATTCCGAGGAAGCGCAGCAGGTCACCGCGCCCGACACCGCTCGCTCGGCGTAGCGGCTCTCAGCTCCCTCTCAGCAGGCTTCATCCGATCGGATGAAGGGGCCCTCCTCCCTCGTTGGGTCCGCATGGACGACGGTGACGTTGCGGCTCAGCTGGGAGGCTACGAGTAAGGCGAGCTCCTCCCCCTCCCTCTCTCGCCTCGGATGCGGCGCCCGAATCTCGCATGAGACTCGGGCGCCGTCATCTTTTCCGCGTGCGCGTGAACCGGGGTGCTTGCTCGGACCCCGTCCCGAGCGAGCTAGAGCGAGCCGACGTGGCCGATCGAGACGTACTTGACGTCCAGGTACTCGTCGATGCCCTGAGGGCCGCCCTCGCGGCCGTAGCCCGACTCCTTGATGCCGCCGAAGGGGGCCGCGGCCGAGGAGATGATGCCGTCGTTGGCGCCCACGATGCCGTACTCCAGGCGCTCGGCCACGCGCAGCAGACGCGCGTAGTCCCTCGTGTGGAAGTAGGCCGCGAGGCCGTAGACCGTGTCGTTGGCCATCTGCACCGCCTCGTCCTCGGTGTCGAAGACCGTCACGCCGGCGACCGGGCCGAACGTCTCCTCGCGGTAGATCAGCATGTCCTCGGTGACGTTGTCGAGCACCGTCGGCTCGTAGAAGGAGCCCGAGCCGAACGCGCCCTCGGTCAGCCGATGGCCGCCGACGACGAGCTCGGCGCCCTTGGCGAGGGCGTCCTTGACGTGCTCCTCGGCCTTGGCGACTCCGCGGTCGTCGATGAGCGGCCCGATCAGGACCCCCTCCTCGCGGCCGTTGCCGACCTTCATCGCCGCGGCACGGCGGGCGAGCTCCTTGACGAACTCCGCGTGGATGCTGCGCTGGACGTAGATGCGGTTCGCGCACACGCAGGTCTGTCCCGCGTTGCGGTACTTGGAGGCCATCGCGTCGTCGACCGCCTCCGTGATGTCGGCGTCCTCGAAGACGATGAAGGGCGCATGGCCGCCGAGCTCGAGCGAGAGGCGCTTGACCTGGTCGGCGGAGGCGCGGATCAGGTCCTTGCCGACCTCCGTCGAGCCGGTGAAGGAGATCTTGCGCACGCGGGGGTCGCCGAACAGCGTGCTCGCGACGTCGCCGGTGCGGCGCGAGGTGATGACGTTGACGACGCCGGCGGGAACGCCGGCCTCCTCCATGCAGCGCACGACCTCGAGCGCCGTCAGCGGCGTGGCGGAGGCGGGCTTGACGATCATCGTGCAGCCCGCCGCAAGCGCCGGCCCGAGCTTGCGCGTCATCATCGCCGCCGGGAAGTTCCACGGCGTGATCGCGGCCGTCACGCCCACCGGCTGGCGCAGCACCAGCACGCGCTTCTGCGGGTTCATGGGAGGCAGGGTCATGCCGTAGACGCGCTCGGCTTCGCCTGCGAACCACTCCAGGAAGGAGGCGGCGTAGACGACCTCGCCGCGCGCCTCCGCCAGCGGCTTGCCCTGTTCGTCGGTCATGACGCCGGCGATGTGGTCGGCCTCGGCCAGGATGCGGTCCGCCGCACGGCGCAGGATGCGGCCGCGCTCGATCGCCGCCAGCGCCTTCCATGGGCCGAGCGCCTGCTCGGCTGCGTCGATTGCGCGGGTCACGTCGTCGGCCGTCGCGTTGACAGCGGTGCCGACGACCTCGCCGGTGGCCGGGTTCGTGACGTCGAAGCGCCCGCCGTCGCTCTCGACCCATTCACCGCCGATGGGCATGCTGTAGTCGGTCGCGGCAATCGTCGCCATCGTCATCTCCTTCGTCGAAAAGTCTCGGAGGCAGTCTACGTGCGCTCGCGTGAAGCGCTGGGCCGGCACGCCCGCGGCGCGAGGCGTAGGGTGGGCGCGCAACCCGCAGCTACAAGCGAAGGAGACACCGTGCTCAAGGAGTTCCGCGATTTCCTCGTGAGGGGGAACCTCGTCGAGCTGGCCGTGGCGATCGTCATGGGTATCGCCTTCGGCGCCGTCGTCAAGTCGTTCGTCGACAACCTGATCACGCCCATCATCGGTGCGATCGGCGGCGTCGACTTCAAGGACAAGACCTTCACGATCAATCACAGCCACTTTCTCTACGGCCAGTTCATCAACGACGTCATCTACTTCGTGCTGGTCGCCGCCGCCGTGTTCTTCTTCGTGGTCAAGCCGGTCAACATGATCATGGCCCGCATCCGCAAGCCCGAAGAGGTCGCCCCCGACGCGCCCACCGAGGCGGCACTCCTGATCGAGATCCGCGACCTGCTCGCCAGGCGCCCCCTGTGATCCCATGCTCTACGGTGGCGGAAGCCACCGGGAGCGAGTGGAGCGGGCAGCGCCCGCGGCGGGGAGCACTCTGAGCGACGCGATCATCCAGCTCGAGCACGTCTCGAAGCGGTTCGGCCAGATGCTGGCCGTCGACGATGTCACCGTCGACGTTCCGCGCGGCCGCTGCTTCGCCTGGCTCGGCCCCAACGGCTGCGGCAAGACGACGCTGATCCGCATGATGCTCGGCCTCGCGAAGCCGACCGCCGGGCGCATCCAGCTGCGCGGATTGGATGTGCCGCGCGACATCCGCCAGGCGCTCTCGCGCGTCGGCGGGATCGTCGAGGAGCCTCGCTTCTATCCGTACCTGAGCGGCCGCAGGAACCTCGAGGTCTGGGCCGCCCACTACGGCGGCGAGGCGCGCGCCCGCATTCCCTCCGTGCTCGAGCGCGTCGCGCTCAGCGAGCGCGCAGGCGACAAGGTCAAGACCTACTCGCTCGGCATGCGGCAGCGGCTCGGCGTCGCGCGCGCGCTGCTCAACGATCCGGAGCTGCTGGTACTCGACGAGCCGACGAACGGGCTCGACCCCGCCGGCATGCTCGAGTTCCGCAACATGATCCGCGACCTCGTCGAGAAGGAGGGGCGCACGGTCTTCATCTCTTCGCACATCCTCGACGAGGTGCAGAAGATGGCCGACGACATCGCGATCGTGCAGGCGGGCAAGCTCATCTCGTGGGGCCGGGTCGACGAGCTGATCGCTGCCGGCCGGCACTCCGTGCTGGTGCGCACCGACGACGACGAGCGCGCGCGCGGCGTGCTCTCGAGCATCACCTTCGTGACCGGCGTCAAGCGCAACGAGCAGTACAAGGCGCTTGACCTCGAGGTCGCCGAGATCAGCGACGAGCGGTTGATCGCGATCAACCGGACGCTGATCGAGGCCGGCGTCGGCGTCGCCGAGATCTGGCGCGAGAGCGAGTCCCTCGAGGACCGCTTCCTCGACCTCACGGCCGACAGCAAGCCCGGCGACATGACCCCCGTGCACGGAGACGGCGATGCTGGTCGCTGAGGTGCGGCGCATCGCGGGCCGGCGCGGCTCGTACTGGAGCGCCATCGTGATCGGCTTCGGCTCGGTCGTGCTGCTGATCATCTCCGCCTCACGGGCAACGAGGAGGCGGGCGGCAAGCTGATGCTCGACGCCATGGGCCCGATCTCCCTGATCGCCACGGTCATGACGATCCTCGTCGGCGCGCTCGCGGGCTCCTACGACACGGCCCAGGGCACGATGCGTTACCTCGTGATGACCGGCGTCCCGCGCCGCAGGCTGTATGCCATCCGGCTCGCGGGCATGGCCATCGCCACGATCATCAGCTGCGCACCGGCGATCGCGCTCGGCGTCGCCGGAGCCTTCCTCTGCAAGCACAGCCGGGCTGAATGATCCGTCCGTCAGTGACATCCCCGGCGCAATCTGGGCCTACCTGGCGCTGCCGCTCGTGTTCGGGCTGGTGAGCGTGGGCGTCGGCTCGCTGCTGCGCTCCAACGGCGCCGCGATCGGCGTCTCGCTGGGCTTCGCGCTCGGCGGCACGGTGATCACCGCGCTGTTCGCCAACTACGTCAGCCGGAGCGCCGCGAGCTACCTCCTGCCGGCCGCGGTCACGGTCGTGGCATCACTCCAGGGGAGCTCGGACATCTCCCTCGGCGCGGCCTTCGCAGCGGTCGCCGTGTGGCTCGCCGCGTTCGTCTACGCCGGGCTCTGGCGGACACTGCACGACGAGTACTGACCCGGAGGCGGGGGGTCGTGCGCTCTGGAGCGCACGACCCCCCGCCTCCTACGACTCGATCGCCGGGGTAGCCGTGGGCACCGGCGCCGCCGGCGCGAGGCGCTCGGTCGGCGGCTCGATCGTCAGGTTGGGCAGCACCTTGTCGAGCCAGCGCGGCATGTACCAGGACTTCTCGCCGAGCACCGCGAGCAGCGCCGGCACGACGGTCAGGCGCATGATCAGCGCGTCCGTCAGGATCGCGACGGCGAGCAGCAGGCCGAACTCCTTGCTGATGCGATCGGGCGCCAGCATGAAGGCGATGAACACCGCCGACATGATGATCGCCGCGGCGAAGACCACTCGGCCGATCGCCCCGACGCCGTCCCTGACGGCGTCGCTCGTGCGCTTGCCGTGAATGTGCTCCTCCCTGATGCGGCTCATCAGGAAGACCTCGTAGTCCATCGAAAGCCCGAACAGGATCGCGAAGGCGATCGGCGGCACGAAGCTCTCGATCGGCCCTGTCCTGTCGAGCCCGATGAGGTCGAGGCCGTGGCCCATCTTGAAGACGAGCGTCAGGATCGCGAACCCGACCGTCGCCGAGATGAGCGTCGTGATCGCCGCCTTGATGGCGACGACGACCGAACGGAACGCCATCGACAGCACGAGGAACGTGACGCCGATGATGTAGAGCAGGAACCACGGCGCGCGCGAGTAGATGCGATTCGAGATGTCGATGAAGGCGGCGTTCTGGCCGCTCACGTAGGCGTGCGCCTGCGTGCCCGCGAGCGCCTCCGGCACCGTGTGGTTGCGCAGCCGGCTGATCAGGTCGTCCGTCTTCGCGTCCTGCGGCTTCGTGGCAGGCGAGATGACGACCAGAGCGACGTCCTTGGACTTGTTGTAGATCGGCTTCTGCACGAAGGCGGCGGCCGACTTCGGCAGCTGCTTGGCGGCCAGGTAGACCTTCTGCGCCGCGCCCGTGTCCGAGCCCTGGTCGACGACGATGGGGATCGGGCCGTTGAAGCCCGCGCCGAAGCCCGTCGTGAGCAGGTCGTAGGCCTGGCGCCCGGTCGTGCTCTTGGAAGCCGTGCTCGCATCGGCCGTGCCGAGCCGCGTGCCGAGCACCGGCAGCGCCATGATGATCAGCAGCACGACCGCGCCTGCCAGGAGCACGCTCGAGCGCCGCACCGTGGTGGCGCCCCAGCGGCCGATCAGCGTGCGCGAGCGCCCGGCCTCGGAGTCGTCGCTGCCACGCAGGAACGGCACCTTGAGGCGGTCGATCCGGTGGCCGATCAGCGCCAGCAGGCCCGGCAGCAGGAACGTGGCGTAGAGCACCGCCGTGAGCACGCCGAGCGCGCCGCCCATGCCGAGCTTCGTGATGAACGGGATGCCGATCACGGCCAGTCCGGTGATCGAGATGGCGACCGTGACGCCGGCGAAGATCACGGCACGACCGGCGGTGGCCGACGCGTAGGCGGCGGCATCACGCGGCGGCATGCCGTCGTGCAGTGCCTGTCGGTAGCGGGTGACGATGAAGAGCGTGTAGTCGACGCCGACCCCGATTCCGATCATCGAGACGAGGATCGGCGTGATCGTGTTGAAGTCCGTCAGGTTGGCGAGCAGGAAGAGCAGGCCGAAGGCCGTGCCCACCGAAAGGCCCGCGAAGAGGATCGGCACGCCGGCCGCGACGAACGTGCGGAAGACGATCAGCAGCACGATCAGCGCGACGAGGATGCCGAGCGCTTCGCTCGAGCCCTGTTGCGGCGGCGGCTGATCGGCGTCGCCGGTGTACTCGGTCTTGATGCCGGCCTTGCCGAGCGTCGACGTCATCGAGTCCTCGAGCTTGACGACCTTGCTGCGCGAGAGCTCGAAGCCATCCTTGGAGTACTGGATCTCGGCATAGCCGATGCCCGGATGGGTCTTGGAGAGCCGCTGGTTGCCATCGGCGAACGGGCCGCTGACGCTGGTCGCGTACTGCGCCTTGCGCGCGACGGCGAGCGCCTTCGTGATCGCCGCGCGCTGCGCCGGCGCCGCGAGCTTGCCGCCGGGCTTGTTGAAGACGACCTGCAGGATCGCGCCGTTGCGCGCCCCGAACTTGCTCTTGAGGACGTCCGTCGCCTTCTGCGCGTCCGACCCGGGGATGACGAACTTGTTCTGCAGCGTGCCCTTGAGCGGGCCGAACGCCAGGAAGGAGATCACGATGAACGTGAGCAGGCCGCCGAAGACGGTCCGCTTTGGGTGTGAGGCCTGGGTGCGAGCGATGCGAGCGAGCAAGCCCGTATGGGCTCCGCGAGACTCCCACTCGGCGGGAGTGATGTCGGTCATTCCGGTCCCTTCCTGCGCTCGCCCTCCGACGGCGCGGACGCTTCGCCTTGCGTAATCCGTGATTCACACAGGCACGACGGCTCTCGACACCCTAGCGGCGCCGAGGCATGTGAACGCCGTTCACCCTAGCAACCCGGTGCGAACGGTGTCAACATACGCCCCACGATGATGATTCCGACCCGCCCGACGTACCATCACGGCGATCTCCGCAACAGCCTGATCCGCGCTGCGCTGGCGCTCGTGGCCGAACGGGGGGTCGAGGGCTTCTCCCTGCGCGAGGCCGCGCGTACGGTGGGCGTCTCGGCAAGCGCGTGCTACCGGCACTTCTCCGACCGCGAGGAACTTCTGGCCGCGGTGGCGCACGAGGGCCTGGACACGCTGGCGGAGGAGATGCGCGTGGCCGCGCTTCCGCACGAGGGGCCTGGCGCGAGCAATGCCCTTGGACGGTTCTGGGACTACAGCGCGGCCTACCTGCACTTCGCGCTCGCCCACCCGGCGCATTTCCGCGTGATGCACGCGATCCCGAAGTCCGAGCACAGCCGCGACCTGATGCTGCCGCGCTCCCCGGCGGTCCTGGCGCAGACCGCAATGGACGGCCTGGTGGCGGCGGGTGTCGTCCAGCCGGATGTCGCAGGGCGCACGCTGCTGGCGATCTGGACGTCCATTCACGGGCTCGCGCAGCTGACCGTGGCCGGGCAGCTGCCGCTCGACGACGAGCTCACGCTCGAGGCAGCGCTCGATGCCGTGCTGCGCAGCGCGATGCTCGGCGCGGGTGTCGACCCCGCGCTTCTGCCACCCGAGCACCCGCTGCCCGACGGCGTCTGCCCGGGCATCGCGGAGCTCGTGCGGGAGGCCTCCTGATGGTGCCCCAGCTCGAGCTGACGCCGGACGAGCTGCTCTCCACCACTCGCTCCGTCCGCAAGCGGATCGACTTCGACCGGCCGGTCGGGCGAGAGGTGCTCGAGGAGTGCCTGGCGCTCGCCCAGCAGGCGCCGAACGCCTCCAACTCGGAGCCCTGGCGCTTCGTGGTCGTGACGGAACCCGAGACGAAGTCCAGGCTCGCCGAGATCTATCGCGCGGGCTGGATCGCCTACCGGGCCGGGATCGAGGAGCGCGCACGCGAGAGCGGCGAGACCCCGGCGCTGGACTCCGCGCAGTACCTCGCCGATCGGCTCCACGAGGTGCCGGCAATGGTGCTGCCATGCCTTCTGCCGCGCGCCGACCGCGAGCCTTCGGACTGGCAGGCGAGCCTCTACGGCTCCGTCATCCAGGCGGCCTGGAGCTTCCAGCTGGCCGCCCGGGCACGGGGCCTCGGGACGTGCTGGACGACGCTGCACCTTCCGCGCGAGCGCGACGCCGCCGAGGTGCTCGGCATTCCCTTCGAGCGCGTGCAGCAGGTGGCCCTGATCACCGTCGGCTACTCGCTCGGCACGGATTTCAAGCCCGGCCGCCGGGTCGCACTCGATCGCGTCGTGCGCTACGAGCGCTGGCGCTGACGCTTTCGTCACACCCGCGGCAGGACACGGCACGCTGCTGCCCGGCAGCCTCCTGGCATGAGCTACCTGCCCAGCGCCACCTCGAGCGAGGCGATCCGCGTCGACCGCGCCGCTCTGCACGCGTTCGTCGACGCCCAGGCCGACCTGATCGAGGGCACTCCCATGCCCGACGACGTCCTCTCACCCGAGGACCTGTTCCCCGCCGCCCTCGACCCGGAGCGGCTCTGGCGCATCGCCGGCGTCGCAACGCTGATCGGCCTCGCGATCTACGAGGATGCCGAGCGCTTCATCGCGCCTCCAGGCGAGCCATGAGGCGGCGACGGAGCACCGGCGCTGCGCTATCTTGGGACGTCCGCGCCGACGTAGCTCAGCTGGTAGAGCACTTCACTCGTAATGAAGGGGTCCGGGGTTCGAATCCCCGCGTCGGCTCTGCCCGAATTCGGGTCAACCATCGGCGATCGGGGGCCACCCGCGACCGTAGCCGGATCGCCCGGTGCTAACAGGTGGCAACAGGGTGGCAACAGGAACCGGCGCGGCCCCGTCGCGCACGCCGCGCATCGGGCGGTTCGTTCGCGAGCCAGGCCCCCGCGCTCGACGTGTGGCTCGCGTTCGAGCACACCGTCTGACGTGGACACCTACGACGCCGCACCGTTCAGACGAACGCCTACAGTGACGGGTCCGGACATCCGCCTCACGAAGCGGCGCCTCGACCCGCTCGCCCCGCTCGTGCGGAGCGCCGCCGATCAGCTCGACCGCGCACTGGACATGACCGACAGGAGATGAGCTGTGGCTGAGGAGCGAGATGTCGTGATCGTCGGCGGTGGGATCGCCGGGCTGGTGTCAGCGCACCGCCTCCGCGACCGCGATCCCGCTGCTGCTCGAGGCCTCCGACCGCGTCGGCGGCCGCATCTGGTCGCAACAGCGCGGCGACCTCGCGCTCAGCGTCGGCGCGCACATGTTCCCGCCGCCGAACTCGGTGATCGGCACGCTCGTGACCGAGCTCGGCCTGCAGGTCATGCCGATCACGGGCTCGATGCTCAACATCTACCTCGGCGGTCGCATGGTGCGGGACGTGCGGCCCGAGCTGCTGCCGTTCCGCCTGCCGCTCTCGGCCGGCGGCCGCGTCTCCTTCGCGCGCGCCGGTCTCAAGGTCAAGCGCGACGCCGACGCCTACATGCAGCTGCTCGAGCGCGGCCCCGGCGAGACCGAAGCGGACGTCCGTCTGCGCGCGCTGAAGCACCGCGGCGACGAGACCTTCCTCGACTTCCTCGGCAAGCTGCACCCCGACGCGTTCCGCATCTTCGAGGCGCTCTCGAACCGCTCGCTCGCCGATCCCGACGAGATCTCGCAGTCGGCCATGTCGGCGCTCTTCGGGCACGTCTGGGACACCGGCGACCTCGGCCGCAACATGCGCGGCGGCTCCGGCCTCCTGCCCGACGCCCTCGGCGCGTCGCTCGGCCCGATCGTCCGCCTCGGCACCACCGTGACCTCCATGAGCCTCGACGGCGCGGGCGTGCGCATCGCGTACGCCGGCCCTGATGGCGCAGGCGAGATCCGGGCGCGTACCGCCATCGCGGCCGTGCCGGCACCGCACCTGCCCGGGGTGCTCGGCGACGCCGATCACTCCTGAGATCCGCTCGGCGCTCGGGGACGTCACGTTCGGGCCGATGGCCGTGCTCAGCATCCGTACCGACGAGACGGCGGCGATGCCGTGGGACGACCTCTACTCGGTACTGACGCCCGATCTGCGCTTCAACATGTTCTTCAACCACGCCAACTTCATGCACGGCGTGGGGCAGAAGCAGGGCAGCGTGATCATGGTCTACGGCGGCGGCCGGCGTGCCCGGGCGCTGCTCGGCGCCTCCGAGAACGCGGTGCGCGACGCGTTCCTCGCCGATCTCGACCTGATGTATCCGCAGGTGCGCCGGCACATCGCGGAGACTTGGGTCAAGGTCTGGGATCACGCCGGGCCATATGCCGCGCCTGGTCGCTGGCGCGCGCAGGCCGCGCTCGACCGCGGCATCGCCGACCGCATCTTCCTGGCCGGCGACTGGGTCTCCGAGTTCGTCTCGATGGAGACGGCCGCGCTGACGGCAGTCGATGCCGCCGACAACGTGCGCCGCGTGCTCGGGCCCGCATGACGGCGACGGCTCAGCCAAACGGGTTCGGCAACCGCATGCCGCCCTACGAGATCCTCTCCGCGCTGGAGAACGATCGTCCGCAGTTGACCATCTCTTCGGAGCGACCCGACCGCCGCGCACGCGATGAGCAGGTACGCATTGCGTAAATGCGAATATTCGCATGTAGTGATACGGTGACCTCGCCCATGCCTGACATTCCCCACGTCAAGGCCGAGTTCTTCAAGGCGCTCGGCCACCCGCTGCGCATCCGCGTGCTCGAGCTCCTCAGCGCCGGCGAGCAGTCGGTCGCCGACATCCTGGTCGCGGTCGGAGTCGAGCAGCCGCATCTTTCGCAGCAGCTCGGCGTCCTGCGCCGCGCCGGCCTGGTGGCGACCCGACGCGAGGGGCCGAACGTCGTCTACGCGCTCGCCGACGAGCGCGTCGCCGAGGTGCTCGCGGTGTCGAAGCAGATCCTGCTGGACATGCTCACGGCCACCCGGGACGAGCTCAGCGTCTCGTGAGGCACGGCCGCGCCGCCGACCTCCGGCGGCTGCTCCCAGGCCGGCGCGACTACGCCGGGCTGCGACGCAGCTGGCGCGGGGACCTCGTCGCGGGGATCACCGTCGCCGTCGTGGCGCTGCCGCTCGCCCTCGCCTTCGGGGTCGCGTCCGGGCTCGGCGCCGAGGCCGGCATCGTGACCGCGATCGTCGCCGGCATCGCCGCCGGCATCTTCGGCGGCTCGCACCTCCAGGTCAGCGGGCCGACGGGCGCCATGACCGTCGTGCTGGTCCCGGTCGTCGCGAGGTTCGGCGCGTCCGGAGTGCTCGTGGTCGCGTTCCTCGCAGGCGTGCTCCTCGTCGTCGCGGGCGCGCTCGGGCTCGGTCGCTACGCCGGCGTCCTACCCTGGCCGGTGATCGAGGGCTTCACGCTGGGGATCGCTCTGCTCATCTTCCTCCAGGAAGTGCCCACCGCGCTCGGCGTCGCGAGGCCCGGCGGAAGCAACACGGCAGTGATCGCCTACCGCTCGCTCGGGGAGTGGATCGGCGGGAGCTTCGATGCGCTCGCCGTCGTCGCGCTCGTGGTCGCCGTCATGCTCGTCACGTCGCGCCTCCACCGCTCGCTCCCCGCGTCACTCGTCGCCGTCGCGGTCGCGACGCTCGTCGCACGGCTGGCGGATCTGCCCGTCGCGCGGATCGGGGCGATCCCGGCAGGGCTGCCGAGCCCGAGCCTCCCCGATCTCCAGCTCACCAGGCTGCCCGATCTCGCCACGGCGGTGCTGGCCGTCGCCGCGCTGGCCGCTCTCGAGAGCCTGCTCTCGGCGAAGGTCGCAGATGGCCTGGCGGATGGCAAGGGCCATGACCCCGACCGCGAGCTCGTGGGCCAGGGCATCGCCAACATCGCCGTCTCGCTGTTCGGCGGCATGCCCGCCACCGGCGCCATTGCCCGGACTGCCGTGAACGTGCGCGCAGGCGCTCGCACGCGCGTCTCTGCGGTCGTCCACGGCCTCGTCCTGGTCGCCGTCGTGATCGCGCTGGCGCCGGTCGTCGCCGACATCCCACTCGCGGCTCTCGCCGGCGTCCTCATGGTCACGGCCGTGCACATGGTCGAGCTCGGCACGACCGCCAGGATCCTCCGCTCGAGTCGCGGCGATGCCGCGCTCCTGCTGACCACGGCCGCCGCGACCGTTGCCTTCAATCTCGTGATCGCGGTCGGCATCGGCGTCGCCCTCGCCGCGATCCTCGCGCTGCGGGCGATGGCCGATGCCAGCGCATTCGAGCGCGAGCCCCTGCCAACCGCGGCGACGATCGACGACGCACTCGAGCACGAGCTCCTGCACGAGCACATCGTCACTTACCGGCTCGACGGCTCACTGTTCTTCGGTGCGGCCCAGCGCTTCCTGCTCGAGCTGACGGCGGTCGGCGACGTCGAGGTGGTGATCCTGCGCCTTGGAGGCCTGCGCGTCCTCGACAGCACGGGTGCGCAAGCGCTCGCCGACCTCATCACGCAGCTCGAGCATCGGCACATCACGGTGCTGCTCACATCCCTGCGCCCCCAGCACCGGCGGCTGCTCGAGCACGCCGGAGCGCTCGAAGCGCTCGCCCACGACACCCACCTCTCGCCTTCCATCGACGCCGCGATCGATCACGCGCACCGCCATATCCTGCGCAACCGGGACGTGGTGCCCAGCGGATGACCGACCTCGACGGGAAGCGCGGCCATCTGATGCTCCGACGATCGGCTTCCCTCGTTCGCCGTGGCGCGATCCCCGGGCGCGCTCCTGCCCCGGCGCCGGGACGACGTCAGGCGCCGCTCGGCAGCACGACGACCTTGCCCAGCAGCCTGCCCGCGGCCGCCTCGGCGTGAACCGCCGGCAGCTCGGCCAGTGGCACCCTCACGGCGATGTCCACGCGCAACTCGCCGCGGTCGACCATCGCCGCCAGCCGCGACAGCTGTGCGGCGTCGCTGCGGACGAACACGCCCACGGCGCGCACGCCGCGCTCGTCGTCTGCGGGCGTGGCGATCGTCGGCACCGTGTTCACGACGACGCCGCCGGGCCGCACCAGAGAAACCAGCGAGGCCAACTCCTCCGGAGTGATCCGCGCCAGGTTGAGCAGGACGTCGACCGGCTCGGTCACTGCGGCGGTCACCTCGGTGGCTGTGTGGTCGATGACCTCGTCGGCGCCGGCCGCGGTGACGCGCTCGCTGCTGCGAGGGCTGGCCGTGGCGACGACGTGAGCGCCGGCGCCCTTGGCCAGTTGCACGGCGTAGCCGCCGACCGCGCCGCCCGCGCCGTTGATCAGCACCCGCTGTCCGGCCGTCAGCCCAGCGTCGTCGAAGAGCGCCTGCCACGCGGTCAGGCCGACCATCGGCAACGCCGCGGCGTCCGCGAGCGGGATGCTCGTGGGGGCCGGCGCCAGGATCTCGGCCGGCGCGATGACGTACTCGGCGGCCCCGCCGGGGGCGGTCATGGGCAGGAACCCGATCACCGCGTCGCCGACGGCGACGTTCGCGACCCCGTCGCCGACCGCGTCGACGGTGCCGGAGACGTCGATGCCCGGCGTGTGCGGCAGGGTCACGGGGAACGGCTCCTGCAGGTAGCCGCCCCGAATGCCGTCGTCGACCGGATTGAAGGCCGAGCCGGCGACGCGGAGCCGCACCTCTCCGGCACCCGGGTCGGGCTGCGCCACCTCCTCGTAGCGAAGGACTTCCGGCCCGCCGTACTCGTGAAAACGCACTGCCTTCATCTCACGCCTCGATTCGTCCATTAGTTTGCTTCGAACTCGAAGCAGTCGCCGGTCACGGTAGCAACCCTTCGAATTCGAAGCAAGTAGGATCTTGGACATGACCGATCCACCGCGGTCACTCGATCCCGTCCAGCTCGCCGCCTACTTCGCCCTGATCGAGGTGGTCGGACTGCTCCGACATGCGGTCGAGCAGCAGCTGCGCGAGGCCGGAGACCTCAGCTACGTGCAGTTCCAGCTCCTGGCCCGCCTGGGCCACTCGCCGACGGGCAGCCACCGCATGACCGACCTGGCCGACGGCGTCGTCTACAGCCGCAGCGGCCTGACCTATCAGGCGGGCCTGCTCGAGAAGAGGGGGTTGGTGACGCGCACCACCTCGCCGGACGACGAGCGGGGCGTGACGGTCACGATCACCGACGCCGGGCGCGCACTGCTCGGGAAGGTCATGCCGGGCCACGCCGACGTCATCGATCGCTTGCTGTTCCAGCGCCTTTCACGCGAGGACGCCAAGACTCTCGCCGAGCTCCTCGCGCCGGCGCGCGACCACATGCGGTCGACCCCGCCACGCTCAGCCATGCCTCGCCGCCGCCGGTCCTAGGAACCGCCCTCTGTCGCACGCGGCAGCGAGGTCTCCCTGCGCGCCGTGCTTCTGCGCTGCGCGTAGAGCCGATCGAGACGACTCCCGCCGCCGTTGCGCCGCCGCAGGCGCATTCATCGCCGAGGGCCCGTGGGGCTACGCACCAGCTCCATTACGACACCATCGTGCTGTGGCTCGGGATCGCCGCGGCGATCATCCTGGTACTACCCGCGCGGGCACGCCTGGGCGTCCGCCACGGCCTGGCTCGCGCTGACAGAGCCGCTTGGACTGGTCGCCGAGACAAGGCTGACCTCGTAGGGCAGGCCCACTTCTTCCAGCGCCCAGCGAACGCGCGTATCGCGCGCCAGGCCGAGGCCGCCGTCCGGCGAGCGGTCGAAGGCCGTGATGACAATGGTCATCGTGAGACGCTCCTCACCTTATGGGTCATGCACGTCGATCACGAAGCCGGGGCCGCTGCTCGGCGCATCGGAGGATCCCTCGTCTCGCGGTCAGGGCATTGGACCAGGCCCACGCCGGAAACTCATCGCCGGCGCCGTGACGCTCTGAGAGCGTCCCGGACCGGGAGCCTGCGAGGCGGCAGTCGCCTCGCCCGGCTCCTGAACTGAAGCGAGCCGGGCGAGGCATGCACCGAGCAGCGTCAGGTATCCACCTGCCGCGCCGTCAAACCACTGCGCAAAAGAGCACCCGGGGTCAGGCCCGCGCTGCTCGGGACAGGCGCGAGCACCCGGGGTCAGGCGGCGCTGCTCGGGCCTGACCCCGCCTGAGTCGCCCGCGTCCCAAGACGACGCGCATCTCGCCGAGGCGCCGGCCGCGGCCATTCGCATGCGCGCGCTACCCCCGGCCTGCTTCCTGTCCGGCGTCGGCTTCTCCCCTGACCTGCGCGCTCGAGGCGCTCTCGTTCGCATGGGTGCTCATGGCCCGCGGTACCACATCCCATGCGTTCGCAACCTGCCGGCGATGCCGGAGTTGCGTGAGGTCTTCCGGGCGCACGACGCCGGCCGGCGCAGCCGCGGGCAGGCTTGCTCGCGGACTCGTCGCCCAGCGCGCGGACGGGAGACGGCGCGGCGGCGATTCCCCCTCCGGGTAGCCTCCGGGGCGATGCCGACCGAGAACGACGAGCCGATCCAGCCGGCGGACGCGGTGGCCCAGCGCCTCCGGGCGCTGACCGAGCAACTCGAAGCGCTCGCGAGCGACCGCGGCCTGATCGCCGCGCTCTCGCCCGAGGAGCGGACACGTCTGCTGAACGCCGCGGGGGACGTCTTCGAGCCGGACGTCGCGCGCCGGCGGCAGTCCGGCAAGGCGGCGCGGCGCCGCGCGAAGGCGTCGAAGCTCGAGCGGGACGAGTCCGTGCTGGCCGAGACGGGCATCCGCGTGCTCCGCGAGAAGCCGGTCTTCACATCGCCGAACGTGTTCGCACCCCAGGGCTTCGAGCAGCTGGAGGTCGAGGACGACCCCGGCTTCCGCGAGGTGGTCGAGTCGCAGCACTGCTACGTCTGCAAGCAGCGCTACGTCGAGATCCACCCGTTCTACGACCAGCTCTGCCCGGAGTGCGCCGCGCTCAACTTCCGCAAGCGCACGGAGACCGCCGACCTCTCGGGCCGCGTGGCGCTCCTGACCGGCGGGCGGGTGAAGATCGGCTACCAGGCGGGCATCAAGCTGTTGCGCGCGGGCGCGCAGCTGATCGTGACCACGCGGTTCCCGCGCGACGCGGCCGCCCGCTACGCGCGCGAGCCCGACTTCGAGGCGTGGGCCGATCGGCTCGAGATCTTCGGTCTCGACCTGCGGCACACCCCCAGCGTGGAAGGCTTCTGCCACCACCTCGGCGAGACCCGTGACCGGCTCGACTTCATCGTCAACAACGCCTGCCAGACGGTGCGCCGGCCGCCCGGGTTCTACCGCCACATGCTCGAGCTCGAGACCAGCGCGGCGCCCGCCCTGCCCGAGGCCGCGCGGCGGCTGCTCGGCGCCTACGCGGGGCTGCGCCGCGACGACATGCTGCCCGCGGGCGGATCGTCGGTGGCCGAGACGGGCCTGGTGCCGACCGCCGGCATCGCGAGCTCGGCGGAGCTCTCGCAGGTGCCGCTCCTGCCCGAGGACACGGCGGCCGGCGACGAGCTGTTTCCCGAGGGGCGGCTCGACCAGGACCTGCAGCAGGTCGACCTGCGCGGACGCAACTCCTGGCGCCTCCTGCTCGACGAGGTGTCCTCGGTGGAGTTGCTCGAGACGCAACTCGTGAACGCCGTCGCCCCCTTCGTCCTCAACGCCCGCCTCAAGCCGCTGATGCTGCGCACGCCCGAGCGCGACAAGCACGTCGTCAACGTCTCGGCGGTCGAGGGCCAGTTCTACCGGCGCTTCAAGACGACGCGGCACCCGCACACGAACATGGCGAAGGCGGCGCTCAACATGATGACGCGCACCTCTGCGGCTGATTACCAGGCGTCCGGCATCCACATGAACAGCGTGGACACCGGCTGGGTGACGGACGAGGATCCGGCGCGCATCGCCGAGCAGAAGATCGCCGAGCACCGCTTCCGCCCGCCGCTCGACATCGTCGACGGCGCCGCGCGCATCGTCGACCCGATCATCGACGGGTTCAACACCGGCATCCACGTCTGGGGCCGTTTCCTCAAGGACTACCGGTCGATCGACTGGTGAGGCGGCGGCCGGGAATTGCGGCCAGGCGGCGAGGCGCGCGACGCAGGCGGAGTTCGTTTCAGCGGCTCCCGCGGGGGGCACAGACGAGCGACCTCAACACGACCCGAAAGGCGACGCTGTGGCCGATCAGGACGAACGAGACGAGTTTCAGCGCAACGCACCCGAGAACGAGGGACGCGAGCGACCGCAGTATCACCATGACGCGCGGCGCGGCGAGACGCGCTATCCCCCGCAGTCGGGCTCGCAGCATTCGGGCCGCCCCGGGCACGAGGAGCCCCACTCGGCGCTCAACCAGCCGGTCGAGGAGATCGAGGCGGAAGACGAGTGGCAGCGCGTCGGGCGGCGCGACTCGGTTGTGGACCCCACCGGCATGGGGCGCCCGGAGACATCGGACACGCGCGGAAGCGACGGCGATCCGGTCCTGCGCGACAACGGCGACCGCGAGGTGCACAACCCCGCCCAGATGACGCCCCGCGGCGTCGTCGACGCCGAGGAGGAGGCGATGCGCCGCGCAGAGGAGCGGACCGGCGTGCCGCTGACGCCGGCCGAGCCTCCGGACGACTGAGAGGCTCGGGATCCCGCCCGCAGCGCGAGAGCGGGAACGACTGCTCTTCGGGCGGCTCACCCGCTCGGACCTCCTGCGCTACTACGAGGAGCTCGCGCCGGTGATCGTCCCGCACCTGCGGGAGCGCGCGTTCGTGAGCGTGCTGGGCGCCCGGCCCGGCGTCCGGGGCAGATTCCTCAAGGACGTTCCCGCGGGCGCGCCGGCATGGCTGCCCCGAGCGGCGATCCCGGCCGTGAGCCGAGCGGGCGCACCCGTCGTCGCGCCCGTCGTCGGCGATTCCGCCGCGCTGCTGTGGCTCGTGGGGCGGGGCGTCGTCGAGCTGCACGCGACGCTGCATCGCATCGACGACGTGACGCGGCCCGATCAGGTGCTGTTCGACCTCGACCCGACACCGCACGCGCGCCGGGCCGACGTCGCGCGGGTGGCTCTGCTCATCCGCGACGCGCTGGCGGACCTGCGCTTGCGCTGCTGCGTCAAGACGAGCGGCGCTCGGGGCCTGCACATCGCGGTACCGATCGCCCGCGGGCCCGACTACGGTACGACGCGGACATTCGCGCGCACGGTCGCGCTCGCCCTCGAGCACGCCCTGCCCCGCCTCGTGTCGCATCGCATCGGCGAGCGGACGGAGCGGCGGGTCGTCGTCGACTGGCGGCAGAATCAGACGGGTGCGTCCATCGCCGCTCCGTACTCCGTGCGCGCGCGCTGCGGCGCTCCCGTCTCGTGCCCGCTCGCCTGGGAGGAGGTCGAGGAGGGGCTCGGAGCGACGGCGCTCGGCATGGCGGCCGTGCGGCGGCGCGTCGCCGTCCGCGGCGACCTCTACTCCCTGGCGCTCTGCGGGGAACAGCAGCTGCCGCCCGCACGGAGCTGCTGAGGGAGCGGGCGGCGCAGGCCTGACTGGCCGGCTGAAGTGCGAGCGGTCAGGACGCCCGGTCCTCGGTGATCGCCTCCGCCAAGCACCACATGGCGGCGGCTGCGCGCTCGCTCCGCCGCCGCCAGACCGCGGCGACGAGAGGCGTGGTCACGACCACGCCGGTGTGCTCGCAATCCGGGCAGCGGCACTCGACCTCGCCCGCCGAGGTCCCATCACAGGGCGGCAGCGGATAGATCAGGCCACCGCCGCAGACGGGGCAGTGCACGAGCGGCTCCTGCGGCAGCTGACAGTGGGGGAACGGGTCGGCGGGGCCTTGCACGGGGCCTACGTCTCCAGCCGGGGTCGGCTCAAACATCCCCGCGCGGCACGTGCGCTCGAGCGTGCGACACGCGCGGCGCGACCGCGTTCCGGATGCCAGCAGTACGCGCACGCGTTCTTCAACCACACCTCCGATGGCGCGATCACGAGCTCGGAGCGGTTCACGTCCGGCCCCTCGCTCGACGGCAAGGGGACGTTCTCGTTCGCCGACGCCGCGCCGTCGCTCGGCCAGGCCTCGCTGCTGCAGCCGGCGCCGCCCGAGGTGCACGCGGGAGCCGAGGCGACCGGCGACGTCGCGACGAGCGCGTTCGGGCGCCTCGCCCAGACGGCCAAGGAAGCGGTCGGAGTCGAGGACTAGGAAGGTGCGGCAGCGGCGACGGGCCTCCCCTCGCCGCTGCCGCGCGCTCGCCTTGATCGCGCGGCGGTCAGGCCTCGTGTAGCCGGCCTGCTCCGTGCACCGTCTGCCAGGCGGTCCAGACGCCGCCGGCGTCGTGCCTCTCCACCTGCCGCTGGCAAAGGCTGCAGAGCGCGCGCTGCGTCCGGGGCGCCCCGGTGCCCGCAGCCCGCTCGCCGATCGGCCCCGAAGAGACGACCTCGACGTGCTCGTGCGGGCAGCTTTCCATCACCCGGTGCTGATCTCCGGCGGGCGGCACGGCCAAACCTCGGGCCGTCACGCCGACAGCTGGCCCCCGCCCGGCACGTGCGCGTGCCATCCCTCCGTGAGCGGCCTGCGCGTGACGCGGGACATCTCCCCGAGCGGGAACTTCGGGGTGCGGTCGGCGTACAGAAGGCCGTTGGTCTCCTGATAGGTGTCCGCGAACTGCGTGTAGCAGAACCCCGCCAGTAGGGGGCTCGGGGCGATCGCTTCGATCAGCGACTCGTAGCGGCGGGAGAGCGCGTCGCCGTCGCTCACGGCCGCATATCCCCAGGTGCCCGGGCCATCGGTGAGGGTGATGCCGCCGAACTCGCTCAGCACCATGGGCTGGCCTGCGTGCTCGTGCCCCGCGAGCAGGATCGGCCGGCCACCGGGCCGTTCACTCTCGAGTAGGGGCGTCCCGCGGTCGGCCCCGTAGCGGGCCTTGAGGCGCTCGGGATCCGGGTCGTAGTCGTGAATGCCGATGATGTCGGTCAGCGAGCTCTCCCAGCCGTCGTTGCCGATCACCGGGCGATCCGGGTCGAGCGTGCGGGTGAGGTGATAGAGGGCGCCCACGTATGACCGCTGCGCCGGGGCCTGCGTCAGGTCCGGCACGCCCCACGACTCGTTGAGCGGCACCCAGGCGACCACGCAGGGATGGCAGCGGTCGCGCTCGATCACGGAGCTCCACTCGTGCACCAGCCGCCGTACGGAGCGGGCGGTGAAGCGGTACGCGCTGGGCATCTCGGCCCAGACCATCACGCCCAGGCGGTCGGCCCAGTAGAGGTAGCGCGGATCCTCGACCTTCTGGTGCTTGCGCACGCCGTTGAAGCCCATCTCACGGACGAGCTCGACGTCGCGCCTGATCGCCTCGTCGCTCGGCGGAGTCAGCCCGGTCTCGGGCCAGTAGCCCTGGTCGAGCACGAGACGCAGGTACTGCGGCCGCGCGTTGAGCAGGAAGAGGCCGCTCTGGGTGCTCACGGAGCGCAGCGCCGTGTAGCTGCGCACCCGGTCGAGCAGGGCGCCGCTGCCGGTTCGCAGCTCGATCTGGGCATCGATCAGGGTGGGCGACTCCGGCTGCCACAACAGCTCGTTGCGGAAGTTGTCGACTCCCGGGTCCGACAGTCGGATGCCGCGGTGCACCTCCCCAGCGACGACCAGGTAGCGGTCGTCCGAGAGAGTCGCGCCGTGCGCGCTCAGCCGGACGTGCAGGTAGACGTCCTCCTTGCGCACGCGGCCGATCTCGGCCTCGAGCTCGATCTCCCACTGCTCCATGTGCGGGAGCAGGCGCAGCTTGCGGATCGCGGTCTCGGGCACCACCTCCATCCACACCGTCTGCCAGATGCCCGAGGTGCGCGGGTACCAGATCGAGTGCGGCTCGAGCTTCCAGTCCTGCTTCCCGCGCGGCTGCGTGAGGTCGTGCGGATCGTCCTCCGCACGCACCACGAGCATGTGCTCGGAGCCCTCGGTCAGCAGGGAGCCGATGTCGAACTCGAACGGGGTGTAGCCGCCGACGTGGCGTCCGACGAGGTGGTCGTCCAGCCACACGGTCGCCCGGTAGTCGACGGCCCCGAAGTGCAGGAGCACGCGCTGCCCCGCCGAGCCGGCGGGTCGCTCGATCCGGCGCCGGTACCAGCAGACAGCGAAGTGCCCGGTGCACGCGATGCCGCTGGCTTCGGTCTCTGGCGCGAACGGCACGGTGATGATGCGGTCGAAGCTCACGTCATCGGGGCCGGCCGCCGAGCCGTCGGGATCGAAGGCGAACTCCCAGGCGCCGTCGAGTGGCAGCCACGAGCTGCGGCGCAGGTTCGGCCTCGGATAGCCGGCGGCCGTCATGCCGTCGAGTTGTTGAGTGGTGTCGGGTGGAGTCATCGACGTCAAGTCGCCTGAGGATAGCCACAGCCGGCGCCGGTTTGCCGTCGCCGCTTTTGGGGAGAACTCGCAACTCGCGGCCGGCCCGGCCGTCGTGAAGAGGAGTCTGCGGATGGCGCGGCCGCGCACCTGTAGCGTGAAGGGCTCGTGAGCGGCTCGCTTTACACGAATCCGGTTTGCCACGACGCCCTCGGCGATCCTTTCGTGCTCAAGCACAACGGTTGCTGGTACGCCTACGGCACGCAGGCCGACGGGCGAGGCGGCATTCCGGTCTTCCGCTCCGACGACCTCGTGACGTGGGAGCGCATCGGGCTGGCGCTCGCGCCGCCGGCCGATGCGGGCCCCTGCTGCTGGGCTCCGGAGGTCGCCTATGCCGACGGGCGCTTCTTCCTCTACTACTCCGCGGGAGGGCCCGAGGGGGAGGGGCACAGCCTGCGCGTCGCAGAGTCCGCACTTCCGGATGGGCCGTTCGAGGATCGCGGCGAGCTCTATCCGGGTGCCGGGTTCACCATCGACCCTCACCCGTTCCGTGACACCGACGGCAGCTGGTACCTCTTCCACTGCCGCGACTTCCTCGACGGCGAGCGGGTGGGAACCGGCATCGTCGTCGACCGCCTGCGCACGATGACCGAGGCCGAGGGGGATCCGGTGGTGGTCGTCCGGCCGTACGCGGAGTGGAACGTGTTCCAGCGCCGGCGGCGCTGGGCCGGCCGCGAGGGCGACTGGTACACGCTCGAAGGCGCATGCGCGCGCCGCCACGACGGCCGGCTCTACCTGCTCTTCAGCGGAGGCGCCTGGCGCGAGCCCAACTACGGGGTCGACTGGTGCGTCGCCGACGCACCCATGGGGACCTGGAGCTCGACGGGCGGTGAGGAGGCGCCGCGAGTGCTCGCCAGCACGCCGGGCGCGATCGGGCCGGGTCACTGCTCCATCGCGCGCGGTCCCGACGACGTGCAGGAGTACCTGGTGTACCACGCCTGGCGAGACGCGGGCGACCGGCGGCAGATGCGCATCGATCCGCTCGTCTGGAGCGCGGCCGGCCCTCTCTGCCCGGGCCCTTCGACCGAGCCGCGCCCCGCTCCCGCGGAGCCGGCGTTCCGCAGTCGCGTGCGCGGACCGCAAGGGGCCGCGCTCCGCTCCTGTGCGTGGCATGTGGACGGCAGGGTCTGGTCGGCTGCCGCCGAGGGCCAGGAGGTCGTGGCGCGCCTGTGCGCGGTGGCGCCCAGCGAGGAGGTGGTCGCCTCCGTCTCGTTCGCTCCGGGCTCTCTCGGGGAAGCTGCGTTCGCGGGCGTCCGACTCGAGTCCGAGGCCGGGCGCGCCGAGGTGGGCGCGGTGCGCGATGGCCTGACGGCGCTCTGGCAGGCCGGCCACCGAGGCGCGGGCGACGCGCGCGTCTCAGCGCTCCCCGCCGACGGGTTCGTGCATCTGCGCGTCTGGGCATCTCCCTCGCGCCTGCACGTCGAGGCCGACGGGGCGCTGCTCGCCGACATCGCGACGCCGCACCTCGGCCGCCTGCGCATGAGCCTCGTGTCGCGCTCCTGCGAAGCGCGCTTCGCGGGCGCCGCACTGAGCGCGCCCTCCGCGTGAGCGAGGACCTGGAACGGCGGGTGGAGGCGCTCGCGGCCGGCTTCGCCGCGCGGGTGGGGTACCCGCCGGTGGGCGTCTGGCTCGCTCCCGGGCGCATCAACCTGATCGGCGAGCACACCGACTACAACGATGGCTTCGTGCTCCCGATCGCGATCCGCGCAGCGACGCTCGCCGCCGTCTCGCTGCGCGACGACGGCCGCGCGCGAGTGTGGTCGCTGCAGCGCGAAGGCGTCGGCGAGCGCCGCGTCTCCGAGCTCGGCGACGAGATCATCGCCGACTGGTCCGGATACGCGCTCGGCTCCGTCTGGGCCGTTCGCGACGCAGCTGCCGCGCTCGGCGGGGGAGCCGACGTGGTCGTCGACGGAGGCGTCCCCGAGGGATCGGGCCTCTCCTCGAGCGCGGCGCTGACGTGCGCCTGCGTGCTCGCACTGACCGAGCTCGCCGGTCTGCCCGCCGACCGGACGCGGCTCGCGCTGGCCGCACAGGCCGCCGAGAACACGGTTGCCGGGGTGCCCTGCGGCATCATGGATCAGATGGCATCGCTCTACGGCAAGGAGGCGCACGCCGTGTTCCTCGACACCCGCACGCTCGAGCACGAGCTCGTGCCATTCGACCCCGCGGCGCACGGCCTGACGCTGCTGATGATCGATACCGCCACGCCCCGTGCGCTCGCCGATGGCGCCTATGCCGACCGCCGCGCCGCCTGTGCGAGGGCGGCCCGCCTCCTCGGCGTGCAAGCGCTGCGCGACGCCACACCCGAGCTGCTCGAGGCACGGGGCGGGGAGCTCGAACCGACGGATCTGCGGCGAGCCACGCACGTGGTCGCGGAGAACGCGCGCGTCGAGGCGATGGTGGCGTGTCTGCGCGCGGGCCGCATGGCCGACGCGGGCGCGCTCATGACGGCCTCGCACAGCTCCCTGCGCGACGACTTCGAGGTCTCGGCGCGCTCGCTCGACACGGCGGTCGACGCAGCGCTCGCGGCGGGAGCGCTGGGAGCGCGCATGACGGGCGGAGGCTTCGGCGGCGCGGCCATCGCGCTCGCCGCGCGCGATCGGGCGGAGCCGATCGCAAACGCCGTCGCCGAGGCGTTCGCCGCAGCCGGGCTCGCCGAGCCCGAGACGGTCTCCGTGACGGCGGCCGAGGGAGCGAGGAGGCTCGCATGAGCGACCACCGCGACGCAAGCTCCGACGACCTGCTGCAGGAGCTCGAGCAGATGCGCGGGTCGCCCGGCACTCCCGCCGTCGATCACGAGCGCCTGCTCCGCTGGGCCCGGGCGGCGAGAGCGGAGGCGCCGCCGCCGCTCGCCACCGGGCCGGTCGAGCCACCCGGCAGCTCGGACATCGACCATCCCCCGGAGGCCGGGTCCGCGGCCGAGGAGCAGGCGCGCGCGCGGGGGCGCGAGAGCCTGCGTGCGGGCGAGCTCGCGTTCGTCGTGCTGGCGGGGGGCATGGCGACGCGCATGGGCGGCGTCGTCAAAGCCCTCGTGGACGCGCTCCCGGGCAGGTCGTTCCTGAACCTGCGCCTCGAGCAGCAGGAGGCGGGGGCCGCCAGGGGATTCCATGTGCCGTTGTGGCTCATGACGAGCCACGCCACGGACGAGGCCATCAGGCGCGAGCTCGGCCCGCGGCTGCGCGGTGACGAGCTCGCGACGTTCACGCAGGACGCCTCCCTCCGGCTCACCCCCGAGGGTGGGCTGTTCCGGGACGCCGAGGGCAAGGCCCAGCCATATGCGACCGGCCACGGCGACCTGCCGGATGCGCTGCGGCGCAGCGGGTTGCTGGACCGGTTCCTGGAGCGCGGCGGCAGAACGCTTCTGATCGCCAATCTCGACAACCTCGCCGCCTCCGTCGACGAGGTGCTGCTCGGATGGCACCTGGGGCACGGCGGCCCGCTCACCGTCGAGCTGGTGGCGAAGCAGCCGGGCGACCGCGGCGGGGGCCCCGTCCGCACCGGCGGCCGCACCGTGCTGCTCGAGGACGTTCGGCTGCCGGCGGGATTCGACAGCGCGTCAGTTCCGTACTTCAGCACCAACACGTTCTGGGCCGATGCCGCGGCGCTTGCCGGGCTCTCCTTCGACTGGACCTACGCGCGCGTGGAGAAGCGGGTCGACGATCGCGTCGCGATCCAGTTCGAGCGCATCCTCAACGAGCTGACCTCGGCGTTGCCCGCCCGCTATCTGCTCGTCCCCCGCAGCGGGGCGCGCGGCCGCTTCCTTCCGGTCAAGGACCAGCAGGAGCTCGCGAGCCGGCGCCCGGAGATCGAGCAGCTGATGCGGGGACTGGGCGCCTGACCGCGAGCGCCGGCGCTCAGGCGGGCGTCGGGGTGCGGGGGCCGCGCCCGTCCGCGTCTCGTTCGGGGCGCGGCGCGAGCCGGTGGACGACGCCGGCCGTACGGACGCCGTGGAGCCCCCGTCCGTTGCCGCCGCTCGCGCCGTTCGCCCCGGCCGTGCGCTGCATGTCCGAGCCCCTCTGCAGGATGCGCTTGGCCGTCACCAGAGCCTGCGCGACGACTTGATCCATGTTGTAGTAGCGGTAGCTCGCCAGCCGGCCGACGAAATGCACCCCGGTGGTCGCATCGGCGAGCGCCTTGTAGCGCTTGTACAGCTCGGCGTTCTCGGGCCGCGGGATCGGGTAGTACGGATCGCCGTCGGCCGTCGGATGCTCGTACACGAGAGTGGTCTTCGGGTGCTCCTGCCCGGTCAGGTACTTGAACTCCGTCGCCCGCGTATAGGCATGCTCGTTCGGGTAATTCACGACCGCAGCAGCCTGCCGTCGCGGCTCGTCGTAGGTCTCGAACCGGAAGTCGAGCGACCGGTACGGGAGCCGCCCGTAGCGGGTGTCGAAGTACTCGTCGATCGGGCCGGTGTAGATCAGCTCCCGGTGGGGCACGACGTCGGCCAGCTCGCGGTAATCGGTCCCGAGGGCGATCGTGATGCCCGGGTGGTCGAGCATTCGCTCGAACAGGCGCGTGTAGCCGTGCAGGGGCATGGCCTGATACGTATCGGTGAAGTAACGGTCGTCGCGGTTGGTGCGCGTCGGCACCCTCGCCGTCACGCAGGCGTCCAGCTCGGACGGGTCGAGGCCCCACTGCTTGCGCGTGTAGCCGCGGAAGAACTTCTCGTACAGCTCCCGCCCGACCCGGCTCACCACCACGTCCTCGGAGGTCACGGGGTGCTCGACCGGCTCGGCCACCCGTGCGAAGAAGTCCTCGAGCTCGAAGCTCGTCAGCGAGAGGCCGTAGAGGCGGTTGACGGTGTCCAGGTTGATCGGGAGCGGCACGAGCTGCCCGTCCACGCTTGCGAGCACGCGGTGCTCGTAGGGCCGCCAGGCCGTGAAGCGCGACAGGTAGTCGAAGACGTCGGCCGAGTTCGTGTGGAAGATGTGGGGCCCGTAGCGATGGATCAGGATGCCGGCCTCGTCATATTCGTCGTAGGCGTTGCCGCCGATGTGCCGGCGCTGCTCGACGACCATCACGCGGTGGCCCGCGCTCGCCAGGCGCTCGGCCAGCACGCTGCCCGCAAAGCCCGCGCCGGCGACCATGAAGTCGAAGCCCCTTCCGATCACCCGCAGTTGTGGCGGCGACGGCTCTGAGCTCCCAGCTCCCTGGCGCCGCTCGATCGCCTCGAGCATGAGCGCGAGCATGCGCTCGTAGGTCGAATCCCACGAGCTCGTCGCCAGGCGCGCATCTCCCTCGACCCTGGCCTCTGCGAGGTCGAGGGCGAGCAGCCGCTCGCAGGCGCCGATCACGTCGCCGGCGCGATCGGCGATCTCCACGATGCCGAGGTCCGCGTACGACGCGACGACGTCGGCGATGGAGGTCGACACGACGGGCAGACCCGCGGCCAGGTACTCCGGCGTCTTGGTGGGGCTGATGAAGCGGGTCGCCTCGTTGTGCGCGAACGGCAGCATGCCGATGTCCCAGCCGGCCATGTAGCGGGGCAGATCGCCGTAGGGCTTGGGGCCCAGGTACGCGATGTTCGGCCGCTGCGGGAGGCCGGCCGGGTCGATCTTGACGACGGGGCCGAGCATGACGAGCTGCCAATCGGGCCGCGCGTCCGCCACCGCCGCGAGCAGGGCCGTGTCAAGCCGCTCGTCGATTACCCCCGCAAAGCCGAGCCGCGGGCGTGGGAGGTCGCGCTGGTCCGGCGGGTCATCCTGCGCGCTCCGCGCCTTGCCGAAATGCGCGGCATCCACGCTCGAAGGGAACAGGTACACGTGCTCGCGCCGGTCGCGGCGCGCCTCGTAGAGGCTGCGCCCTCCCGTGAACACGACGTCCGCCTCCTCCATCAGCCGCGCCTCGCGCTCGCGCAGCTGCGGTGGAGCCTGCGCGAATCCCGTCAGCTCGTCCATGCAGTCGTAGACGATCGCCGCCGGGCAGAGGCGGCTCGCCACCGGCGTCCACATCGGGGTCGTGAGCCACGCGACGACGCGGTGCATGCCACGCTCCTCGAGCGCCCCGCGGACGAGCTCGGCACAGATCGAGTCCGCGGCCTCCGGCTCCAGCGCGGGCGGCAGGTGCGGCGCGAGCACCTGCACGCCTCCGTCCGCGCGGCGAATCTCCGCGTACGGCTCCGAGGCGTCCGCGCGTGGCTCCTCGACATACAGCACCTCGCCCGAGCGCGCCGCGCGCGTCATGAGGTGATGGGGCCGCTGGAAGACAAGGTCCCAGGGCAGATGGGCAAGGCAGACAATGTCGAGGCCGGCGGTACTCCGGCCGTTCGCAGAAGCGCGCATGTGGTGGGTTCCTCTCGCAGGGGGAACGGACGTAACCGTGCACCGCGATCCCAAACCGACCTGCTCAGCGTGTGATTCTTCGCGCGGGCTGGGTATGGCGGCGCATGAGATCTCCCGCTACGTCGCCCGCTTTCGAGTTGATCGGGGCATTCGAGAGCACCTACCAGCCCCACCACGACATCGACGTCGCCGAGTCCAGCGGCCACGTCGCTGCCTGGCGCGCGGACCTGGAGCTCGCGCGCGCGTGCGGCATCCGCAGGCTGCGCTATCCGGTGCGCTGGCACCGGGTCGAGGCGCGCGAGGGCCGCTACGACTGGTCGGGCACCGACCGCGTGTTCGACCACATGCGCGAGCGCGGGCTCGAGCCGATCGTCGATCTCGTGCACCACACGAGCTATCCGCGCTGGCTCGGCGAAGGCTTCGCCGATCCCCGCTTCGGCCCGGCGTTCCTCCGCTACGTGGAGCGGTTCGCCGCGCGCAACCCCTGGCTGCGCGAGTACACGCTCTTCAACGAGCCGCTCGCGACGCTGCTCCTGTGCGGGCACGAGGGTGTGTGGCCGCCATACGGGAGAGGCATGGACTCCTTCACGCGGCTCTTGAAGAACGTACTGCCGGCGCTGGCAGCAGCGACGCGGCTGCTCGCCGAGATGCTGCCCGGCGCCCGCCACGTCTACGTGGACACCTGCGAGCAGCACACGGGCGGGGGCTCCGGCGGGACAGCCTATGCGCGCTACGCGAACGATCGGCGCTTCTTCGCGCTCGATGCGCTGCTCGGCCGGGCCGACGACGGCAGCGGCCGTCCCTTCGTCGAGGACGTGGTCGCGCACGGAGGAGCATCCCTGCTGCGCATGCAGCCCGGCGTCGTGGACGTCGTGGGGCTCGACTACTACGCGCACTGCCAGTGGCACTTCGCCGAGCCACCGCGCGTGCCCTCGCCTCGGCCCGTTCCCCTCTCGACGCTGATCGGCACCTACGCGGGCCGCTACGGGCGGCCGTGCATGTTGAGCGAGACCAACGTGCGGGGCTTTCCGAGCGATCGCGCGACCTGGCTCAAGTACACGCTCGAGCAGTGCGAGATCGCGGTCGCGAGGGGAGTCCGCCTGGAGGGGTACTGCTGGTTTCCCCTTGTCGACTCGTGCGATTGGGACTCGCTGCTCTTTCACGCCGACGGCAATCTCGACCCGGTCGGGGTGTTCAGCGTCGATGCGGAGCGGAGGAGGCATCCCTCGCCGATGTCGCTCTCCTATGCCCTGGCGGCCGCGGGCACGCCGGCCTCCGAGCTCCCCGCCTACCGGCTGCGGGAGCCGGTGCGAAGCTGGCTCGCGGGCTACGCGCCGCAGATGTCGGGCTGGAGCTGGCAGGATCCGCCGCCGGACGAGTCGGTCGCGGTGGGTGTGCCGGGGGATCCCGTCTACCGGCCGCTGAGCATCCGGCAGGTCGCCTGAGGCCGCTCCCGCGCCTTCGCGCCGGCGGCCATCGCCACCGGGGTGTGGTGGCGATGGCCGCGGCTGCGGCGCTCGTTCAGGCCGAGTTCGTGGCGCGCCGGGACATGCTGAGGTGCATCCGCAGCATCGGCAGGTCCTTGCGCGCCAGCTGCTTGATGCGCACGGTCTGGCCCTTTCTCGCCTCCATGCCGGTCTCTTCGATGTCCTGGTTGTGATCCTTGACCTCGAGGCCCGCGTACTCCGCGTTGAATTGCTCGGCGGGCAGGGTGCGCAGGATGTGGAGCTCCCACTGCATAGAAGGGGTCGGCGCAGGGGGAACCGAGACGCCGAACTGGCGAGCCGCGGACGCGGCCTCGCGCAGCGACTTCGAGTGGTCCGCGATCAGCCGCCTGGCGAGCTTCTGCACCGCGGGATCCGTCGAGCGCTGCAGCGCGATCTTGCCGCCGGTGATCTCGAAGCGATCTCCGGAGATGGACGTCTGCAGCCACTGCTCGTCGAGCGGCGCAGGCGCCGTCGCGGCCGAGGCGGCGAGCGGGGCCGCCAGCGCGGCCGCAACGATGGGTGCGTAGAGGATGGATTTCACGGGCACGTTCCTTTCAGAGTGGTTGGGGGCTCGCAAATCACCGCTGTGAGGAAAGCCAAACTCCTGCCGGCGCGCAGCCCGCACTCGCTCGCGGACCCGCCGCGCGAAGTCCGTCCCGTCGTGCTCGAGGAGGTGACCTGTGGGCTCTCATCGGGGTAGCTGTGCGCAGCCCGCAGACGGTGAGCGGCCGCTGCGCCGCGAGCTGCTCGAGCTGCCGCGGCGCCAGGCGGCGTCGCTGCGCCAGACCGCGCACCGTCCCTGGCCGCTGCCGCGGGCGCCGTGGGTGATGGGACAGAGCTGGTGCGACCTGCTCTTCGCCCACTGGGCGGTGGATCCGGACCGGCTGGAGCCGTTCGTGCCCGCTCCGCTCCGCCTCGAGCTGTACGAAGGACGCGCGTGGCTCGGCATCACGCCGTTCGTCCTGCGGGGCCTGCACGCCCGGTTCGTTCCGCCGCTGCCGCCGCTGTCGAGCTTCTGCGAGGTCAACGTCCGCACCTACGTCACCTGCGACGGCAAGCCGGGCATCATGTTCTTCACCCTCGACGCGAGCTCTGCTGCGGCGGTCGCCGGCGGAAGGCTGTTCGCCGGTCTTCCCTACCGCAGGGCGCGCATGTCCTCTCGCCGGCTCGGCTCCTGGACCGAGTACTCGAGCGAGCGCGACGGTTTCCGGCTGCGCGGGCGCTGGTCGCCGCGAGCGCAATCCTTCTCCCCGCCCGCCGGCTCGCTCGAGCATTTCCTGGTCGAGCGCTACTGCCTCTACACGGCGCGCGCGTCCAGGCTCTGGCGCGTGGATGTCCACCACGGCCCCTGGACCTTGAGTGAGCCGGAAGACGGCGCGGAGCTCGACCTGGCGCTGCGCTCTCCGCAGATCCCGCTCGATCGATCACCGCTGCTGCACGTCGCCGACCGCCAGGATGTGGTCTGCTGGGCTCCGGTGCAGGTGGCGCGTCTTCGGCATACTCACGCCTCGTGAGCACGGGAGAGCGGCAGGCGGGCGACTCCGACGAAGGCGGCGGTCGGGCGAGGTACGCCGGCCGGCGGGCGCTCGTGACGGGCGGCGGCACCGGCATCGGCGCGGCCATCGCACGCCGGCTCGCCGCAGAGGGTGCCGAGGTCACCGTGATGGGTCGCCGGGAGCGCGAGTTGCGCGCGATCGCCGATTCGTACGTCGTCGGCGACGTCTCGGATCTCGGCGACTGCGAGCGCGCCGTGCAGCGTGCGGGGCCGCTCGACCTGCTCGTCAACAACGCCGGCGTCGGCGGCCGCGGGGGCTGGGACGAGACGCTCGCGATCAACCTGACCGGACCCCGTCAGCTGACCGAGATCGCCGAGGCCGGACTGATCGAGCGGCGCGGCTCGATCGTCAACATTGCCTCGACGGCCGCGCTCTATTCCGGCTCGGGCTCGGCCGCCTACAACGCGTCGAAGGCCGGCCTCGTGATGCTGACGCGCTCCCTCGCCGTCAAGCTCGGGCCGCTCGGCGTGCGGGCGAACGTCGTCTGCCCCGGCTGGATCCGCACGCCGATGGGGGAGCGCTCGATGCGGCGCATCGACGACGACGCCGACGCCGCGTATGCGCTCGTCTCCGCCCACGCGCCGCTGCGGCGCGCCGGCGCCCCGGAGGAGATCGCGTCCGTGGTCGCGTTCCTCGGCTCCGAGGATGCCGCGTACGTGACCGGAGCCGTTCTCATGGCGGACGGCGGCTCGAGCGCGGTCGACGTCCTGATGCTCGATTACGACCGCCACGCGCCCGGGGAGTAGACCGCGCGCGGGCGCAGCGAGCGCTGCGCCCGCCGGCGGGGTACGCTCCCTGCGCCATGGCCGGGAGCGCGCGTGTGACACGACAGGCCGCCGGAGACGGGGAGCGCCTCTGGTTCCTCGGCACGCTCGCGACGATCATGGTTCCCGGCGAGGCCAGCGACGGCCGGATCGCCGTGATCGAGTTCCTCTTCCCGCACGGCGCATCTCCGCCGCTCCACACGCACCCGCAGGACGAGAGCTACATCGTGCTCGACGGGAGCCTCACCATTCAGGCCGGGGAGGAGCGATTCGAGCTCCGGTCCGGCGGTACCGCGCTCGTGCCGATGGGTGTTCCGCACACGTTCCGCGTCGACAGCGACGGTGCGCGCGTGCTCGTGCTGAGCACGCCGGCCGGGCTCGAGCGGATGGTGCGCGACGGGTCCGTTCCCGCGGCGGCCGCGACGCTGCCGCCCCCGGACACCGCTCGCCCTTCGGCCGACGAGCTGGCCGCGATCTTCCGCGCCCACGGCCAGGTGAACCTCGGGCCGTCCCTCGGACAGACTGATTGATCCCAGCCCCGCCTACGGTCCGTCGGGCGCCTGCCCCATGACGAGCCCCTCGATGCTGTGCGGCGTTTCCAGCGGCGGCAGCTCACGCGCGCTGTCACTCACGATCACGCAGCTGAGACGCCGCCGGAGAGACGCGCTCAGGCTGTCGTGGTACTCCTGCGACATCTTGAGGGTCGGCGGCGCGTAGTCGTCCAGAAGGGCGTTCTCGGTCTCCGGATGCGCGCGATCCTCGGGCGAGACCACCCCGAGGATGACCACCTGGCGCATGCGGCCGCTGTTGCGCGTGCCGCGGTGCAGGGTCAGGCCGCTGCGCACCGAGACGCCGCCGCGCCGCGCGATCCGCTCGACCATCGCCCGCGCGTAGCGCTCGCGCTCCTCCCCGACCGGGAACATCCCGCTCACGAAGTCGTCGCCCGGGTCGAAGTGCGACCCCGGAGCGATGTTGAACGGCCCCATGTCGGCGGTGCCGTCCACGCACGAGGCGTTGAAGGCGAGGGAGGTGAGCCTCCGGTGGAGGCGCGTGGGCTCAGGCATCGGGAAGTCGCGGTGCGGCGGCTGCTCGGGTGCGCCCGGCAGCGGAACGTCGGCTCCGAGCTCCACGATGCGGTACTCGTCGCCGAGCACGCTGCGGCTACAGCCCTCGATCGCCGCATTCTCGGCAAGCTCTGCGAAGCCTGAGATGCGCTCGGGGTACAGCTCGAGGTAGAAGCGGCTCCAGCCGCGGAATGCGACGCCCGCGCCGTGCTCGACCTCCAGCGCGGCGACCAGTTGCCGGTTCACGTCGTCGGCGAGCCGGTCGGCCCATGCGACCGGCAGCACGCCGGGCATGGCCGCGAAGCCATTTTCGTAGATCTCGTCGCGAAGCCGTGCGAACTCCGTCATGCCAGCCCTCTCGCTCCGTCAGGGACTCGGAAACGCGCGGGGCACCTACCCCGCCGCGTGTCGCATACACCACGCGTCTCGCGAGCACGAAGGCCCGGCCGCCGGGGCCTCGGCACTGACGCGCGCGCCGGCGGGCTGAGGAGATCATGTCGAGAGCCTCCGACCGGCTCCGCTCACCAGGTGAAGGGCCACCACAGTGCCCACGACACCAGGAGACCCAGCATGCCGAAGTACCTGCTCCTCAAGCACTACCGCGGCGGCCCGGAGCCGCATCACCCCTTCCCCCCGATGGATCAGTGGGCCCCCGCAGACGTGGAGGCGCACATGGCCTTCCTCCGGAACGTCAGCAAGCTGCTCGAGGAGAGCGGCGAGTACGTCGATGCCCAAGCGCTCACGCCCGCGCGCACCTGGGTGCGCTACGGCGGCCCGGACGCCGCGCCGGTCACCACCGACGGCCCGCTGCCCGAGACCAGCGATCTCGTGGCGGGCTGGTACATGATCGACGTCGATTCGTACGAGCGCGCGCTGGAGATCGCGGCCTACGTCTCCTCCGAGCCCGGGCCGGGCGGCGAGCCGCTGTACGAGTGGATCGACGTCCGGGAGGTCATGTCCCATTCGCGTCCCGACGACTGACCGGTGATCGGCGAGCCGAGGCACCCGCTGGACGAGGGCGCGTTGCGCGCCCTCGTTCCTCGGGTGCTGGCGGGGCTGATCCGCCGGGGGGAGGACTTCGATGCCGCCGAGGACGCGTTGCAGGAGGCGCTCTTGGAGGCGCTGCGGGTCTGGCCGCTGCACCCGCCACGCGACCCGGAGGCATGGCTGGCGACGGTGGCGACGCGACGGCTCGTGGACGTCCGCCGCAGCGAGGCCGCCCGCCGGCGCCGCGAGGGCGCGACCTCCGCAGAGCCGCAGCCGAGCGCCGGCGACGAGGGCGAGGACACGCTCTTCCTGCTCTTCTGCTGCTGCCATCCCGACCTCGCACCGGCCTCCCAGGTGGCGCTGACCCTGCGCGCCGTCGGCGGCCTCACGACCCGGGAGATCGCCGAGGCCTTCTACGTGCCGGAAGCGACGATGGCGCAACGGATCAGCCGGGCCAAGCGAACGCTGGCCGGCCGCCGCCTCGACCGGGCGGGCGACCTGGCCGTGGTGCTGCGCGTCCTCTATCTCGTCTATACCGCCGGCCACGCGGGTCGTCTGGATCTCGCCGGCGAGGCGATCCGGCTCGCCCGCCAGCTCACGCTCGCGAGCGACGAACCGGAGGCGCGCGGGCTGCTCGCGCTGATGCTCCTCAACCACGCCCGCCTGCCCGCGCGCCTGGACGCGGAGGGCCGCATCGTCACGCTCGACCGGCAGGACCGCAGCCTCTGGAACACGCGCGAGATCGCCGAGGGCGTGCGCATCCTGCAGTCGACGCTGGCCGTTCAGCGCCCCGGCCGCTATCAGATCCAGGCCGCGATCGCCGCCCTGCACGACGACGCCGAGAGCTCGGAGGAGACCGATTGGCCGCAGATCCTCGCCTGGTACGACGACCTCGTCGCGCTCACCGACGACCCGATCCACCGCGACCCCGCAGCCGTTCTGGGCCGCGCTGTTGCGGTCGGCCACGTGCTCGGAGCCGCCGCAGGGCTCCGCGAGACCGAGCGGTTGCGCGAGGTGCTCGGCGACCGCCACCGCTGGCATGCCGTCCGCGGCTACCTGCTGGAACTCGACGGCGATCTCGCGGCCGCGGGCAGAGCGTACGCCGATGCCGCCCGCCGGGCCACGACAGTCGCCGAGCGAGATCACCTGATCCGGCAGGCCGCCCGCGTGGGGGCGGCTCGGGTGCCTGACTGACGGCTCGGGCGTGGAGGCCGTCGGCGGGCCGGCCCCGGGTCGGGTCGCGGCTGCGTCGTGCCTTCGCCGGCTTTTGCCTGCTGCGTGCTCACCGTTGCCGCGCGGATGCCACGAGCTCGCGCGTTGGCGCGGAGGGCTGGACGTAGGAGGAACTCCTGCATATCGGCACGCTCTCGGCACACTTTCCGGGCTCGGCGGCTGGTACGATCGAACGTATGTTCGGTACGCTGGAGGGGACGGTCGATCAGGCGCTGGAGCGTCGCCGCGAGGGGCGGCGGGGCGGCTTCGGGAGATCGCAGAGCAGCAGGCTCGGCTGCAGCAAGAGGCGAGCGAGATCATGCGCCAGGCCGATGATGAGGGTGATTGGCGGGCGGCGGGGTGCTCGTCGGCTGCGCAGTGGCTGGCGCAGGTCTCGCGTAGCGATTACCGCACGGCTGTGCGGCTGACGCGCACGAGCGAGGCGCTGCGCAGCCTGCCGGCACTCGAGCAGGCGCTCGGCGCGGGCGTGCTGACACTCGACCAGGTCGCAGCCGCCGCCGAGTATGCGACGCCCGAGAGCGATGGGGAGTTGGCGCGTCTCTCCGTGGGCAGGGCGCCGAGTCTGATCGCGCTGGCGGCGCGTACGCTCTCCCCGCCCCGCGTGGCTGATGATGCCGAGCTGTATGAGCGGCGCTCGTTGAGCATGACCTGGACGCGGGCAGGGCGCGAGCTGGCACTCAGCGGCCGCTTGCCGCTCGAGCAGGGCCTCGTCTTCGAGCAGGCCATCCGCAGCATCGCCAAGCACCAGCGCGCGCTCGACAAGCAGCGCGGCGGCAGCACGCTCGAGTGGCAGCACTCCGCCGCCGACGCCCTCGTCACGCTCGCCCGCGGACAGGCAGGCAGCGCCCGGCGCAGGCGCAGGCGGCGCAGGGGCGCGGGCGCGGGCACGGCGCGGCGGCGGCGGCGTAGCCGGGCCGAGGCGCAGCCCGACCACCCTGATCGTGCACCTCAGCGAGCACGCACCGCCGCTGCTGGAAGGAGCAGGGCCGATCAGCCCCGAGACCGCCGAGCGGCTCGCCTGCGACGCACGCCGCCTCACCATCCAGCCACGCGGACGCGACCTCGTCCACTCACGCATCGGGCGCTGCGCCTCCTACGCCCAGCAACGCGCACTCCACAACCGCTCCGCTCACTGCCAATACCCCGGCTGCAGCGCCCCACGCGAACTCGAAGCCCACCACCTCGTACCCGTCCAGCACGGCGGCCTGACAGAGCTCGAGAACCTCATCCTGCTCTGCCCCCGCCACCACAAGCACCTCCACGACCACCACATCCGCACCAGCGGCAGCCCCGACCAACCCCTCTTCCAAGACCAAGCCGGCCGCGCCATCACCGCCAACCAGCCACACGCACCGCCCGGCTAGGACGCCTTCGGCTGCTTGGACGTCTTCGGCTGCTGGCGGGGCTCGAGCTGGATCTCCTCGAGCGCGCGGCGGTCACCGGCCGCGAGCTCGCGGCTTCGCTCGAGCTCGGCGTCGAACTCGAGACCGAAGAGCAGCGCGACGTTCGAGACCCAGAGCCACACCAGGAACACGATCACGCCGCCGAGCGTGCCGTACGTCTTGTTGTACGAGCCGAACTGCGAGACGTAGACGCCGAACAGGCCCGAGGCCACGATCCACGTCACGAGCGCGAGGGCGCCGCCCGGCGTCACCCAGCGCAGCCGGGGTTGCTTGACGTTCGGAGCGACGTAGTAGAGGGCCGTGATCATGCCCGTGAGCAGCACCAGCAACACCGGCCACTTGGCCCAGTTCCAGATGGTGACGGTGCTCGAGCCGAGACCGATCGTGTCGCCGATGGCCTGGGCCAGGCCGCCGGTGACCACGATCGCGATCGCGACGACGGCGAGCAGGAGCGTCATCACCACCGTCAGCACCACCTGCAGCGGCCGCAGCTTCCAGGCCGGACGGCCCTCGCGCGTCTCGTACACGACGTTCGCGGCCCGGAAGAACGCGCCGACGTAGCCCGAGGCCGACCAAACAGCACCGACCAGGCCGAAGCCGAGCAGCGCGCCGGCGCCGCCCTTGGCTTTCACGACGCCCTCCACGGGGCCGCGGAAAGTGTCGACGGCGGAGGCAGGGCCGACGCGGCCGACGATCCGCAGCAGCGCGTCGGAGGTCTCGGGGTACTGGCCCGCGAGACCGAGGATCGCGATCAGCACGATCACGGTCGGGAAGAGCGAGAGCACGGCGTAGTAGGTCAGCGCCGCCGCCCAGTCCGTCAGGTTGTCCTCGCGGAACTCGGTGATCGTGCGCTTGAAGGTCGTCGTCCAGCCGCTCGCGGGCAGCTCATCAGGTTTCTGGTTGGTCATGTCACGACCCTCCCCACCAGGCGCGAGGCCCAATCACGCCGTGTTCAGACGGCCGCAAGCCGGCGTTCGGAGACTGTTCAGATGGGCGCCAGAGGGCGTTGTTAGCTTCATCGACAGCACAGCCGATCGTGGCTGCGTCGAAGCAATCGCGAGCCGTTTTCAAGGCGGCCGCGCACTCCCGAGGAGGAACCGGATGAGTCACGATTCGACGAAACGGGCGCTGCGCTGCGTCACGCTGGTCGCGCTCGCGAGCGCCGCCGGCGCAGCTCTCGCCGGCAGCGCGTCGGCCCACTCGACAGGGAAGGGCGATCGTGTCGTCGGGCACGTCTACGTGAACGAGAACACGACCGGTCTCAACACGATCGGCGCCTTCGACCGGCATGCCGACGGCAGCCTCTCCCCCGTCCCGGGCTCGCCCTTCGCCGCGGGCGGGGCCGGCACCGGAGCCGGCATCGCCTCGCAGGGCGCGCTGCAGCTGAGCAGCGATGGCCGCTACCTGCTCGCGGTCGACGCCGGCAGCAATGAGATCTCAGTGCTCCGGGTCAAGCACGACGGCAGGCTTCGGCCCGTACGGGGCGGGCCAGTCGCATCGAACGGCGTCGATCCGGTCAGCATCGCCGTCCACGACGACCTCGTCTACGTCGCCAACGCGGGTGCGGGCGGCAACAACTACACCGGCTTCCGCTTCCGGCGCGGGCACCTCCACGCGCTCGACAACTCCACCGTGTCGCTGCCGGACGGCTCGCAGCCCGGGGACGTGCTGTTCAACGGAGACGGCCGCAAGCTTGCCGGCACGCGCGTGGGCACCTCTCTGATCGACAGCTTCACCGTGGGTCGCGACGGACGCCTGACGGCGGGCCCGAACTCGCCGATCACCGCTCAGGGTCTTGGCCCATTCGGCAGCGAGTTCCGCCCGACGAATCCGTCGCAGCTGTTCGTGTCGAACGCCCACGACGGCCCAGGGAACGGCACCGTCTCGGCCTTCGCGGACGCCTGGGACGGCACGCTCACCTCCATCGGCGCATCGCCCTTCGCAAATCACCAGACGGCGTCGTGCTGGGTCGAGATCAGCCACGACGGCCGCTACCTCTTCACGGTCAACACCGCCGTAGCGACGATCTCGAGCTACTCGATCGCCGGGGACGGATCGCTGACGCTGCTCGGGAGCACGCCCATCAGCGCCCCCGTCGGCAGCCCCGAGGACGCCAGGCTGTCGCCCGACGGCTCGACGCTGTGGGTGGTCGATCCGAAGGCCAACGCCATCAGCGCCTTCTCGGTCGACGACGGCAGCCTCACGACGCTGCCCGGCTCTCCAACCGTCACCGCGCCCGGTGCGGCGCCGACGGGAATCGTCGTCACCTGATCCGAACACCGGGGCGGGCGGCATTCGAGCCGCTCGCCTCGGCTTTCTGTCACAAGCGCCGGCGGCGGCGCACAGGTCGAGAGCGCCGCCTCCGCGAATGGATGTCACGGTCGGCGGCCTCTCGCTCCGCCCGTGCGAGGTCACAGCCGCGGGCCTCTCGCTGCACCGGGCGCGCCGTCACCGTCGCGGGCCCTCATTGTATTTGGGGTCACCGTCGCGGGCCTCTCCCTGAATGCGGCCCGGCCGGCGCACGCTCCCGCGCGGAGTACGCCGTCAGCGAGGCTCGAGCACGACGACCGGAATCTCGCGCTCGGTCTTCGTCTGGTACGTGTCGTAGTCGGGCCACTCCTTGGTCATGATCGACCAGAGCTCGCCCTTCTCCTCCGGGGTCGCCGTGCGCGCCCGCACGGGGATCCTCGAGCCTTTAACCTGAATCTCAGCTTGAGGGTTAGCCTCGAGGTTGAGGTACCACTCCGGATGGGTCTCGGCGCCGCCCTTCGAGGCGACGACCAGGTAGTCGTCGCCATGGCGCCCGTAGATCAGCGGGTGCGTCCGCTCCTTGCCCGACCGTCGCCCGGTGGTGAAGAGGAGCAGGGCCTGCGTTCCCTGCCAATCGTGACCCTCCTCCCCGTCGGTCGCGAGATAGCGATCGATGTGCTCCTGCCCGTACAGCGGCATGCCCGCCTCCTTGTAGCTCTCTGCGGCCGTTCCCGAGCCGCGCCGGCACCCGTGAGAGTAGCGCGGCCGGAGTGCCGGAAAGCGCCCAGAACGCCGACGCTGCAACGACAAGGGTTGCAACTTGCAGGATTCGTCATATGCTCGTCGCGTTATCAGATCATCAAGTACGTGCTAGGCCGATGAGGGGTGCGTTTCCGGTGTCGCTCGGCGGGGCCGGAAGCTCTGGGGAGAGCGGGGACGTGGCTAGCAAGCTCGAAGTGAAGCTCTTCGGGAGCATCGCGGTGTCGCGAGGTACCACGGTGCTCGGGGGGCGCGATTTCGGCGGGACGAAGGCGAAGCAGCTCTTCGAGTTGCTCGTGCTCGCCCGGGGCGCCCCCATGCCGAAGGACCGCCTGGCCGACCTGATCTGGGGCGAGTCGCTCCCGGTCAACGTGAACGGCACGCTCGAGACCTACGTCTCCGTGCTGCGGCGCAAGCTCACGCTGCCGGGCTGCGACGGCCGCCGGCTCATCGTCACGGCGCACGAGGCCTACGCCCTGCCCGTCGACGGCTACGAGCTGGATCTCGCTCGCTTCGACGAGCTCGTGCGGCTCGCCGACGTCGCCGAGTACAGCGCGCACCGGCGCTACCTCGAGGATGCGCTGACGCTGGCGACCGGCTCGGTGCTCGCCGACGAGCCTTACAGCGACTGGGCGATCGACGAGCGCTGGCGCTACGAGCGCCGCGTCATCGACACCTGCGTCGCGGCCGCTGCGGCCGCCATGGACGACCGCGACGCCCGCAGCGCCCTGACCCACGCGGAGCGCGCGATTGCGCTCGAGCCGCTCGACGAGCGCGGCTACCAGGCGGGGCTGCTCGCATTGCATGCCCTGGGCCGCGGACGCGACGCGGTAGCCCTTTACGAGCGCGCCTCCGCAACCATCGCCGCCGCCGAGGCACCGCCGCTCTCGGCAGACCTGCGAGCGCTGCGCGACACCATCGAGCGGCGCGAGACGATTGCGCTGCCGGCCCGCGAGCGCAGCCGCGCGCTGCCGCGCGCCGCAGTGCGCTCGGCGCCGCCGCGCCTGCTGGGTCGCACCGCCGAGCTCGCCGACCTCAGCGACGTGCTGCAGGCGACGCGCGATGGCGCGAGCGAGCTGGTGCTCGTGACGGGCGAGCTCGGGATCGGCAAGACGACGCTGCTCGAGGCGGCCGTGCGCGACCTCGACGGCGTGGCGGTCGGCTGGGCCCGCTGCTCCGAGCTCGTCTCGGGCGTCCCCTACGCGGCGCTCGCCCTGGCACTGCGCGAGGTGCTCGGCACCGCCGCGGTCGACGTGCGCGCGTTTCCCGCGCTGGCCGCGGTGTTCCCCGAGATGCGCGTCCGCTCGACGCGCTCGGCGCCACGCACCGTCGATGCGCTCGAGTCTCTCGTCGCACTCGCCGAGGCGCTCGCCCCGGTCGCCCTGATCCTCGACGACCTGCATTGGGCCGACGCCGACACGCTCGTCGCAGTCGACTACCTGAGCAGCCGCAGCCCCTTGCGCGGCGTGACGATCGCCGGTGCGCTCCGGCCCGAGGACGTCGCCGGCGACCACGCCTCGACGCGGCTCCGCCCGACCATGGCGATCGAGCTCCAGACGCTTGAAGAGCACGACCTCGCTCCACTCGACGTCGACGACCTCTACCACCGCACCGAGGGCCATCCGCTGTTCGTGAGCCTCGCGGTCGCGGGCGACGACAGGGGTCGCCGGCAGCGCTCCGAGTGGGTCGCCAATCGCTGTCGCGGCGAGGGCGAACTCGCCTACCGGCTGCTCAGCGCGGCGTCCCTGCTGGAGGAGTCGTTCTCGGCCTCGCGGCTCGCGGGCATCCTCGGCCTGCGCACGCCAGAGGTCGCCGACGAGCTCGATCGCCTGCGACGGCGCCGGCTCGTCTCTCTGGACGACTGGCGCTTCCGCTTCCGCACCCGGCTGATGGGCGAGGCGCTCGCGGAGAGCCTCTCGCCCGCCGCCCGCAGCATGCTCGAGCAGCGCATCGTGCGCGACGGCGCTCCCGGCCCCGAGGCGACGCGGCTCGAACCCCGAGCCTCCCTGCCGACGACGCGACGCACGAGCCTGCCGCGCGCTGGGCGCCCGCGCCCGGTCAAGCGCAACCTCGCGAGCTAGCCCGTCATCACCCGACCGGGTGAGATTTCAAAAGCTTTTCAAAGGCGGCCCTGTGAGAGTCGCGGACATGGCCGTCCCCGCTCTCACGCAAAGCCGTCGCTCCGTCGCGCGCATCACGCTGCTCGCGATCGTCGCGGCCGCAGTCGCGATCGCCGCCTACGGGGCGACGCTGATCCCTGGGACGCTCGGCAGCGAGCACACGCAGCCCGCCTCCCTGGGCACGGTCCAGCACAAGCCGATCTTCGCCTTGGGCGATCGGGCGCCGCTGAGCTTCGGCGCGCTTCAGGTGATCGACTCGCGCGTCGCCGCCGGCTTGACGAACCAGCAGCTCGGCGGCATGTCGCACGGCATCTCCGGGTTGATCGACGCGAGGACCGCACAGCTCCAGGTCACGATCGAGATGACCAACTCGACGTACGTCGCCGCACCCTGGACCGCCGCCGACTTCCGCGTCGAGGGCGCCCGCACCGGTCGCGAGTTCGCAGCCGTCGGCGGAACCAAGGAGAGCGGCACGCTCGCGCCCGGCTCGAGCCTCGACTTCTCACTCAACTACGTCGTTCCTCGGAACGGCGACCACTACACGCTCCGCGTGCGCGACGGCAACAGCTCCGTGCGCGTCCATCTGATCCAGGTTGGCAAGGCGCCCCCTGGGACCAAGGGCCTCGACCACTCCCACGGGACCAGCATCGTGGCGCCGAAGAAGAGAGAGGGAACGAAACAATGAGCACGTTCGCCGTAGAGCGCGAGAGTCGCCTCGAGCGACGGCGCATCGACACCCGAGTCCTCATGGGACTCGTTCGCGCGTTCTCCTACGCGCTCCCGCTCACGTTCGCAGTCGCCGCCTGGATGGTGCTGCTGCAGATGCTGGAAGGCGCCCATGCCACGAACGAGCCTGGTCTCCTCGTGCAGGTCGTGCGCGCAGCGGCGGTCGCCCTGCCGGTCCTGATCTTCGCGATCGCCGGCGCGCTCTCGCTCTCCGAGCGCCTCTCCGAGGCAGCTCGCGCCGGCTCGCGCCTTCGCGCGTGCGTCGCTTCGACCCTCGTCGGAGTCGCCACGGCCGGCGTCTTCGCCACCTGGCACGCCGCGCACGCGTGGCTCTTCGGCGGTTACGTGCACTACACCGGCACGGAGCTCTCTCCCTCGACCTACGCGCTGCGCGACGGCGTGCTCGCCCTGGCGGTCGCCCTGCCCACCGCGTTCGTGCTCATGGGGCTCGAGCGGCGGCGCGCGCGCTCCCAGCGCCGTCAGAGGAGCGCACTCGCGCGCGGCCTGACCGCGCTCGGCGCGACCGTGGGACTCTCGCTGATCGGTCTCGGCACCATTGCGCTGAGCGGCAGCTCCGCCGCCGGAGTGCTCGGCGCCTGCCCGGCCGGCGCTCCGGTCCGGCACTTCGACGTGCAGGCGATCGACGTCAGGATCACGCTCAACCGCTTCGGCGACAACGACCCGGGCGGCAAGATGTACGTGCTCTCGAGCCGCGTCGCCGACGTGCGCAAGCAGGAGGCGAGCAGGACGGTCTCGCCCGGCCTTCGCAACGACGCGATCCAGCCGCTCGTGGTGCGCGCGAACGAGGGCGACTGCGTCGAGATCGCGTTCACGAACAACGTCTCGGGCGGCCCTGTCGGCATCCATGCAGACGGCCTCGCCTACGACGTCGCGTCGTCGGGCGACCAGGTCGGGCTCAACCCGACCTCCGCACCCGTCAAGGGAGCGAGCACGACCTACCACTACTACGTGCCGGACGACCCGTCGCTCGAGGGCGCGCATCTGCTGCGCCCCGGCCCGGGCAACCGCCTCGCGGTCGCGCACGGGCTGTTCGGCTCGCTCGTGGTGGAGCCCAAGGGCTCGACCTGGCTCGGCGCCGACGGCCAGCCGCTGGCATCGGGTTGGGAAGCGATGATCAGCCCTCCGAGCGCGAAGGCGTTCCGCGAGTACGCCCTGCTTTTCCACGAGATCGGCAACGAGCAGACGGATGTCGCCCCCTATGACAAGAACGGCGTCCCGCTACCCACGATCGACAAGCTGACGGGCGCCTACCGCCCCGGCTCGCGCGCCATCAACTACCGGTCCGAGCCGTTCATGAACCGGCTGGCGAAGAAGGACGACGACTCGCAGTCGTACGGCAGCTATGCCTTCGGCGATCCGGCCACGCCCACTCCGCGCGGCTACCTCGCCGACCCGACGAAGTTCCGTCTCGTCCACGCCGGCTCCGAGATGTTCCACGTCTTCCACCTGCACGGCGGCGGAATCCGCTGGCGCTACAACCCGCTGGCGGACAAGACCTTCGACTACCAGAAGACGGGCCTCGACAAGACCCCCAAGACCGCCCTCTCGCCTTCGACCCGCCTGGACTCCCAGGCCACCGGCCCCGGCGAGTCCTACAACCTCGAGATCGAGGGCGGCGCCGGCGGCGTCCAGCAGGCGGCAGGCGAGTTCCTCTTCCACTGCCACATCGCCTCGCACTACGTGGCCGGCATGTGGGCCTTCTGGCGGGTCTTCGACACCAACCAGCCCGGCCTCGCCGCGCTGCCGGACCGCACGCCGCTCCCCGACGCCGTCACCTCGGCCGGCCTGATCGGCCGCACGATGCCCGACGGCACGACGCTCACGGCGGCGAACCTGGACGCCTGGATCCGCCCACAGCTGCCCACACAGGGCGTCGCCAAGGGAACCTATGACGCCTCGGTCTGGAACTGGGCCGTCGACAAGTCCAACCCGAGCGCGCCCGTGTACCTCGGCGAGCCCGAGGACACGAGCGACTGGGCGGACGACAACTACATGATGCCGGGCCACCCGACGGCCTATCCGGGCGACGTGTTCAGGAAGCTGGCCGGCGAGAAGGTCTCCAGGCCGGTCATCCGCTTCAACCCGCTCAACGGCCGCCCAGCGTTCCCGCTGATGCGCACGCATGTCGGCAAACGCCCGCCCTTCGCGCCCAACGGGCACTCCGGCGCTCCCTACCTCGGAGAGACGGCCTATAGCGCCTCGACAGGCGCAGGCCCGACGCCCTGGGCAGGGCGCTCCGACGGCATCTGCCCGGCGAGCTCGCCCGTCCGCCACTACAACATCGTCGCGCTCGACGGCCTGCACCTGCAGCTGACGAAGGCCGGCGCCATCGATCCGAACGGCAAGGTGTTCGTGCTCGCCCACGATGTCCAAGGTGTGCTCAACGGCACCAAGGAGATCACGCCACTCGCGATCCGCGCCAACATCGGCGACTGCGTGGCAGTGACGCTCACGAGCATGCAGACGGACGCCAATACGTTCGACGGCTTCTCGAAGGCCAACATCCACATCCATCACGTCCAGTTCGACACGCAGTCCTCCGACGGCGTCATCACCGGTATGTCCTACGAGCAGTCGGTGCGCCCGTTCCGTGTGGAGGATCCGCAGCTCACGGCGGACGCGGCGGCCGGGGCATCGACGCTCACGCTCTCGAGCGTGACCAAGTTCCAGAACGGCGAGTGGATCGCCGCGGGGCTCGGCACCGAGAGCATCGAGGTGCACCAGATCGCCTCGATCAACGCGGCGGCGAAGACGATCACGCTGACGAAGCCGCTCACGGACGCGCACGCGGCCGGACAGTACGCCGGCGTGGAGTTCGTCCAGTACCGCTGGTACCCCGACGTCAACCTCGACAACATCTTCTGGCACACGCACGTCGACGGCATCCACGACTGGGGCCACGGCGCGGTCGGCCAGCTGATCATCGAGCCCAAGGGCTCCACGTACCACGACCCGGTCACGGGCGCGGTCGTCGACTCCGGGACGATCGTCGACGTCCACACCAACCCGACGGCCGATCCCGCCACGAAGCTCGCCCCGGGCCTCGTCGACGGCAGCTTCCGCGAGATGGCCCTGTGGACGATCGACCAGAACCCGGCGATCGACTCCACACTCAACCTGCGGGCGGAGCCATGGGCCGACAGGCTGGCCCAGAACGGCGACTCGTCGCTGCTCTTCAGCTCGTACGCCCACGGCGATCCGTTCACCCCGTTGCCGCGCGCCTACGCCGGCGACCCGTTCGTGATCCGCACGATCAACGTGGGTGACAGCGTCGACACGCTGCACGTCGACGGCAACCGCTTCTTCATCGAGAACCGCTTCGAGGACCCGGATCACCCGGGCGAGCGGGCCGGCCGGCCGATCGACACGATCCACTACGGCATCTCGGAGAAGTTCAGCCTGTTCGCAAAGGGCGGCGCCGGAGGCCCGCTCGCCGTGCCGGGCGACTACCTCTACATGAACGCGATCGGCCGTCGCTTCCGCCAGGGCGCCTGGGGCATCATCCGCGTCCTGCCGGGTCGCACCTCGACCCTGCAGCCGCTGCCCGACCACGCAGCGCCGGCCGGGGCGTTCACGCTGCCCGCGGTGACGGGGGGACGGCCGCCGGAGCCTGCCGATCCGGGCAACCCGTGCCCGGCGCTGGCACCGCAGCGATCGTTCGACATCGCGGCGGTCGACGTGCCGAAGAGCGCCTTCAACAACCAGTTGCGCGCGGCCTTCGTGCCGGCCAACATCGCGACGGCGGTCGAGAAGAAGACGCTCGCCCCCGACCCGCTCGTGCTGCACGTGGCAGCCGGCGAGTGCGTCACGGTGCACTTCACGAACCGCCGCACCGTGCGCGCGTCGTTCCACTCGGGGCTGCTCTCCGCCTCGGCGAGCGGCAACACCGCCTACGGCTCGGCCTCGAGCGGCATCGACATCGGCTTCGGGCCGGAGCAGACGGTCGCCCCGGGCGGCAGCCGTGACTACCGCCTGTATGCGGACACGGCCAAGCTCGGCGCGACGCTGATCTCCGACTTCGGCGGGCCGGTCGTGGCGCCCGTCAACGGCGGCGTCCCGATCAACGTGGACACCGGGCCTCTCGGCATGTACGGCGCGATTGTCGTGTCGCCGGCCGGCTCGACCTTCACCGAGCCCAGCTTCGGCGGCGTCGTGAGCGTCGGGACACAGGTCGACGTGCATCCGCCCGGAGCGCCTGCCTATCGCGACTTCACCGTCCTGATGCAGGACACCGACCAGAGCATCGGTCAGTCGCACATGCCCTACCCGACCGACGTCAACGGCATCTCGCCGCTCAACTACCGCTCGGCGCCGTTCACGACCAACGACAGCGGTGGCGCGTTCGCGGCGTCGGGCAGCGGTGTGGGCGCCACTCCGGCCACTCCCACGCTCAGGGCGTACGTCGGCGACCCGATGCAGGTGCACGCGCTCGTGACGCCCGGCAGCGAGCAGATGCACGTGTTCAGCCTGGGCGGCGAGTCGTTCCCGCTCGAGCCGTTCATCCCGAACTCCAACCAGGTGCAGGCGCTCGCGATCGGCCCCTGGGAGACGGTGGAGGCAGCGGTCAGCGGCGGTGCCGGCGGCGGTTCCACCGTGGGCGACATGTTCTACGGCGACCTGCGCCGGCCGTTCACCGCCGGCGGCATGTGGGGCCTCCAGCGCGTGATGTCGGACGCCAGCTGCCCGATCAAGCCGCTCGACGGCCGCACCTGCCTGGGCGTGCCCGTCAACACGGTCGTCTCGGCGCTCGCGAAGCCGCAATTGGCTGCGGGCAGCGACTCGGGAATCTCGAGCCTCGACCGGGTGACCAACATCGCGGCACCGACGTTCGTCGGGCAAGGGGCCGGCAACGCGCAGATCCGCCTGTACGTCGATGACGCGCTCGTCAACACGGGCACCGCGGCCGCCAACGGCAGCTGGACGCTCGGCTCCACCAATCTGGCCGACGGTCACCACACTGTCACGTTCACGCAGACCCCCCCGGGGGGGAGCGAGAGCGCGAAGTCGGATCCGCTCGCGATCACCATCGACACCGTCGGGCCCAGCGTGTTCCTGAGCACCGGACCGACCGACCCGACGACGGACCCGGCACCGCAGTTCACGTTCGGCCCGACAGGGGCCGGAGTGCTCTTCGAGTGCTCGCTCTCGACCGGCGCGGACGCCTTCTCGGCCTGCAGCACGCCCAAGGCGTATGCGGCCATGCCGCTCGGCAGCTACACCTTCAAGCTCCGCGGGACCGATCTTGCCGGCAACACGGGCGCCGTCGTGAGCTCGAGCTTCAACATCACGGCCGCACCCCCGGTCGGGCCCTAAGTGCCGCGCCTCGGGCACCCCACGACCCGCGTCTGGATCGCCCTCGCCGGTGCCGCTCTGAGCGGCATCGTCGGGGGCGCGACGCAGCCGTGGTCTCCGCTTCCCGGGCTGGCGACGCCGAGCGCGTCGGCAGCTCGGGATCCGGAAGGGCCGGCGGCCATCGTGCCGATGGGTCGCGCGCTGAAGCTGAAGACTGCGAACGGGCGCATCGTCTCGGTCGCGGTCCTGGGCGTGCGGCTCCGGCCGGGCAAGCAGCGCCTGATCGACGTGCATCTGCGCTACACCCTCCGCCGCGGCTCCAGGTACCGGATGGATCCCGCGCGCGAGGCGCAGATCGTGGACGGCAGCGACCAGCTGCTGGCTCCGGCTCCGGCGCCGGCGGACTGGCGGAAGCCCTCCTTGCGGCCGGGCCTGTTGCGGCAAGGGCACCCACAGGACGGATGGGTGACGTTCCGCCTCTCGACGGCCGCTCGCGTCGTGCGCGTGCAGGTGACGCTCGACACGAGCCCGCGCACGGGCCAGTGGCGCGTCACGCCGCGGCGCTAGACGCCCCGGCCGAGCCTCGCGTGCGCTCGGCTGCGTAGCGATGCTCGCCCCTGGCATCGCTAGCACGCGAACACATTGACAAGAAACCAACAGATCACGGCACAGAAAGCAAAAGGTTTCTGAAAGTTCCGTCCTCGATGGTGGCGGCTGTCGGTCTCTCCGAGGGAGGGGAGTCGGCAGTCCATCGCACCTTCTGGGGAGGAATGCAATGCTCGGCTCGCGTCCCAAGCGTCACGGCTTCTTGCCGTGGCTCAAAGCTCCGACGGACGGCACATCGCGCCGCCGGCTGCTCGTGCGGCCGGCCGTCTACGCGATCGTAGCCGCCGCCGTCTGTGTCGCTGCAGCGACGCTGCCCTCGAGTGGCGGCGGCAGCGACAAGGCTCAGGCCGCACAGGGCCCGGTGGGGAACGGTTTCACCGTCACGCCCGCCGACCTGGCGTTCATCCTGAAGCAGATCAAGATTGCAGAGCGCCACGCGCGCGCTTACGAGGGCAACCCCGATCCGGGGACGCCGATCAATCCGGATCCGACCGGCGATCCGGAGTACTGCCAGTCGATGATCGGACCGGCGGTCGATCAGATCCCGGATCGACTGACGAGCTACGGCCTGCGAACGGTCGATGGTTCGTGCAACAACCTCTTCCCCGGACGCGACAAGTTCGCGGCCTCGGACGTTCCGTTCCCGCGGCTGACGACACCGGTCTTCAGCGATGCCGAGCCCAGCCCGGCCGGCTTCTTCGGTCCCGGCGGCCCATCCTTCTCCTCGTCGTCGTACGCGCAGAAGCTCGCGGGCAACTTCGTGTTCGACACCCAGCCGCGCCTGATCTCGAACCTGATCGTCGACCAGACGTCGACGAACCCGGCGGCAATCGCGGCCGCGGGCTTCCCGGTGCGCACCCAGGGCAACCCGGGCGTGCATCCCTGCACGACGGATCCCGATCCCACCGCGACTCCGCCGATCGTGGGCGTGCCCGCAGACTGCGTGCCGTCGCACCACACGCTCTTCATTCCGAACGTGACGACGGACGTTGGTCTCTCGCCCCCGTACAACTCGCTGTTCACGTTCTTCGGCCAGTTCTTCGATCATGGCGTCGACCAGACCGTCAAGAGCGGAGGCACGGTCTTCGTGCCGCTGCGCGCCGACGACCCCCTGATCACGCTCGGCCCCGACGGCAAGCCCAACACGGGTGACGAGGTTCCCCCGGGTCAGCAGTTCATGGTGCTGACGCGCGCCCAGAACCAGCCCGGCCCCGACGGCCAACTGGGCACGGCCGACGACATCCAGAACGCCAACAACACCGACACGCCCTGGGTCGACCAGAGCCAGACCTACACCTCGCACCCCTCGCACCAGGTCTTCGTGCGCGAGTACGCGATGAACTCGCTCGGTCATCCGGTCTCGACCGGCAAGCTGCTCGGCGGCCTGCCGGCCGGACAGACGTACTTCAACTCGCCCGACGGCACCGACGGCATCGGCACGTGGGCCGCGGTCAAGAAGCAGGCTGCCGAGAAGCTCGGCCTGCTGCTGCAGGACAAGGACGTGACCAACATCCCGATGCTGGCCGTCGACCCGTACGGCAAGTTCATCCCGGGCCCGAACGGCCTGCCGCAGTACGTGCTGAAGGACGGCAGCCTGCTCGAGGGCGACCGCGCCAATCCGGTGCCGGTACCCGCGAACGTCGTCTACTTCGACACGCCGTTCCTGACGGACATCGCGCACAACGCGGATCCGAGCCCGCAGGACACCGACAACAACCCGGCGACGCCCCCGGTGGCGCCGACCGCCGACGCCGACAACACGCCGTCGGCGGACTTCGCGCATCAGCCCCCGGGCACCTATGACGACGAGATGCTGAATGCGCACTTCGTCTGCGGCGACGGTCGCTGCAACGAGAACATCGCGCTCAGCACGATCCACCAGGTCTTCCACTCCGAGCACGATCGCCTCGTCGACTACATCAAGAACGTCCTGACCAGCGACCACTCGGCGAGCGGCCTCGCCGCGCTGCCGCAGTGGAAGCCGAACACCCCCGACGTGACGACGGAGGGCTGGAACGGCGAGCGCCTCTTCCAAGCCGCGCGCTTCGTCACCGAGATGGAGTACCAGCATCTCGTCTTCGAGGAGTTCGCGCGCAAGGTGCAGCCGGCAGTCCGGCCGTTCCACGTCTACAGCCCGGACATCAACCCGGCCGTCGAGGCCGAGTTCGCCCACGCTGTCTACCGCTTCGGCCACTCGATGCTCGACGACGACGTCGCGCGGACGACCACCAACGCAGACGGCAGCAAGACCGACAACTCGCTGCCGCTGCTGACGGCGTTCCTCAACCCGCCGGAGTACTTCAACAACGGTCAGGGCGGCTTCTACACGCCGCAGCAGGCGGCGGGTGCCGTCGTCATGGGCTCGGCCGACCAGGTCGGCAACGAGCTCGACGAGTTCGTCACCGAGACGCTCCGCAACAACCTGCTGGGCCTGCCGCTCGACCTGCCGGTGCTCAACATGACACGCGCCCGGGAGGCGGGCATCCCGCCGCTGAACGACGTCCGCAGGCAGATCCATGCGGAGACCGGCGATGCCCAGCTGACGCCGTACACGAGCTGGTCGGACTTCGGCCAGCACCTGAAGCACCCCGAGTCGCTGATCAACTTCGTGGCGGCTTACGGCACGCACCCGACGATCAGGGACTCCGGTCCCGACGGGATTCTCGGCAACGGTGACGACGTGACGACGATCGCAGCGAAGCGGGCAGCCGCGAAGCTGATCGTCGATCCGGCCGATCCGGCCGACCCCGCCATCCCGTCGGATGCCGCGGACTTCATGTTCAGCAACGGGCCGATCTGGGGCAGTGACGCCAACGGCGTCACCAACACCGGCCTGGACAAGGTCGACCTGTGGGTCGGCGGCCTCGCCGAGACCACGAACCTGTTCGGCGGCCTTCTCGGCAGCACGTTCAACTACGTGTTCCAGAACCAGCTCGAGAAGCTGCAGGACGGCGACCGGTTCTACTACCTGAACCGCACCCCCGGCATGAACCTCCGCAGCCAGCTCGAGGGCAACTCGTTCTCCGAGCTGATCCAGCGGAACACGGACGGCACGAACTCGCTCAAGGCCGACCCCTTCGCGACGGCCGACTGCAAGTTCCAGCTCGCCCACCTCGACGGCACCGCTGCGGGCTTCGCCCTGCACGGCGGCATCGTGGCCGACGATCCGACGACGACGGACTGCAACGAGTCGTTGCTGCTCCTGCGCCAGCCCAACGGCACGATCCAGTACCGGGCTCGCAACGTCATCGACCCGGTCGGCATCAACGGCCAGTCGGTCTACCAGGGCTCAGACGGCGTCGACCGCGTCTTCGGCGGCAACGACAACGACACCTTCTGGGGCGGCAAGGGCAACGACATCATCGAAGGCAACGGCGGCGACGACGTCGCGCTCGGTGGCGAGGGCAATGACATCATCACCGACCTCGATGGCGCCGACGTCCTCAAGGGCGGCCCGGGCAACGACGCCCTCGACGCCGGTCCCGGCAACGACATCGTCATCGGTGCCGACGGCCAGGACTTCATGAACGGCGGAGCCAACGACAACGAGTCGTTTGCCGGCCCCGGCAATGACTTCATCATCGCCGGTCAGGGCGCCGACGCCGTCTTCGGCGACGGTGGCGACGACTGGATCCAGGGCGGGACGGGTCAGGATCTGCTCCAGGGCGATCACGGCGCTCCGTTCTTCGACGACCCGGCACAGGTCGCTCCCGGCAATGACATCTTCATCGGTCAGCCCGGCGAGAACGACTACGACGCCGAGGGCGGCGACGACCTGATGGCCCAGAACGCGGCAATCGACCGCAACGCGGGCGCTGCCGGCTTCGACTGGGCCTTCCATCAGTACGACACGGTCGGTGCCGACGACGACATGGAAATCAACAACAACCTCGTCGGCCTGCCGATCCAGGTGGTCGTCAACCGCGACCGCTGGCAGGAGACGGAGGCCGATTCCGGCTCGCAATTCAACGACGTCATCAAGGGCACCTCCGTCGCGCCGAACTCCATCGGCGGGGCAGGCTTCACCGGCTGCGACATCCTCGACCAGGCGGGCGTCGATCGCATCGCCGGGCTGAGCGCGATCGTGCCGCAGCCCTTCACCGAGGACCCGGCGCCCGTCGCCGCGATCTCGGCCGCAGGCTACTGCCCGGTCAACGGGCCGGTCTGGGGCGATGGCGACATCCTCATCGGCGGCCCCGGCAGCGACACCATCACGGGTCGCGGCGCCGACGACATCATCGACGGAGACCGGTACCTCACGGTCGCCATCCGGGTCAACGACAGCTTCGGCAATGAGATCGCGCGCACGGATCTCATGGAGCACCCGGCTCTCTCGGGCAACTTCGGTGCCGGCAGCCTCCCGAACATGACGCTGCAGCAGGCCGTGTTCCAGGGCATCGTCGATCCGGGCAACCTGGTCAGCGTCCGGCAGCTCGTGGTGCCGAACGTCCCGTCCGACTGCGGCGTCGCCGCACCGGTCAACTGCGACACGGCCGTCTACACGGCGCCGATCGCGACCTACACCATCACCCCCCACCTGAACGGCAGCGTGACGGTCGACAGCAACGGCGGTGCCGACGGCATCGACACGCTGTGGAACATCGAGAAGCTGCAGTTCAGCGACACGACGATCAGCACGCCCGCCCCGGTCTCGAACCACGCGGCCACGGGAACCGTGCTGATCAGCAACACCACTCCGACCGAAGGCGACGTCCTGACCGCCACGCAGGCGTTCACGGATGTGGAGGGCGTGAACGTCGCGTCCATCGCGTTCGACTGGCAGGTCGAAGTGACACCGGGCCAGTGGATCTCGACCGGCACGGTCGGCACCACGTTCAGCCCCGGCAACCCCGAGGTCGGATTGCGCCTGCGCGTCGACGCGACCTTCCTCGACGGCGCCGGCAACCCGGAGGAGATCATCTCGGCTCCGACGGCTGCCGTCATCAACGTCAACCAGCTCCCCGTGGGGACGCCCCAGCTCACCGATCTCTCGCCGACGCAGGGCTCCCTGCTCTCGGCGGCGACGGCGGGCATCACCGATGCCGACGGCCTCACCGGAGTGGTCTTCCACTACCGCTGGCAGAAGAGCGGCAACGGCGGCGGCGGCGCCTTCTCGAACATCGCGACGGCGATCGACTCGCCGAGCTTCACGCCGACCGCTGCCGAGGTGAACCGCGCCCTCCGGGTCGTGGTGACCTTCACCGACCAGCACGGCACGCTCGAGACGGTCACGTCTCCGCCCAGCATCGTCACCGGCGCGCTCTTCATCGGTGGCCCGGGCGCGGATACCTTCAACGGCAACGCCGGTGAGGATCACGCGTTCGGCAACGGCGGCAACGACACGCTCAACGGCAATGGCGGGAACGACCTCCTCGTCGGCGGCCCGGGCAACGACACCATCAGCGGCGGCACCGAGGATGACACCATCCAGGTCTCCGGTGCCGGCGACGGGTTCGACAACGTCAACGGCAATGCCGGCAATGACGTGATCACGGCCACGACGGCGGGCACCACCGTCGGTCTGACCGCGATCGCCGGGATCGAGACGATCACGGACGGAGGCCTCGGCGGGCTCCACGTCAGCGGCGACAACAACGCCAACGTGCTGAACTTCGGGGCGGTGACGCTGACCAACGTCGTTGACATCAACGGCGCCGGCGGCGCGGACACCCTGACGGGCAGCCAGGTCGGCGACACCATCAACGGCGGTGCCGGCAACGACACCATCAACGGTGGCAACGGCAACGACGTCATCTCCGGCAACGCCGGCGACGACATCGTCAACGGCCAGGGCGACGACGACACGTTCCTGTTCACAGGCACGGGCGACGGAAACGACACGGTGACCGGCGGAACAGGCGTCGCCGATCGGATCCAGGCCACGGCCGCGAACACGAACATCGGCCTGCGCTCCGTCGCCAGCACCGAGCAGATCAGCGGAAACGGCTTCGCCAACGTCCACATCGTGGGCTCCGCTGCGGCTGACGTGATCACCTTCAACGGGATCACCATCACCGGCGTCGTCGACATCGACGGCCTCGGTGGCGCCGACAACCTCACCGGCAGCGCCAATGCCGAGGTCATCGGCGGCGGTGCCGGCAACGACAACATCACCCCGGGTGGGGGCAACGACCGGGTCCGGTTCACGCCGGCCTTCGGTGCCGACACCATCAACGGGTTCGACTCCAACCCGGTCGGCGGGCAGGACACGCTCGACATCTCGCCGCTCGGCATCACCGCCGCCACCTTCAACGCCTCGGTGACCATCGCCGCAGGCCCGGTGGCGGGCTCCACGCGGGTCACGATCGGAGCCAACACCATCACGCTGCTCGGCGTCGCGCCGGCAACCGTGACGGTCGCGGACTTCAATCTGACCGGTGCGCCCCTGGCACCGCTGTCGCTCCGCGCCACGGTCACCGCCGGCTCCGCCGGCGCCCGTGTCGCCTTCACGACGGCGAGCCAGGTGCGTCTCGTCTCGGTCGCCTCCCGCACGCCGGGAGCGGCCAAGACGCGGTTCGTCTTCGCGCCCAACGGGATGAAGATCCACACCGTGAAGACGATCCTCAAGGCGCGGAACTCGTCCGGACGCTTCGTGCTCCGGATCCAGGTCCGCGGCAACGCCGAGCACGGCTACCTGCTCCGCGCCGTGAGTGGCGGCAAGCACACCCGCTGGATGAAGCTGAGCAACAAGCGCGTCGCGATCATCGCGGCGCTCAGCTCCAGCGAGAAGCTCAGCCTGGTCAAGGCGGGCTGAGCAAGAACGACGATGCACGCGGAGGCTCGTGACATGCAGAAGCAGCGACCACACCTCCGCACGGCCGCCGCGATCAGCCCACTCGGCATGATCGCGGCGGTCGCCGCATCGCACTGCAACTGGGGAGGAGCTCTGGCAGTCGCCGCGACTCGCGCCACCGGCGCGATCGCGGCGACTGCTGCGCTCGTCCGTCGACGACGTCATCTGCAGCTCGTCGCGGTGATGCTCGTGGCACTTGCGCTTCCCGCCACCGCCGGTGCTCACGCATTCCTGATCTCGAGCGAGCCGGGGAGCGGCACGAGCCTGGCCCGCGCCCCGCACGTCATGACACTGCAGTTCACGGAGTCGGTGTCACCGGCACTGACCCACATCCAGATTTTCGATGCGCGCGGGATCGAGCATGATCCGGCCGCCGTCGAGGCCGGCGCCAAGACCGGTCAGCTGCGCGTCACGCTTCCGGCGCTCGGCAAGGGCGCCTACCGCGTCGCGTACTCGACCGTTTCGCAGGTCGATCTGCACGCGACGAGCGGAGCGATCGTCTTCGGTGCCGGCACCGCCGCCCCCGCGCAGACGACGTCTGGCTCGAGGACGCCCGGCACCAATATCAGCGAGAGCGCCGCGCACCTCTTCGACCTGCTCTCGCTCTCGCTCCTGATCGCGATCTGCGCGCTGCTGGCGCTCGACCTGCCCGTGCTCGTGCTCGCGCGCATCTCGCGCTTCGCGCTGGTCGCGCTCCCGGCGCTGCTCGTCGCCGGCATCGTCGCCCTGGCAGGCAAGTCGTCGCAGTTCCCGCTCCACAAGGTGCTCGTGAGCACGTCCTGGGGTCACGCGATGCTCGTGCGCGAGGCCGTCATAGTCGCCGTGCTCGCCGCTGTCCTCCTGCGTCGCCGGCGGATCGCGCTGGCGCTGCTCGTACCGGTCGCGGCCGCCGAGGCGACGAGCGGCCACGCGGGCTCGCTCGACATCGGAGCGACGCTCGCGATGACTGCGCACATCCTCGCGGGCGGTCTCTGGGTCGGCGGGCTGTGCCTGCTCGCGCTCGTGCTCCCCGGGCTCGAGCGGCGCGACGTCGTCGCCACCCTCGCGCGCTTCGGGCGCATCGCAGCGGCGAGCGTCGCCGTGGTCGTCGTCACGGGCGTCTACAGCGCGGGGCGCGAGGTCGTGAGCCTCGACGCACTGCTCTCGTCCACCTACGGCTGGTCGCTCCTCGCGAAGGTCGGCCTGGTGGGGGCCACAGGCGTGCTCGGCACGCTGGGCTTTCTCGCCGTGCGCCGCCGAACGCCCTCCCTGAGACTGCTCGGCGCCGAGGCCGCGACGGCGCTCGGCGTGCTCGTGCTCGCCTCGGTGCTGCTCTCGACGCCACCGGCGCGAGGGCCGCGGTTCGCGACGGTGCCGGCGCAGATCACCGGCAGCTCGGTGATCACGGGCCAGGCGCGGGACCTGCTCGTGGACGTGTCCGCCTCGCCCAACCGGCCGGGTCAGAACTTCGTCACCGCGACGATCCTCGACACGCTGCGGCCATCGCCGGGGCCCGTCCGCGCCGTCACGGTCACGTTCTCGCGCGGAGCCAAGCGCGTGGCCGTGCCTGCGAAGCGCCTGGATGCCAGTCGCTGGCAGGTCGCCGGCACCCAGCTCTCGGCTCCCGGCACGTGGCGCATCGAGGTCGCGGCGCAGCGCAAGGGGCAGCCGCGCGCCGCCTTCGCGACGGCCTGGACGGTCTCGACCCTGCCGCTCCCGCCCGGCACTCACAGGCCCCGGTACTCGCAGCGCGGGCTCGAGCCGATCCTCACGGCACTCGCCCTCCTGCTCGCCGCCCTGCTTGGATCCGCCGGTCTCTGGCTCAACCGTGACCGTCTCCGCATCCGGCGGCCCCGAACCGCGTAGGATCCCTGTCCCCGCCTCGTGCGCGCACACGCGCGCGCATCAGGGCGCGTTGTCCGATCGACAGGGCCCTATGACACCGCACGAAGCCAAGCTGCGAGCATCTGCCGCCTCCGAGGCGTCCATCGAGGTCGCGTTCCACCGTCTCGGCGTCGCGATCGTGACCGTGCGCGGAGCTCACGACGGAGCGCGCAAGCACGCGCTGATCGACGCCCTGGGAGACGCCGAGCCTCAGCTCAACGTGCTCGTCGATCTTTCCGAGTGCACGTCGATCGACCCTTCCGTGATCGCGGCGCTCTCGGCGACGGCGGCCGAGCTGGAGGTCCGTGGCGGCGGGCTCTCGCTGATCATCCCCCCGAAGGCGGTCGCCGTGCAGCGCGCGGCCAAGCTCGCCGGGTTGGCGGACGTGCTGCCGATCCACGGGACGCGCAGCGCCGCCATCGCCAGCGTCCGCCACAACGAGCACGTGATCAACGTGAGGGACATGCGCGAGCGCTTCGGCGATCCCGAGCTCTGCTCGCCCGAGTGCTCGTGCGGCTGGACGGGCGGATCGCACAGCGGGCGCACGGCCGAGCGCAGCGCGCGGCGAGAGGCCACGCTGCACGTCGACGAGGCTCGCCGCCTGCAGCGCTGAGGCCTACGACAGCGCGAAGCGCATCGCCACGCGCGTGCCATTGCCCGGGCTCGACGAGACGCTGGCGCTGTCCGCCAGCTCCTCGATCAGCTTGAGCCCCAGTCGCAGCGTGTCCGCGCGCGGCCTCGTGCTCAGGAGGCCGTGGCCGTGATCGCGCACGACCAGCACGAGCACGTCGTCCTCGACGCGCGCGTCAAGGGCGAACGTGGCATTCGGGCCCTCGCCGTCATAGGCGTGCAGCACGCAATTCGTGCATGCCTCGGTGGCTGCGAGCCGGATGCGCTCCGTGAGGTCGAGCCCCAGCCCGAGGCGCTCGCAGAGGCGCGTGACAGCGAAGCGCGCGCCGGCAACCGCCGCAGCCGCCGCCGGCACCTCCATGCTCAGGTGAGTCGCCACGCACTGCGGTCCCCCAGCCGCAGAAGCCCAATCATCGGAACCCTCGATCGGGGTAGCGGCTGGGGTGCGCGGTTTGGAACGGCAGCGCCTGCGGAAAGAAGCTGGATGGATATCCGCGTTTACGAGCTCCAGCAGCGCCGTCTCGACGCCCGCCCTGGCTCGGCCGTGCTCGCAGAGGTGCCGAATCCCGAGCCGCCTCCCCATCCCCAGCCGACCGATCCACCGCCGACTGCGGTGTTCGGCGACCAGCCCAGCGAGGAGTAGTCCGTTCGGGAGCTAGGCGATACTCCCGGCATGGCGAGAGGCGAGCGCTGGCTGGGACCGATGCGGCCCTTCGTCCACGCCCGGCTCCCCCCAGCGCCCGCGAGCATCATCGAGCTCGGCTGCGGCTCCGAGGGCGGCTTCGTGCCGGCGCTCCGGGAGCGCGGCTACGAGGTCGTCGGCGTGGACCGGGAGGCGCCGGAGGGCGCCGGCTTCGTGCGTGCGAACTTCGAGGACTACGAGCCGTCGCATCCCGTCGACGCGATCGTCGCGAGCCGCTCGCTCCACCACGTCGCCGATCTCGACCCAGTGCTCGACCGCGCGGCTGCGGCGCTGCGGCCGGGCGGCACGATCGTGGTGCTGGAGTGGTCCTGGGAGCGCTTCGATGAGGCGACCGCCCGCTGGTGCTTCTCGCGGCTCGACGCCCTTGAAGACCAGCGCGGTTGGCTCGAGCGGCGGCGGGCCGGCTGGCTCGCCTCGGGCCTGACCTGGGAGGCGTACTTCCAGGAGTGGGCCGAGGGCCACGGCCTGCGACGCAGCGAGCACGTCGTGCAGGGCCTCGACGCGCGTTTCGAGCGGGCGTCCTGCGAGCACGGCCCCTACTTCTTCGCCGACCTCGGCGAGGGTGCCGAGCGGGAGGAGCAGGCAGCGATCGACGCCGGAGCGATTCGCGCCGGTGGGGTTCGCTATGTCGCGCGCGGCCTCGAGCGCCCTAGCGCGTCGGCCGCCTGACCAGCTTCACGCTGGCCCGGCGCGGGCCCGATTGATCGACCACGTCGAGCACCAGCGAGTCGCCCGGCTCGTGCGAGGCGACCGCCTTGTTCATGTCGGCCGCGGAGCGCACCGCCTTGCCGCCGACCGCCACGACGACATCGCCCTCCTGCAGACCGGCCCGGGAGGCCGGTGTGGCGGAGAAGACCGCGACCACGGCCGCTCCGCGCGTCTCCGGCTGCAGCCCGAGCTGGACTGCGTCCGCAGAGCTCGCGACCGAGTCGAACGTTGCGCCGATCCACGCCTGGCTGCCCGCCGGCTTGCCGCGCAGCTCGTCGATCACCGAGCGCGCGCCGTCGATCGCGATTGCGAAGCCGATGTTCTCGGCGCCGGTCGCAGCGATCGTGTTGATGCCGATCAGCTGCCCGGCGGCGTTGACGAGCGCGCCGCCCGAGTTGCCGGGGTTGATCGCCGCGTCGGTCTGCAGGAGCCCCTGGAGATCGGGGCCGTCGTCGGCGTGCACGGTCCGGTCGAGCCCGGAGACGATGCCCTCCGTCACGGTCGGGCCGCCGCCGAGATCGAGCGGGAAGCCGATCGCGAGCACGCTGTCGCCCAGCCGCAGCTTGGAGGAGCGGCCGAGCGGCACCGGGATCAGGTCGTCGAGCTCGACCCGGATGATCGCCAGGTCGCGGCGCGCCGCCGTCCCGAGCACCGTGGCCGGAACGGCCTGTTCGTGCCGCCCGTCGTTGAACGAGACCGTCAGGCTGCGCGCACCGCGCACCACATGGTTGTTGGTCACGATCACGCCATGCCGGTCGATCACGACGCCGGACGCCTCGCCCTTGCTGCCGTCGAGCCCGATCGTCTTGACGTTGACGACTCCGGGCAGGACGCGCGCCACGACGTCAGCCGTGCTGCCGCGCGCGCCCGGTGCCGGGTTGCCCGCGGCTGCGGTCGTCCTGGTAACTGTCACGACCGTGGTCGCGGCCTTGTCGGAGCTCGTGCCGCAGCCCGTGGCGACCAGGCCGGCCAGCACCACGCCGATCAGGGCCCCGAGCCTCACGGGAGCCGCTGGTTCCAGACCAGCGAGAGCGCACCGGCCGCGAGCGCGAGGAGCGCCGCGAGGCCGACGAAGGCGAAGCTCAGCTCACGCCACTCGTTCTTGTGCCCCAGGCGCGAGGCGAGATCCTCGTAGACCGAGTTGAGCCGCGCCTCGCTCTGGGTGGCGAAGAACTCGCCGCCGGTGGTCTGCGCGATCTGCCGCAGCGTTGCGGGATCGGGCGGCACGGGTCGCGAGAAGCCGCCGCGGTTGAGCACGCCGTTCGGGGTGCCCAGTGCCACGGTGTAGATGGGGATGCCGTAGGACTTGGCGCGCGCCGCGCCGGCCAGGGGAGCGAGGTTGCCCCGGGTCTGGGCGCCGTCCGAGAGCAGCAGGATGGCCGACAGCGGCCGATCCGGGTCGAGCGGAGGCGCCGCCGAGCCGACGGCCGGCAGGACCTCGCCATCGGCCGCCACCGGGTGCAGCAGCTCGACCGAGCGCGCAATCGCATCACCGATGGCCGTGCCCTGTCCGACGCCCGACTCGCCGAGCAGAAGGCCGTCCAGCACGAGCTGCCGATCATGCGTCAGCGGCGCGGCGACGAACGGCTCGGACGAGAACGTGACGAGGCCGACGCGGTACTTCGATGGCAAGCCCTTGAGGAAGCGGCGGATCGCCTCGGTCGCGGCACCCAGCCTGGTCGGCTTGACGTCCTCCGCCGACATGGAGCCGGACATGTCGACGGTCAGCGCGATCGACGCCTGCTCGCTGGCGACGGACACACGCGCCTCGGGCCGCGCGAGCGCGGCCAGCGCGCAGGTCAGCGCCAGCAGCGCCAGCAGCGGCGGCAGGACGGCGCGGCGGCGCCATGCCCGCCCCTCCGCCGCAACGGCCGCCAGCACCTCGATGTTCGTGAAGTGGATCGCGTAGCGCGCCTGCCGCCGCTCGAACGCCAGGTAGGCGACGACCGCCAGCGGCACGATCAGCAGCGCGAGCAGCGCGAGCGGCCAGGCCAGCCTCACCTGGCACACTCCGCGCGCACCTGCAGCACGGCGCGCACGCCGCCTGCGAGGCCGTGCCGCGTGGCGCTCACGAGCACTTTGCGACCGCGCCGCGCGCGCACGATGCGCACGGCAGCCAGCTGCGCGGCAGTGGGCGCGTCGGGCGTGTACAGGCCGATGCTGGCGCCGCTCGAGAGCACGCGCTCCCCGGGCTTGCAGGTGAGCGTCGTGCGAGCGAGCCGGCCCGGGGTCAGGGGAAGCTCCTTGACACGCAGCGTGATCGGGTCGCCGGGCTTGACCGAGTCCGCGCGCGTGAACGAGACGGGCGTGCGCGGCCCGCCGCCGCCTCCCGGGATGCAGCCGATGAACGGCTGGTAGCTCGTGGCGCGGCGCTGCCTTCCGGCGTAGGTGCCCTTGAAGAGCAGCGACTGCGTCGTCGTGATGCCCGGGTTCACGGGACTTCCGATGCGGCCGGGAAACTCGACTGCGACGGACGCCTCACTGGCCCGTGCGTCGACGCCCCCGACGATGCCCTGCGGGCAGACGAGCTGCCAGCTGGAGCTGACGAGCGGCCCAGCCGGCGGCGGGATCACGACCCACGGGCCCGCGACCGGGATGCAGACCTGCAGCCCGCGACACTCGTCCGCGGCCTGCGCAGCGGCGACGTGGAGCGCGAGCACGGCCGTTACCGCGAGTGCGGCAAGGGCAGGGCGGATCACGGGATCCTCCGGAACCAGAGCGCGGAGAGGCCGCCGCCGACGAGCAGGAAGAGCGCGCCTGCCGCGGCGAACGCCACCGTGATCTCCTCGTCCTTGCGCGTCCTGCCGAGTCGCGACTTGAGGTCGGCGTAGACGGGCGCGAGGTCGTCCTTGGTCGGCGCCGCGAAGAAGCTGCCGCCCGTCTGCTGCGCCACGGTGCGGAGAGCGCCAGGGTTCGGCGGCACCTGGATGCGCTCGACGAAGCCGCCGACGTGCGGCACCGTGAGAACGCCGGCGGCCGTGCCGAGCACCGCCGTGAAGATCGGCACCTTCGCCTTGCGCGCCCCGGCGATCGCATCGGCGAGCTTGACGCGCCCGCCGTCCTGCGCGCCGTCGGAGAGGATCAGGATCGCCGCGGGCGGCAGCGCCCGCCCCTTCTTCGGCGTCTCCCCCAGCCGGGGCGCGATCGCGACCCGGACGGAGGTCGCGATGCCGTCGCCGAGCGCCGTGCCCTGCCCGACGCGCAGCGCCGACAGCGCGGAGCCGACGAACTCGCGGTTCTGGCTGGGCGGGGCGACGAGCTGCGCGCGGGAGCTGAAGGCCACCACGGCGACGCGGTAGGACGCCGGCAGGCCGGCCAGGAACCGCCGCGCGGAGGCCTGCGCGGCGGCCAGGCGCGTCGGCCGGACGTCGCTCGCGCCCATCGAATGCGACGTGTCGATCGCGAGCACGACCGTCGCCTCCTCGGAGCGCTCGGAGAGCGTCGCGTGCGGTCGCGCGAAGCCCAGCAGCAGCAGCGCAACGGCGAGCAGGGTGATCGCCACCGGCAGGTGCCTGCGCCAGCCGGGAACCTCGTCGACGACGTTCGGGAGCAGCGCCGGCTGCACGAACCGGCCCGCCTCGCGCACCCGCCGGCGCTGGAACCACACGTATCCGATGATTGCCAGCGGGACGAGCAGCAGGCCGAGCAGCGCGCTGGGCGACGCGAAGCTCACTGCGCGCCCGCATGGCGGAGGAAGCCCGTGAGCTCGCGCAGCCAATCGCCCTCGGTCCTGAGCACGACGTGTCGTGCCCCGGTGGAGGTGATCTCCGCCGCGACCTCCCGTCGCTCCTGCGCGGCGGCGGCGGCGAACTGCGAGCGCACGCGCTCGCTCGAGGTGTCCACCTTCAGCTGCCGGCCGGTCTCGGGATCGACGAGCCGCAGCTGACCGAACTTCGGCAGCTCCTGCTCGCGCGCATCGCGAATCTCGACCGCCACGACGTGATGGCGGCCGCCGAGCACGAGCAGCGGACGCCGCCAGTCGCGCGGTCCGCGGAAGTCTGAGACGACGACGATGTAGGACCGCTGGCGGGCCAGTGCGCCGACCCGCTGGAGCGCCCCGCCCACCGAGGTCGCAGAGCCGCTTGCACGGCGTGAGCTCGAGGCGGCATCCTCCTTGCGCAGCGCCAGCAGCAGGCCGAGCAGGCCGGCCCGCCCCTGGCGCGCGGGGAGCACACGTGGATGGTCGTCACCGAACGTGACAAGGCCGAGCCGGTTGCCCCGCCGGGTCGCGGCGTAGCCGACGGCCAGCGAGGCCCCCTCCGCGACATCGGCCTTGCGGCGCTCGGCGGTGCCGAACGTCATCGAGGGCGACGTGTCGAGCACGAGCCAGGTCACGAGTGCGCGCTCTGCCAGATGGATGCGGACGTGGGGAGTCCCGGTGCGCGCGGTCACGTTCCAGTCGATCTGCCGCACGTCGTCCTCGACCGGCTCGTAGGGGCGGATCTGCGCGAGCTCGCTGCCCTTGCCGAGCAGCGCCGAGCGATGGTCGCCGGGCAGGAGGCCCTCCACGCGGCGCGCGATCGTCAGATCGAGCGCGCGCAGCAAGGGCTCGGGCATCGGCCCGGGACCGGGTCGAGCGGGAGTCAGGCCCCGGCGGAGAAGGCCCTCGATCACGCCGCATGCCCGGCGAGGTCGAGCTGCGGCACCGGCACCGCCGCGACGATCTCGTCGAGCAGGCTGTCGGCGCTGCGCTGCTCGGCGAGCGCCTCGTACGAGAGCACCATGCGGTGACGCAGCGCGTCCTTGATCAGCTCCTGCAGATCCTGCACGAGCACGTAGTCGCGCCCCCGCACGACGGCGAGCGCACGCGCCGCGTGGATCAGCGCGATCGGCCCGCGCGGGCTGGCGCCGAAGGAGACGAAGCGCTCGAGCTGCGGGAGCCCGACGTCGGCCGGCCGGCGCGTCGCGGTCGCAAGCTGCAGGGCGTAGCTGATGAGGCCCGGGTCGACGTAGATCGAGCGCACCTCGGCCTGGATGCCGCGGAGCTCCTCGATCGTCAGCAGCTGCTTGAGCTCGGGCGGCGCGACGAGCGAGCGCTGGATGACCGTGAGCTCCTCGTCGTGGAGCGGGTAGTCGACCAGGATCTTGAGCATGAAGCGGTCGATCTGCGCTTCCGGCAGCGGGTAGGTGCCCTCGGACTCGATCGGGTTCTGCGTCGCCATGACGAGGAACGGGTCGGGCACGAGGTGCGTGGTGTGCCCGAGCGTGACCTGGCGCTCCTGCATGACCTCGAGCAGCGCCGATTGCACCTTCGCGGGGGCGCGGTTGATCTCGTCCGCGAGCAGGAAGTTGCAGAACACCGGCCCGAGCTCCGTGTCGAAGCTGGCGTTGTCGGCCCGGTAGATGCGCGTGCCGATGAGGTCGGACGGCACGAGATCGGGCGTGAACTGGATGCGGTTGAACGTGCCGCCGAGCACGTTCGCCGTCGTCTTCACGGTCAGCGTCTTGGCGAGCCCCGGAACGCCTTCGATCAGGAGATGCCCGCCCGTCAGCAGGCAGACGACCACGCGCTCGAGCATCTGGTCCTGCCCGGCGATGACGCGGCGGATCTCGAACAGCGCCTGCTCGAGTCGCTGCTTGGTGCGCGCCGTGCTCTGGGGATCGACGCCGCTCTCCACGTGCTCTCCTTCGGATCGCTTCAGGTCAACGCACTTCCGGACTACGTGCGGGATCCGCACGGCGGATCACACCGGCGCGGGTCGCGGGCGCGTGCAGTCGAGGCAAGAGCAACGTCTCCTGAAGCGGTCCGCGCAGCCGGCAAGCGACTCCCCCTGCGATCACTGACGACGGAGCCATGGTATCCGAGGCTCGAACGCTTCCCGGGGCGCGTTTCGGGTGGTCTCGCGCGGTTACGCTTTTCGGCCTCGGCGCGAATGAGTCAGTGGGAGAGGGCCACCACCGTCGCGGAGAGAGAGCATGGCGAGCGAACCAGTGCCCGAGACGACCGAGGCAGAGCGTGAGCGATTCGCCGAGCTCGAGGCAGCCATCGAGCTCGGCCCCGGCGCGTTCGTCGAGGTCGGTCACGCGCTCCTCGAGATCCAGCAGCGGCGCCTCTACCGCATCGCCGGGCACCGGACGTTCGCCGGCTACGTGTCGAAGCGCTGGGATCTCTCGGTTGCCCATGCCTACCGGCAGATCGACGCCTCGAAGGTGGTCGACCTGCTCGCTCCGGGCGGAGGGCTGCCGCTGCCGGCGAACGAAGCGCAGGCGCGCGAGCTGGCGCCGCTCGCCCACGATCCCGACGCCATCCGCGCCGTCTGGAGCGAAACCGTGCAGCAGGTCGGCGGGCGGGTGACCGCACGTGCGATCAGAGAGCGCGTGGTGGCGCGGCGCGGTGATCCCCGAGCCCACTCGGCGGAGGCCGGGGAGCGCCGCGTGATCACCTGCCCGCACTGCGGCCATACGTGGTCCGCCGAAGAGGGGGCTTGACCTGGCTAACATCGTTAGCTAAGCTTGGCTTACACCGTTAGCCAGCTGAAGGAGACCGTCATGTCCACCGTCAATGCCACCACCGCCCCTCGTCACCCCGCGCGGCGGGCGGCCTTCGGCGCCGCGGCAGTGCTCGCGCTCGGCGCCGCGGTGACCGCGGCGATCGCCCACGGCGGCGGCTGGTGGCTGCTCGCCGCCTTCGCCATTGGCCCGGACATCGCGCTGCTCTTCGGCATGGGCGCAGGGCTCGAGCGGGGCCGGCTCCATCCGCGCGCCGTGCGCCTCTACAACGCCGCACACGGCTACTGGGGGCCCGCGCTGCTGGCCGTCGCCTCACTCGCGCTGCCCGCGGGCTTCCTGATCGGCGCCCTCGCCTGGGCCTTCCACATCTCGCTCGACCGCTCCGTGGGCTACGGGATGCGCACGCGCGATGGCTTCCAGCGCTCTTAGTCCGCGCGCGCGGGAGATCGTGGACGCAGCCCGGGCCATCATCGATGCCGAGGGTCTCGACGCGCTCACGATGCGCCACATCGGCGACCGGCTCGGCATTCGCGCGCCCTCGCTCTACAAGCACTTCCCGGACAAGCAGAGCCTGGAAGCCGCCGTCATCTCGGCGGCGTTCGAGGAGCAGGCCGAGCTCTTCGAGCGGGCTATCGCGGGCCAGGGCGAACCCCTTGCCGCGCTCGCAGCCAGCTATCGCGCCTACGCTCTCGCGCATCCTCACCTCTACCGCCTCATGACCGATCAGGAGCTCCGCCGCGACCTGCTGGAGCCGGGTGTCGAGGAGCGCGCGGGCATGAGCGTGTACCGCGCCGCCGGCGAGGACGCCAACCGCGCCCGCGCCGCCTGGGCCTTCGCCCACGGCATGGCGTTGCTCGAGATCACCCACCGCTTCCCGCCCGGCGCCGACGTCGATGCCGCCTGGCGCGAGGGCGTCAGGGCCTTCGCATCCGGTGGCTGACCGCTGGGAGGCGATCGTCGTCGGCTCCGGGCCGAACGGGCTCGCCGCGGCGATCGCCCTCGCCCAGGCGGGCCGCTCCGTGCTCGTGCTCGAGGCGGCGCCGACGGTCGGGGGCGGCCTGCGCACCGCGGAGCTGACGCTGCCGGGCTCGCCGACTCGCGCTTCCAGGGCCCGCGCGCGCGGGCCCTGCTGGCCGGCAGTGCGGCGCACTCCCTGCGGCCCCTCTCGGCGGCGGCAACGGGCGGGTTCGGCGCGCTCTTGATGATGCTCGGCCACGCCGTCGGCTGGCCCGCCGCCGTCGGCGGCTCCCAGGCGATCGCCGATGCGATGGCGTCGCTCTTGCGCTCGCTGGGAGGCGAGATCGAGACCGGCCGCAGCGTGCGCACCGCCGGCGAGCTGCGCGGCGCCCGCGCGGTGCTCTTCGACGTCGCCCCGCGGCGACTGCTCGAGATCGCCGGGCGCGAGCTGCCGCCGCGCTACCACAGAGCGGTGAGCAGATTCTGCCGCGGGCGCGGCGTCTTCAAGCTCGACTACGCGCTGGACGCCCCGCTGCCGTGGACGGCTCCGGAGTGCCGCCGCGCCCTGCGCTGACGATTGCGGCTCTGCATAAACCGGGGTCAGGCACCAAAATATGCGCTGGCTTCGAATCGACGCATATTTCGGTGCCTGACCCGGTTTATGCAGAGCCGCGATGCCGGATCGATCACGCATCGATCATGCCCGGCCGCCTCGCTGCCGATGTCAGGGTGATGGCGGCATCCGCATCCGACCGGGCGGACCCGGGGCGCGGCGAGCTGGCCGAGCCCGGCTGGTGGCTGGCCGCAGCGGTCGGTGCGCTGGAGGATCACGTCTATTTCGGGCTGCTGCGAACGGACGGCAGCTACGAGGAGCTCTTCGTCGGCCCCAACCTCGAGCGCCTGCTCGGAGGAGAGCCGCAGTCGTCTGCCCAGTGGCGCAGCCGGATCGATCCCGCCGACCTGCCGGCCTATCACGCCTGCGAGGGCGAGCTGCTCGCCGGCCGCCCCGCGCAGGTCGACTACCGCGTGCACGGGCTCGACGGGACGACTCGCTGGATCCGCGCGCGCGTGAATCCGGAGCAGCTCGCCGACGGCACCGTGCGCTTTGCCGGCATCCTCTCGGACGTCACGCAGCAGCACGAGGCCGAGGATCAGCTGCGAGCAGCGCTCGTCGCCCTTGCGGAGGCGAACGCCAAGCTGGACGTCGCCCACAGCAAGGCGGTGGAGCTCGCCAAGACGGATCCCCTGACGGGAGCCGCCAACCGCAGGCACGTCGACGCCGTGCTCAGCGGCATGCTCACGCCGGGAGCCCCGCCGGTCGGCGTGATGCTGCTGGACGTCGACGACTTCAAGCGCGTCAACGACCTCTACGGCCATCGCATCGGCGATGAGGTGCTGATCGAGATCGTCGCCCGCCTCGAGCGCAGCATGCGGCGCGAGGACGTCGTCGCCCGCTGGGGCGGCGAGGAGTTCCTGCTCGTCTGCCGGGCCGAGAGCGAGAGCAGCATGCACACCGTTGCCGAGCACATCCGCGTCGTCGTCGGCGAGACGCCGTTCCGCACCACGATCGGGGAGATCCCGATCACCGTGTCGGTGGGAGCGGCGACCAGCGACGGGCGGGCGCATTCCCTCGACCCCCTCGTCGACGCCGCCGACGCGGCGCTGCTGGCCGCGAAGCGCGCCGGCAAGAACCGCATCGTGATCGCGCGCGGGCCGATCGCCGCACGCGCCGCCTGATCAGCCGACGTACGGGATCGTCAGCGGCCCGTACGGGCAGGACGCACAGGCGCGCCTGCGGGCCTGCATCCTCGAGCAGATGGCGCACGGTCGCCTCGACGTCCGCGGTCTGCTCGAGATGGGCCTCGGCCAGCTCGGCATCCGACAGGTACGACGTGTGCACGATCACGCGCGAGCGCGCCTGGATTCCCGCCTGGATCTGGATCTGCCACTGGTCGGCGACCGTCGTCGTGCGCGCCGCGATCGTCTCGAGCAAGGCGGCCGGCGATGCCGCAGCCGTCAGCTCCTCGCGGTAGGGCCCGTGCGACGGAAAGCCGTCGCGGCACTCGGCCGCGCAGACGATCGCGCCGCCCGGGCGCACGACCTGCGCCGCGGCCGACATGCCCTTGACGGCCTGGTAGAGGTTCTGGTCGAGCGGGAAGCCCGAGTTGGTCGTCAGCACGACGTCGAACGCGCTCGGCACGGCGCGCATCGCGGTCGTGCGCACGAGCGGCGCAGGCGGCCTCGTGCATCGCGAACAGCTCGCCGCCGAAGGCCTGCGCGATGCGCTGCTCTCCGTCGAGCACGACGTCGAGCGCGAAGTCGCGTGCCGGTGGCCGCGGCGATCGCCCGCACGTCGTCATGCACCGGGTTGCCGTGCGTGATGCCCCAGCGCGCAGCGGGGTGGCCGATGCGCGCGGCGTCGTGCAGCGTCAGCGTCGTCTCGAGGCCTGCGAGGCCGGGGGCGACGAGCTTCGGGCCCGCCCGAGAAGCCCGGCGAAGAAGTGAGGCTCGACGAAGCCGGTCGTGATGCGCACGTCGGCCTCCGCCCATTCGCTGTTCAGCCACACCGGCACGTCGGCGCCGAAGCGCCCCATCCAGGTCAGCGCCGCGTCGTCGCGGGCATCGTGGTTGACGACCCGCACCGCGGCGAGCACGTCGTCGCCGAGCATCGCCCGCAGCTCGTCATCGCTGTTGCCGCGGTGCGTGCCGGTGGCGACCAGCACGACGACGTCCTCGAGGCGGACGAGCCCTTCGAGCTCCTCGAGGATGGCCGGGACGACGATCTCGCGCGGCTGCGGCCTGCGTGCCGTCGCAGATGCTGATCGCCACGCTGCGCCTGCCCGCGCACCACGTCGCGCAGCGGCGGCCCCGCCACCGGCCGCCGCAGCGCCTCGAGCACCGCGGCGCGCTCGTCGGCGGCGGCCCGCGGGTGCAGCGGCTCGACGACCGTGGTGCGCTCGTCCGGCAGATCAACGGTCAGGCCGTCGCTGCCGTAGGCGAGCTCGACCCTCACGGCAACCGGTCGATCAGCTCGGGCGGCGCGAAGGCCTGCACGGCCGGGAGCGGACCGTCGAAGCGCTCGAGCTCGACGAGCGCCGTCTGCGCGCTCGGGCCCTGCGCGAGCCGGGACGTGCCCTTGTCGAGCGTCAGCGTGTTGGGGTTGCCGTGGCGATCGAGCGAGCCGCGCGGTCGCCGGGCGCGACGGGATCCCACCACGCCCCGGTCGAGAGCTGGACGACCGAGCGGCGCAGGCCGGGATCGAGCACCGCGCCCGCGAGGCAGCTGCCGCGATCGTTGAACACGCGCACGACGTCGCCGTCGGCGATGCCGCGTGCGCCCGCGTCGTCGGGGTGCAGCCGGATCGGCTCGCGGCCCTGCACCTTCGAGTCCTGGCTGTAGCCGCCGTTGTCGTACTGCGAGTGGAGCCGCGTCTTCGGCTGGTTGGAGATCAGGTGCAGCGGGAAGCGGGCTGCGAGCTCGCAGCCGAGCCACTCCGCCGGCTCCATCCAGACCGGGTGGCCGGGGCAGTCGTCGTAGCCGAAGCCGGCGACGTGGCCGACGCGATCTCGATGCGGCCCGACGGCGTCGGCAGTGGCGAGGCCGCGGGGTCGGCGCGCAGGGCTGCGAAGTCGAGCTCGCGCCGGCGCTGCGGCGGCGTCGGCATCGCGATGCGCCCGGCTTCCCGGAACTCCTCGTAGCCCGGCAGATCGACGCCGTGGCCGTGGAGATCGTCGCGCGTCGACTCGTAGAAGTGGCGCACCCACTCGTCGCCGTCGCGGCCCTCCGAGAACTCGTCCAGGAAGCCGAGCCGCTCGGCCAGCGCGCAGAGCGTCTCGTAGTCGGTGCGCACCTCGGCCGGCGGCGCGACCGCCTGGTGCATGGCCGAGATCCAGGAGTCGGCCCAGCCGGCCGCGACGTCGTTGCGCTCGAGTGCCGTCGCGGCCGGGAAGACGATGTCGGCGAAGCGCGCGATCGGGGTTCCACCACGACTCGTGCACGATCACGGTCTCGGGCCGCTGCCACGCGCGCGCGAGCCGGTTGAGATCCTGGTGGTGGTGGAACGGATTGCCGCCGCACCAGTAGACGAGGCGGATGTCCGGGAACGTCGATGCGCCGGCCGTTGTAGTCGATGACCGGCCCGGCTCGAGCAGCATGTCGGCGATGCGCGCGACGGGCATGCGCGCCGGTCACGGCGGTTGCTGGCCCTGGGCGAGCGCCGTGATGCGATGGCGCTCGGGCTTGCACGCCCACGGAGTGAATGGCGCCGTAGCCGCTAGCCGAAGCCGCCGCCGGGACGGCCCATCGAGCCGGTCATGCGCGGCGAGCGCGACGCCCATCCAGAACGGCTGCTCGCCATGATCGGCGCGCTGGATCGACCAGCTCACGGTGACGAGCGTGCGCCGTGCCGTCATCTCGGCGGCGAGCGCCTCGATCGCCGCCGGATCGACGTCGCAGATGGCGCCGCGCCCAGGCGGCATCGCGCCGCACGCCGTCGCTCGCGCCGGTCAGGTACGCCTCGAGCTCGTCCCAGCCCACGCAGCACTCGCGCAGGAACTGCCGGTCGTGCGTCCCCGCCGCGATCATCGCGTGCGCGAGGCCCATCATCAGCGCCGCGTCGGTGTTGGGCCGCGGCGCGATCCAGCGCGCGCTCTGGTGCTCGTCGATGTCGCCGCGCACCGGGCTGACGTTGACGAAGTCGACGCCGGCCTCGCGTGCCGCGTTCTGCCGCGCCGCGCGCGACGTGTGACGCGCCACGCCGCCCGAGTTGACCTGCGTGTTCTTGAGCGCGAGGCCGCCGAAGGCCACGATCAGCTCGGTGTGCTCTGCGATCTCGTCCCAGTGCGGCGCGGAGGAGTAGATGGCGCTCGGACGGGACCGCCGATCACGTGCGGCAGGATGACCTCCATCGCCGCGCAGCTGTAGCTGTTGACCGACGCGGTGTAGCCGCCGTGGAAGTTGAGGAAGCGGTGCAGCAGGCCCTGCGGGTGGTGGAAGCGCCCCGCGCTGCCCCAGCCGTAGGAGCCGCCGTAGATCGCTGGCGTTGCCGTGCTCCCGCTTGATGCGCGCGAGCTCGCGCGCCGCCAGGTCGAGCGCCTCGTCCCAGCCGACCTCGACGAAGGCGTCCGCCCGCGCGCTCGGCTCCGCCCCGGCCCTCGAGCCACCCGCGCCGCACCGCAGGACGCAGGATGCGGCCCGCGTGGTTCTGGGCGCTGGGCATGCCGAGCGCCGATCGGCGACGGATCGGCGTCCTCGGCGGCCGGGTGCAGGGCGACGACCTCGCCGGCGCGCACCTCGACGTCGTAGTTGCCCCAATGCGTGGACGTCGGCGATCGCGACGTGCGATGGCCCATCACCTCCCGGTCTGCGGGCGAGGCCCCATGGTGGCACGTTTCCCGCCCGGACGGCTAGTTGATGCAGGCCGCCCGAGCCCGCATGATCTCCGTGCATGCGGGCGACTGCACGACTCTCGGCCCTCGCGTGCGCGCTGCTGGCCGCCGCGCTCGCGAGCCCGGTCGCGGAGGCGAAGATCAGGCCGATCCCGAGGCCGAGCCAGATCGTGGCGAAACCCGGCGCCGTTCCGGGCACGTCACTGATCGCGCCGCAGTCGCGGCCGGTCACGCACGCGACCCGGAAGCCCGCGCGCCGGCGCGTCGTCGCGCGCGCGTTCAGGGCTCGGCATCGCCGCACGACGACGCGCGTGCGGCGCCACCACGCGTTCACGCCCGCCAGGAGCCACGGGGGCCGTGAGCGGCCGTGGCACGTGCGCAGCCTGGGCGGCCGCGTGCCGCCGCCCGTCCCGCCCCTCCTGCCGACGCCGCTCGCCTTGGTGGGCGTGGGAGAGGCGCTGCCGGCCTACGATCCGGGCTGGCCGGCCTGGAAGATCGCGGCGCTCGCCCTGCTCGGATTCAGCGAGACGTTCGTTCTCGTGCGCCTCGTGCGCAGCGGCCGCCTGATGGCAGCCGCCGAGCTCACCTGACGGGCGTCTGAGCGCGTTCACCACTCGCGGTGAACGCCTCGGCTAGCGTGCGCCGCGAGCGATGCGCGAAGTCCCATCCGAGCAGCCGGGCGCCCCGCGACGCGCCCTTGGCGAAAGTCGCGCGCGAATGGACGCGCATCGGCCTGACCGGGTTCGGCGGGCCTCCGGCACACGTCGTGCTGCTGCGCCGCCTCGTGGTCGAGCGCGAGCGCTGGATGGACGCGAGCGAGTTCGAGGACGCCAACGCCGCCTGCGGCCTCCTGCCCGGCCCCTCGTCCACGCAGCTCGCGATCTTCTGCGCCTATCGGGCGGGAGGGCCGCTCGGGGCCATCGCCGGCGGCCTCGGGATTCGTCCTGCCCGCGGTCGTGCTCGTGCTGATCCTCTCGGCGGTCTTCTTCGGACACGCCCCGCCGCTCTGGATCCGCGGCGCGGGCGCCGGCGCCGGGGCGGCCGTCGCCGCCGTCGCCGTGCAGGCGGGCGTCTCGCTGCTCGTGCCGAGCTACCGGCGCGTACGCGAGCTGGGCGCCGCCCGCGCCTGCGCTGGGGCGTCTACATCGCGGCGGCTGCTGCCGCGGCGCGGCGCTGATCGGGCCCTACCTCGTGCTCGTGCTGATCGGCTGCGGCCTGCTCGAGCTCTCGCTGCGGCAGCGACCCCGCGTCGTCCTCGGGCTGCACGGGCTGCCGCTCGCGGCGAGCGCCGCCCGGGCGATCGCCGTCGGCGGGCTCGGCGCGCTCTGCTGGACGGCATTCAAGGTCGGGCGCGCTCTCCTACGGCGGCGGCTTCGTGATCGTCCCGCTGATGCAGGGCGATGCCGTGCACACCTACCACTGGATGACGAACACCGAGTTCCTGAACGCCGTCGCACTCGGCCAGGTCACGCCAGGGCCGGTCGTGGCGACCATCGCGGCCGTGGGCTACGCAGCGCACGGCCTCGCGGGTGGGATGCTCGCCGCGGCGGTTGCCTTCGCGCCGTCCTTCTCGTTCATCCTGCTGGGCGGCGGCCGGTTCGCCCGCCTCCGCCGAAGTGCGAGCGCGCGCGCCTTCCTGGACGGCGCCGGGCCGGCTGCCATCGGGGCGATCCTCGGAGCCGCGGTCCCGCTCAGCGGCGCCCTGCGTGAGACCTGGCAGTACGCGGTGCTTGCCTGCGCAGCGATCGCATTGCTCGCGCTACGCAGGGGCGCAGTCCCGACGCTGCTCGCCGCCGGCCTGGCGGGCGTCGTGCTCGCCCTGGCCGGAGCCCCCCTCCCCTAGCGCTCGCTCAGAGCTCGTCCGGGGCCGTGGCGAGCGCGCGGGCGCCGCTCAGCGAGAGGCCCTCGCGAGCCAGGAAGACGAGCCCGAGACCGACGCCGAGCAGCGCCTCGACGAGCTGGAGCCCGACGCTGAAGGCCACTGCGCTCGCCGTCGAGACGGCGTAGGCGTTGACGAGCGGTGCAGTCACGCCGAGCTGGAAGATGCCGAGATTGCCGGGCCAGAAGGGGAACAGCTGGACGACGGTGGAGGAGACGAACACGAGCCCCGCGCCCGCAAGGCCGACGTGGATGCGGAAGGCCTCCAGCGCTGCCCAGATGCCGGCGATCTGCGCGGCCCAGGAGAACGTGCCGGCGCCGATGCGCGAGCGCCGTGGCGCGCGGCCGCGAGAACAGCGCCTGACCGCGACGAGAGCCCGGAGATGACCTGGGCCAGCCGGCCGCGCGCCTTGCGCAGGACGATCACCAGCGCCCCGGCGACCGCCGCGAGCACGAGCACGAAGGCCGACCAGGATCTGCCAGATCATGCTCGGCAGGTGCATGACCGGGGCGAGCGCGACGACGGCCAGGGCGAGCGCGACGCCGAGGACGAGCTGCTCGGCGAGCGCGGTGCCGGCGATCGTCGAAGCAGGGATGCTCTCGCCGGCCAGCCGCCTGCGACGGGCGAGCACCGCGACGCGCGCGAGCTCGCCCACACGGGCGAACAGGACCGAGTTGAGCAGGAAGCCGATGAAGAGCGCGGGGACGACGTGTCCGTAGCGCACGGCGCGGTGACCGGGCAGCGCGTCGAGCGCCGTCTTCCAGACGACGCCTTGCCGGCCACCGAGGCGAGGTTGAGCAGCAGCGAGGCGATGATCCAGCCCCACACGACGTCGGTCTGCGAGAACGCCGAGAGGTCGACCCGTCGCGCCAGCAGCAGCGAGGGTGCGGCGAGGGCCCCGCCGCGAGTGCCACTCGGAGAGCGTGCGAGCGCGCCAGGTCGGAGGCGCGGCGGGCGGGCAGGGCGGGAGCTGACGGGGAAGGCGGACATCTCGGTTCGTAGCTTGCCGCGCGGGGAGAGGCCGTTTCGTGCGGGAGGCATGTGTCCTCCGGTGCGGTCAGCCGTACCTACTTGCTCTCTGCAGGTCGCTCGGCGACGGCGGCCTGCGCCTTCGCGAGGTTGCGGGCGGCGGCAAGGCGGACGGCGGTCACCATTGCCGTGCTCCGGGCCGGCGCGAGTCGGCTCCGCACCAGAGCGCGGCGATGGGCAGGAAGACGAACAGGAAGATCAGGAGAAACACGGCGAGCCTCCAGGAGGAATGGGGTCTCTCCGATTCTCTCGGCGCGCGCAGCCGGCCGTGTGCGGCGGACAGGCGTCTCGCGGTGCGGCTATCCGTACGGTCAGCCGATCGCGCGCAGGCGCGGCACCAGCTCTGCCGCGCCCTCTGCGTGCGCCCGGGCACCGCCGGGCGAGACGATCACGATCAGGTCGCGCACGTTGCGCTCGACGAACGGCCTCGGCGCTGCGCAGCAGGGCGTCGTCGTCACCGGCGTAGCGCACCTGCACGGAGCGCCGGATCTCGGCCGGGTCGCGGCCGACATCGGCGCAGTGCGCGTCGAGGATCGCCCGCCAGGCGCGCGACCTCGTCCGGCTCGCCACCCGGCGCATTCCAGACGTCGGCGTGCTGAGCGATCACGCGCAGCGTCTTGCGCTCGCCGCGGCCGCCGATCCAGAACGGCGGGTGCGGCCGCTGCACGGGCTTGGGGTTCGCGAGCGCGTCGCGCAGCTGGTAGCGCTCGCCCTCGAACGTCGTCCGCTCCTGGGTGAAGAGCAGCTTCATCACCTGGCAGGCCTCGTCGAGCCAGGCCACCCGCTGTCCAGCGGTGCCGAACTCGATGCCGAGCATGTCGTGCTCGATCTCGGCCCAGGCGGCGCCGATGCCGAGCTCGAGCCGGCCTCCCGAGAGCTGGTCGACCGTCACCGCCATCTTCGCGAGCACGGCCGGGTGGCGGTAGGTGTTGCCCGTCACCATGCAGCCGATGCGCACGCGGCTCGTGGCCTCGGCCATGGCACCGAGCAGCGTCCAGCCCTCCAGCACGTCGACGCTCGGGGTCGCTCATGATCGCCGCGAAGTGGTCGAAGTTCCAGAGGTGGTCGAAGCCGCGACTCGTCGGCGACCTGCCAGATCGCGCGCAGCTCGGCGAGGTCGTGTTCTGGCTTCGAGAGCTTGAGGCCGATGCGGACGGGATCCATGCCGCCGAGCCTAGCTCGGCTCCCCGCCTGCGGCGAGCCGGGGCCTCAGGGTCCCGTGAGCGCCGTGACGCGGAGCGCGATGATGCGCGCGTCACTCGCGACGACGCCGTCGTCGTCGGCCGCGCACGTGAGCGTGGCCACGCCGGCCGCCGCGAACGTGTGCGTCGTGATCAGCGCCACGGGGTCGTCGGAGCTGCCCGAGAGGTCGGCGTCGGCCTGATCGCCGTCGGCTCCCGCCTTGAGCAGGCACGTGACCCCCGGCGAGCTGGCGTCGAGCGTGGCGTGCAGGCTCGCCTTGGCGACGATCGCGTACGAGCCGGCCTTGAGGGAGAGCGTCACGACCGGCGTCTGAGCAGAGCCGATGTTGACGGCAGCGCCCGCGGCCGCCACCGAGGCGGAGCTGCCCGGAGCCGTCCACGCCGTCCGCTCCGGCCGGGCCGGCGGGGCCCCGCGCGCCCCCGATGGACGCCGGGAGGATCGAGGCCGGTAGCTTGCCCGACTTGGGCAGGACGATCAGATTGCCCCTGTGCGGCTCGCGCGAGGCGGTGATGCCGTCGACCGCACCGGCGTTGCGCGCATACAGCGCGCGCTTGACCCAGCCGCCCGCGGCCGGCGCGACTGGAGCGACGGCGAGCACGAGCGCAAGGGTCGCGATGAGTGTGGCGGGAGCCGGCCGTCGCATGCCTCCTGGCAGAGTAGCGCCGCCGCATGCGACCTCGGGATGAGATCAAGGCCTGCAAAGATCGGCCGCACGGCTGTTGTGCACCTGCCAACCTGCTCGTAGGTTGGTCCGAGATGAGCGTTCCCACCACAGATCGCCTGGTCGCGCTGGCACGGCGGCACGAGACAGTCGCCGACATGGCGCTTGCCGCCGGCATCCTGCTGGTCTCGGTGATCGACGCCGTCGCCGAGCAGCCGCATCCCGCCAAGCTCGTCATCTTCAGCGTCGCGATCACGCTGCCGCTCGTCTGGCGGCGGCGCTCGCCGATCTGGGCATTCGCCGCGCTCGCGGTGATCGCGGGCGTCCAGTGGGTGACCGATGCGAAGGTGCTCGCGGACGTCGCGCTGCTGGTCGGCCTCTACACCGTGACCGCGCAGGAGTCGCGCGCACGGGCCGTGGCGGCCACCGCAGTGCTCGCGCTGGGTGCGGTGCTCGCCACCGCGCGCTGGGGATCCGACGACGCGTTCAAGACCATCGTGGGGCTCGGCGGCCTCACCCTCGCTGCGGCGGGACTGGGCACGAGCGTGCGGCAGCGGCAGCGCTACCACGCGTCGCTCGAGCAGCGCGCGGCCGCCGCCGAGCGGGCGCGCATCGCCCGCGAGATGCACGACATCGTGGCCCACAACCTGAGCGTGATGATCGCCCTGGCCGACGGTGCCGCCTTCGCCGCCGAGCGCGCCCCGGCGCAGTCGGCGAGCGCGATGGAAGCCGTGGCGGCAACCGGCCGGCAGGCACTCGGCGAGATGCGCGGCTTGCTCGGAGTGCTGCGCGACGACGAGAGCACGGGCGAGCTCGCCCCGCAGCCGGGACTGCACCAGATCGACCGGCTCGTGGGACAGGTGCGCAGCGCCGGGCTGCCCGTAGCCGTCGCAGTCGAGGGCGAGGTCCGCGAGCTCCCGGCCGGAGCGCAGCTGACCGTCTTCCGCGTCGTGCAGGAGGCGCTGACCAACTCGCTCAAGCACGCCGGGCCGCAGGCCCAGGCGCTGTGCGGCTGAGCTATGACGCTGCGGGCGTGGATGTCGAGATCAGCGACAACGGCGCCGGCGTGCGCTCGGGGGCCCAGAGCGCGCAGGGCAGCGGGCTCGACGGCATGCGCGAGCGCGCTGCCGTCTACGGCGGCACGATCGAGGCCGGCCCGCTGCCCACCGGCGGCTGGCGCGTGCGCACTCGGCTCGCTGTCGGAGCCGTGGGGAGCGGCGCGTGACCAGCGTCCTGCTCGTCGACGACCAGCCGCTCCTGCGCGTCGGCTTCCGCATGGTGCTCGAGTCACAGGACGATCTGACGGTCGTGGGCGAGGCCGGCGACGGCGCGGAGGCGGTGCGCCTGACGGCCGAGCTCGAGCCCGACGTCGTGTTGATGGACGTGCGCATGCCCGAGCTGGACGGCATCGAGGCCACGCGCCGCATCGTGGCCTCCGGCAGCCGCTCCCGCGTCGTCGTCTTGACGACGTTCGACCTCGACGAGTACGCCTTCGCTGCGCTGCGGGCGGGCGCGAGCGGCTTCCTGCTCAAGGACGTGCCGCCCGGCGACCTGCTCACGGGCATTCGCGCCGTGGCCTCCGGCGATGCCGTGATCGCCCCGTCCGTGACCCGCCGCCTGCTCGACAGCTTCGCGCATCAGCTGCCGCTGCCCGCTCCTGCGGGCGCCGGACGAAGCGCACCGCTCGCCGGTCTGACGGCGCGTGAGGCCGAGGTGCTCGAAGAGCTCGCGCGCGGCCGCTCCAACGCCGAGATCGCGGCCCGCCTCGTGCTCTCCGAGGCGACCGTGAAGACGCACGTCGGCCACATCCTGTCCAAGCTCGGCCTGCGCGATCGCGTTCAGGTCGTGGTGTTCGCCTACGAGACCGGTCTCGTCCAGCCAGATTCCTGAGACCGCGCAGCCCGCGGCTCCGCCCGCTCCATCCAATTCGAGGAGACTTGCCCCATGCCACAATCCCGCTGGACCATTCTCGCGCTCGGCATCGCCGGCGCCGCCCTGATCGTGATCGCGATCGTCTACTTCGCCGAGCCGGCGAAGTCGCTGCCGGGCTTCTTCCCGGGCCATCAGGCCGGATCGAGCCACCACCACGTCAAGCACGGCATCGCCGCGCTGCTGCTCGGGGACGGCGCGTTCGTGCTCGCGTGGTTCCAGTCGGGGCCGCCCGCGCGCAAGGGGGCCTAGCGCGTGAGTCGCGCTCCGCTCGCGCTGATCTCGTACGGGCAGGCGGTCCTGCTCGGGCTGCTGCAGGGGTTCAGCGAGCTCTTCCCCATCTCGAGCCTCGGCCACAGCGTGATCCTGCCCCGCCTGCTCGGCTGGAACATCCACCAGAACGACTCCTACTTCGTGACGTTCCTCGTCGCCACGCACCTGGCCACCGCGCTCGTCCTGCTGGGGTTCTTCTGGCGCGACTGGGCGCGCATCCTGCGCGGGCTCGGCCGCTCGCTGCGCAACCGCCAGATCGGCGACGACAGCGACGCGCGCCTGGGCTGGCTGCTCGTCGTCGGCACCGTGCCGGCCGGCCTGCTCGGCCTCCTGCTCGAGCACGCGCTGCGCGACCTCTTCGCGTCCGGCCGCTCGGCCGCGTTCTTCCTGATCGTCAACGGCGTGATGCTCTACGGCGCCGAGCGCCTGCGGCGCGGCGCGCGCCGCGGCGAGGAGGAGGAGCGAGAGCGACGAGCGGATCGCCCGGAGCGTCGGCTGGCGCGGCGCGCTGGGCGTCGGCGCGGCACAGGCGGTCGCGCTCGATCCCGGGCTTCTCGCGCTCGGGCGCGACGATGGCCGGCGGCCTCTCGCCGGGCCTCTCGAACGAGGACTCCGCGCGCTTCGCCTTCTTGCTCGCGACCCCGATCATCGGCGCGGCGGCAGTGCTCAAGCTCCCCGATCTGCTGGGCTCGAGCGGCAACGGCGTGCGCGGCCCGGCGGCCGTCGGCGCCCTCTGCTCGGCGGCCACGGCCTACCTCGCGGTGCGCTTCCTCATGCGCTACTTCGAGACCAACCGGCTGACGCCGTTCGCCGCCTACTGTGTGGCGGCGGGCGTTGCCGCCTCGCTCTACTTCGCGTTCTAGACGGGCTGGACTGCATGCAGCTGGAGCTGATGATCGAGGGGCAGGAGGACGTCACCTGGGAGCAGTGGGTGGCGCTGGCGCGCGCCTGCGAGCAGCACGGCATCGCCACGCTCTTCCGGTCGGATCACTATCTCTCGGTGGAGGGGCGCGAGGAGCGCGGCTCGCTGGAGACCTGGACGACGATCGCCGGGCTCGCCGCCGCCACCGGCGCGCTGCGCTTCGGCGTGCTCGTCTCGCCGGCCACCTTCCGCCATCCGTCGGTGCTCGCGAAGGTCGTCGCAGCCGTCGATCACATCTCCGGCGGCCGCGTGGATCTCGGGCTCGGCGCGGGCTGGAACGAGCGCGAGCACGCAGCCTTCGGCTTCGACTTCCCGCCGCTCGGCACGCGGCTCGAGCTGCTCGAGGAGCAGCTCGAGATCGTGTCGCGGCCTGTGGGCCGACGGGCCGTTCTCGTTCAGCGGCAAGCATTACGAGATGGGCGCGGTCGACGCGCTGCCGAAGCCGGTGCAGCGGCCGCATCCGCCGATCATCATCGGCGGCGGCGCGAAGCCCCGCACGGCGCGCATGGCCGCGCGCTTCGCCGACGAGTACAACACCGTCTTCGCGACGCCGGCCGAGTGCGCCGAGCGGCGCGCCGTGTGCGAGCGGGCCTGGGCGGACGCCGGGCGCGACCCGCTGACGCTCACGTTCTCGCACATGGGGCCGTGGCTCCCGAGCACCGCGGCCGACCCGGCCGGCACGCTCGGGGAGTCAGCGCGACGTGGCCATCTTCGGCTCGCTCGAGGAGGCCGCCGCGCGCCTGCGCGCCTACCGCGACGCCGGCGTGGACCGCGTGATGCTGCAGCATCAGGATCACCGCGACGTCGCCGCCATCGCCGAGATCGCGCAGCTCGCCGCCGCGCTGGGCTGAGCCGATACGATCGGACCTATCAGCGCTCTTTCTGAATGGCCGGGCCTCGATCTGCGCCACCTCGCCGCGCTGGAGGCGATCGCGCGCGAGGGCTCGGTGAGCAGGGCGGCGGCGCGACTCGGCTATACGCAGTCGGCAGTCAGCCAGCAGCTGCTGTCGCTCGAGCGGATCGTCGGCGTCACGCTCGTCACCCGCTCGCCGGGGGCGCGCTCGATCGAGCTCACCGAGGCCGGCGCGCAGCTGCTGGCGCACGCCGACGCGATCGCCGGCCATCTCGAGTCGGCTCGCGCCGATCTCGCGGCGTTCGCCGACGGGCGCGCGGGCGAGCTGCGCATCGGCGCCGTGCCGAGCGCGCCGCGGCGCTGGTGCCTGCGCTCGCGGAGGAGCTGCGCGAGCGCTCGCCGCGCCTCGCGCTGCCGTGAGCGAGTCGTACTTCCCCGCCGAGCTGCTCGACAGCCTGGCGGCCGGCGCACTCGATCTCGTGCTCGCGCCCGAGGACGAGCCGCGCGACGGCCTCGAGTCCGAGACGATCATGCGCGATCCCTACGTGCTGCTGGTACCCGCCGGCGACCCGTTCACGAGGCTCGGCCGCAAGCTCACGCCCGCCGATCTCGCCAAGCGCGACCTGATCGGCAAGGACTGCGCGACGGCCAGCCAGCGCGCGCTCGCCGCGGCGCTCGGCGACTGCGGGCTCGATCCACCGCGCATCCGCGCGCACGACCTGCGCGAGGTGCTCGGCGCTGGTGCGGCGCGGGCTCGGCGTCGCCGTCGTGCCGCGGCTCCTGCTCGACGACGTGGACGCCGGCATCGAGCGGCTGGCGGTCAGCCACTTCGTGCCCGACCGGCGGATCGCGCTGACGACTCGCGCCAACGGGGCGCGGACGGCGGCCGTGGAGCTGGCAGCGAGCATCATCCGCAGGGCGTGCGGGTTGAGGTGAGCGCGGCGCGGACTCTCGAGACGCCGCCGGCCGCCGGGCTAGGGGATGCTCTCCGGGCGCCAGGCATGCCAGGTGTCGATCTCGATCCAGGCGCTGTAGCGCCTGTGGTCGCGGATCGGGTACTCGTTGCCCATGTAGTGGCGGGCGATGCGGTCGATGTCGACGAGCCCGGCGTCCTCCTCGATGGAGACGACGCTGCCCTGGAGGCTCACGTGCGCGCTCCAGTTGGCGATGTCCATCACCGTGATCGAGACGCGCGGATCGGCGCGCATGTGGGCGAGGCGCTTGCGGCTCTCGTCCATGTTCACGAGCACCCGGCCGTCTTCCCAGACGTACCATGTCGCGACCGTCACCGGAGCTCCGCCCGGGCGCACGGTCGCGATGACCGCTGCGTTCGGCTTCGCCAGAAAGGCGTCGAGACGCGCAGGCAGCGGAGGTTTCGGCACGCGGCGAGCCTAGCACCTACCTCCTGAACTCCCCCGGAATGGCAAGCGAACCACTCACCTACGCCCCGATGCTCGCCGGAACGTCGCAGGACGTGCCGGTCGGCGACGGCTGGCGCTTCGAGATCAAGTGGGACGGATTCCGCGCGATCGCGCGCGTCGACGGCGACGACGTGCAGCTCTGGTCGCGCAACGGCAAGTGGCTGGAGCGCAGCGAGCCCGACCGTCGCGGCCGCGCTCCCCGGCGCGCTCACGGCGGCCAGTTGCGTGCTCGACGGCGAGCTCTGCGCGTTCGACGAGCACGGTGTGCCGAGCTTCGAGCTCTTCCAGCGCGGCGAGGGGTCCATCGCCTACGTCGTCTTCGACGTGCTCGAGATCGACGGCGAGCCGGTGATCTGCGAGCCGTGGGCGCCGGCGACGCGAGCTGCTGACCGAGCTGATCGTGCCCGGGGCGCCGATCGATCGTGCTCTCGCAGGTCTACGACGACGGCGCCGCGCTGCTCGACGCCGCGCGCAGGCGCGGGCTCGAGGGCATCATGGCCAAGCGCGTGGCCTCGCCCTACCGGCCCGGCCGGCGCAGCGACGACTGGCGCAAGATCAAGCTCCGCCAGGAGGCGATCCTGCTGATCGCCGGCTACACGAGCGGCCAGGGAGCGCGCTCGCAAGCTCGGCGCGCTGATGCTCGCCACGGACGACCTCGAGTACGCGGGCAACTGCGGCAGCGGCCTCTCCGACGACGACATGCGCGATCTCCTGGCGCGGCTCGAAGCCGCTCGAGCGCGACACCTCGCCCCTGCGGGGCGCTCCCAAGCTCGGCGGCGTCGTCGCGCTCGCGCGTGACCTGGGTCGAGCCCGTGCTCTCGTGCGAGGTGGAGTTCACCGAGTGGACGCGCGAGCGGCGCCTGCGCGCGCCCGTGTTCAAGCGCATCGCAGAGGAGGACGCCGTGAAGGAGCCAGTCGAGACGTCCGAGCGCGAGCTCAAGCTCACCAACCAGGGCAAGGTCTTCTTCCCCGACGAGAAGATCACGAAGGGCGACCTGGTCAGCTACTACGCCTCGGTCGCGGCGGTCCTGCTCCCCTACCTGCGCGACCGGCCGATCACGCTCGTGCGCTACCCCGACGGCATCGAGGGCAAGCACTTCTTCCAGAAGCAGGCGCCGGCCCACGCGCCCGACTGGATGCGACGGTCTCGCTGCCCAGCAGCTCGGACGGCAGCGGCAAGGAGATCCGACTACCTCGATGATCGACGACAAGGACGGCCTGCTCTGGACGATCAACAGCGGCTGCATCGACGTGCACGCTCCCTACGCCCGCGCGCAGAGCTTCGACTCGCCGGACTTCGTGCTCTTCGACCTCGACCCCTCGCCCGGCTTCACGCTGGCTCAGACCGGCAAGGTCGCGCTGATGGTGCGGAGCGCCCTCGAGGTGCTCGGCCTGCGCGCTGTCGTCAAGACGTCGAGCGACGAGGGCATGCACCTCGCGGTGCCTCTGCGAGCCGGGCCACACCTATCCCCAGGCGCGGGCGCTCGTGCAGCTCGTCGCGCAGGCGCTCGAGCGCGCGCACCCCGACCTCGTCACGACCGAGTGGGACAAGAGCCGCCGCCACGGCGTGCTGATCGACTCGAATCAGGTCGGCTTCGGCCGCACCATGGCGGCCGCCTACTGCGTGCGCCCGCGGCCGGGCGCCCCCGTCTCGATGCCGCTCACCTGGGAGGAGGTGGAGTCGGGCTCCTTCGCTCGGGCACGGCCGACCATGCGCGCCGCGCTGCGCCGGATCGAGCGCTACGGGGATCCGTTCGCAGGGGCGCTCGACGCCGACCAGACGCTCCCGGCTGCTCTCCTTCAGTAGCCTCGGCGCGGCAAGTGTAAGGGCTTTGGGAGAGAGGTTTTCGGCATCGCCGAACCGGGGATCAAGTCGTCGTGACCGCAACGACACAACCGAAATTGCTCTACTTCTACTCCCCGAAGTCGGGTCTCAGCCGGCGGGTGGAGGCCTTCCTCGATCAGGTGCTGCAGGAGCGCCGCAACCACAAGGCGTTCAGCCGCGCCGCCGTCAACGTGGATCGCACGCCGCAGCTCGCCGAGCACTTCGAGGTCGAGGACGTGCCCGCGATCGTGGTGCTGGAAGACGGCCGGGTGGTTCGCAAGGTCGAGGGGCGGGTGAGCGTGAGCGGCATCCGCGACACGCTCGGCCCCTGGCTGCATTAACACAAGCTCACCGAAGCTCTTAGCTTGCGTTTAGGTTCGGCTGCTCGAATGCCCGCATGGGCAGCATCGAACCCGAAGTGCGGAAGCGTGACGCGAACGTCCGGCGGATCCGCCACCTGACGGCCGCCGTCGGCGCCCTCGCCGCGAGCGCCACCGCGGCGTTCGGCGTCCTCGCTGCAGGGGGCGCTGGGCACCTTGCCGGTACTGCCGCAGCACCAGTGACGGGCGCTGCGCCGACCGCGACCAGGGCCGCCACGTCCGGCGACGCCGGGAGCCAGGTCGCCGCGTCCGGCGGCACCGGAGCCAGGTGGCCACGTCTGACGACGTCACGAGCCGGCCCGTGACTCGGGCGACCACCGCGGCGGCTGGCGGCGACACCGCGCCCGTACCTCCGGCTACCAGCCCGCCGGCGGCGAGCACCAGCGCCCCGGTCGCGGTCTCCGGGGGGTCGTGAGGTGAACTGCGCGACGGCGACCTTCCGGGCACTCGGCACGACCGCGGCCGTCTCCGTGCCGGCTGCCCACGCGCTCCCGGCCGCTCTCGAGATCGTCACGGAGGAGCTCCGGGCGCATCGACGAGACGTGCAGCCGCTTCCGCGGAGGACTCCGAGCTCACGCTGCTCAACCGCTGCGGCGGGCCGCCCATTCGCGTGCAGCCCGCTGCTCCTGGAGGCGATCGCGGTTGCGCTGCGACGCCGCGGCTCGCAGCGACGGCGATCGTCGATCCGACCGTCGGCGGATCGCTTCGCGCTCTCGGCTGGGACGCGGACTTCACCGTCGTCGTCGCTCGCCGCGGTCCGCACCCGCGCATGCGGATCGTCCCCGCCGCCGGCTGGCAGCGCGTGCGGCTCGACCGCGCACGCGGCACGGTGCGCGTCCCAGCCGGAGTCGAGATCGATCTGGGCTCTACTGCCAAGGCGCTGGCCGCAGATCGCTGCGCGCGCCGCGTGCACCGGGAGACGCGGAGCGAGCGTGCTCGTCAACCTCGGGGGCGACATCGCACTGGCGGGTCCCGCCCCCGAGCGCGGCTGGCCGATCCTCGTCACGCGACGACCACCGCAGCGGCGTTACGGCCGACGGCCAGACGATCGCGCTCGGCGCGCGGCGGACTCGCAACGTCGAGCACGACCGTGCGGCGGTGGCGCGGCCGGCGAAGAGCGAGGTGCACCACATCGTCGATCCGCGCAGCGGCGCACCGGCGCCCGAGGTCTGGCGAACGGTGAGCGTCGCGGCCGGCGACGTGCGTCGAGGCGAACGCCGCGAGCACGGCGGCGATCGTGCGCGGCGAAGGCGGCGGCGACCTGGCTCGAGCGCAGCGGCCTGCCCGCGCGACTGGTGCGGCGCGACGGCTCGGTCGGAGCGCACCTGCGGCTGGCCCGAGGAAGCGGCAGCGTGAACGGCGTCCACCTCCGGCCCCGTCTGGTACCTGATGCGCGCGAGCGGCGCCGCATCGCTTGCTGCTCCTGACGGTCGGTCAGCGCGCTCGGCATCGCCACCGTGAGCCGCTGGCGCCCCGGGCGCATTCCGCGCTTCGTGACGCTCGGCCTGCATCGCAACATCTCGCTGCTGGCCGTCGCGTTCCTCGCGGTGCACGTCCTCACCGCGGTCATCGACCCGCGAGGCGCCGTCGGCCTCGTCTCGGTGGTCGTGCCCCTCCCGTCGGATCGCTACGCGATCTGGCTCGGGCTCGCGGCCCTCGCGCTCGACCTCGTGATCGCGCTGGTCGTCACGAGCCTCCTGCGCGAGCGAATCCCGCTGCGGGCGTGGCGCGGAGTGCACTGCGGTCGCGTACGCCGCGTGGCCGGCCGCGCTGCTGCACGGCGCGGGCATGGGCACCGATGCCGCGCTCCGCTGGATGCTCGCCGATCGATGCCGCGTGCATCGCCGATCTTCGCCGGTGCGCTCGTGCTGCGGATGCTCGAACGCGCCGAGGCGAGCCGACGAAGCACCTCGCGCCGACGCGTCTGCGGGTCGCGCCGATGAGCGTCGCTCGCATCCGCGCCCGCGCCGAGCGCGCGGCGGCGTTGCCGCGACTGCTCCGCGCCGCCGGCAGCACGACCTCGCTGCCGCGCACGTCGCGCGCTACGGCCGTCTGCCGGCGCTGCGCGGCGAGAGCGGACGCGCTGATCGCCGCAGATCGAGGCGAGCGGCCTGCAGCGGCCGTGGCGGCGCCGGCTTTCCGACGCACTCAAGCTGCGCGCCGTGGCGGCCGGCCGCGGCGCCGGTCGTCGTCGCGCAACGGCGTCGAGGGAGAGCCGCCGAGCCACAAGGACGCGCTCCTCATGCGCAGCAACCCGCACCTCGTGCTGGATGGCGCCGAGGCAGCCGCGGCCGCCGTCGGCGCCCGCCAGATCGTGATCGCCGTCGGCTCGCGGCGACGGCGCGGCGCGCACGACAGCGTGGCCGCCGCCATCGCCGAGCGCGGCCGCGCGGCCGCTCGCACGCGCAGATCGAGCTCGCCGACGCTCCCCGACCGCTTCGTGGCCGGCGAGGAGACGGCGCTCGTGCAGTGGCTGAACGGCGGGCCCGCGAAGCCGGCCTTCGTGCCTCCGCGACCCTACGAGCGCGGCGTCGGCGGACGCCCGACGCTCGTGCAGAACGTCGAGACGCTCGCGAACATCGCGCTCGATCGCGCGGCACGGCGCCGAGCTGGTATCCGCGAGCTCGGCACGCCGGCCGAGCCCGGCTCGATGCTCGTCACGCTCGGCGGCGACGTTGGCCGCCCGGGCGATCACCGAGGTCGACGCCGGCACGCTCGCTGCGCGCCGTCCTCGAGCGCTGCGACGGGCTCGCCGAGCCGCCGCAGGCGCTGCTCGTCGGCGGCTACTTCGGCACCTGGGTGCCGTGTCGCGCGCGGCGCTCGACGCCCCGCTCTCGAACGCCGGCCTGCGCCCGCTCGGCGCGTCGCTCGGCGCCGCGCTCCATCGCGGTGCTGCCGCGCACCGCTGCGGGCTCGTCGAGACGGCACGCATCGTCGACTACCTGGCGCGCGAGAGCGCCGGCCAGTGCGGTCCCTGCGTCTTCGGCCTGCGCGCGATGGCCGACGCCCTCGCATCGCTCGCCGTCTGCGACATGCGATGCCGCGGCTGCGCGTGAAGCGCCTGCGCCGGCTCGCGCCCCAGGTCGCCGGCCGCGGCGCCTGCGCGCACCCGACCGGCGCGACGCGCCTCGTCGAGAGCGCGCTCGAGGTGTTCGCCGACGAGCTCGCCCACCACCTCGCCGGGCCACTGCACGGCCCGCTCGGCGCGCGCCCGGTGCTGCCCATCCCGGCGGCCAGCGTGGAGTGGCGATGAGCCGCGAGACGACGCATCTGCGCGTCAACCCGATCCGCTGCGACGCCTACGGCCACTGCGCCGAGCTGCTGCCCGAGCTGATCGAGCTCGACGAGTGGGGCTATCCGATCATCGCCGACCGCCCCGTGCCCGCGCGGCCTGCAGCGCGAGGCGCGCCGAGCGGTCGACGCTATGCCCGCGGCTCGCGCTCGCTGCTCGAGCAGCGGCGCGCTCACGACGCTGACGCGTCCGCCGCCGCGTCGTCGCCGACGATCACCGAGGGCCCGAAGGAGACCGTCACGATCGCGCCGCCGCCGAGCGCGTTCGCGGCATCGCACGGTGCCGCCGTGCGCCTCCGCGGCCTGGCGCACGATCGCCAGGCCGAGGCCCGACCCCGGCATGCCGCGCGCGCTGTCGGCGCGGTAGAAGCGGTCGAAGACGTGCGGCAGGTCGGCCTCGTCGAAGCCCGGGCCGTGATCGCGGACGCGCAGAGCCGCCGTCGCTCGAGGTCGATCTCGATCAGGCCGCCGGGCGGGCTCCACTTGTGCGCGTTGCCGATCAGGTTCGAGATCGCGCGGCTGATCCGCTCCGGCTCGCCGCTCACGACCGTCGGCTCGAGCGCGTCCGGAAGACGACCGCGTCGCCCGCCGCGCGCTCTGCGCGCTCGACGAGCTGCGCGCACGATCTGGTCGATGCGCACGTCGTCGACGACGTCGCTCGGCTTGGCGCCGCGCGCGAGCTCGACCACGTCGCCGACGAGCGCGGTCAGCTCGTCGAGCTCCGCGATGATGTCGGCGCGCAGGCCTGCGCGATCGTCCTCGGGCAGCCGATCGGCGTCCTGCGAGCACCTGGATGTTGGCGCGCAGGCTCGAGATCGGCGTGCGCAGCTCGTGGCTCGCGTCCGCCACGAGGTGGCGCTGCGCCTCGGCCGAGCGCTCGAGCGCGTCGAGCGTGGCGTTGAAGCTGCGCGCAAGGCGGGCGAGCTCGTCCTGGCCCTCGATCTCGAGCCGCTGCGAGAGGTCCGGGATTGGCCGTCAGCGCCTCGGTGCGGCGCGTGAAGCGAGAGACGGGCGCCAGCGCCGCGCGCGCCACGACGCCGCCGAGCAGCGCGGCCACCAGGATGCCGACGGCGCCGACGGCGAGCAGGATCCAGAGCAGCTGCCGCAGAGCGCGATCGACCTCGGTCAGCGGACGGGCGATCTGCACCGCCCCGTCGCGGCCCGCGCCCGACGGTGAGCACGCGCAGATGCACGCCGCTGACGTCGCGTCGCTGAAGTAGCTCCCGCTCCCGGCTCGCGGCGAGCGCCTTGCGCGCGCGCGTCGACCGGCAGCCGCGTCGTGCTCGTCGTCGTGCTGCCGGACGGATGATGGCTCCGCCGGGCGAGAGGTACTGCACCTTGCCGGCTGCGTCGCCGAAGGGGTTCGGTGCGCGGGCGTGCCGTCGTGATCCGGTCCGGGCGCCCTGGCGCTCCGCCTGGCCGACCCGGCGGGAAGGGCGTCGCGAGCGAGCTGCGCGCCGGTCGCGCAGCGCGCTGTCGATCTGGCCGCGCAGCGTCGAGCGCGCGGCCTCGTACTGCGTCGACGGCGAGCGCGACGACGGTGAGGGCCACGGCGACGCCCGGCACGGCCGCCATGCGGGTGCGCAGGTTCACGGCTCGCGCAGCACGTAGCCGACGCCGCGCACGGTGTGGATCAGGTCGCGCGCGCCGCATCTCGTCGAGCTTGCGGCGCAGGTAGCCGACGTAGACGCGCAGCGCGTTCGAGGCGGGGCCGAAGTCGTAGCCCCAGACGCGGTCGTAGATCAGGCCGTGCGGCAAGCACGCGCCGCGGGTTGAGCATCAGCAGCTCGAGCAGCTGGTACTCGGTGCGCGTCAGCTCGGCGAAGTGTCGCCGACCGTCACGCCGTGGCGCGAGCTGTCGAGCTTGAGCTCGGCGAAGGAGAGCGCGTCGGGATCGCCGCGTCGCCGTTGGACGGCGCATGAGCGCGCGCAGGCGCGCCTTCAGCTCGCCCACGTCGAACGGCTTGACGAGGTAGTCGTCGGCGCCGGCGTCGAGGCCGTCGATGCGATCGGCGACGGCGTCGCGCGCCGTCAGCATCAGGATCGGCACGCGGTTGCCGGCGCCGCGCAGGCGCCGGCAGACCTCGAGGCCGTCGATGTCGGGCATGCCCGATGTCGAGCACGACGGCATCGGGCACCGCGGTCGCCGCCTGCGTCAGCGCCTGCTGGCCGCCCTCGGCCATCTGCACCTCGTAGCCCGGCCAGCGTCAGCGCGCGGCGCAGCGCGTCGCGCACCGAGCGGTCGTCGTCGACAACGAGGATCCTCATCACAGCCCATTGTGCCGCCGGGGCGGCGGCGGACTTCGGACGCTGACTCCTACGTCGGACCGCGCTTGCGCGCGGCAGGAACTTCAAGAGACCTTCACGGATTCGGCACATCCCTCTGCCACGTTGGGCTCATCGACTTCGGCCGGTCGGCGCCCGGCCGCGAACGGGGAGGAACCGAGATGCGAGCCTGGATCCGGCTGCCTTCGCCCGCAATGGGCGTCGCGCTCGTCGCACTCGTCGTCGCCACGAGCGGCACGAGCTACGCCGCCGTGCGCATCGGCACCAAGCAGATCAGGGCCAACGCGGTCACGAGCCCCAAGATCCGCAACGGCGCAGTCAAGAGCGTCGATCTGGCGCGCAACAGCGTCGTCACCGCGAAGATCGTCGCCAACGCCGTCACCGGGCCTGCAGATCCAGCGACGCGAGCGTCGGCGACGCCGACCTCGCCAACGACTCCGTGACCGGCGCCAAGGTGCGCGAGCGGCGCGGTCGGCAACAGCGATCTCGGCGAACGGCGCGGTCACGACGTCGAAGCTGCGCGCGGCGCGGTCGGCAACACCGAGCATCGCCAACGACGGCGTGACCTCGAACAAGCTCAAGGACTCCTCGATCACGGGCGCCGACATCGCCGATGCCACGATCGCCGCCGACAAGTCAAGGACGGCGAGGTCGTCGAGGGCAACGGGCGTCTGCAGTCGACGCGCGTGACGCTGCCAGGACGGCACCGGCCAGACGACGCTCCTGAGCGTTCCCGGGCTCGGCGCACTGCGCGCGGCCTGCGCGAACGGCGTCACCGCGACGCAGTGGCAGAACACCGCTCCCGGGGCCGTGACCGTCGTCAACGAGGCCGTGATGCAGGGAGCGACCACGCAGGCCGTGCACGCCGCGAGCGTCGCCCCGGGCGCCACTGCCGACCAGCCCCTCAACGTGGGTGCGACGGGCCAGGAATCCGTCATGTGGCAGGCGAGCGACGACTCGAGCGGCGGCGACCGCGTGAGCACCTTGTGGGTCACCGCGAGCGGCAACGGCACGAGCTGCCGCATCACGGCTCAGGGGATCGCAACGGCGACCCCGTAGGTCATGCTCTCGTGACATGGGTCGCGACCCGCGTCACGACGTGCTCTTCGAGCCGCTGCGCATCGGTCCCAAGACGCTGCGCAACCGCTTCTACCAGGTGCCGCACTGCACGGGCTTCGGCTCCGAGAAGCCGTGGTCCCAGGCACGGCATCGCGCCGTCAAGGCGGAGGGCGGCTGGGCCGCGGTCAACACGGAGTACTGCGCTGTCAGCGTCGAGTCCGACGAGACGCCGTACGTCTCGGCGCGCATGTGGGACGACGGCGACGTGCGCGTGCTGGCTGCGACTTGCGACGAGGCGCACCGGCACGGCGCGCTCGCCGGCATCGAGCTGTCGCACACGGGCGCGCACGGCGAGAACAGCGAGTCGCGGCTGGCCGCCGCCGCGCCGTCCCAGATCGCCAGCGACTTCGGCTACGGCATCGTGCCGCGCGCGATGACCAAGCGCGACATCCGCCGCGTCCAGGCCGACTGGGTGCGAGCCTCGCGGCAGTCGCGCACGGCGGGCTTCGACATCGTCTACGTGTACGGCGCCCACACGTACCTGCCGGGCCAGTTCCTCTCGCCCGACTACAACCGCCGCAGCGACGAGTACGGCGGCTCGCTGGAGAACCGGGCGCGCTTCTGGCTCGAGACGCTCGAGGTGGTGCGCGAGGCCGTCGGCGACGACTGCGCGATCGCCTGTCGCGTGGCGGTCGACGCCATGGGCGCGCTCGGCGTGGAGATCGAGGAGGGCCTCGAGTTCGTGCGCATGGCCGACCACCTGGTCGACCTCTGGGACGTCAACGTCGGCTCGATCGCCGAGTGGTCGAAGGACTCGGGGCCGTCGCGCTTCTTCGCGGAGGGCTGGCAGTTCGAGAGCACCGCGCGCGTGCGCGAGGTCACGACCAAGCCCGTCGTCGGCGTCGGCCGCCTGACCGATCCGGACCTGATGGCCGAGATCATCCGCAGCGGCGCGTGGGATCTGATCGGGGCGGCCCGGCCCTCGATCGCCGATCCGTTCCTGCCGGTCAAGATCGACGAGGGCCGGGTCGACGAGATCCGCGAGTGCATCGGCTGCAACGTCTGCATCTCCAAGGCCGACACCCGCCGCCACATCGGCTGCACCCAGAACGCGACCGCAGGCGAGGAGCACCGGCGCGGCTGGCACCCCGAGCGCTTCGCCCCGCTGCCTCCGGGGTTCGATGCGCTGATCGTCGGCGGCGGCGTGGCGGGCATGGAGTGCGCGCTCACGCTCGCCCGCCGCGGTGCGGCGCGCGTCCGCCTCGTCGAGCGCGCGCCGTCGATGGGCGGGCACCTCGGCTGGCTGGCCCGCCTGCCGGGGCTCGCCGAGTGGGGCCGCCTCACGGCCTACCGCATGGCCGCGCTCAAGCGCCTGCCGAACGTCGAGCTGATCCCCGACGTCGAGCTGACCGCCGTGGCGATCGAGCGCAATGGCGCGGACGCGGTCGTGCTGGCGACCGGCTCGCACTGGGCCGCCGACGGGCTCAACGGCTTCACGCGCGCGCCCCTCCCCGGCGCCGACGCGGCGGCGCCGCACGTGCTCACGCCCGAGCAGATCGTCGTGGCCGGCAAGCGGCCGCCGCCCGGGCGCGTGGTCGTGTACGACGGAGACGGCTACGTCGTGGCCGCCGCGGTGGCGGAGCTGCTCGCCCGCGAGGGACGCGAGGTCGAGCTCGTCACGGGGTTCGACGCGCTGGTGCCCTACAGCGCCGAGATGCTCGAGGCCGCGCTCACGCGCGAGCGGCTGCACGCCTGCGGCGTGACGATGCGCACGAGCACCGTCCTGAACGCCATCGCGGGCGGCGCACTGGCGTGCACCGATGCGAACGGCGAGCCGCTCGAGCTGGCGGCGGCCGGCGTCGTGCTCGTGACCCAGCGGGTCTCCGACGACGCCCTCTACCACGAGCTCGACGCGCGGCGCGCTGCGGTCTTCCGCATCGGCGACTGCGTCGCTCCCCGGCTGCTCTCCGAGGCGATCTTCGACGGGCATCGGCTGGCGCGCGAGATCGACAGCGGCGATCCCGAGGTCGCGCTGCCCTACCTGCGCGAGCGCGTCGGAGACAGCGACCGGCTGCCGCCCTCCCCGCCGGCCGGCGCCTTGGCCGTGCTGCCTCCGCGCCCGCTGCCCGAGCGGCGCACGTGCGAGCTCGTCGCCGGCGCGGGCGCCGCGGCCGAGCGCATCGACGCGCTCATGCGCGCAGCCGGCCGCGACGGCGTCGTCGCCGTGGGTCGCGGCGCCGGCGCGGACATCGAGGGCTGCCGCCGGCTCGCCGAGCGCTACGGAGCCCGGCTCGCGGTCTCGCGACCGCAGGTCGAGGCCGGCCGGGCCACGCGCGCCGAGCTGGTCGGCGCCTCCGGTGAGACCGTCGCCCCTCGCACCTATCTGGCGCTCGGCATCTCGGGTGCGCTGCCGCACCTCGTCGGCATGGCGGACAGCGGGACCGTCGTCGCCGTCAACCACGTGCGCAGCGCGCGCATCTTCGAGTACGCCGACCTCGGCGTGACCGCCGACGCGGGCGAGATGATCGCCGCGCTGCTCGCGCTCGGCTGACGCCGCTCACGCGCGAGGGGCACGTGCTACAACCGTCGGCGTGAGAGCGATGCGCACGATCAGCGTCGTCGGCGTCCACGCGGCGGGCGAGATCGGCAACGTGATCGTCGGCGGCGTCCTGCCGCCGCCGGGGGCGACGGTCTTCGAGCAGATGCAGTGCGCTCGAGCGCGAGGGCGACGGCTTGCGCCGGCTGGTGCTGCGCGAGCCGCGCGGAAGCGTGGCGGCGCACGCCAACCTGGTCGTTCCGTCGACGCGCGACGACTGCGACGCGGGCTTCATCATCATGGAGCCGACCGAGTACCCGCCGATGTCGGGCTCGAACACGATCTGCACGACGACCGTGCTGCTCGAGACCGGCATGCTGCCGATGCGCGAGCCCGAGACCGTCGTCCGGCTGGAGGCGCCGGGCGGCGTCGTCGAGGCGCGCGCGACCTGCCGCGACGGCCGCTGCGAGTCGGTCGAGTTCACGAACGTGCCGTGCTTCGCCGAGCGCATCGACGCGCCGCTCGAGGTCGAGGGCCTCGGCACGCTGCACGGTCGACGTGGCCTACGGCGGCATGTTCTACGCGATCGCCGACGCGGCCGCGCTCGGCTTCGCGATCGAGCCGGGCGAGGCGCGCGAGCTCTCGCTGACGGGCGAGCGCATCCGCGTCGCCGCGCGCGAGCAGCTGCCCTGCGCCCACCCCGAGAACCCGGCGCATCCGCGACGTCTCGATCGTGCAGATCGCCGCTCCCTGGCAGGGCGTCGGCGCCGTCACCCGCAACGCCGTCGTGGTCGCGCCGGGGCGCCTCGACCGCAGCCCGACCGGCACGGGGCTCTGCGCGCGCATGGCGGCGCTGCATGCGCGCGGCCTGATGCAGCCCGGCGACACGATGTCCCACTCCTCGGTGATCGGCACCGTCTTCGACGGCCGCATCGTGGCACGGCCACGCATCGGCGACCGCGCGGGCATCATCCCCGCCGTGCGCGGCTCGGCCTGGATCACCGGCCTCCACCAGTACCTGGTCGACCCCAGCGACCCGTTCCCCGAGGGCTACCTCGTGGCCGACACCTGGGGTGTCAGCGGCGCCGACACGCAGTGAGCGCCGTTCAGTCGCCCGGCGCACGGGGACGGGCCGCGCCCGAGGCCCTCCTCCTCGCTCAGGTGGCGGCCGAAGTTCGCAGGCCAAGGCCGGGAGCAGAAGGCGATCAGGATGCCCACGGCCGGCACGATCAGTCCGATCGACGTGTTCCAGAGCGAGCTCGGGCCCTGTGCCGTCGGGATCCATCTGGCGGTAGACGACGTAGCCGATGACGGCCAGCGCCCCGATCGGGAGGATGATCTCCCAGCCGGCACGCGACGCCTTCCGCTCGCAGAAGAGGAAGCGCATCGCCCCCAGCGTGACCATGGCGTAGGCGACGAGCAGCGCGATCGTGCCGGCCGTCGCGGCGTAGAAGTAGAGCGTGTACGGATCCTTCGCGTCCGTCGTTGCCCGCGAAGACCCGGTAGAAGATGCCCGACGACGAGCCCGGCCGCCATCACGCCACAGCAGCGCCGCGACCGGCGACGTCGTCGCGCGAGAGCCGCGCGACGGAGCTGCGCGGGAACGGCGTCGCGCGCCAGCGCGTAGGCGAGGCGCGAGGCGGCCACGAAGCAGGCCAGCGCGCAGGCCGCCGGCGCTGACGACGATGCCGAGCGTGATGATGTCGCCGATCCAGCTCGTCAGGTACATGCTGCTGAGCGTCTGGAAGAGCGCGCCGGAGCCGGCGAACGCGGTGATGCCGGCCTTGTCCGTGCCGAAGCCCATGACCTCGATCGCGGTCACGATGATGAAGAGGATGCCGCCGAAGATGGCGGTGCCGAGGATCGCGCGCGGGATGTCGCGGCGCGGGTTCTTCGTCTCCTCGCCGAGCGAGGCCGCGGCCTCGAAGCCCGCGAACGAGAGGAAGCCGAAGCACGAGCGCCGATCGAGAGCGCCGTCGCGCCGGTGCCCGAGGGCGGGTTGAAGACGCTGAGCGTGAAGTCCTGGTGCGCGGGCGTGCTGCCCGCCGATGACCTTGATCAGCACGACGACCGCGACGACGATGATCAGCGCGACCGTGATGCCCTCGATCGAGAGCAGCACGCGCGTCGCGATACGCGCCGGGCGCGAGGCGAGCAGGAAGACCGGGATGCGCCATGATCGCGGCGAACAGGAACGCCGACCAGAGCGGCGGGTTGTCCCAGATGCCCGTGTCGGATGAGGAAGGTGTCGACGAAGTGGCCGCACGCGCAGAGCGTGCCGAGGCCGTAGGTGATGTACGTGAAGAGGAGGCCCCAGGCCGCAACCGCGCCCGCGCGCGGTCCGAGCGTCGCGCCGATCAGGCCGTAGACCGAGCCGGCGTGGTTGAAGTGCCTGCACAGCCGCACGAACGAGTACGCGATCAGCAGCACGCCGACCGTCGCCAGCAGGAAGCCGAGCGGAATGGAGCGCCCGACGGCTCCGACCATGCCCTGCGGGTTGGCGTTGAGCGCGAAGCTCGGCGCCATCAGCGCGACCGAGATGCCGATCGCCTCCCACACGTTGAGGTCGCGCCGCATGCGCACCCCGCCCTCGTCACTCTCCGAAGAAGCCACCGCGTCCTCCTCTAGGATGAAAAGCCGCGCTGAGAACCGTTTTCGCGGCCGGACCCGGGAGTTTCTTCTGCTCGCACCGTGATGTCAAGCGGGGCGCTGGACAAGCTCGACGGTCCGCCCGTCGGGATCCTCGGCGTAGACGCAGCGCGCTCCCCGCCAGGCGCCCGCGGCCGTGATCGTCGTCGGCACGCCCCGGCACGGTCACGCCGGCCTCGAGCAGCCGCGCGCAGAGGGCGTCGACGTCGTCCACCCGCAGCGCGAGGTGCGAGGCCCCGGAGTCGAGCGGGCTCTGGCTGAGGCGGATCCCACGAGGCGGATGGAACTCGATCAGCTCGAGCAGCCGGCCCGCGCCGAGATCGAGCTCGGCGTAGCGAATGCGGACGCCGGTCAGGCCCGTGATCGCGTCGAGCTCCGGCCCCGAGGCCTCTCCCTCGTCCGTCACGCTGAGGCCGAGCAGGTCGCGGTAGAAGGCGAGCGCCGCGCTCAGGCTCCCCACCGTGATGCCCACGTGGTCGATGCCGAGCACCGTCACGGCCGCAGCCGCTCCGGGATGACGTCGCGCGCGAAGACGTCCTCGATCGTCTCGGCGCGCCGCACGATCTCGGCGCCGGATCGCCGCTCACGAGCACGACCGCCGGCCGCGGCAGCGCATTGAAGTTGGCCGCGCACGCATCCTCGTAGGCGCCCGTGTCGAGGAACGCGAGCGTGTCGCCGAGCTCGACGGCGGGCAGGCGCACCTGGCGGAGCGAGCGACGTCGAAGCCGCACGAGCAGCCGACGACGTCGACGGGCTCGACCCGGCGGCTCGCCCATGCGCGTGGCCGCGACGACGGGGAAGCGGCAGTGCTCGACGAGCAGGTCGAGCAGGAACATCTCGGTCGTGTCCGTCTCGACCCAGCGCCAGGCGAGCGGCTCGCGCTGCTGCTTGAGGTTGACGACGCGCGTGAGGTGGATGCCGGTGTCGGCGTGCAACGAGCGGCCCGGCTCGATCTCGAGCGCCACGCCGGCCAGCGGGACGCGGCCGGCGAGGCCGGCTCGCAGCCCGCTCGCGAGCGCAGCGACGACCGTCCTCGATCGCGGGCGTGCGCCGCTCCGCGATGTCGCCGCCGTGCACCCAGGTGTTGGGGTCGCGCGGCGCCGCGTAGCCGCCGCCGAGGTCGAGCTCGCGCGGCTGCCAGCCGTCCCAGGCGGCGACGAGCTCGGCCACCGTCTCGCCTGCGCTGGCGGCGTAGGCGCGCCACGTCGCGAGCATCGCTGCGGTGCCTGCCGAGGTGCGACATGAGGCCGAGCACGTCCAGCTCGGGCGCGGCGACCGCCTCGCGCCCCGCTGCGATCAGCTCGTCCGTCGGGATGCCGGGCTTGTACTCCTGCGCGGTCGCGTAGACGGAGCTCTCGGAGAAGTCGGACGGCTGCTGCAGCTCGAGGTAGCGCGGGCCGCATGCGGAAGCGCACCTGCGCCCGCCGGCCGAGCTCGCGCGCGACCTCGCGCACGAGCTCGATCTCGCGCGCGCTGTCGAGCGTCACGCGCGCACCGATGCCGACGGCCCGCTCGAGCAGCGCCCGCGTCTTGCCGGTGCCGTTGACCGAGATCAGCTGCGGCGGCACGCCGCCCGCGAGCGCCGCGTGCAGCTCGGCCGGGCCGAAGACGTCGCAGCCGAGGCCCTCCTGCGTGAGCGCGCAGCGCAGGGCGAGCGTGTAGTTGGCCTTGATCGACGGGCAGGACGCGCGACGGGCCCTCGGGCCAGGCCGCGGCGAGCGCGCGCCGTGAAGCGCCGCGCGTTGCGGCGCAGCTGATCCTCGGAGATCACCGAGAGCGGCGTGCCGAAGCGCTCGGCGAGCTCGGCGACGTCGCAGCTCCTCGATCCGCAGGCGGCCGCGGCGACGGAGAGGCATTCGTCGATCCGGTGCTGCACGGCGGCCACGCGGCGACTCTATGCGATCTCCTACGCGCGCTCTTCGTTGCTCTTACAGGTCGCTGGTCAGATGGGCTCATCAGGCCAAGCGAGCGACGAAAGGACACCGCACATGAACGTCATCAGAACCCCCGCAGGCAAGCTCCGCACGGCGCGCCGCAATCGGCGTCGTCGGCCTCGCTGCACTCGGCGGCGGCGGTGCTGCGGTGGCTGCATCGCAGGCTCCGGCGGCATCGCCTGCGGCCGCAGAACCCGGCGATCGCAGCGGACGCCGCCGGCCAGCTCGGCGTGAGCACCCCGGCCCTGACGGCTGCGATCAAGAAGGCCATGGTCGACCAGATCGAGGCGCAGGTCACGGCCGGTACGCTCACGAAGGCGCAGGCCGACCGCCATCGAGGCACGCCTCGCCAAGGCGGACGCGCCGCTCTTCGCGCTCGGCGGCGGCCCGGGCGGCCCCGGCGGCGGCTACGGTCACGGCTTCGGCGGCCCCGGCGGCGGGCATGTCCCTGGACGCGGCGGCGACCTACATCGGCGTCTCGGCCTCCGACCTGCGGACGCAGCTCGACAGCCGGCAAGACGCTCGCGGCGCATCGCCGTCGGCGAACGGCAAGACGGCCGACGGCCTCAAGGCGGCGCTCACGACGGCGGCCACGAAGTCCGATCTCGACGCCGCCGTCAAGGCGGGCAAGCTGACGCAGGCGCAGGAGGACGCGATCGTCGCCGACCTGCCGGCGCGCCTCGATCACGAGATCAACGAGGCGCACACCGGGGGGCCCGGCGGGCCCGGCGGGCCGCCGCCCCCGGACTCCAGCACGACGCCGGCGGCTGCCTGAGCCGGCCGACCTCCCCCCCTCACTCCCCTCCCACTCCGAGCCCCGGCGGCCACGTGCCCCGGGGCTCGGTGCGTTGGCGCGTCGCTGTTTCCGGGCTCGCGACGACGAGGTCATGCCGGGCTGAGACTCACAGCTCGAGCGACTCGCCGGGGGCGAGCGCGACGATGCGGACGTCCGGCGCGAGCGCTGCGGCCGCGGCGAGAAAGGGGGCGAGCGGCGAGCGCAGATAGGGCGGCGGCTTGCGCGCAGCCGGGCCGACCGCATAGGTGCCCCAGTGGATCGGCACCGCCGTGCGCGGCGCGAGGCGCTCGAGGGCCTGGGCGGCCCGCAGCGGGTTCAGGTGTCCCGGCCCCAGGCGCGACGCCCAGCCCCAGATGGGCACGAGCGCGAGGTCGAGCCCGGTCTCGCCGATCGCGCTCATGCCGTCGAAGAGGTCGGTGTCGCCGGCGTGGTAGATGCGACGGGAGCCCGAGACGAGATAGCCGAGCGCCGGGCCATGTGCTCCGAGCACGCTGCGGCCGCCATGGTGGCGCGCCTCCGTCGCGGACACGGTCAGCGATCCGACCGCGATCTCCTCGCCGGGCGCGATCTCGCGCACGGCGTCGAAGCCGCGACGGAGCAGCAGGCGCCCGCCTCCCCGCGGCACGACCAGCGGGACAGCGCGCCCGATCCGGCGCAGCGACGGCAGATCGAGGTGATCGCGGTGCAGGTGCGTCAGCAGCACGGCATCGACGCCCGCGAGCGCGGCGACCGGCGGCAGGGGCGCGTGGCGCTGGAGGTGCGCGACCCTGGTGCGCAGCAGCGGGTCGGTGAGCAGGCGCACGCCGTCGAGCTCGATCAGCGCCGTTCCGTGCCCCATCCAGGTCATCTCGGCCATCGGGTGCAGGGTATGCTCGACCCCCGTGCTGCAGCGCTCACTCGTCGGGGCCGCCGCGCTCGCAATCGACGCGGCTCTGGGCGAGCCGCCGGCCCGCCTGCATCCCGTCGTGGGCATGGGGAGCCTGCTCTCCGCGGCGCGCACGCGCTGGCGCGCGGAGGGGGCGCGAGCGGAGCTCGCCGAGGGCGCCGCCGGACTGGCGCTGGTCGTCGCCGTCTCCGCAGTGGGAGCCGCGGCGCTGCAGCGCACGCTCGGCAGGCTGCCGCGCGGCGCCGCCCTGCTCGGCGAGGCGGGGGCGCTCTCCACGCTGCTCGCCCTGCGCGGCCTGCGCGAGGCGGTGCAGGGCATCCGCACGGCCCTCGACGCGGGCGACCTGGACGCCGCGCGCACCGGAGCGGCACGCGACCTCGTCAGCCGCGACACGAGCGAGCTCGATGCGAGCGAGCTCTCGGCTGCCGCCATTCAATCGCTCGCAGAGAACCTCAGCGACTCCGTGATCGCGCCGCTGCTCGCCTATGCCGCGGGCGGCCTGCCGGCCGCGGCGGCCTATCGGGCACTCAACACGGCAGATGCCATGTGGGGCTACCGCACGCCGGAGCTGCTCTACCGCGGGCGGCCGGCTGCGCGGGCCGACGATCTCGCCAACCTCGTGCCCGCTCGCCTGACGGCGCTCTGGATCGCCGCGCGCGCGCCCGAACGTGCGGCAGCGCTGCGCGTCGCGCTGCGCGACCACGGGCTCGCGCCCTCGCCCAACGGGGGCTGGCCCATGGCCGCCATGGCCGGCGGCCTCGGCGTGCGCCTCGCCAAACGCGGCTCGTATGCGTTCAACGCGGGCGCGCCCGACCCCGCGCCCGGGGACATCGGGCGCGCGCTGGGCATCGCCGGTGGGTAAGGCGCTGATGGTGCAGGGCTGCACGTCGCACGCCGGCAAGTCGTACCTGACATCCGCGCTCTGCCGGCTCCTCGCGGACGAAGGCCTGCGCGTCGCACCCTTCAAGGCCCAGAACATGAGCAACAACGCAGGCGTGACCGCCGACGGCCGCGAGCTGGGGCGCGCGCAGATCGTGCAGGCCGCCGCCGCGCGCACCCCCGCCGAGGCCCGCATGAACCCCGTCCTGATCAAGCCCGAGGCCGATACGCGCTCGCAGGTCGTCGTGCTCGGGCGAGGCCGACCTCGAGCTCTCCCGGCTGCCATGGCGCGAGCGCCGGCCGCTTCTCTGGCCCGTCGTGCGCAGCTCCCTTCACGGTCTGCTCGACGACTTCGACGTGGTCGTGATCGAGGGCGCCGGCAGCCCGGCCGAGGTCAACCTGCGCGACGGCGACATCGTCAACATGGCGGTCGCCCTGGAGGTCGCGGCGCCGGTGCTGTTGTGCTGCGACATCGACCGGGGCGGCGCCTTCGCCCACCTGCTCGGCACCTGGCACTGCCTCGCGCAGAACGAGCGCGAGCTGCTCGCCGGCTTTCTGCTCAACCGCTTCCGCGGCGACGCGTCACTGCTCGCACCCGGCCCCGAATGGCTCGAGGAGCGCACCGGCGTGCCGACGCTCGGCGTCGTCCCCTGGCTCGACATCCCGTTGCCGGAAGAGGACGGCGTGGCACTCCAGGGCAGCGGGCGGCGGGGGACGCGTCGCCGTCGTCGCGCTGCCGCGGATCGCGAACCTGGACGAGTTCGCGCCGCTCTCCGATCACGTGCGCTGGGTGCGCACTGCCGCGGAGCTCGAGTCGGCCGCGGTCGATCGTGATCCCCGGCAGCAAGAGCACAATCGCCGACCTCGAATGGCTGCGCTCGACGGGCCTCGCGGGTGCCATCGCCCGCCTCGCCGCAGGCGGAGTGCCCGTGCTCGGCATCTGCGGCGGCCTGCAGATGCTCGGCCGCGAGGTGCGCGACCCCCACGGGATCGAGGGCGGCGGCGCGGCGCCCGGCCTCGGCCTGATCGATCTCGTCAGCGAGCTGCAGCCCGGCAAGACGACGCGGCTCGTGCGCGTGCGCGACAGCGAGACCGGCGCGCAGCTGGAGGGCTACGAGATCCACCACGGCGCGACCGCCGCAGGGCCGGGGGCCACGCCGACGCTGCACGGCGAGCACGGGCCGCTCGGCTGGCGGACCGGCAACGTGCGGGCCGTCTACGCGCACGGGCTGCTCGAGAACGCCGCCTACCGTGACGCGCTGCTCGCGTGGGCCGGCGTCGCGCCGGCCGCCACCCCGGAGACGCTCGACTCGCGGCTCTCGGCCATCGCCGAGCGGGTGCGCGAGGCCGTGGACTGGCCGCGCATCCGCGCGCTCGTCTGACGAGCACATAGCATCGCGCCGTGTTCCGGAACCGCATGTCCCGCTACGAGGTGCTGAGCGAAGACGCGATGGCCACGATCGAGCGCGGCTGGAGGCGGCTGCTGGAGGAGATCGGCGTCGCGTTCAATCATCCCGAGGCCCTGCGGCTGTTCCGCGCTGCCGGTCAGACCGTCGAGGGCGACGGTCGTGCGCCTCGATCCCGACTTCGTGCTCGAGCAGGTCGCCAAGGCGCCGTCGGAGTTCACGCTGCACGCCCGCAACCCCGAGCGGAGCTTCCCGATCGGCGGCGACGCCATGGTCTTCATCCCGGTGCAGGGCCCGCCGTTCGTGCGCGAGGGCGACGTGCGGCGCGAGGCGACGTTCGACGACTTCTGCCGCTTCACGAAGCTCGCCCAGGTGTACGACGACTTCGACACGGCCGGCGGCCTCGCCGTGCGAGCCGAACGACGTGCCGCTCGACTCGCGCCACCTGGACATGCAGCTCGCGCTGCTGACGCTGACCGACAAGCCCTACGGCGGCTCGCAGGTCTCGCTCGACGGCGCCCTCGACTCGCTCGCGATGGCCGAGCATCGTGTTCGGCGGCGCCGAGGCGCTCGCGCGGGAGCCGGTGCTGTACGCATCATCAACGTCAACTCGCCGCTGCGTCTACGACTCGCGCATGCTCGACGCGCTGCTCGCGTACGCGGCGGCGGGCCAGCCGTCCGTGATCACCCCGTTCCTGCTGATGGGCGCGATGTCGCCCGTCTCGATCCCGGCGGCGCTCGTCCAGCAGACGGCCGAGGCGCTGGCGGGCGTCGGCGCTCACGCAGCTCGTGCGCCCGGGAGCGCCCGTGGTGCTCGGCTCGTTCCTCTCGCACACCGACATGCAGTCGGGCTCGCCCGGCTTCGGCGGCCCCGAGTCGGCGATCGGGCTCTTCTGCTCGGGCCAGATCGCGCGGCGGCTCGGCCTGCCCTGGCGGGCCGGCGGCGGCGCGCTGACGAGCAGCCAGCTGCCCGACGCGCAGGCCGCCTACGAGGGCCTCAACACGATGCTGCCGGCCTTCCTGGCCGGCGCGAACTTCGTCATGCACACGGCCGGCTGGCTCGAGTCCGGCCTCGTCTCGAGCTACGAGAAGTTCGTCGTCGACCTCGAGATCGTGCGCACGCTGCGCGAGGAGTTCACGCCGCTCGAGGTGGACGAGGCGAGCCTCGCCTACGGCGCGCACCAGGAGGTCGGCCACGGCGGCCACTTCCTCGGCGCGGCGCACACGCTCGAGCGCTTCCGCGACTGCTTCTACCGGCCGCTGCTCTCGAGCACCGAGAACTTCGAGCGCTGGGCGCGCAACGGCGGCAAGCGACAGCGCCGCGCGCGCGACCGGCGATCTGGCAAGCGGCGCTCGAGCGCTACGAGCAGCCGCCGATGGACGCTGCGCTGCGCGAGCAGCTCGAGGAGTTACGTGACGCGGCCGCCGGAGCGAGCTGGGCGACTGCGAGCCTCGGAGTCGCACGGCTTCGGCGACCTGCGCGACGCGCTCGACGTGCTCTGCCGGGGAGAGCGGCGCCTCCCCGTAGGTCTCGACGCTCAGGTGCGTCACGCCGAGGCGCGCCCACATGCTCGACCTCGCGTCGCCAGGAATCGGCGTCGCCCTCCTTCGTCGCGTGCCAGAGCTCGATGCCGAGCTCCTCGCGGGGCCGCCCGGCGGCGTCGGCCGCCGCGTACAGCCGCGTCGCGGACGTCGCGGAACTCGGCCGTCGGCCTCGGCGCCGCCCCCCGCCGCGAGAGGATCAGCCCCGAGCCCCAGTCGACGGCCCGGCGCACCGCGGCCGGGCCCTTGCCGCCGAGCCAGATCGGGATGTCGCGGATCGCCGGCGGGTTGAAGCCGACGTCCGCGAAGCGCTCGCGGCCGATCTCGGCGCTCACGTGGCGCTCCGTCCAGAGCCGCTGCATGAGCGGGATCTGCGCGTCCATGCGCTTGCCGCGGGTGTGGAAGTCCTCGCCGAGCGCCTCGTACTCGAGCGGGTTCCAGCCGACGCCGAGCGCCGAGCCGCAGGCGGCCGCCGGAGAGCATGTCGACCTCGGCCGCCTGCTTCGCCGCGAGCGCGGTCTGGCGCTGCGGGAGGATGATGATGCCCGTCACGAGCTCGATCTTCCGCGTGCACGCCGCGAGGAAGCCGAAGAGCACGAACGGCTCGTGGAACGGCTTGGAGGCGTAGTCGTCCTTGCCGACGACGTGGTCGAACGCGACGACGTGGGCGAAGCCGGCGTCCTCGGCCGCCTGCGGCGAACTCGCGGATCGCGCCCGGGTCGTCGCCGATCTCGTTCTGCGGGAGGATGATGCCGATCTGCATGCCCGGCTTATAGCGCTTCGCGAAGGGCCAGGCGCGGGCGCTTGCCATCTCCGCCGAGGTGCGCAATACTGAACTCAATGGTTCAGTATCCCTCGACCGTCGACCGCGCATTCGCCGCCCTCGCCGATCCGACCCGCCGTGCGGTGCTCGAGCGCCTCGGCACCGGCAGCGCCACGATCAGCGAGCTCGCCGAGCCCTTCGTCATGTCGCTCACCGGCATGAAGAAGCACATCAAGCTGCTCGAGGAAGCGAACCTCGTCACCACGGAGAAGGTCGGCCGTTCCCGCAGGTGCGCGCTCGCGCCGTCCGCCTTCGAGGGCATCAGCACGTGGCTGCAACGGCTCGACCGCTTCGCACAGGTCGTCGAACGCACGAAAGGAACACGATGAGCGCCACCACCGTCACCACCCCCAACGAGGTCGAGATCCGCGTCGAGCGGGTCTTCGACGCCCCCCGCGCGCACGTCTTCTCGATCTGGACGGATCCGGAGCTGATTCCCGAATGGTGGGGCGACGGCACCGTGGTCGAGCAGATGGACGTACGTGCCGGCGGCACCTACCGCTTCCGCACGGCCTACGGCGTCGTCGAGGGCGAGTTCCGCGAGGTGGAGCCGCCGGCGCGCCTCGTACAGACCTTCATGAACCATCTGCAGACGCTCGAGTTCGAGGATCTCGGCGAGCAGACGAGGCTCGTGCAGACCATGCGCTTCGAGACGACCGAGGAGCGCGACACCACGATGCAGTACGGCGTCGAAGAGGGCGCGAAGAGCGGCTTCGAGCGCATCGACGCGGTGCTCGCGAAGCTGACGGTGTAAACGGGAAGGCCGTCGCCGGTCACCCCCGCTCCGGGCCGCGCCGGAGCGGGGTCCGCGACGGCACGACGCGGGGCTCGCCACTGCCGCTCCACCCTCACCGACGAGCAGGTTGTGGCTCCTATCGGCCCTCGTGGCCTCGACCTTGGGAAATGCTTGCGCTTGCGAAATGCTTGCAATAGTCTGCAGGCATGGCCACCCGCCGCGCACCCAGGCTGCCCGATCCGGTCGAGGCCGCGCTCGGCGCGCTGGACCGCGCCCTGCGTGCGAGCGCGGCCACGGGGCGTGACGCCCAGCGCGTCCAGGCGGCGGTGCGCACCCGCGTCGCGGCGCTGACCGCCGCGCCCGCCGGACAGCTCGCAGCCGCCGATCTGGCGCGCGGGCTGCGCGTGCTCGACATCTCGCTCAGCGAGGCCGGGCGCCTCTTCGGCGTCAGCCGCTCGGCGGTCGAGCAGTGGCTCGAGCGCGGCGTCCCCGCTGCAAGGCTCTCGCGGGCGGCGAACCTCGCGCGCATCGCGGACATCCTCGAGCGCAACCTCAAGCCGGAGCGCATCGCCGCCGTCGTGCGCGAGCCCGCGCCCGCCTACGGTGGTCGATCGCTGCTCGCGCTCGTGGGGGACGGACGTGACGAGGAGGCTCGCGCGCTGCTGGAGCAGGCGTTCGACTGGTCGCGCACGGCCTGATGCGGCACCTCGCACGCGGAGGGCCCTATCTGCGCGTCGTCGATCCGGCCTGGAGCGACCCCCTCGACGCCTCCTTCTCACGAGGCGGCGGCGGCCGCTGGAACCCGCCGGGGGCGTTCGGCGCGCTCTACCTCTGCCGCGATGCCGAAACGGCCCGCGCCAACGCCCGGCGGCTGCTCGAAGGTCAGCCGTTCACCTTCGACGACCTGATCCCCGAGCGCCTGCCGGCACTGGTCGAGGTGCAGGTGCCGGTGGCGCAGTACGTCGATGCCGTCAGCGCTCGCGGGCTCGCATCACTGGATCTGCCGGCGAGCTATCCGCGCGACGCTCGCGGGCGCGTCGTGGGGCACGCGCGCTGCCGGGCCATCGGCAGCGCCGCCTGGGATGCGGGGGAACCGGGCGTCGCGTGTCGCAGCGCCGCCCCCGGTGCGCCGCCGGATGGCGAGGAGCTCGCCGTCTTCGACCGTGGCGTGCGCCTGCGGCGCGGCCGCAGGCAGCGCTTCGACCGCTGGTACCGCGGGCGCTAGCCGGATAGGTGCCGACGGCAGCAACACCGTCGGCATCTGGCAGATCTTCTGATCTCCCGGTTCGCCCCCTGACCGCGCCCAGCCTACGATGGCTCGGATGGAGGCGGCCTTCGGAGTCCTGGCGGGAATCCTGCAGCTGGCCGCCACCGCGCCGTACCTGCGCGACATCCTCGGCGGCTCGACCAGGCCGCAACGCGCCACCTGGATGATCTGGACCTCGCTCTCGCTCGTGGTGCTCGCATCGCAGTGGGCCAGCGGCGCCACGTGGAGCCTGGCGCTGACCGCCGGCCAGGCACTCTCGTGCGGGACCGTGTTCGCGCTCTCGATCCGGCGGGGCGCAGGCGGCGTGAGCCCACTTGAGTTGGCGCTGCTCGGTCTGGCGGGGCTCGGCGTGGTCGGCTGGCAGATCGCCGGCAATCCGACGGTCGCGACCTGCTCGGTGGTGGCCGCCGACCTGGTCGCCGTGGCGCTGATGCTGCCGAAGACCTACCGGCAGCCGGCCTCCGAGACGCTCGCCACCTATGCGATCGGCGTCGTCTCGACGCTCTGCGCGCTGGTCGCAATCGGCTCCAGCACGGCATCGCTGTGGATCTACCCGCTTTACATCCTCGCGGCCGACTCGGCCGTCGTCGCGGTCATCGTGCTGCGCCGCCGGGCGCTCGCGGCCTTTGCCGCCTGAGCTACCGGTTTCCCAGGCAACCGAGCAGGATGCTCACGGCACGCCCGCGAGCAGCGGCCCGGGACCTGCAGCCACGGGCGCAATGCCGATGACCGGCCGCCCGATCGAGCATTCCGTCTGCGGATAGGCGCCGTACAGCGCGTGGGTCTCCCCCGGCGGGAAGACCCGGAGCACGGCGACCGTGCGCGGCCGGCAGGACGCTGCGGGGAAATTCAGAGCCGTCCCTTGCCTGAGCACGCTGCTGGCCGTGCCGTTGCGAGCGAGAACGATCGTCGCCACGCGACTCCCGCCGAGGCCCGGCCGAGCGAGCTCGCGCGCGGCGGGTGCGCCGACCTGGCGGCCCCCCGGCCTGGTCAAGGCGGAGACGCCCGGGTAGCCGCGGAGCGAACAGGCCGGCCCCGTGTTGATGAAGATCAGGCTGCTCCACGAGGTACCGGCGGCCGCGCCTGCAGCGCCGACGAGGAGATGGAGGTTCGCCGACCTGCATTGGCGCGGAGCCGGCGCGCCCGCCGCTGCGCCCGACGCAGCGAACCCCGTGCAGGCCAGCGCCGCCAGGCAGACCCCCGCAAGCCGTCTCGTCTCGCAGCGCACGGGCATGACTCTAGAGCGGCTCACAGCAAGATGCACGCCGCGTCATGGCCCGGCGCGGCCGCCGGCGCGGGCCGCAGGGCCGGGTCGGTCTCCAGGCATGCGCCCGTGGCCACGGGGCAGCGCGGGTTGAAGCGGCAGCCCGGCGGCACGTGGATTGGGTTGGGCGCCTCGCCCGTGAGGATCTGCGGCGCCATCGCGTCGTCCGGATCCGGCTTCGGCACGACGGAGATGAGCGCCCGGGTGTAGGGATGCTGCGGGTTCCGCACCACATCGCGCGCACGCCCCTGCTCGACGATGCGACCGAGGTACATCACGCAGATCCGGTCGGCGAAGTGCGCAGCCGTCGAGAGGTCGTGCGTGATCATGAGGATGCCCAGCCCGCGCCGGCGGAGGTCATCGAGCAGCCGCAGGATCCCAGCGCGCACCGAGACGTCCAGCATCGAGACGGGCTCGTCGGCGACGAGCAGCTTCGGGCCGAGCACGATGCCCGCGGCGATCGCGACGCGCTGGCGCTGCCCACCCGAGAGCTCGTGCGGAAAGCGGTCGAGGTAGAGCTCGGGCGGCGTGAGGCCGGCCACAGTGAGCGCCTCGACGACGCGCCCATGCCGCTCGGAGGCCGGCACGCGGTGGATCTCGAGCGGCTCCGCAACCGCATCGCGGACCCGCAGGCGCGGATCGAGCGACTCGTATGGGTCCTGGTAGATGATCTGCATCTCGCGACGAAGCGGGCGGAGCTCACGCTGACCCAGCGCCGAGATCTCGCGGCCCCGGAAGCGGATCGAGCCGCTCACGGCCGGCACCATGCGGATGACCGACTGGGCGATCGTGGTCTTGCCACAGCCGGATTCGCCGACGAGCGCGACCATCTCGCCTGCCTCGATCGCGAACGAGACGCCGTCGACCGCGTGCACCTGCTCGCGCGGCCGGCGCGCGACGCCCGCGACGATGCCGCGGGGCACCGGGTAGCGCACGACGAGATCGCTGACTTCGAGCAAGCGCCCCGTCATGCTCTCGCTCATGCCCGCGCGGCCCGCTCGACGCGATCGGCGAGATGGCAGGCCGCGACGTGCTCGGCCGCGACGCCGCGGAGAGCGGAGCCTCCACGGGCAGCGATCGAAGGCGCGATCGCAGCGAGGCGCGAACGGACACCCGAGCAGCTCCCGATCGAGCCTCGGGGGCACGCCCGGGATCGACTCCACCGCATGATCGCCGTAGGGATCGGGCGTCGCCGCGAAGAGCATGCGCGTGTAGGGATGGCGCGGATCGTGGTAGAGCGCACGCGTCGGCCCCTGCTCCACGATCTCGCCTGCGTACATCACCGCCGCGCGCGTGCAGACCTGAGCGACGACAGGCAGATCGTGGGTCACGAGTACGAGCGCCAGGCCGAGCTCGGCGGTCAGCTGCACGAGCAGCTGCATGATCTGCGCCTGCACCATCACGTCGAGCGCGGTCGTCGGCTCGTCGGCGAGCAGGACCTTGGGAGCGCAGGCGAGCGCCATGGCGATAGCGGCGCGCTGCCGCATGCCCCCGGAGAACTCGTGCGCGTAGCGGTCGGCGCGCGTGCCCGGGATGCCGACGAGCTCCAGCAGCTCCCGCACCCGCGCGCGAGCCCCCGCGCCCGTGTGGGTGCCGTGCAGCTCCATCGGCTCGGCGATCTGCGCACCGATCGTCTTGACGGGGTTGAACGCGTTCATCGCGCCCTGGAAGACCATGGCGATGTCGCACCAGCGGTGCGGGCTGACCGACCGCTCGCCCGCAGCCATGATGTCCACGCCGTTGAAGACGACCTCGCCCGCGACGCTCGCGCTCGAGGGCAAGAGGCCCATGAGGGCGAGGATCGTCGTCGTCTTGCCACAACCGGACTCGCCCACGAGGCCGAGGCGGTCGCCCGGCCCGAGGCGGAAGTCGACGCCCTGCACGGCGTGCAGCTCCCGCCCGCCCTCGAGCTCGAACCAGACGTTCAGGCCGTGCACGTCGAGCAGGTCCGGCGGCGCGCTCAATCGGCCTCCAGCCGTCCCTGAAGCGGTCGCAGCCGGAACCGCCGCACCGCCAGGTGGCCGACCTTGAGGCGCGGGTTGAGCGCGTCCTCGATCGACTGGCCATGATCGTGCAGGCCAGGATCAGCAGCGTCACGCAGAGGCCGGGCGGGATGATCGCCCACCAGGCGTTGTGGAAGATCGCGCCGCCCACGAGGGAGTTCTGGATCAAGCGGCCCCACGAGATGCTCGACGGGTCGCCCAGCCCGAGGAAGCTGATGTACGTCTCGGCGAAGATCGCCGTGGCGATCGTGAGCACCGTGTTGGCGATCAGCAACGGCACGATCTGCGGCAGCACGTGCTTCTGCATCAGGCGCGTGTGCGAGGCGCCCAGCGCCTGTGCACGCTTGACGTAGGTGCGCTCGCGCACCGACTTGACCTGCGCGCGGATCAGCCTCGCCGTGCTCGTCCAGTAGATGACGCCGATGATGATGATGATGTTGAGCAGGTTGCGGCCGAAGATCGCCGCCACCACGATCATCAGCGGGATGTCGGGGATGACGAGGAAGTAGTCGGTGATGCGCATCAGGACGACGTCGACCTTGCCGCCGAAGTAGCCCGAGAGAATGCCGACGCCGCCGCCGATCAGCATGGCCACGAGCGACGCCGCGAAGCCGACGAGCAGCGAGATGCGCGCTCCGTACATGACGAGCGTGAGCATGTCGATGCCGCCGTCGTCGAGGCCGAGCCAGTGCGAGCCGGACGGCCCCGCGTAGGGCTGGCCGACCTGCGCGTGGGGGCCGTCGGGCGCGATCAGGGGCGCAAGCAGGGCGATCGCGACGAACAGCGCCAGGATCACGAGGCCGACGACGGCCTGGCGCTCGCGCAGGATCACGCCGCGGATCACGCCGCGGCGCACCGCCGCGGGCGGCAACTCGATGGCGGCGGGCTGCCGCGGTCTCCGGCGAGGCCCCGGCGGCGTCGCGCTCGAGCGTCACGAGGTCACCCGCGGGTCGAGCTTGAAGTAGAGGAGGTCGGCGACGAAGTTGCAGACGATCACGGCCACGGTGAGCAGCAGGAAGATGCCCTGCAGCACGGGATAGTCGCGATGGTTGATCGCATCCACCGTCGCCAGGCCGATGCCCGGATACGAGAAGACGTCCTCGACCACGATCGCGCCGGCGACGATCGTGCCCAGCGAGAGCGCGATCAGCGTGACGACGGGCAGCATCGCGTTGCGCAGGCCGTGCTTGCGGATGATCGACCAGTTGGAGAGGCCCTTCGCGCGCGCCGTCAGCACGTAGTCCTCGCCGAGGGTCTCGAGCATCGACGAGCGCACGATCAGCGCGTACTCGCCGTAGAGCCCGATCCCGAGCGTCAGCGCCGGCAGCAGCAGGTGCTCGAAGCGGTCCTGCAGGAACGTCCAGGTCGAGACCGGGCCGAGGATCGTGAGCGTCGGGTCGAGATCCCGGCGAGCGGCAGTCCGGCGCGCGCAGCGACGTAGAAGATCACGAGCAGGCCGAGCCACTGCGTCGGCATCGAGTAGAACACGAGGCTCGTCCAGAGCGACGCCTTGTCGACGATCGTGCCGCGCCGCCAGGCCGAGAGGATTCCGGCGGCGACGCCGACCAGGATCGATACGAGCGTCCCGGCGACGATCATCGGCAGCGTCTTGAGGAGCGGGCCCTCGATGTCGTTCCAGACCGGCTCGTTGTCGTAGACCGAGGTGCCGAGATCGCCCTGCGCGAGTCGCTCGAGATAGATCACGTACTGCTGGGCCTTGGGCTTGTCGAGGCCGTACTGCTTGCGGATCGCGGCCTTGAACTGCGGCGTGCAGGACTGGCAGCGGAGTCCCGAGACCGCGTCGCCCGGGACCACGCGGAAGAGGAAGAAGTTGAGCGTGAGCGCGACGAGCACCGTGACGAGCGCGTAGCCCGTGCGCTTGATGACGAAGTCGGCCCTCCTCACGCGAGGGCCCCGCACCTGGCGTCTAGCTCGGGTGCGGGCTCGTGTAGTAGCACTTGCAGTACGACCAGAGGTTGGCGTTGAAGCCCGTCCACTTGCTCGAATAGGCCGTCAGCAGGCTCGTGTCCACGAGCTGGATGTAGGGCCGCTTCTGCGCGAGGTAGGCCTCCATCTTCCAGACCAGCGCCTGCCGCTTCTTCGGGTCGACGATCTTCGTCTGCCGGCTGTACCAGGCGTCGTACTTCGGGTCGTTGAAGCCCGTGTCGCTGTTGTTGTTCCACTGCGCGCGTGGTGACGACCGAGAGGTTGAAGTTCGGGTCGACGTACGGGTGCCAGTACCACGTGTACATGTCGGCGGTGAGGTAGGTGCCCTTGGGCGCCGTGATGGCGGTGTAGGCACCGCCGACGTCGCCTCCGGCCACCTCGTGCAGCTGCACGCCGATCTTGGCGAAGGACGCCGCCAGGATCTGGAACTGGCGGTCGCCGTTGAAGTCGAGGTCGTCGGGCACGACGACCTGGTAGCTCATCGCGTGCGCGGCCTGCGGATAGGCCCCCGTGGCCGCGGGCACCTGGCGGACGCCCCCCGAGCCCGCTTTGTAGCCGAGGCCGTCCAGGATCTGCCTCGCCTTGGCGAGGTCGAAGGGAAGCGGCTTGACTGCGGGATTCACCCAGCCCGACGGCACCGAGAACGCCGACATCAGGTTGGCCCAGGGCTGTGCATGACCGCCGAAGACGACGTCCACGATCTGCTTGCGCGGGATCGCGTACTCGAACGCCTCCTTGACCTTCGGGTCGAGCAGCTCGCGGTTCCTGGGCTTCTTGGGGTTGGAGTTGAAGCCGAGGTTCGTGACCTCGCTGCCCGGCGACTCGCTGAGCGCAATGCCTGAGTGGCTCTTGAGCGTGTTCGCGACCGTGTAGGGCACGTTGTCGATGAAGTCGAGGTTGCCTGCCTCGAAGTCCGCGATCATCGACGTCGGGTTCGTGTAGTAGGTCAGCGTCACGGCCGCCGTCTGCGACTTGGGGCCGTAGAAGTACGGGTTGGGCTTGAAGACCGTGGTGCCCTTGGACTCGTACTTGCTGATCACGTAGGGGCCGCCCGAGACCATCGGGAGCTCCTTCTGCGGGAAGTAGCCCTTGAGGCCGGAGCCGTTCGTCCCCACGTGCTTCTCCCAGATGTGGCGAGGGAGCACGTAGAACTGCTCGAGGTTCGCGAGCGTCGCCGCCACCGGGTGCGAGTAGGTCAGCACGAGCGTCGCCGCGTCCGGCGCGACGGCCTTCTTGATGCCGTCGAGCTCGCTCGCGAGGAACGACGTGGCGCCCGAGGCGTACTTGAGCTCGGTGTTGATCGTCCAGACGGCGTCGGCCGCGGTCAGCGCCGCCCCGTCGGACCACTTGCCTCCGCTGCGCAGGTGGAAGGTCCAGGTCAGGCCGTCGGGCGAGTGCTCCCAGCTCGAGGCCCAATCGCCCTGCAGCTTGAGCCCGGGGCCGTACTGCACGAGTTGCGGGAAGAGCATCACGAACGCGTTCACGGCCTGCGCGTCGAAGGCCACGAACGGGTTCAGCGAGTCGATGTAGTAGGTCGAGCCGACGCGCAGGATCGCGCCGTCCGTGCGCGAGGCCGGTGCACCCGAGGCCGCCGCGACGACGACGGCGAGCAGCACGAGGCCCGCGAGGGCAGCGGAGGCCAGGCGGCGACCAGCGAGCAGCAGCGTCCGCAGCACCCGGCGATCCTAACGAGGGGGGATGGGGCGCGCAACCGCGCATCCGGGTCGGTCAGAGCGGTGGCAGCGGGGTGCCGAGCGCTTCGAGTTGGTGGCGCTCCGATTCCACCGCCGCGTCGTCGAAGCGGAAGTATGAGCGCGGCGGCAGGATGCCCCAGAGGTTCGAGCCGCGCGGATCGTCGCGCCACTCGCGCGCGGCGTGCGGGAGGTCGAGCACCTCCATGTCGCAGTACAGCTCGACGAAGCAGTGCTCCTCGGGGATGCGCACGTAGCCGCAGAGGTTCTGGCCGAGCGCGTGGCGCACCGGCCCCCAGCCGAGCCAGCGGCCGTGCTGGCCGAGGTGGTCGAAGGCGACGCGCAGGTTGCCCCAGTCGACGAGGTCGAGCGCGAAGTGATGGAAATGCGCGGGCGTCTTGCCGACCAGCGCCATCACGTGGTGGTCGGCATTGACGTGCAGCCAGACGCCCTCGGCGCCCAGGTAGTCGGTGATCGACATGCCGAGCGCGTCGCGATAGAAGTCGCGCATCGCCGCGAGCTGCCCGGTGAGGACATTGACGTGGCCGAGCTTGCGCGCCCGGAAGCCCGGCAGCGTCGACGTCGTCTGGCCCACGTCCGGGTAGGGATCGCGGCGGGCGAACGGCACCAGCTCCACCCCGTAGCCCTCGGGATCGGCGAGCTGCAGATGGCCGGCCTCGTCGCGGCGGTGGGCGATGCCGAGCGAGCCCAGATGAGCTGCCGCATCGTCCAGCGAGCAGCCCTCGCGCAGCTCGAAGGCCGAGTGATCGTGACCCGGCTCGCCGCCCGAGCGCCACAGCTCCAGCGAGTACGGCTCGTAGCCGCAGGCCAGATAGGCGCGGTCGGCGCGTGCGCAGATCAGGCCGCTCCGTGAAGCCGAACTGGATGCTCCAGCGCCGCGCGGCCTCCTCGAGGTCGCCCACGCGCAGGCAGACGTGGTCGATGCGGCGCAGCGCGATCATGGCTCCAGCCGTCCCTCGCGGACGCGCTGCTCCGCCTCGTCCTCGGGAATCGCGAGCGCGACGTGCAGCGTGTTGGCGGAGACCTGGATCTGCTCGCCCGGGCCGCTCAGGTCGACGTCCCAGTCGACGACCGTGTTGCTGAGCCGGGGCAGCCCGCCGATCTCGACCTCGACCGTGTCGCCCGGCTGCATGGGGCGGCTGTTGGCCGGGGTGCCGGTCAGCACGACGTCTCCGGGCTCGAGCGTGATCAGGCGCGAGAGATCGGCCAGCTGATAGCGGTAGTCCCAGATGATGTCCTCCGCATCGCCCCTCTGCACGACCTCCCCGTTCAGATACGTGGTCAGCGTGTAGCCGTCGTCCGGCGTCCACTCGTCCGCCGTCACCACAGCGGGGCCGATCGGCAGGAACCCGTCCTGCCCCTTGACGCGCAGCATCGAGCCGCGATCGGCGTGGCGGAAGTCGTGCAGGCCCACGTCGTTGGCCGGCGCGAACCCGTAGACGTGGCCCGGCACGTCCCTCTCGGCGACACCGCTCATGCGCGTGCCGACGACCACGGCCAGCTCGCCCTCGTAGTTCAGATAGCGCGCCCCGCGGGGGCGGCGGATCACGCCGAGATGGCCGTTCAGCGTCGACGGCGGCTTCATGAAGTAGGACGGCTCCGGCGGCTCGCGCGCGTCGTAATCGACGAGCCGCGAGCGGTAGGTCAGGTGCACGGCCAGGATCTTCGACGGCTCCACGGGAGCGAGCCAGCGAGCCGTGGCCGGGTCGACGGCAACGCCCGAGTCAAGGGCGATCTCGCCATCGCTCAGCCGGCCCCACGCGGGCGCGCCGTCATGCTCGATCCGCACGCGTCTCATCGTTCTCCTCCGGTCGCCGGGCGGGGCTACTGTACCGAAACGCCAGTGCACTTCCCGGCGCGCCACCAGCGCCTACGACCCGCCTGATGCCACAAGGAGATCCCATGCTCAAGGGCTACTCGCTACCGCTCTCGCCCGGCGGGCGCTCCTCGCTCGTGCCGAGCCCGCCGTGGCACTACGTCGGCGACCTGCTGGTGATCGAGTACTGGGCCGACCCGGAGGCGGTGCGCGCGATCCTCCCGCCCGGCCTCGAGCCGCACCCGACCGACCCCGGCCGCGCGGCGGCGATCTTCGCCGACTGGCAGAGCTGCACCGACGGCGGCACCGAGCTGCTCGACCCCGCGCGCAGCCAGTACATGGAGTTCTTCCTCGTCGTCAACGCGATGCTCGGACGGCCGTGAGGTCACGACCTGCCCGTACATCTGGGTCGACCGCGACTTCGCGCTCATGCGCGGCTGGTTCCAGGGCTTTCCGAAGAAGCTCGGCTCGGTCTGGATGACGCGCCAGCTTCGGGCTCCAGAACGGCGCAGAGCCGGGGCTGCAGTCGGGCGCGACGTTCGGCGGCACGCTCGCCGCCAACGACCGGCGCCTCGCCCAGGGCACCGTCACGCTCGAGCAGCACGACCGACACGGGCCCGACGCACAACGCGCCGCAGCTCGTCAACGTGCGCCACTTCCCGCGGCTCAACGCCGGCCTGCCACGACGATCGCCGGCCGTGCACGAGCTCGCCGGCGCTCGCTCAGCCGCGACCGCTCGACCTCGGAGATCTGGGAGGGCTCGGCCACGCTCGAGCTGTTCCGCGCGCCCAACGAGGAGCACACCGCGCTCGCGCCCGTGCGCATGGGCAAGGGCTTCCGCTTCACCTTCGCGTACTCCGTCGACGACCAGTCGACCGAGGGCGACCTGCGGGCGGCGCGCTGATGGCGCTGCGCGGCGACGAGCACCAGCGCGTGCGCGTCGCCGGGGCCGACGTCTCGGTCGACCACTACATCGGCGGCCGGCGCGTGGCGAGCGCCGAGACGTTCGAGGATCGCTCGCCGCTCGACTGGTCGCTGCTCGCCGAGCGTCTCGCGCGGCGACGCCGAGATCGCCGCAGCTGGCGGTCGGGCGCGGCCGTGGAGGCATTCCCCGCCTGGGCGGCGCTCGGTGCCGCCGGCCGCGCGGTGCACCTCAAGCGCCTGGCCGACCTGATCGACGCGAACGTCGAGCGCATCGCGCCCGTCGAGTGCCTCGACATGGCGATGCTCGAGGAGTCGCTGCGGCTGCGCGTGATCCCGCGCGGCGCGCGCAACTACCGCGCCTATGCCGAGCTGGCCGCGGGCTACGAGGAGCGCGTGTGGGAGTCGAACGGCACGCGCAACCGCGTCGAGCGCATGCCGAGCGGGCCCGCGGTCGTGATCACGCCGTGGAACGCGCCCTTCATGCTCTCGACCTGGAAGACCGCGCCCGCGCTCGCCGCCGGCTGCACGGTCGTGCTCAAGCCGGCCGAGTGGTCGCCGCTCTCGTGCTCGCTGCTCGCCGACCTCGTCGACGAGGCCGACCTGCCGCCGGGCGTCTTCAACATCGTGCAGGGCATCGGCGAGGAGCTCGGCGCGGCGCTCGTCGCCGACCCGCGCGTGCGGCGGCTCTCGTTCACCGGCTCGCCCGAGACGGCGCGCCACATCGGCCTCGCGGCCGCCCGCAACATCGTCCCGTTCACCGCGGAGCTGGGCGGCAAGAGCCCGCTCGATCGTGTTCGCCGACGCCGACCTCGACGCGGCCGCGAAGAAGGCCGCCGGCCAGTACGACGACGGCGGCCAGGTCTGCCTCGCCGGCACGCGCCTGCTCGTCGAGGAGTCGATCCGCGAGCCGTTCCTCGAGGCCTTCGACCGCTACGCCGACGCCCACGTGCTGGGCGACTCGCGCGACCCGGCGACGACCGTGAGCCCGCTCATCCACCCCGATCACCTCGCGCGCGTCGAGGGCTTCGTCGAGCGCGCGCGCGCCGCGGGCGATGCACATCGTGCGCGGCGGGCGAGCGCCATCACGCCCGAGGGCCTGTGGTACGAGCCGACGCTGATCGAGCCCGCCTCGCAACGACTCCGAGGTCGTGCAGCACGAGGTCTTCGGGCCGGTGCTGACGCTGCAGACGTTCAAGGACGAGGCCGACGCGATCCGGCTCGCGAACAGCACGCGAGTACGGCCTCGCGGCGCAGGTCTGGACCGGCTCGGAGGAGCGCGCCGAGCGCGTCGGCCGCGCGCTGCGCGCCGGCACGGTGTGGGTCAACTGCTTCCTGATCCGCGACCTCACGGCGCCCTTCGGCGGCATCGGCATCAGCGGCATCGGCCGCGAGGGCGGCGACTACGCCCTCGACTTCTACTCCGACCTGAAGACGCTGCAGATCCTGGACGGCTCGACGCACTGAGAGCGCAGTAGGCTTCCGGCATGCCGAGGAAGATCAACCTGGCCGAGGCCTTCGGCCGCATCGACGAGCCCTGGAAGCCGCGCATCGCGGGCATGATCAACGAGTTCCAGGTCAAGATCGTCAAGGTGCAAGGGCAGTTCGTCTGGCACCACCACGACGAGGAGGACGAGCTCTTCCTGGTCGTCAAGGGACGGCTCCTGATGCACTTCCGCGACGGCGACGAGTGGATCGAGGAGGGCGAGATGATCGTCGTGCCGCACGGTGTCGAGCACTGCCCCGACGTGCCGGAGGGCGAGGCGCACGTGATCCTGATCGAGCGCGCGGGCACCCCGAACACGGGCAGCGCAGGGGGCGAGCGCACCGTCGAGCCCGTGCCGCTGGAGCAGTCGTGAGCGGCCGATCACCACGCCGGCAACGCCGCCTGGCATCTCCAGCTCCACCACACGGGTCACGACGAGCTCAGCGAGGCGACCGCGCAGACGCCCGGCATGCGCCGCTTCGAGGCGATCTCGGGCAAGCGCAACGGCTCGCGCAAGATCTGGATGGGCAAGGCCATCGTCGCGCCGGGCATGGTCTCGGGCGATCACCATCACGGCGAGGCCGAGACCGGCATCTACATCGTCTCCGGCCGGCCCGTCTTCGTGTTCCTCGAGAACGGCGTCGAACGGCGGGTCGAGACGGGGCCGGGCGACTACATCTACGTGCCGCCCTACGTGCCGCACCGCGAGGAGAATCCCTCGCCCGACGAGGAGGCCGTCGTCGTGCTCGCCCGCAGCACGCAGGAGGGCATCGTCGTCAACCTGCCGAGCCTGCGCGCGGAGGTGCCCGAGCTCGACGAGCTGATCGCGAAGCTCGCGGCCGAGGAGTAGCGCCCGCGGCCCCGGGGGGATCCGGCGAGTACGATCTGCCGAGGGAGGGCCCGACGAAGACGGAGGCCGCCAGATGCTCAGCTGCAACCGCCGCCCGCCGGACAGCCGGGCTCGATGACCCGCGTGGTGCACCAGCACGACGCGAGTGCCGCCAATCGCGAGTACTACGAGCGAGCCGAGAACCGGCGCGCCTTCCGGCCCGACGGCGGGCTGGACGCGGCCGAGGCCGCCCTCACGGAGCGCTTCCTCCCGCAGGGCGCCACGGTGCTCGACCTCGGCTGCGGCAACGGCCGGGTCGCCCTGGCACTGGCGGCGCGCGGCTTCGCCGCCGAGGGCCTCGACATCTCGCCGTCGATGATCGACGAGGCGCGAGCCGCGGCCGAGTCGAGCGGCGTGGATGCTCGCTTCCGCGTCGGCGACGCCGTGAGGCTGCCGCACGGCGAGAGCTCGCTCGACGCGGTCGTGTTCGCCTGCAACGGCATCGGCCACCTCACGCGCGACGGCAAGCTGGCGTGCCTGGCGGAGCTTCAGCGAGTGCTGCGCCCGGGTGGGATCGCCCTGCTCAGCCTGCGCACCCCCTACGCGCTCAATCGCATGCTGCCCCGCCTGCTGCGCAACATTGTGCTGCCGCGCAAGGGGCTGCGGCCCGACGAGGAGGCGGACGGCGAGCAGTACGTGCAGCGCCCGCCGCTCGGCTGGCTCGTCGAGCGCTGCCGCGAGCTGCGGCTGGATCCCGTCTGCGTCTGCTCGCATCGCCAGGCCTCGCGCGGGTCGTTCCCGACGAGGACGCTGCCCCTGGGCGGGCAGTTCTACGTGGTGGCGAGCGCGAGCTGACGACCCGGCAGGCGGGTCACCACCAGCCGAGCTTGTCGAGCATCGTGACGAGCGTGCGGCGGCGCGTGTGCTCCTCGCGCGCTGCGTGCGCGAAGGCGACGACCTCGTCGCCGCGTCCATGCGCCTCGGCGGCCTTGCGCATCGCGCGCAGATGCCGCACCGCGTTGCCGTAGCTCTCGCGCTCCGACGTCTCGAGCTCGGCGGCGACCAGCAGCCGGTAATGCTTCAGCGCAGCGTCGAGGTCGTCGACGGCTGCGATCCGAGCAAGCTCGAGCCGCACGGCGACGGGCACGCGGAGCTTGTCGGCGGCGTTCAGCGCCGCGGCCGTGGCGCCGTCTGCGAGCAGCGCCGTGACGAGCTCGCCGGCATCGCCGTCGCGCTCGGCGGCCTGCGTGAGCTGGGCGTGCGCCCAGGCCCGCTCCCCATCGCGCTCGTCGCCCGCGGCGGCGAGCAGCTCGCCGGCGACCTGCGCACTCGGCGCCCGCTGCAGCTCCTCGCGGAGCAGCGCGATCGCATCCTTGCGGCGATCGACGCGCAGGTATCCCGCGACGAGCGCCTCCCGTAGCACGTCATCCCCTGCACCGTGCGCGTCGACTCCCTTCCGCAGCCATTCGAGAGCGTCGTCCCGGCGTCCCGCCGAGTCGAGCTCGTGAGCGATGCGCACGTAGCGCGCGGGCGTCTCGAGGTCCCGGGCGAGCTCGCGCACGAGCCGGTCGATGTCGCCGAGGGCGCGAGCGAGCGACTCGCTCATGGCGCGCAGCGTCAGCCCGGTGTGCGACGTCGCCGCGTGCGAGTCGGGCGGCATCGCGTCGAGCTTGCGCGTCAGGATCGTGTCGAGCTTCGCGAGCCCTTCGTCGCAGAGCACGCCGCGATAGCGCTCCGGCGCATCCTGCATCCAGTCGCGCTCCGTGCGCTCGGCGAGCTCGACCAGGCGGGCGGCGAGCGCCTCGGGCTTGGGCGGCACGGAGCGGCAGCCGGACAGGTGCAGCTCCCGCACATCCTCGCGCAGGGCATCCATGTCGGGATCGCCCGCGCTGAACTGGCCGAGCGCCTTGTCGACGCAGAGAATCGCGTGCTCCGCCAGCGAGACGCATCCGGGATGGCGCGCCGCCACGAGCTCGTGCAGCTCGACGAGCGTCTCCTGGATGCGCGCGGCAAACCGCGCAGGCCCGCGCCAGGCTGTCTCGCGCGAGGGCTTCGTGACCGCAGTGAGCCCCTTGCGCACGGTCACGACATCGATCGATCCCACAGACGCAGAGACCTGTACGTCGAGGCGGTCGACCGGAATCGAGGTCCGCGAGGAGGTGTCGGTCACGAGCGCTCAGCGGGCAGGCGCGCTCCGCAGAGAGATCGCGAATTCGTCACGAGCAGCGATTTCCATGCGTCCATGGACACCACGGTACCTTGTAACGATCGTCTCCGCGCCCGCGGAGCAGATCAGATAGGCGTTCAGCCGCCATCGTGGAGGACGCCCGACCACGCCCGCCCGCCGTCTGCCGCCTCGATCTCAACGCGCCCCCAGCCATGGAACTCGGGCAGCTCGAGGCGAGCCGCGACGATGCCGCCACCCGCGTCCCGCTCGATCACGCGCCCGCGCCAGTTCATGCCCTGCGGGTCGGCGTTGACCTTGCAGCCATCCCAGCGCCCGGAGCGGAGCGCAACCGAGCGAGCAGGCGAGCAGCGCACCTGCACGCCGTCGCCGTCGAGGCGGACGTCGTGGATCTCCGGGCCGCTGCTGGCGTAGAGAGAGCCCCGGCGCAAGGCATCCAGCACCGCCTCGCGCGTGCGCTCGCGCGCCTTGACCATCGTCCACGCGAGCCGCGAGTCCTGGCCGGCGTAGTGCGAGTCGTCGGTGGCGATGCCGTGGCAGACGCGGCCGGTGGCGAGGATCGCGTCCCAGTGCACGACCGAGAGGCCGTTTCCCTGCTGCTGCTCCGAGCCGCCGTTGAAGACCTCGATGCCCGAGAGCGCGGGTGCTTCGAGATAGTGCTCGGCCGAGAGCGCGCTCCAGTACGGGTGCGCGAGGTAGGCGACACCGCCCGCAGCTGCGATCCAGCCGGCAGCCTCGGCGATGGACGGGAATCGCTCGCGCGCCTCCGGCAGCTCGTCGATGCCGTAGGCCAGCACGTCGGCCTCCTCGAGCTCGCCCTCGATCCGTCCCGAGAGCTCGGCAGAGGGCAGCACCAGGACGCCCCCGTGCTCGAATCGCGTGACGTGCCAGTGGTCGGTGATCGCGAGCACGTCGTAGCCCGCGCGCGCGTAGTGCTCGACCAGGCCCTCGGGCGTCGGCTCGCCATCGGAGTTGGTCGTATGGGCGTGCAGCTGGCAGCGCAGCCACTCCCCGTCGCTCTCCCACGGGCTCGTCATCGCTCGGACGCTACCGCCTCCGGCCGCACGCGGAGTCGTCGTCACGTTCGTTGCCGCCGGCACTCACCAGCCCGCGGCCTCGAGCACCTCGGCGGCGACCTCCTCGAGGGGCCGCTCGCCGTTCTCCACGACTGCGTCCTCGAGGGCACTCGTCTCGGCACGCGCCGCGAACCCGGCGAACTCCGCCAGGTGCTCGGCAAGCTGCGCGCCGGCATCGCGTGCCCGCAGGCGGCGCTCGATCAGGGCAGCGGGGGCCACCAGCCGCACCACGGCCAGGTGGACGCCGGCAAGCGCCGCGCGAAGCTCCTCCAGCTGCGCGCGATCCTCGAGCAGGCGCGCGAGCACGAGCCGCTCCACGCCCGCGGCGCGAAACGTGGGCCAGATCAGGCGCAGGTTCTCGGCCAGCACCGCACGTTGCGAGAGCGGCGAGCCGCGCGCAGGCTCGACCCAGCCCAGCCAATCGAGATCGACGAGCGCGTAGGGCTGCCCGCGCTGCTGCAGCAGCTCGCCGACGGCGATCGTCACGACGCTCTTGCCGGAGCCCATCGTGCCGGTGAGGAGGATCGCCCGAGCCGGCACGCGCGCACGATAGCTCGCCGGCACGGGACCCAGGCGCTGCGGCGCTCTCGCTCAGAACTGCCTAATGCCGATCGCGCGATCGGTCGATAGAAGGCCCGTGAACACGCCGCCTGCCTCCCTGGGGCCGGTTCCCGGCGATCCTCCCGTGCCGGTCACCCGGTTGCGGCAGGTCGTGGACGGGATGCACGAGGGCGTGGTCGTACGCGACGCGCAGGGCACGATCGTCGACCTCAACCCGGCGGCCGCGCGCATTCTGCGGCGCACGCGCGAGCAGCTGATCGGCAGCAAGCAGGTCAATCCGCGCACCGCCCTCCGCCCCGACGGCTCGCCGTTCCCGCACCCCGAGTCGGCGGCCAGCGTGGCGCTCGCGACAGGTCGCGACGTCGTCGAGCAGCTCACCGGCCTGCACATGGACGACGGCGAGCTGCGCTGGATCTCCGTCAACGCGCGCGCGCTGCGCGAGGGCGACGCGATCACGGGCGTGGTCACGACGTTCGTGGACGTCACCGAGCAGCGGGCGATGGTCGCGGCGCTGGCCGACTCCGAGGCCGCGGCCGTCGCGGCCCGTGACGCGCTCACCGCCGTGCTCGACGCGACGACGCAGTACGCGATCATCGGCACCGACCAGAGCGGGCTGATCACCGTCTTCAACGGCGGCGCCGAGCGCATGCTCGGCTATCGCGCCGCCGAGGTCGTCGGACGGCACCATCCGGAGCTGTTCCATGATCCCGAGGAGCTGCAGCAGCGAGCAGCCGAGCTCGACATTCCCGTCGAGGACGTGCTCGGCCACGGCGCGCGTCAGAGCGAGACCGAGACGCGCGACTGGACGTTCGTGCGCCGGGACGGCGTCAAGCTGCCCGTCTCGCTCGCGATCACCGCGATCCGCGGCGCCGACGGCTCCGTCACCGGCTATCTCGGCATCGGCCGCGACATCACCGCCGAGCGCCAGGCGGCACGTGAGCTACGCGACGCCGAGGACCGCTTCCGCAACGCCTTCGACCAGGCGCCGATCGGCAAGGCCCTGGTCTCGACGGAGGGCCGTTTCACCCGCGTGAACAGCGCGCTCTGCAAGATGCTCGGCTACAGCGAGCAGCAACTCCTGGACACGACGTTCCAGGCCCTCACGCATCCCGACGACCTCGATCTCGACCTCGACCAGATGCGGCGCGTCATGCTGGGCGAGATCGAGTCGTACGCGATGGAGAAGCGGTATGAGCACGCCGACGGGCGCTACGTCTGGTCGCTTCTGAGCGTCTCGCTCGTGCGCGACGAGGCCGGCGCTCCGTCCTACTTCGTCTCGCAGATCCAGGACATCAGCGAGGCGCGGCAAGCCAAGGAGCACCTCACCGACCTGAGCCTGCACGACGCCCTGACCGGTCTCGCCAACCGCGTCTTGTTCGGCGACCGCCTGGCGCACGCCGTCGAGCGTGCGCGCCGCTCGAAGGAGCGCGTGGCAGTGCTGTTCATCGACTTCGACCGCTTCAAGGCGGTGAACGACAACCTCGGCCACGCCGCGGGGGACGAGCTGCTGCGCCAGGCCGCAGAGCGCATGCGCCGCGCCGTGCGCCCGGCCGACACGATCGCGCGCCTCGGCGGGGACGAGTTCACCGTGCTCTGCGAGGACCTCGGGGCGGTCCACGACGCCGGCTGGGTCGCCGACAGGCTGACCGACACGCTCGAGCGGCCCTTCGCACTGTTCGGGGACGAGGTTCGCATCGGCGTCAGCATCGGCATCGCCGTCGCCGACCGGCACGACAGCGCGGAGACGGTGCTGGCCAAGGCCGACGCCGCCATGTACCGCACGAAGAACGACCGGCGCGACGTGCTGGACGCGGCATGAGGCGCGTCGCGCGGGCCGCTCTCCTCCTCTGCCGGCGGGCTGCCCTCCCGCTGCACCGGCGGGTCGCTCTCCGGGGCTCGGCGCCGAGCTCCGGCTCGCCCTCCGCAGCCTGAGAGGCGGCCGGCCCCCACCAGGGCCGGAACGGCGGCAGATCCCGGTTGCGCTGATCGACGGGCAGGGGCGTCTCGCCGTCGTCGCCGGCGAAGCGCCGCAGGTCCTGGTCGGGCAGGATGCCCGCCGTCGTACGCCGGCTCCGGCGGCACGCCGCCGAGCACCTCGGCCGGGTCGATGCGGCCGCCGGCGACGCGGCAGACGTGCAGCCAGGAGTCGCCGAGGTCGAACTCGTAGACGAGCTCGTCGCCCGCCGTCAGCCGGCTGAGGCGCGAGCTCCCGGGAGCACCGTCTCGCGTGCGGCGCTCTCCCAGTCGCAATCCTCCGGCGCGACGTAGACGTGCCCCCGCTGAGCTCGAACTGCCAAGGTGCGAGAGGTCCCAGCGGCCGAACGGGACGTCGATCGCGGTCGCCAGCTGCTCGAACGTGTGGGTGCGGCCCACGGCGAAGACACGGCCCGGACGAGGCCAGAAGCGGAAGCCGCCGCCCTCCACGAGCTCGACGGTGACGGAGAGCCAGGTACGCGCCACGCGGCCAACGTACCGCCTCGCACGATCAGTCGCCAGCGCCCGCCGGCGCGTGCTCTGCTACCTCTACCGCGCAATGGCAGCGTCCGCTCAGGCAGTCGAAGTGGAGGGCGTGGCGGTCGCCTTCGGCGAGACGCGCGCGCTCGACGGCGTCGACCTGACCGTGGGACCCGGCACCGTGCAGGGCCTGCTCGGGCCGAACGGCGCGGGCAAGACCACGCTCGTGCGCGTGCTCGCGACGCTGCTGCGGCCGAACGCCGGCGCTGCGCGCGTGTTCGGCTATGACGTGCTGCGCGACGCGACGCGCGTGCGCGGGCTGATCGGCCTGGCGGGCCAGTTCGCCGCGGTGGACGGGACGCTCACGGGCCGCGAGAACCTCGAGATGGTCGGCAAGCTCTACCGGCTTGGGCGCGCGGAGGCCAGGCGCCGTGCCGGCGAGGCGCTCGAGCGCCTCGACCTGAGCGATGCCGGCGACCGCGTCGTGCGCGGCTACTCCGGCGGCATGCGCCGCCGCCTCGACCTGGGCGCGAGCCTGGTCGGGCGGCCCCGCCTCCTGATCCTGGACGAGCCGACCACGGGCCTCGATCCACAGTCGCGCAACGACGTCTGGAGCTTCATCCGCGAGCTCGTGGCGGACGGCACGACGGTGCTGCTCACGACCCAGTACCTGGACGAGGCCGACAACCTCGCGGACCACATCGTCGTGATCGACCACGGCAAGGTGATCGCGAACGGCACGCCGCGCGAGCTCAAGGCCCGCATGGGCGCGGACGTCCTCGAGCTGCACCTGGAGGACGCGAGCGCGCTCGAGCCGACGGCGGCCGCCCTGCGCGGCGTCGGCAGCGGCGAGCCGACCATCGACGTGGGCGACCGGCGCATCACGCTGCCGGTGCACCAGGGCGCCGCCGACCTGATGAGCGCGGTGCGCCGGCTTGACGCCCAGGGCATCGTGCCGAGCGACCTGAGCCTGCGCCGGCCATCGCTCGACGATGTGTTCCTGGCGCTGACGGGCCGCGGAGCGACGCCCGAGGACGTCCCGGACGACGGCGCAGCCCCTGCCGGCCGCCGCTCGAGGCGGGGCGCCGCGTGAGCGCTCCCGAGAGCACCTCCCTGCCGCCGGCGCGGCTGCCGGCGTCTGCGATCTTCACCGACTCGTTCGTGATCGCCCGGCGCAACGTGCTGTTCCTCATCCGGACGCCGCAGCTGCTCGTCTTCTCGACGATCCAGCCGGTCATGTTCGTGCTGCTGTTCCGCTACGTCTTCGGCGGCGCGATCAGCGTGCCCGCCTCGAGCTATGCGAGCTACCTGCTGCCCGGCGTGTTCGTGCAGACGGTGATCTTCGGCTCGACGACTGCGGCCGTCGGCCTCGCGACCGACCTCAAGACCGGCATCATCGACCGCTTCCGCTCGCTGCCCATGGCCCGCTCGGCCGTGCTCGCCGGGCGCACCGCAGCCGACGCCGTGCGCAACCTGTTCGTGATCGGGCTGATGATCGCGGTCGGGTACGCCGTCGACTTCCGCTTCGAGGGCGGCCTGCTGGACGCACTCGGCGCGATGGGGATCGCACTGCTCTTCGGCTACGCGTTCTCGTGGTTCTTCTCGCTCGTCGGCATGCTCGTGCGCGAGCCCGAGACCGCGCAGGTCGCGGGCTTCATCCCGCTCTTCCCATTCGTCTTCGCGAGCTCGATCTTCGTCTCGCCCGCATCGATGCCCTCCTGGCTGCGCGGCTTCGCCGAGCACCAGCCGGTCACGAAGGTCGCCAACGCGGTGCGCGGACTCTCGCTGGGCACTGCCACCACCTCGGACGTCGTCGTCGCACTGCTCTGGATCGGTGCGATGCTGATCGTCTTCGCGCCTCTCGCGACGTGGCGCTACCGCAAGGGCTGAGCGCGGCATCACGATAGTGAGTCTCGGCTACCATCGGGCTGTGAGCGCGGCCCACGACCCCGGCTGGAGCGAGCATGCGCTCGCGACCCTCGAGCGCGAGGGCTTCCGTGCAGGCGCAGCGCGGACGCGGGTCGTCGCAGCGCTCGCGCGGCAGAACTGCTGCGCCACCGCACAGGAGATCGCCGACGAGCTACGCGACGACCAGGGGCGCGTCGGGATCGCCAGCGTCTACCGCGCGCTGGAGGTGCTCGACCGCCTCGGCCTCGTGCACCGCCTCGACGTCGGCGACGGCACTGCGCGCTACGAGGCCGCGCAACCGGGCGGCGAGCACCACCACCACGTCGTCTGCAATCGCTGCGGGCGCGTGGCCCAGTTCGCCGACGACGGCCTCGAGCAGGCCATCGCCACGCTCTCGCAGCGTCTCGAGTTCACGATCGACCAGCACGACGTCGTGCTGCGCGGCACCTGCCCGAGCTGCGTCTAGGACGCGGCGGAGAGAACGAGCGAGGCGCTCTCCACGCGCTGCTCGGCGGCTGTCGCCGGCGCCGGGAAGCGCCGCGCCAGGCCGCCCGAGACGACGAGGGCGAGCCGTGCGCCCGCCTCGAGGTCGACGCAGATGTCGCCGAGCTCGATCGTGACCTCCGCCGCGTCCGCCGGCAGCTCGGCGACCCCTTCGGCGAGGTTGACGAGGTGGCCGTCTGCCTCCTCGATGCAGAGGATGGCCACCCACTGCCTCGGTGCCTCGCCGCTCGCGGAGATCGTGAGCGTCGCTGCGGCGGGCCCCGCGGCGACGATGTGCTCGGCGAGCGGGACGACGTCGAGCCGGAGCGCTCCACCACCCTCCAGCAGCGGCCGCTGATCGCACGGCCCCATGCCGCTGCCGGCCGCGCCGCCCTGCAGCCTCCGGCCGCCGCGGACGCCCGGGAGCGCGGCGGGATCGGCCTGGAACGAGCCGCCGCCGGAGACCTCCAGCGTCAGCGGGCGCGCGCCTGCTGGGGGCCACGAGTCGAGCTCCAGCCACCTGCCGGCACGCAGCAGGTAGGCCAGCACACGCGGGCCGGGCGGCTCGCCGCCGTCCAGGGCGGCCCGGTAGAACGCGAGCGCCCGCTCGCGCAGCCCGAAGACGTCGGCGGCTCCCGCTGATCCGAGCGCGCGCTCGCCGATCAGGTGCGAGAGCGTCGGCTCGTGGCCCCACGGGCCCACGATCAGACGGTCGCGGGAGCTGTGCCGGTCGGCGAACGAGCGCAGGCTGCCGCCGACGAAGCAGTCGTACCAGCCGGCGATCACGAGCGCAGGGAGATCTGCCGGCACGGATCCGGGCGCCGGGGCGCGTGCCGTCCAGTACGCCGAATCGGCCGGCTCGCTGAACCACGGCTCCGACCACGGCGCGATCGACGTCAGGTCGCCGCCGCCCTCGGCGACGTCGTCGAGGTCGTCGAGGATGCGCAGCTCGGGCGGCGCGAGCGAGTTCGCGATCCAGGTGCGCAGGAAGCCGGATTCGAGCACGCCGCCGCGGAACGACCAGCCCTCGGCGAGGTTGTCGCTCGTAATCGTCGGGGTGAGTGCGACCAGCGCCGGCGGCCGCCGCGAGGCGGCGAGCCACTGCACGACTCCGACGTACGACATGCCGCTCATGACGACCCGCCCATCGCACCACGGCTGCGCCGCGAGCCACCCGATCGTGTCGAACCCGTCGGCCGCCTCGTTCACGTAGGGCTCGAAGCTGCCGCCGGAGCTGCCGGTGCCGCGCACGTCCTGGATCACCACGCAGAACCCGGCCGCCACGGCCGTGGCGGGATCGAGGGCGCCCGAGGGCACCGCGCGCTCCTTGCCGTACGGCGTGCGCACCAGGATGGCCGGCACGGGCTCGCCCGTCGCGGGCCGCCAGACGTCTGCTCGCAGGACGGTCCCGTCGCTCACGGTGACGGGGACCTCGCGCCAGAGCGCGAGCGCCGCACCGTCCTGCGAGGCGGCCATCTAGGCCGCGGGCTCGGGCTTGACGAGGCCGCGGGCGAGCAGGCTGCGGAAGCTCTCGATCGTCTCGGCCACGCCCTCGCGCAGGGGGATCGTCGGCAGCTCGCCGAGCAGCGCGACGAAGGACGCCGTGTCGCCCTGCTCGGGCACGCCGACGCCGACGACGTCGTCGAAGCCGACCGACCCCGCTGCGCCGGGGGCGGCGGCGTAGATGGCCTCCATGATCTCCGCCATCGAGGTCGGCCGCCCCGGCGGGTCGAGCACTGCGGCGCCCTGCACGTCCGCGCGCGAGGCGGCGATGAACTGGCGCGCCACGTCGCGGGCATGCTGCATCTCGGAGCGGCCGCCGTAGGGGACGCGGTAGGAGGTGCCCGCGGCCGCGGCGAGCATCGCCTTGGTCGGCGCGGACGTGACGCCCTGGTCACGGCCGAGGCCGTAGACAGTGTGCGGCCGCAGGCCGACGCTCGCAATCGCGTGATCGGCCCAGTAGACGCCCGCGGTCTCCTCGTTGGCGCGCTTGAAGACGCCGTAAAGCGTCGAGGGGACGCCGCGCTGCTCGTGCTCATGGCCGGGCTCCGGCGGGTCGTAGGCCGCGATCGAGGAGGCGTAGGCGAGCGTCCCGGCCAGCGGCAGCGCGCGCACCGCCTCGAACACGGTGACCGTGCCGACGACGTTCACGCGGGCCCCGAGCGGCGGGTCGGCTCGCACGAAGGGCACTTGCAGCGCGGCCAGGTGGATCAGGTGGGTGACGCCGCGCTCCTCCATCGTGCCGCGCAGCTGCGCCAGGTCGGTGACGTCGCCGCGCACCTGGTCGAGGCCTGCGAGCTCCTCGTCCGAGAGCAGCAGGCGCAGCCGGTGATCACTGCCGCCGAGGTCGTACGTCGTCACCCCGCAGCCCTCGTCGAGCAGCAGGCGCACGGCCCACGAGCCGATGCACCCGTAGGCGCCGGTCACCAGAAATCGCTGCTCGCTGCTCACGACACGCCTCCCGAGACGGCTTCGGCACGCGAGCGGAGCGGTCGCGCAGCGAGGTTGCCGTGCGGCACGGTGCCAGTTTCGATCCAGACGATCATCGCTTCAACCGTAGCGCGCCGGACGTTCGGGCCGGATGCGGTCGAGAACCACGCGACGTGCGGCGAGAGCACGGTGTTGGGCGCCTCCAGGATGCGAGCGCCGGGGGCGGGCGGCTCGTTCGCGAAGACGTCGAGGGCCGCGCCGCCGATGCGGCCCGCATGCAGCGCATCGGCGAGCGCGTCCTCGTCGATCAGGCCGCCGCGCGAGACGTTCACGAGCAGCGCACCCCGCCGCATCTGCGCGAACTGCGCGGCACCGAGCAGGCGCGCCGTCTCGGGCAGGAGGGGCAGGTGCAGCGAGACGAGATCGCTCGTGGCGAGCAGCTCCTCGAGGCTCCCGCAGGCCGTCATGCCCTCGGGTAGCGGCGGCGAGGCCGGATCGTACGCCTGCATGGCGCCGACCAGGGGCCGCATGCGCTCGGCCACGGCCCGGCCGATGCGCCCGAGCCCGACGAGTCCGAGCGTAAGCGTCTCGAGCGGCTCCATCTGCCCGAGCCACGACTGCTCGCCCCACGGCAGGCGGGCCAGGCGGTCGGCCTCCACCAGGCGCCGCTGCAGCGCCAGCAGCATGCCGACCGCGTGCGTCGCCACCTCGTTGGTGGCGTAGTCGGGGAAGTTGATGACGGCCACGCCGGCCTCCGCAGCGGCAGCCAGGTCGATCGCGTCGAGCCCGATGCCCGCGCGCCCGATGACCTTCACGCCGGAGCCGAGCGCCGCGATGTGCTCGGCGCCGAAGGGATGCGTGGTGATGATCAGCCCGTCGGCGGCGGCGGTCTCGCGGGCGACGTCCTCGGGCGTCGCCACTGACCCGAGGCGCACGCTGGCGCGGCCCGCCGCCTGATCGTTCTCGAGCGCAAGGCCGCCGAAGATGTCGGCGGCTGTCACGAACTCCAGCATCAGACTGCGACCGAGACGATCTCGCGCAGCGCGGCGGTGACGTCCTCGAGCGAGGGCACGAGCGCCTCGAAGAGCGGCGGGGAGTGCGGGATCGGCGAATGCCGTCCGCCCAGCCGGACGATCGGGGCGTCGAGGTAGTCGAGCGACGTCTCCTGGATGCCCGCGGCCACCTCGGCCAGCACGCCGCCCACCGTGGGGGCGTCGCTGAGCAGCACGACCCGGCCGGTCTTGCGCACGGAGGCGTTGATGGTGGCCCGGTCGAGCGGCGCGACGGTGCGCAGGTCGACGACCTCGACCGAGATGCCGTCGGCGGCCGCCTGCTCGGCCGCCTCGAGCGCCTGGCGCACCGTGAACGAGTAGCTGATGAGCGTCACGTCGTCACCCTCGCGCGCGACCCGCGCCTTGCCGAACGGAATCGGCGCGATCGGCACGTCGACCTCGCCGCGCACCGACGAGAGGCGCTTGTGCATGAGGAAGATCACGGGATCGTCGCCGCGCAGCGCCTGGACGAGCAGGCCGCCGGCATCCGCCGGAGTGGCCGGGGTGGCGACCACGAGCCCGGGCGTCGCCGCGAACCAGGACTCGACGCTGTTGGTGTGCTGCGCTGCGAACAGGCCGACGCCCGAGGAGCCGCGGATCACGAGCGGCACCTTGGCGCCGAACATGTAGCGCATCTTGGCTGCCTGATTGACGATCTCGTCCATGGCGCCCATGGCGAAATCGGCGAAGTTGAGGTCGACCACCGGCCGCATCCCGTGCATCGCGGCGCCCACCCCGGCAGCCACCATGGCGGCCTCGGAGATCGGGGTGTCGCGCACGCGCGCGCGCCCGAAGCGCTCGCCCAGGCCCTTGACCTGGGCGAAGTGCCCCCCGCGCACGTACAGGTCGGTGCCGAGCACGAAGATGCTCTCGTCGCGCTCCATCTCGGTGCCCATCGCCGTCTGGAAGGCCGCGGCGTACGTCATGGTTTCGCTCATTCGGACTCCCACGTCTCGGTCGGCAGCGAGGTCACGTTGGCCGGCGCCGTCGCCAGATCGGGGAACGGCGAGGATTCGGCGAACGCGACCGCCTCGTCGATCTGCTGCAGGGCGAGGCGGTCGAACTCGGCCATGTCGCCCTCGCTGATCACGCCGGCCTCGGTGAGCGCCGCCGAGAAGCGGTTGATCGGATCGCGCAGGCGCCAGTCGGCGACCTCGTCGTCGCTGCGGTAGGTGATGATCTGCCCCGTGTTGTGGCCCTCGTAGCGGTACGTGCGGGCCTCGATGAAGCTCGCTCCGCCGCCCGCGCGGGCGCGCTCGGCCGCCGCGTGCACCGCGCGGTAGACGGCTGCGACGTCCTGCCCGTCGACGCTCTCGGCGGCCAGCCCGAAGCCCTCCGCCCGGCGCACGGCAGAGCCGCCGCCGAGCACCAGGTCGAAGCGCGTCTCGACCGCGTACATGTTGTTCTCGCACACGATCACGAGGGGCAGGGCCCAGATCACGGCCAGATTGGCGGCCTCCCAGGTGCGGCCGACGTTGAGCCCGCCGTCGCCCACGAAGCCGACGGCCACGCCCTCGCCCTTCAGCTGACAGGCCAGGGCGGCGCCCATAGCGATGCCCACGCCCGCGCCGACGATGCCGTTGCCGCCGAGGTAGCCGAGCTCGAGATCGGCCAGGTGCATCGTGCCGCCGCGGCCGCCGACCGCGCCGGTCGCGCGGCCGTACAGCTCGGCCATCACCGACGGCGCAGTGAGGCCCTTGGCGAGCGCGGTGTGATGCGAGCGATGCGTGCCGGCGACGGGATCGAGCCGATCCAGCGCGCGCATCGTGCCGACGGCGACGGCCTCCTGCCCCGCCGCCGAGTGGATGCCGCCCGGGATCGCGCCGCGTGAGCCGAGGCGCTCGGCGCGCTCCTCGAAGCGCCGGATCAGGAGCATCGACTGGAGCCACTCGACGAGCTCGCCCGGCGGAAGGCCGGTGAGGTCGATGCGGATGTCTTCGGCGGCTGCCGCCTTGGTCTCAGTCACGGGAGCGCTCCCAGCTCTCGGGGCGCTCGACGGCGGCGGCGAAGCGATCGAGCAGCTGCGCCGCGTCGCTTCCGTCGAGTGCGCGGTGGTCGACGTTGAGCGTCGCGAACAGGGTGGGCCGCGCCTCGAGCGCCCGGCCGCGTACCACGACGCGATCGCGGATGCGCCCTACGGTCAGCAAGGTGGCCTGGCCCGCCGCGATCACGCCGGTGAACTGGTCGACGCCGAACGAGCCGAGGTTCGAGAGCGTCGAGACGGGCGCGGCCGAGAGGTCGGAGGCCGCGAGCCGGCCGCTGCGGGCCCGCTCGACGGCCTGAGCGCGCTCGGCCGCGAGAGCGGCGAGCCCGAGCTGCGCGACGTCGCTGATCACCGGGATCAGCACGCCGCGCTCGGTGGCGACCGCCAGGCCGATGGCGGGCGCCGGCTGCTCCGGCGTGGCGACAGCCTTGGCGAGCGAGATCAAGAGCAGGTCCGTGACCGTGACGGGCAGCCCTTCACGCTTGCTCCAGGACGCGAACGCGAGCAGCTCGTCGGCATCGATCTCGCGCGTCACCGAGAAGTGCGGGATCGTCTGCCAGGCCTCCGTGACCTTGCGCGCGATCAGGTCGCGATACCCACCGGGCGCGGGCGCGCCGTTGCCCGCGACCGGCACGGCTGCCGCGCCGGCAGGGCGCGGCCCGCCCGAGGCGACGAGCGCGAGCACGTCGCCGGCGCGCCCGCCCCCGCCCACGGCCTCGTAGGGGATCCCATGCTCGCGCGCGAGGCGGCGCGCGCGGGGGGTCAGCCGGTGCGGCCTGCCGGCCGCCCCCTCCTGCCCCTCGGCGGGCACGGGCGCAGACGCGGGCGCGGGCGCGGCGGCCGGGGCGGCCGCAGGCTCGGGCGCGGCCGGCCGCCGCGGCATCCTCGCTCTCGCCCGGCGCCAGCACGCGCACGAGCGTCTGGCCGACGAGGGCGGTCGCGCCCTCGCCCACGAGATGCGCCCCGAGCACGCCGTCGGCCGGGCTCTCGAGCTCCACCGCCGCCTTGTCGGTCTCGATCTCGGCGATCGCCTCGCCTGCGGCCACCGCGTCGCCCGGCTGCTTGAGCCAGCGCGAGAGCGTGCCCTCGTCCATCGACACGCCGATCTCGGGCATCACGACGTCGTTCACACGCTCCCCCTCACAGGTCTTCGAGCCGGGTTCGCCGCACGCGGGTGCCCGAGCGCCCGAGCACGTCGGGCTGCAGCGCGGTTCCGAGCCCCGGCCCGTCGGGCGGGGCGATGAAGCCGTCGAGCACGGACGGCAGCTCCGTGACGATGTCCCGGTACCAGCCCTTGTAGAAGGCCCGCACGGACTCCTGCAGCACCGCGTTCGGCGTGCTGATCGCGAGGTGCGTCCCGGCCGTCAGCCCGATGGGCCCAGTGCAGTCGTGCGGTGCGATCGGCACGCCGTGCAGCTCGGCCAGGGCCGCGACCTTCTTCGCCTCGGAGAGGCCGCCGCACCAGCCCAGGTCGAGCATCAGGTAGCCGATGTCGCAGCGCTCGAGCAGCTCGTAGTAGCGGGCACGCGTGCCGATCGTCTCGCCGAAGGTGCACGGCAGCGGCGTCGAGTCGACGAAGCGCGAGACGGCGAGCATGTCGTCGAGCTTGACCGCGTCCTCGACCCAGTAGGGCTCGTAGTCCTCGAGCGCGCGGGCGATCGCCTTGGCCGGCCCGGGCTTCCAGAGCGCGTGCAGCTCGACCATGATGTCCATGCGGTCGCCGACGGCCGCGCGGATCTTGTCCAGCGGCTCGAGCGCCGCTCGCAGCTCGTCCGCCGAGATCGAGAGGCCGTCGTGCGCCAGGGCGGCGCTGTCGAAGGGCCAGATCTTCATCGCGCTGAGCCCCTCGGCGAGCAGACTCTCGGCCAGCTCGTCCGCGCGATGCAGGAAGGCGTCGAGATCCTCGTAAGCGCCGGGGTCGGCGCCGTCGGCCGGCAGGTTCCAGTTGTGGATCGGCTCCGCGGCGCGCACCTGCCCGTACCAGGGGCCTGCGCAGGTGTTGTACGTGCGGATGCGCTCGCGGCAGCGGCCGCCGAGCAGTCGGTAGAGCGGCTGGCCGAGCGACTGGCCGAGGATGTCCCAGAGGGCGACGTCGACGGCGGAGTTGCCCTTCGTCTCGGCGCCGCTTCCGCCCCAGCCGGTGAACGAGTCGTACAGCCGGCGGGCGTGGCGCTCGATGTCGCGCGGGTCGTCGCCCAGCAGGCGCGGCGCGGCCACCTCGTGCAGGTATCCCTCGACGGCGTCGAGGTGGAGGCAGGTCTCGCCCAGGCCCACGATGCCCTCGTCGGTGACGAGCTGGAGCCAACCGAGGGACGGCAGCTGCTCCAGCCGGATCGTGATCAGCTCGACCAGCTTCATCTATGCGCCCGCCGCCGTCGCCGTGACCGGTGCGGGGTTGCCGAGCAGCACGCCGCGCGGGCGCTCGGAGACGCGGTAGCCGCCGTCGACCGGCAGCTCGATCCCCGTCACGAACCCGGAGGCGTCGGAAGCCAGGAAGAGCGCGGCGCCGACGAGGTCGGACGGGCGGCCGAAGCGGCCCGCGGGCGTCTTGCGGCGCACCTCGTAGCCGATCTCGCCCTCGAGCGGGACCTTCGTCATGGCGGTCTCGATCCAGCCGGGCAGGATCGCGTTGGAGCGGATGCCGTGCGGCGCGAGCTCCACGGCCAGCGCGCGCGAGAGCCCGAGGATGCCGGCCTTGGCCGAGGCGTAGCCGACGGCGCGCGGCGGCCCGAAGACCGAGTACATCGAGCCGAGGTTGATGATCGAGCCGCCGTTGCCGGCCTCGATCATCGCGCGCGCCCCATGCTTGGCGCAGAGGAAGGAGCCGGTCAGGCTGGTGTCGACGAGCAGTCGCCACTCCTCGAGCGACATGTCGAGCACGCTGTAGCTGCCGCCGACGCCGGCGTTGTTGACGAGCACGTCGAGCCGCTCGTGCCGCTCGACGACTGTGGCGATTGCGCGGGCAACGTCGTCCTCGTCGCGCACGTCCAGCGCGAGCACGGAGCCTGCCCCTAGGCCGGCGGCCGCCTCGCGGTTCTTGGCGGCGTCCCGCCCGGTCACGACCACGGTCGCGCCGGCGGCCTGGAAGCCGTGCGCGATCGCCTGGCCGAGACCGCCGTTGCCGCCTGTGACGAGAGCCACCCGGCCGTCGAGCCGGAAGGCGGCGAGCGGGTCCGCGCTCATCCCTTGACCGCGCCTGCGGTCAGCCCGGCCACGATCAGCCGCTGCACGGCGGCGTAGAACAGCACGGGGAGGATCGAGAAGAGGATGCCCGCGGCAAGCAGTTGCTGCACGGGGCTGTCGAGCTGTGAGATGAGCGTGGCGATGCCGACCGAGGCGGGTATCTGGCTGCCGTCCGTGATCAGGGTGGAGGTGAACAGGTACTCGTTCCAGCTGAAGAAGAACGCGACCACGCCGACCGCGACGAGCCCGGGCAGCGAGAGCGGCATGACGATGCGCCAGAGCACGCCGATGTCGCCGGAGCCGTCGACCTTGGCCGCATCGAGCACGTCCTCGGGCAGGGCCGCGAACAGCCGCATCAGGATCCAGACGCCGATCGGCAGGATGAACGCCGCGTGCAGAAGCGCGACCGCCCAGAGGTGCCCCGTCAGGTTGGCCTCGCGGAAGATCTTGAAGACCGGCACGACGATCACGGCGCCGGGCATCATCTGCGTCAGCAGCAGGATGAAGCCGAAGAGCAGCTTGCCGCGCCACTTCAGCCTGGCCATCGCGTAGGCGCCGAGCGTGGCGAGGACGATCGTGACAGCCGTCGTCATCAGTGCGAGCTGGGTCGAGTTCCAGATCCACGTGCCCACCGGGCGGTTGTGCAGCAGCTGCCGGTAGGTGCCGAGGTTGAGCGACTTCGGATACAGCGGCGGTGGGAAGTGCAGCGCGTACTTGAGCGGCTGGATGGAGCTGACGAGCATCCAGTAGATCGGGAAGAACAGCACCACTGCGACGACCACGACGCCCGTGTAGAGCGAGATCCGCCCGATCCAGTGCTTGGCGCCGCGGCGGCGCCGGCGGATGCGCTTGTCGGAGACGACCGGGGCGGCGGCGCTCATGCGAGCTCCCCCACGCCGGCCTTCTTCTCGATGAAGATGAACAGGATCACCGCGAGCGCGGAGGTCAGCAGGCCTGCGGCCGCGACCGTCGAGGCGTACGAGAAGTCGTAGAAGCGGAAGGCCTGCTGGTAGATGTCGATCGCCAGCGTGTTCGTGGCCGTCACGGGCCCGCCGCCGGTCGTCAGGTAGATCAGGGTGAACTGCTGGATCGCGAAGATCGACGAGAGGATCGCCAGCAGGCTCAGCGTCGGCAGGATGGCGGGGATCGTGACGTAGCGGAAGCGGCCCCAGGGCGTCGCGCCGTCGACGCGGGCCGCCTCGTAGAGGCTGCCGGGCACCGTCTGCAGCGCCGCCAGGATCACGAGCCCGTAGAACGGGAAGCCCTTCCACACGGTGATCACGATCACGCAGCCGAGGGCGAGCTTCTCGCTGTTCAGCCACTGCGGGTTGTCGTGCACCCAGGGCAGCCAGCGCGCGAACACGTTGGCCACGCCGAAGGTCGGGTTGAGCATCCACAGGAATGCGATCGTGGTGGGGACGTCGGGGAACGCCCACGGCGTCGTCAGCACGGCCCGCATCACGCCGCGGCCGCGGAACGCGGCGTTCATGAGCAGCGCCGTGCCGAGCCCGACGAGCAGCGAGAAGACGACGACGAACGCGGTGTACTCGAGCGTCACGCGCACGGTGTCCCAGAACGTGGAGTCGTGGATCAGACGCTCGTAGTTGTGCAGCCCGTAGCCGCCGTCCGGCTTCTCGAGCCCCAGCTCGAGGCCGCGGTACATCGGGTAGAGCAGGAAGATCCCCTCGTAGATCAGGATCGGGAGGATCAGGACGTACCCGAACGGGAACCTGCGCCACCCGCGCCGTGCCCGCGAACGACGCACGTTCGCGGGCACGGAGGGTGCCGTCTGGCTGATCTGAGCCACGGGCTTTCGGGACTCGCGCCGGCTAGAAGACGCGGTCCGCCAGCGCCTGAGCCTGCTTCTGGGCGTCTGCCATCGCCGAGGCGACCGACGTCGAGCCCGTGAGCGCGCGCTGGAAGTTGGTCAGGATGATCTGCCCGAACTCGGTGTCGTGGTAGACGAAGTCGCCCTCGACGTCGAGCTGGCTGACGGGCTTGATGGCGCGGTAGCCCGTCGACCACTTCTGGCTGTCGAGCCAGGCCTTCATCCCCTTGACCTGGAGCACCTCGGGGAAGGCCGGGACGACGTCCAGCGAGCCCCGCATGAGCTGAGCCATGTTCTCCGGCTGCGTCATGAAGGTGACGAACGCGACCGCGCCGTCCATGTTCTTCGTGGACTTGACGATCGAGAGCGGGTGCAGACGCGAGATCTGCTTGCCGCTCTTCCACGGCGCCGCGACGCTGCGGAGGTTCGGGAAGACCTTCGGGCCCGTCGTCTTGATGATGTTGACGGCGGCGGACACGATCAGCTCCTGCGCGATCTGCCCGTTCGAGAACAGGCGTGCGGAAGCCGCGTCGTTGGAGCCCTGGGGAACTGTCTGGTCGTAGAACTCCTTCCAGACTGTGAGCGTCTTGATGATCTTCGGATCCGTCAGGTTCGGCTTCTTGCCGATCGCCCACTTGGCGTCGTAGGCGTTGGCCCAGTCCTGGAGAGTGAACCAGAACGAGAACTGCTCGGCCATGGTGTTGGGCGAGTAGAGGCCGAACTGGTTGGGCTTCGTGGTCAGCTTGACCGTCTGCTGGAGCCACGCCTCCGGATCGGTCGCCGGGCGCTTGAGGCCCGCCTTGGCGAACAGCGCCTTGTTGTAGAGCAGGCCGAAGGCGACCTCGACGATGCTGATGCCGTAGAGGTTGCCGCCCTTGCGGATGTAATTGTGCGAGGCGCTCGGGTGAACGCCGACCTTCTTGACGATCGAGTTGATCGGCTCGAGCACGCCGCCCTGCTTGACGAGGCGCGCGGCCAGGTCGGGGATCAGCGTGATCACGTCGGCGTCGATGCCGCCGGCCTGCACCTGCGTGTTGACGTGGTCCTCGTACTGGTTGGCCGGCCAGCCGGTCCAGACGACCTTGTACTTGCTCTGGCTCTTGTTGAACTTGGCCATCATCGTGTTCCAGGCCTCATGGCGGCCGGGCTCGTACTGGAACCAGCTCATCAGCTTGAGCGTGGTCGCGGTTCCGTGGGTGGGACGCAGGATGCGCGTCTTCTGCAACGGCACCGCGCTGACCGCGGCGACCGCGGCCCCCTTCTCGATCAGGCTGCGCCTGCTGAGCGCGCCTCCTGTGCGGTCGGGCCTCTCCTCCGGGTTGTGCACGTCGTCTCCCATCTGCAGTCCTTCTTTCGCTCGCGCCCCTGCTGGGGAGCGGGCCTTGCGGTATGCGACCTGGGCCCTACGCCGGCTTCGTCATTCCACCTCCGGCAACGGCTGCGGCGAGTCTCCTCACCACGTCGTGCTCCCGCCGGCGTTGAGGGCCAGGTTGCCCCCGTCGACGGGCAGCGTCGATCCCGTGGTCATGGCGGCCGAGGGCGAGGCGAGGAACAGCACCGCGCCGACGACGTCGTCGGGCATTGCGAGGCGGCCCATGGGGATGCCCCCGAGAAATGTCTTCAGCAGCGCATCGTGCTCGAACTGCTCGTCGGCGAGCAGCGCCTGCAGGCCGGGGGTCAGCACCTGGCAGGGCGCGACCGCGTTCACGCGCACGCCTCTGCCCGCCCACTCGACGGCCAGCTCCCGGGTGAGCGCGACGACGCCGGCCTTGCTGACGTCGTAGGCGAAGTTGCCGCGGCCGATGGCGCTCAGGCCGCCGATCGAGGCGACGTTGACGATGGCGCCGGAGCCGGCCGCCAGCATGCGCCGGCCGCACTCGCGGGCCAGCAGGAAGTAGCCCGTGAGCGACACGGCGATGACGCCGTTCCACTCCTCGAGCGTGAGCAACTCGGGGCGGGTGTGGCTGCCCCGCGCGGCGTTGTTGACGAGCACGTGGGGACCGCCGTGCTGCTGCTCGGTTGCGTCGATCGCGGCCACGACGTCGGCTTCGCTGGAGGTGTCGCAGCGGCGCGCGAGCACCTGCGTGCCGCCGGCGCGCAGCTCGTCGGCGAGCAACTGCACGCCGCTCTCGTCGACGTCCAGCAGGGAGAGAGCGGCACCGCGCGCCGCGAATCCCCGTGCGAGCGCCGAGCCGATGCCGCCGGCCGCTCCCGTGATCACGACGGTCGCGCCGCTGAAGTCCAGGTCGCCGCCGTTGCGGGTCATGAGGCCTCCACCGACGCGGGCACCGCACCTTCGAGCCGATCTCGCAGCGCGAGCAGCGACTCCCAGATCACCGGCGGCACCGGCACGCCGTGCTCGCGGCGCTCGGCCCGGGCCTGCGCTTCCGGCTCGCCGGGCAGCGTCACCTCGGAGCCGGCCTCGCCGGCGCGGGCGCGCACATCGACGCACCAGCTCTCGACCGCGTCGAGGAAGCCCGCGGCCGGACCGAGGGCGCCGGGGTCGAACGCCAGCACGAGCATCGCGTAGGGCGTGTCGCGACCGTCGTCGACGGCGCCCGCCGCGAGGCCGCGGCTGACGAGCTCGGCGACGACGCTGAGCGCGTAGCCCTTGTGGGAGCCGAAGGGCACGAGCGCGCCGCCGTCGTAGAAGTCGGCCGGGTCGAGCGAGGGGCGGCCGGCGCCGTCCACGATGGCCGGCACCGTGAGCTTCTGACCGCGCGAGACGGCGACTTGGAGCTTGCCCTCGGCGAGCTCGGACGTTGCGAAGTCGACGAGCACCGGCTCGCCGTGCGTGCGCGGCACGGCCCAGGCGACCGGGTTCGTGCCGAGTGCGCGCACCGCGCTTCCGGGCGGCGCCACCGCAGGCTCGGCATTGCACAGCGCATGGCCCACGAAGCCCTCGGCGGCGAGTGCCTCCACGTACTCCCCGAGCCGGCCGACGTGCCCGCAGCGGTCGACCGCCACGACGCCGACGCCGTTGGCACGCGTCAGCCGGGCAGCGGTCGAGGCTGCCAGCTGTCCCGCCAGCTGGCCCCAGCCGCGGCGGCCGTCGATGCGGGCGACCGCGCCGCGCTGGAAGACGAGCGCGGGCTCGGCGGTCGGGTCGACGAGGCCCTGCTCGACGAACTGGACGTAGGCCGGCAGGCGCAGCACGCCATGCGAGTCATGGCCGGCGACATTCGCCTCCACGAGCGATCGGGCCACTGCCTCGGCGCGCGCGGGGCGGGTGCCGGTGGCCGCGAGGATCGCCGTTGCGACGGCGATGAGCTCGGCGGGGGTAAGGAGGAGATCCTCGATCAAATGCACTGCCCAAAACTGTTAACCGTTTACTGTTAACCGTTTCGGGGCGGACAATAGCCACCCGATGGGACAGCGTCAAGGAGCAGATCCTATAGCACTTGAAACGGCGCGCCGGGCCCCCCGACACACCGGCGCCGATTGGCTCAGCGCCGCGGCGCGAAGGCCGCCGGATTGAGCGTGGCCACGTCGGGCTGGACGCGGCGCAGGTAGTCGGTCCCCTCGAACTGCCGCTGCAGAAGGCGGGCGATCTCGTCCGCGTCGACCGCAAGCAGGCCGTCGATGATCGGCGTGTGCAGGTCGCGCACCAGCACGTTGAGCTGCTGGGCCGAGAGCTGCGTGCGGCGGTTCGCGACCACGAGCACGGTCGTGACGACCGGCGCGAGGGCGCTCCAGGCGCTCATCAGCGCCCGGCTGCCCGAGAACGCGACGAGCGCGCGGTGGAAGGCCATGTCGAGCTCGGCGACCTCCTCGCCCGACGCGCGCTCCGCGCTCTCGATCGCGGCATACGCGGTGAACACGTCCTCCAGGCTGTGCTCCCGCTCGAGGCCCCAGCGCACGGCCTGCGACTCGAGTTGCCAGCGCACCGACAACAGATCGAGCAGGCGCTCGTGATCGAACCCGACGACGGAGCTCCGGCCGGTGGGCGTGATCTCGACGAGGCCCTGCGCGTGCAGCTCGTGGAGCGCCGTGCGCACCGGCCCGCGGCTGACGTCGAGATCTCTCGCGATCGCCGTCTCGACCAGCGGAGCCCCGGCGGGCATGCGCCCCGAGACGATCGCCTCGCGCAGCGCGTGGACGACGCGGAGCGAGTGCGCGCTGCGCGAGAGCTTGCCGTCGGAGGGCAGGCTCTCGAGCCCGATCCTCTCACTCACGGGGTTCGTCCCGGACGCACGCAACGCCGCGCATTTTCTCCCAGCGCCCTCTCTTCTGACAAAGCGGGGGCGAGTGTAGCCGAGCGCACGGCCCGTGTTGCACGTCGGGCTTGCGCGCCCGGAGCGGCGTGCCTAGCATGCCGCCGCGATGACCGCCGACCCCCAGCCCGACCCGTTCCGGCTCGACGGCCGCGTGGCTCTCGTGACGGGCGCCGGCGGCGGCATCGGGGGCGCCACGTGCGCCGCCCTGGCCCGTGCGGGAGCCGCAGTGGCCGCGGTCGAGGTCGACGAGGCGTCGCTCGCGGCCACGCTCGCGAAGCTCCAGAGCGACGGCGCGCGCAGCGTCGGGCTGGCCGGCGACGTGCGCAGCGAACCCGAGGTGGCGCGGCTGTTCGATGAGGCCGAGGGTGCGCTCGGGCCCGTCGATCTGCTCGTCAACACGGCCTTCGCCGCGCACCACGACCGCCCCGACGAGCTGACGCTCGCGAACTGGGAGTACAACCTCGAGACGACGCTCACCGGGACCTTTCTGTGCGCCCGGGAGGCGGCTCGCCGCATGATCGCGCGCGGCACCGGCGGAAGCATCGTCAACATCAGCTCGATCGCCGGGCAGAGCGGCATGGGCAGGCGCAACTTCGCCTACAGCGTCTCCAAGGGCGGGGTCAACCAGATGACCCGCGAGATGGCCGTGGAGTGGGCGAAGTTCGGCATCCGCGTGAACGCCGTTGCGCCCTGCCAGATCCTCACGCCGGGCTTTCGCGCGCGCATGCGGCATCCCGATTTCGACCAGTCCCTGATGGATCGCATCAAGCTCGGCATCCCGCTCGACCGGCTCGGAGAGCCCGAGGAGGTCGCCCTGCCCGTCGTCTTCCTGGCCTCGCCCGCCGCGTCGCTGATCACGGGGACGATCCTGCCGGCCGACGGCGGCAACCTGGCCATGAACGCCGGCGGCAGCCACACCTACTGAGCGGAGGCGCCGATGCTCTTCAACGAGGCCCGGGCGAAGGCCCTGCTGGGGGAGGCCGGGGTCGCTGCGATCGTGGCCGCCGCCCCGCTCAGCGTCGACTACCTGACGGATCACCGCAGCTCGTTCGAGACGACCTTCCGCCGCTACCACATGGTGCCGGGCGCCGGGCCCGAGCTGCTCTTCCGCTCCTTCGCGCTCGCCACGGCGGCCGGCGAGCGGACGCTGATCGCGCACGCGGCCACGATCGCGACGGCCCCGCCGGCCTGGAGCGGCGAGGTCGAGCTCTACGGCGGCGGCGGCTTCGACCCGGCCGACGCCGAGGAGGTGTCGCCCGAATTCCGCGCCGTCGCCCGCAAGCTCGCACAGCGCAGCGCCGACGTCGGGCCGCTCGAGGCGATCGCTGCGGCCATCGCGCGCAGCGTGCCCGGCGGCGGGCGCATCGCCGTCGAGTCGGCGGGCCTCGCGCACGGCGAGCTCGCAGCGCTGCGCGCGCTGCTGCCGGCTCACGAGCTCGGCGACGGGTCGGTGCTGCTGCGCCTGATCCGCATGGTCAAGAGCGACGACGAGATCGCCCGCTCGCGGCGCGCTGCCGAGATCGCCGAGGGCGCGCTGCGCGCCCTGGTCGCGAGCGCGGCCCCGGGCCGCACGCTGGCCGAGCTCGCGCAGGTCTTCCGCCTCGAGGTCGCCGGCGGCGGAGCCGACCTCGAGCACGTCGCCATCAGCCCCTTCGGCCTCGGCATCGCGACACCCTCGGCCTATCCGGTGCGAGAGCGCGACATCCTGCTGCTGGACGTCGGCTGCGTGTACCGCTCGTGCATCTCCGACACCGGCGTCACGCTGGCCGTGGAGCCGCTGAGCGGCGAGGCCGCGGAGCGCTACGAGCTCGTCCGCGCATGCCTCGAGGCCGGCGCGGCGGAGCTCGGCCCGGGCGTCCCGGTCTCGGCCGTCTACAGCGCCATGCGCAGCGTCGTAGACGGCACGCTCGCGCACCGCTCGGCGCCTCAGGGCCACGGCCTCGGCCTGGAGCCGCGCGAGCTGCCCTTCATCGGCCCGCCGACCGATCTGCGCCTGGCCGACGATCTGGTCGACCTGGACGTGGACCAATCGCTGGAGCCCGGGATGGTGATCAACCTCGAAGTCCCCCTCGAGCAGCCCGGCCGCTACGCCGTTCACGTGGAGCGCTCGTTCCTGATCACCCCAACCGGCGCCGAGCCGCTGACCGCCCAGGATCGAAGCACCGCCCTGAGCCCAGCATGACGCCGGCCGTCTGAGCTGGAGGGTCTGCGGGCAAGCCGGGTCGGCGAGCCGGGTCATCCGGAACGCCGGGGCCAGCGCATAAACCGGGGTCAGGCACCGAAATATGCGCCAATTTGAAATTGGCGCATATTCGGTGCCTGACCCGGTTTATGCGCTGCGCTACGCCCCCGCCCACTGACCCCGGTTTATGCGCTGCGCTCCACGCCCACTGACCCCGGTTCATGCGCTGCGCTCCACGCCACGAACCGCGCTTCATGCGCCACGGAGTGCGTTCGCCCCCAGAGCGGCAAGGTAGGCGCCGACGAGGCAGAGCGCGATCGAGGCGCCGCCTGCCGTGCCTGCGTAGTAGGAGAGATAGAGGCCGCCGAGACCGCCCGTGACGGCGACCGCTGCGCTCAGGCGCGCCATCGCCGCGAAGCGGTTGACGAGCAGGCGGGCGCAGGCAGCCGGTGCGACCAGGACGGCGACCACGAGCAGGCTGCCGAGCGTCTGGACGGCGACCACCACGGCGGCTGCCACCAGCAGCAGCACGGCGAGCTCGACCGGGCGCGGGGCGATGCCGATCGCGCGTGCGCTGGAACGGTCGAAGCCGACGGCCAGGAGGCGCTCGTGCAGCGTCCAGAGCAGAGCCAGGACCGGCAGCGCGATCAGCGCCGTCACGAGCAGGTCGATCCGGGAGACGGCCAGGACATCGCCGAACAGGAGCTCCTGGATGCCGGGCGGCGATGAGGGCGCAAGCGCGAGCAGGGCGCCGAGCCCGAAGAGCGAGGTGATCACCACGCCCACCGCGGTGTCGCGGTCGATGCCGCGCGCGCTGCCGAGGCCCGCGCTGCCGGCGGCGGCCGCTCCGGCACCGACGGCACCGCCCACGACCAGCGGGATGCCCAGGAGGGAGGCGCCCACCAGGCCCGGGAACATGCCGTGGGAGAGGCTCTCGGCGCTGTAGGAGACGCCGTAGAGCAGCACCCAGCAGCCGAGCCAGCCGCCCACGAGGCCGACCAGCGCGACCTCGGCGAAGGCGTGCTGCATGAAGGCCTGGCCCCAGGGCTCGCTGAGCCAGCTCCAGGCGTCACCCATGCTCGTGACCGTGGTCGTGGTGGTGGGCGGGGAGGATCCCGCGAGCCGCTGCGCCCTCGCCCTCCGGCACTGCCACGATGGCGCCGCCGTAGGTCTCCTCCAGCACCTCGCGGGTGAGGACATCGGGCTCGCCGAACGCGACCTGGCGGCCGTTGAGGCAGAGCACGCGGTCGAAGCCGCGCGCCTGATCCACGTCGTGGGTCGCGATCGCCACCCCGCGGCCCTCCGCCGCAAGGCGGTCGATCAACTGGGCGAGCACCTCGGCGCTGGCCGCGTCGACACCCGTGAACGGCTCGTCGAGCAACACGATGCCGGCGTCCTGAACGAGCGCCCGGGCCACGAGCACGCGCTGGCGCTGGCCGCCGGACAGCTCGCCGAACGCACGCGCTGCGAGATCGCCGAGGTTGACGGCCGCCAGCGCCTCCAGCGCATGCGCCCGCTCGCTGCGCCCGGGGCGGCGCCACCACGGCAGACGCGAGACCGAGCCCATCAAGGCCACGTCGAGCGCCGTCACCGGGTAGTCGAGGCGCGAGCGCTCCGTCTGCGGCACGACGCTGCAGCGCGCGCCGAGCCGGAGGCTGCCGGCGAGCGGCGGCAACTCGCCCAGCAGCGCTCGCACGAGGGTCGACTTGCCGCCGCCGTTGGGACCGAGCACGCCCAGCCGCTGACCAGCGTCGAGCTGGAAGCTGAGCCCCGCGAGCACCGGCCGCCCGCCGTAGCCCACCGCGAGATCGTGTGCCTCGACGAGGCTCATGCGAGACCCGCGATCGGACAACCGCGAGCGCCGCCCGTGAAGCCGCGCGTCATGGCATCGGCGTTCGCCTGCTCCATGGACACGTAGGTCGCGCCGCGCGAGCCGGCGGGGCCGAGCGTGTCGCCGAAGAGCGTGGAGCCGGCGCGCGCGCCCGTCTCACGGGCGATCTGCTGCGCGAGCTTCTTGCTCAGCGAGCTCTCGGGGAAGACCGCGTGGACGCCCTCGCGACGGATCAGGCGGATCAGCCGCTCGACGTCGGCGGCGGACGCCTGCGCCTGCGTCGTCTGCGACGGGATCACGGCGCCCGCGACCGCGATCCCGAAGCGGTGGGCGAAGTACGCGAACGCGTCGTGATCGGAGACGAGCCTGCGCTCGGCCCGCGGGACACGCTCCAGGCAGTGGCGGATGCCGGAGTCCAGGCCACCCAGGCGCCGGAGGTAGGCGGCCGCGTTGGCGCGGTAGGTCTCCGTCGCTCCGGGATTGGCGGCGATCAGCTCGTCCCGGATTGCGCGGACGGCAGCCTCCGCGTTGCGCGGATCGTGCCACCAGTGGGGATCGAAGCGCGAGGCCTCGGGCCCGTGGGCGGCGCCGGGCAGACGCACCGGCACCGTCGCGCCAAGGTCGACGACCCGCGGGGATCCGCCCGCGTTCGAGAGCACGACGTCCATCCAGGCGTCCAGGCGATCGCCGTTCAGGAGCACGAGGCCGGCCCCTGCGACCGCCTCGACGTCGGCGGGCCGGGGCTCATAGTCGTGGGGGTCGGTGTTGGGCTGGAGGATCTGGTGGACGCGTGCCTCGTCCCCTCCCACTTCCCGCGCCCAATCGCCGATCTGCGTGGTCGTGGCGACGACCTCCGGCCCCGAGCTGCCGTGTGTCGAGCTGCTCCCGCAGCCGGCGAGGCCGATCGCCACGAGTGCCGCCGCGGCGACGGCGAGCGCGGCAGGGCGCCGGGCTTTGGGGCCGAGCCCGTGCCAGGCCAGCGACGCCGCGAAGAGCGAGCCGCCGAGCACGGCGACGGTCGGGCCGGGCGGGGTGTTCAGCTCGACGGAGAGCCAGAGGCCGGCGACGCCCTGGGCCGCGGCGAGTGCCACCGACGAGAGCTGCCAGGTGATCAGCCGCGCGGTCCAGAGGCGGGTCGTGGCCGCCGGCACGACGAACAGCGCCGTGGCGAGCAGCGCGCCGATCGCCGTGAGCGACGAGACGACCGCGAAGGCGACGAGCACGAGCAAGACCGCGTCCGGCAGCTCCGACCGCAGCCCCATGGCCCGCGCCGAGCCGGCGTCGAAGCCGCGCGCGAGCCAGCGCGGCCCGAGCGCGAACGTCGCCAGCAGTGCGGCGGCGCCGGCCAGGCCGGCGAGCACGAGATCGCGCGTGCCCGTCAGCAGGAGGCTCCCGAACAGCAACGAGTCGACGTTGCCGCCGGAACCGAAGACGTCGCTCGCCAGCACGACGCCGCCCGCGAGCGCCGCGACGAGCACGAGCGCCGTGAGGCTGTCGTAGCCCGCGCGCTGCCCGCGCGCGAGGCGCTCCACCCCGAACGCGAAGATCAGCGCGGCCGCGAACGCCCCCAGCGGCGCAGAGAAGCCGAGGCCGTCGGCCAGCACGAGGCCCGGAAACGCGGCCGTGCCGACGGCATGAGCGTAGAAGGAGAGCCCCCGCATCACGATCCAGGTGCCGAGCAGGCCCGCTGCCGTAGAGAGCAGCAGCACCTCCAGCACGCCGCGCTGCACGAACTCGAGCTGGAAGGGGGCGAGCACGGTCGAGAATCTAATCGATACTCATTCCCATTACAAGCAGCTGCTCACCGCCGCGGCGGCGTGATGATCGCCGACGAGATCCACGGCGGGCCGCGCCGCGGGCGGGGCCGGCTTCGGCAGGCACGAGGAGATCTCCAGGCTGCACTGCGCCGCCGAGGAGACGGCTCCGTAGGCGCCCGCACTACCCTGCCCGCATGACCCACCCCGTCCTGGTCGACTTCGCCGAGCGGCGCGCGAAGAGCGTGCAGAACCGCATCGCGGACACCATCACGGCGTTCGCCGGCTCGATGGTCTTCGTCTACGTCCACGTCGTCTGGTTCGCCGCGTGGATCGGCTTCCGGGTCGAGAAGTACCCGTTCGGCCTGCTCACGATGATCGTCTCGCTCGAGGCGATCTTCCTGTCGACGTTCGTGATGATCTCGCAGAACCGCGCCGACGCGAAGCGCGAGGTGCTCTCCGCGCACCAGTGGCAGGTCATCCAGAAAGAGGACGAGCAGAACCAGCATCTGCTCGCGCTCACCCAGCGCATCCACGACCTGACGCAGCAGATCCACGGCCTGCAGACGCAGACGCTCGACCTGACGCAGAAGCTCAGCGAGCACATCGCGACGCCGCCCGGGCCCTGACCCAGCGCGGGCCATTGGAACGATGCAAGCTGCGAGCGGGCTAGGATGGCGCCCGTGGCACCGCGCGTCGCAGCTGCGCCCGTCTCCTACGGCGTCTTCGAGATCACGGTCGGACGGCCGGGCCTGCCCGACGGGCCCGCGCTGGTCGAGGCCATGGCCGACGCCGGCTATGCGGGCAGCGAGTTCGGCCCGCCCGGCTATTTCGGCCGCGGCCGCGAGGTCGGGGAGCTGCTCTCGGAGCACGGCCTCGAGCTCGTCGGCTCGTTCCTGCCCTTGCAGTTCAGCCGCGCCGACGGCTTCGCGGCCGACATGCGCTCGCTCGAGGAGACGCTCGGCGTCCTGGCCGAAGCCTCCGAGGGCCGCGAACGGCCAGTCGTTCTGCTCTCCGACGCCTTCTGCGAGCCCGATCGCATGCTCTATGCCGGCGCCATCGAGGCGCACCCCGAGACCTGGCTCGGAGAGAACCGGCAGCGGCTCCTGCTCGACAACCTGCACCGGGCCGCCGAGCTCTGCCGCGAACGCGGCTTCACGGCGTCCTTCCACCCCCACGCCGGCACCTACGTCGAGTCGCCGCGCGAGGTGGAGGCGCTGCTCGAGCGCATGGACACGAGCCTGCTCGGGCTCTGCTTCGACACCGGCCACTCGGCCTTCGGCGGCGGCAACCCGCTGGCGCTGCTGCGCCACGCCGGCGAGCTCGTCAACCACGTCCACTTCAAGGACGTCGACCTCGAGCTACTGGCCCGCCTGCATGCCGAGGGCAAGGGGCTGGAGGAAGCCTGGGCGGCCGGCGTGTTCTGCGAGCTCGGAACCGGCGGTGCACAGGTCGACGAGTGCCTCGAGCACCTGCTCGCGATCGGCTACGACCGCTGGATCGTGGTGGAGCAGGATCGCATCCTCGCTCCCGGAGAGCCGTTCGACACCGTGCTCGAATCGGCCGAGCGCAACCGCGCCTGGCTCCGCGAGCGCGGCCTGTGAGCGCACGCGAGACCGCCGCGCGCCTGGGGCGTCTGCGAGGGCTCGACACGCTCAGCGACGCGCGCGGCATCTTCGCGCTCGCGGCCATGGATCACCGCGACTCGCTGCGCGTCGCGTTCGAGAAGGCAGGGCATCCCACGCCGCCGCCGGAGCGCATCAGCGAGCTGAAGGTGACGGTTGCGCGCGCGCTCGCCCCGCACGCGACCGGCCTCCTGCTCGACATGGAGCTCGGCGTGCCCGCCGTGGCGCTCGGAGCGCCCGGCCCGTGCGGGATCGTCGTGCCGCTCGAGGCGCAGGGCTACGAAGACGTCGCTGCCGGTCGCGTGACGACGTTCCTGCCGGGGTTCTCCCCCGCACTCGCCCGCGTGCTCGGCGCAGCGGCCTGCAAGCTGCTCCTGCCCTACCGGCCGGATCACGAGGCCTCGGCCGCGAGGCAGGACGACGTCGTGCGCCAGGCTCTCGCGGGCTGCCACGCCGAGGGACTGCCGCTGATCCTCGAGCCGATCGCCTACGCACTGCCCGACGAGTCCCCGGATGCCTTCGCACAGGCCTTCCCGTCGCTCGTCGTCGCCTCGGCACAGCGCCTGCAGGCACTTGGGCCGGACGTCCTCAAGCTCCAGTTCCCTCGCGACGACCACGGCGACGAGGCGGCCTGGTGCAAGCAGGTCGACGACGTCTGCGGCCCCACTCCGTGGGTGCTGCTCGGCGGCGGCGGAGCGCCGGAGGCGTTCGCGCGCGACCTGCGCGTCGCCTGCGCCGCAGGGGCCTCGGGCTTCATCGCCGGCCGCACGCTCTGGGCCGGCGTGATCGGCGACGAGGTCGAAGCGGAGACGTGGCTCCGGCGGGTCGGTGTGCCGCTGCTGCGATCGCTGCGCGACATCGCCCAGAGCGGGCGGTCCTGGCGCGAGCGGGTGGGGCCACAGGCCGCGCCGCCGCCCGACTGGTTCGCGTAGAGCACGCCGGCCGCGTGGGCGCCGAATTGCTGGCCAGCTGGGGGCTCCCCGGCCCCGCGAGCATCGTGGCGCAGCACCACGAGCGTCTCGACGGGGCCGGCTACCCGGCCGGGCTGCGGGGTGCGGAGATTCGCATCGAGAGCCGCATCGTGCACGTCGCCGATGCCTACATCGCGATGATCCGCGATCGTCCCTACCGCAAGGCCATGCACCGGGAGCTGGCGTTCGCAGAGCTCGAGCGACACAGCGGCACGCAGTTCGACGCAGCCGCGGTGACCGCGCTCGTCGCACTCGAGCGGGCACGCGACGCCGTGATCGCCGCCTGAAGGCGCCAGCCGGCGGCTCTGCCAAGCGGAAAAGGCAGCCCTGTCACGATACGATGCACCTTGAGTGAGTATCGTGACACCAGGTGAACCGCAGATCGGCCGCGCCGTCCGGGGCGAGCGCGAGCGGCTCGGCTGGTCGGTGGCGGCCCTGGCCGCCCGGGCGGGAGTCTCGCGCGCCATGGTGACGAGAGTCGAGCGCGGGGAAGCCAACGCGACGACGGCGTTCCTCGGCAAGCTCTCGGCCGCCTTCGGCCTGCAGCTCTCGCAGTTGATCGCGCGCGGCGAGACCCATGCGCCGCGCGGGCTCGCCACGGAGGACGAGCAGGGGCTCTGGGTCGACCCCGAGACCGGGCACCTGCGCAGGCAGCTGTCGCCACCTGCGGGCCTGGCGATCGAGCTGCTCGAGATCACCCTCCCGGCGCGCGCCCGCGTCAGCTATCCGCCCTCGGCCTACGCCTTCGTCGAGCAGCAGATCTGGATGCTCGAGGGCACGCTGCAGCTGCGCGAGGGCGGGCAGACGATCTCGCTCCGGGACGCGCGACTGCTACGCGCTCGGCACCCCGGCCGCCCGGACGTTCAGCAACCCGGGCCCGGGATCGTGCAGGTATCTGGTCGCCACCGGCCCTGCGGGCGGCACGCGAGCGGCGGCCCGTCTGAAAGATCGGTAGGACGCCGCTCCAACCTAGGTAGGAATTCCGATGCACAAGCTGCCTCGGGGTCGTATTCTCGGCTCATCGTGATCGAGCCGAGAGGAAGCAAGATGCAGACGTACGCAATTCTCCGCCGCGCCGGCTGGAAGTCGCCCGGCGATCTTGCGGAGGCTGCCGGCCGCTCGGCGCGCGTCGGCGACGAGGACATGCCCGAGGACATCCGCTGGATCCGCAGCTACGTGCTCGAAGAGGGAGGTGGCTCGGTCGGCACCGTCTGCATCTACCAGGCGTCGAGCCCCGAGGCGATCCGCAAGCACGCCCAGCTCGCCGACCTCCCGGTGGACGAGATCATCGCCGTCGCCGACACCGTCATCGTCCGCCCCGACCCGGTCGCCGCCGAAGCCGGCTGATTGCTCGCACACCGCACACGACCGGTGCCTCCGGGGGACTCGCGCAGGGACGCCGCGCGAGTGCGAGGCACCGGTCACGCGCTCCTGCGCCACCCGGAAAGCGCAGGGGCGCGTGCGGGCCGCGAGGCGGGCACCATGCACGACCACGACTACGACCACGGCATCCGGCGGCGCACCGCGCGCATCCGCGCCGCACTGGAGCGCGAGGCGGCGAGGCTCGAGGAGGCGCGCCGCCGCGCAGCGGAGTGCGAAGCCAGGCGCCTGGCGCGGAGCTCGGCGCCGAGCCGGCTGCGCGCCGCCCTCGTGCTCCTCGAGCGACGGCCCGAGTGCATTCGCGCCTGCGCGGGGGAGGACGCGCCCGGCGCCTGATCGCCCTACGATTCCGGCGTGCCGCTCGACCCCGTCGCCAGGAAGCTACTCGACGACGTGGCCGCGTCGGGCAGGCCGAATGCCCACCTCCTGCCGGTCGCGCAGGCGCGCGCCAACTTCGAGTCGCTGTTCGCCGGGCTCGGAGCCGTCGCGGAGGTCGCGGCCGTCCGCGATCACGAGATCCCGGCCGGGGCCGGCGCCATCCCGGCCCGCTCCTACCGGCCGGCGGGAGCTGCGAGCGAGCACCTGCCACTCGTCGTCTACTTCCACGGCGGCGGCTGGCTGCTCGGCTCGGTCGACTCCCACGACGGGATCTGCCGCGCCCTCGCCAACGCCTCGGGGGCCGTCGTGCTCAGCGTCGGCTATCGCCTCGCACCGGAGGCACGCTTCCCCGCGGCAGCCGACGACGCACTCGCTGCCACGCGCTGGGCCCACGCGAACGCCGCGCGCCTGGGCGGCGACGGCGATCGCCTCGCCGTCGCCGGCGACTCGGCGGGGGGCAACCTGGCGGCGGTCGTCTGCCAGGACCTGCGCGACGCGGGCGAGCCATTCGTGCGCTTCCAGCTGCTGATCTATCCGGTCACGACCGCCGATCTCACGATCGGCTACGACATGCAGTACGAGGGGCACTTCCTCTACCGGGACGAGCTGCTCTGGCACCAGGCGCACTACCTCGCGTCGCCCGCCGACGGGCTCAGTCCGCGCGTGTCGCCCCTGCTCGGCGATGCCGCGGGGCTGCCGGCGGCGGCCATCCAGGCGGCCGAGTGCGATCCGCTCCACGCTCAAGCAGAGCTCTACCGCGACCTGCTCGCCGGAGCCGGCGTCCCGGTGACACTCCGCACCTACGCCGGCACGATCCACGGCTACTTCGGGCTCGAGAGCGTGTTCGAGGCTGCCGGCGAGGCCATGGCCGACGCCGGCGCTGCGCTGCGAGCCGCCCTGCGCCCGGCTGCGGAGCGCGCGTGAGCGCCGCGCGCCGGTACGACGCGGTGATCGTCGGAGCCGGCATCTCGGGGCTCTACCTCCTGCAGCGCCTGCGCGAGCTCGGGCTTTCCGTGCTCGTGCTCGACCAGGCCACGGGCATCGGCGGCACGTGGTTCTGGAACCGCTACCCGGGCGCACGCTGCGACATCGAGAGCATGACCTACTCCTACTCCTGGTCACGACGAGCTCGAGCAGGAGTGGACGTGGAGCGAGCGCTACGCCGCGCAGCCCGAGATCCTCGCCTATCTCGAGCACGTCGCCGACCGCTTCGACTTGCGCCGCGACATCCGGCTCGGCGTGCGCGTCGATGCGGCGATGCTCGAGGAATCCGGGCGCGGCTGGATGATCGACCACCGGCGACGGCGAGCGCCTCTCGGCGTCGTTCCTGGTCATGGCGACCGGATGCCTTTCCGTCCCGCGCTTCCCGGACATCCCCGGAATGGGGCGATTCGCCGGCGAGCTGCACCACACCGGGCTCTGGCCGCACGAGGGAGTCGAGCTCGCCGGCAAGCGGGTGGGGGTGATCGGCACGGGCTCCTCGGCCGTTCAGGCGATCCCGATCATCGCCGCGGAGGCCGCCCAGCTGACGGTCTTCCAGCGCACGGCGAACTTCAGCGTGCCCGCCTGGAACGGGCCGCTCGGCGACGGACGCCGTGCGCGAGCGAAAGGCGCGCTACGGCGACTTCCGCCGCCGCGCGCGCACCACGGCTGCCGGCAATCCCTGGGACGCCCGCAAGCAGAGCGTGTGGGACGCGACGCCCGAGGAGCGCGCGCGCGAGTTCGAGGAGCGCTACGCGGTGGGCGGATTCTGCCTGCACGCCGCCTATAGCGACCTCTTCTCGGATCCGGCCGCGAACGAGCTGGCGTGCGAGTTCATCCGCGCGAAGATCCGCGAGCGCGTGCGCGATCCCGAGGTCGCGGAGCTGCTCTGCCCCGACGACCACCCGCTCGGCACCAAGCGGATGTGCGTCGACACCGGGTACTTCGAGGCCTACAACCGGCCGAACGTCCGCCTCGTCTCGATTCGCGAGCAGCCGATCGACGAGATCACCGAGCGCGGCCTGCGGATCGGCGCCGAGGAGTTCGCGTTCGACACGCTCGTGCTGGGAACAGGGTTCGACGCCATGACCGGCGCGCTGCTCGCGATCGACCTCCGCGGCCGCGACGGCCTCTCGCTGCGCGAGAAGTGGGCCGACGGGCCGCGCACGGCTCTCGGTCTGATGATCTCGGGGTTCCCGAACCTGTTCACGGTGACGGGCCCCGGCAGCCCCTCCGTGCTCAGCAACATGATGGTCTCGATCGAGCAGCACGTCGACTGGATCGCAGCCTGCATCGCCCACCTCCGCGAGCACGGGCTGAATGCCATCGAGCCGACGCCGGCGAGCCGAGGATGCCTGGGTCGAGCACGTCCGCGCAGCCGGCGAGGCGAGCCTCTACCCGCGCGCGAAGTCGTGGTACATGGGCGCCAACATCCCCGGCAAGCCGCGTGTCCTGATGCCGTACGTCGGCGGCGTGGGCGCCTATCGAGCGCGCTGCGACGCCGTCGCCGAGCGCGGCTACGACGGCTTCTCCCTGAGCTGACGCCTCGGCGCAACCCCGGACTCCTGAGGGCGCAGCCGAGCCGCAAGCCTCGAATTGAGTATGCGAGAACCGCTATTTCTCGGGATTGAACGGCCGCAGCCGCCGATCGATGTCAGGGGGGCATGCGGACGACCCTCCCGAGCCTCGTCGTCAGCCTCGCCCTGCTGGTCGCCCCGTCCCTCGGACAGGCTGCGGGCAGGGTCACCTACCAGGCCGGCAGCGAGCAGCAGGTGCTCCTGCTGCTCAATCAGATCCGCCACCAGCACGGGCTGGGCCCGCTGGCATTCAGCACGCCCCTCCGCAGCGCCGCACGCGGCCACACGGCCGACATGCTCCTCAACGGCTACTTCGACCACGACTCGCCCGGGCAGACCTGGGACGCGCGGGTGTCGCAGTATCTCGAGAGCACCGCGATGGGAGAGACGATCGCGCGCGGCAGCGGCCCGAGCGGCTCAGCGGCAGGCATCGTCAGCCAGTGGATGCACTCCGCGTTCCACCGCCGCGTGATCCTCAATGCCGGGCTCCGGCTGGTCGGAATCGGCGTCGCGACCGGCCCTCCCGGCGCGGTCGTGGCGACCGCCGACTTCGCAGCCTGAGGCGCGCGGCCACCCGGACGCGCGCTCCCTAGACTGCGCGCATGGCGACTCCCTCGGCCTCGTACAGCCTCACGATCCGCGTCGTCGTGCCTTCGGCTCCGGGCAGCTTCGCCCATGTCGCGGGCGCGATCGGCGCGGCCGGAGGCGACCTCGGCGCGATCGACCTCGTGCGGGCCGGGCGCGAGGGCACCGTGCGCGACGTCACCGTCAACGCGAGTGACTCCGACCACGGCAAGCAGATCGTCGACGCGGTCAGGGCGCTTCCCGGGGTCGACGTGCAGAGCGTCTCCGACCGGACGTTCCTGCTGCACCTCGGCGGCAAGATCGAGGTCACGGCGAAATCGCCGATCCGCACGCGCGACGACCTCTCGATGGCCTACACGCCGGGGGTCGCACGGGTCTGCCTCGCGATCGCGGATGCCCCCGAGCGCGCCTGGTCGCTCACGATCAAGCGCAATACCGTCGCCGTCGTCTCGGACGGAACGGCGGTGCTCGGGCTCGGCGACATCGGGCCGGAGGCGGCGATGCCCGTGATGGAGGGCAAGGCGATGCTGTTCAAGGAGTTCGGGGGCATCGACGCGTTCCCGCTCTGCCTCGCCACGACCGACGTCGACGAGATCGTGCGCACCGTCAAGGCGGTCGCGCCGGGCTTCGGCGGGATCAACCTCGAGGACATCTCGGCGCCGCGCTGCTTCGAGATCGAGCGGCGCCTGCGCGAGGAACTCGACATCCCCGTCTTCCACGACGACCAGCACGGCACCGCCGTGGTCGTGCTCGCGGCGTTCCTCAACGCGCTGCGCGTCGTCGGCAAGCGGCCCGAAGACGTTTCGGTCGTGATGACGGGAGCCGGCGCGGCCGGCATCGCGTGCACCAAGATCCTGCTCGCGGCGGGCGTGCGGCAGATCATCGGCGCCGATCGCGCGGGCGCCATCCACCGCGGTCGCGCGGGCCTCGACGAGACGAAGCGCTGGTACGCCGAGAACACGAACCCCGGCGGCTTCACGGGTACCGCCGACGAGGCGCTGCGCGGCGCCGACGTCTTCATCGGGCTCTCCGGGCCCGGCGCCGTGTCCGTCGAGGCGGTGCTGGCGATGGCCGAGGACGCGATCGTCTTCGCCATGGCCAACCCCACGCCCGAGGTGCCGCCGGAAGCGCTCGCCGGCCACGTCGCCGTGATCGCCACGGGCCGCTCGGACTACCCGAACCAGATCAACAACGTGCTCGCCTTCCCCGGCATCTTCCGCGGTGCGCTCGACGTGCGCGCGAGCGAGATCAACGAGGAGATGAAGCTCGCCGCCGGCGAGGCGCTGGCGTCCGTCGTGAGCCCCGACGAGCTCTCGGCGGAGTACGTGATCCCGAGCGTCTTCAACCGCGACGTGGCCGCGACGATCGCAGAGGCCGTGGCCCAGGCGGCGATCGACAGCGGCGTCGCGCGCCGCGACCGCACGGCCAGCCCACAGGCCGAGGCCGAGCTCTACCCCTAGGCGCTAGCTCAGCGCGAGTTGTGGGCGATCCTGACGGCGGCACCCGTCTGCCGCGACTCCTGCATCGCCAGCGCGGCGCGCAGTGCCGCCGTCGCGTCCGAGGGCCGCGCCGCGTCCGGGACCGGACCGCCCGCAACCGCGGCGGCGAGCGCGTCGACCTGGCGCGCGAGCGCGTCGAGCAGCACGTCGTCGGTCATCGGCAGCACCTCGCGCAGGCCGTCCGCCTGGCGCACGAGCAACGCACCGGCGCCATGGGCCTCGCAGATCAGCGCTCCGCTCTCGCCCACGATCTCGCTGCGCACGACGTCGCCGTAGGCGGCCGTGCGGGCGAGGTCGACGGAGACAGGCTGGCCCGCGGCGGTCATCAGCAGGCCCGCCAGCGACTCGACATCGCCGACCGCCGCGATCTCGCTGCGCGTGACCGAGCCCCGGGCGAACGCCTCGACGACCGGAGACCCGCAGAGCCAGGCCGCGAGATCGCACTCGTGCACGCCGCAGTCGATCTCGATGCCGCCGCTGACGGCCGGGTCGCAGAACGACGCGGGGGGCAGCTCGGCGTCCCACTGTGCAAGCCGGAGCAGGCGCGGCTCGCCGATCGCCCCTTCGGCCAGCAATCGCCTGGCCTCGCGGTAGGGCCAGGCATGGCGGCGCCAGAAGCCGACGTGGAGGCCGAGGTTGAGGCGATCCGACTTGGCGCCGAGGCGCGCGTCCGCCTCGGGGTCGAGCGTCAGCGGCTTCTCGCAGAGCACGTGCTTGCCGGCGTCGAGCGCCGCCGAGACGAGACTCTCGTGCAGCGGCGTGGGCGCGGCGATCAGCACGCACTGGATGTCGTCGCGCCGCAGGACCTGCTCGAAGTCGCTCTCCACGGGAACGCCGGCCAGCCTGCCGAGCGCGACGGCCCCCGGCGCCGGGTCGCAGATCACCCGCAACTGCACGCGGAGCGTGCGCGAGAGCGCGCGCAGATGCACGGCGCCCATGCGCCCCGCGCCCACGAGCGCGAGGCCCGTCACCAGCCGATCCGCTGGCCCGAGCGGCCCTCGTCCTGCCTGGCGCGCGCCTCGGCGACCGCCGCGCGGTCGCTCACCTCGGGCACGCCGACCTGCCAGAACGCCCCGCCGTCCGTCCAGGCGTCGGGCGCCGTGCGGATTGCGATCACGTAGGTGCGGTCGGCGGCCCTGGCGCGCTGCAAGGCGGCGGGCAGGTCGTCGATCGACTCGACCCGCTCGGCCTCGCAGCCGAGCGAGCGCGCGTGAGCAACCCAGTCGATCTCGACCCGGTTGGGGCCGACGGCCGAGAACATGTTGTTGAACGAGGCGCCGCCCTGGCCCACCTGCAGGCGCTCGATCACCGCGAAGCCGCCGTTGTCGCAGAGCAGCGCGATCAGCTTGTCGCCGGAGATCACCGAGCTCAGCAGCTCCGAGTTGAGCATCAGGTACGAGCCGTCGCCGACGAACGCGAACACCTCGCCCCGCGGGCGGGCCATGCTCGCCCCCCAGGCGCCGGCCAGTTCATAGCCCATGCACGAGAAGCCGTACTCGCAGTCGAACGTGGCGACGCCGCGCGAGAGCCAGTTGACGTTGAGCTCCCCGGGGAAGCCGCCGGCGGCCGAGACGGCGTAGTCCTCGGGGCCGGCCTGCTCGTTGACCGCGGCGATGACCTGCGCGTAGGACGGCTCGCTCGCGCCCGGCCGCGGCGCGACCGCTGCGGCGACGTGCTCGGAGTAAGCGGTCGTCTGCCGCTCGCCCTCCTCGCGCCAGGCGGGCGGAGCGACCCAGCCGCCGAGCGCCGAGCCGAGTGCCTCGAGGCCCTCGAGTGCGTCGGCGACGAGCGGCAGGCTGCGGTGCTTGGCGGCATCGAAGCGCGCGGCGTTGAGGCCGATGATGCGCAGGTCCTCGTCGCCGAAGACGGTCCAGGACCCGGTCGTGAAGTCCTGCAGGCGCGTGCCGACGGCCAGTACCACGTCGGCCCTCGCCGCCAGGGCGTTGGCCGGAGGGGCGCCGGTCACGCCGAGGGGGCCGGCATACAGCGGATGATCCGCCGGCAGCGTGGACTTGCCCGCCATGGTCTCGACCACCGGCACGCCGTGCTGCTCGGCGAACTCCCGCAGCCGCGCTTCCGCGAGCGAATAGTGCACCCCGCCGCCCGCCACGATCAGCGGCGACCTGGCGCTGCGCAGCGCCTCGGCGGCCGCCGCGAGCTCGCGGTGATCCGGCCGCAGACGCCGGCGGCTCGTGCACGACGGGCTCGAACAGCCGCACCGGAAAGTCGTAGGCCTCGGCCTGCACGTCCTGCGGCAACCCGAGGAAGGCCGGCCCGCAATCGGCGGGGTCGACGAGCGTCGCGATCGCGAGCGGCAGCGACTGCGCGACCTGCGCGGGATGCGTGATGCGATCCCAGTAGCGCGTGACGGGCCGGAAGGCATCGTTCACGGTGACCGAGGGCTGGTCGAAGTGCTCGACCTGCTGCAGCACGGGGTCCGGGATGCGCGAGTTGAACGTGTCGCCGGACAGCAGCAGCAGCGGGAGGCGGTTGGCGTGCGCGACGGCCGCCGCGGTGACCATGTTCATCGCCCCGGGCCCGACCGACGAGGTCGCGGCCATGAACTGCCGGCGCCGCATGGCCTTGGCGAAGCCGATGGCGGCCAGGGCCATGCCCTGCTCGTTCTGTCCGCGATACGTCGGGCAGCACGCCGCGCGCGTCGTGCAGCGCCTCGCCGAGACACGTCACGTTGCCGTGGCCGAAGATGCCGAAGACGCCTGCCAGGAGCGGGCGCTCCTCCCCGTCGACAACCGTCCGCTGGGCGGTCAGGAAGCGCACGATCGCCTGCGCCGTCGTGAGCCGCTCGGTCTTCATCGGCTGCCCCCGACGACGCCCGCCGCGGACGTCATGGGCAGGCGCGGGTCGAGCTCCATGCCCTCCCAGGTCGCGCGGATCCAGTGCTGCGGCGGGTCGTCGGTGAACGCGAGCTTGCGCGGGCCTGCGTCGGACGCCATCACGTTGAGGTAGTACAGGGGGTAGCCGGGCGCCGCCACGCACGGGCCGTGGTAGCCCGCCGGGATCAGGAACGCATCTCCGTCGCGCACGATCAGCGTCTCGTCGATCGAGCGGTCGTCGGTGTAGGTGCGGTGCACGGCGTAGCCGTCGGCGGAGTAGGCGGCCGAGCCGACGCGCCCGACGCGGAAGTAGTAGATCTCCTCGTTGTCGACCTCGCACTCGGGCGTGGCGTCGTGCTTGTGCGGCGGGTAGCTCGACCAGTTGCCGTCCGGCGTGTAGACCTCGCAGCAGATCAGCTTGTCGGCGCCGTCGAAGACCTCCGGCACCATGAAGTTGTTCACCTGCCGCGTGGCCTGGCCGGCCCCGCGCAGCTCGACCGGCACGTCGCCCGCCTCCACGTGGGCCGGGTCGAAGCGGCGCTCGGCGCGCGAGGAGGCGATCGCGAGCTCGCAGCCGTCGGCGGAGGAGAGCCGCAGCTCGGCGTCGATCGGCACGTAGGCCCAGTCGGTGACGCGCGCGAAGACCGTCTCGCGACCTGTCAGCTCGAAGCGCCGGCCTTCGACCTCGAGGGTGCAGCTGCCGCCGGAGAGCGGCAGCACGGCCAGCTCGTCCGAGCCGCTCGCGAGCACGCGGGAGCCGCCGGGCTCGAGGCGCACCACCCGCAGGCCGCAGCGTGCCCAACCGGCGCTCTCGGGCGTCACGAGCAGGGGGTCGTCTCCGGCGGCGGCAGTGCCGGCGGGCAGGGAGAGCTTCACGCGATCGCCTCCGGTTCGAGCAGGGCGCGGACTTCGGATTCCTCGGGCATGGCATCGGCGCAGAGCAGGCGCGAGGCGACGATCGCGCCGGCGCCATTGGCGAAGCGCACGCACTCGGCGGGCGGCCAGCCGGCCAGCAGCCCGTGGCAGAGCGCGCCGCCGAACGCATCCCCGGCACCGAGGCCGCAGACGACGGGCACCCGCAGGCCGGGCACGACCTCGCGATCCGCCGCAGTCGTCACGAGCACCCCGTCGGCGCCCTGCTTGACAACGGCCAGCGTGCAGCCGCGCGCGAGCAGCGCGTCCGCCGCGCCCTGCGGATCTGCCCGGCCGACGGCGACGCGGCACTCCTCGCGGTTGCCGACGGCGGCGCCCGCGAGCTCGAGCGCGCCGCCGATGACCTCGCTCGCCTCCGCCTCGTCGCGCCAGAACGTCGGCCGGTAGTCGAGGTCGAGAATCGTCGTCGCGCGCTCGCGATCCCTCATCAACGCGAGCGCCGTGCCGCGCGATGGCTCCGCCGAGAGCGCCGAGGCGCTGATCCAGAGGATCGCTGCCTCGCGCACGGCCTCGCGATCGATACCCGAGAGCTCGATCTGCATGTCCGGCGCGGCCGGCTCCCGGTAGAACAGGAGCTGCGGCTCCTCAGGCGGGTTCATGGCCGCGAACGCGAGCGGCGTGCGCAGCGTCGGGTGGGTGCCCACGAAGCGCACGTCCACGCCGAAGCGGCCCGCCAGCGCGCCGCGCACGTACTCGCCGAACGGATCGTCCCCCACGGCCGTGATCACGGCGGCGCGACGGCCGAGCCGCGCGGCGGCCACGGCGACGTTCGTGGGGCTGCCGCCGATCGACTTCGCGAACGTCTCGACGTCGGCGAACCCGACGCCCTGCTCACGGGCGTAGAGGTCGACGCTGACGCGTCCGACGGTGACCAGCTCGAGGCTCAAGGAGAGCTGATCTTCGCAGACATCGAGAGCACGGCAGTGCGCCGCGGCGCTGAAGTGCGGCAGGCCCTCTCCCGTTACTCTGCCGTGCCATCGCCGCCGCGCCTCTCACCGTCTGCGTCTCCGGCGCCCTGGGCTCCGTGGGCAGGGAGCTGATCCCCGCGATCGAGGCGGCGGACGACCTGACGCTGCAATCGGCGGTCGCGCGGCGCGAGCTCGGGCGCGACATCGGCGAGGCACTCGGCGGCCCGCGCGTCGGGGTGCTGGTCGAGGGGGACATCGAGGCGGCGCTCGACCGCCGTCCCGATGTGCTGATCGACTACACGCACCCGGTGGCGATTCGCCGCCACGTCGCGCTGGCCCTGGAACGGCGGGTGCCGGTCGTGATCGGCACGACGGGCCTGTTCGACGAGGATTTCGCCGCGATCGACGCGGAGGCTCGCGCCGCCGGGGTGGGCGTGGCGACCGGCAATTTCTGCCTCACGGCGGCGCTGCTCCAGCACCTCGCTCGCATCGCAGCTCGCTACCTCCCGCACTTCGAGGTGATCGAGCAGAACCCGGCCGCGAAGCCCGACGTGCCGAGCGGCACGGCACGCGAGCTCGCCGAGGTGCTCGGGCGCGAGCGCGGAGCGCTCGCCGCCGCGCGGGTCGAGCTGATCGGTCCCGCCGAGGCGCGCGGGGCCCAGGTCGCCGGCGTTCCCGTGCACTCGCTCCGGCTGCCCGGGACGAATCCGACCGTGGAGGTCGTGTTCGGCGCGCCCGGCGAGCGCTTGATCATCCACCACGACGAGCAGGGCGATGCCTCGATCTTCGTCGACGGCACGTTGCTCGCCGCCCGCCGCGTCCAGGGCCTGAGCGGCCTGGTGCGGGGGCTCGACTCGCTGCTGTTCGACCCCGCTCAGAGGTAGAGCGTCGCCCCCTGCGCCTCGGGCGCCTGCGGCACGCTGTCGGCGAGGCGCTTGATGTCGGGCACGCGCGAGCGGTCGAGCGTCGTGACGTCGGGCCAGTCGAGCTCGACCAGGTTGCCCGCCGGATCGCGCAGGTACATCTGGACGCTCCCGTCCGGCAGCTCGTACAGGTCCTCGAAGAACGAGTCGCGCTCGGCGATCCCGAGCTCCTGCACCCGTTCGTACGCAGCCTCGAAGTCGTCCACGTTGATGCCGATGTGATGGAACGCGGGCGCCGGCGTGTCGCGCTGGAAGAGGTGCAGCTGCAGGTCGCCGAGGCGCAGGTACTGCACGGGAAACGCGAAGGTGTAGGTCGGGATGCGCTCCATCCCGAACACCTCCGTGTAGAAGCGCACCGACTGCTCGAGGTCGAGCGCATGGATGCTGACGTGATTGAACCCCGTGGCGCGCACGCTCACCCCTCGCTGGCCGGCCGGACGACCTGAGGCTACGCTCCCGCTTTCGATAGCTCAATGACCCGTTCTCAGTCATTCCGTTAGGCAGCGCCTCATGAATCTGCGGCAGCTCGAATACTTCCTCGCGGTCGTCGACGAAGGCTCGTTCCGGCGGGGCGCCCAACGCTCGATGGTCTCGCCGCCCTCGCTCTCACAACAGATACGCGTGCTCGAGCGCGAGCTCGGAGGCGACCTGATCGAGCGCCTGCCCCGCGGCATCCGCCTGACCGCCGCCGGCAAGGCCTTCCTGCCCGAGGCACGCGCCGCGGTGCTGGCCTCGCAGCGCGCCGTGCGCGCCGCCCGCGGTGCGCTGGCGCTCGACCGCGCGGAGCTCGAGATCGCGACCGTCACGTCGCTCTCGGTCGGCATCCTGCCCGCCTCGATCCAGCGACTGCACGAGGCGCGGCCCGCGATCGTCGTGCGGCTGCAGGAGTACACCCATCGCGACGCGCTGGCCGAGGCGGTGCGCAGCGGCGTCGGCGACATCGCCATCGGCCCGCGGCCGGCCCACTGGGACGGCCCGGTGGAGTCGCTCGGCTTCGAGCAGTTCGTCGTCGTGCTCGGCCCGCGCGACCCTCTCTGGGATCAGGCGGGCCCACTCGAGCTCGCCGCGCTGGCCGAGCGCGACTGGGTGCTCTTCCCGCCCTGGCACGGCCTCGCGGATCTGACCACCACCGCGTGCGCCAGCGCAGGGTTCCTGCCCCGCGATGCCGTGCGGACGGGCCAGGTCGAGGCGGCGGCTCGGCTGGCCGCGGCCGGCCTCGGCGTGACGATCGTCCCCGACAACATCGTGCCGGCGCACCTGGCCGAGCACGTGCGGCCGCTGGAGCCGCCGATCGTGCGCGAACTCGTGGCCTACACGCGCAGCGAGTGGTCTCCGCAGGCGCGGGCCTTCCTGGACGCCCTGCGCAGCGCCGACTGGCAGCGCCGGCCGCGCGAAGCGCTCGAGATCACCTAGACGACTTCGCGGCCGCGACCCACTCCACGATCTGCTCGGAGGTGATGGGCAGCGACGTGACCTGCACGCCGTAGGGAGAGAGGGCGTCCTCGATCGCCGCGCTCATGATGGCGGGCGAGAGCATCCGCCCGCCCTCCCCGGCGCCCTTGATGCCGTACGGCGTGTAGGGCGAGGGCGTCTCCTGGTGGTCGACCGTCATGACCGGGACGTCCATCGACGAGGGCAGGTGGTAGTACTCGAAGTCCGCGTTCAGGACTCGGCCCTGATCGTCGTACTTGTACTCCTCGAGCAGCGCGGTGCCGAGCCCCTGCACCGTGCCGCCGATGATCTGGCCGTTGAGCGTCTTCGGGTTCACGATCGTGCCCGCATCGTGCACGGCGGCATAGCGGAGGAACGCGAGCTTGCCGGTCTCGGGGTCGACCTCGATCACGGCGATGTGCCAGGCGTGGCCGACGAACGGGTAGAAGATGCCGAGATCGGAGCGATCGGCGTTCGGCAGCGTCGTCAGCGGATGATCGTAGGTCGACTGCGTCGCCAGCCCGCTCGGCATGTCGGCCGGCAGGTCGAGCCGGAACATGTACGCGCTGAGCGCCACCTCGCCGAGCGTCAGCTGGCGATCCGGCGCGCCGCGCACGCCGACCGCCCCGTCGCGGAACTCGAGGTCCGACTCGGCGACCTCGAGCTTGTGCGCGACGAGGCGCTTGATCTTGTCCTTCATCTCCGCGGCAGCGCCGGCCACGGCTCCCGAGACCATGACGGTGTAGCGCGAGCCGCCGGGCCCGGTGCCGGGCAGTGCGTGCTGGGAGTCGGCGTAGGTCACGGTGATCGAGGCCGGATCGACATCGAACTCCTCCGCGACGACCTGCGACACGACGGTCTCGGGGCTGTTGCCCCAGAGCGACTGCGAGTGCAGCGTCACGACGATGTTGCCGGTCGGGTCGATCTGCAGGCTGGCGCTCTCCGGGCTCGAGGTCGGCGTGAACTCCGGCTTGTCGAACCAGAACCAGAACTCGGTCGAGCTGAAGACGCTGCGCTCGTTGGAGGCGACGACGCCGATGCCGACGTGGCGTCCCTCGGCCCGGGCGCGATCGCGCTCGGCGACCCAGTGGTCGTAGTCGACCGCGGCCAGCACCTTCTCGAGCACGCCCTGGTAGTTGCCGCTGTCGTAGATGTTGCCCGTCGGCGTCCGGTACGGGAACTGATCCGCCGCGATCAGGTTGCGGCGGCGGATCTCGACGCGGTCGAGTGCGAGGTCCTGAGCCGCGAGGTCGACGAGGCGCTCGATCACCCAGTTGCTGACCTCCGCTCCGAAGCCGCGGTAGGCGCCCTGCTGATTCTTGTTCGTGAGGATCGCGGCGAGCGAGTACTCGACGTGCTGGATCCGGTACGGGCCGACGATCTGCGAGAGCGCATTGCCGTGCGTGCCCGTGCCGAACTGCAGGTACGCGCCGTAGTCGTCCACGCACGAGATGCGCACCGCGCTGGAACGTTCCGTCGTCGTCGAACGCGAGCGCGGCGTCGTAGGAGCGATCGGAGCCGCAGTGGTCGTTGTTCGTGATGTGCGCGGCGCGATCCTCGACGTACTTCACCGGGCAGCCGGCGATCATCGCGAGGAAGGAGGTGAAGATCGGAACCTTGTGCATGAAGAACTTCGACCCGAAGCTGCCGCCCGCCGCCACGGGGACGAGACGCAGCTTGCTGGCCGGGATCTTCAGCGTCATCGCGTACAGCCACAGGAAGTACGTGAAGTTCATCGAGTTGCCGTAGATCGTGAGCACGCCGGTGCCGCGGTCGTACTCGGCGATGGCGCCGTTCGTGTCCATGGGCATGCCGGTCGAGCGCGGCCAGTAGAGCTTGGCCCGCACGGTGCGATCGGCCTCGTCGAAGGCCTTGTCGACCTCGCCGAACGAGAACGTCCGCTCGTAGGCGACGTTCGTGCCCATCTTCTCGTGCACGAGCGGGGCGCCCTCCTTGCGCGCCTCCACCGGGTCGAGCACGACGGGCAGCGGCTCGTAGTCGACCTCGATGAGATCGCAGGCGTCCTCGGCGATGTAGCGGTCGGTCGCGACCACGGCCGCGACGGTCTCGCCGTAGTGGCGCACCTTCTCGACCGCCATGATGTCCTGGATGATCGGCCCGGCGCCGAACGACGGCAGCGGATTGGCGCGCTCGGCCACGTCCCTGCCGGTCACGACGGCGATCACGCCCGGTAGCCGCTCGGCGGCCTCGGTGCGGATCGCGAGGATCTTCGCGTGCGCGTGCGGGCTCCGCACGATCGCCGCGTGCGCCATCCCGGGGAGCTTGATGTCGTCGATGTAGCGGCCCTCGCCGCGCAGGAAGCGCGGGTCCTCCACCCGGTTGACGCTCTTGCCGAGCCAGCGCCGGGTCGCGCCCTGCTCGCCGGCCGTGTCGCGCGCCACCTTGGCGGCGTTCGGATCCTGCTCGACGATCATCGCGAACCTCCCTCGAGCGCGCTCGGCACGACTGCGCGCGACGCGGCTTGGATCGACTCGACGATCTGCTGGTAGCCCGTGCAGCGGCAGGTGACGCCGCTGATCGCCTCGCGGATCTCCTCGTCGCTGCCGCCCTCGGGGTGCGATCGCATGAACTCGACTGCGGTCATCAGCATGGCGGGGGTGCAGAACCCGCACTGCAGCCCGTGGTTCTCCGTGAACGCCTGCTGCAGGGCGCTGAGCGTGCCGTCGCGCTCGGCGAGGCCCTCGACGGTCTCGACGGAATGGCCGTCCGCCTGCACCGCCAGCATGAGGCACGAGCGCACGCTCTGCCCGTCGAGCAGGACGTTGCAGTTGCCGCAGAAGCCGTGTTCGCAGGCGAGGTGGGTGCCGGTCAGGTCGAGATCCTCGCGCAGGAAGTCGGCGAGCGTCCGCCGCGCCTCCACGGCGCCCTCGCGCCAGCGCCCGTTGACCTCGACGCGCACCGGATGCGAGGTGACGCCCTCGCTGCTCATGCTTCCTCCTCGACTGCGGCGCGCGCGGCGGCGTCCAGGAGCGCCCGCCGGGCGAGCACGCCTGCGACACGGCGCCGGTAGGTGCCGGAGACCTCGATGTCGTCCGGCGGCTCCAGCTCGTCGATCAGCGCCGTCACGCGCGCCAGGCTCTGCTCGTCCAGGGCGGACCCGCGCACGCTCGCGCCGATGTCGAGCAGGTGGGGCGTGTCCGCGACGCGCAGCAGGACGAGCGTCGCGGCCTCGCACGTGGCGTCGGGGCCGAGCGTGACGACTGCCGCCGCGCCGACCTGCGCGTAGTCGCGGTAACGCGCGCTGACCTCATGGAAGGCCGCTCCGGTGCGCCCCTGGAGGGCCGGGAAGCGGACGGCGGTGATCAGCTCGTCGGCCGCCAGCGCCGTCTGGTTCGGCCCGCGGAAGAACTCGCGGGCGGCGATCGACCGGTCGCCCCGCTGCGAGCGCGCCTCGATGGTCGCGTCGAGGGCGACCGCGACCGCCGTGAGCTCCGCCCAGGCCGCGGCGAACGCCAGCGAGCCGCCGACCGTTCCGCGATGCCGGGTCGCGCGGTAGCCCACGAACTGCAAGGCCTCGCCGATCAGCGGCCAGGAGCGCGCGACGAGCGGATCGTCGAGCAGCGTCTGCTGGCGCACGAGCGCCCCGACGACGAGCTCGCCCGCGTGCTCCTCGATCGCGTCGAGCCCGGCGACGCGGTTGATGTCGACGAGCGCCCGCGGCTTGACGCGCCGCATCTTCATGAGCGCCATCAGGCTCTGCCCGCCCGCGAGCACCCGGACGTCGTCGCCGGCCGCGAGCAGGCCCACGGCCTCGTCGATCGTCTCCGGCGCGTGATAGCTGAACGGCGCCGCCTTCATGTGCGCGGCCCCGGCGAGAGCGGGAGCGGCCGGTTCGCGCTGTCGACGAACTCGACGGTCGTGAACACGAGATCCTCCGTGCCTGCGTTGACGAGGTCGTGGATCATCGACTCTCCCTCTCCGAACCTGAGCGCCTGGGTCTCGGCAACGCCGTAGCGCCGCCTCTTGACCCGCCCCGCGCCGTCGCGGCTGATGGCCTCGCCGCCGCTCACGCAGGTCCAGAAGTAGTCGAGCACGTGGCGATGGAAGGCCAGCCGCTCACCGGGAGCCAGGCGGATCTCCCAGACGCGGGCCCGCTCGTCCTCGAGCAGGAGCCGCGTCCCGACGAGCGGATTCGACGCGTGCGTCCCGAGCTCCAGGCGCAGCGCCTCCGGCCACTCCGAGACGCTCTCGTCGTCCAGGTCCGGAGCGGGCGTCGCCGTCATCGCCGACGATCCTACGTCGCGGCCAGTGACAGCACAATGAGCGATATTCGCGCATCCCGTTAGGCGCTACCTAACGCGCACGGTGCGAGCACTCGGGGCCTGACCCCAGCTGCTCACCGCAGCGCGAGCACTCGGGGCCTGACCCCAGCTGCTCACCGCAGCGCGAGCACTCGGGGCCTGGCCCCGGGTGCTCACCGCTCCGTGCGCGGAATGCCCGGTCGGCCGGCGCGCTCAGCTCGGGGCTGCGAGCGCCGCGCCGATCACTCCGGCGTCCGCTCCGAGCTCGGCCGGCACGACCGGGACTGCTCGTGAGTTGTGGGCGAAGATCAGCGGCCGCATCGCCGCGGCGGCGAGCTCGCGGTAGCGGTCGACGAGGCCGAGGCCTCCACCGATCACGACCAGGCCGGGGTCGAGCGCGTTGACCAGCCACGCGAGGCCCCCTCCGAGGGCGGCCGCGGCCGCCTCGACCACCTCGTCGAGGGAGGGATCCGCCAGCACCTCCTCGGCGCGCTCCCGGCGGCCTGCCGCGGCCAGGGCGAGGCCGCTCGAGCTTTCCTCGACCGGCGGCGCCCCGAAGCAGATCGCGTTTCCTCGCGCGCCCGCATAGGCGCGGCCGTTCAGCACGAGACAGCAGGAGATGCCGGTGCCCACGATCGCGAACAGCAGGTCGTCGACGCCCCTGCCACCCCCGAAGCGCGCCTCGGCGACCGCCGCGGCACGCACGTCGCTCTCCACCGTCGCCGGGCCGACCGCAGCGAACGCGCCGGCGATGTCGGTCTCGCGCCAGTCGATCGTCTGCGCCGATTGCGTCCGTCCCTCGCGGTCGACCAGCTCGCAGACGCCGATGCCGATGGCAATGCCGGACTGGCCGGCCGCGAGGCGCTGGGCCATGGCGACGCAGTCGGCAAGGATCTCGGAGGGGTCGCGCTCGGGCCGCGTGCCCCGCTCCAGGCGTGCCTCCAGCGCGCCGGTCGCCGTGTCCACCAGCCCGGCGGCGATCTTCGTGCCGCCGACGTCGATGCCGATCGCGCGCGTCACGGCAGGTACGCGGGCGCGACGCCGAAGAGCGCCCGCACCGGGGCCGAGCCGTAGCTGCGGTACTCGTGCGCGACGCCCTGCGGGATGTAGGCGGCGTCGTCAGGGGCCAGCTCGAAGACGCTCGTGCCCTCCGGGCCGAAGGCGCGCACGTGCAGGATTCCCTCGAGCGCGTAGACGACCTCGTCGCCGCCGTGCGAATGCGCGACCGACCCCTCGCCGGAGTTCAGCTCGAGCACGCCCGCCGTGAGCTGATCGGTGCTCGCATAGAGGCCCTCGAGCACGCCGAGCGAGCGTCGCCAGGCGAGTGGCGGCTCGGACAGCGTGCGCCGCTCCGGCTGCGCTCCGGGCAGCTGCCCGAGCAGCGAGTCGTCGCCGTAGCGCCAGTCCGCGGGCTCGAGATACGGCCTCGTGCGGGCATAGGCGCCCGACGAGCCCGTCGCCGGTGGCGGGGCGTACAGCTCGAGCACGCGCAGCTCCTCGTTGCCGTGCGCGTGGACGTGGTGCCAGGTGTCGGCGCGGAAGAAGACGCTGCCGCCGCGCGGCACCCGCAGCACCTCGCCGGTCTCGGGGTTGGCGATCACCATCGTCCCGCGGAGGACGTAGAGCAGCTCGTCCGCGCCGAAGATCGTGCGGAACTCCGGCGAGTGCCGGAACCACGAGCCCGCCGCGAGCCCGAAGACGAGAGCATGGATTCGCTCGGTCGAGGCGTAGATCCAGTCCGCGACCTCGCCCGCCTCGGCGTCGCCCCAGATGTGGCGCGTGACCTCTGCGTACGGAATCGCGGCGGGGCCGGCGAACGTCGGCCGCGGCGACGGCCGGTAGCTGGTCACCGCCTCAGCTCCTCTTGACGGCGATCGCGAGCCCATCGCCCACCGGCACGGTCGTCGCCACGAGATCGTCGTCGGCCGCGAGCATGTCGTGCATCGCGCGCGTGCCTTCCATGTTGGCGTCGCCGCCGGCCCGGACGATGCGCCCGCCGCGGATTGCGTTATCGGCGATCACGATGCCGCCCGGGCGCAGCTTCTCGAGCGAGAGCCTGATGTACTCGGGATACCCGGCCTTGTCGGCGTCGATGAACGAGACGTCGTAGGGGCCGGGCAGCGTCGCGAGCACATCGAGGCCCCCGCCGCGATGCACGGTCACGCTGCCGGCCAGCCCTGCGCGCTCGAACCAGTGCTCGGCGGCATCTGCGTGCATCGGGTTGATCTCGATGGTGTCCATGTGACCGCCCGGCGCGAGCTCGCGCGCCATCCAGATGCCGCTGTAGCCGAACAGGGTGCCGACCTCGAGCACGCGCGCGGCACCGGCCGCGCGCACGAGCAGGGCCAGCAGCCGGCCCGCCTCCGCGCTCACCTGGATCGCGGGGCCGCGCTGCTCGATGTCGGCCCGCACCTCCCGCAGCAGGTCGTCCTCCGACCAGTAGCGCTCCGACAGGTACTGCTCCAGTTCGTCCATGCCCGGGAGGCTAGTGCAGCGGCGGCGCGCCGGGCCGGATGACCGTCGCGCACGCGAGGTAGTCCACGCCGTCCTGGAAGGGCCAGCGCCAGAGCGCAGTCGCGACGGGCGCGAGGCCGAGCTCGAGCGCGATCGCGCGCGGATCGCAGGCGCTCGGTCCGTGCCCGAGCGCCGCCAGCGCGAGCGCGGCATCCGTGTCGCGCCCGGCCAGCTCGAGGATCTCCTCGAGCGTCACCCGCTGTGGATGCCCGGCCCACCAGCCGAGCGGATCGTGCACGTGCACGACGACGCCACCGGGCGCGCTCAGGTGGAGGCGCCGCACGACCGAGGTCACGAGCGGTCGGTCGATGCGCGCCAGCGCGACGCCGATGCGCTCGGGCTGCAGCGGGCTGTCGCGCAGTGCCGGGTAGAGCAGCTGGCTGTAGAGCAGGTCGCCGACCACGACGTCGTAGTCACCCGAGCCGAGCGGCTCGAGCGGAGCGGCGCGCGCCTCCGGCAGATCGCCGCGGGCCGCTGCGCGCGCGAGCTCGTCGGCGATGCCGTACGTGACGTCCTGGCGTACGACGCCGACGCGCCCGCGCAGCTTGGACGGCAGGCGTCGTCGCGCCCCGCGCGCCGCGCGGGCATCGAGATCGATGAGGTCGACCTGCCCCGCCCGCTCGGCGAGGCGGCGAAGCGGCAGATCGTGCCCGTTGCCCGCGCCGGCGACGGCCACCCGGCAGCCGGCGGCGACGTACGGGTCGAGCACGGCCCAGAGCGCGTCGCGCGCAGGCGCCCAGCGCTCGAGCCGCGCAGCGGTGCCGCGCGCGTTGCGCCGGCTGTTCGCACGCGAGGCCGGACCGCGGGCTGGGATGGGCCAGCGCATGAGCCGATCGTAGGAGGCGCGCGCGCCTGCAGCTCAGTCGCTGTGGGCCGGCTCGCCGACGCGGGCGGGCTCTGCAGCGAGCAGGCGGGCCAAGGTGTCGATCACCTGCGTCTGGGCTCGGGTCAGGCGCAGACCCCCGTCGATCACCACGCGGCCCCGCTCGCCGAAGGCGGCCGCGTGGTAGCGGACGCTCGGCAACTCGGCCCGCAGCAGCGCCGGCGTGGCGTCGCCCGCGATAATGGCGCGCGTGCCGTCGGTGGTCGCCGCGGCGTCCACGCCGAGGGCGTCCGCGATGCGCTGGAGGTGGGCGCGCAGCACGTCATCGCGCGCGGCGCCGGCGAGCAGGTCGATCGCGACGTCGTGCAGCACCTGCTCCTGGCGGATGCGCACGTCGGCCTCGGAGCGCGCCTCGCGCAGGCGCCCTGCGACGATCGCGACGACCATGGCGACGACGGCGTAGACGAGGAAGGCGGCAATCCCCCGGCCGGTTGCGATCGAGAGCGTGTAGTACGGGCGCAGGAAGAAGAAATTGAAGAGCAGCGCACCGAACGCGGCCATCACGAGCGCCAGCGCGCGCCCCGAGAGCGCGGCCACGAGCGGCGGCAGGAGCAGGACGAGCGCAACCGTCTCGACGCTGAGATGGTCGCGCAAGACGAGCAGGCCGACGAGCGTGACCGCCAGGAGCGCGAGCGAGCCGACGAAGCCCTCGAACATGCGCCAGATGGCGTCCGTCGAGAGGCGCGGCGCGGGAGTCGCGCGATCGCTCGCCGCCCGTTCGACCGCGACGCTCGGTGTCCGCACGCGCGTGCTCGCGGGGAGCTCGCGCGAGCGCTCGGGGACGCGCGTGACGACCTCGCCGGCAACGGGCGCGCGCTCGCCCGGCAGCGGCAGCCGATAGGGCACGCTGGTCAGCACGACGCGCTCCTCGAACAGCAGCAGCCTCTTGATGAAGAGTGCGCGCTGGTTGTGCAGGATGCGCTGCCAGCGGTGCGGGCTGATGATCTCGGGCATGACGACGACGCACACCGCGTCGGGATCGGCCGTGATCGCGCGGATCTCGGCCAGCAGCGGCTGCCCCAGATCGCGGTAGGGCGACGCGACGACCTTGACGGGGATGGGAAGGGCTCGCGCCGCCCACTCGGCCCGGGTCTGCGAGACGTCGTTGGAGCCCAGCTCGACGTGCAGTCCGAAGACGTGCTCGGCTCCGAGGCCGAGGGCGTAGCCGAGGGCGTGGCGCGAGGCCGCGTTGAGCTCGGAGATCGGCAGCAGCACGGTCGTCTTCTGCGTGCCCGGAGGTGCCTGGCGTACGCCCGTGCTGGTATCGGCGACGAAGGGCACGTCCGCCAGTACGACGTCCTCCTCGCCCTGAAGGCGAAGGCGCAGGGCGAGCGTCGTGCGGCCGCGCACGATGGCGACGAACGAGCGGCGCTTGAAGAGCTCGGGCACGACGAGCGTCGACACCTCGCTGGGCGCGTGCTCGAGCTCGCGCACGTAGCGCGCGACGGTGCCCGAGACCGTGCGTTCCCGGGGCAGCGTCAGGAGCGGCGGCCCCTCGCCGGAGAACCCCCGCCAGGCCTGGGCGATGCCGCTGACGCCGTCGGGGTCGGCCACGTGGATCGGCTGGTACCGGTTCCCGGCGATCGCGCGGACATAGCGGAGTGCCTCCGCCGTCGCATCGTCGAGCGCGCTGACGAAGAGCACCACCGGCCCGCGCACGACCGCGTGGTCCCCGCCGGGGTCGCGCAGCCGCGTCCGCACGTCGGCGTAATGGCGCCCCACCGTCGTGAAGCCGAGCACCAGGACGGGAATCGCGATCACGACCATCCACGCACCCTCGCCGAACTTCGTCGCGATCACGATCGCGCCCACGAGCCCGGTCAGGAGGCCGCCCGTGGCGTTGAGGCCGATCTTGTAGAGCACCGACCCGCGCGAGCCGCCGGACGCTCGGAGCTCCCAGTTGTGCCTCACCATCCCGAACTGGGACAGCGTGAACGCGGTGAAGACGCCCAGGAGGTAGAGGTGGATGAGGCTGAGCACATCGGCGTGGAAGCCGACGATCAGCGCGCCCGCTGCCAGGGCCAGCACGAGAATGCCATTGGAATAGACGAGCCGGTCGCCGAGGTTCGAGAACTGGCGCGGCAGGAAGCTGTCGCTCGCGAGCAGCGCGGCCAGGCGCGGGAAGCCCTGGAACGCCGTGTTGGCCGCCAATGCGAGCACGCCGGCAGTGGTCGCCTGCACGGCGTAGTAGCCGAAGGACGACGCCCCCGGGCGGGAACACCGCTCGAGCGATCTCCGACAGCACCGAGACGGACTCGCTCGGCCTCGCGTCGATCTTCCAGGCCAGGAGCGACACGCCGATGAACAGGAAGATCGCGATCACGCCCATCGACATCAGCGTGCTGGCGGCGTTGCGCGCTTGCGGCCGCCGGAAGGCCGTGACGCCGTTGGAGATCGCCTCGACGCCGGTCAGGGCGCTGCAGCCCGAGGCGAACGCTCGCAGCAGGACGACCAGGCCGACGCCTCCGGCCAGCCCTACGTGCGCCGGATCGGGAACGTGCGCGGTCGGCCAGCCGTAGAGCACGCCGCGCGCGAAGCCGACGGCGATCGTCGCGCCGATGGCGATGATGAAGCCGTAGGTGGGGAGCGCGAAGACGTACCCCGACTCGCGTACGCCGCGCAGGTTGACGAGCACGAGCACGACGAGCACGCCGAGACTCAGCTCGACCGCGTGCGTCGAGAGCTCGGGCACGGCCGAGGTGACGGCGAGGACGCCGGAGGCGATCGAGACCGCCGCCGTGAGCACGTAGTCGATCAGCAGCGATGCGGCGGCGACGAGCCCCGCCATCTGCCCGAGGTTCTCCTTGGCCACCACGTAGGAGCCGCCGCCGTTGGGGTAGGCGAAGATGGTCTGGCGATAGGAGAGCACCACCACCGCCAGGAGCGCCGCGATGATCGCCGAGATGGGCACGATCAGGCCGCGCGAGGCGACCGAGGTCGCAACCAGCACGACGAGGCCCGCCTCGGTCGCGTACGCGACCGAGGAGAGCGGGTCCGAGGCGAAGATCGGCAGCGCGATCCAGCGCGGGAGCAGCTCGTCCTCGAGGCTGCCCATCGGCATGCGCCGGCCGACGATCGTACGCTTGACGCCGCGGCCGGAGACGCTCACTGCGCGCTGCTCCCAGCCGGTCGGATCGGCGACGACGTGCACGTCGATGCCCGCGGTGCCGCGCAGCACCGCCTCGACGAGCGAGCCGCCGAAGCGCGTGCGCAGCGGCGAGCGGCGGCTCTTGCCGATCACGATCTGCGTGATGTGCTGCGCGCTCGCCTCGCGGATGATCTCGCTCGCCGGGTTGTCGGCGCGGCGCCGCAGGAAGACGCCTCCGAGCGAGCGCGTGAGCGCCTCGGCGTCGGTCAGCACCCGTGCGGTGTCGCCGTGGAGTCGGCCGTCCTGCGGCTCGACGCAGAGCACGTAGAGCTCCGAGTCGCTGCGGCGCGCCAGACGCGCGCCCGTGCGGATCAGGTGCGCGTAGGAGTCACGGCGGGCGCCGGTCGCGACCAGGACGCGCTCGATCGGGCGCGCGCCGGGCGACGTGCTCTCGAAGCTCGGCGGCCGCGACCTCGGCGAGCTCGTGCAGGACGAGCGCGCGCAGGGCCGTCGAGGTTCTCCACGGTGAAGAACCCCGTCAGCGCGGCGTCGACGCGATCGGCCGGGTAGACGAGGCCCCTGCGCGATGCGCTCGCGCAGCGACGAGGGGCTGAGGTCGACGAGCCTGATCTCGTCGGCCTCGTGCAGCAGGCGATCGGGGAACGTCTCGCGCACCTCGACGCCGGTCAGAGCGCGGATGCGGCTGTTGAGGCTCTCGAGGTGCTGGATGTTGACGGTCGTCCAGACGTCGACGCCGTGCTCGAGCAGGACGCCGACGTCGTCGTAGCGCTTGGGCCGTGCCGAGCCCGCGGCATTGGTGTGCGCGAGCTCGTCGACGATCGCGACGCTCGGCCGGCGCGCGAGCAGCCACTCGACGTCCGGCTCGGTCTCGGCGCGGCCGCCTGAGCCGTAGCGCAGGAGCGGAGCGCGCTCGAGGCCCCGCGCGCGCTCCTCGGTCGCCTGGCGACCATGCGGCTCGAGATAGCCGATCACCAGATCGGCGCCCTCCTCAGCGGCGAGACGGGCGTCGCCGAGCATCTGGTAGGTCTTGCCCACGCCGGCGGCGGCGCCGAGGTAGAGGCGCAGGAATCCGCGCAGGTCGGGGCGACGCGGCCACGCGGCCGAGTGTAGGCCGCGCGCGCGGCCGGAAGCTGGCGTCTTTAGACCCTCTTCAGACGCCCGGCTGCGTCCTTTCGGGCGTCTTCGCGACGGCGCTCGTACGGTCGAGGCATGGACTTCTTCGCCGTCGCCCTCATCGTCGCGCTGTTCGCCGTCTGCGCCGCCTTCCTCGCCGGCATCGAGCGGCTGTGACCATCTCGCAGGTCATCGGGCCTGATCGTCGCGGTCGGGCTCTTCGTCTACTTCGTGGTCGCGCTCCTGCGCCCGGAGCGCTTCTGATGGCCACCGCGATCCTGCTGCTCGTCCTCTTCGCGGCGCTGCATGGTCTCGGCGGCCGCGCTCTCGCTCCACCTGCAGCGCGTCTTCGCCGGCAATCCCGGCCGCGCGCTCGCCTGGCTGCGCCCGATCGAGCGCTCCATCTACCGCGCGCTGCGCGTCGATCCCGAGCACGACATGGGCTGGGCGCAGTACGCGCGCGCCCTGCTCTCGTTCTCGCTCGTCTCGGCGCTCGCGCTGTACGCGCTCCAGCGCCTCCAGGGCTCCCTGCCGCTCAACCCGTCGAACCTCGGGTGGCGTCCGGCCCGACCTCGCGTTCAACACGGCCGTCTCGTTCGTGACCAACACGAACTGGCAGTCGTACTCGCCCGAGCTGACGATGAGCTACCTCACGCAGATGATCGGCCTGGCGGTGCAGAACTTCGCCTCGGCCGCCGTCGGCATGGCCGTCGCCGTCGCGCTCGTGCGCGGCTTCGTGCCGCTCCGAGAGCCGCGGCATCGGCAACTTCTGGGCCGACCTCGTGCGCGGCACGCTGTACGTGCTGATCCCGCTCTCGCTCGTCGCTCGCGGTCGTGCTGATGGCTCGCGGCGTCGTGCAGACGTTCGACGGGCCGGCGCACGTGAAGACGCTCTCGCGGCGCCACGCAGACGATCGCGCGCGGCCCGTTCGCCGAGCCAGGAGGCGATCAAGGAGCTCGGCACCAACGGCGGCGGCTCGTACAACGCCAACTCGGCGCACCCCTACGAGAACCCGACGCCGTTCACGAACCTGCTCGAGATCTTCAGCTTGCTGCTGATCCCGTTCGCGATGCCGTTCCTGTTCGGGCGCATGCTCGGCCGGATGCGCGAGGGCATCGCCATCCTGGCCGCGATGCTGCTGCTGCTCGGCACGGCCTACGGCATCTCGCTGGCCGTCCGAGACGCGCACGACGCCGGCGCTGACGGCGGCCGGCCTCACGCACGCGGCCAACATGGAGGGCAAGGAGCAGCGCTTCAGCATCCAGGAGGCCGCGGTCTTCAGCGACTCCACGACGGGCACGTCGACCGGCGCGGTGAACTGCCATGCACGACTCGTTCACCGCGATCGGGGGCGCGGTGCCGATGACGCTCATCCTGCTCGGCGAGGTCGCCCCGGGCGGCGTCGGCACGGGCCTCTATTCGATCCTGCTCTTCGCTACGCTCACCGTGTTCATCGCAGGGCTGATGGTGGGCCGCACGCCAGAGTTCCTGGGCAAGTCGATCGGCGCGCGCGAGGTCAAGCTGGCGACGCTCGGCGTGCTCGTGATGCCCGTCGGGTTCCTCGTCACGCGTCGGCCTCTCGTCGGTCGCTGCACGACGGCCTCGCGGGCCCGCTCAACGCCGGGCCGCACGGCTTCAGCGAGATCCTCTACGCGTTCGCGTCGGCCTGGAACAACAACGGCTCGGCGTTCGCCGGCCTGACGGCGGCGACCAGCTACTACGACTACCTGCTGGGCGCGGCCATGGTGCTCGGCCGCTTCCTGGTGATCCTGCCCGCGCTCGGCCTCGCCGGGGCCCTCGCGGCGCAGAGGACGCGCCCGACCTCCGAGCGGCAGCATGCCGACCGCCTCCCCGATCTTCGTCGGGCTGCTGATCGGCGTGATCCTGCTCGTCGGCGCCCTCTCCTTCTTCCCCGCCCTCGCGCTCGGCCCCCTGACCGAGGCCTCTCACCGGGAGGCTCTGGTGACCGCCGCCACCACCTCGCTGCTCGACCCGGCGATCGCTCGCGCAGCCCTGCTCGACTCCGTTCGCAAGCTCGATCCGCGGGCCTTGCTGCGCAACCCCGTGATCCTCTCGGTCTGGGTCGTCTCGGTGCTCGTCACCGGGCAGCTCGCTGTCGACATCGCCCAGGGCCATGCGGTCGCATTCGAGGCGCAGATCGTGATCTGGCTCTGGCTCACGGTGCTCTTCGCGAACTTCGCCGAGGCGCTCGCGGAGGGCCGCGGCAAGGCACAGGCCGAAAGCCTGCGCAAGACGCGCACGACGACGATCGCGCGCTTGCTCGGCGCCGGCGACGTCGAGGAGCCGCGCCCCGCGCCCGGATCTGCGCGCCGGCGACCGCGTCGTCTGCGAGGCCGGCGACGTGATCCCGGCCGACGGCGAGATCGTCGAGGGCATCGCATCGGTCGACGAGTCCGCCGTGACCGGCGAGTCGGCGCCCGTGATCCGCGAGTCGGGTGGCGACCGCTCCGGCGTCACCGGCGGCACGCGCGTCCTCAGCGACCGCATCGTGATCCGCGTCACGGCGAATCCCGGCGAGACGTTCCTCGACCGCATGATCGCGCTCGTCGAGGGCGCGGAGCGCCAGCGCACGCCCAACGAGATCGCGCTCTCGATCCTGCTCGCCGGCATGAGCCTGATCTTCCTCGTCGTCTGCGCAGCGCTCGTGCCGATGGCGCACCTCGCCGGCGCCGGCATCACGCTGGCCGTGCTCGCGGCGCTCTTCGTCTCGCTCATCCCGACGACGATCGGGGCGCTGCTCTCGGCGATCGGCATCGCCGGCATGAACCGGCTCGTGCGCCGCAACGTGCTCGCGACGTCGGGCCGCGCCGTCGAGGCCGCCGGCGACGTCTCGGTGCTGCTGCTCGACAAGACCGGCACGATCACGCTCGGCAACCGCCAGGCGGCGCGCTTCCTGCCCGTCTCCGGGCGTCGAGGAGCGCGAGCTCGCAGAGGCCGCGCAGCTCTCGTCGCTGCCGGACGAGACGCCGGAGGGCCGCTCCATCGTCGTGCTCGCCAAGGAGCTGTTCGACCTCCGCGGCCGCGACCTCTCGGCTGCCTCCGCGCGCTTCATCGCGTTCTCGGCGGAGACGCGCATGAGCGGCGTCGACCTCGACGGCCGCGAGCTGCGCAAGGGCGCGGGCGACGCCGTGCGCCGCTTCGTCGACGAGCGCGGCGGCCTGGTCCCGACCGAGCTCGACCGGGATCGTCGACGGCGTCGCGCGCGCCGGCTCCACGCCGCTCGTGGTCTGCGACGGCTCGCGGGTGCTCGGCGTGGTCGAGCTCAAGGACGTCGTCAAGGACGGCATCCGCGCAGCGCTTCGAGCAGATGCGCCAGGCCGGCATCCGCACCGTGATGATCACGGGCGACAATCCTCTGACCGCGGCCGCGATCGCCGCCGAGGCCGGGGTCGACGACTACCTCGCCGAGGCGACGCCCGAGGCCAAGCTCGCCCTGATCCGCAAGGAGCAGGAGGGCGGCCAGCTGGTCGCCATGACCGGCGACGGCACCAACGACGCGCCCGCGCTGGCCCAGGCCGATGTCGGCGTCGCCATGAACGCGGGCACCTCGGCCGCCAAGGAGGCCGGCAACATGGTCGACCTCGACTCGAATCCGACGAAGCTGCTCGACATCGTCGAGATCGGCAAGCAGCTGCTGATCACGCGCGGCGCGCTGACGACGTTCTCGATCTCCAACGACCTCGCGAAGTACTTCGCGATCATCCCGGCGATCTTCATGGCGGCCTATCCGCAGCTCGACTCGCTCAACATCCTCGCTCTGCACTCGCCGCACTCGGCGATCCTCTCGGCGATCATCTTCAACGCGCTCGTGATCATCGCCCTCGTGCCGCTCGCCCTGCGCGGCGTCTCCTACCGGCCGTCCTCCGCCGCCAATCTGCTGCGCCGCAACGTGATCATCTACGGCCTCGGCGGGGTGATCGTGCCGTTCCTCGGCATCAAGCTCATCGACATCCTCATCACCGCTCTGGGAGCGTGATCGCATGCCCACCGCCTTCCGCGACACCGTCCGCTCGCTGCTCGCCCTGGCAGCCTTCACGATCATCTGCGGCGTCGCCTTCCCACTCGTGGTCTGGGGCATCGGCCAGGCGGGGCTCTCCGGCCGGGCCAACGGCTCGCTGGTGCGCGCCGGCGGTCACGTCGTCGGCTCCTCGCTGCTCGGCCAGGACTGGAAGGGCGCCGCAGTGGTTTCACGGGCGCGCCTCGGCCGTCGGCTACGACGCCGACGGCTCGGGCGGCTCGAATCTCGGGCCCAACAGCCGCGAGCTCGCGAACGCGGTGAAGGAGCGCCTCGCTGCGATCGCGAAGGAGGACGGGGTGAGCGCCGCCCAGGTGCCGGTCGACCTCGTGACCGCATCCGCCTCCGGCCTCGACCCGGACGTCTCGCTGCACGGCGCGCTGATCCAGGTACGCCGGGTGGCCCGTGCACGCGGGCTCGCGCCGGCGCGCGTCGAGCAGCTCGTTCGCAGCCACGTGCGAGGACAGGACACTCGGCTTCCTCGGCAGCTCGCGCGTCAACGTGCTGAAGCTCAACATCGCCCTCTCGGAGCTGCGTTCGCCATGAGCTCCCGCGCCCGCCTGCTCGCCGTGCTCCGCCGCCGCCTGCCCGAGCTGGACGAGGAGGCGGCCTGGCGCGGCGCGCTCGCCGGCGCGGCCTCGCTGTTCCTGCTCGCCGTCGGGATCGCCGTGCTCGTGCCGTTGCGCGACCGGCTTCGACACCGGCTCGCTCGCGCTCGTCCTGCTGCTGCCGCCGCTCGTCGCCTCGAACGGCGGCCGCACGCTCTCGCTGGTGCTCGCGCTGATCAGCGCGCTGACGTTCAACTTCCTCTTCACCCACCCGTACTACTCGTTCCGCATCGACTCCTCGGCGAGCATCGCGGCGTTCTGCATCTACGTCCTGATCGCGCTCGTGCTGGCCAGCTTCGTCGGCGGCTTTCGCACGGCGAGCGCCGCTGCGCGCAGGCGCGCGACGAGCATGGAGCTGTTGCAGACGCTCGCAGTCGACCTCATCCGCAGCGACGACCTGCGGCCCGCGCTGCGGCGCACGCTCTCCGACCTCAGGGACGGCATCGGCCTGCGCGCGGCTGCGCTGCGCGTGACGGTGCGCGACGAGGAGCTCGACGAGCGGGTCGGTGACGATCGCGAGATCTCCGCGCACCTCGAGCGGGCACTCTCGCCGCAGGCCCGTCCCGAGGTGCGCTCGCTGCGCGGTGAGGACGGCACGGTCACGTTGCCGATCAGCGACAGCGGCGTGACGTTCGGGTTCCTCGCAGTCGACACCGGCAGGCGCCGCGTCGAGCAGGAGACGCTCGGCGTGCTGGAGTCGTTCTGCGGCATCCTCGGGCTCGCGCTCGGCCGCGCGCGGCTGGAGCACGAGGGCATGCTGCTGCAGGCGCTCAAGGAGACCGACCGGCTGCGCACGGCGCTCCTGCAGTCGGTCTCGCACGACCTGCGCACGCCGCTGACGGCGATCACCGCCGCCGCCTCCGCGCTGCGCGAGAACGTGCCGGAGCACGAGCGCGAGGCGCTGCTCGGCGGCATCGAGCACGAGGCCGACCGACTCGTGCGACTCGTTGCCAACATGCTCGACCTCTCGCGCATCGAGGCCGGCGTGCTCAACCCGCGCCGGACGCTGATGCCGGTCGACGAGCTGCTCTACGCCGCACTCGACGATGCGGCGGCCGCGCTCGGCGGACAGGTCGTCGACATCGACGGCGCGGCCGAGCTGCCGCCCGTCAGCGTCGACGAGACGATGATCCGCCAGGTGCTCGTGAACCTGCTCGAGAACGCCAGCCGCGCCGACCCGGACGACGCACTCGGCCTGTATGCGTCGAGCGACGGCGCAACGCTGCGCATCGCGGTCGTCGATCACGGCCACGGCGTCCCCGAGTCCGAGCGACGCCGCATCTTCGAGCCCTACTACCGCCTCCGCCCCGGGCACGACCACCGGGCCGGCACCGGGCTCGGCCTCGCCATCAGCCGCGGCTTCGTGGAGGCCCACGGCGGGCACATCCGGGTGGATCCCACGCCCGGCGGCGGTGCCACGTTCACCGTCGAGCTGCCCGCGACGTGAAGCGCCCGCTGATCCTGGTCGTCGACGACGAGCCGACGGTCCTGCGCGCGCTCCGGGTGGCACTCGAGGCGCAGGACTACGTCGTCTCCGCGGTGCTGACCGGCGAGGATGCGCTGGCGCGTATCACGAACGCCGCCTTCGACCTCGTGCTGCTCGACCTCGGCCTGCCCGGGATGAACGGCTTCGAGGTCATCCGGCGGGTGCGGGTGCTCTTCCCGACGCTGCCGATCATCGTGCTCTCGGCCCAAGGCGAGGACGCCGCGAAGGTCGAGGCGCTCGACCTCGGAGCAGACGACTACGTGTCCAAGCCGTTCTCGGTGCGCGAGCTGCTCGCCCGCGTGCGCGTTGCGCTGCGCCACGGCGATCCGGCCGCGACGCGCGCAGAGTCGAACTGGCTCGAGCGCGGGGCGATCCGCCTCGATCTGGCGGAGCACAGCGCCACCGTTCGCGGAGAGGCCGTCGCGCTCACGCCCACGCAGTTCGCGCTGCTCGCCTGCTTCCTGCGCCATCCTGGCCGCCTGCTCACGCACCGGGCGATCGTCACGGAGGTCTGGGGCGACCCGGAGGCGGCCGCCGCCGACAACCTGCGCGTGCAGGTCTCGCAGCTGCGGCGGAGGATCGAGGAGGACCCGAGGCACCCCGCGCTGATCGTGACGGAGCCCGGGCTCGGGTACCGCTTCCTGGCGGGCGGCTGACGCACTTCCGGCCGGGCGCGACCCTCAGATCCAGCGCCGGCGCTTGAAGATCAGGTACAGCAGGACGCTGACGGCGAGCATCAGCGCGATCGCCATGGGGTACCCGAGCTGCCATTTGAGCTCCGGCATGTGCTTGAAGTTCATGCCGTAGATCGTGCCGATCAGCGTGGGAGCGAAGAGGATGGCCGCCCAGGCCGAGATCTTCTGCACCTGCTCGTTCTGGCTGACCGCGACCTCCGTGAGCGCCTTCGTCTCGAGCGTCAGGTGCACGGTGAGGATGTTCTGCAGCAGGGCGCGGAAGCCGTCCGCGCCCTCCTCGATCTGCAGGGAGTGATCCTGGACGTCGCGCAGGTACTGGCGCTCCTCGTCGTCGACCCCGGGCAGGTCGATCAGGCGCCGGAGGATGCCGGCCAGCGGCTTGGTCGCGCGCTGGAACTCGATCACCTCGCGCGTCAGCTCGTACATGCGGCGCGAGACGGTCGCGCTGCCGCCGAAGACCTCGTCCTCGATCTCGTCGATGTCGTTCTCGAGTCCGGCGATGACCGGGAAGTAGCCGTCGACGACATGGTCGAGGGTGCCGTAGACGACGGCCACGGCGCCGCGGGCGAGCAGCTCCGGACGCGCCTCGAGCGTCCGCCGCACATGCCCGAGGTTGGGTGCCTCGCCGTGGCGGATCGTGATCACGAAGCTCGGCCCGGCGAAGACGTGCAGCTCGCCGAAGACCACGGTCTCGGTCTCGTCGACGTAGCGGGCGGGCCGCAGCACCATGAAGTAGACGTCGCCGTAGCGCTCGAGCTTGGGTCGCTGATGGGCGGTGAGAACGTCCTCGACGGCGAGCTCGTGCAGGCCGAAGGCCGAGGCCACTGCCTCGAGCTCCTCGCGCGCCGGCTCGTAGAGGCCGAGCCAGGCGAGCACGTCAGGAGAGCGGCAGGCCGCCGCCAGGTCGTCGAACCCGGAGAGGTGCGGATCGCGCACACCGGCGCGGTACACGGCGCTATCGACGATCACGCTGCGAGAGCTTACGCGCGCGTCAGGCGGCAATCGCGACTGCCTGCGCCGAATCTGCCCCACGCGCGCGAGAGCAACACTCCGCATGGCGCGCACGCTCGACCGACACAGGAGTGTCACTCCGGCCCGCTCGCGCCGGCCGGGCGCCCGGGACTACGTTGCGGTCGTACTGCAAAACCCAACGTCTTGCTCGAGGTGAAAAGCAACATGTTCGTCAACAACGAGATCACCGACCGGGGCCTGCTCCACAAGCTGCTCTCGAAGGAAGCCCGCACGGTCACGATGGACGAGCGCACCTCCTGGGCCCGATCGCTCGACCGTGCGATCGAGGATGCCTTCCGCCCCTCCACGCCGGTGCGCATCCGCCTCACCCGCCCGTCGGTCGTGGCCTCCGCTGCGCCGGCGCTGACCGCCGTCGCCGCCATGCTGCGCGACGAGCGGATCGACGTCTCGCGCGAGGCCCTCGATGCGGTGCGCGAGTTCCTGACGGACGGCATCGACTCCCCGCTCTTCGGCCGCGATCCCCTGGCGGCCCATCGCGCGGCGGACGAGCTGCGCGCCATCGTCGGCGCGGGCACCCGGGCTGCGCGCAGCCGCGAGTTCGCGCACGCGCACTCGTCCTGAGGTCTAGCCTCCCAGCTCGGCCAGGCGGCGCTCGAGGAACGCGCGCTCACCGGGGTTGCCGGTGAGCGCGAGCGCCCGGGCGTAGGCGGCGCGCGCAGCCGGCTCATCGCCGAGCCTGCGCTGGACGTGCGCAGACGCCGCGTGGAACGGGGCGTACTCGGCCAGCGGCGCCCCGAGCGGCTCCAGCAGTGAGAGCGCCGTCTGCGGATCCTCCGCGAAGGACACGGCGACGGCGCGGTTGAGCGCGACGACCGGCGAAGGATCGGAGCGGGCAAGCAGGCCGTAGAGCGCGGCGATCTGAGCCCACTCCGTCTCGCCGTAGGTGGGCGCGAGCGAGTGCAGCGACGAGATGGCCGCGTGCAGCGCATAGGGCCCGGGGCCCTCGGCGAGCGCGCCCCGCACGAGCTCGTCGGCCTCGGCGATGGCCGCGGCGTCGTAGAGCGAGCGGTCGTGATCCTCCAGCGGGACGTAGCCGCCGCCGTCGTAGCGGGCGGCGCGGCGCGCATCCGTCGTCAGGCAGAGCGCCAGCAGCCCCCGTGCCTCGGACTCGTCGGGCATCAGCCGGGCGAGCAGGCGCGCCAGGCGGATCGCCTCGCTGCACAGCTCGGCACGCATGGCCTGCGCGCCGCCGGTGGCCGAGTAGCCCTCGTTGAACACGAGGTAGACGACCGCGAGCACCGCGCCGAGCCGGTCCGGCAGCTCGTGGTCGGGCGGGACCTCCATGCTCACCCGGCCCTCGCGCAGGCTGCGCTTGGCCCGCACGAGCCGCTGGGCGATCGCCCTCGGCGTCGACAGCAGCGCGCGTGCGACCTCGTCGGCGGTCAGGCCCCCGACGAGGCGCAGGGTCAGGGCGACGCTCGCCTCGGGAGCCAGCGACGGGTGGCAGCAGGCGAAGATCAGGCCGAGGCGCTCGTCGGGGATCGACGAGTCGCGCTCGGGCTCGAGCGCCCGGCGCAGCGCCTCGAGCTCCACCGCCTGGCGCTCGCGTTCGCTCGCCAGGCGCCGCCGGCGCAGGCGGTCGATCGCACGGTTGCGCGCGGTGCGGATGATCCAGGCGCCCGGTTCGTCCGGGATGCCGTCGCGCGGCCAGCGCTCCACGGCGGTCGCGAAGGCGTCCTGCACGACCTCCTCGGCGAGGTCGAGATCGCCGACGCTGCGCGCGAGGACGCCGACGGCCCGGCCGAACCACTCCCGGTAGAGCCAGCCGATCGCCTCGCGCTGCAGCGGCGGCGGCGTGCTCACATCTGGGCCACCGGGCGCACCTCGATGGCGCCGAAGCGCGCACTCGGGATGCGCGCGGCAGCGTCGAGAGCCGCCTCGAGCGTGTCGCAGTCGACGACGTAGTAGCCGCCCACGATCTCCTTCGTCTCGGCGAACGGCCCATCGGCCACGATGCGCTCGCCGTCCCGCATGCGCACCGTGTGCGCGGTGTCGCGGCCCTGCAGCGCATCGCCGGCGACGAAGATGCCCTCTTCCCGGATCGCAGCCGAGTAGGCGAAGTACTCGCCCATGACGGCGTTGACCTGATCCTCGCTCATCCCTGCCCAGGCGCTCGGATCGTCATGAATCAGAAGCACGTACTGCACGTGGAGCTCCTTGCTCGCGGAGTGGTGACAGTAGCGAGGACGAACGGCGCGAGCCGGAATCGACACGCGGGGCGGGGATCAGGCGCGAGCGGTACGGGGAAGCCGTACCAGGCACCAATCTGAAATGCACGTACCCGTCGCCCTGCACCCCTCCAGCCCGCCACCGGCGGGTGCATATTCCGGGGTCAGGCACGCATTATGCGTGCCTGACCCCGGAATATGCGCTCGCCCTGCTGACGATCCGCCCTACCGGTACCCGCCGATCCAGGAACCGAGCGAGGGTCCTGGCGGAGCCCCGCCCAAGACGATCGAACCCACGCAGCGCCCGCCAGGCCACCACCCGTCACCAAAACCACGGGGGCAGGCCTTTTGGCAGGTTCGAACGGTGGCTCGCGACGGAAGACAGGCCTGACCCCTGCGCCCAGGCTCGAACCCACGCAACGGAGAGGCAGCGTTTACGAGACGCCAATCTGCAATGCACGTACCTGCAGCCCTGCGCCCCTCCGCCTCTGCCGGGGGCCTCTCGAAGGCTGGAACCGCGCCTCGAAACAGCTGCCCCTCCGCAGCGAGGGCCCCAGCCGTAGCGCAGGGGCCAGGCCTGTCTACCTTGGTGAGCGATCGTTCGAACCTGCCAAAAGGCCTGCCCCGTGCCACCTGCACCCACGGTCGGCCGACCCGCGGGTGCCAAACTCATGCGCGGGTATCCGCCAGGACCCTCTCTCCGTTCCTGGCACGCCGGGTTCCCGCCACGCCGGGTTCAAACCGCGACGGTGGCGAACAGGTCGGCCGGCAGCAGCGAGTCGTCGAGCTCGACGCCCGCCGCCCCGCCCTCGTCGAGCGCCGCCATGAGCGCGCCGTGCGCGGGCTCGCGGCGCGCGCGCAGGAGCTCGCTGCCGGGCAGGGCCTCGGCCAGCGCATCGACGAGCAGCGAGGAGGGGTGGCGCATGACGCCGCCCGCGAGCGTGATCGGCGTCGGCTCGCCGAGCCCGCTCCTGCGCGCGGCGACCCGCAGGTACGCGGCATTCTCGCTCGCGACCCAGCGCAGGCGGTCGAGCGCGAGCTCGTCGCCCTCGCTCGGCGCAGTCGAGCAGGAGACCGCCGAGGGAGACCCGCGGCGGGCGGGGGGCCCGGCCGGTGACGCGTTCGATCGCGCCGACGGCGTCGGCCGCGCCGAAGGCCGCCGCCACGCGCGCCGACAGGGCGCTCGGCGGCAGCAGGCCGAGCTCGCTGCGTACCGCGGCGTCGAGCACCGCGCGCGTGAGGTCGATCGTGAACGAGGGCGCCGCATTCCAGCTGACGTGCCAGAGACCGCCGTCGCGCGCTCGCGCGCCGATGGCGGTGCCGGTGCCGACGACGAGCGAGCAGCCGACGCCGTCGGTCGGCGCCGCAGCGGATGGCGCCGATCGCATCGTTCACGACCACCGTGCGGCGAGCCGGGAGGCGGCGCGACAGCTCCTGCTCGTAGAAGGCGATGTCCGCGGGCCAGTCGGCTCCCGCGAGCGAGTAGTAGGCGCACGCGAGCTCCCCGCCGCCGGCCGCTTCGATCGCGGCCAGCGCTGCGCGCTCGATCTCGCCGATCGACGAAGTCGCCCGCTGCGGAGTAGACGTCGCTGCAGCCCGTGCGGGCATGGCCGGCGATCGCGGCCGTCCGCCCCGCAGACGAGCGCGATCGTCTTCGTGTTGCCGCCGTCGACCCCGAGGTAGAGCACTCCGCGCTACGCCGGCAGCAGACGCGCGGGGAGATGCTCGCGGTGCGCCGTCCGCGAGCTGCGTCGTAGACGCGCTCGGTGCGGTCGAGGTCGACCATCAGCGGGTGCGCGGCGAGCGCGTGGATGGCGTCGAGGCGCGTGCCCGACCAGGCCGCCTCTGCCGCCAGCGCCTGGTACTCGCCCAGCTCGTGCACGAGCCCGCGCACGTGTGCGGGCAGCGGCGCGGGCACCGGCAGCGGCTGGATCCAGCCGTCCGGGCCGCCGCAGCGCCCGAGCAGCTCGACGACGAGCGTGTCGTCGAACCCGGGCAGCGCGCCGCCGGCGTTCGGGACGTTGACCGTCAGCACCTCGTCCTTCTCGTTGAAGACCGCGTCCATCGCGTCGATCGCGAGCTCGAGCTCGTGGATGCCGCCGCGCGAGAACTTCGGGTCGAGCTGCGGGTCGTCGCTCTCGGCCTGCTCGGCGTAGTGCTCCCAGTAGCCGGTCGACCAGCCGAGGATGTCCTCGGCGCGCGTCGTCGGCTTGGCCTGCAGCTCGGCCAGCACCTCGTCCTGGCAGTAGTAGTACTGGAAGTAGTCGGCCGGGATCGCGTCCATCTCGGCCGCGATCCGCAGCTGCCGGCGAAGCGCGCCGGTGAGCTCGGGATCGTCCTTGCGGCGCTCCCAGGCCTCGGCGACGAGCGGCATCACGTCGGTGCCCTTGTACTCGTGCACGACGCTCCAGCAGGCGTGGTTGAGGCCGACCATGACGGTCTCCAGCTCGTCGCGCTCGAGGTCGCAGGCGCTGCGCGATCTGATCGGCGAAGTAGATCGGGCCCTCGCAGAGCGAGACGAACGGCACGTCCGAGTGCGTCGTCACGGCCTGCGCGAGCACGTTGACCGGGTTCGTGTAGTTGAAGATCCTGCGCCTTCGGGCAGACGTCCTCGACGTCCGCGAGGATCCCCTGCATCGCATGGATCGCGCGCAGCGCCATGAAGAAGCCGCCGGGGCCCTGCGTCTCCTGGCCGATGATCCCGTGCTTGAGCGGGATCGCTCGTCGAGCATGCGCGCGGCGAAGCCGCCGGGCCGGTAGCTCGAGAGGATCGCGTCGCAGTCGGCGAGGCCGGCGCGGCGGTCGGTCGTCGCCTCGATCGTGAGGTCGAGCCCGCGCGCCTTGGCCATGCGCTCCGCGAGGCGGCGGATGAGGTCGAGCCGCTCCGGGTCGAGGTCGATGAGCACGACCTCGGAGCCGTCGAAGTTCTCGCCCTGGTGGATGAAGCTCGCCATCGTCCCGGCTCCGCGCGTGGAGCCGCCGCCGATGTAGGCCATGCGGATACGTGCCATCTCAACCTCCCTGGATCAACGTCGAGCGCGGGTCGTGGACGCGGTGCCCGTCCAAGCGCGGTTCCACGGTCGAATACTCGGGTCGCGGGAAATCGCTGGTGAGCTCCCGCGTGCGGCCGTCGGCCGCCGCTGCCTTCGCCGCAAGCATGATCTCGAGCGCGTGATAGGCGTGCTCGGGCCGGATGATCGGCTCACGGTCGTGCTCGATGCAGGAGACGAGGTGCCGCAGCCCCTCCGTCCACTGCCAGCCCGGATCGCTCTCGGGAACGAGCTCCCAGGACTGCGAGGCGTTGCGCCAGAGCTCGTAGCCCTCGGGCGCCCAGTCGTCGCCGAGCAGCTGCAGCACGCCGTCCCGGCCATAGAGCTCGAGCGCCGGTGAGCGGTACTTCTGCATCGTGAAGCCGGTCGTGACCGAGGCGAAGCGGGCGTCGCCGAAGTCCATCAGCACGTGCGCGTTGTCCTCGGCCTCGACGCGCATCAGCTCGCCCTCGACGATCGCGCTCGGGGATCGCCACGCCCGCCATCGCCGTCACGCGCCGGGCCGGGCCGAAGAGGCCGCAGAGGGCGGTGACGTTATAGACGCCGAGGTCGAAGAGCGCCCCGCCGCCGCGCTCGTAGAACCAGCGGCCCCAGTCGGGGCCCGACCAGCCGTAGCGGGCGCGCGCGAGCAGGAGCGCGCCGATGTCGCCGGCGTCGACGCCGCGCGGCGACCGCGCGGTAGGTGGGCGAGAGCAGGATGTGCGGGGCGCAGATCAGGTGGCCGGGCGACTCGGCCGCCAGCTGCAGGAGCGCCGCGGCGGCCTCGAGCGAGCGTCGGCCATCGGCTTCTCCACGAGCACGTGCTTGCCCGCTTCGAGCGCACGCGTCGCGAGCGGACCGTGCTCGTTCATGCTCGTCAGTACGAGCACGACGTCGACCTCGTCGCTCCCGATGACGGCTTCGGGGCCGGCGAGGCCGGGATCGAGATCGAGGCGCGCACCCGCCGCGCGGCGCTTGCCCTCGTCGATGTCGTAGACGGCCGTGACGCGGGCGCGCCCGGCTCGCGGCGAGCCGCTCGAGCATGCCCATGTAGGGGCCGTAGAAGACGCTGCCGAGGCCGAGGACGCCGATCCGGATCGCCGATTCACCCACCGGCTCGACGCTAGCACAGCACTCGAATCCGGCCACCTGGCGCCGCGCGCTTCTAACCGGCGGCGCGTCCGCTCATCGTCCTAGGTGGCGCCGGGCAGGCCAGCCGGCGCGTTCGGCGTATACTCGCCGCCTCAGCCTCTGGCCCCGAGAAGCAGGGAGCAGCATGGAGAACCGTGGAAGAGGACGCCTGCGCGGCGTCGCCGTCCTCGCGGCGCTCGCGGCGGTCGCCGTGACCGCAGCGGTCTGGACGGGCAGTTCGGCGGCAAGCCCGAAGCCGCGCAGGCAGCAACCCGTTCGCCCACTACGGCAACATCACGCTCAACGTGTGGTCGGCGGACAACCAGGACCCGGGGCCGGAGCCGGTCATCAAGGCGCTCGCGGCGTCGTTCTCGAAGAAGTACCCGAACGTCAAGGTCAACCTGAAGTTCTACTCCTTCACGAACTACATCAAGATCATCAAGCTGTCGCTCAACAGCAGCAACGCGCCCGACGTGGCCGAGGGCAACCAGGGCTTCCAGATCGACTCCGCGCTCGTCAAGGCGAAGCTGATCAAGCCGCTCGACAGCTACGCCGACGAAGTACGGCTGGAACAAGCAGTTCTCGGCCGGCACCGCGCAGCAGTTCCGCTGGACGCCCGACGGCAAGACGTTCGGCAAGGGCAACCTGTGGGGCGTCGGTCAGTTCGGCCAGTCGGTCGGCGTGTTCTACAACAAGGCGCTGCTCAAGAAGTACGGCGGCGACCCGAACCACATGCCGAAGACGTTCGCCGGCTTCCAGAAGCTGCTCGCCACGCTGCGCGCGAAGGCGCCCTCGAGCGTGCCGATCATCGAGCATCGGCAACAAGGACGGCTACGAGTCGCTGCACGCGTTCGGCATGGTGCAGGGCGCGTACATCACGGGCCAGTTCATGCGCAACTGGATCTTCCACGTCCCGGGCAGCACCTACGAGGCGCCCGCCAACCTCAAGGCGCTGACGACGTTCCAGCAGTGGTTCAAGGACGGCTACTTCGGCAAGAACTACAACGCGCTGGGCGAGAACGACGCCTCAGCCGCGTTCGCCAAGGGCAAGGGCGTCTTCTACCTCGGCGGCAACTGGCAGGCCGCCGTCATCCAGGGCGGCCTCAAGGACAACGCCGGCTTCATGGACATGCCCCCTGGCCCGAGCGGCAAGTACGTCGCCATCGGCGCGACGAGCCTGCCCTGGCACATCTCCGCCAAGTCGAAGTACCCCGACGTCGGGGCGGCGTTCATCAACTGGCTCGATCCGGCGCCCGGCTCGGCGAAGCTGATGTACGCGCAGAACCAGATCCCGGCCGTACCCACGCACCGGCGGCGAAGGGCAACCCTACCTCACCTCGGTCGGCGACGGCTGGCAGCAGCTCGTCAAGAGCAACGGCCTGACGCTCTACCCGGACTGGGCGTCGACCAACATGCTGACCGTGATGGGCACCGAGTTCCAGAAGATGATCGCCCAGCGCCAGACGCCGGCGCAGACACGGCCAAGACGATCCAGAACGAATGGGCGACGTTCGACAAGACGCTCAAGTGAGTGAGGCCTCTCCCGAGCGAGAGGCACAGTCGACCGCCAAGCGCGCCCGGGTGATCCCCGGGCGCGCGGCGGTCGCGCGCCGCAAGGCGGGACAGGCGCCGGGCGAGCCGCGCAGCGTCGCCTACCTCTACATCCTGCCCGGCCTGGCGGCGTATCTGGCTCTTCACGTTCTTCCCGCTGCTGCAGACCGTCCGGCTGTCGTTCTACGAATGGGACGGCCTCTCGCCGAAGAAGTGGATCGGCCTCGACAACTACCGCGAGCTCTGGAACACGCCCGAGATCCACGGCGCCTTCAAGCACTCGGTCGAGCTGATCCTCTTCTACGCGGTCTTCTCGATCGTGATCGGGCTCTTCCTGACGGCGCTCCTCACGCGCTTCAAGGTGCGCGGCTTCCTCTTCTTCCGCACCGTCCTGTTCATGCCGCAGACGATCGCCACCGTGGTCGTCGCGCAGGCGTTCACGTGGATCTACGACCCGACGGGCCCGCTGGACGAGTTCCTGCGCAAGGTCGGGCTCGGCTACGCTGGCCAAGACCTGGCTCGGCGACTTCAGCTGGGCGCTGCCCGCCGTCGGCCTGATCGGGACGTGGATCACGTTCGGACTCTGCGTCGTGCTGTTCCTGGCGGGCGCGCAGCGGATCCCGACGGAACTCTACGAGGCCGCGCGCGTCGACGGCGCGGGCTTCCTGCGCGAGTTCTTCGCCGTCACGCTGCCGGGCCTGCGCAACGAGGTCGTCGTCGCGGCGACGCTCACGACGATCACCGCGCTGCGCAACTTCGACATCATCTACAACACGACGTCGGGCGGGCCGGGGGGCGAGACCGAGGTGCCGTCGTGGCTGATGTTCCACAACGCGTTCGACCTCAGCCGCGTCGGCTTCGCCGCCTCCATCGCCGTCGTGCTGACCGTGATCATCACGGGCGTCGCGCTGCTCATCGGCAGCCTCTCGAGGCGCATGGCGTGACGGGCCGCCTCGACCGCTACACGACCTACGTCGTGCTGATCGGGTTCTCGCTGCTGGCGATCTACCCGATGCTGTCGATCCTCTTCCTGGCCTTGCACAAGAAGTCCGACCTCGTGACGGGCTTCTCGCTGCCACGACCTTCAGCCTCGCAGACGTTCATCGACGCCTGGAACGAGGGCAACTTCGGCCAGGGCATGTGGGGCAGCTTCCTCGTCGCGACGGCCGTGACCGCCGTCTCCGCGCGTGCTCTCGCTGTTCACGGGCTACGCCTTCGGCACGATGCGCTTCCGCGGCTCGGGGATGCTCTTCAACCTGATCGTGGTCGGGCTGATCTTCCCCTACGAGGCGACCGTCATCCCGCTCTACTACGACTTCCTCAACTACCACCCGGCCGGCATCGACCTCGCCGGGTCGTACTGGGCGCTGATCCTGCCGCAGATCGGGCAGTCGGTCACGCTCGGCACGTTCTGGATGCGCGCGTTCTTCCTGACGCACGCCGAAGGCGCTCGTCGAGGCCGGCCGCATCGACGGCGCCGGCTCGTTCCGCATCCTGCGCAGCATCCTGCTGCCGCAGGCCAGGCCCGCGTTGCTCACGCTCTGCCTGCTGGTCTTCATCTACACCTGGAACGAGTTCCTGCTCGCGCTCGTGCTGCTCGCCGGCTCGGACAACACGACCGCGCCGCTCGGCCTCTCGTTCTTCGCGGGCGCAGCGCGCGCCGGCGATCCGACCAAGGTCGCCGCGGCCTCGGTGCTCGTGGCCGCGCCGATCCTGATCGTCTACCTCTTCCTGCAGCGCCACTTCATCCGCGGCGTGCTGGCGGGCGCGATCAAGGAGTAGCGTCCGCCGCGGCCCGGTCGGCGAGCACCGACGACGTCGCCCGGCGCCGTCTGCAGCCACGAGGCCGGGACGTCCTCGTCGGGCCTCGGCCAGCGTCGCGGCGCAGGATCTCGCGCTTGTGCGGGCCGGAGACGACGAGCAGGATCTGGCGCGCGGCCAGCATGCGACGCCATGCCGCAGGTCAGCGCCTCGGCCGGCACGTCGTCCTCGTCGCCCCAGTAGCGCGCGTTGCTGACGATGCTCTCGGGCGTCAGCGGGACGAGCCGCGTGGGCGCGTCGCGCGCGACCGGCGGCTCGTTGAAGCCGAGGTGGCCGTTCGGCCCGAGGCCGAGGATCGCCAGCTCGAAGCCGCCGCGCCGCCGCGACGGCGGCGTCGTAGTCGCGGCACGCGACTGCGCCGGCGGCAGCGCGGCCGTCGAGCCGGATCGTGCGCGCTGCCGGGAATGCCGAGCGGCGCGAGGAACGAGCGCTCCATCCAGCCGTAGAGCGAGCGGCGGTCGCCGCGCGGCGAGCCCCGCGTACTCGTCGAGCTGGGCGACGCGCAGCTGCGAGGTGTCGAGCTCGCCGCGCGCGCGTGCGCTCGGCGAGCACGCGGTAGGCGCCCATCGGGGTGTCGCCGGTGGCGAGCAGGAGCAGGGCGTCGGGCTTGCGCGCGACGATGGCGGCGATCGCATCGGCCGCGGCGACGCTGAGCGCCGCGTAGTCGTCGATGACGACGGTGCGCATCAGCGTGTGCGCCGGCTCAACGGTCGTAGCCGGGATTGACGCGATCGAGCTCGCGTCGCACCGCGGCGAACAGCTCGGCCTGCCCGCCGACGCTGCGGAACTGCGCGGCGGTGTGCTGCGCGACGTCCTCCGGCACCTGCAGCAGCGCGAGCCGGTCGACTGCGCGAGCACCTGCACCTCGCAGGCGCGCTCGAGGAAGTACAGCTGGTGCCACGCGTCGGCCACCGACTCGCCGACCACGAGCACGCCGTGGTTGTCCATGAGGAGCACGCTGACGCCGTCGCCGAGCGCGCTCGCGATGCGCGCGCCCTCCTCCTCGGCCTCGGCGAGGCCGCCGTAGGCGAGGCGCGCGATGCGGCCGTGGAAGTACATCGCGTTCTGGCTGGCACGCGTGTCGAGGCCGCCCTCGCGTCATCGCCAGAGCGCCGTCGCGTAGGGCATGTGCGTGTGCAGGACGCAGGCCGCGTCGGGGCGCGCGCGATGGGCGCCGAGGTGGATCGTGAAGGCGGTCGTGTCGAGCTCGCCGTCGCCGGCGAGCCGCTCGCCGCCGAGGCCGATCGTGAGCAGATCGCTCGCGCGCAGCTCCGACCAGTGCGGGCCGTACGGGTTGAGCAGGAAGCGTCGCTCCGGCCCGGCACGACGAGGCTGAAGTGGTTGTCGATGCCCTCGTTGAAGCCGTAGAGCGCCGCGGCACGGAGCGCGGCCGCGAGCTCGACGCGGGCGACGCGGAGCCGGGCGGCGTCCGGGGCGAGGTCGAGCGATGCGGACACCGCGCCATCCTAACCGCGAGCGCGGATCCCTGGGCCGCGAGGGGCGGCGCCGGGAGCGCGGCCGGCAGCATGGCAGTGGCGCCGCGATCCCCTAGAGCGCACCGCGGTCGAGCGCGCTGCCGTGCTTGTCGAGAAAGGTGTAGGCGATCCGCCGCCGGGCTGCACGTCCACGATCAGCGCGCCGATGTCGAGCAGGCTGATCGCCGCCCGGGCGAGGCCTTGGTGTGAGCGAGCGAGCCCGGGCCCTGCCCGCCCGTGCCGACCGTGAACGTCTTGACGCCATCCACGTGCGGCGCTCGTAGCGATGGAGGTGGCCGCAGAAGACGGCGGCCGCCCGCCCTCGCGCAGCGACTCGGCAGCAGCGGGTCGCCGGACTGCAGCGGGCGGTGGCAGGCGACGAAGCGCACCGCCGGCCCGGGCTCGCGCAGGGCCTCCGCGCGAACGCGACGGCGGCGCGGCTCGTTGGGCTCGTCGCCCAGGACGACCACCTGGATCGGACCGTAGTGCACCGCGAAGCGCCCGCCCTCGGGGCAGGTCGAAGGCGCTCGCAGATCGCCCGGGCCCGGGCAAGAAGTTGTCGTGATCGCCGAGGCAGACGTACAGCGGCGCGCTGCGCATGAGATCGGCCAGCGGGCGGAAGATGTTGCGGTCGAGCAGGAGCTCGGCCGCGACGAGGTAGGAGTTGTCGCCGGCGGTGAGGCGAACTCGGGCCGCTGGGCGGCGAGCAGCGCGGCCGACCGCCCACTCGTCGTCGTTGCCCGAGCCGTAGTCGCCGAAGCACGGCGAAGCGCACGGGGCGATCGAGCGCCGCGGCGGCGTCGTGAACGACGCCGGCTCGCCTGGGCGACTGCCGTCGACGCTCGCCGTCCAGGCGTAGCGCGTGTCGGGCGCGAGGCCGCGCAGGACGCCCCGCTCGACCGCCACGGGGCGCCGCCGGGCCCGACGCCGTCACGCGGACGGCCTTGCCGCCTCGCGCCCGCCAGCGCAGCGCCGCCTCGCTCCCGCTCACGCGCAGCAGGTACGGCCCGCGCGTGAACGCCGTGTCGGAGGGGCCGCGCAGGTACGAGAGCCAGTACCAGATCGTCACGCCGACGGCCGATCGACGCAGACCGCGGCGAGCAGACCGAGCGCCGCGAGCGCGAGGCGCGCTCGCGTCAGCCGCCGCTGCAGCAGTTCCTCGTCTCGCCATACCGGCACGCTAGAGCACGTTAGACTCGTCGCCCTGCCGGCCGACGCCCTCAGCAGCGAGCACCGTGCGCGACGCCGTCGTGATCGGCGGCGGCATCGCCGGTCTCGCCGCGGCCTGGGACCTGCGCAACCGCGACGTCGTGGTGCTCGAGGCCACGCGGACGCGTCGGCGGCCGCATCCGCAGCGAGCGCGCGCGATCCCTACTGGCTCAACCTCGGCGCCCACGTCTTCAGCGGGCCGGGCTCCGCGACGGGCCGGCTCGTGGCGGACGTGGGCGTGGAGTCGCGTGCCCGTGCCCGGCCACCTCGTCGCGCTCGAGCTGAACGGCAAGCTGCTCGTCGGCGGCCGCCCCGAGCTGTACCCGATGCGCCTGCCGCTTGCGCCGCGAGGAGCGCCTCGCGCTCGACGCGCGCGGGCGCGCGCCTGCGCCTCGCCGTCGCGCGCTACGAGCGCGTGGCCAGGCCGCGGCCCGGGCGAGTCGCCGGCCGAGACGCGCCGCCGCCTGCTCGCGCACGGCGACGACGCAGACGTTCGCCGAGTGGCTCGGCGACCGCTGCCCGGCGATGCGGACCTGATGTTCCGGGCGACCGTCACGCGCTCCACCGCCGAGCCGGAGGAGATCACCGAGGGCGCGGGCACGGGCTACTTCGCGCTCGTCTGGAGCTCCGGCGGCGGGCCTCTCGCGCAACATCGTCGGCGGCGCCGGCACGCTCGATCGACGGCATCGCCGCCGAGCTCGGCCGAACGGTCGTGCGCGACGCCGAGGTGCAGGAGGTCGCGTCGAGGAGCGAGCTCGTGCGCGTCCGCTACCGCTACGGCGGCGTCGACCGCGAGCTGCTCGCGCGGCACGCGATCGTCGCCACGAAGGCCTTCGACGCCGCGCGCCTCGATCCGCGATCTGCCCGGCGAGACGCGGCGGCCGCTGAACGCGATCCCGTACGGCCCGACGGTCGTGATGGCGATGCTGACCAACGAGACGCGGCCGATGCCGTGGGACGACCTCTACGCGCTGGCGACGCCCAAGCGCGCGTTCAACATGCTCTTCAACACGGTCAACGTCCTGCGCCCGCGCAGCCGCTCTGCGCACGCCCGGCGGCAGCCTCATGGTCTATCGCGCAGGCCACGCGGCGCTGGACGATGTTCGACCAGCCCGACGCGGTCGTCGAGCAGGCCTTCCTCGACGACCTCTACGCGATCTATCCCGGAGGCGCGCGGCATCGTCTGCGAGACGATCCTGCTCAAGCTGCCGCGCATGCTGCCCTACGCGGCGCCGGGCCGCTCTGCGCTGCAGCCCGCGCTCGAGCGCCCGCTCGGGCGCATCCGCCTCGCCGGCGACTACCTCGGCGGCGTCTACACCGACACCGCGATCTCGAGCGGCCAGGAGGCGGCGCTGGCCGTGCGCGCGGCACTGCAGGCCGCCGGCGCCGATGACCTGAGGAGGCGCCGCGTGCGCAGTCGCTTCGAGAACGTCGTCAACGCCCGTGACGTGCCGCAGGAGGACTACTCGAGCCGAGCGGGCCGCTACCAGGTGGGCATGAGGGAGATCGGCGAGGCGGCCGGCGCGCGCGAGCTCGGCTTCACGGTCACCTCCATCCAGCCGGCCGGGCGCTCCTTCCCGTTCCACTTCCACCACGGCGAGGAGGAGGCCTTCTACGTGCTCGAGGGCCGCGGCCTCCTGCGCCAGGGCGACGGCGAAGGCGAAGAGGAGCTGATCGAGCTCGGCCCCGGCGACGCCGTGGCCTTCCCCGCCGGCACCGGCATCGCCCACCAGTTCATCAACGACGGCGATGTCCCCTTCGTCTACCTGGCCCTCAGCAACAAGGTGCGCTCGGACACGGCGGAGTTCCCCGACTCCGACAAGATCCTGATCCGGTCGACCCGCCTGATCGTCCGCCGCACGCCGCGTCTCGACTACTTCGACGGCGAGCTCTGAGCCCAGCTGCATATCGGTGCCTGACCCCGGATCATGCGGCTACAGCGGGTACGCCAGGGAGGGCAGCCAGCTGCCCCAGACCAGCTGCAGGTCGGCCTCGGCGATGCCCTGGTCGAGCGCGTCCTTGAGCTCCTCGTTCTCCAGCCGCAGCGCGCAGCCCCAGGAGTTGCGGGTGGGCACCGTGAAGGCGACGCGGAGGTCCGGGTAGGTGCGCTCGATGCCGATGAAGGCGACGTCGTCGTCGACGACCGCGTCGACCTCGCCCGTCTCGAGCGCGCGCAGCATGTCGCCGAAGACATCGTCGGTGACGCCGTCGAACGGGACGCGGACCGGCTCCCGCGAACGTGCTCGGCGAGCGCGAGGTTGGTGCTGCCCGCGATCGCGCCGACGCGCCGGCCGCGCGAGATCGCCGGGCGGCCGCGATCGCGTCGCCGGCGCGCACGACGACCGACTCGTCGAAGACGGCGTACGGCCGCGTGTAGAGGAAGCGCCGCTCGCGCTCGGGCGTGATCGCCGAGCCGCACCAGATGCCGTCGCACTCGCCGTCGGCGAGCGCGCGGGCGAAGTCGGCCCACTGCCGGAAGATCCAGCGCAGCTCGAGCCCGAGCGCGGCGGCGACGGCCGCGCGCCGCCGCCGGCTCGTAGCCGTGGCGCGGTGCCGTCCGCCTCCGTCCAGAAGAGCGGCGGAGCCGCCATGTCGGAGCAGCAGAGCGTGAGCGCGCCCGGCGCGACGAGCGGGGTCATGCCGCGGTCGCGAAGTGGCTCTCGATGAAAGGCGTGCGGTAGCCCGTCCTCGCGCCACATGATCGGGAAGTAGACCTCGTCCAGCTCGAGCTCGCCGGGCCGCATGTAGCGCGAGTAGAGCGGGTGGCGGATGCGTCGGATGCCAGCGTCGTGCCGGTCGTGACCATGTGGCTGATGATCGCGCGGCGGTCGGCGTCGGGCCGCTCGTTGGGCGGCGAGCCGTGGAAGCAGAGGCCGTGGTGGAAGGCCGCGCCGCCCGGCGGCACCTCGATCGGCACCATGTCGGCCTCGACGTCGCGCCGGCCGCACCTCGTGCATCCAGCGCGAGCCAGTCCTCGGGCGCATGGAACGTGTCGCCCGTCGGCAGCTGCCCCCAGAGGTGCGAGCCGCGCGCGTAGTAGATCGTGCCGGTGTCGGCCGCCGTCTCGTCGAGCGCCATCCAGCAGCGTCGTCATGTTCGGCGGCTCGAGGAACGGCACGTAGGCGGCGTCCTGGTGGGCGAGCAGCGCCTTGCCCGACGGCGGCTTCCAGATCATGTTGTCCTGCAGCAGCCGCATGCCCGGCTCGCCCGCGAGCTTGGCGGCGAAGCGCGCGTTGCGCTCGGCGAGCGTGATGCGCGCGAGCCAGCGGTCGGCCTTCCAGACGTTGCACAGCTGCCGCGTGCGGTCGGGCGGCGTGACGCCGGGCGTGTAGTTGACCTCGTCGGGCGCGAGACCCGTCTCCCACTCGTGCTCGAAGCAGGCGTGGAAGCGCTCGCGCGTGCGCTCGACCTCGTCGTCGGAGAGCCAGCTGCTCGACGATCAGGAAGCCGTCGCGCCGGTACTGCTCGATCTGCTCTGCGGTCGGGTCGGTCTGCCGTCATGCCGAAAGTTCTATCATCTAGAGGTAATGGTGTTCAAGTGATCCGTCACCGCGCGCGACGTCGCGCTCGCGCCGCTGCAGGCCGAGGGCGCCGTCGAGCAGATCGTGCGGCGCCTCGGCGAGGCGATCGGCGCGGGCGTGCTGGCGCCCGGCGAGCGGCTGCCGAGCGAGGTCGAGCTCGCCGCGCAGCTCGGCGTCGCGCCCATGACGCTGCGCCAGGCGCTGCAGATCCTGCGCGACGCCGGGCTTCGTCGAGACGCGCCGCGGGCGCAACGGCGGCTCGTTCGTGCGCGACGACCCGCCGGCGCGCTCGTCGCCGGCGACGAGCTGCCGACGCGCGGCGCGCTGCGCGAGCTGACGGACTGGCGGCGCGCCGTCTCGGGCGAGGCGGCCGCGCTCGCCGCCGAGCGCGCCGACGCAGGCAGAGCGCCGAGCGATCGGCGGCCGCGGCGGCCGCGGCCGAGCAGCGCCGTCGGCGCGCTTCGCGGCGTTCCGGCTCGCCGACGCCCGCTTCCACATCGCGATCGCCGAGGCCTCGCGCGCTCGCGCCGGCTCGTCGCCGCCGAGACGCAGATCCAGGTCGAGACGGCGGAGATGCTGCGCTTCGTCCCGGCCCGCGGCTGGCGCGCGCGGTCTCGCAGGCGGGCCACGATCCGATCGTCGAGCGCCGTGCTGGCCGGGCGACGCGGCGGCTGCGCACGGCGCCGATGACGCGCCACGTCGAGGGCACGTACGACTGGATCGTCGGGCTGCGCCTCGGGCTGCGCGCCTGAGGGATAGCCACCGCGCCCCCCGCTCCGTAGAGTCGGGCGCGGCGACGCGCCGCACAGCGCGGCGGTGCGCGCCGCCAACCCTCGGGAGGTGGAATGCGCAAGCCATCTGCGGCGCTCGTCGTCGCGTCCGCGGCACTCGTGATGTCGACGATCGGAACGTCCGTCGCCGCGACCCACTACATCATCAGCTCGCCCAGGCAGATCAAGCCGGGGTCGATCTCGCTCGCCGCGCTCAGCAAGAACGCGCGCACGGCCCTGCGCGGCCGGCGGGGCAAGCGCGGGCCAGCGGGTCAGCGCGGCGCGGCCGGAGCGGCCGGAGCGCCCGGCGCACCTGGGCCCGCCGGAACGCCGGCCACCAAGCTGTGGGCTCAGATCGCCGCGGATGGCAGCGTGAACGCCTCCAGCCCGGGGGTGACGGCCCGCGTCGGCGTCACGCCCGGCACCTACGTCCTCAACTTCGGGCAGGACATCACCCACTGCGCCGCGCTGGCCACCCAGGGGGCAATTCCCTCGTTCGCCGCGCCGGGCTCGAGTGCGGGCGGCCTCGCAGGTGCGCCGCTCGTGCGCGTCTACAGCGCGGGCGTCGATCTCGCGCCCGGGTACCCGTCGGTCAGCTCCGTGATCATCGCGACCACGAGCGAAGCGGCGGCCGGTGCGCCCTCGGCCACGACGTTCTACGTCGCGATCCTCTGCTGAGAGCGATCTGAGCTTAGAGTGATGGGGCGACGCGCCGGGCGGCGGCGCGCGCTGCGATCCTCGGAGGCAGGCATGCGCAAACCATCTGCGGCACTCGTGGTCGCCGCTGCGGCACTCGCGATGGCGACGATCGGCACCTCGGTCGCCGCGACGGGCTTCACGATCACCTCCTCGAAGCAGATCAAGCCCGGGTCGATCGTCTTGGCATCCCTGAGCAAGAGCGCGCGCAAGGCATTGCGCGGCGCTCAGGGCCCGCCTGGCGCCGACGGCCAGGACGGCGCGGACGGCGCGGACGGAGCCGACGGGCAGGATGGCCAGGACGGGCAGGACGCGACCGCCCTCTGGGCTCAGATCCAGGCGGACGGCACGATCGGCACGGCCGCGCCGGGCGTCACGGCCCGCGCCGCCGGCACGGGCGCCTACTACGTCAACTTCGGGCAGGACATCACCGACTGCGCAGCCGTGGCGACGCAGGCTGCGATCCCCGACCCGTCGGCTCCCGGCCGCTCGACGGCCGGGGTCGTCGGGCCCGCTTTCGTCTCGACGGCCACCGCCGGGGTCGATTACGCCGCGGGCTTCCCGAGCCAGACATCGGTCAAGGTGCAGACGAACCGCGTGAACGGCACGGCCGTCTCCACCAACTTCGCGGTCGCGGTGTTCTGCTGACGCGCGGGCGGCGAGAGCGCGGCGGGGTCTTCGATCGGGTCGCCAAGGCCTACGACGCGGCGCGGCCGGGCTACGCGGCCGAGATCGTGGACGCGGCGGTCGCGGCGGGCGAGCTCGACGGCGGCTCGCGCGGTGCTCGAGATCGGCTGCGGCACCGGCAAGCTGACTGAGCTGCTCGTCCAGCGCGGCCTGCGCGTGCACGCGGTCGAGCCGGGCGCCAACCTGATCGACGCGGCGCGCGGCGAGGCTCGGGTCGACGGACGCCGTGACCTACGAGCCGGAGCGACGTTCGAGGACGCCGCCCTCGCCGACGCGCGCCTACGACGCGGTCTTCTCGGCGACGGCGTTCCACTGGGTCGACCCGAGGTGGGCTGGGCCAAGGTCGCGCGCGTGCTCGAGCCGGGCGGCCTGCTCGCGCTGCTCACGCACGTCGGCTCGGGACGAGGATCAGCGCTCCTGCGCCATGGACGCGGGGCTGATCGGGATCCTGCTGCACGCCACGCCCCCGGCGCTCGATGCGGACTGGAACCTGCCGCTGCCGTGCGCGGATGCCCTGCTCGACGGCGCGCGCGAGCGGCGCGGCGAACGTCTCCGAGGCCTGGGACTGGATCATGAGCGCGGCCGGCATCGGCCTCGCGGTGCCGGAGGCCGCCGGGCTGTTCGAGCGAGGTCGCCAGGCGCGGGCGCACGTGCAGCGCGCGAGCAGACGCCGACCAGGTGCTGGCGCAGTGGCGCACGACGTCGCTCTACTTCACGATCGCGGAGGGGCGCACGAGCGGCGTTCGAGCGCGGGTACCGCGCGCCTGATCGACGCAACGGCGGCACGCTTCCCGTTCTCGCGACGCAGACGTTGCTGCTGACCGCGCGAACGCCCTCCGGCTGAGGCTCCCTGCCGCCCGCCGGAGGCCAGGTCGCGGACACTGCAGGTGTGGCAGAGCGATCCGACATCCGCAACGTGGCGATCATCGCGCACGTCGACCATGGCAAGACGACGCTGGTCGACGCGATGCTGTGGCAGTCCGGCGCGTTCCGCGAGAACCAGGACGTCCAGGATCGCGTCATGGATTCGGGCGACCTCGAGCGCGAGAAGGGCATCACGATCCTGGCCAAGAACACGGCTGTGCGCCACGGCGGCACGAAGATCAACATCATCGACACGCCGGGCCACGCCGACTTCGGCGGCGAGGTCGAGCGCGGGCTGACGATGGTCGACGGCGTGCTGCTGCTCGTCGACGCGAGCGAGGGCCCGCTGCCGCAGACGCGCTTCGTGCTGCGCAAGGCGCTCGAGCGCGAGCTGCCCGTGATCCTCGTCGTCAACAAGATCGACCGGCCGGACGCCCGCATCGCCGAGGTCGTCGACGAGGTCTACGCGCTCTTCCTCGACCTCGACGCCGACGAGACGCAGATCGAGTTCCCGATCGTCTACTGCAACGCGCGCGCCGGGCAGGCCACGCTCGATCCCGAGCATCCCGGGCGAGGACCTCGAGGTGCTCTTCGAGACGCTCTTCGAGACCGTGCCCGCGCCCTCGTACGAGGAGGGGCACCCGCTGCAGGCGCTGGTCACGAACCTCGACGCGTCGCCCTACCTCGGCCGCCTCGCGCTCTGCCGCGTCCGCAACGGCGTCATCAAGCGCGGCGCGACCGTCATGCGCTGCCGCGTCGACGGCACGACCGAGCGCGTGCAAGATCACCGATCTGACCGTCACCGAGGAGCTCACCCGCGTGCCGGTCGACGAGGCCGGCCCCGGCGAGATCATCGCCATCGCGGGCATCGACGACGTCGCACATCGGCGAGACGCTGGCCGACCCCGACGATCGTGCGCCCGCTGCCCGTGATCAGCGTCGACGAGCCGAGCCTCTCGATGCTGATCGGCATCAACACCGCGCCGACCGCGGGCCTCGACGGCAAGCTGCTGACCGCGCGCCAGGTGCGCAACCGCCTCGACCAGGAGCTCGTCGGCAACGTCTCGCTGCGCGTGCTCGACACGCAATCGCCCCGACGCCTGGGAGGTGCAGGGCCGCGGCGAGCTGCAGCTCGCGATCCTCGTCGAGCAGATGCGGCGCGAGGGCTTCGAGCTCACGATCGGCAAGCCGCAGGTCGTCACGCGGCGCATCGACGGCGTGCTCAGCGAGCCGGTCGAGCGGCTCGCGATCGACGTTCCCGAGGAGTACTCGGGCGTCGTCATCGGCCTGCTCGCGCTGCGCAAGGGCAAGATGGAGCAGATGGTCAACCACGGCACCGGCTGGGTGCGCCTCGACTACCTCGTGCCGGCGCGCGGCCTGATCGGATTCCGCACCGAGTTCATCACCGAGACGCGCGGCACCGGCATCCTCCACCACGTCTTCGAGGGCTTCGCGCCCTGGTTCGGCGACATCAAGACGCGGCCGAACGGCAGCCTCGTCGCCGATCGCCGCGGCGTCTCGACCTCGCACGCGCTGATGAGCCTGCAGGAGCGCGGCGAGCTCTTCATCGGCCCCGCGGTCGACGTCTACGAGGGCATGGTGATCGGCGTCAACGCGCGGCCCGAGGATCTCGACGTGAACGCGTGCAAGGAGAAGAAGGCGAGCAACATGCGCTCGGCGCACGCCGAGGAGCTCGTGCGGCTGGCGCCGCCGCGCCACCTCTCGCTCGAGCAGGCGCTCGAGTTCATCCGCGACGACGAGGCCGTCGAGGTCACGCCGACGCACGTGCGGCTGCGCAAGGTCGTGCTGCCCGCCGGCGGCCGCACGAAGACGGCGAGGGCCCGCGCCGCGGCCGAGCTGGGCGTCGAGACGCCTGAGCTCGTGCGGAGGACGCGCCGAGCGTCTCAGCTCGCGCCTAGTGACGAGCAGGACGAACGCGTTGCTCGACGGGTCGCGCGCGAGCGGGCCCGCGTCGTGCTCCTCGACGACTGACGCCGCCGTCGGCCATGCGCGCTGACCAGCGCGTCGCGCGTCGGCTGCGTCGGGCAGCACGATCTCGAAGCGTCGCAGGGCCGCCGCGCCGGGCTGCGGCGGGCCGGCGCCGCCGCTGCGCCAGGTGTTCGCGCCGAGGTGGTGGTGGTAGCCGCCGGCCGAGAGGAAGGCCGCCTGGCCGCCGTACTCGGCCATCAGGCCGAAGCCCAGCAGGTCGCGATAGAACTCGATGCTGGCCGGAACGTGCGAGCACCTGCAGGTGCACGTGGCCCATCGTCGTCCCGAACGGGCTGACGCTCGAACGGCGTCGCTCTCCGGGTCGTCGAGCTCGCCGAGGAGGCCCTCGAGATCGAGCGGGATCGGTGCCCATGGCCTCGGCGACCTTGCCCTCCCAGAGCGCGCGCGGCCGGTCGTCGTAGATCTCGATGCCGTGGCTGTCGGGATCGCTGAGGTAGATCGCCTCGCTCACGAAGTGGTCGGACGCGCCGGCGAGGCGGACCCGCGTCGCGCACCGCGTGCGCGAGCCAGCAGCGCGAGGCTGCGGCCGGTCGGGCAGCAGCAGCGCGAAGTGGAAGAGCCCGGTGCGGCCCGGAGCGGGCTGCGCGCCCGGCACCTCGACGAGCTCGAGCAGGCGCTTCTCGCCCACGCCGAGCGTCGCGCGCCCGCCCCCTGCGTCGAGCACGTCGAGGCCGATGGAGCTGGCGGTAGTACTCCAGCGAGCGCTCGAGATCGGCGACCGTCAGGTGCACCGCGCCCATGCGCGTGGCCGCTGGGATCGTCACGCTCGCCTCACGCGCCGACGCGTGCGGTCGGATCCAGGCGGCGAGCGCGTCGAGGTCGCCCTGGGCGAGCCCGTGGCCGACGTCGGCTGCCGGGCGACCTGCACCTCGGCGCCGCCCGCTGCGAGCAGCTCCGCGAGCTCCTCGATCTGCTCCGGCGAGCTGTAGGGATCGGCGTCGCCGGCCGCGATCAGGACGTCCGTGCCGGAGAGCGCAGAGCGGCTCGTCGGGCCGGTAGGGCAGCATCGGGCGCAGCAGCGCGGCGCCGCGCAGCGTGCCGCGGGTGCCGGAAGAGCAGCTCGACGGCGATGTTGGCGCCGTTCGAGTAGCCGAGTGCGATCACGCGGCCGGCATCGCGGCCGTACTGCGCGCAGGCGTCGCGGATCCAGGCTGCGAGCTCGTCGCCGCGGCGGCGCAGGTCGTCGAGGTCGAGGTCGCCGACGCCGCGCCGCGCGAAGAAGCGCGCAGCCACGCCGTCCTCGAGCACCTGCCCGCGAGGGCTGAGCAACGCCGCGGCGGGCGCCAGCCGGCGAGCGAGGTCGATCAGCTGGTGCTCATCGCCGCCCGTCCCGTGCAGGAGCAGCAGCGTCGCCGAGCCGGCGCCCGGCTCATAGCGGTGCACGAAGCTCTCGCTCGTGCTCACGTGGATTCGGGCCGCCACCGCGCGGATGTCGGGCAGCGGCGTCAGCACCGGCTCGATGCGCTCCCGCAGGTGCTCGAAGTCCGGCGGCAGCGAGAGGCGCTCGCCGAGCGATATCGAACGGCTCGTCGACGGTGAAGCCGGGCCCGAGCGTCGCGATCTCGAAGAGCACGCCGCCGGGCTCGCGGAAGTAGATCGAGCGGAAGTAGAAGCGGTCGATCACGGGCGTCGGGTGCAGGCCCGAACTCGCGCACGCGCTCGCCCCAGGCCTCGTGATCCTCGAACGTGGAGGCGAATGCGATGTGATGCACGGTGCCGGCGCCCGGGATGCCGCGCTCGCCGGGCAGCGGATCGTAGCGCGTAGCGTGCCTCCGCGCTCGGAGCCGCGCGCCTCCCAGCCGTCCTCGAGCGGAGATGAACTCGAGCGCCTCCTCGAGCAGCGGCGACGTCGAGTCGGGCCGCATGCTGGACGCGCGAACGCCCTCGAAGCCCTGCAGCGCGAACTCGGCCGGCACCTCGCGGTGAAGCGCGACGAGCGGCGCATCGGGCCGGACGACGGCCGCGAGCTCGTGCGCCATGCCCTCGGGATCGGCGAACAGCAGGCGATCGCCGGCGCGCTCGCTGGCGACGCCCTCGCCGGCCAGCCGCTCTGCCCAGAATTCGAGGGCCTCGCTCGAGCCGACGCGCCAGATGATGCGGTGCACCATGCCCGGGCCGGCCCTGCCCGGCGCGGCGCCCGGGTACTCGAAGAACGTCAGATCGGCGCCGCCGCTCCCGTGCTCGTCGGCGTAGAACAGGTGGTAGACGCTGGGATCGTCCTGGTTGACGGTCTTCTTGACCATGCGCAGACCGAGGGTCCCGGCGTAGAACTCGACGTTCCGGGGCGCGTCCCCGGTGATCGCCGTGATGTGGTGGACGCCTTCCAGTTTCATTTCGCACGCAGTCTAGGCCGGGCCGAGCGCATAAACCGGGGTCAGGCACCAAAATATGCGCCAATTTGAAATTGGCGCATATTTTGGTGCCTGACCCCGGTTTATGCGCTCGGTGCCACCGACAAGTGACCCCGGTGTATGCGCGCCCTCGGCTTCGCTCGCCGGCGGATGACGACGCGGTGACAGCGCCGTCATCCGTGATTGGCGAGCGCCGTTGCGGGAGTACGTTGGCACTCCGCACGTTCGCGTCGACCGAAGCGACGGAGAACCCATGTTCATCGACAGCACCCTGATCGGCAACGTCGTACTCGGAACCCTGGCTCTGGGCGCCCTCGCGGCTGCCTGGGGCCGTCCTCCCCGGACCATCCCCGAGACGGCGGAACGAGCGGCTGCACTCGAGCGACTCGAGCGCGAGTGCGAACAGCGGGCAGCGTGGACGAACCCGCACGCGCGACCCAGAGGCACAGGCGAGCCCGCCGGCATGCGCCGCAGCGGTGACTGCCCCCGCCTGCGTCTGGTCGTGACTGCCCCCGCAGAGCACGTGCGCGAGGCGCGCCCCGCCTCGTAGGCGTCGTCCAGGCCCCGCGGCCTTCCCCAGGGCCGAGCGCATGAAACCGGGTCATCGGAAAGCCGGGTTCAGCGCATAAACCGGGGTCACCGGAAAGCCGGTTCAGCGCATAAACCGGGGTCAGGCACCGGAATATGCGCCAATTTGAAATTGGCGCATATTCCGGTGCCTGACCCCGGTTTATGCGCTCGGTGCCACCGACAAGTGACCCCGGTTTATGCGCTCGGCGCCACCGACACGTCGGAGACGAGAGCCTCGGCCTCCGCCGCCTTTCCGCGGATCAGCGCGAGGGCCGCCACGAGGCCGATGACCGCCATCACCGCGCCGACCAGGAACGCGCGCGAGAGCCCGTCGGTGTAGGCGACGTCCGCGGCCGTGCCACCGGCGCGACTGATCGGCCGAAGCGGCTCGCGAACACGGTCGCGAGCAGCGCCACTCCGACGGCTCCGCCGATCTGCTGCGACGTGTTGATCAGCCCGGAGGCGAGGCCGGCCTGGTCGTTGCTGATGCCCATGCAGCGCCGCGATCGTGACCGGGATGAACGCGAACCCGAGGCCGATGCCGCCGAGCACGAAGCCCGGCGCGAGGTCGCCGAGGTACGTGCCGTGCGGCGACACGCGCGAGAAGAACAGCAGGCTGAGCGTCAGCAGCACGAGGCCGAGCAGCATGCACGTTGCGCACGCCGCAGCGCCCGACGAGCACCTGCGAGGCGCCGGCCGAGACGATGATCGTGCACGCGATCAGGAGGTAGCCGATGCCGCTGCGGATCGCCGTGTAGTGGAGGCCCTCGCGGCTGCTGCATGTAGAGCGCGAGCAGGAAGAACATCGAGAAGATCGCCGCGCCGACGATGAAGCCCACGACGTTCGCGCCGACGATCGTCGCCGAGGCGGAAGATCGAGAGCGGCAGCAGCGGGTGCGCGGCGCGCTGCTCGTTGAACAGGAACGCCGACCATGAGCACGACCGAGACCGCGAAGAAGCCGAGCGTGCGGCCCGAGAACCAGTGGTACTGGTCGGTCTTGACGACGGTGTAGACGAGCAGCGAGAGGCTCGCCGTGACGAGGATCGCGCCGACGACGTCGAACGAGCGGACGGCGTCCTCGACGCGGCTCTCGTTGAGCAGCCGCGGCGCGAGCAGGATCGCCGCGAGGCCGATCGGCGCGTTGACGAAGAAGATCCACTCCCAGCCGACGTACTGCGTGAGCACGCCGCCGAGCAGCACGCCGACCGCGCCGCCGGCGCCGGAGACGGCGCCCCAGACGGCCGAGCGCCTTGTTGCGCTCCTCGCCCTCGGCGAACGTCGTCGTGAGGATCGAGAGCGCGGCGGGCGCGATCATCGCGCCGCCGAGGCCCTGCACCGCGCGCGCGGCGATCAGGAAGTTGCTCGACGATCGCGAAGCCGCAGGCGAGCGAGGCGAGCGTGAACAGCGCGAGGCCCGCCATGAACAGCTGCGGCGGCCGAGCAGGTCGGCCATGCGGCCGCCGAGCAGCAGGAACCCGCCGAACGTGAGCGCGTACGCGCTCGCGACCCACTGCAGGCTCGAGTTGTTGAAGTGCAGCGTCGATCTCGATCGTCGGCAGCGCGACGTTGACGATCGAGACGTCGATGATGAGCATGAACTGGGTCGCGCGTGAGCAGGATCAGGGCGATCCAGCGGCGCGGGTCGGCGGCTTCCGACGACATGAGCGTCTCCCCCCGAGAGTCGTAGCTCGGCAGTATGGCCGCACACGCGGCGCCGCGGTGGACAACGCGCGAGAGCGCGTGCGCATTTCCGGAAGGCGCATCTACTGTGGACGCCATGGCGCGGATCGGTCGCATCGCGAGGCGCGGAGCCTCGGCGTCGTCGCGCTCGCGCTCGGGGTCACCGGCTGCTCGGCGGTCTACAACACCGTGACCTCGCCCGGTACGAGGCCCGCGCGCGTAGCTGGCGCCCTCCGGGCGGTTCGTCGAGGCCGGGGGCGTGCTCACGCACTACGAGCGCTTCGGGCGAGCGCGGGTCGCGCGATCGTGCTCGTCGGCGGCTTCCTCGAGCCGAGCGACACCTGGGATGCCGTCGCGCGCCGGCTCGCCGCGCACCACCGCGTGTTCGCGATGGACCTCGCGGGCTTCGGCTACTCGGAGCGCAGCGGGAAGTACAGGCTCGCCGACTGGCAGCGCCAGCTCGACGCCTTCATGCGCGCGCTGGGCATCGAGCGCGCGCTGCTCGCGGGCCACTCGCTGGGCGCCGGCGTGATCGCCGCGCAGGCGCTCGCGCACCCGGCGCGCACGAGCGGCATCGTGCTCGTCGACGGCGATGCGCTGCGCGAGCGGCGGCGGGCCTGGCTTCTCCGCGACCTGATCGTCGACCCGTACCGCACGAGCGCCGTTCAGGATCGTCAGGGGCTGGGACTGGGCGATGCGCGAGATCATCCGCGAGGCCTACTCGCCCGATCCGGTGCACATCGACGCCGCCGAGCTCGCGCGCTGGCGCCGGCCCGCTCGAGGTGGACGGCACCGAGGCACGCGCTCGCCCAGATGATCTCGCGACGGCATCCAGGGCCTCAGGATCGCCGACCTCGCCCGCGTGCGCGTGCCGGCCGCCGTCGTCTTCGGGCAGCACGACAGCGCGGTGCCGGTCGCGAGCGGCCGGCGCGTCGCGAAGCGTGCTGCATGCGCGCGATCACGATCATCCCCGGCGCCGGGCCACCTCTCGCAGATCACCCACCCCGCGGCCGTCGCAGCCGTGATCGCGCGCGCGGCGAGCGCATGGAAGTAGCATCGGCCGCCATGGCGGCGCTGGTGCGCAGATCGTCGTGGACGGGGCCGAGGAGGCTGCCCGCCGCGCGCGCTTCCCCGCCGGAGCGGCGATCGAGTTCGCCGACCTCGAGCTCGACAGCCGGGTGGGCGCACTCGACCGGCTGCGCGCGCGCCGAGCCGATCTCCTGGGTGCCCGCGCTCGGAGGCTGGCTCGTCACCTCGCACGCGCTCGCGCGCGAGCTGCTCAGCCGGCGCGACGACTTCACGGTCTGGGCCGAGCCGAACCTGGTGCGCGCGTCGCTCGGCGTGATGATGCTGAGCAGCGACGGCGGCGAGCACGCGCGGCAGCGGCAGCCGTTCGAGCGAGCCGTTCGGCGTGCGGCCGGTGCGCGAGCGCTTCGCGGAGCCGGTGCGCGCGGCGCATGGACGCGCTGCTGAGCGAGCTCGCTCCGCGCGGCGCGTGCGAGCTCGTCGAGGAGTTCGCGGCGCCGTTCGCGATCGGCGCTCGCGGGCGACGTGCTCGGCCTCTCGCTCGACGACGTCGCACGCGTGCAGGAGTTCTACGAGGCGTTCGCCGGCGCCATGGTCTACGACGGCGATCCCGAGCCGCAGCGCCGCGCCGACTGCGCGCGCGCCGAGCTGAACGCGATCCTGCTGGACGAGGTGCGAGCGGTCGCGCAGGCGGCCCGGCAACTCGATCACGAGCGCCGTCGCCAACGACCCGGCGCGCGGGCTCTCGGACGACGAGATCGCCGCGCAGCTGCGCGTGATCCTGTTCGGTGCGATCGAGACGGTCGAGTCGACGATCGCGAACGCCGTTCTGCTGCTGCTGCGGCAGCCCGGGCGAGCTCGCGGCGGTGCGCGCCGAGCCCGGCCCTGATGGGCAACGCGATCGAGGAGGGCATGCGCCTGATCCCGCCCGTCGCGTTCATCGAGCGCTGGACGGCGCGCGCCGTGCGAGCTCGGCGGCGTCGCGCTCGGCAGCGGGCGAGTTCCTGGGCGTCAGCACCGTCGCGGCCAATCGCGACCCCGCCGTGTTCGCGGCGCCCGAGCGCTTCGACATGCGGCGCGGCAACGCGCGCCATCACCTCACGCTGAGCCACGGCCACCACCACTGCCTCGGCTTCAACCTCGGCCGGATGCAGTGCCAGATGGCCGTCACGGCGCTCTTCGAGCGCCTGCCCGGCCTCGAGCTCGTGCACGCCCCGGAGCCCACGGGCTTCGCGTTCAGCCGGCCTGCGACGCTCGGACTGCGCTGGGGCGGGGCGGAGGAGCTTTCGGCCCGCGGAGCGCGCGGGCCTCCCGCCGCCGAGGCGCGTAGGATCGGCGGGATGGCCGCCGCGGGCAATCCGGCACGTGCTCGCCTCGAGGCCCGCAGCGACGGGGCCGTCGACGCGGCCTTCGCCTACGACGTCGTCAGGCGGCTCGCGAGCATCGGCGCCGCGAAGCTCGGCTTCCGCGTCGCGGGCACGCGCGAGGACGACGAGGTGTGCGCTCTCGTGGCCACGGAGATGGCGGCGATCGGCCTGGCGGAGATCGCATGGGAGCCCGTCCCCGTCGATGCGTGGCGCTTTCGCGCGGCGCATCTCACCGTCGCGGGCGAGAGCCTGCAGTGCTCGTCCTTCGGCGGCGTCGCCGGAACGGCACCCGGCGGCGTGGAGGGCGAGCTCGTCTTCGTCGGGGAGGGCACGCGCGCGGAGCTGCGCGAGCTCGACGTGCGCGGCCGCATCGCCCTCTTCGACTGGCGCGGCGACCAGCTGTTCTGGCCCTCCCTGACCGCGGCGGAGCTTGGGCACGCCGGCGCCGTCGGCGCCATCTGCACGTGCCTCCCCGGTGCGCGCTACTACCAGGCCGAGCGCTCGCTGGGCAGCTTCGACGCGATGGGCCTCGCAGGCTCACCGCCGCTCGCCTACCTGCCGAGCGAGGATGCCGCGCGGCTGATCGGCAGAGGGCGCGGCCCCGCGCAGCCGGCGCGGCTCGTGATCGACGCGGAGCTCTCGCGCGGGGCGACGGGCCACAACGTCCTAGGCGTGCTGCCGGGTCGCTCGCACTCGGCGCCGATCGTCGTCGCCGGTCATCACGACGCATGGTTCTCGGCCGCCTTCGACGATGCCACCGGCGTCGCCGCTGCGCTCGGCGTCGCCAAGGCGCTGGTCGACAGCGGCTACGAGCCCGAGCACACGATCGTGTTCACGTCGCACACGGCAGAGGAGTACGGCCGAGCCGACTCCCAGTTCGACTGGCTGATCGGGGCGTGGTGGCAGATCGCGCACGAGCACCCGCAGTGGGCTCGCGAGGCGGTGCTGTACGTCAACATCGAGGGCACCGGCATGCCCGGCCGGCCGACGGGCGTCGATGCCCCTCCCGAGCTGCGCAGGTTCGCGCGCGGCGTGCTCGCCCGCGCGCGCCGCGACGGACTCGTGCCGCACGGCACCGTCTGGGGGGTGCCGCGCACCGGAACCGAGCAGTGGCCGTGGGCGGCGGCGGGCGTCCCGTCACTGGGCGTCGCGGACATCGTCACGGAGTACATGCAGCAGAGCTACCACACGCAGCACGACTCGCTCGCCCTCGTCGATCGCGAGCGGCTCGCCGACACGATCAGGCTCTACACGCGGCTCGTCGTCGCCGCCGACCGCGACCCCGCCGCGCTGCTCGACCTGGGCGCGCGTCCGCGGTACCTGCGACGCCACGGGAGGCTCGGCGCGCTCGACGCCTGCGGCGTGGGGACGCGGCGGGTGCGCGCGGCGCTCGAGCAGCACGAGGCCGCCGCAGCCCGACCCGTCCCGTACGAGCGGGCCCGAGCGGCGTTCCATGCAACCGCCGTCGCGGTCGAGGGCCTCAACGCGCGGGACAAGCAGGATCTGGCGCACGCCCAAGCCGCGGCCGACCTCGCCGCGCTCGCGCAGGCGCAGCGCAGCCTCGCGAGCGGCCGCCGCCGCGCGGCGCTGACGGCACTCGAGCGGGTCGGGCGCAACGCTCTCGCGGTGCGCCTCAGCGAGGCGGTCTTCGAGCATGACGCGGCGCGCCATCTCCCCGGCCATGCGGGCGCCACGTGGGCGGATCCCTACCTGACGCCCTCGCCGAAGCTCTGGGCAGAGCTCGCTGCACTGCGTGGCGAGGCGGGTGCGCGCGAGGCCGGCGCGTGGATCACCGCCTCGCTCGGGGCAGCGCGCGAGCGCGCCGCCGAGGAGGCTCAGAGGCGGATCGACGCCGTCGCCGCAGGCTTCGAGCGCGCGACCGCCATCCTCGAGGACGCCGGCTCGCAGTAGCTCAGCCGGTCGTCGTCGTCCCGGTCGTGTCGGTGGTGCTCGTCGTCGTGGGCACCGTGGTCGTCGTCGTGGACTGCGACGGCCCCTCCGAGACGTTCAGCTGCACCGTCGCGCCCTTTTCGCCTGGCCGCCGGCGGGGCTCTGCGAGACGACCGTGTCGACCGGTTGATCGGACGCCACGCGTGTGACCGCGGGCTTGAAGCCCTTCGCGGCAAGAGCCGACTGGGCGTCGGTGACGAGGCTGCCGACCTCGCTCGGCACATCGACGGCGGCAGCGCCCTTGGAGACGTTCAGGCGCACCTTCGCGCCCGGCGTGACGCGCTGGCCCGCCGCCGGATCCTGGGCGACGACCGTGCCGGCCGGCTGACTCGAGAACACCTGCGCGGTCGTGACCGCAAGCCCGCCTTGACGATGGCGCTGCGGCCCTCGCTCTGCGCGAGGCCGACGGCATTCGGCACTGTCGAGGCGCTCGGCCCCCTGGATACCAGCAGCCGCACGGTGGAGCCCGAGTCGATCTTGGCGGAGCCCGCGGGATTCTGGCCGAACACGATGCCGGGACTCTTGGCGTTGGCCTGGCGGGCGATGCTCACCTTGAAGCCGTCGCCCTGAAGGCGGGTGACGGCATCGTCGATACGCAGCCCGACGACCGCCGGCACGGCCTTGCTCGACGAGCGCGTGAGCAACCAGACGGCCACGCCGCCGACGAGGAGGAGCAGCAGGAGGGCGACGAGGATCCATGGCAGGCGGTCGCGCGCGGTCGAATGCCCCTCGACGCGATCGACCTCCCGGACGACCGAGCCGTCCCGCAGGACGCGGGTGCGCTCCTCCTGGTGCACGACGTCCGCATCGGCGTCCGGGGGCAGGATCACGGCATCCGCCGGAGGCGGGACGACGGGATCGCGAGCCGGCACCACGGGATCGCCCGGAACGAGGGGCTCGCCGGGCGCGGGGCGGTGCGGTGGCAGAGTGGGGTCGTCTTCGAGGGGCAAGGCAGAGCGTTCTCCCCTTTTGCGCGCAGTCGCAAACGCTATCCGTCAGAGGCGGCCTGCCAGCGAGCGCAGCACGTCGACGAGGTCCGCCATCTGCTCGACCGGCACGTGCTCGGCGGCGAAGCGCAGCGCGTCGGCGCGCCAGCCGCCGATCGCGCCCGGCCCGGTCGGCGTCGTCGACGCGAGCGCTCGAGGCCGCGGCGCACGGCGTTCTCGAGCTCGTCGTTGTCCACGTGGTGCTCGCGCGCGAAGCGGGCGCGCGAGCTCGACGTGGCGAGCGCGATGGTGAGCGTCTCGCGCGAGACGCCGAAGTGGCAGGCCGCGCCGTCGAGCGCCGAGAGCGCGATCTGCTGCGCCACCGCCTGGAAGCCGCCGGGATCGCGCCACGAGCGCTCGGCGCACGGGTTGCGGACGGTCGAGGGCGAGTACGAGCCGCCGCCGAGCGCGAGGTAGGCGCCGGGCACGGAGACGGCGACGCGCGGCCGAGCAGCCGAGCACCGCGAGCGCTCTGCACGCGCGGCCTCACAGCGACACGCGCTGCGCGAGAGCGCGATCGGCACGAGCGCGAGGCCGGCGAGCAGCGCGGCGAACAGGAACGAGCGCTCGAACGACGACGTCGCCGCGCGGTCGAGCTGATCGTTCAGGCGCCCCTCCAGGCTCTGCATCTGCGGCCGCTCGGACGATCGCTCGCGTGAGACGGCGGCGAACGAGCGGTGGATGTCGGGCAGGCGGCCCGGGTCGCGCTTGATGTCGCTCGCGATGCGCCGCGGCGAGGTCGACCTTCGTGAGCGCGCCGATGCGCGCGTCGAGCACGAGCTCGGCGCCCTTCTGCGTCGCGCGCTCGCGCTGGCGGTCGAGGTCGCCGACGAAGACGGGCGTGAGCAGCACGAGCCCGAGCACGACGCCCGCGTGGCGCGATGCGATCGTGACGCCGCCGTGGATCGCGGCGGGCGAGCGGCCGGCGAGCGCGGACTCGGTGAGCGCGCCGAGCGAGAGCGCGAGCCCGGCGCCGACGAGCAGCTGCGGCGCGAGCGTCCACGCCCAGCCGGCCCCCGGCAGCAGCCCGAGCGCCGGCGACGCCGCCGGCGCCGAGCAGCGTTCCGGCGGCCGCGCGCAGTGCGCGGGCCCGCGACGCGCCGCTCGAAGGGCCCGGCGAGGAGCGCCGCGACCGGCATCGCGGTGACGGCGAAGCGCCGCCGCGATCGGCGGCATGCGCCAGCCCTCGACGAGCAGCAGGACGAGCAGGAAGAGCACCGCCGCGAGCCCGGCGAGAGCAGCCCGAGCGCGAGGTTCGCGGCGATGTGCGGCAGGCCCGCGCGCCGCGCGGGCGACCGGTGCGCCGCGCCGGAAGACGACGAAGGCGGGGATCAGCGCGAGCGGGACCTGCGCGACGAAGATCGACTGCCACGAGATCAGCTGCGTGAGCAGGCCGCCGACGGCCGGCCCGAGCGCGGCGCCGGCGACGCCGGCCGCGGCCCAGACGCGCACGGCGCGGCGCTCGCCGCCCGCGATCGCGGGCAGCAGCTCGAGCGCGGCGCAGACGGCCGCCGCGCCGCCCACGCCCTGCACCACGCGCGCGCCGATCAGGAACGCGAGCGAGGGCGCGAGCGCGCAGGCCGCGGAGGCCGGCGGCGAAGAGCACGAGGCCGCCCGCGCAGACCTGCCCGGCGGGCCGGCGCGTCGCCAGGCCGAGCGGCCGGCACCGCGGCGATCGCGATCGCGAGGTTGAACGCCGTGACGACCCAGGCGACATCGGCGACCTCGGCGTCGTACTCGCGGTAGATCGCCGGCAGCGCGAGGATGACGACCGAAGCGTCCGCCAGCACGAGGCCGACGGCGAGGGCGACCGCCGCGACGCGCAGATCAAGTCGGAAGGCCGTACGGCCTCCTGCAGCTCGTAGGCCTCCGGCTTGCGGTGCGCGAGCGAGGGAACGTGCGCCCGCACGCGCGCGAGCGCGCTCGTCGATCGCAGTCGGCGCGATCACGCCCTGCTCCGTCGGGCGCCTGCGCGACGCACGGTGCCCCACGGGTCGACGATCATCGAGCGCCCGTAGGCCGTGAGGCCTGCCGGGAGCGAGCCGTACTGGTTGGCCGCGACGACGAAGCACTGGTTCTCGATCGCACGGGCGCGCAGCAGCACCTCCCAGTGGTCGCGGCCGGTGCGCTCGAGGAACGCGGCGGGCACGGTCACGCACCGTCGCGCCGGCGACGCCATAGGCGCGGTAGAGCTCGGGGAAGCGCAGGTCGTAGCAGATCGTCAGGCCGACGCCGAGCGCCGCCGAGCTCGGCGATCACGGGCTCGGTGCCCGGCGCGTCGGTGTCGGACTCGCGCACGCGCTGGTTCGGGAGGTCGACGTCGAACTGGTGGATCTTGCGGTAGGCGCGCGACCTGCGAGCCGTCGCGGTCGAAGGCGACGCTCGTGTTGCGCAGCCGCTCGTCGCCGTCGACGCGCTCGGCGACGGAGCCGGCGATGATCGCGATGCCGAGCTCGCGCGCCCAGCCCTGCGACGGCCGTCAGAGCCGCGGGCCGTCGAGCGCCTGCGGCGGCGGCGCGGATCTCGTCCGCGCGAGCCGAACGCCTCCCAGCGCTCGGGCAGCAGCGCGATGTCGGCGCCCGTCGCGGCGGCCTCGCCGCACGAAGCGCCTCGGCGGCTGCGAGGTTGTCGTCCGGCGAGCCGCCGGCGCGCAGCTGGATGCACGCGATGCGCGGGTTCACGGCTGCACTCTAGAGTTACCCGCGATGCGCCGCGCGCTCCTCATCGCCGTGCATCGTCCTGGCCGCGCCGCTCGCCGCTCGCGCCCGCGGCGTCGCGGGCGCGCGCCTCGTGCACTTCCAGAGCCCGTCCGGCAACATCAACTGCATCGGCGACACCGAGCGCCAGGGCCGACGTTCGTCGAGTGCCTCGTGCGCACGGCCGCCTGGCCCGCAGCCGCGCCCGAAGCCGCTCGGCTGCGACCTCGACTGGGATCCGTACGAGCTGCAGCCTCAGCCACGCGGCACGTGGCGATCGGCGCCTGCCGCGGCGACGTCGGGCCGCGCTGCTTCCACGACTGCACGACCCTCGCCTACGGGCAAGCTCGCTCGACATCGGGCCGATCCGCTGCCGCTCGGCGGCCAGACGGCGTCACCTGCCGCTACGTGCGCGGCACGCTCGCGGGCTTCCGGATCGCGCGCGAGGGCTACGTCGTCTGGCGCTCGGTGACGGCGGCAGCTCGGTGCGCGAGCGCGCGCTCGCGATCGTGCGCGAGCTCGGCCCCGGCTTCGCCGAGCGCGCGGCGGGGTACGACCGCGCGCCCGCTTCCCGTTCGAGAACTACGCCGAGCTGCGCGACGCCGGGCATGCTCGGGCTCTGCATCCCGGAGCGCTACGGCGGCATGGGCGCGAGCTTCCAGGACTACATGCACATCTCGGCCGAGCTCGCGCGCTTCTGCCCGACGACGGCGCTGACGTACAACATGCACAGCCAGACCGTGCTCTGGACCGGGCATCCTGGCCGACGAGCTCGAGCATGCCGGCCGACGTGCGCGAGCGCCACGAGCGCATCCGCAGCCGGCCTCTACCGCTGGATCCTCGACGGACGGCGCGATCATGAGCCAGCCGCTCTCCGAGGGCATCGCGCGCGGCGCGACCGCCGGCGTCGCGACGATCGCGACGCCGGTGCCGCGGCGGCTTCGAGATCAACGGCCGCAAGGTCTTCGCCTCGCTCGCCGGCGCGGCCGACGCCTACAACTTCACCTGCCGCGTCGAGGGCGAGGACGGGCCTGCGCTTCCTCTCCGTGCGCTCCGACAACCCGGGCGTGCAGATCGTCGGCGACTGGGACACGCTCGGCATGCGCGGCACCGACTCGCGCACGCTGCTGTTCAAGGACGCGTTCGTCGCGGCCGACGACGAGCTGCTGCCGACGGGCGTCTTCGACCAGCTCGCCGAGCGCTGGCCGCACGTCTACCTGACGCTCACGCCGACCTACATCGGCCTCACGCGCGCCGTCGTCGACTTCGTGCAGGGCTACCTCGGCAGCACGCCCCCGCCCGGCATCCCCGCGCGCCGCGACGTCCCGGCCAAGCAGTGGGCCTGGGCCGAGATCCAGATCGCCTACGAGCGCAGCCGCTCGCTCTGGGAGTGCGCCGTCGCCGAGGCCGGGCTCGACCCGACGCCCGACCAGCTGCGCCGCGCGTGGGCCGCGTCGTACACCGCCATGGAGACGGCGCCGCAGGTCGCCGCGCTCGCGATCCGCGCCTGCGGCGGCGGCTCGCTGATGCGCAACCTGCCGCTCGAGCAGCACTACCGCGACGCCCGCTGCGGCTCCGTGATGCTGCCGTGGAGCGCCGAGGTGTGCCTCGAGCTGCTCGGCCGCTTCGGCCTCTACGAAGGGCTCGAGGATCACCGCCAGGTCTGAGCCGCGCGACGTCGACGCGCTACCCCGTCGCGTGGCGCGAGGCGGGCGACGGGCCGCTCGTCGTGCTTCCTCGGCGGCCTCGGCACGACGCGCACCGGCTGGGATCCGCAGCTCGCCGGGCTCGCTCGACGCCTACCGCTGCGCGGCCTGGGAGCCGCCCGGCTACGGGCTCTCGCCGGCGCCCGCCGGCGCGCTGACGTTCCCGCTGCCTGGCGGATGCCGTCGCGGGCTTCATCGAGCACGCTCGGCGAGGCGCAGGCGCACGTCGTCGGGCTCTCGATGGGCGGCCAGATCGCGCTGCACACCGCGCTGCGCCACCCCGGCCGCGTGCGCTCGCTCGCGCTGCTCGACACGAGCCCGGCGTTCGGCCTCAACGGCACCGACCCCGAGGAGTGGAAGCGCCTGCGGCTGGACGCGCTCGACGCCGGCGAGACGCCCGCGACGATCGCCGAGCCCGTGCTGCGCTCGATCATGGCGCCGGACGTGAGCGACGGCGCGGTCGCCGCGGCGGTCGCCTCGATGTAGCGCATCTCGCTCGGCCGGGCTGCGCGCCGCGATCGAGCTGCTGCCGTCGCACGACGTGCGATCGCCCGCCTCGGCGAGATGCGCGCGCCCGACGCTCGTGCTCGTCGGCGAGCACGACGAGGAGACGCCGCTCTCCTACGCCGAGCTGCTCGCCGACGGCATCCGCGGCGCCCGCCTCGAGATCATCCCCGGGCGCGGCGCACATCTCGAACCTCGAGGCGCCCGAGGCGGTCGAACGCCGCGCTGCGCGCGCACCTCGACCGCCGTCGAGGCCGGCGCGATGACCGAGTGGCGCTGGATCGAGGTCTTCTCGCACCACCTGCGCGCCTGCGCGCTCAGCCACGGCGAGGTCGTCGCCGTGCTCTCGGAGTCGTCGAGCAGGCCCGAGCTCGTCGAGACGAGCCGCATCGCCGCGCAGATGCTGGGCGGCCGCGTCTACGACGTCGTCGTGCCGACGCCCGCGCGACACGGGCCCGGTCGCACTGCGCTCGACGGGCGCCTCGGTCGCGCTCGCCGGCAATCGCGGCGCGATCGCCGGCCTCGCGGCCGCCGACCTCGTGATCGACTGCACGGTCGAGGGGCTGCTGCACGCCCCCGAGCTCGGGCAGATCCTCGGCGCCGGCGCGCGCGTGCTGATGGTCAGCAACGAGCACCCCGAGAGCTTCGAGCGCTACGCCGAGGATCCCGACGCTCGAGGCAGCGCGTCGCGCGCGGCGTCGCGCTGCTCGAGAACGCGACCGAGATGCGCGTCACCTCCGCCTGCGGGCACCGACCTCACGGCCCGGCTCGACCGGCGCCTTCCGCGCGGGCTCCTCCGGGCTCGCGACCGAGCCGGGCACGATCGCGCACTGGCCGGGCGGCCTCTGCCTCGCGTTCCCGGCCGCGCACTGCGTCGAGGGCGCCGTCGTGCTCGCGCCCGGCGACATCAACCTCACGTTCAAGACCTACGTCCGCGATGCGGTGACGCTGCGCGATCGAGGACGACCACGTCGTCGCGATCGAGGGCGACGGCCTCGACGCCGAGCTCTTCCGCTCCTACCTCGCCGCCTTCGGCGACCGCGAGAGCTACGCCGTCAGCCACGTCGGCTTCGGCATGAACCGCGCATGCGCGCTGGGACTACCTCGAGCTCTACGACAAGGCCCAGATCAACGGCACCGAGGCGCGCGCCTTCGCCGGCAACTTCCTCTTCTCGACGGGCGCCAACGAGAACGCCGGCCGCTTCACCGCGGGCCACTTCGACCTGCCGATGCGCGGCTGCACGATCGCGCTCGACGGCCGCGTGCGTCGTCGACGCGGGCGTCCTGCAGGGCGAGCTGGCGTGAGCGCCCGGGGCTGACCCCCGCTGCTCGCCGACATCACCTCGGGCGCGGGCGTGCTGCAGTGCGATCTGGCGTGAGCAGCCGGGGCCTGACCCCCGGTGCTCGGCTACATCACCTCGGGGCCGATGCGCTCGCGCAGCAGCGGGAGCACGTCCTCGGGCTGGGGATAGCGGCCGATCATGCGCTTGATGAAGATGCGCTCGCCGTCGACGTCGACGTCGAAGACGCCGCCCGTGCCCGGCACGAGCTCGAGGGCGACGAGCACGGGAGACCAGCCCTCGATGATGCGCGCCGCCAGACCGGCGGCGTTCGGCGTCGCGCCTCAGGGCACGCAGTACTCGATGCGGACGCGGTGGGTCGGCCTCATCGCCATGCGGGGATTGTGCCACTGCCGCTGCTCGGGCGGCCGGGCCGAGAAGGCCGGCAGCAGCGAGCGCGGGCCGATCGCGAAGCGCGACCGTGCCAAGAATGGCGGCGATGACCGCCGATCCGCTGGAGCGATGGCCGGCGTGTAGCCCGCGAAGGGAAGCGCCCAGCAGCAGCGACGGCAGCAACCAGGCGACGCCGAAGCGCGGGCCGTAGACGCGAGCGGCACGAGCAGAAGCACGAGGTAGTGCGTGCCAGACGATCGGCGAGAAGGACGAGCACGGCCAGCACGCCGAGCAGAAAGCCGTGGCGTCCGCACGCGCGGCCTCCGCGCCGGATCGCGCGCCACAGCAGCGTGATCACTCCTGCGCCCAGCACGTACGGGACGATCGACGCCGCGCGGCCGCCGAGGCCGAGTGCGAGCGCATTCGAGACGGTCGAGTAGCCCGCGCGCCGCTCGATGTCCGTGAGCAGCGAGAGCAGGTGCGGGTAGTCGCGCGAGGCCGTCGAATCCGATCAGCGCCCAGCCGCCGAGCCAGAGCGCCGCCGCGCCGGCGCAGACACGGCCGCCGCGCGAAGCGGCGCGTGCACGAGCGAGCCAGGCGAGCAGCGGCAGCCGAAGATCAGCTTGAGCGCGATCAGCGCGGCGAGCGCCGCACCCGCGCGCGCGGCGCGGTCGCGCCAGCGCCAGGTGGCGCGAGCCCGAGCACGAGCGCGCAGTTCGACGGTGCCGTAGGAGCAGCGAGGTGCCCATGGCCGGCGTCAGCAGCGACGCGCCGTAGACGCGCCAGTCGCGTGCGCCCGCGAGGCGCAGCGCCGCGGCTGCGCAGGCGACCATCGCTCCCAGCCAGAGCCACTCGGCCAGCGCCGCGGGAGGTAGGTGAACGGCACGCCGATGAGCAGGGCGGGCGCCGGATAGGTCGCGAACACGCCCTTCGAGAACTGGTCGGGCCGGCGGCCGTGCGCCACCGCCGCGCGCACATGCTCGAGATAGCGCGGGTGGTACGGCGAGACGCCGCGCAGGATGTCGCGCGCGGGGATCACGAAGTTGCCGTTGAAGTCGAGCGCCCACGCCCCGGTGCCGTTGTGGAAGCCGACGACGAGGGGCGCGAAGACGAGCAGCGCCGGCAGGGCGCCCAGCAGGAGCCACGTCGAGACCCGGCCGAGCGTGCGCTTCAGCCCGACGAGGTGGATTGCCCGGCGGGGAATCGCAGTGCTCACTCCCGCGTGGATCGTCCCGGAGTGGGGATGGCCGCATCCCCCGCGCGGGGGAGGCGCAAGCGCCGAGCCGGCCCGCGTAGCCGCAGCTCTGACGCGGGGGCGCGGCTGGACCGTCACAGGCACCCGATCCAGTCTGCGTGGGATCGCCCGATCCCCGCGCACACGCTACGAGGCGCGCTGTGACGGGCGATCACCCCAACGGCGCCAGGTTGAACGGGGGCAGGCCTCGCCGGCGAACCGACGCACCCGGCACAAACAAACAAGGGAGGCCTGACCCCTGCGTCCAGCCGAGTACCCTCGGCGCGGAGAGGCAACGCCGCAGGTACCACCAGACGAAGCACGCGCACCTCACAAGCACCCGATCCAGTCTGCGTGGGATCGCCCGATCCCCGCGCACGCGCTGCCAGCCGCACTGTGACGGGCGATCACCCCAACGGCGCCAGGTTCAACGGGGGCAGGCCTCGCCGGCGAACCGACGCACCCGGCACAAACAACAAGGGAGGCCTGACCCTGCGCCCAGGCCAGCACCCCCACCACGGAGAAGCAACGCCAGAGGTCGCACCGTCACGTGGCCAGCGAGCTCGACGGGCGCGGGGGGCGCCGGCGGCCCGGACGGCCGGTCGCGGCACCAGCAGCGACGCGAGCACTCCCACCACGAGTGCGCCGGCACAGAGCGCGAAGGCGATCGTGAACCCGGTCTCGCGCGGCAGGCCGCTCGAGGCGAGGCCGGCATCGACGATGCTCGCGGCGATCGTCGTGCCGAGCGCACCGCCCACGGTGCGCGCGATCGTGTTCATGCCCGTCGCGATGCCGGTCATCTGCGGCGACACCGCCTCGACGATCAGGTTCGCCATCGATGCGAACGCGAGGCCGATGCCGACGCCGAGGATCGCCGCCGCGAGGTAGACCTCCCAGGTCGACGAATGCGCGACGGCGAGCAGCGCGAAGGCCGCAGCCGCGAAGGCGGCCCCCAGGATCAGCGGCACGCGCGAGCCCACGCGGCCGGCCATCCTCCCCGCGATCGGGCTCGAGATCAGCATCAGCACCGTCGTCGGCAGCAGGAACAGCCCCGCCCCCGTGACGCTCGCCCCGAAGCCATAGCCCGTGCTCTTCGGCGACTCGACGAACTGGGGGATGAGGATGAAGGAGTTGTACATCCCGAAGCCGATCAGGAGCGTGGCGAGATTGACCGTCCAGACGCCGCGCACGACCATCATCCTCATGTCGACCAGCGGCTCGCCGGAGCGCGACTCGGCGCGGATCCAGGCGCCCAGCAGCGCGAGGCCGACGACGAACAGCCCGATCACCTTCGCCGAGAGCCAGCCCCAGGTGGGCGCCTCGCTGAAGCCCAGCAGGATCGCGACCAGCCAGCCCGAGAGCAGCGTCGCGCCCAGCCAGTTCACGCGGCCGGGGCTGCGGACAGGGGACTCGGGCACGAACAGCCAGGTCGCGATCAGTGCCAGCACGACGGCCACGAGCGGGATCCAGAAGAGGTAGTGGTAGTCGAGGTGCTGCACGATCGGCCCGGCCGCGACGATGCCGAAGCCGCCGCCCACCGCGAACGTGGCCGAGATCAGGCCGATGCCCGTGGCGACGCGGGCCTTCGGGAACTCGTCGCGCACGATGCCGATGCCGAGCGGGAAGACGGCGCCGCCGATGCCCTGGATGCCCCGGCCGGCGAGCATCGGGCCGATCGAGGTGGAGAGGGCCGAGATCACGGTGCCGAGCGTCAGCGCGGCCAGCACGATCACGAGCACGCGCTCCTTGCCGAAGAGGTCGCCGAGCCGGCCCGCGATCGGGGTGGCGACCGATGCGGTGAGCAGATAGGCGGTGAGGATCCAGCTGACGCCGGTCGGGGAGGTGTGCAGCGCGCGCTGCATCTCGGGCAGCGCCGGCGCGACCATCGACTGCAAGAGCGCGAAGGCGAGCGCCGCGACCGTGAGCACGGCGAACGTGAGCGCATAGTGGGGGCGCTTGGCGTGCGAGAGCGCGGTCATTCGAGACACCTACACGGTTGCGATGCCGCGCCGGAGCGCGTGTGCCCCGACCTGCCCGGCGGCACAACCTCCAGTATACGTAAAGTTCTCGGGGAGCGATCCACCACCCACCCCATGCTAAGCTGACGTGCACGTAATGTTTTTGAGAGGCAATCGAGCATGAGCGTGGCCACCGAGCAGTTTCGCATCGGCGAGCTCGCCCGCCGGGCGGGGTCGACGCCGCGTGCGGTGCGCTACTACGAGGAGCTCGGCCTCCTGCCCGAGCGCGGCCGCCCGCGCGGCGGGCATCGCCTCTACGACGCGCGCGACGAGCTGTACCTCAAGGAGCTCCTGCACATCAAGGAGCTGCTCGGCCTGACGCTCAGCGAGCTGCGCGCGTGGACCGCCGCGGAGACCGCGCGCGCCGGCTTGCGCGAGCGCTGGAGCAACGCCGCATCGATCGACGCGGAGACCCGCCGCGACATCGTCAACGAGGCGCTGCCGCACATCGAGACGCAGATCGCGCTGGTCGCCTCGCGCCGCGCCGCGCTCGAGGAGCTCGAGGACGAGCTCACCGAGAAGCGCCGGCGGGTGCGCGAGATCCTGCTCGAGCTGGGCGACGAGCAGGCATGAGCACGACGGCCGCACGTCCCCGGCGCCCGGCCGCGGAGATCCCCGAGCCGCGCCCCGATCGCTACAAGTGGATCGCGCTCTCGAACACCACGATCGGCATGCTGATCACCACGATCAACTCGTCGATCGTCCTGATCGCCCTGCCCGACATCTTCCGCGGCATCCACCTCGACCCGCTGCTGCCGGGGAACACGAGCTACCTGCTGTGGATGATGATGGGCTTCATGGTCGCCACGGCGGTGCTCGTGGTGACGTTCGGCCGGATCGGCGACATGTACGGCCGCGTGCGCATGTTCAACCTCGGCCTCGCGGTCTTCACGGTCTGCTCGATCCTGCTGTCTGCGACCTGGATGACCGGGTCGTCCGCCGCGCTCTGGCTGATCGCCATGCGCATCGGGCAAGGCGTCGGCGGCGCGCTCGTGATGGGCAACTCGTCGGCCATCCTGACCGACGCCTTCCCCAGCCAGGAGCGCGGGCTCGCGCTCGGCGTCAACGCGGTCGCGGCGATCGCGGGGTCGTTCATGGGCCTCGTGCTCGGCGGGCTGCTGGCGCCGACCTCCTGGCGGCTCGTCTTCCTCGTCTCGGTGCCGTTCGGCATCTTCGGCACCGTCTGGGCGTACTGGAAGCTGCAGGAGCGCGGCGAGCGGCGGCCCGCGCGCATCGACTGGTGGGGCAACGCGACGTTCGCCGTCGGCTTGATCCTCGTGCTCGTCTCGATCACGTACGGCATCCAGCCCTACGGCGGCCACTCCATGGGCTGGACGAACCCGCTCGTGATCGGCGAGATGGTCTCCGGGCTGTCCTGCTGGCGATCTTCGTCGCCATCGAGCTGCGCATCGAGGACCCGATGTTCAGCCTGGGCCTCTTCCGGATCAGCGCCTTCACCGCGGGCAGCGTCGCGACGCTGCTCGCCTCGCTCGGCCGCGGCGGCCTGATGTTCATGCTGATCATCTGGCTGCAGGGCATCTGGCTGCCGCTGCACGGCTACAGCTTCTCGGAGACGCCGCTCTGGGCGGGCATCTACATGCTCCCGCTGACCGTCGGATTCCTGATCGCCGGCCCGCTCTCGGGCCGCCTCTCCGACCGCTTCGGCGCACGGCCGTTCGCGACCGGCGGCATGCTCGCCGCCGCGCTCGCGTTCCTGCTGCTCGAGCTCCTGCCCGTCGACTTCGCGTACTGGGCCTTCGCCTCGCTGCTGCTGCTGATGGGCCTCGCGATGGGCCTCTTCTCGGCGCCCAACCAGATGGGGATCATGAACAGCCTGCCGGCGCACCGCCGCGGCGTCGGCTCGGGCATGGCGGCGACGTTCCAGAACTCGGCGATGGTGCTCTCGATCGGCATCTTCTTCTCGCTCATGATCGTGGGCCTGACCTCGACGCTTCCCGGCGCGATGGCTCACGGCCTGCTCGCCCAGGGCGTGCCCGCGGCCGACGCGGCGCGCATCAGCCATCTGCCCGCCGTCGGCGTTCTGTTCGCCTCGTTCCTCGGCTACAACCCCATGCAGCACCTGCTCGGGCCGACGCTGCACCAGATCCCGGCGCACAACGCGGCCTACCTGACCGGGCCGAAGTTCTTCCCGCACCTGATCGCCCAGCCGTTCGCCAACGGCCTGCGCGTGGCGTTCGACTTCGCGATCGCCGCCTGCCTGATCGCCGCCGCGGCCTCCTGGCTGCGCGGCTCGCACTACGTGCACGAGGGCGACGCTGCAGCTACGGCCGCAGCAGACGCCAGTCGTCCGTGACCTCGCCGGGCCGGTAGGCCGAGTGCGGCGCTTGGCGACGATGCCCAGGCCGCGGGCGCGGGCGGCCGTGCGCAAGGCGCTGCCGTCGTCGTAGGCGCGTGAGAGCCGCAGCTCGCGATGCTGTCGTCGAGCAGGCCGTCCAGCAGCGCGCGCCGCGCCTTCCAGGGCTCGTCCAGCAGCGGCTGCGTCTCGTGCTCGAGCACGTCGAAGACGAGGTAGACGACGGTGCCCCCGCCCCCGTCGAGCAGCTTCCGGCTCGGCTGCCCCGCATCGTCGAGCTCGCAGATCACGCCGTCGAGCACGCACTCGCTCGTGCGCAGGGCGCGCGGCATGCGCGCGAGCAGCCTGCTTGCAGCGCGCATCGAGCCTCTTGCCGCCGTCGTGCTGAAATCGGCCGCGCGCGCCCTCGACCGGAGCGAGCGCCCGCACGCCGTCCCAGGCCAGCTCGAAGGCCCACTGCTTGCCGCTCGGGACGCGCTGCGCCTCGCGCGCGCGCATCGGCTCGTACGTCTCCGCCGGGCCGAGCGGACCCTCCTTGGCCGGGCGGATGATCAGCCAGTTGCGCTCCTCGCCGCCGAGGCCCGCCGGCACGAGCGCCCACTCGCCGTGCAGCTTGCGCGCCATGCAGGATCACCGTGAGCGTGCCGTCGGGACGTTCGCGCTGGAGCTCGTAGGTGCCGCGGTCCCAGACCTCGACGGAGCCGCCGCCGTACTGACCGGCCGGAATGTCGCCCTCGAAATCGGCGTAGTCGAGCGGGTGATCCTCGACATGCACCGCGAGCGACCGCTCGCCCGCCCGCAGCGGCACGCCTCGCGGCAGCGCCCAGCTCAGCAGCACGCCGTCGCGCTCGAGCCGGAAGTCGTAATGCAGGGCGCGGGCGGAGTGGCGCTGGACGACGAAGACGAGGGCCTTCGACTTCCTCTTCCTGCGGCTGGTGCCCTCGAGCGGCTCGGGCGTCTTGCCGGACCGGCGCTTGGCGCGATATTCCTCGAGGTCAGCCATGTCTGAGCAATCCCTCACGAGGTCGAGCCCGCCGGCACTGGCTGCCGGGAACCCGGCGGGCGCATACACCGGGTCAGGACGCATTATGCGTGCCTGACCCGAATATGCGCTCGAGCTACGGCGGCCCCAGGCGACGCGAGACGGCCGAGCGCAGGGCACGGCAGCGCGCGTCAGGCCTTGCTGCGCGCGGGCTTCGCCTTCTTCTTGGAAGCCTTGGCGCGCTTGCCCACCGCAGCGCCGAGGCTCGCCTCGAGCGCGGCCATGAGATCGTCGGGGACGCGACGCTCCTCGGGCTTCGCGACGCTGATCGTCTCGCCCTTGCGCTTCTGCTCGACGATCGCCAGCAGGCGGTCGTGGTAGCGATCCTTGTAGGCGGCGTGATCGAAGCTGCCCTGCATGCGCTCGATCAGGTCGACCGCCAGCTTGAGCTGCCGCTTGTCGACGGCCGCCTTGCGGTCCGGCAGGACGCCGTCGGAAGCGCGGATCTCGTCGGCGAAGTACATCCGCTCGAGCAGGATGGCGCCGTCGTGGACGCGCAGGCATGCCAGTTGGTCGCGGTCGTGGAACACGAAGCTCGCGATCCCGACCAGGCCGGAGGTCTCGAGGGCGCGGGCCAGCAGCGCGTACACGCGCTCGGCGCCCTCGGCCGGCCCGAGGTAGTACGTGCGCTCGAAGACGATCGGGTCGATCTCCTCCAGCGGCACGAAGTCGTGGATCTCGATCACCTTGTCGCCCTCGACGTGGGCCGCCGCGATCTCCTCGTCGGTGAGCGTCACGTACTCGCCGTCGGAGACCTCGAAGCCCTTGACGATCTGGTCGTCGGGGATCTCACGCGCATGCGAGTCGGTCACCTTCTTGTAGTGGATGCGCTCCCCGCTCTTGGCGTGCAGGAGATTGAAGTGCACGTCGTGCTCGCTGATCGCCGCGTACATGCGCACCGGCGCATTGACGAGGCCGAACGAGATCGCGCCGCTCCAGAGTGCTCGTGGCATGCACGGTGATGGCCCGCGCGGGAGCCCCTCAAACCCCCGCTCTGGGCGGGTCGAACTCGACGCTCACATCCTCGTCGGCCCGCCGCTCCTCCACCCCGGCGCGCTGGCGCAAGGCGTGCTCGTCCCCCAGGGTGAGCGGCTGCTCGGAGATGAACGAGAGGCTGCGCGGCCAGAGCGTGCGCGCACGGACGACGTTGAGCTCGGCCGAGAGCAGCGTCACGTTGGCCGCGAGATAGAGCCACGACAAGAGCCCGATCACGATCGCGAAGACGCCGTAGGTGCTCGATGCGTGGCGGAGCTGGCGGTCGACGATGTAGCCGCCGACGAGCTGCAGGATCTCCCAGGCGACCCCGGCCACGAGCGCTCCCGGCAGCACGTCGCGCCACGAGGGGCTGTGGCTCGTCAGCACCCGGAAGATCGCGACGAACGCGGCGATGTTGATCGCGAGGGAGATGGCGACCCCGGCGAGCCGGACCGCGGGCCCGTAGGAGGCGACTGCGCTGGCCGAGCCGAGCAGGGTGCCGGCCAGCGTCACGCCGCCGATCGCGGCGATCCAGACCAGGGCGCGCAGACGCGCCAGAAGCGGATTGGCGCGCCTGCGGATGGGCACGCCCCAGATGTGATCCTGGGCGTTCTCGAGCGCGAGCGCGACGCCGGTGCCGGCCCAGAGGGCGATGCCGATGCCGATTGCGAGCGCCGGCACGCTGCCCGTCAGCGAGTGGACGTTCGTCTGCAGTTGCGGGCCGATCACCGGGAAGTCCGCGAGCGCCGAGTCGAGCACGCGCCGCTGGAGGTCCGGGTTGCCCTGGAGGGCATAGCCGAGCAGCGTGACCAGCACGAGCAGCAGCGGGAAGATGGAGAAGAAGGCGTAGTAGGTCACGCTCGCCGCCAGGAAGCCGCCCTGGTCGTCGGCGAACTTCTGGCGCACCGCGAGCGGGAAGCCGAGGAGCGGGTGGCGCTGCTGGAAGCGGTCGACGCCGCTGATTACGGAGTTGAAGAGACTCACCCGCGGTGATGCCCGATTCGCGTCATTTCAGCGCCTCCGAGTGCAGGGTGGGACCACGGCCGTTATCGTACGCACGCTCTTGCAACGTTCCAGGGAGGTTCGGTGGGTACGAGCGGGACGCGGCTGCGCGTCGGGCTGATCGGTGCGGGCCTCGTCGGCCAGGCTGCCCACGCCTACTTCCTGTGGGACGATCGCGAGCGCTTCGAGTTGGTTGCGCTGGCGGATCCGTCGGCTGCAGTCCGGCAGGCGGTGGGCGACCGCTACGGGATTCCCGAGCGGCACGCCTCGCTCGACGGCCTGCTGGGGCTCGGCCTCGACGCGATCGTCGTCGCGGTGCCCGACGCATTTCACGCGGACATCGCGTGCCAGGGCCTCGAGGCCGGCCTGCACGTGCTCTGCGAGAAGCCGCTCGCGCTGTCGCTCGAGGAGTGCGACCGCATCGCCGCGGCGCGCACGGCTTCCGGGCGCGTGCTCCAGGTCGGCACGATGAAGCGCTACGACCCGGCCTACCTGCGCTTGCTCGAGCTCCTTCCGGAGAGCGTCGCCGACGTCCGCTACCTCTCGGTCGAGGTGCGCGATCCCGACCAGCGCCCGTTCGTCTCGCACCTGCCCATGACGGCAGCCACGGATCTCGCGCCGGAGCTCGGCGAGGAGCTCCGAATCCGCATGGCAGCACGGATCAGGGAGGCTTCGGGAGGCGAGCCGCCGGCCGGTGGCGCGCGCGCGTTCGAGGGCTATCTCTCCGCGCTCGTGCACGACGTGAGCCTGCTGCAGGGCGTGCTGGAGCGGTTCGGCGAGCCGTGGTGCGAGCGCGCCGACGACGGCGCCTGGTGGGACGACGGGCGCGCGGTCTCGCTCTCGGCGGAGCTGCCCGGCGGCGGCCGCGCGCACCTGGTGCACCACAACCTGCCCGGCGTCAACGAGTACAGCGAGCGCGTCACGCTGCACTGCTCGGATCGCGTGCTGGAGCTGACCTTCCCCTCGCCCTACCTGCGCCACCAGCCGACGCGGCTGGTCGAGCATCGCTACGCCGGCGACATCGGCCTGCACAGCACGATCCACCACATCTCCTACGAGGAGGCGTTCCGCCAGGAGCTGCGCGCCTTCGCAGACGCCTGCGCGGGCAGCGGCCCGGTCGTGACGCCCGTCGAAGCCGGCCGCGCCGACGTGGCGCTCCTGCTCGACGCCTACCGCCTGGCGATCGCGCGTGCGTGAACCGGGGTCAGCGAGTCGGCCGGCGCATACACCGGGGTCACCGTCGAGTCGGCCGGCGCATACACCGGAGTCACCGTCGAGTCGGCCGGCGCATAAACCGGGGTCACAGTCGGCCGGCGCATACACCGGGGTCACCGTCGAGTTGGCCGGCGCATAAACCGGGGTCAGGCACCGAAATATGCGCCAATTTGAAATTGGCGCATATTTCGGTGCCTGACCCCGGTTTATGCGCCGTCACTCGGTGCGGTGGCCCCGGCGTATGCGCCGACACTCGGCGTGGTGACCCCGGTGTATGCGCCGTCACTCGGTGCGCCTGACCCCGCTTCATGCAGGCCCAGCCCTTGACAACGGGCCGGGCGAGCGCTTCAATCGGCGCCTTGTTGGATCGTTCCAGCGCCGTGCGGGGAAGTGCGACCTGAGAGTCGGGCTGTTCACGGACGGGCTGGCGCACCTGGAGCGGCTCGAGGCGCTCGAGTGGTGCGCCGAGCGGGGCATCGATGACCTCGAGATGGGCGTCGGCACCTGGTCGCCGCGGCCGCACCTCGACCTGCCGCGGCTGCTGGCAGAGCCCGCCGAGCGCGATCGGCTGCAGGGAGAGCTGCGCGAGCATGGGCAGCGCCTGGCCTGCGTCAACGCCGCGGGCAATCCGCTCACGCCGGCGCGGCGCAGGCCGTGCGGAGGCACAGGCGGCTATGCGCGGGGCGATCGAGCTGGCGGCCCTGCTGGACGTCGACACCGTCGTGACGATGAGCGGCTGCCCCGGTGGGCGCAGCGGCAACGACTCGACCGGCGTCTTCGCGGTCTCCTGGCTCTGCTGCGACGACGAGCCGCTCTGGGAGTGGCAGTTCCGGGAGCACGTCGTGCCGTACTGGAAGGAGCTGTCGGCCTGGGCGGCGACGGCTGCGCCCGGCGTGCGCATCTGCCTCGAGCTGCATCCCGGGCTGACGATCTTCGGCGCCGAGAGCTTCGCCCGCCTGCGCGCCGAGGTCGGCCCCAACATCGGCATCAACCTCGATCCCAGCCACTTCTGGTGGCAGGGCGTGGACCCGCTCGCGATCATCGAGCGCCACGGCGACGCCATCGGCTTCGCCCACGGCAAGGACACGCTCTTGCACCCCGAGCGCATCCGGGTGCATGGCCTGCTCGACGCGCGCTACCCGATCGACCCCGACACGGCCTCGTGGCACTTCACGGCCGTCGGCGGCGGGCGCCCGCTGAGCGAGTGGTGGGCGCTCCTCTCGGCGCTGCGCGCGAGCGGCTACGACGGCGTCGTCTCGATCGAGCACGAGGATCCGACGCTGACCGCCGGAGGCATCGATCGAGGCCTCCGCGACGGCGCTGCGCGAGGCGCTCGCATGGCAGTGACGCTGAACGACGTCGCGCGCCGCGCGGGGGTCTCCAAGTCGACGGTCTCGAACGTCGTGCGCGGGGCGACGCCCGTGTCGCCGATCACGCGCTGGCGCGTCGAGGCGGCCATCTCGGAGCTCGGCTACCGGCCGGACGAGGTGGCACGCGCACTCAAGCAGCACTCGACGCGCACGCTCGGGCTCGTCATCACCGACACCGTCAACCCCTTCGCGGCGACGCTCGCCCAGGCCGTCGTGCGGCGTGCGCGCCGCGACGGCTACGCGGTGCTGATCGCCGACACCGACGGCGACTCCGAGATCGAGGCGGCGCAGTGCCGCGCGCTCGTGGCGCGCCGCGTCGACGGCGTCATCTTCGCCGCGATCGCGGAGGACTCGACGAGCCTCGGCGAGCTGCTCGACCGCGGCGTGCCGACGATGCTCGCCTCCTTCGGCGGCAGCCTCGACGCGCCGCGCCGGCGCGATCGAGATGGACGAGGAGGAGGCGATGGACGCCGTGATCGGCTACCTCGCCGACCTCGGCCACCAGCGCTTCGCATTCGCGCGGCAGCACGCGCGCGAGGCGGAGGTCGACCGCAGGCCGCAGGCGTTCTCGGCGGCCGTGCGCAGGCGCGGACTCGCGGAGGTCGGCGTCGACGCGGAGCCGACGGCCATCTGCTGCATGAACGACGGCGTCGCCATCGACCTGATGGACTCGCTCGAGCGACGGGGGAGGCGCGTGCCCGAGGACGTCTCCGTGGCCGGCTTCGACGACGTGCCGCTGGCGTCCCACAACCGCATCCGCCTGACGACCGTGCGCCAGGACGCAGCGACGATCGGAGCGCGCGCGGCCGAGCTGCTGCTCGCCGCGGTCAACGACGGAGGGCGCCACGTGGAGCGGCGCGAGCTGCTGCGCGGCGAGTTGATCGTGCGCGAGTCGACCGGTCCGCCGAGGGCGGCATGAGCGAGGTCAGCTTCCGCGGGATCGAGAAGCGCTTCGACGCGCAGTCGCTCGCGCTGCGCTCGCTCGATCTCGACGTGCCCGACGGTGCCTTCCTCGTGCTGCTCGGGCCCTCGGGCTGCGGCAAGACGACGGCGCTGCGCGTGCTCGCCGGCCTGGAGCTGCCGACGGCCGGAAGCGTGCACATCGGCGGGCGCGACGTGACGGGCATCCAGCCGCGCGACCGCGATGTCGCCATGGTCTTCCAGAGCTACGCGCTCTACCCGCACATGACCGTGGCGCAGAACATCGGCTACCCGCTGCGCATCCGTGGGCTGAGCAAGTCGGAGCAGCGCGCCGCGGTCGAGCGCGTGGCCGAGTCGCTCGAGATCCAGCACCTGCTCGACCGCCGGCCGAGGCATCTCTCCGGCGGGCAGCGCCAGCGTGTGGCGCTGGCTCGCGCCATCGTGCGCGAGCCCTCGGTCTTCCTCATGGACGAGCCGCTCTCGAATCTCGACGCCAAGCTGCGCACATCCATGCGCGGCGAGATCAAGCGCCTGCAGAAGCGGCTCGGGACGACGACGCTGTACGTGACGCACGACCAGGCAGAGGCGATGACGATGGCCGACCTGGTCGCCGTCATGCGCGATGGTGAGCTGCAGCAGCTCGCACCGCCGGACGAGATCTACGACCGGCCTGCTAACCGCTTCGTCGCGACGTTCGTCGGAAATCCGCCGATGAACGTGCTGGATGGAACGGCGAGCGCCGCGGGCTTCGCCATCGGGGAGCAGACACTCGCGCTGGGCGAGCTCGGCGACGCCTGCAGCGCCTCAGGCGCCACGGCGCTCGGCGTGCGACCCGAGGACCTGGAGATCCTGCCGGAAGGGACGCCCGGGACGCTCACCGGAGAGATCTACGTCGTGGAGCCCATGGGCAACGAGACGCTCGTGGACGTCCGCATCGGCGACCAGCGCGTGATGGCGCGGGCCGCCCGCGAATTCGCCGCGCCGATCGGCTCGCCGATCGGCGTGCGCGTGGCCCTGAAGAGCGCGTGCTTCTTCGGGCCGGAGGGAACGACGGCGCTCCACCGGAGCGACCGTGCAAGCAAGCGAAGGGAGATGTCCGTATGACACGCGAGATGCCGCCCGAGGGATCCGCCCCCGGCGAAAAGGGGGCGCTCAGCCGCCGCGACCTGCTGCGCGCTTCGGTCGCCGCCGGCGCCGGAATCGCCGCCGTGCCCCTGCTCGGCGCGACGCCTGCCTTCGCACAGGCCAAGCGGCACGACGCCGCCGACGCGGGCAAGCTCGTGATCGGCGCGTTCGAGGACGGCGCGATCACGGCCTTCAAGAAGATCATCCCGGTGTTCAAGCAGCAGACGGGGATCTCGATCGAGCTCCTGACCGCGCCCTACGACTCGTTCAACTCGAAGGCGTTCCAGGACGGGCAGAGCAAGGCGGGGCAGTACGACATCTACATCATGGACGACCCCTGGATCCCGCAGTTCGCAGCCGCGGGCATCCTCGAGGACCTCGGCCAGCACGGGATCAGCGGCGACGCCGGCTTCGCGAAGCCGTTCCTCGACCTGGGCTACTGGCCGCCGCGCCAGGGGCCGCGCATCAAGGGCTTCGAGAACAAGAAGCCGGCGCTCGTGGCGCTGCCGACGATCGGCGACCTCCAGACGATGACCTACCGCAACGACGTCTATCCCCACGCGCCCAAGACGTGGCACGAGCTCGTGACGGTCGGCCAGGCCGCCATGAAGGCCGGCAAGATCGACAACGCCATCGTCTTCCGCGGCGTCAAGGGGAACCCGATCGTGACGTCGTGGTACCCGATCTTCCTGAGCTACGGCGGCAAGTTCTTCGACAACAACTGGAAGGTCACGTTCAACAACGCCGCCGGCAAGGCCGCTGCCGAGTTCTTCGTCGGCAAGCTCAAGTCCCTGGCGCCCAAGGGCGTCGCGGAGTACGACTCGGATCAGGAGGGCGCGGCGATCCTGGGCGGCAAGGCGGGCGCGATCATCCAGTACACCGGCAACGCGATCAAGTCCGACGACCCGAAGCAGTCGAAGGAGGTCGGCAAGCTCGACTTCGCCGTCGTGCCCAAGCAGGTGAAGGCGATCGCCCAGATCGGCATCTTCATCCACGGCGTGTCGGCCTCGGCTCCCAACAAGGACAACGCGATCACGTTCATGAAGTGGTTCGCGACCGACAAGGCCCAGACCGCGCTCGGGCGCACGGGCGACGTGCCCGTCCGCGTCAAGCCGCTCAAGGACCCGGCGCTGGTCAAGAAGCACCGGCTGCTCCCGACCGTGCTCGCGCAGATCAACGCCGGCGCCGAGGCGCGGCCGCGCACGCCCGACTGGGGCGCCGTCGAGAACATCCTCGGCACCGAGCTGAACAAGGCGCTGGTCGCCGGCAAGGGCGGCGGCGATGCGCTCGACCGCGCGGCCAAGCAGGCCACGGCCTACCTCAAGCGGCAGGGCTACTACAGCTGATGGCCGTCCAGCGCACGGTCCGGGCGCGACGGCAGGGGGCGGGGCTCGATCGCTTCCTCCCGTACCTGCTGCTCGCCCCGGCCGTGCTGCTGGTGCTCGCGGTCGTCGTCTACCCGCTCATCTCGGGCGTGCAGGAGAGCAGGCAGTTCTACCGCTTCGGCTCGGCCATCTCCAACGTCGGCTGGGGCCAGTACCGCCAGGCCCTCGACGACCCGCTCTTCACCGGCGCGCTCTGGACCACGCTCAAGTTCGTCTTCTTCGCCGTCGCGATCGAGACGGCGCTCGGCCTCGGGCTCGCCCTGCTGTGCCTGCGCGAGCTTCCGTTCATCCGCACCCTGCGGCTGATCCTGATCGTGCCGATGGTCGTGACCCCCGTCGTCGTGGGCATCGTCTTCCGGCTGATCTACGCCTCCGACGTCGGCCTGCTGTCGGCCGCCTCCGGCCTGCTCGGCGGCGGTTCCATCGGCATCCTCGACAACAACGCCGGCGCCTTCTGGGGACTCGTGGCCCTGGACGTGTGGGAGTGGACGCCACTGATCTTCCTGATCCTGCTCGCGGGGCTGCAGTCGCTGCCGCAGGAGCCGTTCGAGGCCGCGCGCGTGGACGGGGCGGGCACGTGGCGCACGTTCGTCGATCACACGCTGCCGATGCTGGCGCCCGTCCTTGTCGTGGCCATCGTCCTGCGCACCATCGACGCCTTCACGACGTTCGACCAGGTCTACGTGCTCACGCACGGCGGCCCGGGCACGTCGACCCAGCTGATCTCGATCTACGGGTACGACACGTTCTTCCGCTTCCAGCAGTACGGCTACGCCGCGGCGATGCTGCTGATGGTGGCGCTGGTCGTGCTCGCGAGCGCGTTCCTCGCGGTGCGGTTGATGCGGCGGCAGGCGGCGGCTGCGTGAAGGCGCTGCGTCCCTTCGCCCTGCTCTTCGCCGTGATCGTCGCGCTCGCGCCACTCGTGTGGATGGTCGAGACGTCGCTCAAGTCCAATCGCGAGATCACGCAGGACGGCACCCTCTACCCGCACTCGCCATCGCTCCAGAACTACCGCAGCCTCTTCTCGGGCCGCGACTTCGGCTCCTATCTGACGAACTCGATCGGCATCACGATCGTGAGCGTGCTGATCTCGCTCGTAATCGGCTCGCTGGCGGCCTACTCGCTCGCGCGCTACCGCTTGCGCTTCCACCTGGAGCGCCACATCGGCGTCGGCCTGCTGACGCTCCGCATCCTGCCGCCCATCGTGATCATCGTGCCGGCCTTCCTGATCGTGGAGCGGCTGCACCTGCTCAACACCTGGGTCGGCCTGATCGTCATCTACTCGGCGTTCAACGTCTCGTTCGTCGTCTGGATGATGGAGAGCTTCTTCCGCGAGATCCCGGTCGACCTCGAGGAGGCGGCAATGGTCGACGGGGATTCGCGCTTCACGGCCTTCCGCCGCATCGTCCTGCCACTGGCGCGGCCGGGGCTCGTCGCGACGGCGATCTTCGCCGTGATCGTGACCTACAACGAGTTCCTCTTCGCGCTCGTGCTGACCTCCACGCCGAGCGCCGAGACGATGCCGGTCGGCGCCGCCACGCTGATCGGCCGCATCAACATCGACTGGGGCGCGATGAGCGCCGCGGGCGTCGTCGGCGCAGTCCCGATCGTGGTCTTCGCGCTGCTCGTCCAGCGCCATCTCGTGCGCGGCCTGACCATGGGCGCCGTCAAATAGCCCTGACGTAGACAGGCGCTCGGCGTATGCTGAGCGCGCTGTCGAGGAGGGGATCGGGATGAACGAGCACGGGCCACGTATCAGCCGGAGCGCGCTCGCGCGCTTGACGGGCGCCACGGCGCTCGGCCTCGCGGTCGCCCCGGAGGCGGCGTCGGCCAAGCGCAGCGGCAAGGCGCAGGATCATCACCTCCACCGCTCGAGCGTCCTCGTCGACGGCCGTGCGGGCGACGTCGGAATGGATGCCGACGCGCTCGAGGACGCCTTCGCCCGCGTCGATCGCCGGGCCACGGACGGCCGCTACCCGGGCGCGGTCGCCCTGGTGGCCCGTCGCGGCGTCGTCGTCGGCGAGCGCGCGTTCGGCGTGCGGCTGGCCGGCTCGACCGAGGCCACGACCACCGACACGCTCTACGACCTCGAGTCGATGACGAAGGTGCTCGCGACGGCGACCGCGGCGATGATCCTCGTCAGCCGCGGCAAGCTCTCGCTGACCGCACCGGTCGCCAGGTACCTGCCCGAGTTCGCGGCCAACGGCAAGGCCGGCGTGCTCGTGCGCGACCTGCTGCGCTACTCCTCGGGCCTGCCGGTGGACAACCAGAAGGTCGACACGGACGACGTCGACGCGATCTGGAAGTTCATGCTCGACACGCCGCTCGAGTACCCGACGGGCTCGATGGTCGAGTACTCCGATCTCGGCTACCGGATCCTCGGCCGGCTGATCGAGACGGTCGCGGGGAAGGATCTCGACACCTTCGCCAAGCACGAGATCTGGGGCCCGCTCGGCATGAGCGACACGACCTACAACCCGTCCGCAGCAATCGTCCCGCGCTGCGCCGCGACCGGGCCGGGCTCGGATCTCCTCCGCCCTGGCCCGTTGCGCGGCTCGGTGCAGGACGACCAGGACTGGAAGGTCGGCGGCATCGTCGGCTGCGACGGAGCGTTCGCCACGGCGCGCGACGTTGCGATCTTCAGCCAGATGATCCTCAACGGCGGCTGCTACGGCGACGTGCGGATCCTGCCCAAGAGGGTCGTGGCCTCGATGGTGGCCAACCAGACGCCGCAGGTGACCGAGGCGGCAACCGACCTGGATCCCACCACGAACCTGCTGCTCACGCCCAAGGGCTACGGCTTCGAGCTCTGGACGCACCGCTTCTCGCCCGGTGGCATGCGGCTGACGCCCGGCTCTTACGGCAAGTCCGGCGGCGCCGGCACGTTCATGTGGATCGATCCCAAGCGGGAGCTGATCGCGATCCTGCTGACGAACCACGGCCTGCCCGTGCCCTTCGACCAGCCCGGCTGGAACCTGCTGATGGACTCGGTCGCCGTCGCAGAATTCTGCGACGGCGTCGTCAACGCCGTGCGGGAGTAGCCGAGGGCCCAGACCCGTCTCGAGGGCAGCGCGGTGGTGGGTGGCGGTTGCCAGACGCGCATGACACACACCTGGGGTCAGGCTCGACATGCCCGGGGTCAGGCTCGACACGCCTGGGGTCTGGCGCGGCACGTGCCGCGCCAGACCCCGTGGATGTCGGTGGTCAGCTGTGGCCTTGCGTGCCGAACGCGTAGACCGTCGTGCTCGTGAACGCCTGCGCGGGACGCAGGACGGTCGAGGGGAACTGCGGCTGGTTCGGAGAGTCCGGGTAGTGCTGGGTCTCCAGCGTGAAGGCGTCGCCCTGCCGGTAGGTGCGTTGGCTCGGGCCGGCGAGCGTGCCGTCGAGGAAGTTGCCGGTGTAGACCTGCACGCCCGGCTCGGTCGTGGAGGCCTCGAGCACGCGCCCGCTGGCCGGATCGACGACCTTTGCGATCAGCATCAGGGACGCATCGCCGGAGGGCCGGTCGATCACGAAGTTGTGGTCGTAGCCCTGGGCGATCACGATCTGGGGGTCGGCGTCGTGGATGCGCGCCCCGATCGCCGTCGGCTTCGTGAAGTCGAACGGCGTGCCGGCCACGGGAGCGATCACGCCGGTCGGGATCATCGTCGAATCGACCGGCGTGTAGTTGTGCGCCTTCAGCCACAGCACGTGGTCGAAGACGTCGCCCGAGCCCTCGCCCGCCAGGTTGAAGTAGGTGTGGTTCGTGAGGTTGATCACGGTCGCCTGATCGGTGGTCGCGTTGTAGTCGATCCTCAGCTCGTTCTTGCTCGTGAGCGTGTACGTCACATCCACCTCGAGCGCGCCGGTATGGCCCTCCTCGCCGTCCGCGCTCGTGTAACTGAGCTTCAGTCCGGCGCTGCCATGGGACGGAGGCACGATCGCGGCCGCCCAGACGCGCTTGTCGAAGCCCATGATCCCGCCGTGCAGCGAGTTGGCGCCGTTGTTGACCGGCAGGTGGTGAGTCACGCCGTCGAGCGTGAACGTGCCCTTGGCGATTCGGTTCGCATAGCGGCCGATGATCGCCCCGAAGTACGGGCTCCTCGCCACGTAGTCGGCAAGATTGTCGAAGCCGAGTGCGATGCCGGCCGTCTTGCCGTCGCGGTCGGGAGTGTCGATCTCGGTGACGATGCCCCCGTAGGTGATGACCTTGACCGTCATGCCGCGGTGATTCGAGAGGGTGTACTGATCGACGGCCGTGCCGTCGGCGAGCGCGCCGTACCGGGCCTTGCTGATGCTGACTCCATCGCCCATGTGAGGACGATTGTGCGCTGTCGACGCAGCGGCCGGCAAGGAGACCAGAGCGATTCGGGCGCTCTACGGCTCGGAGACGGGCGCCGCCATCAGCTCGGCCACGCTCGTCAGGTTCGCGCCGTACGCCATGACGAGATACTCGAGAGCGGCCTCGGCGTCGACGCCGTCGAAGCAGCACACGCCGTCACGCGGCACCGTCACGCGATAGCCGCGGATGAGCGCCCCGTACGCGGAGTGGCGCACGCAGATGTGCGTGTGCTGGCCCACGATCACGACCTCGTCGACGCCGAGGGCGCGGAGCTCCTCATCCAGGCCCGTGCCGTCGAAGGCCCCGTAGGCGCGCTTGGGCGACACGATCTCCCTGGCTCCCGGCCGGGGCTCGAGCTCGCCGATCACCTGCGCACCGGCCGTGCCGGCCAGCGCGTGCTCGCCCCACACGCGCAGCTCGGGATCGGACGGGTGGTGGGCGTCGGCGGAGAAGACGACGACCCATCCGGGGTGCTCGCGCGCGTGCGCCAGCAGGGCCGCGAGCCGCCCGACGATGCGCTCTGCATGCGGATTCTCCAGAGCGCCGGTGACGAAGTCGTCGAGCATGTCGACGATCACGAGCGCCTTCATCCAGAGCACCTTTCTTCGGCGGGAGAGCGGCAGCGTAGCCGGCGCCCCAGATTCCTCGACTAGCGTGAGAACGAGCGATTTGTTCCAGATGACACGACCCCATCCCGGCCCGACCCAGGCGCGCAACCTCGAAGACGCCAATGCGCGTCGCGGCGCCGCGTACAGGCGGCATCTCGCCATGGGCGCGCTTCTGGCCGTGCTCCTGCTCGTCGCCGTGGCGGGCAGGCTCGCCTGGGGCCAGTACAAGGACGGCGAGCGGACCGCCCTGGGCAATGCACACGCCCGCGCGCAGCTCGCGGGGAGCGTGATCGACGCGCGTTTCAGCGGCGATCTGGCGTCGCTGCGCTCGATCGCAGTGGCGCCGGCGTTCGTACGGCGTTCGACCCGCGACATCCGGAGCTACTTCGAGCGCCTCCAGCCCGAGGCTCGCCCCGGCGCGTTCAGCGCCGGGCTCGTCTGGATCGATCGCGACGGCATCGCGCAGGTCTCGGCGTTGCCGGGCCGCGGAAGGCTGCAGCGCGACCTCTCCGGCCGGTCCTTCGTCGGGAACGTGCTCGCAACCGGAGAGCCGTTCGTCAGCCAAGGCACGACTGCCTGGCCGGGCGGCCGGCACGTGATCGTCATGGCCGTGCCGACCCGCGATGCCCGCGGGCACGTGGCGGGCGTCCTCGCAGCCGCCCTTCTCGCTCGCTGGCTGGCAGGCGCGCAAGGACCGCTCGACGGGACCGGCTCGGGCATCGTCGTGCTCGATCGTCAGGGCCGATCCGTGCTCGCGGGCTTCACCCGGCAGGCCAACGCCGGCCTCGCGCGCTCCCTCACGGGGACGGGCTCGATCGCCGACACCGCGGGCCTGGACGGCTCGCCCGATCACGCCATGGCGTACGCGACGTCGATGATCCCGGGCTGGACGGTCGTCATCGACCGGCCGCGCGCGGTGCTCTTCGCGGGTGCCCGCCGCGGACTCTTCCTCGAGCTCGCCCTCGTCGCCTCGGCAACCGCGATCGTGCTGTTCCTGATCGGGCTCGTCCTGCTGCACGGCCGGCGCGAGGCGGAGCGTGCACGCAGGCGCTCCCACCAGCGGCACGAGCTGACGCGCATCCTCGGTGGAGCAGCGCTGGGCAGCGACGTCTCGGACGGACTCGTCGCCGGGCTCGCCGAGGCCTTCCCGGCCGCGCTCTGCATCGTCGCCCTGGAAGACCCCGATGGCCCTGGCCTCGCGCTCTCGGGCTCGCACGAGGGCACCTTCCCCTCCAGCGAGGCGGCACGCGCCATCGTCGTCGAGCAGGCGGCCACGCTCGCCTACGACTCCGGCTCCGCGATCGTGATCGCCAAGGAGACGGAGCTGCGCTCCGCGCTCCCGGGCGTGCACCAGGCGCTGCGCGGAGCCGCGCACTCGTTCTACGCGACGCCGCTCGTGACGCGCGGCGGCAGCAGGCGCGGCGCGCTCTGCCTGCTCTTCGCTCACACCCATCCGCTCGACGAGAGCGAGCAGGCGCAGGTCGCGTGGTACGCCGAGCAGGCAGCCCAGGCGCTCGACCGCACCTCCGCCTTCGAGCGCGAGCACGAGGTCGCAGTGCGACTGCAGCGCAGCTTGCTCTCGCAGAGCCTGCCGGAGGTCGAGGGCGTGGAGCTGATCGGGCGCTACAACGCGGGCGGCGCGGGGCTCGAGATCGGCGGCGACTGGTATGACGCCGTGCGCAGGGACGACGGCATCGTGCACGTCACGGTGGGCGACGTCGCAGGTCACGGCGTTACGGCCGCCGTGCTCATGGGTCAGCTGCGCAACGCCTTCCGGGCGCATGCCTACGAGCACACCTCGCCCGCGGAGCTGCTGCGGCGGATGCTGCGCCACGTCGACGAAGACGAGATGGCGACCGCGCTCTGCCTCACGCTCGACCCGTACACGCAGGAGCTCACCTACGCCTCTGCGGGCCACCCGCCCTCGTTGCTCGTCGACGGCAACGCGGCCATGGTCACGCGCCTCGGCCTTGCGCTCGCGCCCCCGCTCGGCTACGTCCAGGCGTCGGCCATCCGCGAGGCGACGGTCGATCTGCCGGCGGGCGCAACGCTCGTGGCCTACACGGACGGCCTCGTCGAGCGCCGCGGCTGGAGCATCGACGCCGGCATCGACCTCCTGGCGGCAGTCGTCGGCTCCTCCTCGTCGCTCGGCGCCGCCCCGCTGGCAGACCGGATCTTCGAGCAGGTGGCGCCGCGCATCGGCTCGCACGACGACATCGCCCTGCTGATCGTGCGATTGCTCGAGGTGCCAGAGCGCATGGACATCCAGGTGCCGAGCGATCCGGCAGCTCTGCACGGGCTGCGCCGGAGGCTGCGCACGTGGCTCGACCTGCGCGGCCTCGCCGAGGACGAGCGCGACGACGCGCTGATCGCCGTGAGCGAGGCCTGCAACAACGCGATCGAGCACGGGTACCAACGCGAGTCGGGGTCGATCCGGGTGCTGATCCAGCACAGTGAGGGCGCGCTCTCGATCCGCGTCGAGGATCAGGGATCCTGGCACACGCCGGCTGCGAGCGTCGAGCGCGGCCGCGGCATCCCGCTGATGCGTGCCGTGATGGACACGGCCGAGGTCGAGCACGACGGCCGGGGCACGCGCGTGAGCCTCGGTCTGCTGCTGGTCTGAGCGGCATCGCCGGACGCTTCACCTGCGGCCCGCCCGGCTGTACTAGCGTGAGAATTGTTGAGAGGATCGGAGGGGGCCCTGTGACGGAGAAGCGACAGATCGGAACGGTCAAGGTCGAGTTCGCCTCGAACCGCACGGCGGTGGTGGCGTTGATCGGCGAGCACGACCTCGATTCGAGATCGGCGCTGCGAGCGACGTTCGCCTACGCAACGGAGAGCCGCAACCTGCTGGTCGACCTGACGCGCTGCACCTTTGTGGACTCGGCCGTGATCAGTCTGCTGCTCGCCACCCAGCGCAGGCTCGAGGCCGCGCAGGGCCGCTGCGAGCTGATCGTCCCGTCGCAGAGCGGGTACGTGACCCGCCTCTTCGAGGTCACCGGCATCACGACGCTGTTCAGCGTGCACAGCTCACGCAGCGCCGCGCTCGCCGGCATCGAGGAGTTCGCGCTGCTCTCCCGGAGACCCTCCTAGCCAGCGGCCCGCGGGCCGCTAGCATGCGGCTCCGATGAGCCCTCGCAAGCGCCGGCGCCTGACCGAAGCCGAGTTCGCGGACGTGCGCAAGCGCGCCCACCGCTACCTCACCTCCCCCGACACGCCGCGGCGGGAGGCGCAAGGCCTGTGGCTGCTCGGCGACGGCGAGCCCGGCCCGCGCGACCTTGACTGGGCCCGCGTGCGGGACGCCTCCCCCGAGGCACTCGCGCGCATCGACCTGTACCTGCGCTCGCGCGGCTTCTGAGCGGCCACGCCCGCCGAATCAGCCGCGGACGCGACCGACCAGGCGGCGGAGGGGCGCAAGCCGATCGACGTACAGCTTGTGCAGCGACTGCGAGGTGCGCACGCGCTCGCGCAACCGGATCCGGGAGAGCGCCGCGCGTGCGGCGAGGTGGCCGCGCAGACCGCGGGTGAAGCCGATGCCCTGGTACAGCGGCTCGAAGCCGTCGCAGAACTCGAGCTTGTAGGGCTCGGGCCCGCCCATGAACTCCACCCGCGTGAGACCCTCCTCCGAGGCGTCCTCGAGCGCCTGGAGCATCGTCAGGATGCCGGGCGAGAAGCTCGAGAACGAGGGGTCGAAGGCGCGGCGATTGGAGATCATGGAGCCGCGGTAGGCGAGCCAGTACTGGAACGCGACCACGCGACCCTCCGAGCGCAGCAACAGGATGCGCGCCATGTCCAGGGCGGCGAGCCTCGGCAGGACTGCGCGATGGAAGGCGTGGCCTTGCTCGGTCGAGAACAGCGAGCGGTCCGGGCGGCCCTCCCAGCGCAGCGCGTTGACGCGGAAGCCCTCTTCCAGGGCGGGCCGTAGATCGTCGATCGTGCGCACGACCGTGAATTCGGCGTCGCCGCTCTCCTGCAGGCGCCGCATGCGGCGGCGGTGCTCGGCGCGCCGCTTGGAGCCGCGCTTCGCGCGGTAGGCCGCATCGAATCCCTGCGGCATCAAGAGCACGGGCGCCTCGACGCGCCGGCGCACCTGCAGATCGCCGGCGGCAACACGGGCAAGGCGGCTCTCGCCCGGGAGCCCGAAGACGTCCAGCACGTGGAACGGCTGCCGGCGCAGCTCCTCGACCACCGCGTCGGCGGTCGCGTCCGGCTCGCCCTCCGCAAGCAGCAGATCGGCGAGCGCCGAGTCGCTGCCGCCGATGAACGCCGCCGTGCGCACGCCGAGGCGCTTCGTGATCATGAGGGGCAGCGCAGCCACGAGGCGATTGTCGCGCCAGGCGACGATGACGGCCATCTCGGCGCCGCCCGCCAGGTGGCGCCACCACTCCTCCAGCCAGGCGTGCAGCATGAACGGCGTCGGGCGCGGAAGTGCGGCGGCCAGCGCATCCCAGTCCGCGCCGAGCGCGGCGAAGCCCGCGGCGTCGCGCACCGTCTCGACCCGCACGTCCGCCGGCCGCTGCGACGGGAGGAGGTGAATCGGCGAGCGCGGACCGGGTCGATCCGAGGGAGGCCGACTGGGCTGCGGAGTGCTCACGCCGCCCGCTCGCCGCGTCCCTGCAGCGCACCGGAGCGATACAGGCGGTGGATCCGGTCGTACTTCTTGAGGCGCCTGCGCGCCTCGACCGCAGCGACCACGCGGGCGACCTGCACGTGCCCGCTCAGCCCTCGGGCGAGCCCGACGCACTGATGCATGGGATCGAGCCGATCGGCGAAGCGCCTCTTGTACTCGTCGGCGTCGCCCAGGAACTCGAGGCGCTTCGCACCTCGGGCGCTGCTCGCCGCGAAGCCGTGCCGCTGCGCGATCTGCCCGGGCGCGAAGGTTGCGAACTCGGGATCGAACGCCGTGCGGTGCCCGTAGATCGTCTCGCCGATCCGGAACCACGAGGCGAACGAGACTGCGCGGCCGTCGAGCCGCACGAGGCAGATTCCGTAGCGCCCCTCGGCCGCGAGCTGCGTGACCGCCGATCGGATGAAGCCCGCGCGCTGCGCGACGCCGAAGGAGGAGCCGTCGGGCCGCCCCTGCCAGCGCCGGCGATGCAGCTCGAGTGCGGCTCCGATCGCCTGCTCGACGCCGTCCGCATCATGGCTGACGACGATCTCGACGGATCCGAGACGTGCCAGGCGCCGTTCGACTCGGCGATCCTTGTACCGCCTGTCCTTGGACGCACGGCGCGCGTAGGCCGCCTCCCAGCCGTCGGGCATCTCCAGCACGGGCGCGCTCGCGCGCGGGATCGAGCGTAGGTGCCTCCCCGCCGTGCGCATGAGCACGCTGTCGCCGGGCACGCCGTAGGCGTTGAGCGACGACGCGCCCGCCCGCTGGAGCGGCTCGAGCAGGCCCTCGGCCGTGGCTCGGCCTTCGTCCGGTGCAAGCTGCAGATCGGCCAGCGACGACTCGTGCGCGCCGACGAAGTGCGCGACCCGCGTGCTCCGGTGCACGACGAACGGGGCGATGCCGACCAGGCGGGCGCCGCGAGTCGCGACCGTGATGCGGGGCTCGAACTCGTCGCCGAACTCGCGCAGCCAGCATGCGACCCAGCTTGCCAGCAGGTACGGGCTGGGCCGCCGAGAGGACGTCACGAGGGCGTCCCAGTCAGCGGCGAGCTCCTCGATCTCCGCGGGCGTGCCGACGTCGCGGAAGCGAAGCTCCGATGCTGTGGACCCCTCCACAGCTCTCAGCCTAGTCGCAGGTTTTGCGACTCGTGTAATGCGCTCTAGGTCGCGCCAGCGCCTGTCTCGCCGTCCCAGTAGTCGACGCCGCTCGTCTTGCGCACCAGCAGATCGTCGTCCTTGTTGCCCGTGAAGATGCCGATCTTGCCGCTGTCCGGGTATGCCGCAACCGCGGGATGGACGCGCGTCGAGAACATCAGCACGCGCACGGTCGCGTCCGTGTCGTTGCGCACCGAGTGCGCGCCGTCGGGACCGGTCGGGAAGAAGACGACCTCCCAGGGATCGATCGGCTCGGAGCCCTCCGGCGTGCGCAGCGTCGGCCGGCCCTCCAGCACGAGCAGCCACTCCTCCTCGCCGTACTCGTAGTGGTACGGGCAGATCGACTGTCCGGGTGGGAGCTCGTAGACCGAGCAGCCCGTCGCCTTGGCGCCCAGCCGCTCGCCGAAGCGGAACATGCCGGCGCGGAAGCCTGCCGGATCGCCGGCGTCGTACTCGAACTCGGGGGATGCGATGTTGAGGCGAGGCATGGCCGTAGCTTGCCAGCTCCTCCCGCCGCCATCGTTCCGCTGAGTAGGATTGCCGCATGGCTCAGGTACTGACACAGCGCGGCGCATTCATCGGTGGCGAGTGGATCTGCGGTGGCGGCGAGGAGATCGAGGTGCGCAGCCCGGCGACGGGCGAACTGCTCGGCTCGGTGCGGGCGGCCACCGCCGAGCAGGTCGATCAGGCGGTCGCAGCGGCGGCCTCGGCCTTCGAGACGTGGCGTCGCACGAGCGTGCTGGAGCGCGTGGAGATCTGCAGGCGCGCCTTCGACATCTGCATGGACCGCGCCGAGGAGATCTCGCGCATGATCACGCGCGAGACCGGCAAGACGATCCGCGAGTCGCGCGAGGAGATGGTCGAGTACACCGCCGACCACTTCCGGCGTGCGGCCGAAGACGTGCTCCGGCACGCCGGCCGCGTGCTGCCGTCCACCCAGGGACGGACGCACAAGCGCATCCTCGTCGTCCAGGAGCCGGTCGGAGTGGTCGCGGCGATCTCGCCCTGGAACTTTCCCGTCGACATCGCGGGCATCCCCATCGTGTACGGCCTCGCTTTCGGCTGCACCACCGTCTGGAAGCCGTCCGAGCTCGCGCCGCTGTGCGCCGAGCTGTTCGTCGACGTGCTGCACGAGGCCGGCTTCCCGGCGGGCACCGTGAACCTCGTGCACGGCCGAGGCGATGTCGGGGCGGCGCTCACGGCGCACAGCGGCGTGGCCTCTGTCGTCTTCACCGGCTCGGTCGCCACCGGCGAGAAGGTGGCGCGGGAGGCGGGCCTCAAGAACCGCATCCTCGAGCTCGGGGGCAACGGGCCGCAGATCGTGCTGGCAGACGCGAACCTCGAAGCCGCCGCCGACGCGGCCGTGATGGGCTGCTTCTACCTCGCCGGCCAGGTCTGCACCGCTGCGGAGCGCCTGCTCGTGCACAGGGACGTCCACGACCGCTTCGTCGAGCTGCTGGTAGAGCGCACGCGGCTCCTGCAGATCGGAGACCCCCTGGACGACGCCACCGACATGGGCCCGATGTGCAACGCGGTCACGCTCGAGCGCACGCGGCGGCACATCCAGGATGCCGTCGAGCACGGCGCGACCGTCGTCCACGGCGGAGGCTCCGACGGCATGTACCACGAGCCGACGATCCTCACGGGCGTCACGAGCGAGATGGCGATCGCGCGCGAGGAGACGTTCGGGCCCGTCGCTCCGATCATGCGCTTCGACACGCTCGACGAGGCCATCGCGATCGGCAACGAGACGGAGTTCGGGCTCACTGCGGCCGTCTTCACGAACTCGCTGAGCGACGCCTGGACGGCCGCCTCGGAGCTCCGTCACGGCACGGTGCACATCAACGAGACGACGAACTACTGGGACCAGATGGCGCCCTTCGGTGGCGCCAAGAGCTCCGGCTCGGGCCGCGAGCTGGCCGACGGCATCGCGGACGCCGTAACCGAGACCAAGCAGATCACGTTCGACTTCTAGCACCGAAGGCTGTGCGGGGACCGCTCCGGTCCCCGCACATCCTCCGGCTATCTCGCTCCGGGTGCGTCAGCCGCAGCCGGAGTTGTCACCGCAGTCGCGGCACGTGTAGCACGAGCCGGTGCGGATCTTGCGGCCGCCGCACTTCGCGCATTCCTGTGCGTCTTCCCAGGCGTTGAAGAGCGCCCGCTGGCCGGCGGTCTGGACCGGCACGATCGCTGCGGCGCCGGTGGGAGCTTCGGGCGAGGCGACGATGTCGCCGAACATGGTCCCGTCGGCGAGCGGCTCGGCCTCGGCGGGCATGCCCTGCAGTCGCGCCCGCACCTCGGCGGACATGATGCCGAGCTCGGCCTGCGTGTCCGCGTCGAGGAACTTCTTGCCCAGCCAGCGGAAGATGTAGTCGACGAGCGACTTGGCCACGCGGATGTCGGGATCGTTGGTCAGGCCCGACGGCTCGAAGCGCATGTGGCTGAACTTCGAGACGTAGACGTCGAGCGGCACGCCGTACTGCAGGCCCAGCGAGACCGAGATCATGAGCGCGTTCATGAGCCCGGCGAGCGTCGTGCCCTCCTTGGCGATGTCGACGAAGACGTCGCCCGGGGTGCCGTCGGGGAACAGGCCGACGTGGATGTAGCCCTCGTACTCGCCGACCTGGAACTTGCGCCCGATCTCCATGCGCTCGATCGGCATCGTCTTGCGCACCGGCTTGTGCACGAGCTCGGACTGCTTCGCGCCCATGGGCTGCGCGACCTTGCAGTTGTCGCGGTAGATGGCGAGTGCCTTGACGCCCATCTTCCAGGAGTCGAGGTAGAGCTTGGCGACGTCCTCGACCGTGGCCGACTCGGGCATGTTGGCGGTCTTCGAGATCGCCCCCGAGATGAACGGCTGGACGGCGCCCATCATCGAGACGTGGCCGTTGTAGTCGATCGCGCGGTCGCCCATGGCGCAGTCGAACACGGCCAGGTGCTCGGGCTTGATGGCCGGCGCTCCGACCACCGTGTTGCGGTCGGCGATGTGGGAGACGATCGCCTCGCCCTCGGCCTGCGTGTAGCCGAGCACCTGGAGCGCCAGAGGCACCGTGCCGTTGACCATCGTGAGCTCGCCGCCGCCGACCAGGCGCTTGGTCTTGACCAGCGAGAAGTCGGGCTCGACGCCCGTCGTGTCGCAGTCCATCAGGAACGAGATCGTCCCGGTCGGCGCGAGCACCGTGGCCTGAGCATTGCGATAGCCGTGGATGCGGCCCAGCTCGAGCGCCTCGTCCCAGGCGCCGCGCGCGGCGTCGACGAGGTCGTCGGCGATCGTCTCGCGGTCCTCGATGTTGCCCACGGCCGCGCGGTGCTTCTCGATCACGCGCACCATCGGCTGGCGGTTGCGCTCGTACTCGGAGAACGGCCCCATGCGGGCGGCGATCTCTGCGGACTTGCGATAGGCACGGCCCGTCATGAGCGCGGTGATGGCGGCGGCGTAGGCGCGGCCCTCGTCGGAGTCGTACGGCAGGCCCCGCGCCATCAGCAGCGCGCCGAGGTTGGCGTAGCCGAGCCCGAGCTGGCGCATCTTGTGCGCGTTCTCGCCGATCTGCTCCGTCGGGTACGACGAGTTGGAGACGAGGATCTCCTGCGCCGTGAAGATGACGTCCACGGCGTGCTTGAAGCCCTCGACGTCGAACTCGCCGTCGGCCTGGCGGAAGCGCATCAGGTTGAGGCTCGCGAGGTTGCAGGCCGAGTTGTCGACGTGCATGTACTCCGAGCACGGGTTGGAAGCGTTGATGCGCCCCGTGTTCGGGCACGTGTGCCAGTCGTTGATGATCGTGTCGAACTGGATGCCCGGGTCGGCGCAGCGCCAGGCTGCATCGGCGATCTGGCGCATCAGGTCGCGAGCGCGCACCGTCTTGACGACCTCACCCGAGGTGCGCGCCGTGAGGTTCCAGTCGCGATCGGCCTCGACCGCGCGCATGAACTCGTCGGTCAGGCGCACCGAGTTGTTCGCGTTCTGGTACTGGATGGACGCCCAATCCGGCGAGTCCAGCGACATGTCGTAGCCGGCCTCCTGGAGCGAGCGCGCCTTCTCCTCCTCGCGCGACTTGCACCAGATGAACTCCTCGATGTCGGGGTGATCGACGTCGAGCACGACCATCTTGGCCGCCCGCCGTGTCTTGCCGCCCGACTTGATCGTGCCGGCAGAAGCGTCGGCGCCGCGCATGAACGAGACGGGCCCGGAGGCGTAGCCGCCCTTGGAGAGCTGCTCCTTGGAGGAGCGCACGCGCGAGAGGTTGATGCCCGAGCCCGAGCCGCCGCGGAAGATGCGGCCCTCTTCGACGATCCAGTTCAGGATCGAGTCCATCGAGTCGTCGATGGCGAGGATGAAGCAGGCGGAGCACTGCGGCCGCTCCTCGAAGCCGACGTTGAACCAGACCGGCGAGTTGAACGCGGCGTACTGGTTGACCAGGAGGTGCTTGAGCTCGGCGTGGAAGGCATCCGCCTCCTCGCCGTCGGCGAAGTAGCCGTCCTTGAGGCCCCAGGCGGTGATCGTGTCGACCACGCGGGAGATCATCTGGCGCACCGAGCGCTCGCGCTGCGGCGATCCGAGCGGCCCGCGGAAGTACTTCTGCGCGACGATGTTCGTGGCCGTCGCCGACCAGGAGACCGGGAACTCGACCTCGCGCTGCTCGAAGGCGGGACCCTCCTTGCCGGGGATGAGGGCGTCGCGCACCTCCCACTCGAGCTCGTCGTACGGGTCGACGCCCGGCCGCGTGTTCCGCCGGGTGATGCCGATCGTGCGAGTGGTGTCGAGCGGGATCTGCGCTTCGTCCGTCGCGATCGCTGCAGCTTTTTCGGTGGTCGCCAAGAGTCCATCCCCTCCTTTGATGGGGCAGTAATTCTAGCAGTTAGAGGAGCGACGAGCGAACACGTGTTCGCCCGTCGGATTCCAGTGATTCGAGCTCGTTCTGAAACTCGTCCGGGGTCTCGAACGACCGGTAGACGGACGCAAATCTGATGTAAGCGACGCCGTCGAGCTCGCGCAGATGCAGCAGCGCCGCCTCGCCGATCGCCTCGGACGGCACCTCCGCGAGGCCGTCGCCGCGGAACCCTGCCTCGACCGCGGCGACGATTCGCTCGACGGCGTCGAGGGCGACCGGGCGCTTGACGCAGGCCCGCTCGAGGCCGCCGAGCAGCTTGGAGCGATCGAACGGCTGGCGGCTGCCGTCGCGCTTGACGACCCACAGGGTCGACTGCTCGAGCCGCTCGAACGTCGTGAAGCGAGCATGGCACTCGAGGCATTCGCGACGGCGGCGAATGGCCTCGCCGGCGTCGCTCATGCGCGACTCGAGCACCCGCGTCTCTCCAACGCCGCAGCCCGGGCAGATCATCTGCCCACCACTAGATCCAGCGTTGCGGCTCCCCCAAGCACGCCAGATACAGTGACAGCGGCGTCGGACGGAGCCGGAAGCCGAGGCTGGATCCGGCGTGGAACGCGCTCGTCAGCGCCTCGAGGGGCCGGTCAGCCCGCGAGGCGCCGGCGCGTGCGCAGGCGGGCGAGCGAGGTCGCGAGTCCGGCGAGCAGGAGCAGGGCGGCGGAGCCGCCCAGCACGAAGACCGGAGTCGGCACCTCGTCGACGTGCGCCGGGCCGAGGCCCGCGAGCAGATCGGTGACGGGGCCGCGCACCGCAACGGCAACGGCGGGCTGGACGACAGCGCTCTGGGTCTTGCGCGCGTTGGCGCTCGGGGCGCTGCTGAACTTGTCGTCGCGGCGCATGGCGAAGAGCAGGTTGGCGCGAACGGCCGGCAGATACTTGTCGACGTCGCTCGGCAGCTCGCCCAGCGCCTTCTGATAACACGCCGTCGTGTGCGGCGAGATCTGGCGCCCGTTGGCGGCCGCGTCGAGCATGTTCCGGTAATCGCAGCGCGCGCCCGCCGCCGAGGCTCCCACGGGCAGGAGCAGCGCGCCGGCGATGGCGGCGATGGCGATCAGGAGCGGATGCAGGCGTCGTGTGCGGGTCATCGGCGTGGCCGGGGCGAGCGCGGGTTGTCCAATCCCCCCACCGGTCCATGGAAGGCTAGCGAGCGGCCATGCGCAGGGGAATGGCGGTTGGTAAGTGTTTCGTGAAGATTCATTGCGCCAGGGCGGCGTCACCCAACAGGGGTATCGGCCCTCACCCATTCGACCTTGAGCGATAGTTCGCGTGCACGCTGCGCCTGGGGTCGCGCGTCTCCCGTGCTTCCCATAGGCCCGTCACCACAAACGGGTTCCCGCAGGAGCCCCACTATCCTAGCGATGTGAGGGCTGTCACGACGTCCCTGCGCGACGCGGCGGGCGCATGGCCGGCAGCCCTCTGGCTGGCGCTCGCCGCCATCGTCGCGATCTGGGGCGCCGGCGGCGCCTCGAGTTCCGGCATCGCGATCTGCGCGGCCGCCTGCCTGGCGACCTGCGCGCTCGCCGCGGTGGCCGTCGCCGGCGATCTGCGCAGGTGGTCACTGCCGCCCGGCCGCGTGCTCCTCTACGCAGCCGCCCTGGCGGCCGTCGGGCTCGTCTCGTATGCGTCCATCTGGTGGTCGCTGACACCGCAGGACTCCTGGAGCGACGCCGACCGCTGGCTGCTCGCCGCGGCTGCCGCGGCCGCGGGAGTCGTGCTCGCAAGCCTCCTGCGGCGCCCGCTCGAGGCGGCCGTCTGGGTGCTCTGCGCAGCCTCGCTGCCATTCATCGCCTACGCCCTCCAGCAGCGCGTGCACGGCGAGTTCTTCCAGACCTCCCCGCGCCTGCAGGGCGTGCTCGGCTACCCGAACGCGATCGGCGCCTATGCCGCGCTCGCGGCGCCCGGCGCGCTCTGGCTCGCGAGCGCGCCGCAGCGCGCGCGCCGCGCCGCCGGCTGCGGCACGCTCGTCCTGCTCGTCCTCGGCCTGGGGCTCGCCTCCTCGCGCGGCGGGATGCTTGCGGCGCTGATCGGCTGCGGTGTCTGGCTCGCCGTCTCGGAGCGGCGGACCGAGACCGGCGCGGCGCTGCTGGTGGTGCTCGCGACGAGCGTCCCGGTCGCCCGCTGGGGGCTCGGCCTGCCTTCCTTCAAGGCGCTCGACGTGCCCTTCACCGTCCCCGCCGGGTCGCGCCTCGTCTGGTACTCGCTCGCCGCCGTGCTGGCGGCTGCCGTGCTCGGGCCGGTGGCGGTGGAGCTCGCGCAGCGCGCCGGGCCGCGCCTGCGCCGGAGCCTCGGCCTCGCGCTGCTGGCCGTGGCCGCCGCAGGCACGCTCGCTGCCGCCGTCAAGGTCTCCTCGCAGCACGGCGGGCCCGGGGGTGCGCTCGGTTACCTCTGGCACCAGCTCTCCGGGGGCGGCGCCGTCGGCTCGACCGACCACCTCTCGACGCTCTCGACCAACCTGCGCGGGCGCTGGTGGGGCGAGGCCTGGGACGGCTTCACCGCACAGCCGTGGCACGGCCACGGCGCCGGCACGTTCGAGACGATCGACCGCCTCGCCCGGCCCGACTTCCAGCAGGCGGGGCAGGAGCACTCGGCCTTCCTGCACGTGCTCTCGGGCACCGGGCTCCTGGGCGGGATCCCGGCTGCGATCGCCCTTGCCGCGGCCGGCGCCTGCGTCGCCGCCGTCACGCGCCTGCGCGGCAGCGAGCGCTCCGCCGCGCTCGCGCTGGCGGCGGGCGTCGGCGCCTTCGCGCTGCACAACCAGATCGACTGGGAGTGGCAGCAGACCGCGCTGACCGTCCTCGCCTATCCGATCCCGGTGCTGATCGCGTGCTCGGCCGGCGGCGCGGCCGCGGCGGTGCGCCGCCCGCGGCGCGGCTACGCCGTGCTGGCCGCGACCGCCTTCGCGCTGGCGGCGATCCCGGTCGTCCTGCCCGTGCTGAGCAACCAGGCGCTCGCCCGCGCGGATCGGCTCGATGCCCAGGGCCGCCTCGACGAGGCGCGCGTCGAGGCGGACCTCGCAGCGGCGCTGAATCACACCTCGGTCGACGTCCAGCTCGAGCGCGCCAGTCTGCTGCAGGCGCTCAACAGGCCGAGGGACGCCCGGCGCGCCGTCGAGCGCGCGCTCGCGCTGGCGCCCGAGGACGATCGCACGTGGCTGGCGCTCGCGGGCTACCAGCGCTTCTGCTGGCACGAGAGCACCGCCTGGCGCGCAAGCCTCGCGCGGGCGCGGGCGCTCTCGGGCCACGACACGGTCTTCACGGGCTCGGACGAGGACGTCGTCGCGGCGAGCGACGCCTGCCAGCCGGCCGGCTGAGGCCCTCGCCCGGCTCAGGTGCCGAGGATGACGACGAGCTTCGCGCCCTTGGCCTGCGACGGCGTGATGCCGTCGAAGGGGGTCACGAACTGCACGTTGCCGACGAGCTTGGCGAGCTTGCGCGCGGCGGGCCCGTAGCCCTTGGCGTACTGCACGATCGTCGGCAGTCCGCGCTTCTGCGCGTTGCCGACGTAGGTGATCGGATAGCCGGCGCTCTGCACCTTGGAGGCGAGGATGTGCGCGACGCCGTGGATGCCGTTGGAGTTCAGCACCATCACGGGCGTCTTGCCCGGCAGCGGAATCGGCTTGGCCGGCTTGTGCGACCGGTGGCCGGCCGGCGGCGGCGTGACGGCGTGCTTCTTCGTGCCGCCTGCGGTCGCGGCCTGCGTGCCCGTGCGCGCATGCCCGACCGCGGGCAGCGTCGTTGCCCCACCTCCGTGAGCCGCCGTCGCCGCCGCGACCGGCGCCTTGCCGTCGTCGCGCTGCCAGACGATGCCGAAGAAGACCGTGGCGATGGCGGCGAGCAGCAGCCCGATCGCGACCAGGCGGCTTACGAGACGCACGGAGTGACGGTGTCCGTAGACGATGTATGCGGGTGCAGCAGACATGTGAGCTGGACGTTTCGCCATGGGCGCTCAGGCTCCTGCGAGGTGCGGCTATCGTCTCGCACATCGGCCGGGAAGTCCCTCAGCATGACAGCCTGCGCTTCATCGCGTTCGAAGGTGCCGACGGCGCCGGCAAGACCACGCAGGCGCGACTGCTCGCCGAGCATCTGCGTGCCTCCGGCGGCGAGGTCGTCGAGGTGCGCGAGCCCGGTGGGACACCCACTGGCGAGAGCGTACGGGCGATCGTGCTGGAGGGCACCGCGCCTGTCAGCGCGCGGGCCGAGGCGCTGCTTTTCGCCGCCGCCCGCGCGCAACTGGTCGAGGACGTGATCGCACCGGCGCTCGAGCGCGGCTCGACCGTGATCGCCGACCGCTACGTGGGCAGCTCGCTCGTCTACCAGGGCGTCGTGCGCGGCGTCGGCGTCGCCGAGGTACGCGCGATCAACGACATCGGGACGGGCGGGCTGATGCCCGACGCGACGGTGCTGATCACCGTCAGCGCGGAGGAGGCCGCCGCCCGGCGCGACCCGGGCAGCGACGACCGCATCGAGCGCGAGCCACTCGAGTTCCATCGCAAGGTGATCGCCGCCTACGAGGACGTGCTCTCGGCCTCGGGCCGGCTGATCCACGTCGATGGCGCCGGCGATGCCGGGCAGATCGCCGCACGCGTGCGCGAGGCTCTGGGACTGTGAGCGACGCGCCCGACCCGTTCGAGGGCCTGATCGGCAACGAGGCCGCGCGCTCCCGCCTGCGCGTCGCGCTGCGCCGCCCCTCGCACGCCTACCTGCTGATCGGCAAGCCCGGCTACGGCGTGGCCGCGCACGCGCGGCGCTTCGCCGCCGCGCTCGCCGGGCTGCCGGAGCGCGCGCTCGCCGGCGGCCATCCCGATCTGCTCGAGGTGCGGCCCGAGGGCACGCAGATCCGCATCGACCAGGTGCGCGAGCTGTGGCGCGACATCCAGCTCCGGCCGTTCGCGGCCGAGCGCCGCGTGTACCTGATCTGGGACTCCGAGACCATGCCCGAGGTGGTGCAGCACGCCCTGCTGAAGTCGATCGAGGAGCCCCCGGCGCACGCCGTGGTGGTGCTCGTGTGCGCCCAGCCGCACCGGCTGCTCGCCACGGTCCGCTCGCGCTGCGAGGTCATCCGCTTCGCCCCGCTCGCCGCCGTCGAGGTCGCGACGGCCCTCGGTCTCGGCGGGCCCGAGGGCCTTGCGCTCGCCCGCGCCAGCGGCGGCGACCTGGAGCGCGCGCGCGAGCTGCTGGAGGGCGGGGAGGCGCGCGATCGCCGCGAGCGCTACCTGGCGCTGGCCCGCGCCGCCTATGCCGACGAGCGCTTCGACCCGGGCAGCGCGGCGCGTGCCGTGGCCGAGGCCTGCAGTGCACGGGGCGCCGAGGCGCGCACGGCTGCGGAGGGCGAGGCCGCGCTGCGCGTCGAGGCACTGGGCGAGCACCCCCCGCGGGCAGAGGCCTCGCGCATACGCCGAGAGGGCGAGGCGCTGGCCAAGCGGCGCGCGCGCGCCGCCGAGGTCGAGGAGGCCCGCGCGGCCGTCGAGACGCTCGTCACCTGGTACCGGGACCTGCTCGCTGCGTCGCTCGGAGCCGACGGGGCGCTGGTACACTCGGACCACCGCGAGCAGGTCGTAAAAGATGCTGCAAACGGTCGCGAAGCGCTCGCCGCTCACTGCCTCGAGGCAGCGCGCGACACGCGCCGAGCGCTGGAGCTGACAATCACGCCGACCCTCGCGCTCGAGGCGCTCTTCCACCGTCTGCGGACGATCGCCCGGGCCGAGCAGGCGACTGCATAGAGAGCCCGCTCGCCGGGCTCTGGAAGGGGCCTCATGGCCTGGGCTGTGAACGTCGTCTTCTCGCCCGGCGGGAAGGTGTACAGCTTCGACCCGAACGGGCTGGAGCTGGCGTGGGACGAGCGCGTGGTCTGCAACACCTCGCGCGGCCTCGAGTTGGCGCGGGTCGTGACGGGCAACCACGAGCTCGAGCGCTCCCCGAAGGATTCGCCGCTGCGTCCCATCGAGCGGCGCGCCAGCGCTGCCGACGAGGAGCGCGTCAAGAGCAACCGGGCCGTCGGCCGCAAGGCCATGCTCGCGTTCCGCGACCTGCTGCGCGAGCGCGGCATCGAGCACGCGCGGCCGGTCGGGGCCGAGGTGAGCTTCGACGGCTCGCGCATCGCGCTCACCTACCGCGCCGAGGAGCGCTCCGAGCTCCGCTCGGTCTCCGGGCCGCTCTCGAGCCGCCTCGGCACCCGCGTCGAGGTGCGGCAGGTGAGCCCGCGCGAGGCCGCGCGCCAGTGCGGCGGCGGCGGCATGTGCGGGCCGGTGCGCTGCTGCACGCGCTTCCCCTCGCACGAGCAGCCGATCACGCTGCGCATGGCGAAGGATCAGGACGTGCCGATGAACCCCGGCCGGATCACCGGCCTGTGCGGCCGCCTGCGCTGCTGTCTCGCCTTCGAGCATCCGGTCTACCGCTCATTCCGCGACCGCGCGCCGGCCGTCGGGCGCATGGTCAAGACCCCGCAGGGACGCGGCATCGTGCGCAGCTACAAGGTGCTCGACGACACGCTCGTCGTGGCGCTCGAGGGCGTGGCCGGCGACGTCGACGTGCGCGTCGACGACGCCAGCGAGATCACGAGCCGCTCGTAGCGTCCGGCGCGCCCTCGGCGCCGGCGGCTCGTGCAGCGCCCGGGCCGAAGTCGAGGAACGAGCCGAGGTAGGCCGCCAGCGCCGCGGTGCCGGTCAGCAGCTCGATCATCGTCGCCGTGCGCGCGCCCTTGCTCGCGGCGATGATGTCGCCCGGCGGGCTGATGAAGCCGGTCGAGACGGCGTAGTAGAAGAAGTCCGAGAAGGTCGGCGTGTGGGGCAGGCCGTGGAAGGCCCCAGCGGGATGCCAGCGCCAGACCCCGATGTAGATCAGCGTCCAGAAGAGGAAGAAGGCCAGCGCCAGGAGCACGATGCCGACGCGCCTGAGCGCCACGAGCAGCGCCGCCGCGCGCGCCACGCCGACGCCGAGGAGCGGCACGTCGAGATGCTCGAGGATGTGCCTCGTGCCGCCCGCGAGCACCACCAGGCCGAGCAGAATGACGCTCCAGCCGAGGATCAGCACCAGATCGGCGGCGCCGCGGTCGATCTGCGGCGAGAACATCCCGAGCGCCCAGATCGCCGCGCAGGCGGCGAGCAGGCGCACCCCGCCGCCGCGCAGGTGACCCGGGAGGCGCTGCGCCGGGGCGAGCTGGAACGAGATTCCGCGGCGCATCTCCCGCTCTACGAGCGCGCGCGCCCGTATCCTGCCCCGCCATGAGCGTGGCGATCGTGGGATCGACCGTGCGGGACGTCGTGTACCTGCCCGGGCACGCGCCCACGCACAAGACAGGCGGCTCGCCCGTGTTCGCCGCGCGGGCGCTGGCAGACCTCGGCGTGCGGCCGGGAATCGCAACGCGCTGCGACGACCCGGCGCTGGCGGCGTCGATCGCGGAGCTCGCCTCGCCGTTCTGCCTCCGGATCGACCCGACGGTCGTGCAGAGCGAGCTCCGCTACCGCGCCGACGGCGAGCGCGACCACTCGATGAGCGCCGTCGGCGAGATCTGGACGGCGGACGACATCTCGGGCTGGGCCGCGCCCGCCGTGCGCGACGCGACCTGGGTGCACGCGGGGACGCAGATCAGGGGCGACCTCGGGCCGGAGGTGCTGGCAGCGCTGGCGGCCGGCGACCGGCGCATCGCGCTCGACGGGCAGGGGCCGTTGCGCCGCCGCCAGACGGGCCCGCTGGTGCTGAGCGGGACGCTCGACGCGGATCTCCTCCAGCACGTGCAGGCGCTCAAGCTGAGCGAGCACGAGGCGCTCGCTGCCTACGGCACGCTCGACGCCGTCGCCATTCGCGCGCTCTGCGGCGTGCCCGAGGTGCTCGTCACGTTCGGCGAGATCGGCGCCGCAATCTCCTGCGACGAGGGCTCCGGCCGGGTCTCCTCGACAGGCGGTCACCGGCGTCGACCCGACCGGGGCCGGCGACGCCTTCCTCGCCAGCTACGCCTACGCGCGCGCACAAGGACGTCCGCCGCTGGAGGCCGGGCGGGCGGCCTGCGAGTCGGTCAGCGCGATGCTCGCGGGGCGGGCCCGCGCGGCGAGGGCCTAGAGCAGCCAGCGTCCGAAGGCGGTCGCGATCTCCTCGGTCAGCGGCTTCGACGCGCGGCTCTCCCAGTCGTAATGGACGAGCACGCCCTCGGCCTCGGCGGCGACCCTGCCGTCGCTCACGGCGATCACGCGCTCGCCCGTGGTGACGCTCGAGCGCCCCACGCGCGTGCAGCGCAGCTCGACGTCGACGTAGCCGTCGTCCTGGGTCAGAGGGGAGCGATAGTCGACGGCGCAGCGGGCGAGCACGAAGTCGTTGAGCAGGAGCCCGTTGCCGAGCACCTCGAGGAACCACTCGTCGCGCGCCTCCTCGAGATAGGTCAGGTAGACGGCGTTGTTGACATGCCTGAAGGCGTCCATGTCGCGCCAGCGGATCTCGACGCGCTTGGTGTAGACCGAAGGAGGAAGCGACGGCATGCCTCCCAGGGTACGGGCGATCTGGTTAGCTCTCGCCGATGACGCAGGTCGCCGTGCTCGAGTACTTCGACTGCCAGCGCCTGGACGCGCTGCTCGGCGGCACGGCCGACGCGCTCCCGGCCGGGCAGTGCGACGTCTCGGACGTCAGGGTGCTGATCTCCGGCGGGGGGCTCGTGATCGACTCGGAGCTGCTCGCCGGCTACCCACAGGCGACCACCGTGATCACGGGCTCGACGGGCTACGACCACTTCGTGCTGGATGACCTGCGCGCAGCGGGCGTGGCCGGCTACTGCACGCCTGGCTACTGCAGCCGCGAGGTCGCCGACTTCGCGCTGGCCTGTGCGCTCGCCGGCCTGCGCGGCGTCGTCGGGCTCGACCGCGCGATGCAGGCGGGAGTGTGGGAGGAGCGAGCCGCCGGCACCACGCGCCGCGTCAGCGGATCGACGCTCGGCGTGATCGGGCTGGGCAAGATCGGCGCGCTCGTCGCCCGCGACGCCGCGGCGCTCGGCATGCGCGTGCTCGCCTGCGATCCGGTCGCGAGCGACGAGGCGTTCGCCGCCGCAGGCGCCGGGCGATCCGAGCTGGGCGACCTGCTCGCCGCAGCCGACGTCGTCACGATCCACGCACCGCACGTGCGCGGCGCCGACCCGCTGCTCGGCCGGGCGGAGGTCGCCCTCTTCAAGGCGGGCTCGATCTTCGTCAACGCCGCGCGGGCCGAGCTGATCGACATCGATGCACTGCTCGACGGCCTCTCGCTCGGCGCCCCCGCCTGGGCGTTCATGGACGTCTGGGACAGCGAGCCCCCCGAGCCGGGCGACCACCGCCTCGACGCGCCCAACCTCGTGCTCACGCCTCACGCGGCCTGGTACTCGCCCGAGTCGGAGCAGGCGCTCTACGAGCGCATGGCCGAGACCGCGGGCACCGCCCTGCGCGGCGACATCGGACGGGGGCTGGTCACGTGACGCTCGTCCTGCTCGAACGCGACGGCCCCATCGCGCTGCTCACGCTCAACCGGCCCGGCCAGCTGAACGCGCTCTCCACGGCCCTCGAGGAGGAGCTGGCCGCGGCCATTGCGAGCCCTGCGGTGCGAGAGGCGGGCGCGCTCGTCATCCGCGGCGCGGGCGAGCGGGCCTTCTCGGCCGGGGCCGACACGGCCGAGCTGGACAGCGCGACGCCGGAGAGCGCGCTCGCGTACTACGAGTCCACGGGCAACGTCTACGAGAGCCTCGCGCGCCTGCCTATCCCCTCGATCGCGCAGATCCACGGCTGGTGCGTCGGCGGCGGACTCGAGCTGGCGCTGGCCTGCGACCTGCGCGTGGCCGACGAGAGCTCGCGCTTCTGGTTCCCCGAGGTCGAGCGCGGGATCCTGCCCTCGAGCGGCGGCACCGCCCGGGCCGTGCGCGCGCTCGGCCCCGCTGTCGCCCGGCGGCTGATCCTCCTGGGCGAGAAGATCGACGCCGCCACGGCGTTGTCGCTCGGCCTGATCCACGAGGTCGTGCCCGACGGGCTGGCGGCCGAGACGGCGCTCGCCTGGGCACGCACGCTCGACTCGCGCTCGCGCCGCGCCGTGCAGGTCGCGCGGCAGGCGATCGACGCCGCAGCCGACGGCTCCCACGCCGCAGCGCTCGCGGCCGAGCGACTCGGCTACGCCGCGCTCGCCGGGCTGGAGTGAGCCGCTCGCCCGACGTGGTCGTCGTCGGCGGCGGCATCGTCGGCATCTCGGTCGCCGCCTCGTGCGCGCGGCGCGGCCTCGCGGTCACGCTCTGCGAGGCAGCCGGGCTGGCCCAGGCCGCGTCGGGACGCAACCAGGGGCTCGTGATCGGCCCGAGCCCGCCGGCGATGCAGGCCATCGCGCGCGTCACGCTCCAGCAGCTGCTCGACCTGCACGAGCGCAGCCGCGCGGCCTTCTGGTTCGACCGCGAGCCCTACGGCTGCCTGATGCTCGGCGATCACGGCGGTGAGCTGCTGCCGGGCGAGTCGCTGCGCGAGCTCGAGCCGCTGCTGGCTGCGGACGTCGGTCGCGGCTGGATCAACGCGAATGCCCGCCGGATCGATCCCGGCGCCGCGGCGGCGGTGCTGGCCGACGACGCGCGCGCCGCCGGGGCGGAGATCCGCACCGGCTGCGCCGTGCGCGAGCTGCTGCGCAGCGGCGATGCCGTGACGGGGGTGCTCACCGACGAGGGCCGCATCGAGGCCGCGACCGTCGTCGTGGCGGCCGGCCCGTGGTCGTGGCGCGTCTGCCGCTCGCTCGCGCACGACATCCCGGTGCGGGGCGTGCGCGGCTGGATCATCGTCACGCGCCCGGCGCCGTTCCGCCTCAGGCACGTGATCGAGGAGTGGACGCGCGACGCCCCGGCCGCTCCCACGCTCGGGCAGCTGGCCGACGGCAGCGAGCCGCAGCCGAACGTGCCGTGCGTCCTGCAGCAGGACGCGGCCGGACGGGTGCTCGTCGGCGCCAGCCTGCACGGAGCGACGATGGAGGGGGACGAGGGCCCTGAGACGCGGCGGGCGATCGCGCGGCGCGCGGTCGAGGTCGTGCCGGCCCTGGCCGGCGTCGCGATCGCCGACTCCCGCTCCTGCCAGCGCCCCTACTCGCCCGACGGCCTGCCCCTGATCGGCCCGTGTCCAGGCGTCGAGGGCCTCGTGCTGGCTACCGGGCACGGCTCGCTCGGGGTCACGCAGAGCCTCGGCAGCGGCGAGGCCGTCGCCGCCGGGCTCGAGTCCGGCGAGTGGGACGCGGCGCTGACCCCGGCCCGCTTGCTCACTCCCGGGGCGCGCTCCTGACGGAGACGTGCTCGGCAAGATGCTCCTCGCCCTCGGCGACCGCGAACTCCGTTCCGCGCGGACCGGCTTTGAGGCTGCTGCGCCAGCCGCAGGCGCAGCGCGCACCGACCATCGGGTGGCCGTGCCGGGTGCCCGGCCTGGCCTCCACGATCGTGACCTCGTGGTGAGGCGAGTGCTCGTCGTCCACTGCGAGCGGCGGCGACGGGCTGAGCCATCGCCCGAGGTCGCCTCGCGACGCTTCGTCCTGTTCAGTGGCCATGCCAAACCCCCTGAATGCTGCAACTCGCGCTCCACGGGGTTCAGGGGGGAGAGCGTTTGACCCGTTGGAGCGAGCGCCCGTCGAGCGCATCAGCCCGTCCAAGTGTTCCGGGAGCCTCGGCCGTCGGCGGCCTCAGCCTGCCTGCAACCTACGTCCCCCGCGCCGAGGGATCAAGGAAGCAGCCTCCAGACCGGTCGCCGGGACACCTCGAGCGCGGCCGCTGTGGACGACGACGACACACAGCGGCGTGGTGCGCCCCGCCGACGAGAGCGTCTCGTGCATAAACCGGGGTCAGGCACCGAAATATGCGCCGATTTGCAATTGGCGCATATTTCGGTGCCTGACCCCGGTTTATGCACGGCCGGACACGTGACCGGGGCGGGATCTGCCCCGGTCACGCGGCTCGCTCGCTCGATCAGGCCTCGCACTCACCGGCGAACGGCGCGATCTGCGGCCGCGACTTGTGCCCGGCCTCCTTCATGATCGGCGGCACCGACGGGTCGGAGACGAAGCTCTGCCAGCCCTGCTCGTCCCAGTCGAAGACCACCCATACCCGATCGTCCTCGGACAGATCGCGGAAGACCTTCGCGCCCTTGCAGCCGTGCTCCTTGCGCTTCTCGGCGCCGCCGTTCGAGAAGACCTCCATGAAGCGGTCGAAGTCCTCGACCTGTGTCGTTGCGAGCAGCATCTCGTTCTCCTTGTTGCGTTGGATTCGTGAATCGAGCGTGGACGTGCGGGACGGGCTAGACCGGGACGGGCGCGCCCACCTGGCGCTCCTGGGGATCGATCGCACCGAGGTTCTCGACGATCTCGAAGCGCCCCGCGCGCGCCTGGGCGATGTACATGTTCATGCGCACGTGGTGCTCTCCGGGAACCATCGCCGCCGGCCCACCGGGGCACTCGGCGATCTGCGCGCTGTCGAGCGCGGCGATCACGTCGGCCTGCTCGAGCGAGCCCGCCGTCTCCACGGCGGAGGCCCACAGCCGTAGGCCGCGGTAAAGGCCCGAGCAGGCGCCGCCACCGGTGAACTTCGCGTCGCCGGGGTAGAGCGCGTCGTACTGCGCGAGCAGCTTCTGGCTGAACGGATCGTCGATCGCCTGGTAATAGTCGAGGCAGCCGTAGAGCCCCTCGACGTGCGCGGCCGGCACCATGTTCAGGAAGTTCTCGTCGAAGTACGTGCAGACGAGCTGGCCGCCCCGCTTCAAGAAGCCCGAGTCGTGGAGCTGCTCGAAGAACGGCGTCGCGCCCGGCGGCACGATCGTGTTGAAGACGACGTCCGCGCCGGTGTCTGCGATCCGCTCGACCGTGCCCGCGTAGTCAGAATGGTCGAGCGGGAAGTACTCCTCGCCGACGATCGTCCCGCCGTTGGCGGTGACGATCTCTCGCACACGCGCGTTCAGCACGTGCGGCCAGATGTAGTCGGCCGAGGGCAGGTAGAACGACTTCGCCCCGGTCTCGCGCATCAGCCACGGGATGAGCGGATCGACCTGCTGCGCCGGTCCGGGGCCGGTGCAGAAGATGAGCGGATCGGACTCCTGGCCCTCGTACTGCTCCGGGTAGATGTAGAGCGTCTTGCCCTCGACCACGGCCGGGCCCTTGATGGCCTGCCTGGTGGAGCTGTAGATGCCGCCGAAGATGACATCCACCTGATGCTCCTGGACGAGCTTCGTCGCCGCAGCGGCGGCGACGGCGTCGTCGGTGGCGCCATCCTCGAGGAACAGCTCGAGCTGTCGCCCGAGCAGGCCGCCCTTGGCGTTGATGTCGCCGATCACCATTCTCACGACGTTGGCATTGGCGCGGCCGACGAACGAGAGCGGTCCCGTCTGCTCTGCGATCAGGCCGACCTTGATGGAATCAACCACGGTGCCTCCTTGGAGATGGGGCGGGCACTCGTTGTATCAGCCGCAACAAGCACCCGCCGTGTGGTAGACATGCTCCGCCGCCGTCAGCGCCACTACATCGGGAGTACTCCCTATCTTGTCCGCCACGCCACTTCGCCTCGGCGAGTTCGTCGCCACGCTCGCCCTCGCGCAGGACAATGCCTTCGGCCAGCCGCTCGAGTCCCAGCTGCGCTCGTGTCTGCTCGCGAGCTGGATCTGCGACGCAGCCGGCTTCGACGAGGAGCTGCGCTCCGACGTCTACTGGGTGGCGCTGCTGCGCTACGTCGGCTGCACGGGCCACGCCCACGAGGTCGCGACCGTGTTCGGCGACGAGATCGCCATCAGGGCGCAGACGCTCGTGCACGACGCCGCCAATCCCACCGAGGTGATGCGCGACGTCATGGCCTACGCCACGGCCGGACGCAGCCCGGAGGAGCAGGACGCGATCGTCAAGCTGATCCAGGAGACGGCACGCGAGTGGGCCGTCTACAACTTCTCCTCCGGCTGCGAAGTCGCGGACATGCTCGTGCAGCGGCTCGACTTCGGTCAGGGGGTGCGCGAGGCGCTGGGCTTCACCTTCGAGCGCTGGAACGGCAACGGCTACCCCGCGCATGCGAAGGGCGAGGACATCCCGCTCGCAATGCGCGTGGTGCACCTGAGCCACGACATGGAGGCGATCGGCCGCCTCTTCTCGCCCGAACAGGCCATCGAGGCCGCGCAGGAGCGCCGCGATCGCACCTACGACCCGGCGCTCGTCGACGTCTTCGTCCCGCACGCCGCGGAGTGGTTCGAGCGGCTGCGCGGCCTGGAGCCGTGGGATGCCGTCCTCGCCCTCGAGCCGGAGCCCCGTCGCGTGCTGGAGGGCGACGACCTCGACAATGCGCTCACGGTCGCCTCCGACTTCATCGATTTGAAGTCCCCCTACATGGGCGGGCACAGCCGCCGCTGCGCGCAGCTCGCCGCGGACGCGGCCCGCGTGCTCGGGCTGAGCGAGGACGCCACCGAGACCCTCCGCCATGCTGCGCTCGTCCACGACTTCGGTACCACGGCCGTGCCCAACTCCATCTGGGACAAGCCCGGCTCGCTCACGCGCACGGAGTTCGATCGCGTCGAGCTCCACCCGCTGCTGACCGAGCAGATGCTGCGGCGCTCCCCGGCGCTGGCCGTCCTCAGCCCGGTCGCCTCGGCGCACCACGAGAAGTGCGACGGCTCGGGCTACCACAAGCGCGTGCGGGCGGACACGGCCGACCCGGGCGGCTGCCTGCTGGCCGCGACCGAGATCTACGTGGGGCTGACCGCGGAGCGCGCGGACCGGCCGCCGTTCTCGCCGGCCGATGCGGCAGCCGAGCTGCGCCGGCTCGAGTCGGAGGGCGTGCTCGAGCCGCGTGCGACCCACGCGGTGCTCGTGGCCGCCGGCCACGGGGAGCCCGAGGCGCGCTCGCTCAAGCGCCCGCAGAATCCGGGCGGGCTATCCCGCCGCGAGCTCGACGTGCTCGGCCTGGCGGCGCACGGGCTGACGACGCAGCAGATCGCCGACCGGCTCTTCATCTCACCCAAGACGGCCGACCACCACATCCAGCACATCTACTCCAAGATCCGCGTCTCGACCCGCGCAGCGGCCGCGCTCTGGGCGATGCAGCACGACCTCGTCCCGGTCGGCTGACCGCTACGGCTGCGGGTTGGCGAAGTGGTGCCGGCAGCCGCAGCTGAGCTTGTTCTTCTCGAGGAAGTCGGCCGTGCGCCAGGAGCTTCTTGCGGGCCGCGCGCTGCGCCGGCGTGAGCGCCGCCTGCGTGCGCTGCGGCTTGCTCGCGTGACCCGCCAGCGCCGAGTGCGCGATTGCGCCGCCGACGACGATGGCCACCGCGAGCATCAGCCAGAGCTTGTACCTCGCGGCCTTCACGGCGCCAGCCCCACGCGCCGGTCGCCACGGCGGCGCACGACCTCGGCCAGGATCACGATGCAGAACGAGACGGCGAGCATGACGGTCGCCACCGGGATCATCGGCGGCAGGTGCTCGGCCTGGCGGATCTGTCCGAAGAGGTAGACCGGGTAGGTCTCGCTGTTGGCGGCCAGGAAGCTCGCGATCGCGTACTCGTCGATCGAGACGACGAAGGCGATCAGGAAGGCCGACATGATCGCGGGCGTGATCAGCGGCAGGATGATTCGGCGGAAGGTCGTCAGGGAGGACGCCCCGAGGTCGTGCGCGGCCTCCTCCAGCCGCACGTCGATGCTCGCGATGCGCGGCACGAGCAGCAGGATGCAGTAGGGCAGCGAGATCACGACGTGGCCCGCGAGCACCGTCCAGAGCGAGAGCGGCACCGGGTGCGGGCCCTTGCGGAAGAGCATCAGCAGCGCGACCGCGACGACGATCGGCGGCACGACGAGCGGCACGAGCGCGAACGCCGTGACGGCGTTGCGGCCGCGGAAGCGCCGGCGCGCGAGCGGGTACGCGGAGAGGATGCCGATGGCGGTCGCGACGATGCTCGTGCCGAGGCCGACCTTGATCGAGCGCACGAAGGCATCGCGCAGCTCCTGGTCGTGCCAGGCCTCCGAATACCACTTGGTCGTGAAGTGCCCCAGCGGGAAGACCGGCACGGTGCCCGAGTTGAACGAGAAGATCAGCAGGATCACGGACGGCGCATAGAGGAAGATCAGGAAGAACACGAACCAGCCGGTGAGCAGCCGCCGGCCGTTCTTGCTGACCGCGACGGTCGAGCCCGGCGAGCTCATTCGCCGCCGCCGGTCGCTCGCAGGAAGCGCGAGGTCGCGCCGGTCAGCAACAGCACCACGAGCATCAGGAAGAGCGCCAGGACGGCGCCGGACTGCCAGTCGCTGTTCTGGCCGAAGTCGTCGGCGATCGCCGATCCGAAGAGGTAGCCCTTGCTTCCGCCGACCAGCTGGGGCGTGACGAACTCGCCGATCGTCGGGATGAAGACGAACAGGAACGCGGCGACGACGCCCGGCGCCGCGATCGGCAGCGTGATCTTGGCGAAGGCCCGCATCCGGCTGGCGCCGAGGTCGGTCGCCGCCTCGAGCAGCCGGCGATCCATGTTCTCGAGCGCCACGAAGATCGGCAGCGCCACGAACGGCACCCACGCGTAGAGCAGCACGAGCAGCACGGTGAACTGCGTGTAGAGCAGCCAGCTGACCTGATGGCCCTGCGTGCGCAGGCCGGTGTCGAAGAGGAAGGTGTTGACCAACCCGTCGTCCGTCAGGATCACCTTGAACGCGAGCACGCGCAGCAGGTAGCTCGTCAGGAACGGCGCGATCACGATCACGAGCCACGTGTACTTCGACTTGCCGCGGCAGAACGCCAGGTAGTAGGCGACCGGGAACGCCATCAGCACGGCGACGATGGAGACCGTCAGCGACGTCGAGATGGAGCGGAAGAAGAGCGTGATCGACGGGTTGTCCGAGGTGATCTCGGCCACGCGCGCGACCGAGTTGCCCGCCGGCAGCGCGATGAACGGCAGCACCAGCAGCACGAGCGAGGCGACGACGACCTTGCCTCCGTGGCGCGGCACGCGGGCGCCGCGCAGCACGCCGGCGAGCAGCGCGAGCTCGCAGAGGCCGAGGATCCAGAGCGGCGTCGTGACTGTCGCGCCGAGCAGGCGGACGGTCACGTCCGTGCCGAGCAGCTCGCGCCAGCGATCCCACGAGAAGCTCGTGAGCTCGCCGTTGATCGCGGCGGCGGCCTTGTTGACGCCCTGGTAGCGCTCGCCCGTGGAGAAGAGGAAGACGTAGTAGAGCGGCGCCAGGAAGAACGCGAGCAGCACCGCCAGCCCGGGCCCGAGCAGCAGGTACGTCGAGAGCGACGTGCGACGGCGCCGCGAACGCGGCGCAGGCGCGGGAGGTGCGGAGGCGGTTGCTGCCACGGCGAGGTCGCGGGGCGGGCGGCCGAGCCGCCCGCCCCGCGCATCGGCGATCAGGCCGACTTGACCTGCTGGTAGGCCTTGAGGTAGGCGATGCGGTTCTCGAGGTGATGCTCGAGCCAGACCTTCGGCGGCTTGAGTGCGGTCGAGAGCGTGTTGAGGTGGAACTCGTTGACGAAGGACTTGGGCGTCTTGGCGAGAGTCGCGGCCGTCATGGCCGAGCCCCCGGTGAAGAACGCGTTGACCAGGTAGTCCATCGCCGGTTCCGAGTAGGCCGTGTTGAGGTAGGCGTAGGCGAGAGCCTCGTTCTTCGGCTTGGCCGCGATCGCGAACGAGCAGATCCAGGCCAGCTGCCCTTCCTTCGGCTGCATGTAGACGACCTTGGCGTTCTTCATCGCCGGCTTGGCGACGACCTGGGCGAACGTGTCGGGCCAGGCGTAGGTCACCCACACCTTGCCCGAGATGAAGTCCTGCATGGCCTGCGTCTCGGACTGCCAGAAGCTGACGATGTTGGCCTTCGCCTTGATCATCGTGGCCTTGGACTGATCGATCTGCTTCTGCGTCAGCGTGTTGACGTTGGTGTGGCCGTTGATGAGCGCGCCGATCTTGATCATGGCGACGCCCTCGTCATACATCGTCACCTTGCCGCGCAGCTTCTTGTCGAACAGCACCGCCTCCCACGACTGCGCGGAAGGCGTGTACTTGTCGCCGCGGTACATGGGCGCCGAGTAGCCCCAGTCCCAGGGAATGCCATAGGTCTTGCCATCGATGATGCCCGGTGCGGCGAGCTGCTTGTTGACCTTGCTGAAGGCCGTGAACTTCGCTGGTGTCGATCGGGCCGACGAGGCCCGCGGCCTTCCAGTCGGGGATGTAGGCGATACATGGGTGCGTGATGTCGTAGGTGATGGCACCCGAGGCGGCGCGGGCCAGCTCGGCCTGATCGGTGTTGAAGGTGATGTACTTCGGCACGCCGTACTTCTGGAAGTAGGCCTTGAAGCCCGTGAAGTCCTTCTGGTAGTACGACCAGTCGTGGACGACGAGCGGCGAGGTCTTGGCGCCGGCGCTCGCGAAGGCCTCGCTGTTGCCGACGGCGAGCCCTGCACCGGCGGCGGCCGCCATGGTCGCGCCGAGGAACCCCCTGCGCGAAAGCCTGATCGGCTCACTCATGCTCTTCTCCCTTTGTGCTCGCCCCGCTGCCGGCCAGCGCCGGCGCCGCGGGGATGACGAAGCTGTGCTCGGCGGCCCAGTGCAGCACGATGCGGTCGCCCGCCTGCACCTCGTCGCCGTCGAGCCGGTCGTTGAGGCGATGCACGACGAGGCGCTCGCCGGTCGGCAGGTCCACGATCACCTGTGTCATCGAGCCGAGATAGACGGCCTCGGCAACCGTTCCGTGCACGCGAGCCTGCCCGCTCTCCGTGGGCGGCTCTCCGAGCTTGATCTTCTCCGGACGGACCGTGACCTGAACCGACTCGCCCGTGCGCGCGTCCGAGCGCGCGAGCAGCCGCTCGCCCTCGCCCAGGTTCATGGCGATCAGGCCGTTGTGGGTGCAGGTCGACGCGCAGCGTCAGCAGATTGGAAGTACCGATGAACCCTGCGACGAACGGCGTGGCCGGATGTTCGTAAAGCTCGCGCGGCGCGGCGATCTGCTCGACCAGGCCGTCGTTCATGACGGCGATGCGGTCGCTCATGGTGAGCGCCTCTTCCTGATCGTGCGTCACGTACACGAAGGTCGTGCGCGTGCGCGCCTGGATCTCCTTGAGCTCGAGCTGCATCTCCTGGCGCAGCTTGAGGTCGAGCGCGCCGAGCGGCTCGTCAAGCAGCAGGGCGGCAGGCTCGTTGACGAGCGCGCGCGCGAGGGCCACCCGCTGCTGCTGGCCGCCCGAGAGCTGTCCGGGCTTTCGCTCCTCCATGCCCTCGAGCCGCACGGAGCGGAGAGCGTTGGTCACGCGCGACAGCAGGTCGTCGCGCCCGACGCGCTTCACGCGCAGCCCGAACGCGACGTTCTCGAACACGCTCATGTGCGGGAAGAGCGCGTAGCTCTGGAACACCATGTTGACGTGCCGCTTCGCCGGCGGCACGTGCGTGACGTCGCCGCCGCGCAGCAGGATGCGGCCCGAGCTCGGCTCCTCGAAGCCCGCGATCATGCGCAGCGTCGTCGTCTTGCCGCAGCCCGACGGGCCGAGCATCGAGAAGAACTCGCCCTCGCGGATCTCGAACGAGACGTCGTCGACCGCGACGACGTCATCGAAGCGCTTCGTCACCGACTCGAGGACAATCGCTTCGGCCGTTCGCTCGCTGGAGTCGCCGGATGCCAAGAGGCGAGTCTAGAGCTTCAAACCCGCGTCCGCCAGCGGACGCCGAGGGCGGCCGCGAGCGCGAGCGCGCCGGCGAGCAGGAAGGCGCTCGAATCGTCGGCCAGCTGGGCGACCGCGCCGGTCAGCACCGGGCCGACGAGCGCCCCGATCCCCCAGCTCACCGAGAGCAGGCCCATGGCCACGCCCTGGCCCACGCCCGCGCGCTCGGCGCCGTCGGCCGCCAGCGGATACGAGGCCGTGAAGCCGATCGACTGCGAGATGCCGCAGGCGACCATGGCGGTGACGAAGAGCGCCGTCCCGAGCGGAAGCGCCATGGCGGCCAGACACGGCGCGAGCATGAGCGTGCCGATGCCGACGAGCTTGAGGCGCCCGACGCGGTCGGAGATGCGCGAGATCGTGAAGGTGGTGACGGCGCCGGCGATCGCGACGGCCGTGAACGCCGCGCCCACGCCGCTGTTCGAGAGCCCCTTGGCCGCGAGGTGCAGCGAGCCGAGCGTCTGCATCGTCGTGCCCGCGATGGCGAGCACGATCAGCGCCACCATGGCGCTGAGCAGCCAGGAGTCGCGGACCACGACGCCGATGCTGTCGCGCAGGGGCACGTGCTCGTGCTCCGGAGCGCCGACCTCGGGCTCGCGCGATGCGGCTGCGCCGAGCAGGAGGACGACGGCGCCGAGGCCCGCCATCGCCGCCTTCTGGCCGGCCAGGTGCACGAGCGGGCCGCCGAACAGCGGCCCCGCGATGGCTCCCAGGGGGAGCCCCATGTTGATCACCGCGGCGGTGCGTCCCCGTTCCCGCGGCGGCACGCTGCCGATCGCCCAGGCCAGCGCGGCCGACCACGAGACAGCGCTGAAGACGCCTGCCGCGAAGCGCAGGCCGACGAGCTCGGCAAAGCTCCCCACGAACGCGTGCAGCGGCGCGGCGACGGCGAACAGGAGCGTCGCGGCGATCGTCACCCGCCTCGGCCCGAAGCGGTCCGCGAGGCTGCCCGCCGGCACGGACGCCACCAGCACCGCCGCGCTGTAGGCGCCGACGACGATTCCCGATTCGGCCTTGCTCAGGTGCAGCGAGTGCTCCCATCCGGGCAGCAGCGGCGCCACCGCGAACCAGAGCACGAGATCGAGGAAGACGAGCGCGCCGACGAGCGCCGTCAGCCTGCGCGGCGTGCGCAGGGTCAGGGCAGGCGCCAGTCGATCGGTGCAGCGCCCTGCTCGGCGAGCAGCGCGTTGGCGCGCGAGAACGGCCTGGAGCCGAAGAACCCGTTGTGTGCCGAGAGCGGGCTCGGATGCGCGCTCTCGATCGCCGGGTGCGGCGCGAGCAGCGGCTTGAGCGTGCGGGCGTCGCGCCCCCAGAGGATCGCGACGAGCGGCTGGTCGCGCAGCGCGAGGGCGCGGATGGCCTGCTCGGTGACGGCCTCCCAGCCCTTGCCGCGGTGCGAGCCGGGATTGCCGGGCGCAACGGTCAGCACGCGGTTGAGCAGGAGCACGCCCTGCCTCGTCCAGGGCGTGAGATCGCCGTTCGCCGGCTGCGGATGGCCGAGGTCGTCGCGGTACTCCTGGAGGATGTTGCGCAGGCTGCCCGGGAGAGGCCGGACGTCCGGGGCGACGCTGAAGCTGAGGCCGATCGGGTGGCCCGGCGTCGGGTACGGGTCCTGTCCGACGATCAGCACGCGGACCTCGTCCAGCGGCTGCTGAAGCGCAGCGAGAATGCGTGCGGCGCCCGGGAGGAACGGCCGGTTGGCGGCCCGTTCGGCTCGCAGGAACTCGCCCAGCCGGCCGATCACGTCGGCGACCGGGGCGAGCGCCTCGGCCCAGCCGGGGCCGACGCTGTCGGCCAGCGAGCGGGTCGAGGCGTCGGCGGTGCTCACGCCTGCGATCCTAGGGGGCCGGGCGCGGAGCGGCGACATCTCCTCCGCACGTGACCGGACCCGGACGGCGGCTCAGATCTGCGACCGCTCGGCCGCCCCGCCGTCGAGCTGCGGGTCGGGACGAAGGCCGCAGCGGATCGCGCGCCGCTCGTGGTCGGTCACGACGCGTCCGGCGATGATGACGACGCAGTACTGGACGATGTGCGGATCGCCGAAGTTGACCTTGCAGCGGGTCACCCGCAGCGCGCGGTAGGTCTTCGGGTCGCGGTAGCAGTGCGCCCAGCGGATCGAGAGGTACTCGCTGCTGGAGCTTGCGCACGAGTGCCGTCCGGACGACGCCGAGCTGCGGAGGGGGCAGCGGCGGCGATCACGGCCGCAGCACGACCTTCGTCGCCTCGCGCTCGTCGAACATGCGGTAGCCCTCGGCGGCGTCTGCCGAGCGCGAGCCGGTGCGTGATGACCGGCGTCGGGTCGAGCCTGCCTGCGGCCACCAGCGCGAGCAGCCGCTCGCGGTCGCGCGAGGGGTCGCCGATCGTGAAGCGCAGCGTCAGCTCCTTCTCGAACATCTGCGCGTTGTCGAGCGGGTAGTCGGGCTCGAAGTGCGCGCCGACGACGGAGATCGTGCCGCGTCCGCGGCAGAGGCGCAGGCTCGCGTCGAGCGCGGCAGGCACACCGGCCGCCTCGATCACGACGTCCGCTCCGAGGCCGCCGGTCGCCGACAGCACGAGCTCCTCGGCTGCCGCCGGGATCGACGGCCTCGGCGCCGAGCAGCCCGGCGAGCGCCCGCCGCTCGCCGATGCCGTCGACGGCGATCACCCGCCCGGCGATGCCGACCGCGCAGAGCACGGCCATCAGCCCGACCGGCCCGCAGCCGAGCACGACCACCGTGTCGCCGACCCCGACGCCGCCGCGCACGACGGAGGCGTAGCCCGTCGGCAGGATGTCGGCGCAGAAGATCGCCGCGTCGTCCGAGATCGCCTCGTCGAGCGCGAGCAGGCAGCGGTCGGCAGCCGGCACGCGCACGAGCTCGGCCTGGCCGCCGTCGAGGCGGGGGTAGACCCCGGAGTAGCCGAACAGGGCGCGTCCCTGGCACTGCGACACGCGGCCGGCGCGGCAGTGGGCGCAGGTGCCGTCGGAGATCATGCTCGTGCAGACGACGCGCTCGCCGATGCGGATCGCGGCGCACGTCCGCCCCGACCTCGACCACCGTGCCGGCGAACTCGTGACCGAGGATCGTGCCGTTCTCGAAGCCGGGCGTGAAGCCGTGGAACGGGAACAGGTCGGCGCCGCAGATCGCCGTCGCCGAGACCTGCACGATCGCGTCGCCGGGCTCGCGGATGGTCGGATCGGGAACCGTGTCGACGCCGACGTCGCCGGGCTCGCGCAGCACGACGGCCTTCATGCCGGCTGCTCGATCTCGACCAGGTAGCCGTCGGGGTCGACGCAGAAGAAGCGGCAGCCGCCCCAGGGCGGGCTGAACGGCGGCGCGAGCATCGCCACGCCCTCCGCCGCGAGCGCGGCATGGGCGGCGAGCGCGTCGGCGACCTCGAGCACGAGCACGACCGCGGCCTGCGAGCGATCGGCCGGTGCCGTCATGGTCGACGCCGGGCCGGTCCTCGGCCGGGATGGCCCTGCTCGGCGAGCGAGATGCGCGCGCCGGCGCAGGCGAGCGTCGCATAGGGCGGGTCGTCGTAGACCGCGTCGAGCTCGAGGCCGAGCCGATCGCGGTAGAACGCGAGCGACGCCTCGAAGTCGGAGACCGCGAGGATCGCGCCCGCGCGCGTGACCGGCAAGCCTCGCCATCAGTTGTGCGTGTGCCCGCCGTCGGCGACGATCATCTGGCCCGTCACCCAGCCGGCCTCCTCGGAGGCCAGGAAGGCGACCGCCGGGGCGATGTCGTCGGGCATGGCGCGCCGCGGGATCGCCTGCAGCATCTGGACGAACTCGAAGGCCTCGGCGTGCGGGCTCGCCAGCACGCCCTCGGACGCGGTCAGCCCGGGCGCCACGGAGTTCACGGTGATGCCGTGCTTGCCGAGCTCGCGGGCAGCCGCGCGCGTGAAGGACCACACGCCTCCCTTCGACGCCACGTAGTGCGCGAGGTTGGGCGTGCCCGCGAGGATCACGTTCGAGGCGATGTTGACGATGCGGCCGTAGCCCGGCCTCGCGCATCGGCTCCTCGACGGCCTTGATCGTCAGGAACACGCCGTCGAGGTTGACGGACATGATGCGGCGCCACTCCTCGAACGTGATGTCGTCCCAGGCCGTGAACGGCACGATCGCGGCGACGTTGACGAGCACGTCGACCTTGCCGTGGCGGCTGCGACCGTCTCGTCGACCATGCGCTGCACGTCGCCGGCCTTGGAGACGTCGACCGTCGAGCCCGAGCGCGCCGGGCAGCTCGGAGGCCGCCTTCTCCGCGCCGGCGCCGTTGATGTCGGCGAGGACGACCTTGGCGCCCTCGTCGGAGAGCTTCTGGGCGACCGCCCGCCCGATCCCCTGGGCGGATCCGGTGACGATCGCGACTCGGTCCTGCAGCTTCATCTCGGGCCTCTAGATCTCGTAGAGCGTCGGGGGCGTGGCGGTAGCCGTGCCAGGCGTCCATGTCGTGCGAGTAGAAGATCTCCGCGCCGTGCTCGGCGGCGAGCTCCTTGACGCGGCGGATCGAGCGGACGCCGGCGCTCGGGTCGTTGTGGAAGCCGGGCTGGATGCCCTTCTCCAGAGCGGCCGCCGTGTAGGCGACGTCGACGGCGAAGAGCATCGGCTGCGGCCGCCGGCCCTCGGGCTTCAGCAGCAGCGAGTAGTGCCCGACCGTGTGGCCGGGCGTCTCGTAGAGGAAGATCCCCTTGGCCAGCTCGATGTCGCCGCTCACGGTCTCGAGCGCGAGACCCTCGTAGTCCCACGACTTGTCGGAGTAGCCGAAGAACTCGAACGGCTCGTGGTTGCGCGCCTGCGCGACCTCCTTCTCGTGGATCACGGTGCGCGTGCCCGGGAACAGCTTGTTGCCGCCCACGTGGTCGATGTGGAGGTGCGAGTTGACGAGCGTCGTGACGTCCGAGGTCGAGAACCCGCAGGCCTCGAGCTGCGCCGGGATCGTCTGCTCGGGCGTCTGCTCCGGCAGCTCGAACGGGCAGCACGCGGTTCATGTGGTCGAGGTCGATGCCGGTGTCGAAGAGGAACAGCCCGTCGTCGCTCTCGACGAGCACGCTGTAGACGGGGATGCGCACCTGCGGTCCCGGCGACGTTCCAGAGCAGCTGGGTGTGCTCGATCACGATGGAGCCGTTGTCGAGCAGCCAGACCTTCATGACTCGAGCGCCTTGCGCACGGCGACGAGCTTGCGCGCGCGCTCGCCGCGGAGCTCCGCGATCCTCTCCGGCGTGTAGTCGTAGAGGCCCTTGCCGGTCTTGATGCCCGAGCTCGCCGCGCTCGACGCGGTCGGTGATCGTCTTCGACACCTCCGCGCCGTTGCAGAGATCCTGGTTCAGGTAGGAGCCGACGTTGTGGTAGATGTCGAGGCCGGCCATGTCGAGCAGCTCCATCGGGCCGATCACGGCCAGCTTGTAGCCGATGCCCCAGCGCACGCAGCGGTCCATGCCGTCGGCGTCGATGATCCCGCGGTCGACCAGATCGACGGCCTCGCGCATGATCGCGTAGAGGATGCGGTTCTCGACGAAGCCGGGCACCTCTCGCTCGACCACCGCCTCGTAGCCGATGCCGCTCGACCAGCGCGACGGCCGCGTCGACGGTCTCGCTGGCTCGTCTGGTCGCCGGGGATGACCTCGATCATCGGGATCAGGTGCGGCGGGTTCGACCAGTGCATGCCCGACGACGCGCGAGGGATCGGAGCAGACCTCGGCGATCTTCGTGATCGGGATGCCCGAGGTGTTGGAGGACGAGGATCGCGCCCGGCGCGGCGAGCTGCTCGAGCTCGGGGAAGAGCTCCTGCTTGAGCTCGAGGCGCTCGGGGATCGCCTCGGCCACGAACTCCGCGCCGTCCAGCGCCGCCGCCAGGTCGCTCTCGTAGCGGATGCCGCCGCCCTCGACGCGCGGCGTCTCGAGCCGGTCGAGCACGCCGTCGGCGAGCTCGAAGCCGGCCTCGGCCCGCTCGAGCGCCTCGGCGCTGACGTCGTAGAGCGCCACGTCGAAGCCCGGCGCGCGCGAGCACCGCGCCCATGCCCGGCCCCATCGTGCCCGTCCCGATGACCGCTGCCCGCTTCACGTCTGCCATGGTCCCTCCTGTCGTCAATTCCTGGATGCGCCGCCAGACGCGCTCGGGCGTCAGCGGAAGCTCGTTCATCGGCACGCCCGCATCGGCGAGCGCGTTCACGATCGCCGCGGGCACGGCCGCCAGCGCGCCCTCGCCGCAGCCCTTCGCCCCGAACGGGCCCGGGCCGTCGCCGTTCTCGACGACGATCGACGTCATCTTCCCGGGCATGTCCTCGAACGTCGGCACGCGGTAGTCGAGCATCGTGTCGTTCATGAGGAACCCGTCCTCGAAGATCATCTCCTCGTAGAGCGCGTTGCCGATGCCCTGCATCGTCGCGCCCTCGTCCTGGCGCTCGACCAGCTGCGGGTTGATCGCCCGCCCGACGTCGGCCACGGTCGCGCTGCGCAGCACCGTCACGATGCCCGTCTCGGGCTCCACCGAGACCTCGGCCGCGGCCACGCAGACCTCCCAGAAGACCGGGCCCTCGGCGTAGGAGCCGCTGCCCTCGGGGTGTACGTCGCCGTGCCCGATCAGCTCGCCGCCGGCCAGGCCGAAGCGGCGCTCGATCAGCGCGGGATACGACTGCGGGTCGGGCTCGGCCTCGCCGGCGATCTCCTCGAGCTGCGCGCGGATCTGCTCGGCGGCGCGCATCACGGCCATGCCCGCGAGCGTGGTCGAGCGGCTCGCGCCGGTCGAGCGGTCGTACGGCGTGAAGCGCGAGTCGGTGCCGCGCACGACGACCGTCTCGGCCTCGATCCCGAGCACCTCGGCCGCGATCTGCGCGAAGGCCGTGCGCGGGCCCTGGCCCATCTCGGTCGTCCCGACGAGCACCGAGACGCGGCCGTCGGCCTCCATGCGCACGACCGCCGTCGAGACGGGGTGCGCGCCGGCGGCGAGCAGGCCCGACCGAGACGCCGCGCCCGACGTGCGGCGGCTTCGGCTCGTCCCAGCCGACGGCCGCGGCGGCCTTCTCGACGTCGCCGACAGGTCGGCGTCGAGCGGCTTGCCGCCGAGGCGGATCTCCTCGCCGGGCAGGCAGAGGTTCTGGCGGCGCAGCTCGAGCGGATCGATGCCGCAGCGGCGGGCGATCTCGTCGACCTGGCTCTCGCCGATCCACTGCAGGTGCGTCGCGCCGAAGGCGCGGTAGCTGCCGGAGGGCGCGGTGTTCGTGTAGACGCAGCGCGGCGTCGACGCGGAACGACTCCCAGCGGTACGGGCCCGGCGCGGCATCGCCGCCCGTCGCGGTGACGCGCGGCCCGTTGTCGGCGTAGGCGCCGGTGTCGAACCAGCACTCGACCTCGCGCCCGAGCAGGCGCCCGTCGCTCGTCGCGGCCGTGCGCACGCGCGCCTTCATGCCGTGGCGCCGCGTGGTCACCATCGACTCGCCGACCGCGTTCTGGATGCGCACCGGCCGGCGCGCCTTGCGCGCCAGCGCGACCGTGATCGGCTCCATCTTCGTGTACGACTTCGAGCCGAAGCCGCCGCCCAGATACGGGACGATCACGCGCACCGACGAGAGCGGCCGCTCGAACAGCGCCGCGATCTCGGCGCGCACGAGGAACGGGTGCTGGCAGGTCGCCCAGAGCGTGATCTCGCCGCGCTCGACCTGCGGCGATGACCGTGTGGGTCTCCATCGCGTACTGGTAGACGCGCGGGGAACTCGTACTCGCCCTCGACGACGATGTCGGCGTGCGCGAAGGCGGCCTCGACCTCGCCGCGCTCGATGCGGTAGCGGTAGCAGACGTTGCCGTCGCGCTCCGGGAGCTCGCCGAGGCCGTGGAAGAGCCCCGGCCGCAGCGGGCCCTCGTTGACGATCGGCGCGTCCGGCGGCGATCGCCTCGTCGACGCGTGCCCGCGACCGGCAGCTCCTCGTAGTCGACGTCGATCTCGAGCAGCGCGCGCGCCGCCGTGGCCTCGTCCTCGGCGGCGACGGCCGCGACGGGCTCGCCGTGGAAGCGCACGCGGTCGATCGCGACGATCGGGCGGTCCCTGATCGCGTGGCCCCAGTAGGGGTCGATGTCGGCCGAGATCGGCGGCCGGTCAGGACGCACACGACGCCCGGCATGGCCTCGGCGCGCGAGATGTCGAGCGAGACGATGCGCGCATGCGGGACGGGGCTGCGCAGCACCTTGCCGAGGAGCATCCCGGGCACGCGCATGTCGCCGACGAACTCGCGCCTCGCCGCGCAGCTTCTCGCGCGCCGTCGAGGCGCTGCACCGAGCGCCCGACCTGCGGCGCGACGACCCGGGTGGGGCTCTCGACGCTCACGCCGCGGGCACCCCGGCGAGCTCGCAGACCGCCTCGACGATCCCCTTGTAGCCGGTGCAGCGGCAGAGGTTGCCGGCCAGCGAGCGGCGCACGGCTCGCCGCGCTCGTGAGCTCTCCGGCTGCCAGCAGGGAGCGAGACCGTCAGCAGCATGCCGCGGCGTGCAGAAGCCGCACTGCAGCGCCGCGTGGCGCATGAAGGCGTCCTCGAGCAGCGCGAACTCCGGCTGCTCGGCGAGCCCCTCGATCGTCATCACCTCGCGCGCCCTGGGCGCTGCCGGCGAGCGTGCAGCAGGCGCTGACCGGCTGCCCGTCGAGCAGCACCGTGCAGGCGCCGCAGACCTGGACGTCGCAGGAGCGCTTGGCCCCGGTGAGCCCGCAGCCGGTTGCGCAGGAAGTCGAGCAGCAGCTCCTCGGCCGGCACGTCGCGCACGACCGGCGGCGCCGTTGACGCGCAGCTCGAGGTTCACGCGCGGCATCCGCGCATCCGCGCCCGAGCCGGCCGAGCTTGCGCAGCCAGGCGGCCCAGTACTCCTGGACGAAGGCGTCGCGGTACTTGTCGGCGTGCATAGCCGAGCGCCGCCTCGGCCGGGATCGGCCGCAGCGCGCCGAACGTGCAGGCGATCGACTGGAGGCGGGCGGCGCGCTCGAGCGTGGCCGCGCAGAGCGTGGCCCAGGGCACGTCCTTGCCGATCACGAGCACGCCGTGGTTGCAGAGCAGGACCGCGCGGCGCGCGCCGAGCGCCGCGCGCGACCGCGCGCGCCCTGATCGGCGTCGAGGATCAGCTCCGGCGAGCCGTCGAAGGCGGGCACGCCGTCGGCGAAGAGGACGGCGTCGTGCGTGAGCAGCTCGAGCGGCGCTTCGGTCGCGCCGAGCGCCGTGGCGTACGGCGGATGGCCGTGCACGACCGCGCCGACGTCGGGCCGCGCCTGGTAGACGGCCTGGTGGAGCACGGCCTCGAGGTGCATGTCGGGCGCGAACACGCTGTCGGGGTCGTCGAGCGAGAACTCGACGATGTCGTCGGGCTCGACCTCGTCGAGCGCCACGCCCTTGCGCTTGATGAGACGCGGCCGTCGCTCGGCGCGCGCGCTGACGTGCCCGAGCGTCAGGTCGGCGTACCCCTCGGTCGCGAGGATGCGCGACGCCCACGCCACCTGCTCGCGCAGCGGCGTGCTCGCTCATCGTCACCCGCGGCGCTCGGTCGGCGGATAGTCGGGATGCGGGAAGCCGAACACCATGATCGCGTCCTCGTCGCCCGTGTTCGAGACCGCGTGCCAGACGCCGGCCGGGATGTAGAGCGCGTCGCCCGGCCCGAACGGCAGCGGCCGTCGCCGTCGAGCAGCAGCTCGCCCTGCCCGGCACGACGTAGGCGACCTCCTCGGTCTCGTGCGACACGGGCGCGAGCGTGGTGCCCGGCGTGAAGACCGAGTAGCCGAGCGAGCCGCGATTGCCGCCGACGGTGCCCTCGGTCACGAGCATCCGGCTCCAGCTGCCGTTCGGGAGCTCGATCGGGTCGACGTCGTCGAGCGCGACCCTGTGCGCTACAGCGCCCACTTGCCGTCCTTGAGGATCCAGGTGCCGTCGTCGACGATCTGCAGGCTGGCGTTGAGGAAGACGCCGTCGAGGTGCAGCGAGCACACGTTCTGGCCGCCCGGATAGGCGTTGTGGTTGTCGCCGAGCGCGAAGTGCACGGTGCCGACGCGGCCCTTCTCCGAGGGCGAGCCGTAGGGCGCCTTGCGTGCTCGTGCCGAACGCGAACTCGCCGAGCACCGTCGGCGTTCTCGACGCCGTCGATCGCGGCCTTGCAGCTGCGTCGCCTCGGCGCCGCCCTCGATGCTTGGCGCACCGCCGTCCTCGATCGTCCAGGTGATCGGCTCCTTGACCTGGCCCGTCAGGCCGATGCCGAGCATGACGCCGTCGACGACGGCGGTGCCGTGCGTGAAGTCCTCGACCGCGGCGAACGCGACTTCGGCCCAGAGCGGCACCGGGCCCATCATCTGCCCGCGCTTCTTGATCGGCGTCACCTCGAGCGACGGGCGGCCCTCGATCGAGACCTCGACGTCGGTGCCGGTCTCGGCCGTCACGTGCACGCGCTTCTTGCCCTCGAGCGCGGCCATCGCGTCGCGTGCGCGCTGCGTCGCGTCGTGGATGTCCTCGCCGGTGAGATCCCAGGTGCTCCCCATGCCCTCCTCGACCGAGGCGATCTTGCCGTTGGCCGCGCACGTCTCCTTGACGGCCGAGCACATGCGCGAAGCGGTTGGCCCACTCGAGGTTGGTGATGATGATGACCTCGTCCGAGGCGACCATCGCCTGGTGCAGGTTGCGCGGGCGGCGCCATCGGGAAGCGCACGTCGGCGCGGCCGCGCCGCACCTGCGTCTCGTTGTTCATGATGACCGGCCAGGCGCCGCGCTCGACGCAGACCTCGGCGACGGCCTCGGCCTGCTCGCGGTGCTCGTCGTCGCAGATGATCGTGACGACGTCGTCCTGCTCGACGGACATGCAGACGTCGACGACCAGCGCCGCGTCCTCCAGCAACTTGTCGGTCGCCATTCGGGTCACCCCACTCGCTCGTGTGTGAACTGCGGCAGCACTTCCTTCGCGAAGCGCTCGACCTGCCCGAACTGGTCGAGTGCGCCGAACCGGCAGATGAAGTGGTCGACGCCGGCCTCGGCGAACGTGCGCAGCCAGGCCGCGATCTGATCCGGCGTGCCGACGGGCCCCCAGTTCGAGAGGTCCATCGCCTTGGAGAGCTCCGGGTAGTACTGCGAGATGTAGCTGTCGAAGTCGCTGCGCGCGGCGTCCTCCGACTCGCCGATGTTCATCGTGACCTGGTAGGAGATCACGAGGCGGTCGAAGTCGGCGCCGACCTCGTCCGCGTGCGCGCGGATCAGCGCGAGCTGCTCGACGAGCTCCTCCGGATGCTGCGCCCGGCAGCACGTCATCCAGCCGTCGCCCCACGTGACGATGCGGCGGCAGGCGGCGCGCAGGCGGCGCTCCATCACGTCGGGCGGGGCGTCGCCCTTGAGCCGCGGGTTGGAGACGACCCAGATCGGCGGCGGCGACTGCACCGGCATCAGCGGCCCCAGCTCGGTGCCCGAGAAGAACGAGACGTCGTCGTAGGTGAAGTGCTCGCCGTGCAGCGTGACGCTGCCCTTCGTCCAGAGCTGCGCGGATCGCCTCGAGGCCCTCGTCGAAGATCGCGGCGCGCTTCTTGTAGTCGAGCCCGAGCGCCGCGAACTCGCGCCGGACGCCCTCCTCGGGGTTGCCCATGCCGGTGCCGAGGATCGTGCGCCCGCCCGAGATCGCGTCGAGCGTCGCCCACTCCAGCGCCAGGTAGAGCGGGTTGCGCGTCGAGGAGACCATGCAGGCCGTGCCGAGCTTGACGCGCGAGGTGCGCTGCGAGATCGCCGAGAGCAGCGAGATCGGCTCCCAGCGCGGCTTCGAGAAGAGGCTGTCGCCGACCCACACCGAGTCGAAGCCGAGCTCCTCGACGACGGTCGGAGAGGTCGAGCAGCATCTTGAGGTCGTAGTCGGGCGCGATCAGCGGCTCGCGGTTGTTGAGGTTGACGCCGAACTGCAAGGGCCGGGTCTCAGCTGGCATCGCGGACGACGACCTCCTCGTCGGTTGCGGACTCCAGGCGGCGCTGCGGAACGCGGATGTGCTCGCCCAGGAGCCGCACGGCCTTGTCGACGTCGCCGGCGCGCACCGCGCGCAGGATCGCCTTGTGCTCGACGGTCGAGCGGCGCAGGGAGCCGCGCAGCGCGACCGAGCGCATCTGGTAGCGCCCCATCTGCCCGATCAGCCTGTCCATCGTCTCCTGCAGCATCGCGTTGCCGGACGCCTCGACGAAGGTGGCGTGGAACGCGGCGTTGGCGCGGAAGAAGGCCTCGACGTCCTCGCTCTCGGCGTGCGCGACCATCTCGTCGACGAGCGCCTGCAGGCGGGCGAGCTCGTCGGCGCCGAGCCGCGGCACGGCGAGCTTGATCGCGAGCGTCTCGAGCGCCTCGCGCACCTGGTAGGCGGCGAGGAACTGCTGCGCCGAGAGCGCGGTGACGACGGCGCCGCGGCGTGGGCGCACGGTCACGAGCCCCTCCGAGGCGAGCCGGCCGATCGCCTCGCGCAGCGGCCCCCGGGAGACGCCGAGCGCCTGCGAGAGCGCGACTTCGCTGAGCTCGCTGCCCGGCGGCAGCCGGTTGTCGAGGATCTCCTGGCGCAGGTGCTCGTGCACGCGCTGCCACAGCGTCAGGTTCTCGATCCCGGCTCGACCGGCGGCGTCGCCGCGCGGCTCGCTCTCGTCGGACGTCATTGCATTCACTTTGCCTTACCGGTATAAGACTGCGACGACTGTCAAGTGTCGACAGTTCGGAGTTGACCCTAGCATCCCTGGAGGGACGCGATCAAGGCTGGCGGGGAAGCGCGATGATCTTCGACTCGCACATGCACGTCGGGGATTTTCCGCTGTTCAACGTGTCCCTCGACCGGGACGGGCTCGCCGCGCTCATGCGGGAGACGGGGATCGAGACGGCGCTGCTGTTCTCGCCCGACAACGAGCTCGTGCGGCAGATCAGCGAGGACGTGCCGGGCGTGTGGGCGCTCTACTGGGCCAACCCCAACCGGCCCGAGGCGCTGGACGAGGCGCACGCCTTCCTCGAGCACCCGCGCTTCCGCGGCATCAAGTTCCATCCCCTGCTCGACTCCTACCACCCGAACGACCCCTCCGTGCACCCCTTCATGCAGCTGGCCGGCGACCGCGGCCTGCCCGTGCTCTTCCACACCGGGCCACCCGATCTTCACGCTGCCGTGGTCGATCGAGGAGGTCGCGGCGAACTTCCCCGGGACGAAGGTCGTGTTCGGTCACATGGGGCACGGCAACGTCGTCTACATCAACGCCTCGATCGACATCGCCTGCCGCCGCCCGAACGTGTACCTGGAGACCTCGGGCATGCCGATGCACACGAAGATCCGCGAGGCGGTCGAGCGCGTGGGCGCCGACCGCGTGCTCTACGGCTCGGACGCGCCCTTCCACCATCCGGCCGTCGAGCAGCTGAAGGTGCAGCTGAGCGGCCTCGGCCAGGCCGACATCGATCGCGTGCTCGGCGGCAACGCCGCCGCCCTCTACCTCCCGCAGGAGGACGCGGCATGAGCGCGCTGCGCTCGTTCTCGGCTCCCACGCGCATCGTCGCCGGGCTCGGCGCGCTGGAGCGGCTCGGCCGAGGAGCTGCGAGGGACTGGCTGCGAGCAGGGTCGCGTTCGTCTGCGACGAGGGGGTCGCGAAGGCAGGGCTGCTCGACCGGGCCGTCGCCGCCGCCGGCAGCGACGGCGTCGTCGTGCTGCCGCTGGTGCAGCCCGATCCGCTCGTGGCCGATGTCGAGGCGGCGGCGGAAGCGGCGCGCGCGGAGGGCTGCGACGCCGTCGTCGGGCTCGGCGGAGGGAGCGCGCTCGCGCTCGCCAAGGCCGTCGCGCTGCTGCTCCGCAACGACTCGCCGATCACGGCCTACGCCGGCTGGGACAAGGCCACGGCCGCGCCGGCGCCGTCGATCGCGCTGCCGACGACCGCCGGCTCCGGCAGCGAGGTCTCCAATGCCCTCGTGCTGCACGATCCCGGGCAGGAGAGCATCGTCGTGATCCGCGGCCACGGCTATGAGCCGCGCGTGGCGATCCTCGACGGAACGCTGCTGCGCACGCTGCCGGCGCGGGCCGCTCGTCGAGGCCGCGCTCGACGCGCTGAGCCACGCCGTCGAGGCGCTCTCGGTGCGCGGCGCCAGCATGTTCACCGATGCGCTGGCCGCAGCCGCCGCGGAGCAGCTGCGCGAGCGTGCTGCCGCGCGTGCTGCAGGGGCGCGAGGACGACGACCTGCAGACGCTGCTCGAGGCGAGCGCCATGGCCAACCTGGCCTGCGGCAGCTCCGGGCTCGGGCTCGTGCACGCGCTCTCCTCGGCGACGCGCCTGCGCGTCCCGCACGGCCGGGCCAACGGCGTGCTGCTGCCCTGGGTCGCGGCGTTCAACCGGGAGGCGCTGCGGCCGCAGGCGCTGGCCGAGGCCGAGCGCGTCATGCCGTTCTACGAGCAGATCGGCTTCGAGCCCGCGTTCCGGCCCGGGGAGCTCGACGGGCGACGCCGTCGAGAGCGTCGTGCGCGTCGCGCTCGCGAGCCCCCTGCACCTCAACAACAGCCGTCATGCCACGGCCGAAGAGCTGGAGGAGCTGCTTGCCGGCGCAAACGCCTGAGGCCACGGCAGCCCGTGGAGACGTTCCCCGTCCTGATCGGCGGCGAGCGGCGCCTGGCCGCGAGCGGCGAGACGATCGAGGCCCGCAACCCTGCGACGGGCGAGCTGATCGGCCGCTTCCCGCGCTGTGGGGCAGCCGACGTCGATGCGGCCGTCAAGGCCGCCCGCGCCGCCTTCCCCGCCTGGCGCGCGACGCCGGCGACGGAGCGCGCCGCCAAGCTGCTCGAGCTCGTCGAGGCCCTCGGCCGCCGGCAGGAGGACCTCGCGCGCATCGACGCCGCCGACAACGGCAGCCCGCTGCGCGACATGCGCATCGACGTCGCGATCGGCATGGCCGAGCTGCGCTACTTCGCGGGGTTGGCCTTGCAGCTGCGCGGCGAGACGATCCCCGTCGCCAACGGCCGCCTCAACTACACGCTGCGCGAGCCCTACGGCGTCGTCGGCCGCATCGTCCCCTTCAACCATCCGATCCTGTTCGCGACGATGAAGATCGGCGCCCCGCTGGTCGCCGGCAACACCGTCGTGCTCAAGCCCTCGGAGCAGACGTCGCTCTCGGCGCTCGTGCTCGCGGAGGAGCTCGCGCGCATCTTCCCGCCCGGCGTGATCAACGTCGTGACCGGCTACGGCGCCGAGGCCGGAGACGCGATCGTCGCGCACCCCGACGTGCCGCGGGTGGCGTTCATCGGGCTGGCCGAGACCGGCCGCGCGATCCAGGCGCGTGCCGCCGGGGTGGCCGTCAAGCACGTCACGCTCGAGTGCGGCGGCAAGAACCCGATCGTCGTCTTCCCCGATGCCGATCTCGACGCCGCGCTGGAGGGCGTCGTGCGCGGCATGAACTTCAGCTTCCAGGGCCAGTCCTGCGGCTCGACCTCGCGGCTGATCGTGCACGAGGACATCCATGCGGAGTTCGTCGAGGCGCTCACGGAGCGCATCGAGAGCCTGCGCGTGGGGCTCCCGGAGCTGGAGACGACCCAGGTCGGCGCGCTCGTCAGCCGCGCGCAGCTCGAGAAGGTGCAGGGCTACGTCGAGCTGGGCCGATCCGAGGGCGCGACGCTCGTGGCCGGGGGGACGCGGCCGGACGCAGCGGAGCTGGCCGACGGCTTCTTCATCCGCCCGGCGCTGTTCGACAACGTGGATCCCGGCATGCGGCTGGCGCGCGAGGAGATCTTCGGGCCCGTGCTCGCCGTCATGCCGTTCCGCGACGGCGCGCACGCGCTCGAGCTGGCGAACGACACGCGCTTCGGGCTGACGGCGAGCGTCTACACGAGCGACCTGCGCACCGCCCACGCCTTCGCGCGCGACGTCGAGGCCGGCTTCGTGTGGGTCAACGACAGCGCGCGCCACTTCCTCGGCACGCCCTTCGGCGGCTTCAAGGAGAGCGGCCTCGGGCGCGAGGAGGACACCGAGGAGCTGTACTCCTACACCCAGACCAAGAACGTCAACGTGCTCTTCGAATGAGAGTCTTCCTCCTCGACGGCGGCACGATGATGATCGACCGCTCCCAGCTGCTCTGGAACGTCGACTGCGGCGTGCGGCTGCGCTTCCCGGTCTACTCGGTGCTCGTCGAGCACGCCGAGGGGCTGTTCCTGTTCGACACGGGCTACGACCTCGAGCACGTCCGCCGCACCTTCCCCAACGAGCTGCCCGAGCAGAGCGAGGCAGCAGGGCATCGTCCAGCAGCTCGCGCTCTGCGGGTTCGCGCCCGGCGACGTGTCGTACGTGGTCAACTCGCATCTCCACTTCGACCACGTGGGCGGCAACCGCCACTTCCCGGGGGCCAAGACCGTCGTCTCCAAGGCCGAGCTGCGGCAGGCCAAGGTGCCCGAGACGTTCGAGCGCTACGCCTACTCCGACCAGACCTTCGATCGCGGGGACGGCGAGTTCGAGCTGCTCGAGGGCGACGTCGAGCTGGCAGCCGGCCTGCAGCTGTTCGAGACGCCGGGGCACTCTGCGGGGCACTACTCGCTGCTCGTCGAGCCGCCCTCCGGGCCAGGCGCTGCTGTTCGCCTTCGACGCGGCCTACGCCCACGAGAGCCTCGACCGCCTGATCCCCTCGGGCTTCCATCTCGATCCCACCGCGGCAGTACGCTCGCTGCGGCGCATCAAGGCGCTCGCGCGCACGCACGGCGCGCGCATCTTCGTCGCGCACGACGCGGCGGCATTCAGCGACTATCGCCTGGCTCCCGCAGGAGTCATATGACGTGACCATCTTCACGTGCACGACCAGGCAGATGGGTACCGGAAATCCTCAGAGGAGGGACAGCGAACGGTGAGAAGGAAGACATTCAGTGCAGGCGTCGCGCTCCTGGCGATCGCCGTCGTGGCGAGCGCCGCCACGGGAGCATCGGCGAACTCGGCGAAAAAGAAGGCCGCGGTCTCGAAGATCGCGATCGCAACGCCCGCGAAGGCCAACGACTACGGCTGGAACCAGCAGGGCGTGTCCGGCGCGCGCGTGGCCGCCAAGGTCAACGGCGCGTCGCTCACGGTCAACGACGGCGTCGGCTACGACAACACGCAGGCAGTCCTGCTGCGGCTGGCCCGCAGCGGCAACCAGTTCGTGATCGCCCAGGCCAGCGGCTACAACTCCATCGCTCCGCGCGTCGCACAGCAGACGCGGGTGCCGATGATCAGCTACGACAACCCGAAGAACCTGATCAAGAACTACATGTCGGACATCGAGACCTCGAGCCAGGACGGCGCGTATCTCGCCGGCGTGCTCGCCGCCAAGAAGACCCAGTCGAACAAGCTCGGGATCGTCATCTCGGCCGCCGACACGAACTGGTTCAAGCAGGCGGGCGGCTTCGTCGCCGGCGCGCGCAGCGTCAACCCCGACGTGAAGTTCTCGTTCGCCCAGGTCGGCCAGGCCGCCTATGACGACGCGGCCGGCGGCAAGCGCGTCATGCAGGCCACCATCGCCTCGGGCGCCGACGTCGTGTTCGGCATGGGCGACGGCGCCACGCTCGGCTACATCCAGGCCGTCGAGACCTCCAAGAAGAAGGTCTGGTTCATCGACGTGATCGGGAACCCCTCGCCGATCGACAAGAAGGGCGCCATCCTGTCGTCCGTGCTGTGGGACTTCAGCAAGGTCTTCAAGTCCGCGATCGCCGACATCAACAGCGGCAAGTACGGCACGCACACGTACACGCTCGGGCTGAACAACGGCGTCTCGCTGCTGCAGACGAAGTACATCCCGGGGCCCGTCTGGAAGCTCATCCAGAAGACCCGCAAGGGAATCATCTCCGGTTCGATCAAGGTGCCGCTGACGCCCGACAAGAAGTCGGTCACGGCGCTGATGAAGTAGCCGAATCGGTTTTCTCTTGACGACCGTTCGGCACGACGTCGACTCGACGGCGGGGGCAGGCGCCCCCGCCGTCGAGCTGATCGGCATCACGAAGGCCTTCCCGGGCGTCGTCGCGAACGACGACATCAACCTCGCGATCCGCGCCGGCGAGGTGCACTGCCTGCTGGGCGAGAACGGCGCGGGCAAGTCGACGCTGATGAGCGTGCTCTCGGGCATGACGCAGCCCGACTCCGGCCACATCCGCGTGGGCGGCAAGGACGTGCGCATCGACTCGCCGCGCGCTGCGCTCGGGCTCGGCGTGGGCATGGTCTACCAGCACTCGACGCTCGTGCCGGCGCTCAGCGTGCTCGAGAACCTGTTGCTCGGCGAGGGCGGCGGCGTGCGCCTCGACACCGAGGCGGGCACGGCCCGGCTGGCCGAGCTCGCCGGCACGCTCGGCGTCCAGGTCGACCCGCGCGCGCGCACGGGCGACCTCTCGCTCGGTCAGCAGCAGCAGGTCGAGATCATCAAGGCGCTGTGGCGCGGCTCGCGCGTGCTGATCCTGGACGAGCCGACCTCGATGCTCACGCCGGAGGGCGTCGCGGAGCTCCAGAAGGTCCTGATCCGGCTGAAGGAGGCGGGAGTGGCGCTCGTCTTCATCACGCACAAGCTGCACGAGGCGACCTCGATCGGCGACCGCGTCACGATCCTCAAGCAGGGCCGCGTGGCCGGCAGCCTGGCCGAGGACGACCTGCGCTCGCGCACGCCCGAGCAGCTGCAGGCCGAGATCGTGCGCATCATGTTCGGTGACGAGGCGGGCGCGAGCGCCCCCGTCGCCGAGCTCGAGGGCGCGCCTCGTCGAGCGCCGCCAGGCCTCGCACGTCAGCGGCGACGTGCTGCTGGAGCTCGTGGGCGTCTCCGCCGGCGGCGACGGCCTCTCCTCCGGCATCGAGAACGTCTCGCTCGTCCTGCACCAGGGCGAGATCCTGGGCGTGGCCGGCGTCGACGGCAACGGCCAGCGCGAGCTCGCCGAGGTCGTGGCGGGCCAGCGGCGCGCCACCGCCGGCGACGTGCAGTTGTTCGGCGCTCCCATCGGCAAGCTCGACGTGCGCTCCCGGCAGAAGCTCGGCTTGCGCTACGTCACGGACGACCGCCTCGGCGAGGGCATCGTCGGCTCGCTCGGCGTCGGGCTCAACCTCGTGCTCAAGCGCATCGGGCAGAGGCCGTTCTGGCGGCGCGGTCGCATCCAGAACGCCGAGATCGCGCGCGAGGGGCGAACGCTCGTGTCGCAGTTCGACGTGCGCACGCCGAGCATCGACGACGCGAGCCGGAACGCTCTCGGGCGGCAACATCCAGAAGGTGCTGCTCGCGCGCGAGCTGTCGGACGACCCCAAGGTCGTCGTCTTCAACAAGCCCACCTACGGCCTCGACATCCGCACCACGCTGGCCGTGCGCGAGCGCATCCAGGAGCTCGCCGCGAGCGGCGTCGCCTCGCTCGTGATCTCGACCGACCTCGACGAGCTGCTCGGCCTCTGCGACCGCATCGCCGTGCTCTACCAGGGGCGGCTCGTGGGGACGTTCGACAACGGGCCGGGCGCCGCCGAGCGCATCGGCGAGCTGATGGTCGGAAGCAGGGCGGCATGAGCGAGACGATGATCACCGCGGGCGAGCCGCCCGAGGCCGTGCGCGCGACGACGCCGCTCGCAGGCGTCGCGGATCTCCTGATCCGCTCGATCCTGCCGCTGCTGCTGGCGCTCGTCGCCGGCGGGGCGCTGATCGGCGCGCTCGGCCACAACCCGTTCCAGTTCTATCTCGACATCTACCGCGGCGGCATCGAGCTGACCGCCTGGCAGGACAGCCTGATGCGAGCGGCCACGCTCGTGCCGATCGCGCTCGGGTTGATCGTCGTCTTCCGGGCGAACATCTGGAATCTCGGCTACCAGGGGCAGTTCCTGCTCTCGGCCGCCATCGTCGCCGGCGTCGGGCCGCATCTCGAGCGGCACCTCTCGGCCACGCTCACGCTGGTCGTGCTGTTCATCATCGCCGGCGTCACGGGTGCGGTCTGGACGCTGATCCCGGCGATCCTCAAGGCCTGGTACCAGACCAACGAGATCATCACGACGCTGATGATGACGTTCATCGGCATCAGCCTCGCCGCGATCCTCGTCAAGGGGCCGTTCCAGGACTTCTCGACGAACGTGCCGCAGACGACGCTCCTGCCGCTCGACGACATGCTGCCCACGATCCCCGGCACGCGCACGCACGTCGGCGTCGTGATCGCGGCGGTGCTCGTGCTGGTCGTGCACTACGTGACCACGCGCACCTCGTTCGGGCTCAAGCTGCAGGTGCTCGGCGCCAACCCGCGCGCGGCCGTGCACGTCGGCCTCGATCCCAAGCGCGTGATCGTGAGCGCGTTCGTCTGCAGCGGCGCCCTGATCGGGGTCGCGGCGGCCATCGAGATCCTCGGCATCTGGGGCTACGTGCGCGCCGACTTCAACCCGGCCTACGGCGATGCGGTGATCCCGTTCGTCTTCCTCGCGCGGCTCAACGCGCTCGCCGTCGTGCCGTTCATCCTCTTCTACTCCGTGCTCTCGATCGGCGGCGACTTCGCCGCGCAGGACGCCGGGCTGCCCGTCGACTTCCTGCTCGTGATCGTCGGCCTGACGCTGCTCTTCATGGTCTTCATCGAGTACCTCGGGCGCAACCGCGAGATGGGGCGCAGCTACGTGCCCCCGGGGCTGCGCGAGAGCCTGCGGCTGAGGCGGGCGAAGTGATCGCGCTCCCGGTCGCCTCGATCTTCACGCAGGCCTTCCTGACCTCGCTCGTCGCGGGCGGCCTGCTGGCCGGCGTGCCGCTCATGTTCACGGCGCTCGGCGAGCAGATCTCCGAGGCCTCCGGCGTGCTCAACATCGGGCTCGAGGGCATGATGCTGACCGGCGCCTACACCGGCTTTCTCGGCGCCTACTACGGCGGCCACGATTGGCTCGGCTACCTCACGGCGATCGGCGGCGGCATGCTCGTGTCGCTGATCATGGTCGTGTTCTGCGTGCGCCTGCTGCTCGACCAGATCGTCGTCGGCATCGCCATCACGCTGCTCGCGGAGGGGGCGACGAGCGTGCTGCAGGGCGCCGAGTTCGGCCAGTCCTACCCCCGCCTCCCGGCCGCTTCCGAGCTGTCGATCCCGCTGCTGGATCGCATCCCGATCTTCGGGGCGAGCCTCTTCCAGCAGCCGCTCGTGGTCTATCTCGGCTTCGCGCTGATCGCGCTCACGGCCTGGCTGCTGCGGCACTCGCGGCCGGGCCTGAACGTGCGCGCCGCCGGCCAGCGGCCGCAGGCCCTCGACGCCGCCGGCGTGAGCGTCGTGACGACGCGCAGCCTGGCCGTGATCACGACCGGCGCGCTGGCGGGCCTCGGCGGCGGCTACCTGGCGATCGCGGGCGCCGGCATCTTCGTGCCGTTCATGACGCAGGGCCAGGGCTACATCGCGATCGTGATCTGCATGCTGGCGCGCGGCCGCCCGCTCTGGGTGCTGATGGGGGCGTTCATCTTCGGCATGTCGCTGCAGCTCGCGACGGCGCTGCAGATCGCGGGGGTCAACATCTCCACCGACGTCATCAACATGATCCCGTTCGTCGCGGTCATGCTGTCGCTGATCCTGTTCGCGCGAGGCGACTTCCTGCCGCCCGCACTCGCACAGCCGTACGTCAGGGGCGCGCGCTAGCGCCGGAAGGGAAGACCATGCGAGATCCCGACTTCACCCTCACGGCCGGCCCGACGGCATCCTCGCCCCGCGTGCTCGCCGCCCTCGGCTCGCCGATGCTCTACGACTACGACCCGGTCTTCCTCGAGCGCTTCCGCAGCCTCGAGACGAAGGTCGCGGCGCTCTTCCAGACCTCGAACGACATCGTGCTGATGCAGGGCGAGGCCGTGCTCGGCCTGGAGGCGGCCGCGCGCGCCGTCACCCGGCCCGGCATCACGGCCATCAACTGCGTCTCGGGCGTGTACGGCAAGTGGTTCGGCCTCTGGCTGGCCGAGTTCGGCGCGCACGTCGTCGAGGTCGAGGTGCCCTACGACGCGCAGGTCGAGCCCGAGATGGTCGAGCGCGCGTTCGCCGAGCATCCCGAGACGGAGCTGCTCGCCGTCGTCCATTCCGAGACGCCGTCGGGCACGATGAACCCCGTCGCGGAGATCGGCCCGATCGCGAAGCGCAACGGCGCCCTGGTGATCGCCGACGTCGTCTCCTCGCTCGGCTGCGATGCGCTGCGGCCCGACGAGTGGGGCCTCGACATCTGCGTCGCCGGCCCGCAGAAGTGCCTCGCGGGGCCTCCCGGCATGTCGCTCGTGGCGGTCAGCGACGAGGCCTGGACGCGCATCCGCGCGAACCCCTCGGCGCCGCGCGGCTCGTTCCTGTCGCTGCTCGACTGGAAGGACACCTGGATCGACGGCGGCCGCACGTCATTCCCCTACACGCCGTCCGTCTCCGACGTGAACGGCGTCAGCGCCGCCTGCGACGAGGCGCTCGAGCTGGGCATCGACGCCTTCGTGGCGCTGCACACGCGCGCTGCTGCGGCTTCGCGCGCCGGCGTGCGCGCCATGGGGCTCGACCTGTGGGCGCGCAGCGACGAGATCTGCACGAACTGCGTCACGGCGGTGCGCACGCCGAGCGGCATCGACACGATGGCGCTGCTCGCGCACGTGCGCGAGCGCTACGGCGTGATGCTCTCGCCCGGCTACGGGGAGATCAAGGAGCTGCTCGTGCGCCTCGGCCACATGGGGCCGGCGGCGCGCTCGCTCAACCCGGTCGTCGGCCTCGCCGCGCTCGGCCGCGGGCTCGCGGATCTCGGTGCGCAGGTCGAGGTCGGTGCCGGCGTCGAGGCCGCGCTCGAGGTGCTGTCGCAGGCCGAGGCAGCCGTATGATGATCCCTGCCTTCGAGCTGCATCGCCCCTCCTCGGTCGAGGAGGCGAGCGGGTTGCTGGGCCGCTACGGGGACGATGCGGCGGTCATCGCAGGCGGCACGGAGCTGCTGCTGGTGCTCAAGCTCGGGTTCAGCGCGTTCGACCACCTCGTCGACGTGCGCGCGATCCCTGAGCTGACGGGGATTCGCCTCGACGACGGCGTGCTCGAGATCGGCGCGGCGGTGACGCACCGGGAGATCGAGCGCTCGCCGCTCGTGCAGGAGCACATCCCGGCGCTCGCCGAGATGGAGCGCTCGGTCGCGAACATCCGCGTCCGCACGGCGGGGACGCTGGGCGGGAACCTGTGCTTCAGCGACCCGCATTCGGATCCCGCGACGTTCCTGCTGGCCGCGGGGGCCGAGGTCGTGCTGCGCAGCGGGGGCGATGCGCCGCGCGTGCTGCCGCTGGGTGAGTTCATGCTCGGCCCGTACGAGACGGCGCTGGCGGAGGGCGAGTTGCTCGGGTCGATCCGCGTGCCGGTGACGCCTGCGGGCACGGGCATCGCGCACCGCAAGCTGGCGTTTCGCGAGCGGCCCGCCGCCACGGTCGCGGCTTGGGTGCGCGTCGCCGACGGGAGCGTGGCCGAGGCGCGGATCGCCGTCGGCTCCGTGGGCCGCGTGGCTGTGCGTGCGGGTGAGGCGGAGTCGCTGCTGCTCGGCGGCGGCAGCGCCGAGGACGTCGCCGCGGCGGCGGCGGAGGCTGCCGGGGCGGTCGAGGATGCGAACGGCTCGGAGGAGTACAAGCGGCAGCTGGTGCGGGTGCTGGTCGGGCGGGCGCTCGCGGAGGCGCGGCGGCGGGCGGCCTGACCGGCGGGCGGTGGCGGAGCGCGGCGGCGGCGGCGGCCGGAGGGGACGCCGGGCGCTCGAAGTTCAGTCAGACTTGGGACGGCGGTAGCGCCCTGCGGCTGTCGCTCCCGCCCTCGTAGCTCAGGGGATAGAGCAACGGTTTCCTAAACCGTGTGTCGGAGGTTCGAGTCCTCCCGGGGGCAT
>CAWJGA010000005.1:0-489940 GCA_963842365.1 uncultured Actinomycetes bacterium
CAATTGCTTCCATCCTCGTGGGAGGCCGGCATGACCTCGGACTCGTCGCGGCGTGGTGGTCAGCGACGACAACGCCGCACGGACGGCGCTGTCCTTGATCGACTCGGGTCCTGGAGACTCAGTCGCTCGAGAGGGGTGGTCGAATTCACCCCACGGCCGCCGTAGGCTTTACAGCCCGTTGGCCATCGGCTCGACAAGCCGTATGATGCCGGCATGCGCGACGTTTGTGCCGCGCTTGGACTTCGTGCTACAAGGAAGGCTCCGCACGGTGCAAAGCCCCGAAGCCGAAGTGGCCGAGGGCATGGCAACGAGGCTCTCGACTGCGCGCTGCGCCGGGAAACCTCGGCGTCTGCACGCCCGCTACGAGGCGTTCGTGGTGCTCGGTGGTAGAGCCATCACCGAGCTAGCTCTTCCCCAGCCTCGATGCGGCCAAAGCGTGGCGCACTAGAAGTCGCCACACGACGGCGCGCTTGCGAAGGACGGAAATGGCACTGCTCCTCGCGGCGCAGACGCATCAACGTGCAGCTCAGCGCCAGCGGGTGCGCGACCCGCTCGCGCTCCAGCGTTGTCGGCGCCATGCTGGCTGCGGCTAGCCGGGGAGAACCGGATACGCCGTCGCCGGCCTGAGCCCAGACTGAGCCCACAAGCTCCCCCGCAGAGCTCGGAGTCGCCCGCGAGACCATCGGCGTCACCCAGCGCCGCTCGCGTTCGCGATGCTCAGCAGCTGCCAGCCGAATCGCTTCCGGCTCTGGACGCATTAGCCAGGATCCTACCAGGCGCGTCGGTCACCGGCCTGGGGCCGACGCTCGCCGAGCTCTCGCGGGCGTCGTGCCGAGCGCGCATCGGACGGCTCAGCGTCACGACGCCAGTCACCGCACACGCGCGCCACGCCTCGGCGCGCGGCCGGCCCTTGATCTCCGCCGAATTCGCCTCGAGGGCGGGCGAGTCGCGGTGGGCACATACCGAGTTCACGGCACGGCGGATCTACCTCGGCCCAGCCTGCGCGCGTCGGTCGCATAGCATTGGCCCATGGTCGCAACCGGCGCGACCAAGACGCGGGCGCGGCCATAGGGCCGTCGGGTAAGAGGAGCTCGGATCGGCAATTGTTCGAGGCATTGTTCTCATGGTCGTCCTGTGGACTGCTCTGGCGAGTCGTCGGCGTCGCCGTGGCATTTATAGTCGCGGGCGGCGCCGTTGCTGGCTCATGAGGCATTTGCCGCCTGTCGGGCGAGCACGTCAGTCCGGCGCGCAACCTCGCCGGTGCAGTGGCGGCGGCTCCCCCAGCGACGACACATCCGCCTACGCCCCAGGACGATCGCGCAGCGGGCCCATCCGCGTCGGCGAGGGCGATGTCTTCCGGGGAATGCCGGGCACAATCCTCGACGGCGCTCGCCGGCGAGCCGGATTTCTAACGGAACGGCGACCTGTGGGTGGCGAAGGATAAACGGAGGCCAGCCCCACGGTCACTACTGTTGAAGGTTTTCCGAATCTAAGCATCCGCAGGCCGCATTGGTCGACAACGTTCTCCTTGACGGGTTTCGCGCTCCAGAAGGTGGGGGTTCGCTGAGAAGGTACTATCGTAGGGCAGTAACTTGTCCTGCGGTGCGGCGCGGGCTACTTCGTCGACTACGACGCCTGCAACAGTGGCGGTGGCCGCGAACCCTTCGTCGCAACGGTGTTCGAGATCAGTACTGCCTCGTCGATCTTTGAAGGCGGGCGAGGACGTTCGCATTGAGGGAGTCGTGATTCAAAGGCGCAACGAACGCGGGATCTGCACCCTGGGAAATTGGCTCATCACTCGATCTCGATAATCCCATCAAACGCGGTCGTTGGCGAAGGCGGGCACCGGCAATCTACGCACCCACAATCTCATCCGCCCGACTCGCACGAATGGCGTCACCGGGGTCGGATCGGCATCGTCGTCCGCAAACATCGTACTGCTCCAACAACGACGGCGTTTTCCCGAAGCGCGGAGGATGCTGGGAGGCGGGCGGCCTCAAGCTTACCCTCGCGCACGCTCCGCGGTTGTCGATGGATGAATCCGGTGCAAATCGATGTGACGGTCTTTGGTTCGACATTAATTGTACCGATGTGCATGTCGAGGGGAATCACATCGTCGGCAATCGTGGCATCGGCATTCTCTACTTGATCCGATTTCGCGCCGTCATCAAGACAACGTGGTCACTGGGATAGAGGCCTGGGTATTGTCGTGGCATGCATCGCCTGATGTCGAGGTTGGACGGCACACTGTGGGCGATAATCGTCGGCGGCATCGTGCTTCTGCAACCTCAGCGCAATCATCTGCCATCACCGATGGTAAAGTTACATATCACTGCCAATGCGACCGTCTTCACCACAATGTCGTTCTCATGCGCACCGGCCGGTCCGGAGCCCTTCTTCCGTCGGATATTCTGATCTCGACGCGGAACAACCGATTTACTCGAACTCGTATTTCATTCCACCATCTCAACACTCATCCGTTCCGTTGGTAGAGGCGACGATCGCGGGATGGCGTCAGGCGGGCCAGGAATTCCACAAGTACCTTTGACCGCGCCACACCCGGCGCGATGCCCCGCCATGCGTCCTCGGAAGGCGCGCACGGCATGACAGCGCACCGGCGACGCGGGCTTGGCTCGCCGCATCCGCGCCACGGAAGCCGCACTCACGCACGCAGGCCATGACAACTGGTTGCCCGCATGACTTCCAAGAGGCACGCCTCTATTCGTGGTCATCTCCAGCTGGCGTTTTCGAATACCCTCGGACGCGATCTCGCCCATCCGCAGGATCCACGCCGGCTCTGCCTGGCCTTTGGCCAGTCTTTGGAGCACTTCTCACCGAGGGCTGCGCGCGCCTGAACCCCAGCCGCGTCATAGCGAGCGGCATAGTGGCAGAGAGCCGCTTAAGATGCGCCGTCACGCCGCCGGCACTGCTTCAGGCTCGAGCTCGAAGCCGGAACGGCAGCGAGTCGGCGCCACGGCGCAGTGATTGCGCTGTACGTCTCACCCATTCCGTGCGGTCGCTCTTTTTGGCAGTACGCACCGCTACGCCGAGGACCGGCCCACGCACCAGCACGGCTAGGGCCATCTCGTTCGCGAGGCGCGCCGGGCAATACTTTATGCCGCGCTCTCGACGTGGTCGCGCAGTACGAGTTGAAGGGCTCGATCGGCCAGGCGTACGCTCACGTGACTGCCGATGAGGACGCCAGGACCATCCTACGACAAGCCACGCGACGGCGCCGCCGTCGACGTCGCCAAGCGCCAGATGCCCAGCGCCGGCGACCCCACAGCAGCGCCGCAGCGTGGAGACGTCGGTCCCGGCATTACCTCTGCCATCTTAACGGAAACACAATCAGCAAGGAGAGCCCGAAGATACACCGGAGCCGACGGACGTCAGGCCCACCATGAAGCCCCCGCCCAAGCCGATGAGGACGGCGGCAATTCGATCGCGCCGCGCGAGGATGAAGGCTTTGTCGGGCGCCTCGCGGAAGTGCAAGAGGTTCTTCGCCAGGACGCCCGCCGCTCCGATCAGAAGCGCGACCGCAAGTACCCTGGCCTGGGCTGTCTCCGCACCGTTTCCGGTATCGGCGGCGCATCCGATCCGCCGGTCCACACCCCAACGGCAGCCACGTTGGCGCGCTGCCGATAAGCATCCAGCGCAAGTCGCGCCTGCACTGTCCCCAACGCACGTGCAACGGATTGCGCCGAGAGTTCAGCACAGTGCGCCGTGATCAGATCCCGTGCCATCGCAACGGCCGGACAGACACCCGAATACAATCACGAGGAAGCTGGGTGTCATCAGCCAGCCGCCCCCCATGCCGGTGGTGCCGACAAGCGTGCCGATCAGCAGTCCGCTCAAGGCAAGCTGCCACGTCACCGGCGCGCGCCGCCCTTCGGATTGGTATGCACGTCGCATACCTCACGAACGTGACATGGAAATGCGTTCCTGCCTCGGGCGGTTCGAGTGGAACTCGCATGCGTCGCAAAACCTCAGGCCCGGGACGGCGTAGTCCCCCTCGCGCCCCGTTGACGGAGCTGGCGGGGAGATCGCGCTCTTGTCGACACCAGCATCGACCGCTGCCAGGAACTCGAGATCGCCAGCGAGCGGTTCCGGCAGCAACCGGCCAGAAAGCCTCGACTCGCAGTGGAGTACTACCTAAAATGTCGTTCCACGCCACCTTCCGCGTGCAACTCATCATGATGCTACTCAGCCACAGCGAGCATCTCATCGTTCGTCCGGTCGTCACGATAGGACGATCAACAGTCGAGTGCGGAGCTTTAGCGACGCTGCCGGGTGCGAGCGCGAGGGGCGCTGACGACGCCGACGAAGCGCGGGTTGTTTCGCACCGCGCCCAGGGCATCGCGACTCATGCAGGGTGGCCCGCCGATTGATAGCACAGAGGACTGCCGGGACACAGCGCACGCCGTTTTCCAAGCTGCGCTCGTCAAGGCGATGAGACAAGGTTCGCAGGGCCGTGCTGATCTCGATATGCTCGCGCGCATCCAGAACGGCGACCGCCGCCAGTGTGTACGAGGATGTCGCGAAGAATGGCGAGGGCGATGTCGAGTTGCGGATCGGGCGGCTCACGCCTGCGGGCGAGGCATACGACCCGCGAAGGGCTAAGTAGCGTCCTGCGAGTGTCCGACGAATGCGCGATGCCGACTGCCCACTGGCACCTTACACCGGAAGGCGGGACGAGATTTCGGCGAAGAGCGCGTGAAATGCCGCTTGTTGCCGATGACTGGATAAGATCGCGTTCTCTCCGCGCGCCCAGCCACTGGCGATGAATTCGATACATCCGTTGCCGCGGTGACTCGCACGCCGCATGTGGAAGCGACGATCTGGTCGAGTGGAATGCGCTTCTACGGTTCTGAACCAACCGACGGCGCCCTTCCGACGTACCGTGACCGCGTCATCCGCTAATTCGATTGATCCCGTCTTCCCGTGCGCTGAGGATGCCCTTTGAGCGAAGGTATAAACACGCACCTACGCTGCTCTGATCCTCGCCGGTGCCGCAGGATCGTGAGTCGATCGCGCGCGCGGAGCGCGTTCGATCCGCTCCCGGAGCACTCACACCGGCCGGACTCACCAGAGTGCGACGCTGGCGGTGAATCCGTGCACGAACGTGCGACCGCCGACGGGCCCGAGCTCACCCTGGCAGAAGCAGCCGGCCACGGCATCGGTGCTCGAGCAGCCGCGCGACGGCGCCGGCGTCGTGATCGGCCGTCGGCGAACATGTTGCGGCCGCGGCCGTTGCAGGAGAAGAGGAGGGCCGCGGAGCGCGCCGTCAGGCTCCTGCGCGCGCCAGCAGGCCTCCAGCTCGCGCGAGGCGGACTCCGCGTCGCGGACGTGCAGGCGCACCGTCTGCCCGACGCGCGGGACATCGCCGATGGCGACCGCGCCGGTGGTCGGAGTCTGCGCCGAGCACCCCGCGCACGAGGAAGTCGCCGAGCCCGTGCTCCGGGCGGTTCTCGTCGATCACGAGCCCGATCAGAAGCCCGTTCTCGAGCAGCAGGCGATCCGTCAGCGACAGCTCCTCGACGACCTGCTGCATCGCGCTCCAGCGCGGGCTGCCCGGCGAGCTCGAGCACCGAGATTGCGCTCGGCGGCCGTGACGACCATCTCGGGGCCGATCGGCCGCGCGCCCTGCGAGACGATGGGCGCGACCGGAAGGCCGTCGAAGACGATGCCCGACGGCGCCCTCCTCGCACGAGCCGCCGTTCGTGAAGAGGCGGGCCTCGCCGTGGCCGCCGAGACCCGCGAAGCCGCCCAGCAGCGGCGCGCCGCCGAGGCCGTCGATCAGCTGCTCGACGGGCGTGGAGTGCGGGTCGGCCAGCGCGACTACGAGCGAGCCCACGGGCGGTGCCGGCAGACCGACCAGCTCGGGCCCGTCATAGCCCTGCCCGACCTGCGCGCAGAACGGCGTCACGCGTGCGCCGACGGGAAGCGTCACCGTAAGCAGCGCCAGAGCCGGTCCGCTCTGCAGCTCACGCCCTGCGCCGATCACGCCGTCGGCCGCGCAGGCTCCGATGATGGCCGCGTCCGGTGCGAGGTCGAGGATCGCCTCGGCGACGTCATGCGCCTGATCAGCGTGCTCTGCGGCGCAGAACAACGCCACCAGGTCGGGCGATCGCTCCAGCAACGCCCCGCTCCTCCCCCACGCCTCCTCGAGCGCCGCGATCGCGTCGCCGAGCTGCGAGAACGCGCCGCGGGCGCTCACCCGGCTCTGAGGGACGGCTTGTGCTTGCCGGTGCCGACGACGACCATCCGCCCGCTCGTGATCAGCACGAGGCGGATGCGCCCCCTGTGGAAGGCGCGGCGGAGCTTGACGGTCACCCAGCCGTGGTGGACGCGGGCCGAGTGGAGGCGCTGGCGGGGCGCGGATGTGCCCGGGACGCCCCGCCAGACGGTGATCCGGCCCTTGCCCGACGGCACATACAGCCGCAGGTGGGCGTGGCCGATCGTGCCGGTGACGCGCAGGTCGAGCAGCAGGCGCGCCGACCCCTTGAGCGAGTAGCGCGAGGCGATGGAACGGCGGTCACCGATCTTCCGCAGCGAGACGACCTTGGCGGTGGCATGCGCCTTGACCACCCGCAGCGACTGCGGAGCCGAGTCGGTCGCGTTGCCGGCATCGTCGACTGCGCGCACCCGCCAGGTGTAGAGAGCCGGCTTCAGGTTGGGATCCCTGAACGTGCGAAGCGCTCCCGTGACGCTGCCGACGACCTTCTCATTGCGGAAGATGTCGTAGCGGACGACGCCGACGTTGTCGCGGGCGGCCGACCAGCGCAGGGTCACGGACGAACCATCGGGCGGGGCGAGCGTCAGCACCGGCGACGTCGGGGGCGTCCAGTCGGGCGTCATGTACGTGACCGGCATCGAATCGGTCGCGTTGCCGTTCGTGTCTACCGCGCGCACGACGTAGCTGAGTAGCGTGTGCTGGGGTGGCGCAGGATCGATCGCGGCGGAGGCGTCGGTGGCGGTGAGCGGCACGCCGTTGCGCAGCACCTCGTAGTGGTCGACCTGGATGTTGTCGGTGCTCGGAATCCAGTTGAGCTTGATGGCGTGCGTGGGCGGGTCGAAAGCCGGCTGTGCGACGAGCGGCAGGCTCGGCGGCGCCGTGTCGTTCAGGCGGACGAGCCGGACGGACGCCGGGCTCGAGCCGCAGGCGTCGGACGCGGTGAGCGAGTACTCGTAGGTGGCATCGACCTGCGCGAGCTTCACGACCGAGGGACTGCTGACCCGCGACAGATCGGAGCTTCCCTGCGGCCCCTTGGTGTGGACGCTGTAGGCACGACCGGCGCTCCGTCGCTCACGACGGGCTGCCAGCTCAGCGTGGCCGTCTGCTGGATCGGATCGGTGTCGATCTCGAGCACCGGCGCCGGAGGCCGCGTGGGGTCCACACGCGGCGCCCCGGACTGTTTTCGTCGTGCTGTTGCCGGCGCCGTCCGTCGCGGTCACGACCGTGCGCGCCGGTGCGAAGGGAAGACCGGGCGTGCGGAGAGCTGGCGGCGTGAACGGGAGCGTGCCGCCCGGGCCGTCAGTCGTGAACACGACCGGCCCGAGGCGTCAGCCGCAGTCGCGGCCGTCACCGTGAACGGCGAGCAGCCGTCTGCCGCCGGTCTCGAGTCACGACCGGATCGCCGGGTGGCGTCGTGTCGTACATGAACTGGGCCGGAGCGGAGTCCGCCGCGCCGGCACGCCGTCGTCCGCCTGCACCCAGTAGCAGTAGATGTCCGCCCGGAACGGCTGTCGTCGAAGCACGTCGTCATACCGACGATGTCGACCGGGGCATCGCGGCGTCGAGCTACGCTGCCGGAGTGCGCGGTGGCACAGGTCGCGCAGACTCGAACGTGGCGCGGAGGACGCGCGTGACGACGGTCGGGCGCGGTCCGACGTCGGTCCACGTGAGGTGCACCGACGTGGACGGATGCGGTCGCGGATACCGCTGCGGGCGTGAGATCGTCGGCGCGCCGTCGACGGCCAGGGCAGCGGACGGCGCGAGCAGAGCGGCGGCGAGCACTGCGACGGAAGCAAGCATTCGTCGCATACCCGGATGCTACGCGCTCGGCTCCGGCCGAACCAGCCTCGGAGCTAGAACGCGCGTTCGGCGAACACGAGCAGCGCTCCGTTCGCGACCAGGGCGACGCCGATGTCGCCCGGGCTCGAGCGCGCGGCGCCGAAGGCGCGCGTTGAACGGGCTGCTCGCGCTGTAGCGAGCCGCGCGCGCGATCAGGGCGCTGTGGTACCTGCGGATGCCCGGCACGGCGACGAAGGCTCCGCGGCGATCGCGGAACGCCACGATCGGCGCGCCGTTGGCGAAGCCTGCGATCACGGCGGAGCTGACCGACTGCCCGATCGCGGGGAAGGTCTTGGTCACGCCGCCGAGGCGGCCGGTCGCGACCCACAGCCTCGCCTCCTCGCCTGCCAGGCCGGAGCAGACGATGCCGACCTCGCCGTTGGCGCCGAAGGCGAGCGGCGGCGCGCGATGCCGTGGCCGGGACGGTGCCGAAGCGCTGCGGCTGGGCGTCCTCGCCGACGAGCCGCACCGAGCGGCTGCCCGGGTCGACATAGGCGACCTTGAGCGCGAGGTAGCGGTCGAGCGCGAGGCCGACGCTCGAGGCGTTGGCCTCGCTGGGCGCCTGCCGATAGGTCGTCTTGCGCGAGCACCTCGATGTGCCAGCTGCCGTCGTAGAGGTGGGCGAGCCGGACCTCGACGGCATCCGTCGTGTCCACGCGCGCCAGGTAGGCGATCGCCGGACGGCCCTGGGCGTCGAACGCCGGGCGTGGCGCCGAAGCCGTTCGTCGTCGATCTTGTCCACGTACCAGTGCTCGCCGTCGGGCGAGCGCGCGGCATACAGCGTGCCGTTGGCGGAGCGGCCGAGGTCGAGGTCGATGTCGGTGCGGAAGACCGACGAGCCGCATGCCGTGCCTGGAGATCGCGAGCGTCGGCTCACGGCCGACGGGGCGCCCGTCGATCTGGGTCGCGATCACGCGCGTGACCCAGCGGCCGTCGTGGCGCTCGGCATAGCGCAGGGCACTCGAGCCGAGCCGGTCGTCGTAGACGGCCGCGAACGCAATCGCCCTTGCCGGGCAGGCGCGCGAGGTCGGCGCCCGAGGGGCGCACGGTGAGGTCGACGATCTGCGGCGCGGCGGCTCCTCCGGCCGCGAGGGCCGAGCCGTCGAGGCGCACAGGAGCACGCAGACGGAGAGGGCGGCGAGAGAACGCATCAAGCTAATGCTGACGTCGGCAGAAAGGAGTGAGTCAGTAGCTCAGCTGGGGGGTGCCGCGGGCGGGAATGCGCAGCCCGAGCGGGCGCCGCCGACGACATTGAGCATGGTGCGGGCGCGTGACGTCAATGCGCAGGCGCAGCGGGCCCGGATCGACGACGCGCAGCTGCGTCATGCCGTGCGGGCCCGGCTCGACGCAGGCGGCGGCGGGATCGTCGACGCGCCAGTAGGGCGAGTAGTGCACGCGCAGCAGATACGTGCCGGCTGCGGCAGCGAGAGCCAGAACTGCTCGCGCGTCTCGCGCAGGACGTTCGCGCTCTCCGGCCAGCGCGGGCGCCTCCGGCCGCGCGGCTCCGAGCGTCAGCATGCGGCGTGGCGTCCGGCAGCTCGAAGGCGCGGAAGTTCTTCGAGATCGTGATCTCGCGCAGGCCGCTGCGACCGCTGCGCAGCAGGGCGGCCTCGGCGCTTGGCGGAGGGGTCGAGCGCGGCGTATGGGCAGGAAGACGTAGCGCACGCCCATCAGGCGCAGCCAGCGCTGGTACGCGGCGGCGCTCAGCGTGCGGTCGTAGAGCACGCCGTTGGTGGGGAAGTCGTTCTGCCGGTACCAGCCGCGCGGGATCGCCTCGCCCTCGCCGCGGGTCAGGTAGTACGACTCGTAGTGGCGCGCCGTGGAGACGACCTCGACGCGGAAGTTGGCGGGATCGTGCCGGCCGGGCTGGTGCAGGAACGAGATCACCGGCTGCCAGTAGGAGGCCGCCTGCGCCTGCTCGCCGAACGAGGCCGCGACGTTCTGGACGAACGGCGCGGCCTGCCAGGCGATCGCGACCGCGAGCGCGAGCACGCCGAGCGCGCGCGCCTGCGGGTCCGCGCACCGCGATCACGAGCGCGAGCAGCGGCGCTGCCAGGTAGTCGAGCACGCGCGTCGCGTTGCCGCCGAGCGGCGATGGGAACAGCTTCGCCCACCAGGCGATCGCGAGGTAGGCGAGGAAGAGCCCGCCGAGCGGGCGCGTCAGCTGCGAGCCGCGCGCGAGCAGCAGCCCGCAGAGCGAGAAGGCCGTGATCCCGATCAGGTCGGCGGCCGGGTACGGGAACGGGCCGCCGCCCGGGAAGGCCTGGTAGATCGGCGACCTCGGCCGCGAGCATCAGCAGGATCGCGCAGAGCGGGATCGCGACGCGTCGCGCTGCGCAGCGCGCTGCGCGCGGCCCTCGCCCAGCAGCAGGCCGCCGAGCGTGACGACGAGGAAGGCGAACGCGAGCGGGCTCGAGAGCGCCGTCAGCGAGCGCCGCGGCGACGAGCAGCCAGGGCCGGCCGCGCTGTGCCGCGAGCAGTGCCAGCAGGCTGAAGGCGGTGCCGAGCGCGAACGGGTACTGGCCGGCGGCGAGCAGCGCGGGCATCGAGAGCGCGAAGAGCAGCGCCGACCAGCGCGCCGGGCGGCCCCACTGGTGCATCACGATCACGCGCGAAGAGGCCCGGACGAGGCCGTCACGGCCAGCACGGCGACCGTGACCACGCCGAAGCACCGCAGCCATCGGATAGAACAGCAGGCTGTAGTTGACGACGCCGTAGCGGCCCGCGTACCAGTAGTTGTCCCAGGCCGTCCAGCCGTCGACGCTGAAGACGCTCGCCTGGTAGCGGTGGGCCGCGTCGTCGACGCCGCCGAGCCCCGCGAGGCCGATCGCCAGGCCGACGAGCCGGCCAGGCCGCGAGCGCCAGCAAGACCCGTGCGATCGACACGCGGCAGCCTCGCCCGGCCGAGCGCAACAGGAGCAGAGGAGACGGGCGGGGCGGAGATCGACATCGAGACAGGTGGCCGAGGCGCAGACGGGCGCCCGCGACGAGCGGACACTACCAGGGGTGAGTGCCCCGGCGAAGCCGCGCTCAGATCCGCTCGTTCAGCGCGGCGGGACGGGGAATGTGCGCACGTACGGAGCCTGCGGATCGAGCGCCAGCGCGACATTGCCCTGCACGAGCTCGCGCAGCTCGTCGCCCACCAGCTCGCGGCGCCAGCCCGACAGCAGCGCGTGCTCGTCGTGCCCGCTCGCCATCGCCTCGACGAAGCTCTCCAGCTCGGCGCGCGTCGCCACGAGCTCGGGCGCGATGTGCGCGCCCTCGCAGCGCGCGCGCACCAGCACGGCGCCGAGCGCCGAGGCCGCGGCGACGCGGCGGGCGAGGCCCGGCGGCAGCTCGCGGGCCGCGCTGCGGCGGCTCCTCGTCGGCTGCGCGCGCGAGCGCGTCGAGCAGGCGCTGCGCGGCGAGCCGCCGAGAGGTTGCCGAGGCCGCGCAGCTTGCCGAGCGCGGCCGCGTCGGCGGGGTTGCGGCGGGCGACCTCGACGACGCTCGGATCCTTGAGCACCCAGCCCGGCGGCAGGTCGCGCGTGCGCGCCTCCTCCTCGCGCCAGGCGGCGACCGCGCGCAGCTGCGGCGAGCTGACGGCCGCTCAGGCGGCCGCGGCGCGCGACCTTGAGGTAGGCGCGCTGCGGGATCGGGCTCGATCGTCGCGGCCGGGCCGTAGCGGCGCGCGATCTCGTCCTCGGCCCACGAGCGGCGCCCCATCTCGTCGAGCTTCGCGACGAGCGCGTCGGCGACCGCGAAGAGGTAGCGCACGTCGTCGGCCGCGTACTCGATCTGCGCCTCGGTCAGCGGGCGCCGCGACCAGTCGCTGAACGTCTCGTTGTGCTGCAGCGACGACGCCGAGCGACGCGCTCGACGAGGCGGTCGTAGGCCATCGAGATGCCGTGGCCGACGAAGCCCGCCGCGAGCTGCGTGTCGAATACGTTCGTGGCGCGCACGCCGTAGCGCGTCGCGAACAGCAGCAGGTCGCCGGCCGGCGCGTGCATCACGAGCTGGACGGCCGGGTCGGCGACGAGCTCGGCGATCGGGGCTGACGTCGACGTCCTCGAGCGGGTCGACGCACCGCGACGCGCTCGGCCGTCGCGAGCTGCAGCAGGCACGGCACCGGGCTGTAGGTGCGCTCCCAGACGAACTCGGTGTCGAGCGCGAGCCGGCCCTCGCTGCGCGCGGTCTCGGCGAAGGCGCGGATCTCGGCCGGCTCCCTCAGGTGCTCGATCGTCAGCTCACTCACGTCGGCCTTCTACCAGACGCGCGCGAGGGAACCGGGCAGGCGTGAACCTCGTCACAGGCGCAGGAGCGTATTCCCATGGAGAGGAAAACAGCACCTAGGTTGAGATGCAGGTGCGGCTCGATGCTCGCGCGCGCGAACGCGCTCGCGAACGCGTCGCATGCGTCACGGAACGACTACGAAACCGGAACCGCTCCATAACCGAACGCTCATAGATGAACGTCAGGATGAACCCATGCTCCCGCTGATCCGGTGCCGCGAATGCGACTCCAAGCTCTTGCAGCTCGAGCGCATCTGGCTGCTCGCGGATGGCCGGCGCGTCGCCCACCGGCGCTGCCCGGAGTGCGGCACGCGCGACAGCGTCACGGTCGGAGCCTTCGCGATGAAGCTCTGGCTGGCGCGCGAGGAGCGGCTGCGCAGCGAGCTCTCGGAGACGGCGGCCGAGCTCGCCGGCGGCGCCGAAGTGCCCGCCGGCCTCACGTAGAGCCGATCGCCGGCCTCGCCGCGGCGACGACCGCCTGCCGTCGCGGCGGCTGCGTCACGCCGAGGCGCACGAGCACCCAGAAGGCGGCCTCCATGGCCGGGCCCGAGGCCGAACGCGAAGAGCACCGTGCCGACGCCCGACCGAGCCGCCGAACGCGAACCCGATCGCGAGCGCGCTGATCTGGATGGCCCAGCTCGCGACGGAGATGCGCGGCGCCGCGGCGCGACGATCGCGAGCATCAGGCTGTCGCGCGGCCCGGCGCCCGAATGCTGGCGCCGATGTAGAGCGCGCTGGCGAGGCCGATGCGGCGATGCCGGCGACGATCGAGCGCGAGCCCGCGACGCCGCCGTGCAGATGCGGCGCGAAGTTGAGGCGGTCGAAGACGTCGAACGACGAGCCGACGATCAGCGCGTTCAGCAGCGGTGCCGATGCCCGGGCGCTCGCCGAGCGCAGCGGCCGCGAGCACGAGCACGACGAACGAGGTGGCCACGACCACGACTCCGAAGCTCAGGCGCGCGTGGCATCGAGATCGCCTGATGGAGCACGTCCCAGGGGCCGAGCCCGACATCGGCGCGCACGGTCAGCAGCTCGCCCCAGCCGTACAGCAGCAGCGCCGCGATCAGCACGGCGAAGCGCGCGCGAACGCCGCCGCGCAGGGTCGGATGAGGCCGCGACACCGCGGACATCATGGCTGCGCAGACCGGCGATATGCTGAAGCATGCAGGCCAGGCAGCCGCGCGGCCCCTGCGGCCGCGAGGAAAGTCCGGACACCGAAGAGCAGGGTGCTGGGTAACGCCCAGGCGGGGAAACCCGACGGAGAGTGCAACAGAAAGAACACCGCCTAAGCGACCGTCCGCGGTCGCCGGCAAGGGTGAAAAGGTGCGGTAAGAGCGCACCAGCGGCGCGGTGACGCGCCGGCTCGGTAAACCCCACCCGGTGCAACGCCAGACAGGGGCGATGACGCGGCTCGCCGAGCCCCGGGTAGGCGGCTCGAGCCCGGCGGCAACGCCGGGCCTAGATGGATGGCTGCCCACGACAGAATCCGGCTTAACGGCCTGCTACGGGAAAGCCCCGCTCCGGCGGGGCTTTTCTATGCCCGGGGACGTCGCTCTCGACTCGCGGGTGAGCGAGGGCCTTGTGCGACGGACGGGAGGCGACGATGAGACGACTGGGGATGCTCGCTGCAGTGGTCGCGGCGGCGGCGCTGCCTGCGCCCGCTCTGGCAGCGGACGGGCCGCCGCCCGGCACGTACAAAGCCAAGATCGCCGCGCCGGCCCAGCTGAAGGGCACGTGGGCGCTGGCGTTCGCGAAGAACGGCACCTACACGATCGCCCGCAACGGCAAGATCGTCGTCCGCGGCCACGACCTCTCGATCGCTCCGCAGATGCAGTTCTACAAGGAGACCGGCCCTCTGGCCTGCAAGGCGCTCGGCTTCTACAATTTCAAGCGCAGCGGCAAGACGCTCACGTTCGAGCAGCTGAACGACAAGAAGTGCGCGGGGCGCGCGCTCGTGCTCAGCCACCGCTTCACGCTCGTGACCTAAGCGCTCAGCCGCCGCCGAGCGCGTCGATTCGCTCGATCTCGGCGGCGTGCAGGGCGAACCCGAAGACGTCGAAGTTGGCCGCGATGCGAGCGCGGTCGCTCGACTTCGGGATCACGACGAAGCCGTGCTCGATGTGCCAGCGCACGATCACCTGCCGCGTCGTCACGCCGGTGGTGCTCGGCGATCTCCCGCAGCACGGGGTCGTTCACGTTCGTGCTCAGAAACGGGCTGTAGCCCTCGAGCGTGACGCCGCGGTCGTGCAGCTCTCGCACGACGGCGGGGTCGTAGAGCGCGGGAGACCACTTGATCTGGTTGACGGCCGGGGTCGACGCCGGTCGCCTCGATCAGCTCGTCGATCTGCCCGCTGTCGTAGTTGCTCACGCCGATGGCCCGCGTGAGGCCCTCGTCGCGCGCCTCGACGAAGCGCTCCCACGTCTTGGGCGCGGCCCTGCCGTTGGGCGGCCAGTGGATCAGCCAGAGATCGAGGCGGTCGACGCCCAGGGCCTCGAGGCTGGCCGCGATCGTCTCGCGCTCGCGCCCGGCGTCGCCGGAGGGCAGCTTGGTCGTGATGAAGACCTCCTCGCGCGCGACGCCGCTGTCGCGCAGGGCGCGGCCGACCTCGCGCTCATTGCCGTACATCGTGGCCGTGTCGATGTGGCGGTAGCCGAGCTCGAGCGCGGCCCGCACGGCGTCGTAGGCCTCCGAGCCGCGGGCCTGCCAGGTGCCGATGCCGATCAGCGGCATCTCGACGTCCGGTGCGATCGTGACCGTGGGATTCTCGTTCGCCGTCATGCGGGCACCAATCCTCCGTGGAGCGTGCGGGTCGTTGCTGGTCCGGAGCCGATGCGCAGCGTCGCGGGTCTGCGTTCCATGCCCCGCAGCGATCGGAAGCATGCGCATGAGCGTCGACGTGCTCGTCGTGGCCGGAACGATTGCGCACGGCGGGACGGCCGGACCGCAACACTCCGGTGATGGCCCGCTACGTCACGACGATCCGCTCGAAGCTCCCGCCGGAAGCCGCGTTCGCCTACATGTCGGACTTCTCGAACGCGCGCATCTGGGATCCCAGCGTGAGCGAGGCTCGCCATGAGGGCACGGGCCCGATCGGCCTGGGGTCGATGTTCCACGTCGTCGCCCGCTTCGCCGGGCGCGAGGTCCCGCTGAGCTACGAGATCGTGGCGTTCGAGCCCCCCGTGCGCGTCGTGCTCGAGGCGCGCCGCGGCTTCGTCTCGCGCGACACGATCACCGTCGAGCGCGCCGTCGGAGACGGCTCGTCCGTCCACTACGACGCGCTCCTGACCTTCTCGGGCATCGGCCGGCTGTTCGACCCGCTGATGCAGCTCGTCTTCAACCGCGTGGGCGCGAAGGCCGCCGCCGGGATCGCGGCAGCGCTGAACGAGTAGCTCGGGGCCGGGCGCTCGCACTCGTGCCCGACCCCGGGTGTTCTTTCCTGGCTCTTGACCCATGCTCGAACGCGGTCGCGCTTCAGTGCAGTGGCGATCAAGCTCGCCCACACTTGCGAAGCAGGGGCCCTGCCGGCCCATGCCGCTTATCGGGCCATGCGGGCCTGCCAGGCCGACCTCGACGCGCGTGTCGCCGACTTCCGCAGCGTCGTCGCGATCCTGCTCGAGGACTGGATGAGCGTCGAGGCCAGCCGCGTCCTGCCGAAGGTCCCGACCCAGCACCTTCCACCGCTCCGCGCCGCATGAAGGGCGCGCGAGTCCGACTCGATAGGAGCCAAAGACGTGCGCACGCCACGACAGCACGCTGGAGCTCCTCCTCATTCGGACCTTCGCCGCGAAAAGGCGACCGCCGCGCCATGGAAGCCGCAATTACGCGCGGAGGCCAGGTTATTTCGAGGGCCGTGGCACGATCCACTCGTGGATCGCGTCCCCACCCAGCCCCCGCCGGCTGCGATCGCGTGACCTGGCAGCTTGCGCTCAGCGGGCTCCTGATCGGGGCGCTCGTCGGCATGACGGGCATGGGTGGCGGGTCACTGATGACGCCGCTGCTCGTGATCGTGTTCGGGTTCCAGCCGGCGGTCGCGGTCGGCACTGACCTGGCGCACGGAGCGCTCTTCAAGTCGGTCGGCGCGATCCGGCATCGCGCCATGGGGACGGTGCAGGCTCGCCTCTCGGGCTGGATGTTCCTGGGCAGCGCCCCGATGTCGCTAGTGGGCGTCTGGCTCAGCGACTGGATGCGCCACCGCTACGGGGACAGCGCGCAGACCCTACAAGGCAGAGTGCTCGGCGTCGCACTCGTGATTGGCGCCTCAGGGCTCGTAGCGAAGAACATCATGAACTTCCGCGAGGCCCCGGACACCCCATTCATCCTCACCCGGCGCGATCGCGTGGCCGCGGTGCTGATCGGACTTGGAGGAGGCTTCATGGTGGGGCTCACCTCCGTCGGTTCAGGCGTCTTCTTCGGGCTCTCGCTGCTCGTGCTGTTCCCCTTGCGCTCCTCCAAGGTGGTCGGCACCGACATCTTCCACGCCGCCGCGCTCCTGTGGGTCGCGGGGATGGGCCATCTCGTCGCCGGCAACGTGGACGCCGGCGCAGTCGCGTGGCTGCTCGTCGGCTCGCTGCCCGGCGTCCTGATCGGCAGCCACGTGAGCGTGCGCCTGCCCGACCGCGTCCTCCAGCTCGCGCTCGCCGTCACGCTCGCGGCGAGCGGGGCGAAGCTCGTCGACCTCCCGCACGCCAACGAGACGGCCTTCGCGGTCCTCGCTCTGGGAGTTGTCGGCCTCATCGCGTTCGCCCGGTCGACGCGCGTCCAGCCCGCTCAAAGCGGAGAGGCAGGGTCGGCCTCGCCGTCCAAGCCGTAGCATGCCGCCGGATGTCTGCCCCGTCCCTGCCTGAGAAGACCACCTCGCGCGGCACCTGAGGCGATTCCGGAAGCGCTCCGCCCCGTCCCGCCGGTCGGGCTCCATGAGTAGTCAGGCGGGAAAAGCGCGGAGCAGCTCGCCCTGCGGTGAGGGATTTTGCGCGGTGGATGTCAAATGTCTGTCCAAAGTCTGTAATGTGGTGGTCGTGGAACGAGAGCCCCACGCCGCCGGCCACCTCCGCATCGGGGAGCTCAGCCGCCGCGTGGGCGTGAGCGCCGAGCTGCTGCGGGCCTGGGAGCGTCGCTACGGGCTGCTGGCGCCAACGCGGACCGAGGGCGGCTTCCGCCTCTACGGCGACGAGGACGAGCGCCGCGTGCGCCGGATGATCGGGCATCTCGATGCGGGCGTCTCCGCGGCGGAGGGCGCCCGCCTGGCCTTGCTCGAGTCCGGCGACGCAGCGCTCGACGATGCCTCCGCGCCGCAGCCGGGAGCACTCGCCGCGCCGCTGCGCCACGCGCTCGACGAGTTCGACGAGGCCGCGGCCCATGCCGCGTTCGACCGCCTGCTCGCCACGTTCGCGCTCGACACCGTGCTGCGCGATGCCGTGCTGCCCTACCTGCACGAGCTGGGCGAGCGCTGGCAGCGTGGAGACGCCTCGGTCGCTCAGGAGCACTTCGCCAGTGCGTTGCTGCGCGGGCGACTGCTCGGCCTCGCGCGCGGCTGGGGCAACGGCTCGGGCCCGCGCGCGCTGCTCGCGTGCGTTCCCGGCGAGCAGCACGATCTCGCGCTGATCGCGTTCGGGCTCGCGCTGCGCGGGCAGGGCTGGCGCATCACGTTCCTCGGACCCGACACGCCGCTGGAGACGATCGCCGACACGGCCCGGCTGCTCGCGCCCGGCGCTGGTCGTCGCCGCCGCCACGACTGGCGAAGGGGCCCGCGCGGCGAAGGACGGCCTCGCAGCGGTCGCCGCCACGGCGCCGCTCGCGCTGGCGGGCAGCGGCGTGAGCGCCAGCCTCGCCGCCGTCCGTCGGCGCGCTCCACCTCGAGGGCGACCCCGTCAGCGCCGCCGCGCGCGTCGCGCGCGGCAGCGACGCGCACGGCGGAGGCGGGTAGTGGCACGCCCGCCGCTGACCGGCTGGAGCTCCACCGAGCGCAGCTCGGCCGACGGAGCCGTCCAGTTCGACCAGCGCGTGCGCGTCACGCGCCCGCTGGTCGAGCTCTCCGAGGGCGGCGGCGCTCGTGCTCGGCGACCGCTACTGGCAGGAGGTCGCTGCCGCGACCGGCCAGCTCGTGCGCCGGCATCGACGCGGCGACGCGCTCGAGCTGCGTCTGCTGGGCGGCCTCACGCTGCTGCGCTTCGGACCGCCGCAGACCTCGGCGGAGGCCGCGGGCGTCTGGAGTCGCTTCCCGATCGTGGGCGGCCTGCTGGCACGCGCGCCCGGCGGCTCGATCACGTTCACGCAGACCGTCGAGCCGGAGATCGAGCTGCACGCGACCATCGACGGCTTCTTCCCGCGGCTGAGCGGCCGGCCGGGCGGGCCGAGATGGAGCGGCGCGCTCTACCGGCACGTGCAGCGCCGCCTGCACACGAGCGTCAGCCGCCGCTACTTCCGGCGGCTGATCGCGGAGGGGCAGCGATGAGGGTCGTGGTCTTCGGCGCCACCGGCACGATCGGACGTGCGCTCGTCCCGCTGCTCGCCCGCGAGCACGACGTCGTCGCGGTCTCGCGCCACGCTCAGAAAGCCGGCGACGGCTTCAGCTGGGCGCGCGCGGAGGCGACCGATCCCGCGTCGGTGGCCGCGGCCCTGGCCGGCGCGGACGTCGCGTACTACCTCGTGCACTCGCTCGGCTCGTCCGACTTCGAGCGGCGCGACCGGGTCGCGGCCGAGACGGTCGCGCGCGGCCGCCGAGGCCGCCGGCCTCCGCCAGATCGTCTACCTGGGAGGGCTCGGCGACGACGCGCCGGATCTCTCCGCCGCACCTGCGCAGCCGCATCGAGACTGGAGAGGCGCTGCGTCCGGCAGGGCGACGCCCGTGACGACGCTGCGCGCGGCGATGGTCGTCGGCGCGGGCAGCGCGGCCTTCGAGACGATCCTCGCGCTCGTCGATCGCCTGCCCGCCATGATCTGCCCGCGCTGGGTCTCGACGCCGACCCAGCCGGTCGCACTCGAGGACGCCGTCGCGCTACCTCGCGGCCGCCTGCGGCCGCGAGGATCTCTACGGCGAGAGCTTCGACGTGGGCGGCCCCGAGGTCATGACCTACCGGCAGATGATCGAGCAGATCGGCAAGCTGCGCGGGCGACGCCTGCTGATCGTCGAGGTTCCCGTGCTGACGCCACGCCTGTCCTCGTACTGGCTGCGCCTCGTCACTCCCGTCGGCGCGGAGGTCGCGCGCCCGCTGATCGAGGGCCTGCGCACGGCCACCGTCGTCCGCGACGATCGCATCCGGCGCCTGATCCCGTTCGAGCTCACGCCGTTCGCCACAGCAGTCGCCCAGGCGGTGCAAGCGCGCAGGTAATCGAGCAGGCGCGTCGGCTCCCGGCCGGCCGGACGGCTACTCCCCGGTCGACGACCACTGGGCCGGCTCGTAGGCCTGTCCCGGCGCGCCGCCGACGATCAGGACGCGCGTGCCCTCTGCTCCGGTGTGGAAGAGGCGACGGGCGGCGGGCGCGACACGGGCGACGACCTCAGGGGTCAGCTCGATGCGCTCCTCCTGGCCCGGGTCGCCCACGAGCAGCGTGGCCGATCCGCGCAGCACCACGTACAGCTCCTCCTGGCCGGACTCGGCCTCGGTGTGGTCGCTCGTCACGTAGTCCGGGCCGAAATCGAGCACGTTGACGCCGAACGCGCTCAGGCCGAGCCCGGCGCGCACGAGTTTGCACATGCCGTCCCAGAGGGTCGGCAGATCGTCGATGCGGCTGCTGCTGTAGGCATCCGGCATTGGTCGCTCCTCTCCTGCGGTGAGTGGGTCGTGCCCCTATCGAGGGATGTTCGCTGTCAAGTCTGGACAAGAATCGCACGGGCGGGATACTGGCGCCGGAATCGGGCTCCTGCCCTTTGCACTCCCGCCCCGACCTCGCCAGGAGGTTCGAATGGACATGTCCAACGCCCCGGCCCTGCCGCGCAACTTCGGCGTCGTGGCCAGCTACGAGCGGCGCGGCTATCAGCGCGTCCGCGAGACCGGCGTGGGTGCCGTTCTGCGGCATCCCAACGGAGGGATGGTCACGGTGCTCGCCAACGGCGAGATCCGCGGCGGCGACAAGGCCGGCCCCGCGCAGAACGCGCCGGACGACTGGTGGAGCAGAGCCGACCTACACCCCGCCCGAGTGAGCGCGCGCTCAGCAGCGGCGCGATCAGGGCCGCCGCGCAGGCGGCGGCCCCGCCCGTCACGCCTGAGGCCGGAAGCGGCCGCCGCAGCTCCTGTGCGATCGCGGTCGCGATCTCCTCCGGGCCTGCGGCCGAGAACTCCATGCGTCGGCCTGCGCCGTGCCGCGCCGAGCCGGTGGGCGACGTGGAGCTGCTGCTCGAAGTGGTGCTCCAGCGGGAAGAACAGGAAGGGCCGCCGCGCGGCGACGAGCTCCATCGTCGTGGTCAGCCCGCCCTGCACGACGCCGATGTCGCAGGCCTCGAGCCAACGGTGGAGGTCGTCGACGAAGCCGTGCAGCTCGCAGTCACCCGCCGAGATCGACGACGGCTCGATGCGGGGGCCGCAGACGCCGACCATGCGCAGCCCGGGCACCATCCGCCGTGCAGCCGGCTCCGCCGCCAGCACCGTCTCCAGCAGTTGCGCGCCGACGCCGGAGCCGCCCGACGGCGACCAGGCAGATCTGCTCGTCGTCGCCCCAGCCGAGCCGGCGCCGCAGTGCTGCGCGCTCGGCCGGCGGCGGAAGGTTCGAAGCCCGTGATGTGGCCGCTGAAGTGCGAAGTGCCGCTCGACCCACGGCCGGATCTCCGGCAGACCGGGCCCGAAGCTGCCGGCGACGACGTCCTCGGGATCGCCGACGAAGATCGCCCGATCGCGCACGCGCGGGTAGCGCTCGACCTGCTCGATCATCTCGGCGTTGTAGTCGGCGGTCAGAAGCGCCTCGCGCTCGCCGCCTTCGGGCAGCGGCAGGAAGCCGACGAAGTCGCTCAGCCAGGCGTAGGGCGCGCTCTTCAGCTCGGGATTCTCGTGCAGGAAGTGATCGACCTCCCAGGCCTCGTCGCCGATCCAGAGGTCGTAGCTCTCGGCAGACGCGACGTCGTGGAAGAGCATGAAGTTGGCCACGAGGATCTCGTCCATGCGCCGCAGCGCGTCGAACACCGGCAGCCGATGGCCGCCGGCCTCCGACTCGATGTGGGCGCACTCGCTCGCCAGCTGCGCGCTGGCAGGATGCACGCGCTCGCCTGCCGCCTCGAGCAGCGCCGTGGTGGGCGACTGGGCGAGCCAGTCGATCTGCAGGCCCGGCCGCAGGCGCCGCAGCTCGCGCGCGATCGCGAGGTCGCGCCGGCGCGTGACCGAGGCCGATCGGCGACGACACGAAGAGCGCCCGCTGCGCTCGCACGCGAGGCACGCCGCCAGACCGGCGGCGGCGCGGGGGGCAGCAGGAACTCGCGCAGGAGCAGGTTGACGCGCACCGGGTCGCGCAGCGTCGGGGCGTGTCCGCTGCCCTCGAGCGTGACGAGATCGCCGCCGGTCGATGGCTGCAAGCTCCACTGCGTCGGCGTGGTCGCGGATGCGATCGCCGTCGCCATGCAGCACGAGCACAGGGCAGCGGACGCGGCGGCCAGCGCCCGTGTCTCGGCCTCGTCCAGGCGCGGCGGCGCCGATCGTCTTGATCAGGGTCTCCGCGTTCGTGCCGGCGGACCACTCGAGACCGCTCTCGATCTGGCGGGTGGAATGCGGCTCGGAGAACATCATGCCGAAGAACCATTCGGCGAATCCGGGGAAGTCGCGCCGCCAGTGGTGCTGGTTGAAGCGCGCCCAGCCCTCGTACTCCGGCAGATCCGCGTCGAAGTCGCGCTGCGGGGCCCGCGGCGTGACGAGCGGCACGTTGACGCCGATGAAGGCGACAGCGGCGACGCGCTCTCCAACGTCGGCGGCCAGCATCAGCGCGGGCCGGGCGCCGAGCGAGTGGCCGACGATCGCAGCTCGCTCGATGCCGAGCGCATCGAGCACGGCGAGCGCGTCGCCGGCGGCTGCCTGGTCCGAGAAGCCGGATGCGTCGGCGGGATGATCCGAGCCCCCGCTCCCGCGCTGGTCGAACGTCACGACCCGGCAGTGGCGCGCGAGGTAGGGCACCTGCGCCTTCCACTGCCGCTGATTGACGATCGACCAGCTCGGCAGGCAGAGGATCGTGTGCTCGCCGCTGCCGAAGGACTCGTAGGCGACGCGGACGCCGTCGTGCGACGCGAGCCCGACGAGGTCGGGCTCGCGCGCACGGGTGGCCGACCGCCGCGTGTCCATTGCGGCGATCGTAGAGCTCACGGACGCGCTTCGAGCACCAGGTTGAAGGGCGTCTCGGTCGCGCGGCGGAAGCGCGTGAAGCCGCCGGCGGTGACCACGTCGCGCAGGCGCGCCTCGCCGGCCTGCGCGCCGAGGCCGAGCCCGACTTCCTGCGACAGCGAGGCAGGGCGTGCAGACCATCGTCGAGGCGCCGTAGTAGACACGGCCGACGGGGTTCAGGTTGTCCTCGACCTTGTCGCCCGCGAACGGCTCGACGATCAGCCACGTGCCGTCGGGCTCGAGCGTCTTGAGCACGTTGCGCGCCGCGCCGACCGGATCGCCCATGTCGTGCAGGCAGTCGAACATCGTGACGAGGTCGTACGTCCCGGTGAAGCCGCTCGGCCGGCGCGACCTCGAAGCTCACGCGATCGGTCACGCCGGCCTCGCGCGCGCGCGGCGGCGGGCCGCCTCGATCGACTCCTTGTGGTAGTCGAAGCCGACGAACCGCGAGGCGGGGAAGGCCTTCGCCATGAGGATCGTCGAGGCGCCGAGACCGCAGCCGACGTCGGCCACGAGGGCGCCGGCGCGCAGCTTGTCCTCGACGCCCGTCGAGCGCCGGGATCCACTCCGCCACGAGGTGGGCGTTGTAGCCCGAGCGGAAGAAGCGCTCGGTGCCCTCGAAGAGATCGTGGTGGTGCTCGTGCCAGCCCACGCCCGCGCCGCTCGTGAAGGCCTCTCGGATCTTCGGCTCGTCGCGCACGAGCGAGGTGAAGAGCTGGAACGCGCCGCAGATGAAGAACGGGCTCGACTCGTCGGCGAGCGCGAGCGCCTGCTCCGGCGGCAGCTCGAACGACTGTGCGTCGCCGGGTCGTAGGAGACGTAGCCGCCGGCCGCCTGGGCGTTCAGCCACTCGCGCACGTAGCGCTCGGCGGTGCCGGTGCGTGCGGCGAGCTGGCGGAGGTGATCGGGCCCGCGCCCGCCATCGCCTTGTAGAGGCCGAGCTTGTCGCCGATCACGACGAGCGCGGCGCCGAGCGTGGCGCCGAGCTCGCCCGACCGCCTGGTTCATGAACGCTCCGAGCTTGTCCTCGTCGATCGGGACCGTCTGCTCGATGACTGCCATCTGACGCTCCTTCTCGTGCGGATTGAACCTGCCACCCGGGTCAGGCGCGAGCACCTGGGGTCAGGCCCGGGCTGCTCGGGCCTGGCCCCGGCTGCTCGGGCCTGACCCCGGCTGCTCGCACTCGACGGTATGGAGGGCAGGCGCCGCTCACATCAGGGGGGCCCCCTGGACCTTTCCGCGCGCGACCACGCGGCCGCCCCGCCCTCGGGCATACTCGGGCGATGCTGGTCGGGCGCGATGCGGAGCGCGCGGCGATCGAGCGCCTGCTCGCCGACGCACGCGTCGGCACGAGCGGCGTGCTCGTCGTGAGTGGAGAGGCGGGCATCGGCAAGAGCTCCCTGCTGGCCCACGCAGCCGCCGCGGCGGGCGAGATGCTCGTGCTCTCGGCGCGCGGCAGCGAGGAGGAGGCGTCGATTCCGTTCGCGGGCCTGCTCGAGCTGCTGCGCCCCGTGATCGAGCATGTCGACGCCCTCCCGGCGCCGCAGGCCGCGGCCCTGCGGGCGGCACTGGCGCTCGGACCCGGCGTCGGCGGCGAGCGGCTCGCGATCGGAGCGGCGACGCTCGGCGTGCTCGCCGCCGCAGCCGAGAGCCGGCCGCTCTGCGTGCTGCTCGACGATGCCCAGTGGCTCGATCAGCCATCGGCGGAGGCGATCCTGTTCGCCGCGCGCAGGCTGCTCGCCGACCCGATAGCGATCGTCGTCGGCACGCGCGCGGGCGAGCATTCGCCGCTCTCGGATGCGAGCCTGCCGGAGCTCGCCCTGACCGGCCTCGACCTCGAGTCGTCCCGCGCGTTGCTGGCGAGCCGGCGCGACGACCCGCTGCCCCAGGGCAGCGCGGAGCGGCTCTTCCGCGCGACGGGGGGCAACCCGCTGGCGCTGATCGAGCTGGCGGGCGAGGCCGAGAGCGTCGCGGGCAGCCTGGTGGAAGGCCCGCTGCCGGTCGCGACCACGGTCGAGCGCGCATTCGCCGTGCGCGCCTCGCGGCTATCCGAGCCTGCGCGGCGCTCGCTGCTCGTCGTCGCCGCCGCCTCGACGGCCGATCTCGGCCTGATCGCCGAGGCCGGGGCGATCCTCGGGGTCGACGTCGCCTCGTTGCAGGAGGCCGAGGCAGCCGGGCTCGTGGACGTCTCTGACGGCCGCATCCGGTTCCGGCATCCGCTCGTTCGCTCAGCCGTGCACAACGCGGCCGACCCGGGCGAGCGGCGAGCCGTCCACGCGGCGCTCGCGCAGCGGCTGGTCGACGAGCGCGACGCGGACGAGCGCGCCTGGCACCTCGGGGCCGCCGCATTCGGGCCCGACGACACCGCCGCCGATGCGCTCGCGGCTGCCTCCGCGCGCGCCCGCGAGCGCGGCGCGCACGCGGCGGCGGCGCTCACGGCGGAGCGCTCCGCCCGCCTCACGGCGGATGCTGCGCAGCCGCGGTCGGCGCCTGCTCGAGGCGGCATCCAGCGCCTGGATCGCGGGCAGCGGCGAGCGCGCAGTGAGCCTGCTCGACGAGGCCGGTCTGCTGGCGACGAGCGATGCGGCCGCCATCGACATCGATCAGCTCCGCGGCCACATCCAGCTTGCGCGCGGCGACGCGTCGCAGGCCCGCGAGGTGTTCGTGCTCGCGGCGCGCCGGGCCGCCGGCGATCCGCGCCGCGCGGCGTTGTTGCTGGCCGAGGCCGCCTATGCGTCCTTCTACGCCGGACGCATGGAGCCGATGCTGGAGGACGCGCGCGCCGCCTGCGCCGCGCTCAGCCACCAGGATGACGGCGTCGAGGCGTGCATGGCGCGCATCGCGCTGGGGATGGCGCTCGTCTTCTGCGATGCCGGGGACGAGGGCCCCCGCGCCCTGCGCACGGCGATCCGCATGCCGGGCTATGAGCGCATGTTCGACGGCCCGCCGCTGCTCTGGCGCTGGGTGGTGGAGGCCCCGCTGTTCCTGCGCGAGACGCGGACGACGCGCGACTCGCTCGAGCGCGCGACGGCTTCGGCCCGCGACCGCGGCGTGGCGGGAGCCCTCGTGACGCTGCTCTACCTCTCGGCCCGCGATGCCGCGACGACCGACCGCTGGGCCGAGGCGCGAGCGCGCTACCACGAGGCGGCCGACCTGGCGCAGCACACCGGGCAGCCGGGTGAGGAGTGCGCCGCGCTCTCGGGCCTGGCGTGGCTCGAGGCCCGCGAGGGACGCGAGGAGAGCTGCCGCGCGCACGCGCAGCGCGCACTCCAGGCCGCCCGCAGCTACGGGCGCGGCCTCTACGAGGCCTGGGCGCTGGCCGCGCTCGGCGACCTCGAGCTGGCGCTCGGCCGACCCGCGGAGGCCGTCGAGCGGCTGGCCGACATGAGCGCGGCGCTCGACCGCCTCGGCATCGCCGATGTCGACCTCTCACCCGCACCGGAGCTCGCCGAGGCACTCGTGCAATGCGGACGCAGCGAAGAGGCGGTGGCCATCGCAGCCGCCTTTCGCCGGCGAGCTACCGGCAAGGGCCAGCCGTGGGGACTCGCGCGCTCGGCGCGCGCGCAGGCCCTCGTCGCGGGCGACGAGGAATTCGCGGGATGGTTCGAGCAGGCCCTGCGCTGGCACGACCTGACGCCGGACACCTTCGAGCGCGCGCGCACGGAACTCGCCTACGGCGAGCGCCTGCGACGCGTGCGCCGCCGCGGCGACGCGCGCTCGCACCTACGCGACGCCCACGCGGCGTTCCGCCGGCTGGGCGCCGGGCCCTGGGCCGAGCGCGCGCGCCTCGAGCTCGCGGCAACGGGAGAGACTGCGCGCAAGCGCGATCCGAGCACGCTCGACCAGCTGACTCCGCGCGAGCTGCAGATCGCCTTCGAGCTCGCCGCGGGCCTGACGACCCGAGAGGCCGCGGCCAAGCTCTACCTCAGCCCGAAGACGATCGAGTACCACCTGCGCAGCGTCTACCGCAAGCTCGGCATCGCCTCGCGCGGCGAGCTCACGGCGGCACTGCGCACGCGTTGATCGGGACTGACCCGGAAATACCTCATACGCGCTCGCGGCATCTGCTACATATCGAGCTGTGAGCGCGAGGGACCACGTGTTGATCGACGGCGAGGTCTATGCCGTCAGCCCGTGCCCTCGCATCGAGATCGTGCGCGCCTGGCGGGAGGTCGGCGGCGGCGTCTCCGCGCTGGTCGGCGCACTCGCCCACCCCGGCGAGCGATTCGAGCGGCTCGGCGAGGATCCGCCGGATGGCGGGCCCCGTGAGCCGCGGCGGCCGCGGCAGCCTCTGACGGCTCTCAGGTCGCGGTCGAACCTCCGCCGTCCTGACTCAGGGAGGGAGCGGCGGCGAGCGCAGCCACCAGGTGGTCGACGAAGGCCGCCAGCGTCGAGCCGTCCTGCGCGCCGTGGTCGGGATTCAGCTCCGTCACCGTCAGCGCGCTGACGCGCGAGTCGAGCAGCACCGCCGCCAGCGCTGCGAAGGCTGCGTCCTGCGTGAGGCCGACGTTGCGGCCCGTGTTCTCCGACAGCGGGGCATCGGTGAAGTCGATGCAGTCGACGTCGAAGTGGACGACGAGGCGATCGCAGCCGGACGAGCGCGCGAGCGCCCTCGCCGGCTGCGGCCGCGGGGTCGGCCGCGACCGCCGCGAGCGGCACCGTGCGCAGGCGGCGCCGCTCGATCGCGCGCGCTCGCCCGCGGTCGCCTGGTCGCGGCGAAGCCGAGGAGGACGATCTGTCGTCCTCGAGCAGCGGCGCACGCGGCCCGAAGTCGCGCAGCTCGGGCGTCGCATCCTCCTCGCCGAGCAGGTGGGCCGACGCCCATCCAGTCGAGCGCGCCGTCCGGGACGCTGTCGGGCGTGTTGAGATCGGCGTGCAGGTCGAGGTAGACGAGCCCGAGACGCCCCTCCTCCGGGAGGTGCCCGGCGAGCGTGCCGACGACCGACGGTGCAGTCGCCCCCGAGCACGAGCGGCCAGTCGCCCGCCGCAAGGGCGACGCGGACGCGCTCGGCAGTGTCGGCCGCGCAGGCGAGCGACCGCGGCGAGCGTTCTGCGCGCGCGATGCTCGCGGTCGGGCGCCCAGCGCCAGACTCGGGCGTCGCCGTGATCGACGATCGCGAAGCCCGCCGCCTCGAGCTTCGCGAGCAGACCGGCGTCGCGCAGCGCGCGCGGCGCCTGTCTCCTGCCCCGGCGCGTACGAGCCTGCGCTCGAGGGCACGCCGATCACGCCGAGAGGCATCGCCATGCCGCGAGCTACCCCGCGCTGGGATGAGACCAGCGCAGCTCGATCGGCAGGTGCGCCTCGAGCACGCTCTCGCAGTCCATGCACGTCGCGCTGCGCACGCCCGCGTGGGCGACGATCCGCGTCGAGACCGCCGCAGACGAGGCAGCGACCGCCGAGGGCGCCGTCGCGCACCTGCGTCGCTCGCGCGGGTGCGAGCGCCTCGGCGATCGCGGAGGCGAGCGTCTCGGTGCGGGGCTGGGAGTGCCAAGGCGTGCATGAGTATGCCCTACGGGATCCTCCGGAAAACACCCACGATGCGACCGAGCACGACGACGTCGTCGGCGTAGATCGGGCGCCATCGACTGATTGGCGGGCTGCAGGCGGATGCGATCCTTCTCGCGGTAGATCCGCTTGACCGTGGCCTCGCCGCCATCGACGAGCGCGGCGATGATCTCGCCGTTCTCGGCGGTGTCCTGACGACGCACCACGACGTAGTCGCCGTTGTGGATGCCGTCGTCGATCATCGACTCGCCGCGCACGCGCAGGAGGAAGTTCTCCCCCGACGCGGTGAGCAGCTCGGGCACCGGCAGCAGCTCCTCGACATGGCCCTCGGCGAGCAGCGGCGCACCGGCGGCGATCTGGCCGAGCAGCGGCAGCATGCGGATGCCGGGGTCTCGGGCGCGGGCGGCGACTTCGTCGAGCGGCCGACGAGATTGAGCGCCCGCGGCTTGGCCGGATCGCGCCGCAGGAGGCCGAGGCGCTCGAGGTTTGCAAGGTGTGCGTGGACGGTCGAGGACGACGTGAGCCCGACGGCCGTGCCGATCTCGCGCACGGTCGGCGGGTAGCCGTGCTGTGCGGAGTGGTCGTTGACGAACGCGAGGATCTCGCGCTGGCGCGCTGTGAGCTGCGCGGCGGGGGCATCGGTAGGCGAACGCATGTTCGTATACTAGACCGTGGGTCGGACGGGGTCAAGGGTGGCACCGTCGCGCGGGCCTCCGCTAGCATGCCGTCCGCCACGCGCTGGTGGCGGAATTGGTAGACGCGCTAGGTTGAGGGCCTAGTGGCCTTAGGGTCGTGGAGGTTCAAGTCCTCTTCAGCGCATGGGTGGGGTCTCGGGAGGAGACGCATCTGCAGCCGCGGTGGACCGGAGGAGCGCCGTCTCCGGCGCGTAGACTCGTCGCATGCCGACGATCGTGCGCGGGGCCTGCCCGCTGGACTGCCCGGACACCTGCTCCTGGCTGATCGAGGTGGAGGACGGCCGTGCGGTCGGCCTGCGCGGCGACCGCGACTCATCCCTTCACCCACGGCGCGCTCTGTCCCAAGGTCAACCGCTACCTCGACGCCGTCAACGGCCCCGGGCCGCGTGACGCAGCCGCTGCGCCGCGTCGGCGCGAAGGGCGAGGGGCGCTTCGAGCAGATCGGCTGGGACGAGGCGCTCGCCGCGACTGCCGGCGGGCTGCGCTCGGCGATCGACCGGCACGGCCCCGAATCGGTGCTGCCGTACTACTTCGCCGGCACCGAGGGCATGATCCAGGGCTGGATCATGGGGCCGCGGCTGTTCGCGGCGATGGGCGCCTCGCGGCTGCAGACGACGATCTGCACGCGCCGCCGCGAGATGCCGCGCTGCGGGCGACGTACGGCGGCGCGGTCGGCATGGATCCCGAGGAGTTCGAGCACTCGCGGCTGATCCTGCTGTGGGGCGCGAACCTGCTCTCGACGAACCTCCACCAGTGGCGCTTCGTGCTCGCGGCGCAGAAGCGCGGCGCGCACGTCGTCGCGATCGACCCCCTGCGCACCGATACGGCGGAGCGCTGCGACGAGCACATCGCGCCGCGGCCGGGCACGGACGCCGCGCTCGCGCTCGGCCTCATGCGCGTCGTGCTCGACGAGGGCGCGGAGGATCGCGACTGGCTCGAGCGCCACACCGAGGGCTGGCCCGAGCTCGAGGCGCGCCTGGCCGACTGGCCGGTCGAGCGCGCGGCCGCGGATCTGCGGCCTCCCGGTCGAGGCATCGTCGCGCTCGGGCGCCGCTTCGCGCACACGCGGCCCGTCCGCGATCCGGCTCGGCCTCGGCCTGCAGCGCCACGGCGGCGCCGGCGCGGCGATGCGCGCGATCCTGGCGCTGCCGGCGCTGACGGGCGACTTCCGGCACGTCGGCGGGCGGCCTGCTCGTGCATGACCGGCGGCCACTTCGGCGGCATCAGCCCCGGCCGCGTCGCGATCCCGGCCGACCTCGAGCGCCCGCCCGCGCGCACGATCAACATGTCGCGCCTCGGCGAGGCGCTGCTCGAGGCTCGACGATCCGCCGGTCGCGGCGCTCGTCGTCTTCGACGCCAACCCCGCCGCCAGCAACCCCGATCACGGCGCGCGTGCACGCCGGGCTCGCGCGCGAAGACCTCTTCACCGTCGTGCTCGAGCAGCGGCTGACCGACACCGCGCTGTACGCCGACATCGTCCTGCCGGCGACGATGCAGCCCGAGCACCTCGACCTCCACAACTCCTACGGGCATCACTACGTGACGCTCAACATGCCGGCCGTCGAGCCGCCGGGCGCGTGCCTGCCCGAACAGCGAGATCTTCCGCCGCCTCGCGCGCGCGCTGGGGCTCGACCACCCGCGCCTGCAGCGAGTCCGACGAGGAGGTCGCGCGCGACGTGCTCGACTGCGACGGCCGCGCGCGCGGCCGGGATCACGTTCGAGCGGCTGCGCGACGAGGGCGCGCTGCGCGTCACGCCGCCGGGCGTCGCGCGCTTCGCCGAGGGCGGCTTCCCGACCGCCGAGCGGCACGACTGCGCCTGCTCGCGCCCGAGCTCGCCGAGAGCGGCGCCGACCCGCTGATCGGCTACGTCGCCGCCGCACGAGCTCGAGGATGCCGAGCTCGCCAAGCGCTATCCCGCTCGCGCTGCTCTCCCCCGCCTCGCGCTACGTGCTCAACTCGACGTTCGCGTCGCTGCCCTGGCATCGCGCGCGCCTCGGCCCGCCGCAGGTGCACCTGCATCCGCTCGACGCCGGCGAGCGCGGCATCGAGAGCGGCGCGCAGCGTGCGCGTGCACAACGATCGCGGCGCCTTCGCGCGCCGAGGCCGTCGTCGACGACGCGTGCCCGCCCGGGCGTCGCCTTCACGTTCAAGCAGCAGTGGCCGAAGCTGCTCGGGCCGGGCGAGCACGTCAACGCCACGATCCCCGAGCGCGACGCCGACCTGGGCGGGAGCCCGACGTTCCACGACAACAGGGTCCAGATCGAGCTCGATCTCACGTAGTCGCGCGGCCGCGCGTCCAGTACCCGTGAGCATGACGAAGACCCACCTGCCGCCGTTCGAGGGCGTGGTCGAGCTGCACGGGCCGGCGGTGCTGCGCTTCTGCCTGGCCCAGGCCGGCCCGGAGCGCGGCGAGGACGTCTTCCAGGAGACGATGCTGGCGGCGCTGCGCGCCTTCGCCGAGGTGCGCGAGCCGGCGGCGATCCGCTCGTGGCTGTTCTCGATCGCGGCGCGCAAGGCCGTCGACTCGCACCGCGGGCGCGCACGCGCGCCCGTGCCGATCGCAGACCCCGAGCCCGAGGCCGGGGACGAGCCCGCCTTCGCGGACGACGGCATCTGGCAGCTCGTCCGCTCGCTTCCGGCCAAGCAGCGCACGGCGATCGGGCTTCGCTACCTTGCCGACCTCTCGCACGGCGAGATCGCAGAGGTCATGGCGACCAGCGAGGATGCGGCCCGGCGCAACGTGTTCGAGGGCCTGCGGCGGCTGCGCGCGCAGCTGGAGGGAGCAGCGACATGAGGCCTGCAACTCACGAAACGCGGACGGGAGGCGTCTCTCCAGCATGAGCAATCGAGAAGAGCAGACAGAGCTGGAGCGGTCGCTGGGCGAGGCACGGAGGCCGGCCCCCGCGGCCTGGGAGCGGATGCGGCGCGAGCTCGCAGGCGCCGCGGAGCGCTCGGGCCTCATCGACGTCGCCTTCGAGCGACACGACACGCCGCTCGGGGTCGTCCTCGTCGGCGCCACGCGCGAGGGCCTCGTGCGCCTCGGACTGCCGGCGGAGGACGAGAACAGGGTGCTGGAGCAGCTGGCCGCACGCGTCTCGCCCCGCGTCCTGCACGCCTCGCGCGAGTCGCTGACGCAGACGCGCCGCGAACTCGACGAGTACTTCGGCGGCAGCCGGCGGGAGTTCGGCATCCCGCTGGACTGGCGGCTCACGGGCGGCTTCCGCCGCGAGGTGCTGCGCGCCACCGCGGAGATCCCCTATGGCCAGACAGCCTCCTATCGCGACGTCGCCACGCGCGCCGGCAGCCCTGGTGCGACGCGCGCCGCCGGCTCGGCGCTCGCGACCAACCCGCTGCCGATCGTCGTGCCGTGCCATCGCGTGCTGTCCACCGGCGGCGGGCTCGGCGGCTACGCCGGGGGGCTCGAGGCGAAGACCGCGCTGCTGCACCTGGAGGGCGCGGCGTGAGCGCATGAGCCGGGGTCGTTGGAGCGCCGGGGCCGGCGCATGAACCGGGGTCATCGAAAGCCGGGGCCAGCGCATAAACCGGGGTCATCGAAAGCCGGGGCCAGCGCATAAACCGGGGTCATGGCGGACCGAAATATGCGCCAATTTCGAAATTGGCGCATATTTCGGTGCCTGACCCCGGTTTATGCGCTGCGCTACGCGCCCACTGACCCCGGTTCATGCGCAGCGCTCCACGCCCACTGACCCCGGCTCATGCGCTCTCGGCCGCCCCAGGGCTCAGACCGCGACGGCTTCCCAGGCGGCCGTGTGGCGCTCGCCCTGGGGGCCGTGGACCATCGCGCAGACCGTCGGGAGACGCGAGACGAGCGAGGGGCGCACTGCCATCGCCGTCGAGAGGGCGTCGGCTTCGGCGGCGTCGCCGGCGATCACGACGGCGCTGGCCGGTTCGGCGGGGGCACCGGTGGCGGGGTCGATCAGGTGGTGCGCGGTAGCGCCGTCGTCGTTCGACCACAGCATCGCGCTCCAGGAGGAGGAGGCCAGGGCGTGGCCGTCGCGCAGCACGACGGCGCGCGCGCCGACATCGCCGTCGGGGCCGCTCACGGCCACGAGATGGTCGCCGCGCACGGCCACCATGTCGTCGCCCACCTCGAGCAGGATCGCCGGGTCGTCCGAGAGCGTGCGCACGATCGCAGCCGCGCGCTCCGCACTCCACATGCGCGCGACGCCGCCGAGGTCGAGCGACGTGCCGCCAGGCACGCAGGCCAGGCGGCGGACGGCGTCGACCACGACGAGAGCGCCCGCGATCGGCTGCGGCCTCGGCGTCACCGACGTGCGCGGCGGCCGCACGCGCTGGCTCTCCCGGTAGCCGTAGCCGACCAGAGCGCCGCCGACCATGACGGAGAACGCCCCCTCGGTCTGCTCGTGCCAGGCATCGCAGGCGAGCAGCAGGTCGAGCGTCTCGGTCGACACCTGCAACGGCACGCCGGGAGCGCGATTGAGGCGGGAGACCTCGCTGCGCGGGAGGAAGCGCGACCAGCGCCGCTCGTCGGCGGCGATCGCGTCGGCGAGCGCGCCCACCACCTCGATCTCGACCTTGCCTGTGTGGCGCAGTCGCCAGGTCGCGCCCATCGCGCGCCACTCCCAGGCGGGACGGGTCTCGATGGCGGCTTCGCTCATGGCGCACTATCTGCGCAGGATGCGCGCGGGCGCATCCTCCATCTGCGGTATCTGCCGCGAGCGAGCGCAGAAATGCCGCATCATCGAGCGATGGCCACGACGACGAACCGGCCCTTCCTCGTGCTCGCCGGCATCGTGCTCGCAGCCCTCGCGCTGCGGCCTCAGATCATCGCGATCGGGCCGCTCGTGGACGCGATCGACTCGGATCTCGGCGTCTCGCACACGGTCACCGGCCTGCTCGGGACGATCCCGCTGCTGTGCATGGGCGTGTTCGCACCGACGGCCGGCCCGATCGCCGCGCGCATCGGCGCCACGCGCGCCATGACGCTCGTGCTGCTCACGATCGGCGTCGCCGGGATCGCGCGCGCCGTGGCCCCGGGCGCGCTCGGCGTGATCGTGCTGACAGTGCCGATCGGCATCGGCATCGCGATCGGCAACGTGCTCGCGCCCGTGATCGTGAAGACCGCCTTCGCCGACCGGCCGCTGCTCGCGACCGGCCTGTTCGCCTTCGGGATCCAGATCGGCGCCGGAGCAGGAGGTGCGCTCGCGGTGCCGCTGGCGGACTCGCTCGGCGGCTGGCGCGACAGCCTGCTCGCGATCTCGGTCGTGTGCGCAGTGGTCGCCGTCGCGTGGATACCGGTCGCGCGCGCCGTCCACATGCCCGCTGCCACGACGCGCGCGCCCGCCCTGCCCTGGCACTCCCCTGCGGCCTGGCGCCTCGCAATCATGTTCTCGTTCGTCTCCACGACGTACTACGGCACCGGCGCCTGGCTGGCCGACGCCTTCGTCGAGCACGGCTGGAGCGAGGCGCGCGCGGGCTCGCTGATCGGGATCCTCAACGTCGCGGCGCTGGGCGGAACGCTGCTGATCGCATTCGCGGGCGATCGCATCGGCTCGCGGCGCACCTACCTCGTCGGGCGGCCTCGGCCTCGTGTTCGTCGGCCTGCTGCTGGCGATCCTCGCCCCCGCTGCCGGCATCGCCGCCGCCGTGCTGATGGGCCTCGGGATCGGCTGCGGGTTCTCGCTCTCGATGGCGCTTCCGCTCGACGTCGCAGCCGACGGCGCGTCGGTGGCGGCGACCACGGGCCTGATGCTGCTCGTCGCCTACGTGATCGCGGCGGCCTCGCCGGTCGGGCTCGGCGCGATCCGCGACCTCACCGGCGGCTACGCCGCCGTCCTGTGGGTGCTCGCCGGCACCGCGGCGGGGGCTGTGGCCCTCGGCGCGACGCTCTCGCCGGACTGGCTGCACCGCGCACCCGGACAGGCTCGGGAGAGCCCGTCGTGGTCGCCCTGTCGATGGGAACCGCGGACGTTCAGGGAGCACTCTGGGGCGCCGCGGCGCGCGATTGGGCGGAGCTCGCAGAGCCGCTCCAGATCCCGCTCTTCGACGCCGCGCTCGACGGCGCTCGAGGTGGGAGCCGGCACGCGGCTGCTCGACGCCGGCTGCGGCGCGGGCTCGCGCTCGCCCTCGCGGCTCGCGCGCGGGGCGGCCGTCGCGGGGCTCGACGCCTCGGCCGCACTGCTCGAGATCGCGCGCGAGCGGCTTGCCAGAGGCCGACCTGCGTCAGGGCGACCTCGAGGCGCTGCCCTACGCGGCGGCAGCTTCGACGCGGTCACGGCGTTCAACTCCGTGCAGTACGCGGGCGACCCGGCGGCTGCGCTGCGCGAGATCAGGCGGGTCGTCGGAGCCGGGCGCGCCGGTCGCGGTCGCGACCTGGGGCCGCCCGGAGCAGTGCGAGATGCGCGCCGTCCTGGGCGCCGTCGGCTCGCTGCTGCCGCCGCCCCGCGCGCGGCGCCGGCGGGCCGTTCGCGCTCGCCGCACCCGGGCGCGCTCGAAGCAGCTGGTCGAGAGCGCCGGGCTCGATCCCCGGAGCGCGCGATCGACGTGCCGACGCCCTACGCGCACCCCGACCTCGACACGGCGGTGCGGGCGCGTCTCGCGTCCGGCCCGGCACAGCCGAGCCATCGAGCGGCCGGCTTCGCCGCCACGCCGCGAGGCGATCGGCCGCGCCTGCGAACGCGAGCCGCGACCGGACGGCTCGGTCACGTTCGACGAACGTCTTCAAGGTGCTGGTCGCGCGCGCGTGAGCGGCGCGCGGCACGCTCCGGTCAGGCGGCCTCGCCCGGGTGCTCGTCCGGGTGCGAGGCGTCGCTGAACTCGCCAGCTCGCCGGTGACGACGTAGACAGACCTGCTCGGCGATGTCGACCGCGTTGTCGGCGATGCGCTCGAGCGCGCGCGCGCACAGCACCATGCGCAGCCCCCATTCGCGCTGCGCGCGGTCGCCGCCGATCGCCAGCACCTGCTCGACGACGGAGCGGTTGAGGTCGTCGACGAGGTTGTCGAGCTCGATCGAGTTGCCGCGCGCGCTCGGCGTCGCGGCGCGCGAGCGCGTCCGTGGCGGCCTCGAGCATGCGCTCGCCCCGCCGGCCCATCTCCTCGAGCGACGAGCGGACGCCGTCGGCGCCCGGCTCGTCGTTGCCGCCCGCCTGCACGAGCTTGGCGATCGTCACGCACTGATCCGCCATGCGCTCGAGGTTGCGCGCGATGCGCGTCGACGGCCAGCACGAGCGCGATGTCGCGCGCCGGCACGACCTTGCCGACGAGCAGGATCTCGGCGTCGCGATCGAGCGACGAGGCAGAGCCGGTCGACCTCGTCGTCGGCGTCGATGACCTGCTGAGCGATCGCGAAATCGCCGAGCTCGAGCGCGCTCAGCGCGTCGCGCAGGCCGTGGCGGACGAGATGCGAGATCTCGACGAGCCGCTGTTCCAGGAAGCCGGGCTCGACCTGTGCCAGGCCTCTAGCCGAACCGGCCGGAGACGTACGCGCCCGTGACCTCGTTCGACCGGCGCGCCGAAGATCGTCGCTCGTCGGGCCGGTCTCGACGAGCGAGCCGGGCTGGCCCGCCTCGAGGATCGTCATGAACGCGGTGGTGCTCGGAGACGCGCGCGGCCTGCTGCATGTTGTGCGTCACGATCACGATCGTGTAGCGCTCCCGCAGCGCGTGGATGCTCTCCTCGATCTTGGCCGTCGAGATCGGATCGAGCGCGGAGCACGGCTCGTCCATCAGCAGCACCTCGGGCTCGACCGCGAGCGTGCGGGCGATGCAGAGCCGCTGCTGCTGACCGCCCGAGAGCGCTGCCGCCCATGCTGTGCAGGCGATCCTTGACCTCGGCCCAGAGGTCGGCCTGGCGCAGCGCGCGCTCGACGACCTCGTCGAAGTAGTGGCGCCCGTGGCGCGCGCCGGAGGTCAGCCGCAGGCCGGCCGCGACGTTGTCGTAGATCGACATCGTCGGGAAGGGGTTGGGGCGCTGGAAGACCATGCCGACGCGCCGGCGCACGAGCACGGGATCGACCCCGCGCGCGTTGATGTCGACGCCGTCGAGCAGGATCTCGCCCCTCGACGAACGCGCTCCTTCGCGGTGCTGTGCATCGAGTTCAGGCAGCGCAGCAGCGTCGACTTGCCGGCAGCCCGAGGGGCCGATCAACGCGGTCACCGAATCGCGGCTCGATCTCGAGGTGGATGTTCGGAGATGACCTCTTCGGCAGCCGAATCCGGCCGTCAGGTCGACCACGTCCATGCGGCGCGCGGCGCCGGTGCGCTCGTGCGCGCCGGCGGCGGCCGAGGTGTGAGCGGAGGCGCCGTCGGCGGTGCCGTTCTCGCTCGGAGCGTCGATCACGTCGGGCCTTTCAGGAGTGTTCATCGGCCCACCGCCGAGCGGCGGGCGATCAGCCGGGCCATGATGGTCAGGAGCAGGACGATCGCGATCAGGACGAGCGCGCCCGCCCAGGCGCGATTCTGCGCGTTCACGAAGCCGCCGGTCGCCGCCGCCGAAGATCTGCAGCGAGAGCGTCGACATGCGGTGCTCGGGGTTCGTCTCGACGAAGAGGTCGTTGCCGAGCGCCGTGAGCAGCAGCGGCGCCGTCTCGCCCATGGCGCGCGCGACCGCGAGCATGACGCCCGTGATGATGCCCGCGCATGGCGGTCGGCAGCATCACCGAGACGATCGTGCGCGACTTCGTGACGCCGAGCGCGAGGCTCGCCTCCGTGAGATCACGCGGCACGAGCCGCAGCATCTCCTCGGTGGCGCGCACGATCAGCGGCGATCATCACGAGCGCGAGGGCGAGCGCGCCGGCGAAGCCGGAGAACCCGAACTCGACGACCCAGAGCGCGTACACGAACGCGCCGGTGACGATCGTCGGGATGCCGAGCATGACGTCCGTCACGAGCCTCAGCGCGGCGGCGACGCGGCCCTCGGCGTACTGGTTGAGGTAGATCGCGCAGCCGATTCCGAGCGGCAGGGCGATCAGCACGCCGATGCCGACGATCTCGAAGGTCCCGATGATGCCGTTGTAGAAGCCGCCGCCTGCGTCGGACGGGTTGCCGGGCGGCGTGTCGGTCAGGAAGCCCCAGTTGAGCGCCTTGACGCCCTTGAGCGCGACGTAGCCGAGGATCCACACGAGCAGCGCGCCGATGCCGGCCATGAGGCCCGTGAGCAGCCACGTCATGGCCCTGTCGCGTGCGGTGCCGCCGGCGGAGCTGCGGCGCGAGCGGATCCGGCCCTGCAAGGAGTCGCTGACGGTCGCCATCGCTACGCGATCGTCTCGGAGATGCGGGACACGATCAGCTTGCCGAGCACGTTGATGATCAGCGTGATGATCAGGAGCAGCGTGCCGACGACGAAGAGCGAGGCCAGGTGGAACGGCTCCGTGGCCTCCGTGAACTCGTTCGCGATCACGCTCGGCATCGTGGCGCCCTGGCCGAAGATGCTCGTCGTGATCGCCAGCACGCTGTTGCCGATCAGCATCGTCACGGCGATCGTCTCGCCGAAGGCGCGGCCGAGGCCGAGCAGGCTGGCGCCGAAGATGCCGGCGGTCGAGCGCTTCGAGCACCGACATCCGCAGCATCTCCCAGCGCGTCGCGCCGAGCGCGAGCGCCGCTTCCTTCTCGGCCACCGGCGCGACCGCGAAGACTTCGCGGCAGATCGCCGTGACGATCGGCAGCACCATGATCGCGAGCACGATGCCCGCCGCGAAGTAGGACGGCCCGAAGAACGGGCCGGCGAAGACCTTGCCGATCAGCGGGATGCCGCCGAGCCAGCTCGTGAGGTGGTCGGCGATCGGGATGCAGCACCGGCAGCAGGGCGAAGATGCCCCAGAAGCCGTAGACGACGCTCGGCACGGCCGCGAACAGATCGACGATGTAGGCGAGCGGGCTTCGCGCAGCCGCGGCGGTGCGACGTCGGTGATGTAGAGCGCGAGGCCGACGGCGACCGGGACGGCCAGCAGCATCGCGATGACGGACGTCAGCACCGTGCCGTAGACGAACTGCATGACGCCGTAGGGATTCGGGTGCGCCGCGGTCGGCACGGCCTCGGAGGGCGCCCAGCGCGGTCGAGTCGAGGAAGCTGAAGACCCCGTAGTGGCTGAGGGCCGGCCACGCCTCGCTGGATCAGGAAGAACGCCGTCGCGACGAACGCCGCGAGCACGACCGCGGCAGTACCGGCGATGAGCCAGCGGAACGTCGAATCGGCGAGGCGAAGGCGCTGCTGCTGCAGCGCCTTCGCCTCGCGCCCGCCGGCCCTCTGAGAGGCGGCGCTCACTACTTGAACGAGATCGGGATCTTGACGAGGGACTCGCCGCCGAGCGTGATCTTGTTGAGCTGCGACAGCGCCTTCTGCTGCAGGATCTTGCCCATCGGGGCGTAGTTGACGGTGGCCGGGAAGTTCTGCCCGGTCGTCAGCGCCCAGGAGAGGAAGTTGACGAGCGCCTTGGCCTTGCCCGGCGTCGGTCTGGTTCTGGTAGACGAGCGCGAACGTCGTGCCGGTGATCGGGTAGGCGAGGGCGGCTCCGCGCCACGTCAGGCTGGTGCGGAGATCCGCCGGGAAGGACGTCTTGACGGCAGCCGCGCTCGTCGTCGCGACGCAGGGCGTGATGAACGTGCCCTTCTTGTTCTTCACGTTCGCGTAGGTCAGGTGGCTCGAGATCGCGTACTGCAGCTCGGGGTAGCCGATGGCGCCCTCGGTCTGGCTGACGAGCGCCGCGACGCCGTCGTTGCCCTTGCCGCCGATGCCGACGGGCCAGGCGATCGTCTTGCCGAACGACTTGGTCGGGCCGCCGAGCTTGCTCGTCCAGGTCGGGCTCGTCTTCGTGAGGAAGTCGCTGAAGACGGCCGTCGTGCCCGAGGAGTCCGACCGGTGGACGACCGCGATCGCCTCATCGGGCAGCTTCACCTTGGGGTTCAGCTTCTGGATCGCTCCGTCGCGCCAGTTCGTGATGTCGCCGGTGAAGATGCGGCCGATCGTCTCGCCGTCGAGCCTGAGGCCGCTCGGGACGCCCTTGACGTGGTAGGCGACTGTCACTGCGCCGAGCACGAGCGGGATGTGCAGGATCGGGCCGCCCTTTGCGGCCGCGAGCTCGGTGTCGAGCATCGGCGTGTCGCTCGCGCCGAAGTCGACGGTCTTCGCGTTGATCTGCGAGACGCCGCCGCCCGAGCCGATGCCCTGGTAGGCGACGTTCGTGCCCTTCTTGGAGTACGCCTGCGCCCACATCGACATGATCGGGGCGACGAACGTCGAGCCGGCGCCGCTGAGCGACGAGGCCGCGCCCGCGAGAGGCTTGACGGGGTCGGGGTAGTGCGGACGGAGCGTGAGCAGCTTGGTGCTGCACTGCACCGGCGCCGCGGCTCCGCTCGCGGCGTGCGCGGCCGGCTTCGCCGAGCCCACGCTCGCCGTGGCCAGCAGCGCGACGAGCGCGCCGGCGGCCAGTACGGTCTTCCTGAGAATCATCGTTCCTCCGAGAGGCGGTACTGCGCTCGCAGGACTGCGCGCGCGCCCGGCGATGTACCGGACGAGGCCAACGTACCCAGGGAGCCGAACGCCGAGGGGGGACGATGTGGTGAGGACCTGGTGAAGATCTGGTGACGACGGCCGGGGCCGCCTCAGTCACGGCCGTGCGAGGCGTCCGTGAACTCACGGAACTCGCCCGTCACCAGGTACGCGGTCTGCTCGCCGATGTCCACCGCGTGGTCGCCGATCCGCTCGAGGCAGCGCGAGACGATGATCATGCGCAGCCCCCACTCGCGCAGGGCTTCGTCACCGCCCAGCTTGAGCACGTGCGCGACGACGCGGCGGTTGGCGCGGTCGATCAGCTCGTCCAGGTCGACCAGCATCTCCGCGCGCGCCACGTCCCGCGCGGCGAACGAGGCCAGGGCCACGCGGATCATCTCCTCGGCGCGCACCGCCACGTCCTCGAAGCCCGCCACGAGCGAGTCGTCGGAGGTGAGGCTCTGCGAGAGCTTCGTCAGCTTGGCGATCGTCACGCAGTGGTCGCCCATGCGCTCGAGGTGGAGGTTGACGTGCAGCATCGCGAGCACGAGGCGCAGATCGACGGCGACCGGCGTCTGCAGCGCGAGCAGCTCCTCGATGCCCTGCTGGAGCGCCTTGTAGCGATGGTCGATCTCGTCGTCGAACGCGATCACCTCGTCGGCCAGGCCGACGTCGCGCCGGTGCAGCGCGTTGACGGACGAGCGCAGCGCGCTCAGCACGAGCGTGCCCTGCTCCTGCAGTGCCTCCTCGAGTCGTTCGAGCTGCTCGTGGAAGACATCGCGGGGCACCCGGGCATGCTACCGGCGGCTGCCGCCAGCCGGCTCGAGCCTCTCAGAGCAGGCGCGGTCGCGCGGAGCGGGCAGCACGAAGCGGAAGCGCGTCCCCTCGCCGAGCGCGCCATCCACCTCGGCCGTGCCGCCGGCCGCGGTCACGATGTGCTTCACGATCGCCAGCCCGAGCCCCGTCCCGCGGGACGTGCGCGAGCGGTCCGAGCGGAAGAAGCGCTCGAACAGGCGCGGCACGTCGGACGCATCCACGCCGGCACCGTCGTCGGAGACGTCGAGCACGACCGACTCGCCCTCGCGCGCGCGCCGAGATGCGGAACGTCGCGCCGCGGCCGGCATAGCGCAGGGCGTTGTCGAGCACGTTGCCGAGCAGCACCAGCAGCATGCGGGGCCGCAGCGGCAGCACGACGCCCGGCGGCACGTCGCTCTCCAGCGTCAGCTCGGCGCGCAGCGCGCGCTCGCGCGTGAGCTCGTACAGCTCCCCGACGTAGGGCGCCAGCTCGGTGAAGCCGAGCGCGACGACCTCGCGGCCCTGCTCGAGCTCGGAGAGGAAGAGGATGTCGTCGACGAGCTGCGTCATCTCGACGACCTCGGCGCACGCCTCCTCGATCAGGCCCTCGACGTCGGCGCCCGGGAGCTTGGCGGTGTCGAGCAGCGAGAGCAGGCGCGCGAGCGGCGTGCGCAGCTCGTGCGAGACCGCCGCGGTGAAGCCGACGCGCAGTCCCTCGTAGCCGCTCGGCAGATCCTGCGGGCTCACCCGAAGCGCCCGGTCACGTACGCCTCGGTGCGCGGATCTTCCGGGCTCGTGAAGATGCGGCGCGTCGGGCCGATCTCGATCAGCACCCCGTGCGGGTTCGCCTCGGGATCCTCGGACGGCTCGACGCTGAAGAACGCGGTGCGGTCCGCGACGCGCGCGGCCTGCTGCATGTTGTGGGTGACGATCACGATCGCGTACTCGCGCTTGAGCTCGTGGATCAGGTCCTCGATGCGACCGCTCGAGATCGGGTCGAGCGCCGAGGCGGGCTCGTCCATCAGCAGCACCTCCGGCTCGACCGCGAGGCAGCGCGCGATGCAGAGGCGCTGCTGCTGGCCGCCCGAGAGGCGAAAGGCGTTGCGGCCCAGCCGGTCCTTGACCTCGTCCCAGAGCGCGGCCTGCCGCAGCGCGCGCTCGATGCGCTCGTCGATGTTGCCCTGCATCCCGATCGAGCGCGGGCCGAACGCCACGTTGTCGCGGATCGAGCGCGGGAAACGGGTTCGGGCTTCTGGAAGACCATGCCGATGCGCCGCCGCACCTCGACCGGGTCCACCTCCGGCGCGTAGATGTCGGTGCCGTGGAAGCTTGCACGGAGCCCTCGACGCGTGGCGCCCGGCACGAGGTCGTTCATGCGGTTGAGCGTGCGCAGGATCGTCGTCTTGCCGCAGCCCGACGGCCCGATGAACGCCGTCACCTCGCGCTCGCGGACGTCGAACGAGACGTCGCGCACCGCAGCGACGCCCTCGTAGCGCACGGTCAGGCCGCGCACCTCGAACACCGGAGAACGCCGGGTGGTGTCGTCCTCCTCTTCGGGACGCACCTGGAGCGTGCGCATGGGAACGTCACTCACCCGCGGCAGTATCGCAACAGCGGAGCGAACTGCAGCGCGCTCACCGCCGATCGTGACTGGGCGGTGAAGAAGCGGTTACCAGGCAGGGAGCGCGCACCGCACGGGCCTGTCGGGCGTCCGCCGCGCGGGTCTATGCTGGGCCCGTGGCAATCATCCTCGTCCGACATGCCGAGGCCGAGGATCGAGCGCTCGGCACGCCCGATCCGGAGCGCACGCTCGTCGCCGCCGGCCGCCGGGCGGCCCGCGCCACCGGCCGCGCGCTGGCCGCGCTCAAGGTCGACCCGGAGTGCGTCGTCACGAGCCCGTACCCGCGCGCCTGCGAGACGGCGGAGATCATCGCCGAGGAGCTCGGCGTGCGCCGCTGGCCGACGACGCCGCACTGCTCGGGGTCGAGGCAGGAGACCTCGCCGGCCTCGCCGAGCGCCACGGCGACGAGCTCGTGCTGGTCGGGCCACGAGCCCGATCTCTCGGTGCTCGTGCACGAGGTCACGGGCGCGCGCAGTCTCGTTTCCGAAGGCCGGCGCCGCAGCGATCGACCCGCTCGCCGGCTCCACGCGGCGAGCTGCGCTGGTTCCTGCGCCCGCGCGCGCTCGCGCTGATCGCGGAGGCGCCTGATGGCCGTCCGACGGCCCCAAGAGGCGAGCGCCGAGAAGTCGCGGCTCTTCGATCGCGAGCTCTCGTGGCTCGAGTGGGACGCGCGCGTGCTCGAGCTCGCGGGCGACGAGCGCGTGCCGCTGCTCGAGCGGCTGCGCTTCATCGCGATCTTCTCCTCCAACCTCGACGAGTTCTGCATGGTGCGCGTGGCCGAGCTGCTCGAGGCCGTGCGCGACTCGCCCCACCGGCCGCGCACCGCCGGCGACCTGCTGCCCCCGGAGGTGCTCGAGCGCGTCGGCTCGCGCATGCGCGAGCTGGTCGAGCGCCAGAGCGCGCTGACCGCCGATCTGCTCGCGCAGCTGGGGACGGCCGGCGTCGCGGTGCGTGCCCGTCTCGGAGGTCGCGCCTCCCGGAGCGCGGCGAGCTCGCGGCCACGTTCCACGGCACGATCTTCCCCGTCCTGACGCCGCTCGCCGTGGGGCCCGGCCGGCCGTTTCCCTACATCTCGAACCTCTCGCTCTCGCTCGGCGTGATGCTGCGCGACCCCGAGACCGGCCAGCGCCGCCTCGCGCGCGTGAAGGTGCCGGAGGTGCTGCCGCGCTTCCTGCCCGTGGGCGACGACGGCGACGCGCTTCGTCGCGCTCGAGGATCTGATCGCCGCGCACCTCGACTCGCTCTTCCCGGGCATGGAGATCGAGGAGCACGCGGCCTTCCGGGTCACGCGCGACGCCGACTTCGAGATCGAGGAGGCCGCGGACGACCTGCTCTCGGCCGTCGAGCGCGAGCTGCGCCGGCGCCGCTTCGGCGAGGTCGTGCGCGTGGAGCTCGCGAGCGCCATGTCGGCCGGCATGCGCCACCAGCTGCTCGCGCACCTGCACGCCGACGACGCCTACGTCTACGCGGTCGACGGCCTGCTCGACCTGGCCGACCTCGTGGAGCTGGCCGCTCTCGACCGCCCCGACCTGCGCTATCCGGAGTGGCAGGGCGTGACGCGGCCCGCGCCTGCGCGGCGAGGGCGACGAGCCCGCCGACCTCTTCGCCGCGATCCGCGAGGGCGACATCCTCGTCAACCACCCCTACGACCGCTTCTCGACGTCCGTCGAGCGCCTGATCGAGCAGGCCGTCGACGACCCCGACGTGCTCGCCATCAAGTACACGATCTACCGCACCTCGGGCGACTCGCCGATGGTGCCGGCGCTCATCCGGGCGGCCGAGCAGGGCAAGCAGGCGGTCGTCCTGGTCGAGCTCAAGGCGCGCTTCGACGAGGCGCGCAACATCGGCTGGTCACGCGCGCTCGAGCGCGCCGGCGTGCACGTCGTGCACGGCTTCCCCGCGCTCAAGACGCACGCCAAGTGCGCGCTCGTCGTGCGCCGCGAGAGCGGGGGCATCCGCCGCTACGTCCACATCGGCACCGGCAACTACCACCCGCGCACCGCGCGGCTGTACACCGACGCCGGGCCTCTTCACGTGCCGGCCCGACATCGCCGCCGACGTCTCCGACCTCTTCAACTACCTGACCGGGATTCGGCCGGCCCGCAGCGCTACCGCAAGCTGCTCGTCGCGCCCGACCGACCTGCGCGAGCGCATCATCGCCGAGGTGCGCCGCGTGACGGCCGACACGGCCGCCGGGGCGCCCGGGCCGTATCGTGCTGAAGATGAACGGCCTCGTCGATCGGCCGGTGATCGAGTCGCTGTACGAGGCCTCGCAGGCCGGCGTGCAGGTCGATCTCGTCGTGCGCAGCATCTGCTGCCTGCGGCCCGGCGTGCCCGGCCTCTCCGAGAACATCCGCGTCGTCAGCGTGCTCGGCCGCTTCCTCGAGCACGAGCGGCTGTTCACGTTCCACGGCGCCGAGTCGCGCTACTTCCTCGGCTCGGCCGACATGATGCCCCGCAACCTCGACTCGCGCGTCGAGGTGCTCGTGCCGGTCGAGGATCGCGAGCTGCAGAGCGAGGTCGACGGCGCTGCTCGAGACATCGCTCGCGCGACAACCGCAGCTCCTTCCAGCTGCGCCCGACGGCACCTGGGAGCGCCGCCGGCCCGCGCGCCGGCGAGCCGGAGCGCGCGCCAGGAAGAGCTCATGGCGCGACGCGCTGGAGGCCGCGAGCGTGCGCACGACGACGGCGAAGCGCGAGAGGCGGCCGAGCGCATCGTGCGTGCGGCCAGAAGCGCCGCAACGGAGGAGCTCGCATGAGCGGGCGCCGCGCTACGCCGTGATCGACGTCGGCACCAACACCGTGCGCCTGCTCGTCGCCGAGCAGGTAGACGGGCGCCTCGATGCCGGCGCACACCGACAAGGAGCTCGTGCGGCTCGGGCGCGACCTCGCCAACAACGGCCGCATCAGCGACGAGAGCCTGCTGCACGTGCGCGACGCGCTGCGCAGCTTCGCGACGCGTCGCGCGCAAGCTCGGCGCCGCCGACCTGCGCATCATCGCGACCTCGGCCGCGCGCGAGGCCGAGAACGGCCAGGAGCTCGCGGCGCGCGTGCTCGCCGACACGGGGCACGAGCTCGAGATCATCGACGAGGACGAGGAGGCGCGGCTCGCCTGGGTCGGCGCGCTCAACGCGCTCGACGAGCCCTGGGAGGGCGAGGTCGGCGTCGTCGACGTCGGCGGCGGCTCGACCGAGATCGTGGTCGGCTCGATCGCCGGCGGCATCGACTTCTCGCACTCCTACAAGCTCGGCTCGGGCCGGCTGACCGACCTCTGCATCGAGCACGACCCGCCGCGGCCGTTCGAGCTCGAGCGCGATCCGCCGCATCATCGACGAGACGCTGCCGCCGATCGGCGAGATCCCGCAGCCGCAGCACGCCTCGGCGGTCGCCGGCTCGGCGTCCAATCTGCGCCGCCTGGTCGGCCCGCTGCTCGACGTGGAGGCGCTCGAGCGCGCCGTCCGCATCCTCTGCGAGCACCCCTCGCGCCGCATCGCCCGGCGCTTCGAGCTCGAGCGGGAGCGCGTGCGCATCATGCCCGCGGGCGCGCTGATCCTGCACGCGTGCGCGGTGCGCCTGGGCGTGCCGCTGTGGTTCTGCAAGGGCGGCATCCGCGAGGGGGCCGTGCTCGACATGGTCGCCGCACGCCTCGACCGCCGCGCTGGCTGATGGCTCCCGCCAGCACCGTCGAGCTCGCCCCGGACGAGCCCTTGCGCGTCGCGGCACGCCGTGTGATCGCTGCCCGCAGCGAGGATCTCGCCGGCATCGTGCCCGGCGCGGTGGGCTCCGAGGATCCCGAGTCCCTGCACGACGTGCGCGTGGCCGTGCGCCGGCTGACGAGTGCCATCGACGTCTTCGCCGACGGCCTCGACGAGGATGCGCGGCGCCGCGCGCGGCGCCTGCTCCGGCGCGACGCGGCGCCGCTCGGGCGCGCGCGCGACCTCGACGTGCAGATCGCGCTCGTCCGGCGCTTTCTCAAGGCCGCCCGCACGAGCGAGCAGGCTGGGATCTCGTACGTGCTGGCGGTGCTGACGGCCGAGCGCGCGGGTGCCGAGTCCGAGCTTCAGCCGGCGATCGCCGCGCTGGCCGACGAGGAGCTGCGCACGGCGCTCGCGGAGGTCTCGGCGACGTGAAGGCGAGCCGCGTCAAGGGGCTGCGGCCGGGATCGAAGCTCGGCGGCGCCGCGCAGCGGATCGCCAGGCAGCGCATCCTCGACCTGCTCGCGCTGGACGCGGCCGTGCGCGACCCGGCCAACGTGCGCGAACTGCACGACCTGCGCATCGCCGCCAAGCGGCTGCGCTACACGCTCGAGGTGCTCGGCGAGGTGCTCGGCCCCGCCGCGGGGGTCGTCGAGGACGAGGCTCGCGCCCTGCAGGACATCCTCGGCGAGGTACACGATTGCGACGTCCTCGGCCCGCGCCTCGAGCAGGAGCTGGCGAAGCTCGCCGCCGACGACGCCCGCGCGGTCGCCGAGCTCGCCCACGGCGATCCCGACGCCGCCGCCCGGGTTCTCGCGCGATGCGCCCGGACGCGCGATGCGGCAGGGCGTGCAGGCCCTGGCCGTGGGAGTCGCCGCGCGCAGGGCGCTGCTCTACGAGCGCTTCCTGCTGCGCTGGGACGCGCTGCTCGCGGGCAGCGCGCTGACGGCGCTGACGCACCCGTCCTGAGGGTCAGCGTCCCGCGAGCAGGGCGATCAGCGCGGCGCACTCGCCGAGCTCGATGGCAGCTCCCAGGACGTCGCCGGTCACACCGCCGAGACGGCGCAGGGCGAGACGGCCGACGGCGGCGGCGACGAGGGCGGCTGCAGCGACCGCGAGCAGGCCGCGCAGGCGAGCGCAGGCGAGCGCGACGACGAGGGCCGTCGCGAGCGCGACCGCCAGCCGCTCGCGCCTGCGTCCGGCACTTACGAGGGCGGCGCCGGTGCCGTCGTCCCGGGCATACGGCAGCAGCGCGCTGAGAGCGGAGGCGGCGACCCGGCCGGCTGCCGGGATCGCGATCAGCCAGAGGTGGTGGCCGCGTGCGAGGACGGCAGCGACGAGCGCGATCTTGAGCGCGACGACGAGCACGAGCGCGAGCGCCCCGAACGAGCCGATCTGCGAGTCGCGCATGATGGCGAGCCGCCGCTCGCGGTCGCCGCCCCCGAGCGCGTCGGCGGAATCGGCGAGGCCGTCGAGGTGGATGGCCCCTGTCGCGAGCGCCCAGACCGCGACGATCAGCACGGCCGCGGGCCCGTCGTCGAGCCGCCCTTCGAGCAGCCGCGCCGCCAGGGCGACGCCGCCGCCGAGGGCGGTGCCCACGAGCGGCAGCCAGGCCAGCGAGCGGGCGACGTCGCCGCCGTCCACGTGCACGCGCCGGCCCAGGGGGATGCGCGTCAGCAGCGTGACGGCGGCCACCAGGGCGCGCGCCTCCGCACGCAGCGCGGCGATCACGCCCGCTCCAGTCGCAGCACGCGCCCCGAGACCGCGAGAAACGCGTCGTCTGCCGCCGCGGCCCAGGTCGCGTTGACCCGGCCGATCACGTCCCGGTAGGCGCGCGCGAGCTCGTTCAGCGGAACGATGCCCATGCCGACCTCGTTCGTGACGGCGACGCAGCCGGCCGGGTGGCGAGCGGCCAGACCGGCCGCCTCGGCAGCGAGGCGCTCGATCGACGCGGGATCGGGGTCCGCCTCGAGCAGGTTCGAGACCCACAGCGAGAGGCAGTCCACGATCGCAAGCTCGTCGGCGGCAAGGCCGCGCAGGGCGCCGGCGAGATCGAGCGGCTCCTCGACGGTGCGCCAGCCGGCGGGCCGCTCCCGGCGATGCAGCGCGATCCGCTCGCGCATCTCGTCGTCGCGCGCCTCGGCCGTGGCGATCATCACGACAGGGGCACCGCTGGCCGCCGCGAGGCGGAGGGCGTAGCCCGACTTGCCGCTTCGCGCGCCGCCCGTGACGAAGGTCAGCGCCATTGCGACACCACTATGACGCTCGCACTTCCGGTGCGCGGCGCCTCCGCGACGTGGGCCGAACCGGCCGTCAGGCCGGGATGACCCGCTCGCGCAGCGGTCGGCAGGTAGACGTGCGGGTTCGGGCTGTCGATCTCGCGCGCCAGGCGGTGGCCGTCGAAGACCGTGTCGACGAGCCAGCGCGGGGCGACGCAGTCGCCGGTGCGGTAGACGGCCTGGATGCCGCCGGCCGCGAGCGCGTGCGGATCGCTCGCGAGCTCGAGGTAGAGCGCCTCGTTCGAGAGCCGCTGCGTGACGAGCACGACCGCGTCGGCCGCGACGTCGAACGGCGTCGCCGCCGTGCGCGGAGCGGAAGCGCACCGCGCCGGGGACGATCGCCTCGGGCGTCGACGTCGACGCGCATCTCGACGCCGGCGTCGTGCAACTGCGCGCGCAGGCGCGGGCCCTCGAGCGTCCACGTGCACCACGTCGCGATCGACTCCGACGGCGTCGCGATCGCGACCTCGTGACCCTCGCCGGCGAGGCGCAGGGCGAGGCTCGCGCCGAGGTGGTAGCTCTCGATGTCGAGCACGACGACGCGCGCTGCCGGGCACCGGCTTGCCGCCGAGCATGATCTGCTCGGGCGTGAGCATGTGCGGGAGCGACGCGTCGGCGCCCGGGATCGGGCCTTTCGTGACGCCGTTGAAGCCGTCGGGCGACCAGTGCGCGCCGGTCGCCACGACGACGAGCCCGGCGCCGCTCGCGCGGACGTCGCCGGCGCTCAGGCGCACGCCCGTCTCGACGCTCGAGGTTCGGCAGCCGCTCGACCTCCCGCCGCCGCCACTCGACGAAGCGCGCCCAGGCGTCGAGGCCCGGCAGCTGCGGGATCCAGCGCATGCAGCCGCCGATGTCGCCGGCCGCGTCGACGAGCCGCACGCGCGCGAAGCCGCGCTTCGCGAGCACGATCGCGCACTCCAGGCCCGACGGGCCCGGCGCCGACGACGAGCACCTCGCTGTCGGCGTTCGCGGCGCGCTCGAAGCGCTCGGGATGCCAGCCGCGGCGGTGCTCCTCGCCCGCGGTCGCGTTCTGCGTGCAGCCGAGGTGGCCGGCCGCGGTTGGCGAGCGCGTAGCAGGCGTTGCAGCCGATGCAGGCGCGGATCTCGTCGTAGCGGCCCTGCTCGATCTTGCGCGGCAGGAACGGGTCGGCGATCGACGGGCGCGCGGCGCCGATGAGATCCCAGACGCCGCTCTCGATCACGTCGGCCATGACATCGGGGTCGACCATCAGGCCCGGTGCCGACGATCGGCTTCGCCGTCGCCTCGCGGAAGCGCGACGTCCACTCGAGCTGGTAGCCGGTGGCGAAGAAGCGCGACGCGCCGGCGTCGAGGCGGCGCGGCGCCCGCGAGGCCGCCGACGACGCAGTCGAAGAGGTCGACGAGCGGCTCGGCCGCGCGGATGAAGGCGAGGCCCTCCTCGGGCTCGATGCCCGCGCCGTCGAGCGTGTCGGCCGCGATGCGGATCGCGATCGCGCAGTCGTCGCCGACCGCCTCGCGCACCTTCTCGAGCGTCTCGAGCCAGAAGCGCGCGCGGTTCTCGAACGAGCCGCCGTACTCGTCGGTGCGGTGGTTGTAGCGCGGCGAGAGGAACTGCGTCGGCAGGTAGGTGTGCGAGCCGTAGACGTAGACGATGTCGAAGCCCGCCTCGCGCGCCCGCAGCGCGGCCGCGACCCAGTCGTCCTGCGTGCGGCGGATGTCGGAGAGCTCCATCGCCTTCGGCACGACGAGCGGCTCGAACTCGCTCGCGATCTGGCTCGGCGCGAGCGGCACGGTGCGCGACTCGCGCGCCTCGACGTGGATGCCGCCGTGCCACAGCTCGACCGCGGCGAGCGCGCCGTGCTCGTGCGCGCCCTCGGTCATGAGCCGCAGCGCGCGCACGTCGCCGTCGTCCCAGAGCCGCGCCGAGACGAACGGGTACTCGTCGCTCTCGGGATTGATCGCGCAGTACTCGGTGCACACCGACGCCCAGCCGCCCTCGGCCTTGAGCGAGCGGTGGCGCGGCCTGCGTCCAGGGCTTCTCGACGCCGAAGCCGGTGCAGTGCGGCACCTGGTAGAAGCGGTTGCGCAGCGTCTTCGGGCCGATCCGCACGGGCTCGAAGAGGACGTCGTGACGCGGGTCGCGCCTGCTCACTCGTCGAGCTCCCGCTTGCGCGCGGCCATGAACGTCCTGCAGCTCCTCGTCGACGCCGTCGTCGAGGCCCGGGATCCTCCCAGCTCTCGAGCAGCCGCTTCCACTCCTTCGTCGCGACGCTCGGGCGTCTCGGCCGCGCCCTGCTTCTGCCACGTCGGGATAGGCCTGCGAGCGGAAGAGCGGGCTCATGAAGACCCACTCGCGGAAGTGCTCGAGCGTGTGGTCGGCGCGCGAAGAAGATCGCGCCCGGGCCCTCCTCGCGGATCGTCTCGAGCGCGAGCGTCTCGGTGTCGACGTCGAGCCCGGCGCGCAGGCTCTCGAACATGCGCAGCACCTCGAGGTCGAGCGCGAACTTCTCGTACGAGCACGTCAGGCCGCCCTCGAGCCAGCCCGCCGCGTGCAGCACGAGATCGCAGCCCGAGAGGTACGTGCCCCAGAGCGACATGGCCGACTCGGTCGCGGCCTGCGCGTCGAGCGCGTTGGCCGAGGTGAGCCCGCCGCCGCCCCGGAACGGCAGGCCGTAGCGCCGCGCGAGCTGGCCGCCGGCGAGCGAGCCGAGCACCGACTCCGGCATGCCGAGCGAGGGGCCGCCGCTGCGCATGTCGACGCCCGAGAAGAACGAGCCGAAGAAGCAGCCGACGCCCGGGCGGACCGCCTGCGCGATCGCGACGCCCGAGAGCGCCTCGGCGACCTGCAGCGAGAGCCCGGCGGCGACGGACACCGGCGCCGTCGCGCCGGCGAGCAGGAACGGCGTCATCGCGATCGGCTGGTTGGCCTCGGCCCAGCGCCCACATCGCGTCGACCATCGAGGAAGTCCCAGACGAGCGGGCTGTTGGGATTGACGACGCCGATGATCGCCGGCTCGGCCTCGATGCGCCGCGCGCCCGCCGTGCGCGATCGCGGCCAGCTCGACGCTGTCCTGCGCGCGCGGCCCCGTCGTGCCGTAGGCGACGTACGGCATGTCCGAGTAGCGGATCCAGGAGTAGTCGAGGTCGAGGTGGCGGCTCGACTCGGGCACGTCGGCGGCCTCGCGTGGCGCCGCTCTGACCGCAGCGCAGGTAGCGGCGTCGCCTGCGTCATCTTGACGATCTCGACGTGGTCGGCGTAGATGCCGTCGCGGCGCCCCCGCTCGCGATCGGCGACGAACGGCGAGCCCCCCGGGCGGCAGCATGCAGAGCGTCCCGCCGCCGAACGTGACGGCGCGCGCCGGGTTGCGGCCGCGCACGGTGACCTGCGCGGGCGCCAGCTGCAGCTGCGCCAGCACGAACTCGCGGTCGAAGCGCACGCGCGTGCCCTCGACCTTCTGGCCGAGCCCGGCGAGCAGCGCGAGCGCAGGCTCGTGCACGACCTCGGCGCCGATCTCCTCGAGGATCGTCATCGCCTGGCCGTGGATGGCGTCGAGCGCGTCCTCCGAGAGGATCGTGAGCGGTGTCTCGAACACGCGGCGGATTGTCGCTGACTGACCGGCGAGTCAGCGGCGGCGGCGCGCCGTCAGGAGTCGAAGCCGAGGCCGAGCCGGTCGAGCGCGCGCAGGTAGAGGCTGCGGCGGCCCTCGTTGCGGTCGGCGCGCGCGAGCTCGTAGCGCGTCAGCGCGACGCCGGCCGAGCGCAGCGGCTCGGGCGGGAACAGGCGCGGCCGGTCCGCACGAGCGGCAGCCGCACGAGCGGCGAGTCGCGCCCGTCGCCGAGGTCGAGCGCGACCTCGGCGCCGAAGCGAGAGGCGCCGACGCCGAGGCCGGTGTGGCCGACCGCGTAGCTCACGCGGCCCTCGAGCGCAGTGCCGTAGAACGCGAAGAAGCGGCTGCAGGTGTCGATCGCGCCGCCCCAGCGGTGCTGAAGCGGATGCCCTCGAGCTGCGGGAACGTCTCCAGCAGGTGCTCGGCGAGCAGGCTGAACGTCTCGTGGCGCTGGTCGAGCTGCGGGCCCACGCGGTTGCGCCAGTGGTAGATCGCGTCGTAGCCGCCGTAGAGGATGCGGTTGTCCGCCGTCAGCCGGAAGTAGTGGAACTGGTTGCCGCCGTCGGTCACTCCCTGGCGGCTGGCCCAGCCGATCGCCGCGTGCTGGGCCGCCGAGAGCGGCTCGGTGGTCGAGCACGTAGTCGTAGACGGGCAGCATGCGGCGGCGGCACGCGAGCGCAGGAGCGGCGGATACGCGCTCGTGCCGAGCACCGCGCGGCGCGCGCGCACGCGGCCGCCCGGGCACTCCAGCACGACGCGGGCGGCCTCGCCGCGCAGACGCCGACGACCGGCGAGCGCTCGCGGATGCGAACGCCCAGTGCCGAGCACCGCCCGCCGCAGCCCGTAGGCCAGCGCGACGGGGTCGAGCACGCCTCCGGCGTCGCGGTGCCAGACGCCGCCGAGCGCGCGCGGCGAGCGCGACGTCGGCGCGCGCCGCCGCCGCGTCGAGCGGGCGCGCATCGCCGCCGAAGCGGCGGATCAGCTCGACCTCTCGGCGATCTCGTCCACCTGATAGCGCTCGGTCGCGATCCAGAGCACGCCGCTGCGGCTCGTAGCGCGCATCGATCCCGTGGCGCGCGAGCGCACGCTGAGCGCGGCGAAGACTCGCGGCGCCGAGCCGCTCGAGCTGGTGCAGCTCGTCCCTCGGAGAAGCGCGCGAGGCCGTTGCTGCAGGCCGTGGGTGAGCGAATGCTCGGCGAACCCGCCGTTGCGGCCCGCTGGCGCCGAAGGCGACGTGCTCGGCCTCGACCAGGACGACGTCGCGGCCGCGGCTCGCGCTCCTTCGCGATGAGCGCCGTCCAGAGGCCCGTGAAGCCGCCGCCGACGATCGCGAGGTCGCATTCCAGCTCTCCCCGCGACGGGCGCCGCAGTGGCGGCGCCGGATGCGGCGTCGAGCCAGTACGGGCGGGGCGCAGCGTCGGCGAAGAGGTGGTCGAAGCGGCCCGCCTTCACGGCCGCCAGCCTACGCGGGCATCGCCGCGACCTGCTGATCGACGCCGCGCAGGCGGCAATGGCGCGGCGCAGCGCGGTCCCGGCGCTGCATAAACCGGGGTCAGGCACGCATTATGCGTGCCTGACCCGGATTATGCGCCCGGGTGCCGGCGCTGCGGGGATCCCCCGGAAAGGGCCGCTGCGGGCCGTAGACTCCACGGCTGCCCCTGCGTACGAGGCGTGCGGCCACCGTCAACGGGGAACAAACACCTCGCTGCCCACGGCGTCCTAAGGGAGCAAGTGAACGAACAACTGACGCGGCGCGAGGCGCTCGTCGCGGCGCTCGCCGCGACGGCACTCGGGGGCGGGGCGCTGCTCGCCCCCGGCTGCGCGCGCCGCCGCGGCGACCGACCGGATCGGCGTGATCCTGCCGCTCTCGAAGCCGGGCGACTCGGTCGCGGGCACCAACATCCTGAACTCGGCGCGGCTGTGGGTCGAGTGGGTCAACGGCACGGGCGGCGTCGGCGGCCAGCATGTCGCGCTCAAGGCCTACGACTCGCATGACGAGCCGAACCGCGCCGGTGCAAGGCCTGGTGCGACGGCGGTCACGAAGGACGGCTGCGTCGTGATACTCGGCGGCTGGGACTCGCCCGTCGTGCTGGCCGAGATCGACGGCAGGCGCACAAGCCGCGAGCGCCGATGTTCGTCAGCCTACGCGTGGTCGCAGAGATCACGAGGCGAACTACCCCGAGGTCGTGCGCATCGGCCCGAACAACGACCATCTCTCGAACGCGCTTCGCGCCGTTCATGCAGAAGCGCGCGGCTACACGCAGATCGGCGCTGATCGCCGAGGACACTGCCTTCGGCCAGGGACTGGGCGAGGGCGATCCGCGCCACGGCGACGCTCGCCGGCATCGACGTCGATGGCGCAGATCTACAAGCGCGACGACGCACGACCTGAGGCCGCAGCTGAGGAAGATCCTGCCCGCCAAGCCCGACGCCCTCGTGCTCGCCTCGAGCGAGGCGCCTGCGCTCTACCTCGGCGATGACGCAGGCGCGGGCCGCAGGCTTCAAGGGCGACATCCTGCTCGGCTGGGACTACGTCGACGCACGCCTTCTGGAAGGCCGCGGGCAAGCGGGGCGTGGGCGTGATCTGGCCCACCTTCTCGGCGCCGACCGGCGACTACACGGCGGTCGGCCAGACATTCACGCGGCTCTTCAAGAAGAGTACAAGCACGCGCCGCTCGTCTATCAGGCGTTCACGTGGGATCAGCTCAACGCCTGGAAGTGGGCGGTCGAGACGGCCGGCTCCCCCGCCCCCGCCGACGTCATTCCCGTGTTGCCGCGCATCGACATGCGAGGGCACCATCGGCCGCATCACGCTCTCGAACAAGCCGGGCACGGTGCACTTCAACCAGTGGGAGGGCGTCACGGTCTACTTCGACCAGGCCACCAAGAAGGGCGCCACCGACGCCACCGCCAAGCTGGTCGCGCGGATCAGAGGCCAGACGCCGTCAAGGCCGCTCTCGCCTCCCTCTAGACTCCCCGCCCATGCCGCACCGCTCGCTCTGGCTCGACGAGGCGCTCTCGCCCGGCGACGTCGCCGCCCCGCCGCTCGAAGGCGCGGCGCGTGCAGACGTCGCGATCATCGGCGGGGGCTACGCGGGTCTCTGGACGGCCATCCGCATCAAGCAGCGCGAGCCGTCGTGCGACGTCGTCGTGCTGGAGCAGGACATCTGCGGCGGCGGCGCGAGCGGCCGCAACGGCGGCTTCGCGATCACCTGGTGGGCCAAGCTCGGCACGCTGGTGCAGCTCTGCGGCGCCGAAGGCGCGCTCGCGCTCGCGCAGGCCTGCGAGGAAGCGGTCGACGAGATCGGCGCGTTCTGCGAGCAGCACGGGATCGATGCGCACTACCACCGCGGCGGGCACCTCTGGACGACGACGTCGCTCGCCCAGGCCGGGGCCTGGGACGGCGTCATGGCGACCTGCCGCGAGCTCGGCGTGATGCCGTTCGAGGAGTGGACGACCGAGGAGACGGTACGGCGGTCGGGCACCGATCGCCACCTCGCCGGGCTCTTCGAGCCCTCGGCCGCGATCGTGCAGCCCGCCCTCCTGGTGCGCGGGCTGCGCCGAGTGGCGCTGGAGCTGGGCGTGCGGATTCACGAGGGCACGCGCGTGACGAAGCTCGACCGCGGCGCGCCGGCCGTGCTGCGCACGCCGGGCGGCGCCCTCACCGCCGACAAGGTCGTGATCGCGACGAACGCGTGGGCCGTCGGGCTGCGCGAGCTGCACACGCGGCTCGCGATCATCTCGAGCGACATCGTCGCGACAGTACCCATTCCCGATCGCCTGCATGAGATCGGCTGGACGGGGGACGAGTGCATCAGCGACTCCCGCCTGATGATCTCGTACTACCGCACGACCGACGACGGCCGCATCGTCTTCGGCAAGGGCGGCTGGGGCATCGCGCTCAACGACCGCATCGGCCCGCGCTTCGACCGCGACGAGGGCCGCGCCCGCCAGGTCGCGCACAGCCTGCACGAGCTCTACCCGATGCTCGCCGACGTCCCCATCGCAGCCGACTGGTGCGGCCCGATCGACCGCACGCGCACCGGCCTGCCGATCTTCGGCCACCTCGGCGGCCGCAGCCACATCGTCTACGGCGTCGGCTTCTCGGGCAACGGCGTCGCGCCGTGCCGTCGTGGGCGGCAAGATCCTGGCCTCCCTCGCGCTCGACACGGCCGACGAGTGGAGCGCCTGCGGCCTGGTCGACGGCCTGCAGGGCCGCTTCCCGCCGGACCCCGTGCGCTTCCTCGGCGCCCACGTGGTGCGCGAGGCCGTGGCGCGCAAGGAAGAGGCCGAGATGGAGGGACGGGAGCCGAACCGGCTCGCCGTGCGCCTGGCAGCCCTCGCCCCGGCCGGGATGATCCCGAAGAAGCCGGAGTGACGGGCGCCGCATGAACCGGGGTCAGCGGGCTATTCAGCCAGCTTCGCAAGGCGGGCCAGGCGTTCGTCCCAGCGCGCGCCGACCCCCGCCATCCAGTCGATTGCGTCGCTGAGGGGCTCGCTGCGGGCATGGAAGCGGGTCTCGCGCCCCACGCGCTCGCTCTCGACCAGGCCGGCGGTCGCCAGCAGGGAGAGGTGCTTGGCCACGGCCTGGCGCGTCACCGGCAGGTCGCGGGCGAGCTCGCTCGCGGTGGCCTGCCCGGTCGTCGCTACGCGCACGAAGACCGTGCGGCGCGTGTCGTCGGCCAGTGCGCCGAAGACGAGGCCGGGATCGGTCATCACGCGTGGGCGAGCGCGCGGGGGCGGCTCGAGGCCGTCGCGATGGCGCCCTCGGTCTCGGTCACGCGGACGCGCGTGCCCTCCGGGTCGTCGCCGAGCTCGAACTCGACGGTCGTCGCGGCGCTCTCGTCCTCGACGGGCCACCAGCGGATGCGGAGCAGCTCGTTGGGGTCGACGCGCTCGACGACGCCGGTGCGCGGGTCGGGCTCTCCGGCGGTCTCGATCGCTCCGCCCTCCCAGGGCTCGAGCTCGACCTCGGGCGCCAGCCAGCGCGACAGCTCGCTGGGGTCGGTCAGCCAGCGCCAGGTCTCGTCACGCTCGGCCGGAAGCACGATCTCCCGTGTCACGCTCGCCATGCACGCACCTCCACACGCAACCGTTGAGTTGCACTAACATGCAACCGTAGAGTTGCATCCTAGCGCTGGAGGCCGCATGTCCCCGTTGATCCCCATGGTCGTCGAGAACACGAGCCGCGGCGAGCGCTCGTTCGACATCTACTCGCGGCTGCTCAACGACCGCATCGTCTTCCTGGGAACGCCGGTCACCTCCGAGATCGCCAACCTGATCGTCGCGCAGCTCGTGCACCTCGAGTCCGACGACCCCGAGAAGGACATCTCGCTGTACATCAACTCGCCTGGCGGCGACGTCTATGCGGGCATGGCGATCTACGACACGATGCAGTTCATCCGGCCGGACGTCGCGACCATCTGCTTCGGGATGGCGATGTCGATGGGCGCGATCCTGCTGGCAGGCGGCGCAGCCGGCAAGCGATCGTCTCTCCCGAACGCGAAGATCATGATCCACCAGGGCTCGACGCCCGGCTTCGAGGGGCAGGCCACGGACATCGAGATCCGCGCCCGGGAGATCCTGGCGCTCCAGCGGCGCATGGAGGAGATCCTCGCCCACCACACCGGCCAGACCCCCGAGCGGATCCACTCTGACGTCGAGCGCGACAACTTCATGAGCGCGCAGGAAGCCAGGGAGTACGGGTTGATCGACGGCATCATCCTCAACCGCGCTGAGTTGCCCGAGCGGCGTGTCGGCATCCGCCCGGCAGCGGATGCGCCCGGCTCGCCGAGCGAGCCCGACGCGGGCTGACCAGCTCACGCGGACGCGCCGGCCGAGGGGAACTGCGGCTGGTGCGGAGAGTCCGGGTAGTGCCGGGTCTCCAGCGTGCCTGGGGTCAGGCTCGACACGCCCGGGGTCAGGCTCGACACGCCCGGGGTCAGGCTCGACATGCCTGGGGTCTGGCGCGCCGCGTGCCGCGCCAGACCCCGTTTCATGCGCGCGCCGCGCGAGCCCGACGCGGGCTTTCTCAGCTCACGCGGACGATCGTCGTGGAGCTGCGCACGGCCACCGGCGAGGCGTCTCCCCGCGTCAGTGCGTAGACGATCCGGGCGCGACCCTTGCCAGTGGCCTTGTAGACCACCACGACAGACGACCCGACGTCGGCCTCGGTCACCTCGCGCAGGATCTTGGGATCGAGCGGGCGCGCGAGGCGCCAGACGAGGCCCTTCGAGGCTGCGGGTCGCGGGAGCGCGACCGCGACCAGCAAGCCGCGCTGGGCGCCGACGGTGAGAACGGGGCCCGCCGGCACGGACCCGACCGGCGTGGAGTCGGCGAACGCCGCCCCCGCGCCGGCAGCGAGAGCAACGGCCGAGAGACCCGTAGCGAGGAATCGGAAGGAAGAGGGAATCTGCACGCGCGTCTCCTTCAAGAAAGGCGTCGCGCGCTCCTGCTTGCCAGAGGGCGCCTACGAGGACTGCGGCGAAGGATCGCGGCCGACCACGCACCAGATCGCGTGGACCGGGACGTCGCCGACGTTCGCCAGGCGGTGCGGGGTGGTCGAGGTGAAGGAGATGGAGTCGCCGGCTTCGAGCACGTGCTCCTCGAAGAGCAGCGTCACGCCCAGGCGGCCGCTGAGCACAAGCCCGTACTCGTGCCCCGCGTGACGCGTGAGCGACTCCGCGGTGGTCGACGCGCCGCCGACGTCGTAGACGACGTCCAGGAACTCCACGTCGTCGTCGTGCTGGGTGGTCAGCCGCTCCCAGCGCACTCCGGAGTCGAGCGAGATGGCGCGCCGGTTGTGCGAGCGCTGGACGGGGCCGGCGCTGCCGGCACCGCCGTCCTCGCGCGCACCGCTCGTGCCGGGGCGGCGGTCGAGCCGGGCGTCGTCGCCGTCGAACAGCAGATCGTCGACGGACACCTCGAGCTCGGTCGCGATCGCGTAGAGCGTGCCCACGGATGGCTGCGAGCGGCCCGTCTCGATCTGCGAGATCAAGCTGGGCGAGACGCCGACGCGCCGGGCGAGCTCGCGCAGCGTGAGATGGCGCATCGTCCGGTTCGCTCGTAGACGCGAGCCGATCGCCGACCGGCGCTCGGGCGTCCGGGCGTTCTCGCTCGCACTCTTCTCGGACATGGGGGCGCATGGTACCGGAGCCGGTCGCCTCGAACACGTTCAGCAATCTTGAACACGCTGAGCGAATCGCCCGCGATCCCGCCCATTGGCGCAAATCCCCGGAGATCCGGTGGATGGAGGTTGACGCCACATAGAGTCAGGATGTACTTTTCGGCGCGGTGTGCGTCTTTAGTGAACAGTGGCGAACGGCTCCGCGGTGATCGCCGCCGTCTACCACGCGCCGGGCGACGTGCGAGTCGAGGAGATGCCGGAGCCACGCGATCCCGAGGGCTCCGGGGTTGTGCTCGAGGTCACCCGCGCGGCGATCTGCGGCACCGACGCCTCCGAGTTCAGCCACGCCCCGAAGTTCTTCCCGATCGACGCCGCGCACCCGTTCAGCGGCCATCGCGGGCCGACCATCATGGGCCACGAGTTCACCGGCCGCGTGGTCGCCCAGGGCCCCGACAGCGCTCTCGAGATCGGCGACCGAGTCGTGTGCGGAGCCGGGGTGTCCTGCGGCGAGTGCGAGTGGTGCCGGCGCGGACGCACCAATCTCTGCGCCCGCTACTACACGCTCGGCCTGCACACCCACGGCGGCCTCGCCCGCTACGTAGGCACGCCCGCAGCGCTCTGCCGCGCCGTCCCCGGCACGTGCTCGGACGATGCAGCTGCCATGGCCCAGCCGCTCGCGGTGGCGCTGCACGCGCTGCGGCGCAGCGGTGCGACCGCCGGCCAGTCACTGGCCGTGATCGGCGCGGGCGGCATCGGCTCGTTCCTGATCGGCGCGGCGGCGGCCTCGGGCTTCCGTCAGCTGATCGCCGTCGACATCGACGACGCGCGGCTCGCGAACGCACGCGACCTGGGCGCCTCGCACGGGATCAACGCCACGCACGAGGACGCCGTCGCCGCGATCCGCGCTGCCACCGGCGAGGGCGCCGACGTCGTGCTCGAGTGCTCCGGCGCGCCGCAGTCGCCGGGCAGCGCCATCGCAGCCGCCAAGCGCGGCGGCACCGTGCTGATCGTCGGCCTGCAAGCCGAGCCGACCGCGCTCGACCTGTTCACCGCGGCCACGCGTGAGATCGACATCAAGACCACGCTCGCGCACGTGTGCGACGAGGATCTGGCCGCCGCCGTCGCGATGCTCGACGCCACGGACTTCGCCCGCATCGCCCTCGCCGAGGTCATCGGGCTCAGCGAGATCGTGCCGCGCGGGCTCGTGCCCCTGGCCGACGGCAGCGCGAGCGGCAAGCTCGTGGTGGACGTGCGCGCGTGAGGGTCGCGTTCCTCGGCCTCGGCCGCATGGGCGAGCCCATGGCGCAGAACCTCGCCAAGGCGGGGCTGCTCGCATGCGCCTGGAATCGCTCGCCCGGCCGGGCAGACTGGTGCGGCGACGCGGGCGTCCGGGTCGGCACGTCGGCTGCGGACGCGGCAGCCGGCGCCGACGTCGTGATCCTCATGCTGGCCGACGGTGCCGCCGCTCTCGCGGTCGGCCGCGAGGCGCTCTCGGCGATGGCCCCGGGCTCGATCCTGATCGACATGGGCACGAGCGGCCCGGCAGCCGAGCGGGAGCTTGCCGCCGTCGCCGCCGGGCGCGGCGTGGGCTTCCTCGACGCACCTGTCTCAGGGAGCGTCGCGCACGCTCGCGCCGGCACGCTGACGGCGCTCGTCGGAGGCTCGGCGGAGGACCTGGAGAAGGCCAGGCCCGCACTGGCGGCGATGACGAAGTCTCAGCACCACCTCGGAGAGGTGGGGAGCGGCGCGGTCATGAAGCTGGCGCTCAACACGATGATCGCAGTGACCAACGAGAGCGTGAGCGAGCTGCTCGTGCTGTGCGAGCGCGCAGGCCTCGAGCGGCCCGCCGCGTACGCGGCGCTGGCCGATTCCGCGCTGGCCTCGCCCTTCGTGCAGTACAAGCAGGCGGCCTTCCTGGCGCCGGACGACCAGCCGGTCAGCTTCACGCCGCTGCTGATGCTGAAGGATCTCCGGCTGGCCGCCGAGCTGGCCGCCGAGCTGGGCGCCGAGCTGCCGGCTGTCGAGGCGGCGCGCGCCGTGCTCGAGCGCACGGTCGCCTCGGGCCGCGGCGAGGGCGACCTCGTGCGCGTGGCCGACACCCTGCGGAACGGCGCAGCATGAGCGCCGTCGAGATCGCCATGCCCCGGCTCTCCGACGCCATGGAGCAGGGCACGATCGTGCGCTGGCTCAAGGAGGTCGGCGACCAGGTGGAGATCGGCGACGAGCTGGTCGAGGTCGAGACCGACAAGGCGACCGTGATCTACGAGGCCGAGGTCGCCGGGCAGCTCTCGGCGATCCTGGTGCGCGAGGGCGAGGCCCAACAGCTGGGCGCGCCGATCGCGCGCCTCGGCGGCGACCTCGAGTCCCCCGCCGCCCCCGCTGCCGTGCCGGCTGCGACGCCCGTCACCGCGAACGCCGGGGCGCCGGCCGCCAACCGCGCCCCAGTTGCGCCGACCGTATCCGCAACCCCCGCCACCCCCGTGGCGCGCAGCCGCGCGCGCGAGCTCGGCGTCGACCTGGGGACGCTGCGAGGCACGGGCCCGCGCGGCCGCATCCGCCTGGCCGACGTCGAGGCCGCCGCGCACTCTCCGGCCGCCGCTCCCGCCTCCCGGCCGCCTGCGACCCCGACCGGCGAGCCGGGGCGCGGCCAGAGCGAGCGCGTGCCGCTGACCTCCACGCAGCGCGTGATCGCCAAGCGCATGGCGGAGACGATCGCGGCGGTGCCGCATTTCCGGCTCTCTGCCGACGTCGACTTCGGCGAGGTCCTGCGCCTGCGGGCGCGCCTGCGCGCCGCTGTCGGCGACGCGGCGCCCACGGTCAACGACATCGTGGTCGCGCTCGCCGGGCGCGCGCTGCGGGAGCACCCGGCCGTCAACAGCACGTTCGCCGGCGACGCGATCGAACGGCACGAGCGCATCAACGTCGGCATCGCGGTGGCCCGCCCGGGCGCGCTGCTGGTGCCGGTCGTGCGCGACGCGGACCGCCGCTCCCTGGGCGAGATCGCCGGCGAGACCGCGGCCCTGATCGAGCGCGTGCGCACGTCGTCGAGCACGCCGGCCGACCTGCAGGACGGGACGTTCACCGTCTCGAACCTCGGCATGTACGGCATCAGCTCCTTCGATTCCATCGTCAACGCGCCGGAAGCCGCGATCCTCTCCGTCGGCGCCGCGCAGCCGCGCGCGCTCGTGGACGAGGCCGGCGCCGTGGGCTCGCGGCCCTACGCGACGCTCACGCTGGCGTGCGATCACCGCGCGGTCTACGGCGCCGACGGCGCAGCGTTTCTGGCGCGCCTGCGCGCGCTCCTCGAGTCACCGGAGGTCCTTGTCTTGTGAGCACGGTCAGCGACACCGCGGTGGAGTTCCGAGCCGCGATCCGCGACGCCCTCGACGAGGAGCTGGCGCGCGACGAGAACGTGATCCTCTTCGGCGAGGACATCGCGGTGGCCGGAGGCGTGTTCGTGACGACGCCGGGGCTGGCCGAGAAGTACGGCGACTCGCGCGTGTTCGACACGCCGATCTCGGAGCTCGCGCTGATCGGGGCCGCCTTCGGCAGCGCCGTGACCGGCAAGCGGCCGGTCATCGAGATCATGTTCGGCGACTTCCTGCCGCTCGTGATGGACGGCATCGTCAACCAGTGCACGAAGTACTGGTACATCTCGAACGAGCAGGCGAGCGTGCCGCTCGTGGTGCTCTCGGTCGTGGGCGCCGGGGGCCGCTTCGGCGCGATCCACTCGCAGACGCCCATCGCCTGGTTCCACTCGGTGCCGGGGCTCAAGATCGCCTGCCCGGCGACGCCCGGCGACGCGAAGACGTTGCTCAAGCAGGCGATCCGAGACGACAACCCGGTGCTCTTCCTCGAGCACAAGCGCCTGCTCGGGCTCAAGGGCGAGGTGGACGCCGACCCGCTGCCGTTCGGCAAGGCGCGCATCGCCCGCCCGGGCTCGGACCTGACGATCGTGTCGGTCATGAAGGGCGTGCACGATGCGCTCGCCGCCGCCGACGCGCTCGCGCCCGAGGGAATCGACTGCGAGGTCGTCGACCTGCGCACGATCAAGCCGCTCGACATCGAGACGGTGATCGAGTCGGTCGAGCGCACCACGCGGCTGCTCGTCGTCGAGGAGGGACCGCTCAGCGGAGGCTGGGCGGGCGAGGTCATGGCGCGCGTGACCGAGCAGGCACTCGGCTCGCTCGACGACGCCTGGCGCCTGGCCACGGCCGACACCCCCATCCCCTACAGCCCGCCGCTGGAGGACGCGTTCCTGCCGGGCTCCGAGGCGATCATCAAGTCCGTGAAGGAGAGGAGCGCATGAACATCGCATCTCGCGGCGCGACGATGGCGGTCGACTGGGAGCAGCGCATCGATTTCGCCAAGCTCCGGACGGATCGGCTCTCCAAGGCGCAGGCGGCGCTGCGCGCATCCGACGTCGGCGCGTTGCTGCTGTTCGATCAGAACAACATCCGCTACGTCTCGAGCACCCACATCGGCGAGTGGGCGCGCGACAAGAGCGCGCGCTGCGTGCTGCTGCCGCGCGAGGGCGATCCGGTGCTCTGGGACTTCGGCTCGGCGGCCAAGCACCACCAGCTGTACGCGCCGTGGCTGCCCGAGACGAGCTGGCGGGCGGGCGTGACCTCGATGCGCGGCGCGATGCCCCGCGAGACGGGCGTCCCGGACACGCTGGCGGGCAAGATCTACGACGAGCTCGCCTCCCGCGGGCTCCACAACGAGACGCTGGGCATCGACCTGACGGACATGGAGACGCTCTTCTCGCTGCAGCGGCGGGGCCTCGAGATCGTCGACTCGCAGCCGATCATGCTCTCGGCGCGCGCGCACAAGACGCCAGACGAGATCGCGCTGCTGGAGCATGCGGCGGCGATCGTGGATGCCGTCTACGAGGACATCTACCGCATGCTGCGGCCGGGCGTGCGCGAGCACGAGGTCGTCGCGATGGCGATGCAGCGGCTGTTCGAGCTGGGCTCGGAGCAGGTGGAGGCGATCAACGCGGTCTCCGGCGATCGCTGCAACCCGCATCCGCACGTCTTCAGCGACCGCTTGCTGCGCCCCGGCGACCAGGCCTTCTTCGACGTCATCCACTCCTTCATGGGCTACCGCACCTGCTACTACCGCACGTTCAACGTGGGCGGCGTGACGCACTCGCAGCTCGACGCCTACAAGCAGTGCCGCGAATGGCTCGACATGAGCATCGAGCTCGTCAAGCCCGGCGTCACGACCGACCGCATCGCCGCCGTCTGGCCGACGGCGGAGGAGCTCGGCTTCCCCGACGAGCAATCGTGCTTCGGCCTGCAGTTCGGGCACGGCCTCGGCGTCAGCCTCTACGAGGCGCCCATGATCTCGCGCGTGCACTCGCTCGAGCACCCGATCACGATCGAGCCCGGCATGGTCTTCGCGCTCGAGACCTACTGTGCAGCGAGCGACGGCCACTCCGCCGCGCGCATCGAGGAGGAGGTCGTCGTGACCGAGGACGGCAACCGCATCATCACGAAGTTCCCCGCCGACGAGCTGCTCGTGTGCGGCAAGACCTACGTGCGCGGCGCCGACCTGCTGCGCGAGAACGAGGTGGTCGTCTGATGGCGGCCACCAGCGCAGTCGCAGCACCGACCGCCTCCGACGGCGAGCTGATGCTCGGGCTCTACCGCCGCATGCGGCTCATCCGCCGCTTCGAGGAGGCGGTGCACTCGCTCTTCCTGAAGGGCGAGGTGCACGGCACGACGCACCTCTACAACGGCGAGGAGGCCTCCGCGACGGGCGTGGGCAGCGCACTCGTGCCCGGCGACAGGGTTGCGGGCACCTACCGCGGCCACGGTCACGCGCTGTCCGTCGGCACCTCGCCCCAGGGCCTCCTGGACGAGCTGCTCGGCCGCGCGACGGGCGTCTGCGGGGGCCGCGCCGGCTCGATGAACGTGATCGACCTCGAGCACGGCCTGATCGGCTGCTTCGGCATCGTGGGCGGCTCGATCTCCGCCGCCCTCGGGGCCTCGCTTGCGCTGCGCGGCAGCGGCAACGTGGCCGTCGCGTACTTCGGCGACGGCGCCACCAACCAGGCGTACTTCCACGAGTGCCTCAACTTCGCCCGCGTCTTCTCGCTGCCCGCCATCTTCGTCTGCGAGAACAACCTGTATGGCGAGTTCACGCCGATGGAGCAGGTCACCGCCGGCCAGATCCGCGCGCGCGCCGAGGCGCTCGACATCGCCTACGAGAGCGTCGACGGCATGGACGTGTGGGAGACGCGCGCCGCGGCGCTGCGCGCCACCGAGCGCGCCCGGGCGGGTCGCGGGCCCGGTCTTCCTCGAGATGCTCACCTACCGCTTCGTCGGCCACTCGCGCAGCGATCCGGGCCGCTACCGCAAGCCGGGCGAGCTCGAGCGCTGGCAGGAGCGCGATCCCCTCCTGGTCGGCCGGCGCAGGCTGATCGACGACTGCGGCCTCGAGCAGCGAGACGGTGGACGCCGTCGATGCCGAGATCGAGGAGGAGATGACGCAGGTCGATCGAGCGCGCACTCGCCGCGCCGTATCCCGATCCCGCGCTGCCCGCCACCGCCTACAAGCCCTAGCGAGCGGCCGTGCCCGCGCACGGCGGGTGCTAGACAGCGGATCGTGATCCGCCTCGCCGATGCCATGCAGCGGGCGCGCTACGTCGTGGCCGCGCTCTGGCTGGTCGCCGCCGCCATCTCGATCGCCGCCGTCGGCGGCGCGTTCGGCACCAAGCTGAACGACCTGCTGTCCAACCGCTTCGACCTGCCCGGCACCGAGAGCGAGAAGGCGCTCGCGCTCGTCTCCGAGCACTTCGGCGAGCGCACCGACTCGGGCTACACGATCGTCTTTACGGGCTCGCTCCCGCCCGCGGCGAAGGAGGCCGCTCTGAAGCGTGCCGCCACAGCGCTGCCGGATGCCCGCATCGGGCCGATCCTGCCGGCGGGGCACGGCGTCTCGTTCGCCGAGATCGGCACGCGCCTGGAGCCTCAGCCCGCGGCGCTGCGCGTCGAGCCGATGCGCCGCGCGATCGGTCCCGTCGGCGGCGGCCGCATCTACGTCAGCGGACAGGTCGCGATCAACCACGACCTCCAGCCCATCTTCGACTCCGACCTGCGGCGCGGCGAGGAGATCGCGATCCCGATCGCGATCCTGGTGCTGCTGATCGTGTTCGGCACCGCGTCGGCAACGCTCGTGCCGCTGCTGATGGCCGCCGGAACGGTGCCCGTGACGCTCGGGCTGCTGTGGCTCGTGGCGCACGAGCTGAACATGGCGATCTACGTGACGAACCTCGTCACGCTGATCGGGATCGCGATCGCGATCGACTACTCGCTGCTGGTCGTCTACCGCTACCGGGAGGAGCTTGTCGGCGGCGCGGACGAGCGCGAGGCTCTGCGCATCACGATGCGCACGGCCGGCCACGCCGTGCTGTTCTCGGGCGCGACGGTGGCGATCGGACTCGCCTGCCTCGTGCTCATACCTCTGCCGTTCATCCGCTCGATGGGGATCGGCGGGCTGCTCATCCCGCTCGTCTCGATCGCTGCCGCGATGACGCTGCTTCCCGCTCTGCTGGCGATCTTCGGCGGGAGCCTGCTCAAGCTGCGCGTGCCGCTCATCGGCCTGCGCCCGGACGGCGAGGGCGGGGTCTGGGGCAGCATCGCCGAGGTGATCATGCGGCGGCCTGCGCTGGTGGCCGGGATCACCGGGGGCTTTCTCGTGCTGCTGGCGCTGCCGGCGCCGTTCCTCTCGCTGACCCCCGGCTCGAGCAAGGGACTGCCCGGCCGCAGTCTCCTCGGTGCAAGGCCTCGAGCTGCTCGAGCGCACGCTCGGCCCGGGCACGATCTCGCCGCTGATCGCCGTCGTCGACAGCGGGCGGCCGGGCGGGATCCGCGCGGCCGCTCCCGCCATCCGGCGGCTCGTCGCCGAGCTGCGTGCCGACAAGGAGGTGGCGATCCGTCCAGTCGCCGACCGGCACCGGCCTGCGCACGTTCCTGCCGCCGGATGCGACCGGCCGCTACGGCCGCGTGGTCGTCGCGACCCGGCACGACTACGGCACCGATCAGGCGAAGAAGCTCGCCGCCCGCTTCCGCCACGTCTACGTGCCCGAGGCGCGCTTCGACAGGAGCATGCAGGTCGACGCGGGCGGCGGGCCGCCCGCCGGCGTCGACTTCATCAACCGCGCCTACGGCGTCTTCCCCTGGCTCGTGCTCGGCGTGCTCGCCGTGACCTATCTGGTGCTGATGCGCGCGTTCCGGTCGCTGCTCCTGCCGCTCAAGGCCGTGATCCTGAACCTGCTCTCCGTGGGGGCGACCTACGGCCTGCTCGTCGATCACGTTCCGCTGGGGCGCCGGCACGATCGTCGGCCTGCCGCAGGCCGACCAGATCGAGGCCTGGATCCCGATGTTCCTGTTCGCGATGCTCTTCGGCCTCTCGATGGACTACGAGGTCTTCCTGCTCTCGCGCATGCGCGAGCTGTACGACGAGACCGGAGACACCGAGCGCGCCGTCGCCCACGGGTTGATGCGCACGGGGCGCATCGTGACCGCCGCAGCGGCGATCATGGTGGCAGCGTTCTCCGGCTTCATGCTCGGCAGCCTGATCGGCCTCGTCCAGTTCGGCTTCGGCCTGGCCGCGGCCATCACGATCGACGCGACGATCATCCGCGCGCTGCTCGTTCCCTCGCTGATGAAGCTGATGGGCGAGTGGAACTGGTACCTCCCGGCGCTGGATCGCGCGCTTGCTCGGAGTGCCTCCGGGAACCCGCAGCGCCTCCGGGGTGTAGAACCAGCGAGTGGACGGCGGGGAGCAGGCGCCGGATGAACGCCCCATGCGTGCGCGGCGTGGCGACGCGCGCGCGTACGAATCCCTCGTTCAGGAGCATCAGGCGATCGCGTTCCGCACGGCATATCTGATCACCGGCTCGGCGGCCGATGCCGAGGAGGCCGCACAGGAGGCCTTCGTGCGCGCGTGGCTCGCGCTCAAGCGCTTCCGGCAAGGCGCCGAGTTTCGCCCCTGGCTGCTCGCCATCGTCGCCAACGAGGCGCGCAATCGCGTGCGCAGCCGCCGCCGCCGCGAGGGCCTGGCCGAGCGCGCGGCACACGAGCTGTCCTGGCAGGCGCCGCCCGCAGAGCACGCGACGCCCGGAGACGGCCGCCTGCGCGACGCGCTCGCGTCGCTGCCCGAGCGCGACCGCAGCGTGCTCGCCTGCCGCTTCGTGCTCGATCTCGGCGAGCAGGAGACCGCCGAGGTGCTCGGCGTCGCGCGCGGGACCGTCAAGTCGCGCACGGCGCGCGCCCTGGATCGCCTGCGCAGCGAGCTCGGAGCGGAGCGCATGACGCTCGAGAGTGATCTCAGAGCGCTCGCCGGCGGGCTCCCCGAGCCGCCCGATCTGCGCTCGCGCGTGCTGCACGCGATGGGCGAGGCGCTCGGCACGCAGGCGGCGCCGGCGCGTGGTCGTGCTCGCGTTCGCGCTCTTCCTGCTCGTTCCGGCCACCGCGCTGGCGGTCTCGCCGCGGCCTTCGCGACCGCGTGCTGGAGACGTTCGGCCTGCGCGGCCTCACCGTCGAGCGCGTCACGCAGCATCCCGACGCTCGGGCCGGCGGCCCGCAGCCTGCAGCTCGGCTCGCGCAGCTCCCTCGCGCAGGCGCGCAGCGCGCTGCAGGTGCGCTTCCATCTCCGCCCAGGGCGCTCGGCGCGCCCGATGGGATCTTCGAGGATCCGCTGCAGCGGGGCGTGGACGTCACGCTGCTCTACGAGCCGGCGACGGTCGCGGGACGCGCTCGGCGATCCGCAAGCGCGTGCTCGTGAGCCTCCTGCGCGGAACGATCTCGACTCCCGGTGCTGCAGAAGACGATCGGCCTCGCGACGACGTCACGGCGCTTCCGACCTCGAAGGCGGGCCGGCGCTGCTGCTGACCGGAGCACGGCACCTGGTGGTCGATCTTCCGGCAGGGCGGCAGCGTCGAGACGACCGTGACCCGGCTCGCGGGCACGACGCTCGTCTGGCAGCGCGGTGCACTGCTGATCCGCATCGAGGGCGACGCTGCCGCGCTGCGCGGCTGATCGCGATCGCGCGCTCGATCACGACCGGCTGAGGCAATTGAACGCAACCGCAACGGCGCTCCCTGAGCCAAGCGGTAGACTGAGCAAGTAATGGTCACGCGCCCGAACCACAGACGACCAGGCCGCGATCGATTGGGACGAGGTTCTGACGCCGCCGCAGGAGCTCGCGGCGGCGACCGCGCGAGCTGATTCCCGCTGCCCCGACGCTGTCGGCGGCCGAGCTCGAGCAGATCGCGATCTCGATCCGCGATCGGCCCGAGCTCTGGGAGCCGCTGCTCGTCGTCGACGCGCACGCGGCGGCGCTATCGCCTCCTGTTCGAGGACGAGCGCACCGACATCTGGGTGCTCTGCTGGATGCCCGGCCAGTCGACCGGGTTCCACGACCACGACACCTCGGACGTCGGCATCGCGATCGCGCAGGGCTGGTCGATCGAGCGTCAGCTGCCGCCTCCCGGCCGGCGCGACCTCGCTCGAGCTGCGGCCGGGCGACACGCGCCAGGGCCCGGCCGGCTACATCCACTCGGTCGCGCACGGCGAGGGCGTGCCCGCAGTCTCGATCCACTGCTACTCGCCGCCGCTGATGAAGGTCGGGCAGTACCGCGTGGACGACGAAGGCGTGCTCGGCGCGATGCCGAGCACGGCCGCCGCGAGCTGGTCGACGAGACGATCGCGCGCGTCGCGCCCGAGCTCGTCTGACGCAGAGCGTGACGAAGCTCGAGAAGTACGCGCCCGAGCTCGTCGTGATCGGCGGCAGGCATGGGCGGCATCTCCTGTGCCATGCGCGCCCGCCGCCTGGGCGCCCGCGTCGCCGTGATCGAGCCCGAGGCGCTCGGCGGCACCTGAATCAACGTCGGGTGCATCCCGACGAAGGCCCTGGTCAGGGCAGCCGAGATCGCGCACGGGGCGCGCCGCGGCCACGAGTTCGGCGTGCGCACGACGGTCGAGATCGACGGCCCCGCGGTGATGGCGCGCGTGCAAAAGGTGATCGACGACGGACGCCGCTTCTACGAGGATCTGCTCGAGCGCAACGGCGTGCTGCGGGTGCGCGGCCACGCGCGCTTCCGCGACGGCGCGCTCGTCGTCGGCGACGAGGACGGCGACGAGCAGGTGCTGCGGGGCGTGCCGACGGTGCTCGCCGTGGGCGCGCGCCCCTGGATCGCCCCGATCCCCGGGATCGAGGACGCCTCCTACCTCACGAGCGACGACCTTCTGGGCCTGAGCGACCTGCCCCGATCGCTCGCGATCGGCGGCGCCGGCCCGATCGCCGTGGAGTTCGCGCAGGCGCTCAACCGCCTCGGCGTCGAGGTGACGCTCGTCCTGCGCAGCGACGCTCCGCTGCGCGGCGAGGAGCCCGAGGCGCGCGAGACGCTGCTGCGCGATGCTGCGCGCACGAGGGCGTGCGCGTCGTGACGGGCGCGCGGCAGATCGCGACGCGCGAGGTGCCGGAGGGGACGCGAGATCTCCTGGATCGGCGGCAGGGTCGACGGCGGAGAAGGTGCTGCTCGCGATCGGGTCGCGAGCCGCGCCTCGACGAGGCCGGGCCGGCCGAGGCGGGCATCGCGCTCGACGACGGAGGCGCCAAGGTCGACGCGAACCTGCGCACGACCGCGCATGGCGTCTGGGCGCTCGGCGATGCCATCGGCGGCGAGCACCGCGCTTCCAGTTCACCCACGTGGCGACCTACGAGGGCCCCCAGGTCGCCGAGAACGCCCTCGCGCGGCGCTCACCACGAGCCCGCCTACCTGGCGATGCCGCGCGTCACGTTCACCGATCCCGAGGTCGCCTCCGTCGGCCTCACGGAGGCCGAGGCGCGCGGGCGCGGCATCGACGCGCACGCTCACCTGAAGCTCGTGCGCGAGATCGGCAAGGCGCGCGCGGTCGGCGAGACGCGAGGGCTTCGTCAAGGTCGTGATCGACCGTGCCACCGGCAAGCTCGTCGGCGCGACGATCATGGCCGCCCACGCGGGCGACATGCTGGCGACGCTGACGATGCCGCTGCACACGCGCAGCGGCGACCTCGGCGCCGCTGCTCGCCACGACGTTCGCACATCCGACGCTGAGCGAGGCGGTCAAGGTCGCGGTGCGCGATGCCGTCGCCGCGACTCCGGCACCCGAAGCCGAGATGACGACCTAGCCGGCAGCGGCGCCCGCACGCTGGAGTGGCCCGACTGGCGGGGATGACCTAGCGGTTGAGCAGCGAGCCCAGAGCGCTCGCGCCGGTCGGCGAGTTGCTGCTCAGCGAGAGCGTGCTCTCCAGCCACTTCGTCAGCGACTGCGGCGAGCGCGTCTGGCCGTACACGCGGCCCGGGCCCGTGAACTCGAAGACCCAGCCTTCGCCGCTCTTGAGGGACTGGATCGAGCGGCCCTCGACGGCTCGCCGGAGGGTGTAGTTGACCGACTCGTCGTAGGCGACCATGTGATTGGTGTCGAGGACGAACGTCTCGCCGGCTGCGAGCTCCCAGACGTCGAGCGCGCCGAAGCAGCGCGAGCACGAGCGTGCCCGCGCCCGATCGCGCGCACGACGAAGCCGCCCTCGCCGCCCATCAGGTTCTTGAGCCCGCCCCACTTGGCGTCGATCGCGATGTCGGTGCTCGAGGCGACCCAGCCGCCGCGCGAGAGCAGCAGGCCGTGACCGTCGCCCAGCTCGAGCGAGAAGCAGTCGCCGAGCAGATAGCGTGGCGACGTCGACCCATCCGCCGCCGGCCGGCGCGGTCCAGGTCTGACGAAGAACGACTCGCCGCCGAGCGCCTTGCGCTTGAGGCCCTTCATGATGCCGCCGTCGACTGCGGCCGAGAGCGTCATGCCGGACGAGTGCGCCACCATCGCGTCGGGCTGGACCTTGAGCACCTCGCCGCCCGCGAGCGTGCAGCGCGCGATGGCGTTGGACGGGCTGTGACGGATCGTGACTTCCACGGGCGGCCTCCTGGGCGGATCTCTTCAGGGCTGTTCCGGGATCAGTATGGCTGCGACCGCCGGCAGGAGCTCTTCGGCTGCGCGCAGGATGCGCAGCTCGGCGTCCTCCCAGAGGCCGTCGCCTCGCGCGCGACGATCGCGAGCGGCCGCCGCGGCGCGCGCGAAGGCCTCGGCCAGGCCTGCAGCCGGGTAGACCTGCAGCGAGGTGCCGACGCAGAGGCAGCCTCGCGAGCCCTGCACGAGCGAGGACGCGCGCGCTCCAGGCATCGGGCGGCAGCATCTCGCCGAACAGCACCACCTGCGGTCGCAGCGTGCCGCCGCAGACGAGGCACTCGGGCGCGAGTCTCGTCTCGGCGTAGCGCGCGAGCGCGGGCGCCATCTCCTCCTCGGCGCCGCAGGCGAGGCAGGCGCGCCGTGCGCAGGTGGCCGTGCACCTCGACCGCCTCGCTGCCGGCGGCGTGGTGCAGGCCGTCGATGTTCTGCGTGACGACGCCCGAGATGAAGCCCGCCCAGCTCGAGGCGGGTGAGCGCGGCGTGCGCGGGATTCGGGCGGATGCCGGCGCCGACGAGCGGCTCCGCCCAGCACTGCCAGACGCGCGCCGGATCGCGCGAGAGCATGTCGACGTGACCGTCCACCATCGGGTCGAGCCGCTCCCAGAGGCCGCCGGGGGAGCGGAAGTCGGGCAGGCCGCTCGCGGTCGAGACGCCGGCTCCGGTGAGCGCGAGCACCGGCGCGCTGCGCTCGAGAAACCGCGCGAGCGCGGTTGCGTCGGGGTCGATCGCCACATGAGTACGGTAGCGAGCGATGACCGTCGTCCTCAGCCTGATCGCCGCAGTCGCGTGGACGATGGCCAACTACTGGCTCGTGCCGCTCAGCCGCACCGTCGATCCGTACGTCGCCTCGCTCGTGATGCTGGTCGGCAACGGCCTCTGCACGATTCCGCTCGCGCTCGCTCTGGATGGCGTTCCCGGCGAGCGGCGAGCTCGGGCCGCTCGGCTATGCGGTGCTCGCCGGCGTGCTCGAGGTCGGCGGCTTCCTCTTCTTCTTCCGCGCGCTCGAGCGCGGCGATCTGTCCGTGGTGGCTCCGATCATCGGCCTGGAGGGCGGGCATCGCTGCGCTCGCCGTGTTCGCGTTCGGCGAGCGCGTGGGGGCGCTCGTGGTGCTCGGGCTCGCGATCGCGCTGCTCGGCGGCTGCCTCTCCGCCGCCGCGGGCGGGCGCCGCACGGCCGCCGGCGCGTTGCCCGCGTTCGGGGCCGCGGTCTGCTTCGGGGCGATGTTCGCGCTCTATGCGGCCGCGGAGGATCTCGGGCCCGTCTCCGTGGTCGCGGGCGGGCGCCTGAGCGCGCTGACGCTGCTGCTCGCGCTCGTCCTCTGGCGCCGAGCCCCCTTCCCTTCCGGCCCGGTGAGGCGGCGGCTGCTCGCGCTCGGCGTCGTCGACGCGACGGCGTTCGTGGCCTACTCGTGGGCTGCCTCGCGCGGGCCCGTCAGCGTCGCCGCGGTCGTCGCGGGGCAGTTCTCGACGCTCAGCGCGGTGGTCGGGATCGTGCTGCTGCGCGAGCGCTTGCGCCCTCACCAGTACCTGGGCATCGTGCTCGCCGGCGCCGGGACGGCGCTGCTGGCGCTCGCCCAGTAGCCGCACTCACAGCTGCGCGGTCGCGAACTCCGCGCTGCCAGAGCCGGCCGAGCGGCGCACGCAGCCGGCACCACACGAGCGGCCGCCCGCGCTCCTCGTTGTCGACGTTCCAGCGATTGCCGGCGACGGCGAGCACGGTCGCCTGCGCGCAACGCCGGAGCGCGTCGGCCCGCTCGAAGCCGACCAGCAGGACGGCGCGCTGCGGCATCGCAGCCGGATGCCAGTACTGGAACGAGAGGTGACCCGAGACGGGCGCCGGCAGCCCGGCAGCCGGCCCGAAGAGCGAGAGCGCGCCCGCCACGCCGTAGTTGCCGGCCACGATGGCGCCGTCCGCGCGCTCGGCGGGCGTTCGTGAGCTCCAAGCCCTCGCGGTCTGCGCGACCAGCTCATGCCAGCCGAGCTCGTCCTTCCAGAAGGACTTGTCCCACGTGCCGGTCGAGACGAGCTGCCGCGTCGGCAGGATCGGGACGACGAGCGGCAGCACGAGGGCCAGCACGGCGAGATGCGCGACGCCGAGGCCCACGAGGGTTCTCCGGCGGGGGCGGCGCTCGGCCAGCCAGAGGCACCCGGCCACGAACGCGGGCAACATGGCCGGGATCGCGTAGTACGAGCGCCCCTGCTCGAGTCCGAAGAGGACGCTCGGCGCCCCCGCTGCGAGCGCCAGCGGCCTCAACTGCGGTCTGCGCCAGAGCCAGACGAGACCGAGCACCACCAGGAGTGCCCCCACTCCCATGAACGCGAGCTGCTGCGCGATGTAGGTCAGCGGCGGCGAGTCGGCAGCCGTCTTGGCGCGCTGGGACGACGCAAAGTCGAGCGAGATCCAGTGGTGCGTGATCTCCCAGAGGACGTTGGGCACGAGCAGGCCGCCGGCGATCAGCACCCCGAATCCGGCCTCACGACACAGCAGCAGATCGCGGCGCCAGAGCGCGCAGCCGGCCAGGAAGGCGGCGAGCGGGACGACGATCGTGTACTTCGCCTCCAGGCCGATGCCGCCCCAGAGCCCGAGCAGGATCCACTGCCGCGGCTCGCTCCGCACGACCAGGCGCGCGGCAGCCAGCATCGCCAGTGCGGTCGCAGCGAGATCGAAGAACGTCGGGTGGAAGAGCACCGCCCCGCCGACGGCGAAGGGCGTGACGATCCACGCGCCGGTCGCCAGCACCTGCAACCGCTGACCGGCGCCGAGCTCGCGTGCGATCGCCCCCGCCGCGACCGCCGCAGCCACCGCCAGCAGAGAGCTCAGCAGCCTCAGGCCGACGAGGGAGGGGCCGATCGTCGCGTCGACGAGGCGGGCGGCTACAGCCGTCAGCGGCGGGAAGTCGACGTACCCGAACGCGAGATGCCGGCCCGCCGCGAAGAAGTAGAGCTCGTCACGATGCCACCCGTAGCGCCCGAGGATCGGCACGAGCAGCGCGAGCTTTGCGAGTGCCAGCATGAGGCACAGCCGGCCGGATCGGGTGACCGGGTACGGGGCAGCTGCGCCAAGCACCGCCCGAGGGTACCGCGCGCCGCTACGCGCCGAGATCCCAGCGAAGCGACGGCTCGACGAGCTTCAGGCGGACGCGCATGCCCGGCAGCAGCTGGCCGATGATCGGCAGGTCGTCGGGGTGGACGACCGCCGGCTTCGCGTAGCCCCCTGTGCGGTAGCGGTCGACCAGCAGGACGAACGGGTCGCCGCTCGGCGTGATCTGGATGGCTCCCAGCGGCGGCGGCTCGCTGATCGACTCGCCGCCCGGGATCTCCGCCCCCTCGAGCCGGACGCCGGTGCGATCGCCGGCGGCTGTGCGGAGATCCGCGCCGTCGAGGCGCTCGAGCGCCGCCTGCGTGGCCTGGGGCCCGGGCAGGATGCGCACGGTCGCGCCGTCCACCGGCCAGTCGACCCTCGCACTCATGCGCATCTGCGAGACGACCTCGCGAGCCGTGCCCAGAATGTCCCCGGCCCGCAGCGGCTCTCCGATCAGCCCGCGCACGTCGGTGCTGGCGCTCCCCATGAAGCGGTCGCTCTCGATGCCGCCCGCGATCGCGAGGTAGGAGCGCGCGCCCTGACCGGTGTGCGGCAGCGACAGCCTCTCACCCGCGTCCAGCTCGAGCGTCGCATAGGCCTCCGCGGGCTGACCGCCGACCCAGGGCAGGCAGCCGGGCCCGGCGACGGCCACGCGCACGGGCGCCAGCGCGGTCAGGGACGGGCCCCGCACGGTCAGCTCGATCACCGGATCCCCCGGATCGTTCCCGACCAGCGCGTTGGCGAGCCGCGCCGAACGCGCGTCGGCGGGCCCCGTCTGGGCCATGCCGAAGCGGCCGCCCATGTCTCGGCCGCCGTCGACGACGAGATCGAGCAGGCCGGGCTCGTCGACCCGCAGCACCGGTCGCTCAGGGCTTGCGGGCAGGAGCGGGCGCGCAGAGGGCTCAGGCGGGATCTCGCCGTCCTCGGGCTCGAAGCGCACCGTGTCGCCGAGCGAGATCAGGAACGGCTGCTCGCGCCAGGGGTCGTAGACCGCGCGCAGGGCATAGCCGAGCAGCTGCCAGCCGCCCGGGCCGGCGACGGGATAGATGCCCGTCTGCAGGCCCGTCATGGCGACGGCGTGGGCCGGCACGAGCGCGCGCGGCGTCGGGTGCCGCGGCATGCGCAGACGCTCGTCCAGCACTCCCAGGAACGGGAAGCCGGGAGAGGCGCCGACCGAGAAGACCTTGTAGTCGCGGCCGCTGTGCAGGTCGATCAACTCGTGACGCGCGAGCCCGGTCGCCTCGCACACGGCCGCGAAGTCCTCCCCGTCGTAGCGCACGGGAACGCGCACGAACTCGCCTCCGAGCTCATCGCCGCCCGAGCGCGCGACCGCCAGGTGGCCCGCCAGCCACTCGTCGACCACCGGGCGATCGGTCCGGCGCGCGTCGTACTCCACGTAGAGCGTCGTGTACGAGGGCTGGACGTCGGTCACGCCAGGGAGGAGATCGTCGAGCAGGCGCCGCCCGACGCGCTGGATGAGCTCGTTGACGGCGAGGTCGATCTGCTCGCCGAGCCGGACGTAGACGCCGAGCCGGCGCACCTCTCAGAAGGCCGCCAGCTCGACCCCGGCTGCCTCCAGTGCGGCCCGCACGGCCGCAGCGATGCGCGCAGCGTGCGGGTTGTCCCCGTGGATGCAGAGCGTGCGCGCCTGGAACGACACCGGCGTGCCGTCGATCGCGTCCACCTTGCCCTCGACCGCCATGCGGACGGCCCGGCGGGCCGCCTCGTCCACGTCCGTGATCACGGCGCCTGGCGTGCCGCGCCGCGCAAGCTGCCCGTCGGGCGCATAGCCCCGCTCGGGGAAGGCCTCGGCAACGCTCGGGTGGCCGATGGCCGCAGCAGAGCGCTCGAGTTGCGAGGCGGCGGTGACGATCAGCGGCAGCGCCGGATCCAGGTCGTGCACCGCCCGCACGACGCCATCCGCGACGGCCGGGTCCTCCGCGACGTGCGTCGAGAACGCTCCGTGCAGCTTGACGTGGTGGAGCGTGCCGCCGAGCACGCCGAGCACGCCGTCGAGCGCGCCCACCTGGTAGACGACGTCGTTGTAGGCCTGCTCGGGCGTGACGATCAGCGCACGGCGGCCGAAGCCGACGAGATCGGGCAGGCCGGGGTGCGCCCCGATCGCCAGGCCGTGCTCCAGCGCCAGCCGCGCGGCGGCGAACATGGATGCGGGATCGCCGCCGTGAAAGCCGCAGGCGAGGTTGACGGACGTCGCGGACGGAAAGGTCCCGGCGTCGTCGCCCATCTTCCACGCGCCGTAGGACTCGCCGGCGTCGATGTTGATGTCGATGACCGTCATGGCCTGCGATCCTAACGCTCTTGCAGCGCGCACCGGCGGCGTTGCAAACGCCCCGTGCTAGTGTGCGAAGCAAGAGCGGAACGTACCGCTCCGTGAGGTTGCTCGTCGTTCCTCCTGATCAGTTCGGGGTGCGCGTCGGATCCTCAGACCCCGAACGGGCCTTCCACGGCCAGGAGTTGAACTACGTGAGTACCCAGTCCTTTCGCGCCCTCGGCGCGTCCGAGCACGTGTGCGCCGCGCTCCAGCAGCGCGGCATCACTGCTCCCTTCCCCATCCAGGAGCTCGTCCTTCCGCGACGCGCTCGCCGGCCGCGACGTCCTCGCGAAGTCGCCCACCGGCAGCGGCAAGACGCTCGCCTTCGCCATCCCGATGGCCGAGCGCATCAGCCGCGATGCCCGCGTCCCTGCGGGCCTCGTGCTCGTGCCGACGCGCGAGCTCGCCATGCAAGTCGCCGACGAGACTGCGCCCATCGCGCGGTCCCGCGGCCTGCGCGTCGCCACCGCCTTCGGCGGCGTCGGCATCCACGGCCAGGCGCAGAAGGCAGCGCGCTCGCACATCCTCGTGGCCACGCCCGGCCGGCTCGAGGACCTGATCGAGCGGCGCCTCGTGCGCCTCGACAACGTCTCGCTGCTCGTGCTCGACGAGGCCGACCGCATGCTCGACCTGGGCTTCCGCCCGGCCGTCGACCGCATCGTCGCCCAGGTGCGCCAGGAGCGCCAGACCCTGTTCTTCTCGGCCACGCTCGACGGCGAGGTCAACCGCATCGCGACCAAGTACACGCGCGACGCGGTGCGCGTCGAGCACCACACGCCCGAGGCCGAGATCGGCGCGATCGAGCACCGCTTCCTCACCACCCGGCACGAGGAGAAGCTCGATCGCCTGGTCGACGTGCTCGGCGACGAGCGCGAGCTCGCGCTCGTGTTCGTGCGTACCAAGCGCGGCGCGAGCCGCCTCGCCACGCGCCTCGAGCACCGCGGCGTGCGCGTCGCGGCGCTGCACGGCGACATGACGCAGTCGCAGCGCACGCGCTCGCTGGACCGCTTCGCCCGCGGCCACGCCGACACGCTCGTGGCGACCGACGTCGCGGCGCGCGGCCTGGACATCGACGCGATCACGCACGTCATCAACTTCGATCCGCCGGACGACGACTCGAGCTACGTGCATCGCGTCGGCCGCACCGGGCGCGCGGGTCGCAGCGGCACGAGCGTCACGCTCGTGCTCGACGACCAGCGCGAGGCCGTGAACAAGATGGCCACCCTCGCCGGCGTCGAAGAGGCTCGCTGCGAGCGCACCGACACGCTGCTCGTCACGCCCGGCCAGCGCCTGCCGGCGCAGGGCCACCGCTCGCCGCGCCAGCGGCAGCCGCAGGGCCAGCGCGGCACGAATCCCCGCCCGGGCGAGTGGCGCCGCAACCAGCAGCGGAGCGCCCGCTAGCCCTGAACGCTCGGTGTCACGCATGGGTCTGGCCCGCCGCGTGGCGGGCCAGACCCCTGTGTGACACGCCGACCCATCAGCGCCGCTCTCAAGAACGTCGAGTACGGCCCGCACCGGATCCCGTAGCCGGACGGCCGCAGGGAGTGATCAGACGTCGAAGGGGACGAGCGAGAACCGCTCGACGTCGACCAGGCCCCTGTCGGTGATCTTGAGCGCCGGAATCACCGACAGGGCCAGGAAGCTCAGCGTCATGAACGGCGCCGCGAGTGTCGAGCCCAGCTCCTGCACCGCCGTATGTAGACGGTCGAGGCACTCGACCACGACCGCCGCCGGCTCCTCCGACATCAGGCCGGCGACCGGGAGAGGGAGCTCGCCGCGCAGCTCGCCGTCCTCATAGATCACGATGCCGCCGCCGATCTCGGCGAGCCGCTCCACGCAGAGCGCCATGTCGCCGTCGCTCATGCCGACCGCGACGATGTTGTGAGCGTCGTGCGCGACCGTCGTGGCGACGGCTCCCCGGCGCAGGCCGAAGCCGCGCACGAGAGCGAGTCCGATGCGGCCCGTCGCGTGGTGGCGCTCGACGACCGCGATCTTGGCGAGGTCGCGCTCGGGATCGGCAACGACGTCGCCGTCCTGGGCGCTCGGCGTGAGCACGAGGTGCTCGGTCAGGATCTGATCGCGGATCAGGCCGATCGCGCGCACGCGGTCGCCGAGCTCGGGGAGGCGGAACGAGTCCGGGCCGAGCGGGGCGATCCTGACGGTGTCGCGGACCCACGCCGGCGCCGGCTCGGAGTCGAACGGCGCGGCCGTACCGTCGCTCGCGACCACGCGCCCGTCTTTCAGGACCAGAGCGGCCCGGAAGGAGCTGAGGTCGTCGAGCAGGACGCAGTCGGCCCGGTAGCCGGGGGCGATCGCGCCCACCCTCGGCAGTCCGTGGCAGAGCGCCGGGTGCAACGTCGCGAGCAGGAGCGCGTCCTCCGGCGGGATGCCCGAGGCGACCGCAACGCGGCACATCTGGTCGATGTGGCCCTCGCGCAGCAGGAAGTCGGGCTCGCGGTCGTCCGTGCAGAAGGCGCAGCGCTCGGGGCCGTGCTCGCGCACGAGCGGCAGCAGATCGCGCAGGTTGCGGGCGTTGGAGGCCTCGCGCAGCAGCACCCAGGCGCCGCGACGGCGCTTCTCGAGCGCCTCGCTCAGCTCCGTGGCCTCGTGATCGCTCGAGATGCCGGTCGCAAGGTACGCGTCGAGCGCCGATCCCACGACGCCCGGAGCGTGGCCGTCGATGCGCTTGCCCGCGGCCAGGGCGATCTTGGCGAGCTCCTCGGGCGCTCCGGCGATGACGGCGGGGTAGTTCATCATCTCGGCCAGCCCGATCACGCGCTCGCGCGCGAGGATGCTCGCGATGTCTCCCAGCGTGAGCGCAGCTCGGGGCGACTCGAAGGGGCTTGCGGGCACGGCCGACGGCGCGAACGCCAGGACGTCGAGCGGGAGCCCGTCGCAGGCGTCGAGGAACCAGTGCACGCCCTCGGGGCCCAGGGAGTTCGCGAGCTCGTGCGGGTCGCAGACGATCGTGGTCGTGCCCCGGGCGACGAGCACCCGCGCCAGCTCGGACACGCTCAGCTTGCAGGACTCGACGTGCATGTGCGCGTCGATGAAGCCCGCCGTCAGGAAGCGCTCCCGCCCGTCGATGCGCTCGCCGCCCTCGTAGCGGCCGATGCCGGCGAAGCGCCCGTCAGCGATCGCGACGTCGCCCTCGAGCCACTCGCGCGTGAACGCGCAGAAGACGCTGGCGCCCTCGATCACGAGGTCCGGCGGCTCGTCACCGCGAGCGACGGCCAGGAGGCGGGCGGTCGTCAGCGCGTCGTGCATGCGCGGACGGTACCCGGAGATCAGGCCGCGGTCGTCCCGATGCCGGCGCCGTGCAGCCGCTCGCGCAAGGCTGAGATGTGCTCGGGGCCGGTCTCGCAGCACCCTCCGACGATCCCGGCGCCACCCTCGACCCAGCCCAGCGCAAACTCGGCGTAGAGCGCAGGCCCGAGATCGTCGCGCGCGGCGAGCACATCCACCGTGCCGCCGTGCTTGAGCGCCTCCACGGCCGTGAACGCGTTGGCGTACGCCCCCACGGGCCCGCCGAGCGCCACGAGCTCAGGCAGGGCGGCAGTCACCGCCTCCGGCCGGCTGCAGTTGACGAGGCGCGCCGCCGGCGGGATCCCGTCCAGTGCTGCGGCGGCAGCCGCAAGCGTCTCGCCGCTGCGCAGGCGCGGCGGCCCGTCGTCAGCGAGCGTCCAGGAGACCCAGACGGGCTTGCCGCTCTCGGCTGCCGCGGTCGCAGCGGCGCGCGCCTCCTCGGCCGAGGCCATCGTCTCGCAGAGCATGAGGTCGACACGGTCAGCCTGCTCCGCGACGATCCGGCGGTAGATCGCAAGTGTCTCGTCGAACGAGATCGTCAGCTCCGGGTGATAGCTCCCGAAGAGCGGCGGGAGACAGCCCGCGATCGAGACGGCGTCGGTGGCCGCAGCCTCGCGCGCCGAGTGCGCGAGATCGAGCGCGCGGCGCTGCAACGGCTCGAACATCTCGCCGTGGCCGGCGCGCTCGAGGCGTTCGGGGGTCGCGGCATAGGCGTTGATCGTGATCACGCGCGCCCCGGCCCGGATGAACTCGACATGCAGATCATGCACGAGCTCGGGCTCGTCCATCAGGACGCGACCCGACCAGAGCGGCGTGGGCGGCGACTGCGAGCGCCGCAGCAGCTCCTGGCCCATGCCGCCGTCCGTGAGGATCACCGTGGCCACGGGACGCATGCTCGCATCCCGCGGCCACGATGGGCCTCACACCGCGACTTATTCGGAGTCGGCGGCCTCGTCGGCTCCAGCCTCCGGGGCATCCTCGGCGAGGATGCGGTACAGCTTGCGCCGCGTGTCGCGCAGCACGTCCTTGGCCTGCGCGATCTGCGCGGCCTCGCCGGCGTGCAGCACCTGACGCGCGGCGCCCATCACCTGGCCGACGAGGTCGCGCAGCTCGAGGGCGGTCGAGTCGCCCTCGGCGCCGACCTCCTCCCAGGGGGCCGGGCCGCCTGCGGCGGCCGCCTGAGCCTCGCGCCCGGAGTCGGTCAGCGTGAACACGCGCCGGCCGCCGTCGCCCGTCTCCGGGCGGACGAGCTCCTCATCCTCGAGCTGCTGGAGCGTCGGGTAGATCGAGCCGGGGCTCGGGCGCCAGACGCCGCCGCTGCGCTCGCCGAGCTCTCGCATGATCTGGTAGCCGTGCATCGGCTCCTCGGCGAGCAGCGCCAGGATCGCAGCGCGGACGTCGCCGCGCCCTGCCCTCGGCCCGCGGCCCAGGAATCCCGGGAAGCCGCCTTCGCGGTGCATCCGGTAGCGCCGGTTGCGACGCCCGTGCCCGTGCTCGCCGCCAGGCCCGTGATGGCCGGGGCCGTGATGCCCGGGACCGAAGCCGCCGGGACCTTCCGGACCGCCCTCAGCGGTCATGAGGACGAAGAACTTCTGGTGCTTCTTGTGTGACTTGGTCATCGAGTGAATCTCCTTTGTGTCTCCTCGATAGATAACGATTCGTCACGATATATCGCGAACTACTCGATGTCAAGAAACCTGCCCTCTTCCCATGCGGGAGGGCGAGCGGGAACACCGGTGCCAGGTGCGGGAACTCGGGGTCAGGTGCGGGATTCCCGGGTCAGACCCTCACTTCGAGCGCCGCAAAGCACGTGCCAGTCCCGCGTTGCGCCGGTGGGGAGCGGGAACACGAGTGCCAGGTGCGGGAACTCGGGGTCAGGCCCGGGATTCCCGGGTCAGACCCCGATCTATGAGTGGCTAGGTGACTTGCCGGATCCAGGTTGCGAAGGCCGCGAGCACGCCCTCCAGCTGCTCACGGGTTTCCCCGTCCGTGAGATTGCCGTCCGCGTCGAAGTGCTCGCGCGCGCCGGCGATCTGCAGCAGCGGGGCGGGCAGCACGCGACAGCCCGGGAAAACGAGCATCTGGCGCAGCGCCATCTGGCTGCGTACCGTGCCCCAGCGGCCCGGCGTCGCGCCGACGATCGCGACGGGCTTGTCTTGCATCGCGCGCTCCGGCGCGCGGGAGGCCCAGTCGAGCGCGTTCTTGAGCACGCCCGACATGGAGTAGTTGTACTCCGGCGTCGCGATGAGCAGACCGTCGGCCGCGATGATGCGCGCCTTGAAAGCCCGCACGACCTCTGGTCCGCCGTCGACGTCCAAGTCCGCGTCGTAGTGCGGCAGCTCCCGGATCTCGAGCGGCTCGATCTTCATTCCCTCGGGCGCGGACTCGGCGGCTGCGCGCAGCAGCCCCCGGTTGAAGGAGGCTCGGCGCAGGCTGCCGGCGATCCCGGCAACGAGCAGCGGCCGCTCAGCGGGCATGCCGTGAGCCTCCTTCTGCGGCCGCGTACGCCTGCTCGCAGATGCGCAGCGCCGCGAGGCCGTTGGCAGGCGACGCGGTGCCCGGCTTCCAGGCGGCGATGCGCTCCACCGCGTCGCGCATCTGAGCGATGAAGAGCGTCAGATCGCAGTGGACGTAGCCCGGCGGCTGCTCGCGCGACCAGATGCGCCGATAGCCGGAGCTGCCGTAGATCTCGGTGTCGGCCTCGTGGCCGCCGAGGTGCGGCTGCCACCAGCCGGACTCCACGACCGAGCGGGCTCCGTCCTCCCAGTCGATCACGACGATCGCATCGTCGTCGACCGCGTAGCTGCCGTGCGCAGTCGCGATGGACGCCTGCACGCGCACGGCCTCGGGCTCGCCGAGCAGGAAGCGCGCCGTGTCGATGGCATGGATCCCCATGTCGAGCAGCGCACCGCCACCTGCCAGCGCGGGGTCGGTGAACCAGCCTCCAGGCCCCCAGTCCGCGTGCACGCCGTAGCCGTGGGTGCGGGTCACGCGCCCGAGCTCACCCGCGGCGATCGCATCGCGCGCCGCGATCACGGCATCGTGGTGCCGCCACGGATGCAGGACGAGCAGCAGCCGGTCGTTGCGCGCAGCAGCCGCGAGCATCGCCTCACCGTCGGCGACCGTGGTCGCCATCGGCTTCTCGCAGAGCACGTGCTTACCGGCCTCGAGCGCGGCGATCGACTGCTCGGCATGCAGGGCGTTCGGAGTGCAGACCACGACGGCGTCCACCTCCGGAGCGCTCACGAGCTCACGCCAATCGGTCGTCACGCGCTCGATTCCGTGTTCCCGTGCGAAGCGCTGGGCGGACTCGAGCCTGTGGTTGGCGACGCCGGTGACCGTCTGGCCGCTCGCAGCTGCGGCGCGCACGTGCATGTCCGCGACCCAACCGCAGCCGAGCAGCGCGAGGCGTGGCGTCACGCGCCGGCGCCGATCGGCTTCTTCTCCATGATCGTGGCGGCATGCTCCCGGATGCGGGCAGCGGCCTCCGCGACGCGCAGGACGCGCTCGCGGTCGGCGAGCAGCACGCGGTGCTCGATCCACACCGTCGAGGCGGCGGCAGCTTCGGAAACCGGCAGGTGCAGGCTGGCGTAGTCGAGCGCCGGCGCCGACGAGCGGCGGGTGGGCGCGAAGTTGCCGTTGCGGAAGACATCCAGGTCGGAGAGCGAGGGATAGCTCACCCCGAGTGGCACGCCCTCGGCGTAGAGGGCCTCCTCGAAACGGCGCAGCGGCATGCCGGCGAACTCGGCGGAGTCGAAGTGCAGCACGAAGCAGTAGTTGCCCTGGCTGTCCATGCGCTCGTCGCGTCTCTGCGCACGGAGGCCGGGGATCTGGGCGAGCGCCTCGCCGAGCGCGATCGCGTTGGCGTTGCGCGTCGCGTGCTGCTCCGGAAATCGCTCCAGTTGCGCGAGCAGCACCGCACCCTGCCACTCGGTCATGCGGAAGTTGGAGCCGATCGTCGCGTGGTGATAGAACCAGCGCCCGCGCTCCCGGCCGCAGTCGGCATAGTTCCAGGCGGCGTCGAGCAACTGCTGGTCGTTCCCGATCAGCGCGCCGCCCTCGCCGGCGGTCATGAGCTTGCCCTGCTGCATCGAGAAGCTACCGAAGGAGCCGTAACTGCCGACTCCGCGGCCGCGCCACTGCGAGCCATGCGCGTGTGCGCAGTCCTCGATCAGATGCAGGCCGTGCTGCTCGCACAGGGGCACGAGCAGATCGAGATCGCTGACCGCGCCGGCCACGTGGACGGCGATGATCGCGCGGGTGCGCCCGGTGATGGCAGCCGCGGCAGCCGCGGGGTCGATGCAGAGCGTCTCGGGGTCCACATCGACGATCACGGGCGTGGCATTGACGGAGAGCACGGCGCTCGCACTGGCCACGAACGTCATGCCCGGCACGATCACCTCGTCGCCCTCGCCGACGCCACAGGCCACGAGCGCGGCCTCGAGCGTCTGCGTCCCGTTCGTGAACGGGTACCCGGCAGTCGCGCCCTGAAAGCGCGCGAACTCCCGCGCGAAGCGGTAGGCGCGCTCGCCGTCGCCCGTCCACCACGCCCCTGACTCGAGCGTCCCGAGCAGCTCCTCGCGCTCGCGCTCGCCCCATTGCGGCCAGGACGGGTAGGTATCGGCGTCGGCGACGGCTACGCCACCGAGCAGTGCGGGCAGGCTCATGCTTCGTCGCTCCTCGTCATCGCTAGGAGAAACCTACTCTCCGCGCGCTCGTCGTGGGTAGAGTCGCCTCCATGGCAACAGGATGGCTATGGGAAGAGCGCTACGCCTGGCACGACGCGGGCAACTGGAACGACTTCAAGGCGACGCCGCCCAACGCATACGTGCAGCCGGAGGAGGCCTTCGAGAATCCGGAGACGAAGCGCCGCTTCCGCAACCTGCTCGACGTCACCGGCGTGCTCGACGGCCTCGTCCCGCTGCGTGCGCGTCCGGCCAGCGACGAGGAGATCCTGCGCGTGCACACCCCGGAGCACCTCGCCGGCGTGCGCGCGCTCGGTGCCACCGGCGGTGACGCGGGCGACGGCGCGGCGATGGGCCGCTGGGGGGATGAGATCGCGGCGCTCGCAGCCGGCGGATCGATCGTGGCGGCCGACGCCGTGCTCGACGGCAGCGTCGACAACGCGTACGCACTGGTGCGCCCGCCAGGGCACCACGCCGAGCCCGGCAGGTCGATGGGCTTCTGCGTGTTCTCGAACATCGGCATCGCGATCCGCCACGCCCAGGCGGTGCGTGGCGTCGGTCGCGTGGCGGTGGTCGACTGGGACGTCCACCACGGCAACGGCACGGAGACGATCTTCCTCTCCGATCCGAGCGTGCTCGCGATCTCGCTGCATCAGGATGAGCACTACCCGCCCGGTCGTGGGCGCGTCGACGTGGTCGGCGAGGGAGCCGCGCGCGGCGCGAACCTCAACATCCCGCTGCCTCCCGGCAGCGGCATCTCGGCCTACGGCTACGCCTTCGAGCGCGTCGTCGTGCCTGCCCTGCGCGCCTTCCGGCCCGAGCTCATCATCGTCGCCAGCGGCTTCGACGCCAGCGCCTATGACCCGCTCGGGCGCATGAACCTGGGCGCCGACGACTTCCGCGCTCTCACCGCCGCGCTCATGGAGGTCGCGGCCGAGGTCTGCGGCGGTCGCCTGCTGATGAGCCACGAGGGCGGCTACTCGTCGTTCTACGTGCCGTACTGCGGTCTCGCCGTGATCGAGCAGATGAGCGGGCAGCGCAGCGACACCGATTTCGCCGCGGTCGGCCCGGACGGCCACCGCGAGGGCCCGCGCCCGCTGGAGGAGCACGAGCGCGCCGCCGTCGAGCGCGCCGCCGCCAACGTCGAGCTGGTGCCCGCGCCGGCCCACCGGGTCTGAGGACAGGCGGCGGCGGCTCGGCTCAGAGCGCGGCGACGCGCGCCACGAGCTCACGGCAGAGCGGCCCGACCGCGTCGATCTCATCGGTGAACATCGACGGCTTGAAGCAGATCGAGGTGTAGCCCGCGGCGAGCTGCGCCGGGATCGCCTCGGCTGCCTGGCCGAGGTCGGCCACGCTCGTCTCGTCGGCAAAGGCCCCGCGGATGCCGCCGACCATCTCCAGCTCGGCGACGTCGCGACCCGCCTCGGCCATCGCCGCGCGCAGGCGCTCGAGCTCCTCGGGCGTCGGTGAGCCGAACGGATGAAAGCCGCTTCCGTAGCGCACGATTCGCCGCTGCAGCGCGGGATGCAGCGATTGCCCGCCGAACCACATCCGCGGCCCCTCCGGCCGGAAGGGCTTGGGCTCGAGGTAGACCTCCGAGAAGCGGAAGTGCTCCCCCGAGTAGGCCGCGGGGGTCTCTCGCCAGGCGGCCGCCATGGCCTCGAGCTGCTCGTCGAGCAGCGCGCCGCGCCGGTGAAACGGCACGCCCAGTGCCTCGTACTCCTGCTCGTGCCAGCTCACAGTGGGCTGCACGACGAGGCGGCCCTCGCTCAGGAGGTCGAGCGTCGCCAGCTGCTTCGCGAGCAGCAGCGGATGGCGCAGCGGGTAGATCACCGCGGCCAGGGCGACGCGCAGCCGCGTCGTCGACGCGGCGATGGCCGAGGCGAGCACGAGCGAATCCGGCCAGGGCGTCGCCGGATCCTGGTTCCCGGGAGCCGCGTAGTCGCGCGGGTTGCCCATGAACCCGCCGGCGCCCGAGGCGGGGCCGAGCACGACGTGCTCGCTGAGCATGACGGCGTCCACCCCCGCCGCCTCGGCCTCCACGGCGATGCGCACGAGCGAGCGGAGGTCGCGCGGTGATGTCAGAGTCCAGTTCTCGCTGAGAACGAGGACGAGCCGGGGCGGTGCCACTCAGGCGTCGAGGTTGCTCATCACGTGCTTGATGCGCGTGTAGTCCTCGAAGCCGTACATCGAGAGATCCTTGCCGTAGCCGGAGTGCTTGAAGCCGCCGTGCGGCATCTCGGCGACGAGCGGGATGTGCGTGTTGATCCAGACGCAGCCGAAATCGAGCCGGCGGGCAACGCGCATGGCGCGGCCGTGGTTCGACGTCCAGACCGAGGACGCCAGGCCGTACTGCACGCCGTTGGCCCACTTCACGGCCTCGTCCTCGTCGCTGAACGGCTGCACCGTGATGACTGGCCCGAAGATCTCGTTCTGGATCATGTCGTCGTCCTGCCGCAGGTCGGAGATCACGGTCGGCTCGTAGAAGAAGCCGGGCCCGGCGATGCGGTGCCCACCGGCGGCGATGTGCGCGTGGCCGGGCGCCGCGTCGACCATGGCGGCGACGCGCTCGTACTGATTCGTGTTGTTGAGCGGCCCGAAGAGGATGTCCTCGTCGTCGGGCTGGCCGGTCTTCGTGGCCTTGGCCTGATCTGCGAGCGCATCCACGATGTCGGCGTAGACCTTGGGCGAGGCGATCACGCGCGTCGCCGCCGTGCAGTCCTGCCCGGCGTTGAAGTAGCCGCCGACGGCGATCGTCTCGGCCGCGAGTGCGATGTCGGCGTCGTCGAAGATGATCACCGGGGCCTTGCCACCGAGCTCGAGATGCACGCGCTTGAGGTCGGCCGAGGCGGCGCTCGCGACTTCCATGCCCGCCCGCACCGAGCCCGTGATCGCGACGAGCTGCGGCGTCGGGTGCGAGACCAGCGCGCGACCCGTGTCGCGATCGCCGCAGATCACGTTGAACACCCCGGGCGGGAAGAACTCCGAGGCGACCTCGGCCATCAGCAGCGTCGAGACGGGAGTCGTGTCGCTCGGCTTGAGGACGACGCAGTTGCCCGCGGCGAGCGCCGGCCCGATCTTCCAGGTCGCCATCAGCAGCGGGTAGTTCCAGGGCGTGACCTGGCCGACGACGCCGATCGGCTCGCGGCGCACGAACGAGGTCATGCCGCGCATGTACTCCGCCGCAGAGCGGCCCTCGAGCACCCTGGCCGCGCCTGCGAAGAAGCGCAGCTGGTCGACCATCGGGGGAATCTCCTCCGAGGCCGTGAGCGCTCGCGGCTTGCCCGTGTTCTCGACCTCGGCGGCGACGAATTCGTCGGCACGCTCCTCGATCGCATCGGCGAAGCGCAGCAGCGCGAGCTGGCGCTCGGCGGGCGTCGCGTCGCGCCACTCCACGAACGCATTCGAGGCCGCGGCGTAGGCGCGGTCGACGTCATCGGCGTTCGAGATGGGCGCCTGCGCGTAGACCTCGCCGTTGGCGGGGTTGACGACGTCGGAGTATCTGCCGGAGGTCGGCTCGACGTACTCGCCGTTGACGAAGTTCTTGAGCGTGCGGGTCGCTGTGGCCGCCATCTTGCCTCCTTCGGGTTGCCTCCGTGAGCGTAACGAACCGCCGTGAGCCGGAGAGCCGAGACCTCACCCGATGGCGGCGGCTATGGCCTCGCGCGACAGCGCCGCCTTGGGCACGAAACCCGCGGCGCCCGAGGCCAGCACGCGGTCTTCGCCCAGGTCGGCGAGGTCGCGGCTCGAGGTCAGCACGATGCGCGCGCGGGGACAGCGCGCGCGGATCGCGACAGCCACCTGGAAGCCGTCGATCCCCGGCAGGCTCACGTCCAGCAGGACAAGCTCGGGCTGAACCTCCGCAACCGTCTCGAGTGCCGCCTCGCCGCTGGCCGCCTCGGCGACCACGAGGTATCCCTCCGTCTCGAGCAGCCAGCGCGCGCTGGCGCGGAACGACGCGTGGTCGTCGACGAGCATGACGGTCACGGGCCGACGGCCGGTCGCTGGGGTGAGGTGAGGGCGCTTCATGGCGAGATGGGCGACGGCAGGTGGCCGTACCTGGATCTTGCCGCCGCACGAGCATCGTCCGTCTACGGGAGCCTGGCGTTACGCAGTGCGGCGATCCGCACCCGCGGGCGGAAGGTCCCCGCACGGGCGTCCTCTAAACGACGCCGCGGTCACGGATGCTGGAGCGCAGGAACCTGCGGTCGGCGTCGCTGATGGCGCCGGCGCGCACGGCCTCGTCGAGCAGCGGGTCGGCCGCGGCGAGGGCAACCGAGCGGACGCGGGCGACGCTTACGTTCTGGCGCGCTGCGAGCCTGGCGACGTTCGCGCCGGCGGCCTGGCTCTGCGCGAGCTGCTTCTGCGGGACGCCGAGCGCGGCGGCCGTTGCGGCCATGACGACGAGGCGCACGCCCCAGAGCCGCCGCGCCCTGGCCGGCCCGCCGGCCGGGGGATGGTTCGCGGCTTCGCGATCGTCTCTCATGGCCGCAGCTTGTACGAGCCGTGTAAGAGCAGCCCGAGTGTCGCCTGGGGCGCGACTGAGAGTCTCGGGCCGACCCGGAAACGGAGACGGGACGCCTGCTTGAGGGGCGCCCCGTCTCGGAGGGTGGTGCTAGGTGGTCGTGCAGGTCATGCCATACGCAGCCTCAGGGCGAGGCGGCGGGTGCGGCGGCGGCGCGGGCCAGGCGGCTTGCTGCTGGTGAGCGCTGCACGACGAAGGCTCTCGTTGACGCGCTCCTGATGGAGCATGACGGCCAACTCGGGGCGAATGGGGTTGAACATGGCAGCTCCTCGTCTCGCGGTGTCGAGGGCCGATCGCCCTCACGAGCCGTACGATCGCGCTCGCCGCCGTCCTGCGAGCTCGGGCTCACCGGTGTCAGAGCGGAGGCCGGCCGAACTCCTGCGGGTGGGGTCAGCCGTACCCCGCCCGGGTGCCTGGGCGTCCGCTGCTACCGTCGCCTCTCATGGCAGCCCTGCGCGTCGCGATCGCAGACGACTCGGCCCTGATGCGCGAGGGGGTCGCGCGCGTGCTCGAGGATGCAGGCTTCGAGGTCGTCGCCCAGTGCGAGAACGCGGTCGATCTGATGCACGCCATCGGGTCGCTCAAGCCCGACGTCGCGGTCGTGGACATCCGCATGCCACCGACTCACACCGACGAGGGGGTGCGCGCGGCCAGGCGCATCCGCGAGGCCCATCCCGGCGTCGGCGTCGTGGTGCTCTCGCAGCACGCCGAGCCCGAGTACGCGATGGAGCTCCTCGCCGAGGGCACCGAGGGCGTCGGCTACCTGCTCAAGGACCGGATCGCCGACATCGACGACTTCGCGGAGTCGGTGCGCCGCGTGGCGCAGGGCGGCTCGGCACTCGATCCTTCGATCGTCGGCCTGCTCGTCTCGCGCAAGCGCCGCTCGAGCCCCCTCGAGGTGCTCAGCGCTCGTGAGAAGGAGGTGCTCTCCCTGATGGCGGAGGGCCGCTCCAACCAGGCGATCGCGGACGCCCTGGTCGTCACGCCGCGGGCGATCGAGAAGCACATCACCAACATCTTCGAGAAGCTCGGCCTGGGCAGCGCGGTCGAGGATCACCGCCGCGTGCTCGCCGTGCTCACGTTCCTGCGCGCGAGCTAGACGGAGCAGCTCCACACCTGCGAGACGGCTGACGCTGGCCGGGCCTTCGTGCGCCTATGGGGACCTGACGCCCCCCGGGCGCACGGGGAGACGCGGATGCTCACCGCTTGGTCCTGCGGGAACGTCGGTGCCAGGTGCGGGAACCTCGGTGCCAGCTGCGGGAACTCTGGGTCAGACCCCGAGTTCCCGCTGCCATGAGCAGGAGCTTTGCGGACTGGCTGCGGGAACGTCGGTGCCAGGTGCGGGAACCTCGGTGCCAGCTGCGGGAACCGCGGTGCCAACTGCGGGAACTCTGGGTCAGACCCCGAGTTCCCGCTGCCATGAGCAGGAGCTTTGCGGACTGGCTGCGGGAACCTCGGTGCCAGGTGCGGGAACCTCGGTGCCAACTGCGGGAACTCTGGGTCAGACCCCGAGTTCCCGCTGCCATGAGCAGGAGCTTTGGGGACGGGTGCGGGAACCTCGGTGCCAGGTGCGGGAACCTCGGTGCCAACTGCGGGAACTCTGGGTCAGACCCCGAGTTCCCGCTGCCATGAGCGGGAGCTTTGGGGGCGGGCGCCAAGCGCGCAGGCTGCCGTCGCCGCGCCGCGCAGCGCGGGCTGACCTCCCTGCGCAGGGTGCGGTTCTCCGCACCGCGGGACGCCAGCCGTCCGCACGGAACGACCCTCTGCGGGCCGCGACTCTTGGCGTGTCGTTCTTCACGCTCTCTTCGTTCAAGGAGTCAGGTATGTCTGCCAGCAACGGCATCACGGGCAAGGCGGGGCGCTGGAGCGCCCGCCACCCCTGGACGGCGATCACCCTGTGGGTCGCCTTCGTCGCCGCCGCCGTCCTGATCGGCGGCGCGGTCGGCACCAAGAAGCTCAGCGAGGCCGACTCGGGCAGCGGCGAGAGCGGCGTCGCCGCTCACACGCTCGACCGGGCCGGCTTCAAGATCCAGCCAGGCGAGCAGGTGCTCGTCCAGTCCGCGACCCTGCGCGCCTCCGACCCGGCCTTCCGCGCCGTCGTCGGAGACGTGATCGAGCGCCTCGACAAGGCGCCGAACGTCGTCAAGCTGCGCTCGCCCTACGCTCAGAACACGATCTCGAAGGACGGCCACGCCGCGCTCGTCTCGTTCGAGATCCCGGGCGCCTTGGACAGCGTCTCGGGCAAGGTCGCGCCCATCCAGGCGGTCACGGCCGCCGCGCAGTCGGCGCATCCGGGCTTCCGCATCGCCGAGGCGGGCGACGGCAGCTTCGCGAAGGCCTACAGCGACACGCAGGGCAAGGACTTCCAGAAGGCGGAGCAGCTCTCGCTGCCGATCACGCTCCTGATCCTGATCATCGCGTTCGGCGGCCTGCTGCTGGCCGGCATCCCGGTCGCGCTCGCCATGAGTGCGGTCTTCGCCGCGTTCGGGCTGACCGCCGTCGCCAGCCAGGCGCTGCCCGTGACCGACGCCACGCAGTCGGTGATCCTGCTGATCGGCCTGGCGGTCGGCGTCGACTACTCGATCTTCTACATCTCGCGCGAACGGCAGGAGCTGGCGCGCGGCGCCGAGAGGGTGGATGCGATCGAGATCGCGGCGGCCACCTCGGGCCGTGCCGTGCTCGTCTCCGGCCTCACGGTCATGGCTGCCATGAGCGGCATGTTCCTGGCCGGCAACAGCGTGTTCGGCGGCATCGCGCTCGCCACGATCCTCGTCGTCGCGACCGCCATCGTCGGCTCCCTCACGGTACTGCCGGCGCTGCTCGCCCCGAAGTCGGCCGGCTTCCTCCGGCGGGTGCCCGGTCACGCGGCCATGGGCCGTGGCTTCGGCTTCGCCGGCCGCGGCATCGCCGCCGCCTGGGCCTTCGTCACCTGGCCGTTCCGCACGCTCCAGAGCCTGCTCCGGCGGCGTCGCGGCGAGACGACGATCTGGCAGCGCGTGCTGCGCCCGGTGCTCGCGCACCCGGTGGTCGCCGTGATTGCCTCGGCCGGCATCCTGCTGGCGCTGGCGCATCCCGGGAGCGGGCCTGAAGCTCGGCCTCGTCTCCAGCGACTACGGCATGTCCAAGAGCCTGCCCGTGATGCAGGCGAAGGCTGCCATCGACAAGGCATTCCCCGGCTCGCCCTCCCCGGCCGTGGTCGTGATCGAGGCCAAGGACGTCACGACGCCCGAGGTCAAGGCCGCGATCGCCGACTTCGAGGCCACGGCCGTCGAGAGCGGCCACGCGTTCAAGCCCTTCACGCTGGCCGTCTCCGCGGACCACTCGGTCGCCCGCCTCTACGTGCCCATCAAGGGCGACGGCCACAATGCCCAGGCCGTGGCCTCGATGAAGGCGCTGCGCCACTCGGTCGTGCCGCGCACGCTCAACTCCCAGCACGGCATCAGCGCGCAGGTGGCCGGCGAGGCCGCCGGCACGGAGGACTTCAACCAGGTCATGCGCGACCGCGCGCCCCTCGTGATCGGCTTCGTGCTCCTGCTGAGCTTCCTGCTCCTGCTCGTGACCTTCCGCTCGCTGGTCATCCCGCTCAAGGCGATCGTGCTCAACCTGCTCAGCGTCGGTGCGGCCTACGGCGTCCTCGTCGCGGTCTTCCAGCACAGCTGGGCGGAGGGCATCCTCGGCTTCAAGAGCGACGGCGCGATCGAGTCGTGGCTCCCGATCTTCCTCTTCGTCGTGCTCTTCGGCCTCTCGATGGACTACCACGTGTTCATCCTCAGCCGGGTGCGCGAGCTGTGGGAGAAGGGCCTGCCGACCGACGAGGCCGTCGAGCAGGGCATCACGGAGACCGCGGGCGTCGTCACCAGCGCCGCCATCGTCATGGTCGCCGTCTTCGCGATCTTCGCCTCGCTCTCGGGCCTCGACATGAAGCAGCTCGGCGTCGGGCTCGCCACCGCGATCCTGCTGGATGCGACGCTCGTGCGGGCAGTGCTGCTGCCCGCCACGATGAAGCTGCTCGGCGACCGCAACTGGTACCTGCCGAAGTCGCTCGCCTGGCTGCCCCGGGTCAGCCACGGCACGCCGGCTCTCGGATCCTGATCCCACCGTCAGGTCGCGAGCGAGCCGTGGCCCCTCCGCCGGAGGGGCCACGGCCGTTTTCAGATCACCGCGAATAGGGGAAGATGGTTCGACGTTGAGATCTTCGATGGCACTCCGAATGGACGAGCGATGCAGCTGCGCGACCCGCTGACCGGCAGGCTGCGCCCGGTGCGCGCCCACCCCTTCGGCTTCCTCGCGATGGGCGCGACGGTCGCGCTGATCCCGTGGACGCTGATCTACATCACGCAGCTGCCGGACCGCCACACGACCGATCACTGGAACGTGGCGTGGACGGGCTTCGACATCCTGCTGGCGCTCGCGCTCGGCGTCACGGCCTGGTCGGCGCTGCGCGAGCGCGCGATGCTGATCGTGGGCCTGATCGTCTCCTCGACTCTGCTCGTCTGCGACGCCTGGTTCGACGTCGTGACGTCCTTCGGAACCGACGACCAGACGGTCACGCTGATCACCGCCCTCGGCATCGAGCTCCCGCTGGCGTTCTACTTCGCGGCTGCTCACCCGCCGCGTGCTCGTCACGACGATCCGCATCAGCCGGCCGGAGTACGCGGGCACCGCGTTGCACGCCGTGCCGCTGGCGACGGATCAGACCCGGGAGACCGTCAGCCGCTGATGGTCCGCGCAACCGCGGCGAAGGCCGCGATCGCCCGGTCGACATCGTCGTCCGAGAGTGCCGCGGAGAGCTGCGTGCGGATGCGCGCCTGCCCCATGGGCACCACCGGATAGGAGAACGCCACGGCATAGACGCCGTGCTCGAGCAGCGTCTCGGCTGCGGCGCTCGCACGGTGCGCGTCGCCGAACATGACCGGCACGATCGGGTGCTCTCCCGGTACGACGTCGAAGCCGAGCGCCGCGAGCTCGGCGCGGAAGCGCCGGGTGTGGGCGAACAGCCGCTCGCGCAGGTCGGCTCCCTCTCCCTGCAGCAGCTCGAGCACGGCCAGGCTCGCCGCCACGATGGGCGGCGCCAGGCTGTTGGAGAAGAGGTACGGGCGCGAGCGCTGGCGGAGCAGCTCGATCGCCTCGCGCCGCCCGCTCGTGTAGCCGCCGCTGGCGCCGCCGAGCGCCTTGCCGAGCGTCCCGGTGACCAGGTCCACCCGATCGGCAACGCCCTGCAGCGCCGGCGTGCCGCGGCCATCGGGGCCGATGAAGCCCACCGCGTGCGAGTCGTCGACCATGACGAGCGCGTCGTGGCGCTCGGCGAGCTCGCAGATGCGCTCCAGCGGCGCGACGTGGCCGTCCATCGAGAAGACGCCGTCGGTGGCGATCAGGCGGCGGCGGGCGCCGGAGCTGTCCTTCAGGCGCTGCTCCAGCTCCTCGGTGTCACGGTTCGCATAGCGCAGCCGGCGCGCCTTGCAGAGCCGCACGCCGTCGATGATCGAGGCGTGGTTGAGAGCGTCGGAGATGATCGCGTCCTCTTCGCCGAGCAGCGTCTCGAAGAGCCCGGCGTTGGCGTCGAAGCAGGAGCCGTAGAGGATCGTGTCCTCGCTGCCCAGGAACGCGCTGAGCCGCTCCTCCAGCTCGCGGTGGATGTCCTGGGTGCCGCAGATGAAGCGCACGGACGCCATGCCGTAGCCGCGCTCGCCCAGGGCCTCGCGCGCGGCGCCGAGCACCGCCGGGTGGTTGGCGAGGCCGAGGTAGTTGTTCGCGCAGAGGTTGAGCAGCTCGCGGCCGTCGGCGAGCGTCACGTGCGCGCCCTGGGCCGAGGCGATCACGCGCTCTCGCTTGCCGAGCCCGGCCGCGGCGATCTCGTCGAGCTCGCTCTGGAACTGGCTTCGCACTCGTTCGAACATCACTGCTCCCAGTCGAGCACGACCTTGCCGCTGTCGCCGCTCGCGGCCACGGCGAAGGCCTGCTCGAACTCGCTCGAGGGGAAGCGGTGCGTGATCACGGGCGAGATGTCGAGGCCGGACTGCAGCATCACCGTCATCGCGTACCAGGTCTCGTACATCTCGCGGCCGTAGATGCCGCGGATCGTGAGCATGTTGAAGATCACCCGGTTCCAGTCGATCGCGATCTCCTCGGACGGGATCCCGAGCAGCGCGACGCGGCCGCCGTGCGCCATGTTGGCCAGCATGTCGTGCAGCGCCGAGGGGTTGCCGGACATCTCGAGGCCGACGTCGAAGCCTTCCGTCATGCCGAGCTCGCGCTGCGCGTCGGCGATCGAGCCCTGGCTGACGTCGAGCGCGTGCGTGACGCCGATGCGGCGGGCCAGGTCGAGGCGGTAGGGGTTCATGTCGGTGATCACGACGTGCCGTGCGCCCGCGTGGCGGACGACGGCGGCGGCCATGATCCCGATCGGGCCGGCACCCGTGATCAGCACGTCCTCGCCGAGCACGGGAAACGCGAGTGCGGTGTGCACGGCGTTGCCGAACGGATCGAAGATCGACGCCACGTCGAGGTCGATGCCGGGGGCGTGCTTCCAGACGTTGGTCATGGGCAGGGCGATGTGCTCGGCGAAGGCGCCTGTGCGATCGACCCCGACGCCCTGGGTGTGCGCGCAGAGATGCCGGCGGCCGGCCATGCAGTTCCGGCAGCGGCCGCAGACCAGGTGGCCCTCGCCGCTGACCGATATCGCCGAGGGCGAAGTCGTTGACGTTCGAGCCGATGGCGACCACCTCGCCGACGAACTCGTGGCCGACGACCATCGGCACCGGGATCGTGCGCTGCGCCCAGGCGTCCCAGGCGCGGATGTGCAGATCGGTGCCGCAGATGCCCGTGCGCTGGACGCGGATCAGCACATCGTTGATGCCGACCTCGGGCTCGGGCGCGTCGACCAGCCAGATGCCCGGCCGAGCCTCCGATTTCGCGAGCGCCTTCACGCCGTCATCACCCGAGCTTCCCGTCTGCGATCGCTACGCTCGGGGCATGATGGCAGTGACGGATCCCGAGCGGCGCGGCCAGCTGCTCGTCGCGGCCGCCGCCGTCGCCTGGTCGACCGCGGGCCCCGTGCAGCGCGCCGTCGGCGCCCCAGCGGCGACGCAGGCTGCCGCGCGCGCCGGCGCCGCCGCGCTCGCGCTGGTCGCCTACCTCGTGCTGAGGAGACGCGGCTCGACGCTCGCCGCGTTCCGCAGCGTGGGGCTCGCCGGGCTCGGTGTGGCAGTCGGCGTCGCGGTTGCGTCGAGCGCGTTCATCCTCGCCCTGGGCTCCACGAGCGTCGCGCACGTGCTGCTGTTCCAGGCGATCGCGCCCTTCCTGGCGGCGCTCTTCGCCTGGCTGCTGATGCGCGAGCGCGTGCCCACCCGCACCTGGCTCGCAATGGGCGCCGCGCTCGGGGGGGTCGTGATCATGGTCGGCGGCTCGCTGGGCGGCGGCGGCCTGCACGGAGATCTGCTCTCGCTGCTGATGTCGACGGCCTTCGCGGGCGTGCTCGTGATCACCCGCCGGCACCGTGAGATCTCGATGACTCCCGCGACCGCGCTCGGCATGCTGTTCGCGTTCATCGCGCTCGCGCCGTTCGCGCACCCGGGCGTGCTCTCGCCGCTGGACTGGACGATGCTGGCCGCGCTCGGCGCCGGGCAGATCGGGCTGGGGATGATCCTCTTCACCGCCGGCGCGCGGCTGATCGCCGCGGCCCAGGCCGGGCTGATCACCCTGCTCGAGGTGGTGCTCGGCCCGCTCTGGATGTGGCTGATCTACCGCGAGCAGCCCGACGGCCTGACGCTGGTCGGCGGCACGGTGATCCTGAGCGCCGTGCTCGCGCACGCCGTCGCCGACCTGCGGCCTGCCTCCATCGCGGTCCGCGCCGAGCCCTCGTAGCTCAGGCGAGCAGCCGCTCGAGCCAGTTGCCGGCGAGCCGACCGGCGTCGCTCGCGGGATCGGTGTGCTCCATGTGCCCGCAGCCGACGAGCTCGACGTACACCGCGAGGCCTTTGCGCGCGTACGCGCGACTGAGCTCGACCGAGACGTGCCGGTCGGCGTCGCCGTGCACGAGCAGCACCTCGACGCCGGGCGGCTCGTCGATCGGCGATGGCGCGCCGCGCTCCAGCAGCCGCTCCACTGCTCCCCGGCAGGCGCCGAGCTCGAGCGCGAGGCGGAGGTCGCAGAGCGGCGCCTGCGCCAGCACGCCGCTCACGCCGACGCGGTTGGCGGCCAGCAGCGCGAGATGTCCTCCGGCGCTGTGACCTGCGAGCGCGATGCGGGCGGGATCGATCTCCGGAGGGAGCGCCGTCGCAGCGGCCACCACGTCTTCGAGCGGCGCCGGCCACTCACCTCCGCAATCGAGCCTGCGGTACTCGACGTTCCAGACGGCGAGACCGCGCGCTGCGAGGTCTGCCGCCATGCGATCCTCGAGATCGCGGCCGTACTCGGCCCGCCAGCAACCGCCGTGCACGAGCACGACGCCGGCGTGCGGGCCCGGGCCGTCGGGCAGCCACAGGTCGGCGACCTGCTCGGCGTGCGTCCCGTACCGGATGGTCGACGTCAGCATCGGCTCAGCGCTCCGGCAGAAGCTCGCGCAGCGCCGTGGCGGCGCGCCAGCAGTCGTGGTAGCTGGAGTAGAGCGGCACCGGCGCGAAGCGCACGACGTCGGGCTCGCGCACGTCGCAGATCACGCCGTGCGCGGCGCGCAGCGAGGCCGAGAGCGCACGCGCCTCGGGCACCGCCAGCGAGAGCTGGCAGCCTCGCGCGGCGGGATCCCCCGGTGTCAGGATCTCCATGCGGTGCTCCGTGGCGACCCCGGACAGGAGCGCCTCGAGGTACCCCGTCAGGCGTACGGAGCGCTCGCGCAGGGCCGGCATGCCGACCGCGTCGAAGAGCGCGAGCGAGGCGCGCAGGGGCGCGAACGCCAGCACCGGCGGCGTCGAGACCTGCCAGCCCACCGCTCCGGGGCGTGGCACGAAGCCAGGCTCCATCCGGAAGCGGGTGGCCGGGTCGTTGCCCCACCACCCGCCCAATCGCGGCAGCGTGGTCTCGCGGCCGTGGCGCTCGTGTACGAACGCGCCCGCGGGCCCGCCCGGGCCCGCGTTGACGTACTTGTAGTGGCACCAGGCGGCCCAGTCGACGTCCCAGGCATGGAGGTCGAGCGGCACGTTGCCGGCAGCGTGCGCCAGGTCCCAGCCGACCACCGCGCCGATTTCGTGCCCGGCTGCGGTCACGGCAGGGATGTCCAGGAGCTCGCCCGTCAGGTAGTTGACGCCGCTCAGCAGCACGAGCGCGACGGATCCACGCAAACGCTCGAGCTCGGCGATGATGTCGCCGCTGCGCAGCGAGGACTCGCCCGCTCGTGCGCGCAGCCGCACGACCGCCGAGGCGGGGTCGTAGCCGTGATGGGCGGCCTGCGTCGCGACGGCGTGCGAGTCCGAGGGGAACGCCGCATCCTCGATCACGATTCGGAAGCGCTCCGGCGCGGGACGGTAGAACGTCGCCATCAGCAGGTGGAGGTTGACGGTCAGCGTGTTCATCGCGACCACCTCCTCGGGATCCGCGCCGACGAGGCGCGCCAGCGATCCTCGCATCCCGTCCGCGGCGGTCAGCCAGGGCTCGCTGCCTTCGAACCACCCCTCCACCCCCAGCGTCGCCCAGACATCCAGCTCCTGTGCGACGGCGGCCGTCGCGCCGCGCGGCTGGAGGCCGAGCGAGTTGCCTGCGAAGTAGGCCCACTCGCGGCCGCTCGCGCCCGGCCAGGGGGGAATGTGGAAGTCGGCGCGCCGGGAGGGATCGGCCTCGTCGCGCGCGCGTGCGCTGCTCTCGGCGAAGGCGTCGGTTCCGGGCGACACGGCGGCCACGATATACCCTGAGCCGATGCCGCCGCCCGAGCTCGCCGAGCTGTTCCGCCTCGATGGGCGCGTTGCGCTCGTGACCGGCGCATCGCGGGGGCTCGGCGAGCGCTTCACACGCGTGCTGCGGGCGGCAGGCGCCGACGTGGTGGCAAGTGGACGGGACGCCGAGGCCCTCGAGCGGCTCGCGGCGGACACTGGCGCGAGCATCGAGGTGGGCGACGTGCGCGACGACGCGCACCTCGACCGGCTCGTCCAGCATGCGCTGGATCGTCACGGCCGCGTGGACATCGCCGTCCCGAACGCCGGCATCTCCGAGGTCGTGCCGTTCGAGGATCAGGATCTCGGGAAGCTGCGCGAGCTGCTCGAGATCAACCTGGTCGCCGTGCTCGTGCTCGCACAGCTCGCGGGCAGGGCGATGCTGGCGCAGGGCGGCGGGGCCATCGTCACCGTCGCGTCGATCCTCGGCCACGTCGCCCCGGGCGATACGGCGATGGCCGGCTACACGGCTGCCAAGGCCGGGGTGATCGGCGCCACGCGCGACCTCGCCGCCGAGTGGGGCACCCGCGGCGTGCGAGTGAACGCGCTCTGCCCCGGCTACTTTCCGACCGACATGACGAACGGCCTCTCGCGGCCCGCCGCGATCGAGCGGATCCAGCGGCGCACGCTGCTCGGGCGGGTCCCGCGCAACGACGAGCTCGACGGCGCGCTGCTGTTCCTGGCCTCGGACGCCTCAAGCTACATGACGGGGCAGACCCTGGTCGTCGACGGCGGCTGGACTGCCTGGTAAGCGCGCGGATGCGCGACAGATCGCCGACATGTCAATGATATGCTGTCGAAATGGCTACTACCGATACCACCACCGCCCTGGCGACCGTCCTCGAGCTCGCGCACGCCCGCACCGTGGTCGTGCGCGACGTCGACGCCTCGCTCGAAGGCCACCACGGCCTTGGACTGAACGACCTCTCGCTGCTGCTCGAGCTCCACTCCAGCCCCAATGGGCGCTTGCGGCGCCTCGATCTGGCCGAGCGCCTCGGCATCACGCCCTCTGGCGTGGCGCGCCAGCTGGCGCCGCTCGAGCGCCGGGGCCTGGTCGGCCGCGAGTCGCACCCCGACGATGCCCGTCTCGCCCTCGTCGTGCTGACGGAGGCGGGCTCGCGCACGGTCGGCGAGATGCTGCCGACCGCCGACGAGGCCGCGACGCGCGTGCTCGGCCGGCTCTGGAACAACGAGGAGCAGCTGAGCGCGTCCGCGCTCCTGCGCCGCGCGCGCAGCCGCCCCTCGCAGTGAGCTCAGCGGTAGAGCGTCGGTTCGTCGCGGACCACCGTTGTCGACCTCGACGAGCCGAAGCCGCCCCAGGTCGACCAGAAGATCAGCGAGAGCACGAGCCCGACGACGCCGACGACCATCAAGATGACGCCGACGGTCTGCACGTTCACGCCTGAAACCGTGGCCGTGACGGCCCACTTGAGGATTGCGCCGACCGCGATCAGAACGAGACTGCCACTGATGCCCATGAGAGGACGTCCTTCCGTTTTGTTGGCTCCAACGGGTCCCCGATCGGCAAGCTCCGAAACGTCGGAAACGCGCTAAAGCCCCTGCTCACTCGGCTGCGCGGGCGCGGCGAGCGTCCACTCCCAGGGAGTCGAAGCGCCCGGGGTTCGCCTCGATCCAGCCGCGCGCCGACTGGGCCGGCCTGCCCGTCACACGGCGCACGACACGGGAGGTGACATCGAACTCGCCGGCCTCGAGTGCCTCGTAGCAGCCGACGCCGCTCATGGCGTCCCAGGCGGCGATCCCCTGCGCCACGCGGCTCTCAATCCAGGCCTCGCGCGTCCCCGGCTCGTAGCGGAACGACCGCCCGGTGAGCTCGCTGCAGAGCCCGGCGAGCTCGTCCAGCGAAAGGGACTCCTCGCCCGTAAGATCGAGCACCTCGTGCTCGTAGCCGGGGCCGCGGAGCACGCCGGCCGAGACGGCTGCCGTGTCCTCGCGCGAGATCAGCGCCACGCGGCCGTCCCCACCCGGGCCGCGGCAGACGCCGTCGGCGTCGAACCACTGCCGCAGATCGTCGAGGAAGAGGTTCATGCGCAGGAAGGCGTAGGGCACGCCGCTCGCGAGGATCATCTGCTCCGTCGCGAAGTGGGAGCGCCCGTGGGGGAACGCCGACGTGGGAGACGGCTTGACGATCGAGAGATAGGCGAGCAGGCCGAGGCCGACACCGGCGGCCGCATCGACGAACGACTGGTGCGCCGCGATGCGCGACTCGACCGGCTCGTGCACGCTGACCATGAACACGCGGTCGCCCTCGCGCAGCGCCGCGCGCACGGAGTCGGGATCGCGGAAATCGCCGACCACGATGTCCGCCCCGGGCAGCGCGGGCGCACGAGCCGCGTCGCGCACGAACAGCGTCTGCGCGACGCCCTCGTGTGCGAGCCGGGTCGCGATCATGCGGCCGACCTTGCCGCTCGCTCCCGTGACGACGATCCTCGGCATCCGCGTCACGGTAGCGGCTGGGAAATCGTCAGGGCTGCCCGCCGGGAGATCGCGAGCAAGGCTGCCGCTCCGGCGCAGGGCGCGGCCAGCGCAAGGGCCCCGGTCAGCCCGAGCCGCTCGATCGCGACGCCGCTCAGCGACGTGCCGAGCGAGAGCCCCGCGACGATGGCCGTCCCGAGCAGCGCGAACGCCTCCGTCGTCGTGCCGGGCACGGCCAGCTCGTCGACGAGCCCGTACGAGGCCGCGAATGCGGGGGCGATGGGCATGCCCGCGATCAGCATCAGGGCGCACATCACCGGGATCGAGGGCGCCAGCAGCGGCGGCACCAGGGCGAGCGCGAGTGCGCACAACGCAAGCGAGAAGCGCACCGCCAGTCCGCGCGCCGCCGGCCGCGTGCCCACCCAGAGGCCGCCGAGCAACGAGCCGAGTGCGAAGCACGAGAGCACGAAGCCTCCCTGCGCGCGTGAGCCGTGCTCCTCCCCGAAGGCCGGCATCGCAACCTCGACGATCCCGAATGCGACGCCCATCAGGAAGGTCGAGAGCATGACCGCGCGCACCGCCGCGGAGCCGAGCGCACCGGCGCGCGAGGGCGGGCGCGGCGCGGCCTCGAACGCACGCACCGCGGGCAGGAGCGCAAACCAGACGGTGCCGATCGCTGCAAAGGCCGACGCCGTCACGACCGCCGTCCAGGGCGAGGCGAGCACGGCCACGGCAGCTGCGATCAGCGGCCCGAAGATGAAGAACAGCTCCTGCAGCCAGGCTTCGAGCGCGTACGCGGTGTCGCGCAGGCCCTGACCGTCGAGCAGGCTCGGCCAGAGCGAGCGCATGCACGCGCCCAGCGGCGGCAGCGTGGCCCCGGAAAGCGCCGAGCAGGCGGCCAGCGCGATCACGGGGGCGCCATGCGTGGCGAGCAGCGCCAGTGCCGAGAAGGCGGCGGAGTACGCGACGCCGAGCGGCACGAGCACTCGCGTCTGCCCGACGCGGTCGACGAGACGACCCCAGAGCGGCCAGCCGATTGCGCTGGCGAGCGACGACGCGGCCACCACGATGCCCGCCACCGCGTAGGAGCGGCCCTCGCCGCGCAGCAGCAGGACGGTCGCAAGCGGCGCCATCCCGCCGGGCAGGCGCCCGAGCAGCGCGGCTGCGACGACACGCCCGACGCCGGGCGCACCCAGGACGTCGGCGTAGCGGCGCAGACCCGCCGACTGTTCGCTCACCCCCACGCGGCCATGCTAGAGGCGGCCATGGGCAGGCGGCGTGAGCCCCCTCAGGGGCGTGACCACCGCCGTGCATCCGTGTCGAGGCGCCAGAACCCGCTCGTCGTCGTGCCCAGCAGGAACGCCGATCCGCTCGCTGCGAGCGGCGACGGATACACGGCCGGCTTGAGCGTCCCGAGCACGAGCCGAGGCGCGATCGACCAGTGGAGGCCGCCGTCGAAGGACGAGAACATCAGATTCTGCAGGCCCTTGATCCGCACGATCGCGAGCGCGCGTCCGTCCGAGGTGAAGTCGATCTCGTTGACGACGGCCCCGCGCAGGGAGCCCGCCGGGCGTACGCGCTGCCAGCTGAAGCCGGAGTCCTGGGAGCGGTAGAGCGCTCCGATCGCGTGGCCGGCGGCGGCGATCATGAGGGCCGTCGACGGCTTGGCCGGGTCGAAGACGAGCGCATGGCCGCTGTAGTTGAGCTGGGGAAAGCGGGGGGCCCGGAGTCGGCTCCAGCTCGCTCCGCCGTTGAGGCTGCGCAGAAGCTTTCCCGCTGTTCGCTTCGTGTTCCTGCCCGCTTGCGCGAGCAGGAGCAGCCTGTGCGGACTGCCGGTTGCGATGGCCAGGGCCGAGCAGTGCCAGGGACGCTTGAAGTGCGGCTTCGAGACGGCCCAGGAGCGGCCGGCGTCGTGCGTCACGTAGAGGTTGCCCTGACAGAACCAGGCCGTGCCGGCATCGCTCGGATCAGCCGTGACCGGGCTTTCTCCCACGAACACGAGCTTGCGACCGAAGTCGTAGTGGACGTCCTTGCCCCGCAACGATGCGGCGTGCCACGTCACGCCGCCGTCAGCCGACCACCGGGGTGGCGAGAACTGCTGCGTCGACCAGACGGTTGGCATGCCCAGCAACGTCGTGCCGTCCGCCAGCAACGTGGCCTGAGCCACCTGGGCGCGGCGGAAGGCGCTGGTCGAGAGGGGAGCGCGGAACGTGCGTCCGCCATCGGTGCTGAGCCGCCCGCCCGCGACCGTCTCGACCCACACGCGCGTCGGCTGACCCGATGCGACGCTCACCCAGGTGACCGGCCTGGCCGATCCGAAGCCCGCCGTGGGTGGGGCCGCGGTCGCAGTCGAGAGCAACGCGCCGACGCCGATGGCCGCGAGCGCGATGGTGCGCCACGTCATGGCCCCATTCAAGCCGACCTCGCGCCCCGGATGTCGCTAGTCGCCGAGCACCGCCTCCAGCAGGCCGGGAAAGCGCTCGTCGATCTCGTCGCGCCGCAGCGTGTTGAGCTTGCGGTTGCCCTGCTCGCGCTGCGCGATCAGCCCGGCCTCGCGCAAGACGCGGAAGTGGTGCGTCGAGGTCGATTTCGAAACGCTGAGGCCGAAGCCGCCGCACGGCACCTCGCCCTCGCGCGAGAGGCGGCGGACGATGCTCCGGCGCACGGGGTCCGAGAGCGCATGGAGCACGGCGGAGAGATCGAACTCCGTCGCGCTGGGGTGCAGCAGCGTCTCCACCATCGCCTCCTTGTTTGACAACTATCGTACAACCTAGTACGATGACCATCGAAGCTAGGTACGATGGTAATCGTACATGACAGGAGACGCGTTGACCACCCGAGCCACGCAATTCTGGGCCGTCGCTCTCACGGGCGCCTCGCTCTTCATGATCACCCTGGACAACCTGATCGTGCTCTCGACGCTGCCCTCGATGCAGCGCGACCTCGGCGTCTCGCTCGATCGCCTGCAGTGGGTCGTCGACGCCTACATCCTCTCGTTCGCCGTCCTGATGCTGACGGGCGCAGCGCTCGGCGACCGCTATGGCCGACGGCGCATGCTCGTGATCGGGCTGCTGCTGTTCACGGCCTCCTCGGCCGCCGGCGCGCTCGCCGGCGACCTCACGCAGCTCGTGATCGCGCGCGCCGTGCAGGGCCTCGGCGCAGCGCTCCTGATGCCCATGACGCTGACGCTGCTGTCGGCCGCATTCCCGCCCGAGCGCCGCACGGCCGCGCTGGGCCTCTGGTCCTCCATCGCCGGTCTCGGCGTGGCTCTCGGCCCGCTGCTCGGCGGCCTCATCGTCGCGACGCTCGACTGGCACTGGATCTTCTGGATCAACGTGCCGGTCGGCCTCGCCGCAGCCGGGCTGGCCCCGCGCCGTTTGAGCGAGAGCCGCGGCCAGCAGGTGCCGCTCGACCTGCCCGGGCTCGCGCTCGCGAGCGGCGGGCTGCTCGGCATCGTCTGGGCGACCACCCGCGGCAACAGCGAGGGCTGGTCCTCGCCCTCGACGCTGATCGGCTACGCCGCCGGCGCCGCGCTGCTCGGGGCGTTCGTCGCACAGGAGCGGCGCGCCGCCGCCCCGATGCTGCCGCTCGCCCTCTTCCGCCGGCCGGGGTTCGCAGCCGCCAACGGCGCGGGCTTCGGTCTCCACTTCACGATGTTCGCGGCCTTCTTCCTGATCATCCAGTACCTCACCCGCGTGCACGGCGACTCCGCCGTCTTGGCGGGCGTCGAGACGCTGCCGTGGACGCTCCTGCCGCTGGCGCTCTCCCCCTTCACGGGCTCACTGGGCGGTCGCATCGGCCACCGTCCCATGATCGTCTCGGGGCTGCTGCTGCTCTCCGGCGGCACAGCGGGCGCGGCACTCGCGATGGGAGTGGGAGCGAGCTACCTCGCACTCGTCGGGCCTCTCGTGGCGATCGGCTCCGGCATCGCGCTCGTGCTTCCGAACGTCGCCTCGGCGGCACTCGGATCAGCCCTGCCCGAGCACATCGGCAAGGCCTCCGGCGCCAACAGCACGTTCCGTCAGCTCGGTTCCGTCTTCGGCATCGCCGTCGCCGTGCTCGTGTTCGACCGCGCGGGCTCCTACGCATCCCCCGCAGCAGTCGTCGACGGCGTCCGCGCAGCGCTCCTGGTGGCCGCCGCCGTCGGCGTCCTCGCCGCGGCGGGGGCGCTCGCGATCCCGGCGCGCGCTCGCAGGCAGGCAGTCGCCGCGCGCCCGCCTCGCGCGGTGCAGTCGACGGGCTGAGGCCGTCCGCGGCGGGCCGCTGCTTGACACTCGCGGCGCCCGCTCCTAGGGTCACGCGCCGTGGCGGCGTTCTGGCATCCCTTCGCCGACATGGCTGTCGTGCCGGGCCGCGAGCTCGTGATCTCCAGGGGCGAGGGCGTCTACCTCTGGGACGCCGAGGGCCGGCGCTACCTCGACGGAACGGCCAGCCTCTGGCACGCGCACATCGGCCACGGGCGCGAGGAGATGGCCGAGGCCATCGGCAGGCAGCTGCGGACGCTCGAGGCGTTCCAGACGTTTGGCGACGTCGCCAATCCGCCCGCGCTCGAGCTCGTGGATCGCCTCGTGCAGCTCTCGCCGCTGCGTGACCCGCGGGTCTTCCTCTGCCTCGGCGGCGGCGACGCGATCGACACGGCTGCCAAGCTCGCGCGCCAGTACTGGGCGGCGCAGGGCCGGCCCGAGCGCATCCATCTGATCAGCCGCACGTTCGCCTACCACGGCACGCACGGCTTCGGCACGAGCCTCGTCGGCATGGAGTCCATGCGCCAGGGCTACGGCCCGCTGCTCGGGTCGGTGTCGCACGTCGACCACGACTCCCCCGAGGCGCTCGAGGCCGAGATCGAGCGCGTCGGCCCGGGCAACGTCGCCGCGTTCTTCTGCGAGCCCGTGATCGGAGCCGGAGGTGTGCGCCCGGCACCGGCCGGCTACATCGAGGCCGTGGCGGCGATCTGCAAGCGCCACGGCGTGCTGCTCGTGATCGACAGCGTGATCTGCGCGTTCGGCCGCGTCGGCACCTGGTTCGGCTACGAGCGCTGGAGCATCGAGCCGGACATGGTCGTGCTCGCCAAGGGCATCACCAGCGGCTACCTGCCACTCGGCGGCGTGGTCGTCAGCGACGCCGTGGCCCAGCCGTTCTGGTCGACGCCCGGTCGGGCCATGTTCCGCCACGGCGCAACCTACGCGGGGCACCCGACATGCTGCGCCGCCGCGCTTGCGAACCTCGACATCCTGGAGCGGGAGAACCTCATCCCACGGGGGCGCGAGCTCGAGGGCGAGCTGATGGACGCTCTCGCTCCCTTGCGCGAGCACCCGATGTGCGGCGAGATCCGCGGCGGGCTCGGGCTCGCGGCGGCCGTCGACCTGACGGCCGAGGCGCTCCAGAACGTCCCCGCCGCCATGGGCGTCTACGGCGGCGCGATCCGCGCGGCGGGCGTCCTGCTGCGGCCGCAGGCCACGGGCGTGGCGATCGGTCCGCCCCTCGTGGTCGAGCGCTCGCACCTGGACGAGATCGCGGTCGCAGTGCGCTCCGGGCTCGATGCGGTCGCTGCTGCGGCGTAGCCGCCCGCGCGCCGGAGCGCGTCTATCGTCAAGGCTCGCCCATCCCTCTCCCCGCCGGAGCCCGCCATGGACGCCACGCCGCCCACGATGCCCCGCCGCAAGCAGATCGCGCTGATCGCGCACGACAACCGCAAGGCCGACCTGCTGGAGTGGGCGCAGTACAACCGCAGCACGCTCTCGCAGCACGAGCTTCACGCCACCGGCACCACCGGCGCCAAGATCGCGAAGGAGCTCGGCCTACCGGTGCACCGGTTCCTGAGCGGCCCGCTCGGAGGAGACCAGCAGGTTGGAGCGGCGATCGCAGAAGGCAGGATCGACTTCGTGATCTTCTTCTGGGACCCGCTCGAGCCGCATCCGCACGACGTCGACGTGAAGGCGCTGCTGCGCATCGCCGTCGTCTACAACGTTCCGATGGCGTGCAACCGCGCCACGGCCGACTTCGTGCTCTCGAGCCCGCTGATGGGCCAGGTCTACCAACGCGCCGCGACCGCGGAAACGTAACGTCCTCGCCCGCTTCGACGACAGGCAGCTCATGCGCGAATTCGATGTGGTGGTGATCGGAGCCGGCGCGGCCGGCGAGGTGACGGCGGGCCGGCTCGGCCAGAGCGGTCTCTCCGTCGCGATCGTCGAGCAGGGGCTCGTCGGCGGCGATTGCTCGTTCTACGCCTGCATGCCGTCGAAGGCCTTGCTGCGCCCGGTCGAGCTGGCCAACGAGGTGCGGCGCGTCCCGGGCCTCGCGGTCGGGCCAATCGACGCCGCGGCAGTGCTCGCCCGCCGCGACGAGGTGATCCACGACCTCGACGACAGCGCCCAGGTGCCGTGGCTCGCGCAGCACCACGTCACGCTCGTGCGAGGGCGCGCCCGCATTGCCGGCAAGCTGATGGTCGAGATCGACGGAGGGGAATCGCTCAAGGCTCGCCGCGCGGTCGTGGTCGCGACGGGCTCGACGGCGACCATTCCCGACATCCCTGGCCTGCGCGACTCGAAGCCCTGGACGAATCGTCAGGCGACGACGGCGCACGAGGTGCCACGGCGGCTCGGAATCCTCGGCGGCGGCGTCGTGGGCGCCGAGATGGCGCAGGCGTGGGGCGCTCTCGGCTCGAAGGTCACGCTCGTGCATCGCGGCAAACGGCTGCTCGAGCGGGAGGAGCCGTTTGCGGGCGAGCAGGTGGGCGAAGCTCTCGCCGCTCTGGGCGTGGACATCCGCCTCAGCACCCAGGTGACGCAGGTTGGCAGAGATGGATCCTTCGCGATCGCGCTCGACGACGGTACGACCGTGGAGGTGGACGAGCTGCTGGTCGCCGTGGGTCGCACGCCCGGTACGCATGCCATCGGTCTCGAGGCACTGGGCCTCGAAGCGGGCAAGCCGCTGGCCGTCGGGGACGACCTGCGAGTGCCCGGGCATGACTGGCTGTTCGCGGTCGGCGATGTCAACGGCCGCGCGCAACTCACCCATATGGGCAAGTACCAGGGACGCGTCGCCGCCGATGCGATCCTCGGCCGAGAGGCGAAGCTGCGTTCAGACGGCGGCCAGTCGCCGCGGGTGATCTTCACCGATCCCCAGGTGGGAGCCGTCGGCCTGACGCTCGCAGCCGCCGAGGAGGCAGGCCTGGAGGTGCGCTGGGTCGACGTCGACACGGGCGGCAACGCCGGCGGCTCGTTCATCGGGCGCGGTGCGCCCGGAACCTCACGGCTGGTCGTGGACGAGCAGCGTCGCATCGTTGTCGGCGCGACGATCACGGGCGCCGAGATCGCCGAGGCCCTGCACGCTGCGACGATCGCTGTCGTGGCCGAGGTCTCGCTCACCGACCTCTGGCATGCGGTGCCGTCCTTCCCGACGCGGAGCGAGCTCTGGCTGCGGCTGCTCGAGGCCTACGGGCTCTAGCAGCTAGCTCTCGAGGTCGGCGGCTGCGCAGACGCTGCGGATGCCGTCGCGCCTCGACTCGTGCGTCGTGATGACCTCGCTGATGCCCATCAGGGCGGCGACGCGCGCGACGTGACCGCTCGGTGCGGGATCGATCACGAGCTCGAAGCGATCGCCCGTCGCGTCCAGCACCCGCTGCGTCCGGAGCAGCAGCTTGATGATCGTGGAGTCGATGAACGTGCAGTCGCTGAGATCCACGAGCAGGTTGCGACCGGAGCCCGCCACACGGAAGGCGTCCTCGACGGCGTCGAGGCTCGCGACGTCGTGGTCGCCGCCGAGCGTGACCACGGCCGCCGCCGTCGAGACGATCTCGACCGTGACCGGCCCAGGGGGAGGGCCGCTGCCGTCGAGGAGATCCCCTGCGTGTTCCGAGCGTTCCGTCGCGTCCCCCAGTGGTCGCCGGCCGGCGTGCGCTCTCCCGACCGGGGCAAGCGCGTCGTCTCTCCGCATTATTGCCCGTCCGCGCCGGTTCGGCCCGATTTCGTGAAACGACGCGTCGAAAACGCAGAAGGGGAGGGGCCGAAGCCCCTCCCCCACGCTTGCGCGCTCGGCGCTGCCTCGGCTACCCCGTGCAGGAGTAGCTGAGGGAGTCGTTCTTGTTGGTGTTGCCGGTGGTCGAGAGGTTGAAGCCATCGGTCTGCTTGTTGGTCATGGTGATCGAGGCTCCCGGCGTGCCATTCAGCGTCGGTGTCGCAATTCGCGCATGCCGACGCCGACCGGAGTGTTCCCGGTCTGGCACTGAAGAGGACGTTCCGGGCAGGTACTCCCGTTCGCTGCCGGACGCCATACCTCCGAGAAGACGTTCGTCACCGCCCACGCGGCCCGAGGCCGACTACCTGGTGCGCATCCTCACGCCCGTCCTCGAGCTTCCGTTCGCGGGGCACCCGACGCTCGCCACCTGCCACGCGTGGCTGACGGGGGGCGGCAGGCCCAAGGAGACGGATGTCGTCGTCCAGGAGTGCGCCGCCGGTCTGATCGAGGTGCGCCAGAACGATCAGGGCTACGCCTTCGCGGCACCGCCGCTGCGGCGCTCCGGCCCGGTGGACGAGAGCGATCTCGCGCGCATCGCAGCGGCCTTCCGGATCGACCGAGCGGCCATCGCCGACGCGTCGTGGGCCGACAACGGCCCCGGCTGGATCGCGCTCCTGCTCGCCGACTCCGACGCCGTGCTCGCCCTCGATCCCGGCTTCATCGATCTCGACATCGGCGTTGCGGGCCCTCTGCCCGAAGGCTCGGGCGAGGCCTTCGAGGTGCGCGCCTTCTTCCCGAAGGCCGGCAGCCTCGTCGAGGATCCGGTGACCGGGAGCTTCAACGCCTCACTCGCTCAGTGGCTGCTGGGCACCGGTCGCGCCCAGGCCCCGTACGTCGCCAGGCAGGGCACCGCCATCGGCCGCTCTGGTCGCGTGCACATCTTCACCGATGGGGCCGGCGCGGTCTGGGTCGGCGGCGGCGCCATCACCTGCATCAGCGGCACCGTCGAGCTCTGAGGCGACCCACACAGTCCGAGGCCAGAGTCTCATTCACCGACCAGGGGAGCCGCTTCGGAGAAGCAGCGCCGCGAGGCTCTCCGAGAGCCATTCGCAGTAGGTCTCGCGCGACCAGCTCCGCGTCTGCGTGAGCAGGCGGTGCAGATCCGGGCTGGCGAGCGCCCAGACCGTGTCGAGGGCGGCGCTCCGGCTCCAGGCGCAGGGACCCGTTCGCGGAGAGCGCGGCCACGAGCGTGCGCAGGTTCTCGAGGCGCTCGGAGTGGATCTTGGCGAGCAGCCCCGCCAGCTCGGGCTCGCTGAGGGCGGCTGCCTTGAGCACCTCGACGAGCGGCCCGACGCGCTCGAGGCGGAGACTGATGTCGCCGGCGAACAGCCGCAACTGCTCGCGCTGATCCGTCTCCGCGGCCAGGGCCTGTGGGCCGGCTTGCTGCGGCACCGGCGACCGCTCCGCACCCCTCACGGCACGACGGATGAGCTCGCCGAGCAACGTCCGCTTGTTGCGGAAGCCGGCGTACACGGTCTCGGCCGAGACGCCCGCCTCCGCGGCGATCGCGGCGATCGTGGCGCTCTCGAAGCCACGCTGCGCGAACAGATTCGCGGCCGCGTCGAGCACGCGCTCACGCGTTTCCTCTGCCTGCTCGCGGCGTCGCTCCGAGCGGTAGGGGCGGCGGGCCTTGACATCTTCCGGCATATCGGTCACAGTTTCACTGTATCGAATATATGATCACTGAGCTGAAAAGGAGAATGACATGGCCGAGACCGCCGAGAACGTCGTCCGGAGGTTGATCGAAGAGGGCTTCAACGAGTGCAATCTAGAGGTCGTGGACGCGCTCACCTCGCCCGAGCTGGACGAGCACCAGAATTTTGGGCCCGACCATGCCCCCGGCGCCGCCGGAGTGCGTGCAGTGGTCGAGTCGCTGAAGCGCGCCTTTCCGGATTTCCGGCTCGCGATCGAGGACCTCGTCGTCAGCGGCAGCACCGTCTGGCTGCGCATGGTCGCAAGTGGCACCAACACGGGCTCGTTCATGGGGAACGCGCCGACGGGCCGTCCGCTGCGGATCGACGTGTTCGACGTGATCCGGGTGGAGGATGGCCGCATGGTCGAGCACTGGGGAGTGCCGGACCGCCTCGGCGCGCTGCTCCAGCTCGGGCTCATGGGGCCGCCCCGCGCGGGCGAGGCCGCATAGGCCCTGCTTGTCGCTGTACGACGGCCCGCCGAAGACCCGCCGCGCCGCACGGGCGCAGTCGAGCGGCTCAGCAAGCTCAGGCGGGACTTCGACGACCCGCGGCTCGGTGCCGAGCTCGAGCGCGATCTCCAGCTCGTCGCCGGCCGCGATATCCGCGCGCTTCGCTCACATGCGCGCTGACCGGTGCCTTGAACATCAGCCGTTCAGCCGGAGAGTGGCGCGGGCGCTGGCCATCACGCGCCCGACGACCCGTCGATGCGCTCGATCATGCGCATCCCCACGCGTTCGTAGAGCCGGATCGCCGGCTCGTTCTGTGCCTCCACCTTGAGATCGACATGCGTGGCCCCGCGCGACTGGAACGTCCGGAACGCGAGCCGCAGCAGGTTCTCGCCGAAACCGCGGCGACGCCAGCTGTCGGAGACGACGATGTCCTTGACGAACGCGCTCGTCCAGCAGATCGCAGCCGCTGCGAGATCGTCTCCGACCTCGACCAGGAAGCAGAGCCCGGGATCGAACTCGCTGTCGCCTGTGAGTGCAGGCAGCCAGGCGCCGAAGGGCGCGACGCTGCCACCGCCCCGCCGGTAGCCGTGCTCGAGCAGCCCGTGCAGCCGTTCGGCGTCCGAGCTGTGGAACCCGCGCACGTGACTGCCTTCGGGCCAGGCCGGCCGCGGGATCTCGCTGGGCAGCTCGATCCGCATGCGCAGGACCTCGAGCGGCTGATCGGGCGTGCTCCACATGAGCCAATCATCGCTGGTACCCGCGCGCAGCGCATCCTGGTGAACGGGTGCGGGCGCCTTGCGATGGGCTCTGAGCTCACCCGCACCCTCCCCTGGATCTAGGATCACATGTGTGATCTACGGCCGTGACGCCGAGCGCGCCCAACTCGCAGACGTCCTGGAGGCCGCTCGCGGCGGGATCGAGCACGGGGCTCGTCATCAGCGGCGAGGCCGGCGCCGGCAAGTCCGCACTGCTGGGCGACCTCGCGAAGGTCGCGGGATCGATGCGCACATTGAAAGCCATCGGCGTCGAATCGGAGTCGGAGCTCGCGTTCACCGGGCTCCTCCGGTTGCTCGGCCCGCTGCTCGGCGGCCTCGACGCGCTCACCCCGCCCCGCCGGCAAGCGCTTGGCTCAGCCCTGGGCTTGAGACGCGCGCCGGCCGTCCGCGAAATCCCCGACCGCTTCCCGATCGCCGCGGCAGTGCTCGATCTGCTCGCGAATGCCGCCGAGCGCGAGCCGCTCCTCGTGATCATCGACGATGCCCACTGGCTCGACGGGGGCTCGCAGGATGCCCTGCTGTTCGTCGCCCGCCGCCTGGCCGGCGAGGGAATCGCACTCGTCTTCGCCGCACGCGCCGGCAACTTGCGCTCCTTCGGCGCGCCCGGGATTGCTCGGTTGGAGCTGGCGGGGCTGAGCGAGGATGCGGCACGCGCTCTGATCGAGGCGTGCAGCGGCGCCGCGCCATCGGCCGCCGTCGCCGCCCGCCTGGTCGCGGCCACCCGCGGCAACCCACTGGCCCTGACGGAGCTTGCGGCGATTCTCGCTCCCGCGGTGCTGGCCGGCCGCTCTCCACTGCCGGATCCGCTGCCGCCGGCGGGCGTCGAGGCGGCGTTCTCCGGCCGCATCCTGCGCCTGCCCGAAGCCACGCGCTCGATCCTGCTGCTGGCGGCGCTCGAGCCGTCGGCCGACCTCGCGCTCCTGAGCAGGGCCGGAGAGGCGCTTGGGGCCGGCGTGGACGACCTTACGCCCGCCGAGGACGCGGGACTCGTCGCCGTGGGTCCCCTCGGGGTGAGCTTCGATCATCCGCTCGCGCGCTCCGCTGTGGAAGGCGGGGCGTCGCTCGCAGACAGGCGTCGCGCGCACGGCGCGCTCGCGCAGGCGCTCCCGCCGTCCGAGGGCGACAGCCGCGCATGGCACGCCGCCGCCGCGGCCGGTGAGCCGGACGAGGTCCTGGCCGCCGACCTCGAGCGCCTCGCCGCGCGTGCACGTGAGCGCGCGGGCCACGCTGCCGCACAGTCTGCGCTGATCCGCGCCGCGGAGCTCAGCCCCGAGCCCGCCGCCCGCGGCCGCCGGCTCGTCGCCGCCGCCGACGCCGCCTGGCACGCGGGCCGGGCAGATGACGCGCTCGAGCTGATCGAACGCGCCTCGGCGCTCGTAGAGGAGCCGAGGGATCACCTCCGCGTGGCGCGCCTGCGAGGCCTCATCACCCTCCGCACCGGCTCGCTGGCAGACGCTCACCAGCTCCTGCTGGACGCCGCGCGCGATGCAGCCGAGGTCGATCCGAGGACCGCCTATCTGCTGGTCGGGGAGGCCGCCAAGGCGGCCACCTTCGCGGGCGATCCGGCGTGGCTCGCGGCAGCGGGGGAGGTGGCGAGATGCCTCCCCGAGCCCACCGACGACACGAGCCGGCTCATCCGGCGTGTGGTGATCGGTGTCGGCAGCTTCCTTTCGGGGGAGGCCGCGGGCGGAATCGCCTCGCTCCGTGAGCTGCTCGCCGCCGCGGGGCGGATCGCAGACCCCGACCTGATGGAGCACGCCATCAACGCGGCCTGGCTGATCGGCGACGAGGTGCTGTCGGCGCGATTACTGGGGCGTGCCGAGCGGCTGGCCAGGGAAAGCGCCACGATCGACTCGCTCCCGCTCGTACTGATCCTGCGCTCGGTCTGCGACTACGACGCGGGCCGGCTCGCCGGCGCAGCTTCTGCTGCCGACGAGGGAACCCGTCTCGCGCGCGAGGCGGGGCAGACGACGATGCTCGCAGCCAGCCTGGCGCACGCCGCCCGCGCGGCGGCTGTGCGTGGCGACGCGACGCGCTTTGGGAGCGCCGCGGGCGAGGCGAACGACCTCGCGAGCGCCTACGGGCTCGTCCAGGTGGAGTCGATCGCGGCGCACGCCGCCGTCTTGCACGAGCTCGGCATGGGCCGCTACGAGGCAGCGGCGTCTGCGCTCGCGCGCGTCACGCACCCCTGGCTCTCGATCGCACGCGCCAGCGATGCGTGCGAGATCGCCGTGCAACTCGATCGCCACGCAGAAGCCGCGGCTGCGCTCGCCGCGCTCGAGCAGCTTGCGGCCGCCATGAAGCTGGCCTGGGCCGAAGGCCTGGTCGAGCGAGCTCGAGGCCTGGCGACGACCGGCCAGCCCGACCAGCACTTCAGGCGCGCGATCGCGATGCAGGGCGAGAAACGGGTCTTCGAGCGCGCCCGCAGCGAGCTCGCGTTCGGTGAGACCCTGCGGAGATCGCGCAGGCGCATGGATGCGCGGGGCCCGCTCCGCAGCGCGCTCGAGACGTTCCAGCGCATCGGCGCCGAGCCGTGGGCGGCACGCGCGGACCGGGAGCTGCGCGCGACCGGCGAGACCGCCCGTCACCGCGACTCCTCGGCGCTCGACCAGCTGACGCCGCAGGAGCTCACGATCTGCCGGCTGGTCGCGGAGGGGCTCACGAATCGCGCGATCGGAGCGAGGCTCTTCCTCTCGACGCGCACGGTCGACTACCACCTGCGCGCTGTCTTCCCGAAGCTCGGCATCTCCTCACGCGCCGAGCTGATCCGCCTCGACATCGCCGCACACGCCGGCGGGCACACCGCTGCTCCCGGTGCACCCGCCGCCGCGGCTCAGGACTGATCCCGCTCACCAGGTCGAACGGCGACTCCCGCTGTCGCGGGGTCAGCTCACCTGAGTAAGGCGCATCTGATTGCCCGACATGTCGCGAAAGCCGGCGTCGATGCCGTACGGGCGCTCGGTCGGCTCCTGCGTGAACTCGACGCCGCGAGCCTTCAGCTCGTCGTAGGTCGCCTGGCAGTCGTCGGTGCCGAAGAAGAGGCCGCCGGTCGCGCCCTTGGCGACCAGCGCCTTGAGCTGCTCGGACGTCTCCGCATCGAAGACCGGCGGGCCGGGCACCTCCATCAGCGTGAGCGCGACACCGGGCTGGCCGACGGGCCCGACCGTCAGCCAGCGGAAGCCGCCGAGCTCGGGCAGCGTGATGTCGTCGCGCAGCTCCATGCCCAGCTTCTGGGTGTAGAAGGCGAGCGCCTCGTCCTGATTGTGCACCCAGACGTTGACGTGGGTCAGTTGCATCGGCATGCGGGATCTCCTTGGCGGTCAGCGGTGAATGTGACTGCCACGCTATGCGCGGCGACCGCTGATGTCTTCTCGAAACGTGCTGTCTTGCTCCTGACCGCTTGCCGGCGTGCCCGCCTTCGTCCAGGCAGATGACTCCGTCACTTCGATGTCCGATTTGCGCGTGACGGCGCAGGTGCATCGCTGGGGTCGAGCTTCTCGCACCACGACCGGGCCGAAGATCAGCAGGTCGCCGTCGCCGGTTTCGCGCGTCGGGCGCATGCAGCGACGTGCCCGTCCGGCCGTCGCAGAATCAATTACAACGTGGGCGCAGGCCTCGCATGGACGCGCTTGTACAAGGCTTCCGCGGCGGCGATCAACTGCGCTCGGTGGGTGGTGAGGATGCCTGATTCCCCCAGCCCACACCGAGGTGATACGTGAAGGGGCCGTCCGCGAAGATGATGTTGTGGCCGGAGCTTTCGTCGTCGTCAGCGTGAAGCCGTGGACGCCTGGGATGCCGGGACCGCGGACGCTGGCGTACGACTCGCACGCCCGGCGTGGCTCGCCGGCGAAGTCCCGTAGCTGTTGGACGATCTCGGCACGCGCTGCGCTCGGGAGCGGAGCCGGACGACCGCCGAGAGCGCACCGCGATCGGTCCCGCTCGTCCAGACCAGGTCTTCGCGTACGCCCGCGACGAAGCCCGCGCGACGCAACCGGGCGGTCACGTCGATGCCACCGGACGGGGCTGCCTTCGCCCAATCAGCGAGGACGAGGACAGTGGAAGGCGAACGCTTTGCGACGAAGCCGGCGAGTTCGCCATCCTGGAGAACGCGCCCTTTGATGCCGAGCGGACGCACTCCAACGGCCGCACCCGCGACTCCGGCGAACCAGGGTGCGAGGCACACGAACGCCAGCAACGTCATACCCGCGCCCGGGAGCAGCCCACGACGAACGCCGAAGAGCTTCATCCGCGTGAGCGTAGCCGCATCAATGCGACGAGTGATCGCCCGGGGCCACGTGGGCGCGTGCTCGCTTGCTCCTACAACCACGGTGTTGCGGATGTTCATCCCGCTTCGCGCCCGCAGTTGCGTTCGTCCAGGCATTAGGGTCGTCCGCAATGCATCGGCTGGTGAAGGCTCTGGCCCTGCTTGCCGTCTGCGCGGTGGCTATTCAGCCTGGCTCGGCGGCGTATCCGTCCACGAGTCGGGATGTGGGCGCGCTTGGTCACATTCTCTTCACTCGCGCCGGAGAGACATACGGCGACGAGACGCTGTTCGTCGCGCGGCCATGGGACTGGACAGCGCCGGATAGGCCGGCTGGGTGGCGCGTGCTGTCCGTGGGCGACGGCAAGCGGTTCGCGGATCGATTCGCCGGAAATGGATCGGGCGGCCGCGTGAGCGCGGTAACCGCGCGACTTGACGGGTCGCACCGAATTCTTCTCTCGCTGCCAAAGGGGACGCTCAATCTCGCTCCCGGTCCAGTTGTCGCCTGACGGCAAGATCGTCGCGCGAGAGGGCTTCGACGAAAAGCATCCTGGCAACAGTGGCATCTACCTGACGCGGGCTTCCGACGGCAAGATCCTTCGGCGTGTCACGGGGACGCACTTCATCCCGGGCGATTTCTCACCCAACGGGAGGCGAATCGCTTTCTTCAAGAGCCGAGACGGCAGCCCGCCACCGCCGGGCGCGCTTTGGATCGTGAACAGCAACGGAACGGGACTGCGGCGACTCACTCCTCCCAACGTGCAAGTGGAGTGCTGCTTCAACTACCGATGGTCGCCCGACGCTGCCTCTATCCTCTTTGCCGATTCGAGCGGCGTGTTGTGGAGCATCGCACCCGACGGCTCGAAGCTGACGCAGGTGTTCAAGGATCCCGACGGCGGCTACGCTGCCACTCCCACATGGTCCCCTGACGGCTCGATGATCCTGTTCGCGCTCGACCCTACGCCGAACCCCTTCGACCACCCGCCCAACGGCCTCTATGTCATCCACCGCGACGGCAGCGGCCTCACCGAGATCCTGGGAGGAAGCGACTTCAAGCGTGAGCCGGTCTGGGTGACGGGATAATGGCCGCCGCGACGTCACACGCTCGCACCGATCGACCTGGTCGCACCCGCGACGTTCTCGGCTGTCGATCCACGTAGGAGCGATTTGCCATCTCGCGTGAAGGCGCACGACTGCTGCAAGGCGCTCCGGAGAGCGCACCGGTGCCACGAAGCTCTGCGTGCCGCCTTCCGCTCGCCTGTGCGGCTGAGCGGGAGCGGAATCGCCTGTCTGCTGTGTAACTCGCCGGCTTGACAGTACGAACCCGCCCGTCGAGGATCGCTCGATGATGCGGCTCCGCCATCGCGCGATCATCGCGGCCGCGGTCGCCATCGGCGCCTTGACCCTCATGGCCCCAGCCGAAGCCTCCGCGCGCGCACGGCCGCGGATCGCGCTCGTCGAGTCGGCGGGGGCCACGGGCCAGCGCGGCCTCGGACGGGATCTGCACGACGGCTTCATCCGTGCCGCGAGCGACGTCGGCTTCCGCCCGAGCGTGTTCATCGTCGGCCCGGGTCAGGATCCGCTTTCGGAGATCGGCCGGGTCGTGGACAGGCGGTTCGATCTGATCGTCCTGGCGCTCGCCACGCCGTCGCTGCCGCAGATCGTGGCGGAGGCGGCGGCGGCATTCCCGCACGCGCGGATGCTCGTGCCCGAGCTGGAGATGTCGGCTCTGGCAGCGACCTGCGCCGAACGTCGAAGGCTATGTCTTCCGCGTCGAGCAGCCGAGCTATCTCGCGGGCTACCTTGCTGCCTCGATGGGCGCCCCGCCTCCGGTCGTCACGACATCAGCGCGGTCGGCGGGGTTCCGCTGCCGGTCGTCAAGCGGTTCCTCGCGGGCTATGCCGCCGGCGCCCGCGCGGAGGATCCGAGGATCAGGGTGCTCGACGGACTACAGCTACGACTTCGCCGCCACCCCGAAGTGCCGGAGCCTCGCCCTGCAGCAGATCGCGAACGGCTCGCGGGCCGTCTTCGACGTGGCAGGCGCGTGCGGCGGAGGGAGCGCTCGGCGCAGCGATCCAGCGCGGCGCATGGGGGATCGGCGTGGACTTCGACCATGCCTCGCTCGGCCATCGCATTCTCACGAGCGTGCTCAAGCGCGAGGGCGTCGCACTCTCGCACGAGTTGCGCGCCTTCGGGCAGGGGCGGCTCTCGACCGGGCGCACGGACTTCCTCGGTCTGCGTGAAGGGGCCGTCGGCCTCGGGCAAGCTCAGCCCGGCCGTGCCCGCTGGACTGCGGCGCACGCTCGAGCGGCTGCGCGCCGCAATCGCCGCGGGCCGGCTGCACGTGGCGGCATCCTGAGCTAGCGGCCCGGCGGGCCGGAGACGGCGACCCAGACGAGCCCGCCGCCGACGGCGATGGACGAGGTCCCCGCCACGCCGGTTCGGATGCGCCGCTCCACGCCGAGGTCACCGGGGTCGAACCGCGTGACGACGCCGCGCGGGTCGACGCTCCAGACGGCTGCGCATCGACAGCGAGCGCCTCGGGCGTGACAAGGCTGGGGAACGCCGTCGAGCCGGAGGTCGCGCCGGGTTGCAGTCGACGCGGGATCGACCCGCGTCACGAGCGCCGGATTCTGGTAGAGATCAGCCACACGGCGTCCTCGGCGAGCGTCGGCGCGGCGGTCTGGACGGGGAGCGTCAACTGATCTTGCGCCTCCGAGCCCCGGGGCGGGAATCGCAGCAAGCGCTCGTCCACGGTCGTCAGCCAGATGCCGGTGGAGCCGGCCGCGAGCCCGCGCGGGTTCGGCACGGAGCGACGGGAGAGCACCCGGTCGGTCTTGGGGTCGATGCGTACCAGCTCGTTGCCGCTGGTCGCCCACACGGCTCCGGCGCCCGGTGGCCACCAGGAAGACCGGCTGCGGGGCGAGCGGATCCGAGCCGCCGAGCCGGATCGTGTCCTGGATCCCGTTGGCGGCGGGGTCGATGCGCGTGACCGTGCCGTCGTTGCCGTTCGCCACCCAGAGTGCGCCGAAGCCGACCGCGAGCGACGTGATGTCGGTGCCGAGGCCGACCTGCCCGACGACGCGCCGCGTGCGGCGGGTCGATGCGCCGGACGATGCCGTTGCCGCCACTCGCCACCCACACGGCCCCTTCGCCGAACGCGATCCCGACCGGGTGCGGATCGACCGGGATGTCGGCCACGATCCGATTGGACCGGGGATCGATGACCGCCACCGAGTTTCGTGCGACGGCGACGCTGCCGGGAGACGAGCGCGTCAGCAGGAACGCCGCCGCGGCAGCGGCAAACGCCGCGAGACAGGCGGCGGCAACGGCGATCGAACGGCGCCGGCCCCTGCCGCCGCCGGGCGGCGGGGTCGGAGAGAGCACGGGGGGAGGCGGCGGCGGTGCGTCCACCGCGAGGTCCAGGCTCGGGTCGCGCTCGAGGACGGCGCGCTCGAGACGCCGCAGCGGCTCGCCGGGCTCGAGCCCGAGCTCCCCGGCGAGCATGTGCCGGCCCTCGCGGTAGACGTCGAGCGCTTCGCTCTGCCGCGCCGAGCGGTAGAGCGCGAGCATGAGCTGTGAGCGCATACGCTCCCGCAGCGGATGCTCGCTCACGAGCGCCGTGAGATCGCCCACGATCTCCGCGTGCTGGCCGAGCGAGAGCTTCGCCTCGTGCCGCTGCTCGATTGCCGCCAGTCGGAGCTCCTCCAGGCGGCGCCGCTCGGCCTCGACGAAGGGCACCGAGTCCAGCTCGGCCAGCGGAAGGTCACGCCAGAGCGCGAGCGCCTGGTCGCAGTGCAGCAGCGCCGCCTGCGGCTCCAGCGAGCCCGCCTCGGCGATCAGCTGCTGGAAACGCGCGAGATCGATCTCGGAGGGCTCTGCCCGTAGGCGGTAGCCGGACGTCCGCGTCTCGATCCGATCGGCGCCGATCGCCTTGCGTAGGCCCGCGATGTACCCCTGCAGCGCCGAGACGGCAGTCTCAGGCGGCCGCTCGCCCCACAGCGCGTCGACGATCCGGTCGCGCGAGGCGACGCGGTTGGCGTGCAGCAGGAGCCAGGCGAGCAGCGCCCGCTGCTTGGGCGGGCCGAGGCTCAAGAGCTGGCCGTCGAGCTCCACCTCGAGCGGGCCAAGGATCCGGAACTCGATTCCAGCCTCCTGAAAGCCGGGTACGAGGCGTCCTCGCGGGCCCGGCCGTTGGCGTGCGTTCAGCGCTCATATGGCGCTTGTGGGGGTGCGAGCTTAGCGGGCTGGAGTCCACTCAGCACGGGTGCAACCCGAACGCTCGATCCCGAGACGCGAAATCGGCGCACGGAAAGGAACGGCATGAGATTCGACCCATCCGCCTCGAGCCATCGTCGCGTGGGAGCCAGGTGGCGGCGGGCAGCACTCGCTCTCGGCGGGGCCCTCGCCCTCGTGCCCATGCTCGCTGCTGCGGCGCTGGCGACGTCACCCGGCAGGAACGGCGAGATCGTGTTCCGCCGCTATCTCAGCTCCGATCATTCGTCGGGCGCGCTGTTCGTCGCACGCCCGAGCGGGTCGAATGTTCTTCAGCTGACGCATCCCGCTGCCGGCCGGGTGCTCGACAGTGAGCCCGACTGGTCGCCGGACGGGGCACGCGTCGTCTTCCAGCGGGCCGACGAGACGGCCTGCGGGGACGATTCCTGCGAGACGGATGAGATCTGGGCGGTCAACGCCGACGGCAGCGATGCACACGCGATCGTGACCGACGCGCCGGGTACGAGCTGCGCTGCCGACAACAAGCCCGCAGGTGGCGTCTGCCGCTTCAGTCCCTCCTGGACGCCCGACGGGACGCGCGTGATCTTCGCCTGCACCACGCCGTTCATCACGGGCTACGCGGTGACCGGTGGCCTGTGCATCGTGAACGCGGACGGCTCTGGGTTGCAAACGCTGATCCATACGCCCACTCACGGTTACGACGACGGCCCCCAGTTCTCGCCCGACGGGAAGCACATCGCGTTCCAGCGCGAGGTCGACGCCGCGGACGGGACGACCCTCAAGGTGGCGCTCTTCGTGGCGAACGCGGATGGCCGCAACGTCCGCCGCATCACACCGTGGGCTCTGCGCGCCGGTGACCATCCCGACTGGTCGCCCGACGGCCGGCGCATTCTGTTCACCTCCAACGTCGAAGGCCTCGAAACCGTCTCGAGCAACAAGTACACGGTCAGGCCCGACGGCACCGGCCTCCGCCAACTCACCCACGCGACGGGCGGCGCCACGCAGTGGATGTCCTCTTCCTATTCCCCTGACGGGAAATGGATCACCCTCGCGCGCAGACGCGCAGGTGGCAACGCCGCCATCTACGTGATGCGGGCCGACGGCACAGGTGCTCGCGTCGTCGAGCGATCCGCCTCGTGGGACAGCGCTCCCGACTGGGCGCCGCAACGCTGATCTTGATCGTCTCGACCCCGCCCGTGGCTGAGAGTTCAGCGCCCGTTTGGCGCTTGTGGGGGTGCGCGCTCAGCGGCGTGGAGTCCACTGGCCGGACACGCCGGACATACAAACCGAGAGGAGCAACGCCATGAAGAGGATCTCCGCCGCGATCGCAGTCGCAGTCGCAGTCGCAGGAGCGACAGCGGCGATCGCGACGAGCGCCCCCGCCCCGGGCGGGCGGGTCGTGTTCATGCGCTACCGCCTGCAGAACAACCCGCTCTGGAGCGAGCTGTTCATCGCCGACGCCGACGGCACCCATGAGCGCAAGCTCACGCACGCGCCCAACGGCTTCGAGGACGATCATCCGAGCTGGAGCCCGCACGGCACGACGATCGTGTTCCAGCGCTGCCCCTCCCGGGGCAACGGATCGTGCGCGATCTTCGCGACGGGCATCGGTGGCGGCGGCGCGCGACGGCTCAGCCCGCACTGCCGTCCCGGCGGAGGCCTGCCGAGCTGCGTGGACGAGCATGCTCCGGCCTACTCGCCGGACGGCCGGCGGATCGCCTTCGTACGCTACGACGGCGTCCCGCTCGCCGGCGGGGTCAAGGACGGCCTGATCATGATCGCCCGTCCCGACCTGCGCCGCGCGAAGGTGCTGGTGCCGTTCGCGACGCTTCGCAGCGACCCCGACGATCTCGCATGGGCGCCCGACGGCAAGCACCTGGCCTTCACGGTCGTCAACGATGATGGCGCCGCCAAGCCCGCGAACGGGCGTGCGCTCTACACCGTGGGCGCCGACGGGCACGGTTTGCGCCGGATCACGCCCTGGAGCCTGCGCGCCGCCGGCCGTCCGTCGTGGTCGCCCGACGGACGCACCATTCTCTTCGCCACTCAGCCCGCGGGGACAGACGAGAGCCCGGGCTATGGCGCCAACCTCTACACCGTGCGCCCGAACGGCACGGGCCTCCGTCAGCTGACGCACAACACCGGCTACGCTCGCATCTTCGCTGGGGCGTACTCGCCGCACGACGGCAGCTGGATCGTGTTCTCGACGACAGCGGACGCCGTGGGGGCCGATCGCGGGCTCCCGGACCTCTTCGTGATGCGCTCGGACGGCTCGGGGATCCGCCACCTGACGCGCTCGGTCGCGTGGGACTCGGCGCCCGCCTGGGGACCGGGGGGAAGCACTCGATGACACGCCGCACGCGGGCACTCGGGCCGCTCCTGGCCGCCGCGCTCGCCGCCATCCCCGCCGCGGGTGCCGGAGCGACGGTGCACGCGACCCGCATACCCGGCACGATCGCATTCTCGGGCGGGCCGACGTCTCGCGCTGCCCCGCACCCGCAGATCTACGAGGCCCGCCCCGACGGCACCGTGGTTCAGCTCACGCACGACAGACGCGGGCTGACGGCGGCCGCCTGGTCGCCTGACGGTTCGAAGCTGCTGGTGTACCGCTTCGAGAGCATGCGGAGAACCGCGCTGTACGTCCTGCGCAGCGACGGCTCCCTGGGGCCGCGCCTCAGCTCAGCCGTCGACGGAGAGCCTCGCTGGTCGCCGGACGGCCGCCGCGTCGCCTACAAGCTCGGCCGCGCCGTCGTCATCGACTACGCGAGCGGACGGCGAAGGCGGCTGATCATCCACACCGGCCTGCCTGCGACGGCCGCGCCCGACGTGACCTGGGCCCCGGACGGATCGCGCGTCGCGTTCGCGGGCGCGATCAGCGGACGGCAGGGCCTCTTCGCCGCAACCCTGCCGGCAGGCTCTGGAGGGGTGGGCGTGCGGCTGCTCGTCCCGCTCTCGGGCGCGCTACCGGGCTCGCCCACCTGGTCGCCGGACGGATCGCAGATCGCCTACGTGCGCAGGGGGATCTGGGTCGTGCGGCCGGATGGCTCACAGGCGACCCGCATCGCGGCGGCCGGGGACTGGCCGGTCTGGTCGCCGGATGGATCGCACCTGGCCTTCGTCACGCGGCACGCCAACGAGGTCGTGCGCGCCGACGGCCGCGGGCTCCGGCGGCTGCCCGGATGCGTCTGCACTGCCGTCTACCCAGGCTTCGCGCAACAACTGAGCTGGTCGCCCGACGGCACGCAGATCGCGTATTCGGGCGGCGTCGGCCCGAACCTGGACGGCGTCATCTACCGGGTCAGGATCGATGGGCGGGGAGGGGCCCGCGTCGCGCGCTCGCCGCTTCTCACCTATGAGCGCCCGCTCTGGCGACCGCGCGCCGGCAGGTGAGCCGCCGACCGTGAGCACGCGCGGTGCTCGTCGCCGCCGAGCACCGCGCCCGCTCGCGAAACGCCCTCCTGCGGGCGACGCGGTGCTGCTCACTCGGCGCTCCCGGTCTGCAGGATCGCCTCTGACGCCTGCTCGTTGAGCGAGACTGACGCGGCTGCACGGTCCCGATGAATTCAGCCGGCGCACGCCGTCTGATGAGGGCAACGTCCAGCCAACCAGCGAGCTTGGAGGAACATCGTGAGGAAGATCACCGCCGGCGTCTTCATCGCTCTCGACGGCGTCGTCGAGGAGCCCGCGTCCTGGCACTTTCCCTACTTCAACGACGAGATGGGCGCCGCTGTCGGCGCGACCTTCGGTGCAGCCGACACCATGCTCTTCGGCCGCAAGACCTACGACAGCTTCGCCGGCGCGTGGCCCGACCGAGAGGCGGCGGGCGGCGAGGATGCCGGCTTCGCGAAGGCGCTCGGCGACATGCGCAAGATCGTCGCGTCGCGTCGGACGCTCGAGTTCACGTGGCGCAACTCCGAGCAACTCGAGGGCGATCTCGTCGAGACCGTGACCGCCCTGAAGAACGGCCCCGGTGGGGAGATCGCGCTCAGCGGCTCGATCTCCGTCGTCCGCCAGCTGCTGGCCGCAGGGCTCGTCGACGAGTTGCATCTGCTCGTGCACCCGATCGCCGTCGGCACGGGCATGCGGCTGTTCGCGGAGGGCGAGAGCCCCCTCCCCCTGCGGCTGATCTCGTCGGAAACGTTCTCGACCGGCGTGCTGAACCTCGTCTACGGCCCCGCGGAGCCGCCCCGCGAGGCCGGCTACGACGAGGCCAAGACGCACCTCGCGCAGTAGTCGTCAGCCACCTGCCCCGGCGGAGGCCGGGCGCGCGTACGCGGCCAGGATGCAGGTCGGGACACGCGCCCGGTCGGCTGCCGGCGGGTAGGCCGCGCGGTACTCCGTCGGAGATTGCCCGAAGGCCCGGCGGAAGCTCGTGGTGAACGAGCCGACGCTGCGCAAGCCCACCGTGATGCAGATCTCGGCGACCGAGCGATCGGTGCTCCGCAGCAGCGCCGCAGCCCGCTCGAGCCGGCGGGTGAGCAGGTACTGGTGCGGCGACTCGCCGAAGACGCGGCGGAACTCGCGACTGAAGTGGGCCTGCGAGAGGCGGGCTGCGCGGGCCAACGCCGCAACGTCGAGCGGCTCGAAGTAGCGCGAGTCGGCGAGATCCTTCGCGCGCAGCAGCTGCCGCGCAGGAGCAACGGTCGAGATCATGCGCCCGGAATCCTACGCGTCTCGGGATCCAGGATCGGCGTGGGATACTCCTTCGGCCGCCGTGCGAGCTTCCACGGCTCGTGCACCGCGGCGCCCGCGACGTCCGCCAGTTCGGGCACGTAGCGGCGCACGTACTCGCCGGCGGGATCGAACCGCTTGCCCTGGGAGATCGGGTTGAACACCCGGTTGGGCCGCGTGTCGACCCCGGTTCCGGCGACCCACTGCCAGTTGCCCACGTTGTTGGCGACGTCCCCGTCGATCAGCAGGTCGAAGAAGTGGGCCGCACCGAGGCGCCAGTCGATGCGGAGGTTCTTGGCCAGGAACGAACCCGTGAGCAGCCGCGCGCGGTTGTGCATCCAGCCCTCGCGGGCGAGCTGGCGCATGCCTGCGTCGATCACCGGGAAGCCCGTGCGACCGGCCTTCCAGGCGGCCAGCGCCACCGGGTCGTCGCGCCAGGCATGACCGCGCGGGCGGAAGTCCGCATGCGAGGTCTCCGGCCTCGCCGAGAGCAGCTGGGCGTAGAAGTCACGCCAGCAGAGCTGCCGCACGAACGGCTCTGCTCCTTCTCGCCCGCGCGCGCGCTCGACCACCTCCAGCGGCGAGAGGCAGCCGAAGTGCAGATACGCGCCGAGCCGCGAGGTGCCGTCGGCGGCGAGCGCGTCGTGCAGGCTGTCGTACTCGCCGACGCCGCGCGCCAGCCAGCGCGCGAGGCGCCTCCGCCCCTCCGACTCGCCTCCGCGGGGCAGCTCCGGCGCCGGCGCGCCGCGCACCAGGTCCGCGAGCGCCGGCAACCGCCCGCTCGCGAGGCGCGCCGGGATCGCGATCTGCCTCGGTGTCGGGACCAGGGAGCGCCGCGGCGCGGGCCGCCAGCGACGCCAGTACGGGGTGAAGACCTTGAAGTGATCGCCGCCGGTGGGCACGAGCTCACCGGGGGGACGACCGTGACGCCCGGCATGACGCGCAACTCCAAGCCCTCGGCCTCGCAGGCCGCCGCGAGCCGGCGCTCGCGCGCCTGCGCGTAGGCGCTCACGTCCTCGCTCAGGAACACGGCGGAGGCGCGGACCTCCTGTGCCGCGCGCATCGTCTGCTCCACCGCGTCGCCCTCCCGCACGATCAGCGCGCCGCCGCGCGCGCGCAGGGAGAGATCCAGGTCGCCCAGGGCCTCGAGCATGAACGCCACGCGATTGGGTGCGCCGAAGCGGCCGAGCACTGCGGGGTCGAAGACGAAGAGCGGCACGATCCGCTCGGCGGCAGCTGCGGCCGCCGCCAGGGCGGGCTGGTCGCGCACGCGCAAGTCGCGCGTGAGCAGGACGACGGCGGTGCGCACCTAGGAGCCCGGCGCGTCCGTGCGCACGAGCGGCTGCGCCCCGGAGGGCAGGCCGAGGAAATCCCGGTAGCGGGCAGCCTCGCGCCCGACCTGCCCGGCGAGCTCCGGGGCGCCCGCGAACGGGCGCAGTACGAGCGTCAGCTCGCCCCCGCGCACGCTTCGCCCCCACGTACCGGCGATCTGGCCCCCGGCCACGATCATCGGCTTGAAGATGCCATTTGCGCCGGGCGCGATCTTGCCGGAGTGCATGCGGTCGAGCATGGCATCCCTGTCCTTGTATCCCAGGAGGTACTCGTCGAACCCGGCCAGCAGGTACGCCTGCCCGCGACCGGCACCCGGAACGCCGTCGCCGGCATCGTCGGAGAGCCAGTGCTCCGTACCGCCGAAGCGCCGCCTCGTCACGCCGTCGGCCGCTGCCAGGCCCCGGCGCGCCTCCCCGAGGCCGATGCCGGCCCAGCGGGCGAAGTCGCCATGGGTCACGGGCCCGCGGCTGATCGCGAAGCGCGCCGCGAGCACGGCGAGCGCCTCGTCGCCGGCGAGCTCGCGCGCGGCCGAGCGCGGCGCCCAGTCGTCGAGCAGCACGAACGTCTGCTGACGCGCCTGCAGCGGGCCGAGGCAGATCAGCCCGCGTCGGGCCAGGCGCACGAGGATGTGGTAGCCGCGCTGGCCGGTCGTCTCGATGCCGTTCGCATCGAACAGCCGCATTACCTCGGGCCGCGTCCGCCGCCGGTCGCCCGACAGTTCGCCGGCCAGGAGCTCGGCACAGCGGTCGAAATGCGCATCGGTGAGGCCGAGTTGCTCGCAGCGGCGCGCCTCGGCGACCGCCAGGCGGGGAGCGCCCACGGCGAGCAGCCAGCGCACGTCCTCCGGCGGCGCGAAGTGGATCGTCCCGCGCATCAGCCACGTGCGCAGCAGGCGGCGCTGCTCGATCGCGCGCTCCACGTCGGCGAGCCTGCCCGTGCGCAGCCGGGACCCGATCGCCCACGCGGACTGGGCGAAGTCCTGGGCCTGCAGCGCGCCGAGCCAGCGAACGACGTCGCCCGGCTCGGCGAGGCGGCGGGAGGCGACGATGCGCTGGCTGGCGAGGCGGCGAAGTGCGATGCCGGCGTCTGCCACCCCTGCAGGATGACGGGCCTCGGCGCACGAGGTGCTACACGCGGGGTCTGGCCCGACCCGAAGCGCGCCAGACCCCAAGCGTGGCGAGCCTGACCCCATGCGAGGCGAGCCTGACCCCAAGCGAGCCGCGCCAGGCGCCCAGCAAACCCGAACCGAGCGGGGTCTGGCCCGACCCGAAGCGCGCCAGACCCCAAGCGAGGCGGGCCTGACCCCACGTGAGCCGGGCAAGGACCCGGTTTCGGGCTCGGCCGATGAGTTCTCGCGTCCACCGCGGTCCAAGCACCGAATGACTCTGGGAGCAGATGTAGCATGAGCGCCGTGCACGAATCGTCGTCTGCGGCCAGACCTGCCGCGAGCGAGCTGGAGGGGCGCTTCGAGGGGCACCGCTCCGAGCTCACCGCCTACTGCTACCGCATGCTCGCGTCGCCCTTCGAGGCCGAGGACGCGGTGCAGGAGACGTTCATCCGCGCCTGGCGCAGCTACGACCGCTTCGAGGGCCGCGCCGCCCTGCGCTCGTGGCTCTACCGCATCGCGACGAACGTCTGCCTGGACATGCTCAACGGGCGCGAGCGCCGAGCGCGACCGATGGATCTCGGCCCCTCGGTCGAGCCCATCATCGAGAACCTCAACGTGCTTCCCGAGACGACCTGGATCCAGCCGATCCCCGACAGCCTGACGGCCGAGGGGGATCCCGCCGAAGTCGCTGTCGCGCGCGAGTCGATCCGCCTCGCCTTCGTCGCGGCGCTCCAGCACCTGCCGGCACGGCAGCGGGCAGTGCTGATCCTGTGCGAGGTGCTGCGCTGGAAGGCCGCGGAGGTCGCCGAGCTGCTGGACACGAGCGTGGCCTCGGTCAACAGCGCTCTCCAGCGCGCCCGCGCGACGCTGGAGGCGGGCAACGTCAGCTCCACGGACCCCGCGCCGGAGCTCGACGCGGCCGATCGCGAGCTGCTGGCCCGCTACGTGGCCGCATTCGAGCGCTACGACATGGACGCACTGACGTCGCTGATCCGCGAGGACGCGACGCAGTCGATGCCGCCGTTCGACCTCTGGCTGACCGGGCGCGACGACATCTTCGCGTGGTGGTTCGGGCCCGGCATCGGCTGCGCGGGCTCGCGCGTGATCCCCACGTTCTCGGCCAACGGCTCGCCGGCCTTCGGGCAGTACAAGCCGAGCGAGACGGGCGAGGGCTTCGACCCGTGGGCGCTGCAGGTGCTCGAGCTGTCAGGCGGTCAGATCGTCGAGATGACGTTCTTCCTCGACACCGCGACGCTCTTCCCGCTGTTCGGGCTGCCCGACCACCTCGACGGTTAGGACGTCGCCGAGCCCGCAGAGGCCGAGCAGCGCCTGCAGCTCCGCCGGCACCTTGCACAGCTTGAGCTCGAGGCCCTGGCGCTTGGCCAGCAGCTGAAGGCGGGCGAGGCCGTCGATCGCGCCGGCGTCGGGAGCGAGGGCGCTGACGTCGAGGACGATCGGCCTATCCGGACGCTGCGCGGTCATCTACGCATCAGACGGCCCCGAGGCGCGAAACTCATCGGAGATCGCCGACGGGGAATCGCAGCGGCCGCCGATGAGTTCTCAGCGGTGGGCCGGTCCACCCTCAGAGCGATCGACACGACAGGAAGAGGACCATGACGCTGGACGCACGCACACGGTGGTACGCACTGATCGTCCTCTGCTTCGGCACGCTCATGATCGTGCTCGACTCGACGATCGTCAACGTCGCGCTGCCGTCGATCCGCAGCGACCTCGGCTTCTCGGAGACGTCGCTCGCGTGGGTCGTGAACGCCTACCTGCTCACCTTCGGAGGCTTCCTCCTGCTGGGCGGTCGGCTCGGAGACCTCTACGGGCAGCGCCGGCTCTTCATCGGCGGCATCGGCTTCTTCACGCTCGCCTCGCTCGCCTGCGGGCTCTCGACGTCGCAGCACGAGCTGATCGGGGCGCGCGCGGTGCAGGGCCTCGGCGGAGCCGTCGCGTCGGCCGTCTCGCTCTCGCTCACCATGAACCTCTTCACGGAGCCGGCCGAGCGTGCGAAGGCGATGGGCATCTTCGGCTTCGTCGCCTCGGGCGGCGGCTCGATCGGCGTGCTGCTCGGCGGCGTCCTCACCGACGTGCTCGACTGGCACTGGATCTTCCTCGTCAACATCCCGATCGGCGTCGGCGTGGTGCTGCTCTCGCTGCGGCTGCTGCCGGCCGGCAAGGGCCAGGACCAGGGCGCCAGGCTCGATGTCGCCGGAGCGATCACGGTGACGGCCTCGCTGATGCTCGCCGTCTACGCCATCGTCAACGGCAACCAGGAGGGCTGGCTCTCGGCGCGGACGCTCGGGCTGCTCGCCGTCGCGGCCGCGCTGCTCGGGCTCTTCCTGGTGATCGAGTCGCGCGTCTCCTCGCCGCTCATGCCCCTGCGCCTGATCCGCCTGCGCAACGTCGCAACCGCAAACGGCGTGGGCATGCTGTGGGCCGCGGCGATGTTCGCCTGGTTTTTCCTCTCGGCGCTCTATCTCCAGCTCGTGCTCGGCTACTCGCCGCTCAAGGTGGGCCTGGCGTTCCTGCCCGGCAACATCGTCATGGGAATCCTCTCGGTCAGCGTCTCGGCGAAGCTCGTCATGCGCTACGGCATCAAGCGGCCGCTCGCGGCCGGCCTGGGCGTGGCGGCGGTCGGGCTGCTGCTGTTCGCACGCGCGCCCGTGCACGGCCACTACGTCATGGACGTGCTGCCGGCGATGGTGCTGCTCGGCTTCGGCGCCGGCATCGCCTTCAATCCCGTTCTGCTCGCCGCGATGAGCGACGTCAAGCCCGAGGAGTCCGGGCTCGCGTCGGGCATCGTCAACACCGCGTTCATGATGGGCGGCGCGCTCGGTCTGGCCATCCTCGCGAGCCTCGCTGCGTCGCGCACCGACACGCTTACCGCCGGCGGTCACACGCACGTCGCCGCGCTCACGGGCGGCTACCACGTGGCCTTCGTGGTCGGCGCGCTGTTCGCCGTCGGGGCTGCAGTCGGCGGCGCGGTGCTGCTGCGCGTCTCTGCGGCCTCCGCGCCGGGACACGGCGATGAGGCCGGTGTGCCGGTGGCCGCCGGCGAGGCGCCCGACGGGGCGCTGACCTACTGACGTTGCGCGTTCGCCGGCCCCGCTCCGGCGCTCGAGCGCACGGCGGGCCGGGACCACGATTCCCCTAGGCTGCCGAAGATGAGAACGCTTGGCTCGACCGACCTCTCAGTTCATCCGCTGTGCCTCGGCACGAACATCTTCGGCTGGACGATCGACGAGGCGCAATCGTTCGCCGTGCTGGACGCCTACGCGGCGGCGGGTGGCAACTTCCTCGATACGGCCGACTCCTATTCGGCCTGGATCGAGGGCAACAGCGGCGGCGAGTCCGAGACGATCATCGGGCGCTGGATGGCAGCGCGCGGCAACCGGGACGAGATCGTCGTCGCGACCAAGGTCGGAAAGAAGCCCGGCCTCATCGGACTGTCGCCCGGCACGATCCGCCGCGCGGCCGACGAGTCGCTCGCGCGCCTCGGCACCGACAGGATCGACCTCTACTACGCGCATCTGGACGATGAGGACACGCCGCTCGAGGACACTCTCGATGCGTTCGCCGAGCTCGTCGCCGCGGGCAAGGTGCGCCACATCGCGGCGTCCAACTACGGTGCGCCGCGCCTGGCCGAGGCGCTTGCGGTGTCGCGTGCCAACGACCTCCCGGCGTACGTCGCCGTGCAGCCGCACTTCAACCTCGTGCATCGTGCCGACTACGAGGGCGAGCTGGCCGAGCTGTGTGTCCGAGAGGGTCTGAGCTGTGTCCCCTACGCCGCACTCGCGAGCGGCTTCCTGACCGGCAAGTACCGGGCGGGCGAGCCGGAGCCGGGCTCCGCGCGGGCCGGTAGCGCGCGCTCGTATCTGGACGATCGCGGCGTCGCCGTGCTGGCCGCGCTCGACCAGATCTCGGCCGCGCACGGGGTGCCCGTGGCCGCCGTGGCGCTCGCGTGGCTCGCCGCGCAGCCCGGCGTCGCCGCACCTATCGCGAGCGCTCGCACCCCGGCCCAGCTGGCCGAGCTGCTTCCGATGGACGGCCTCGAGCTCGCGGCGGACGAGCTCGAGCGCCTCTCTTCGATTGGCGACTAACTCCACTCGTCTCCGGCTGGACGTGGCTCGTCGCCCTGATCGGCTGCAAGATCTTCGCGCTGCTGATGCGGCTGGGCGCCGGCGCCGCGGCCCGCCGGTCACGCCTGACCGCCCGCTCGTCGTACTCTGACGGGCGATGAGCGGCAAAAACGCAGTCGTTTTGCTGAGCGGCGGGCTGGATTCGAGCACGGTGCTCGCGATCGCGAGGAGCGAGGGCTACACGCCCTATGCGCTGAGCTTCTCGTACGGGCAGCGCCATCTGGCGGAGCTCGATGCGGCTCGGCGAGTGGCGGCACTGGCGGGCGTCGCCGGGCATGTCGTGGCGGAGATCGACCTGCGCGTCTTCGGGGGCTCGGCGCTGACCGCCGACATCGCGGTGCCGAAGGGGCGCTCCGTGGGCGAGCTGGGCGCGGGCATCCCCGTCACGTACGTCCCGGCGAGGAACACGATCTTTCTCTCGTTCGCGCTCGCGTATGCGGAGACGCTCGCTGCGAGCGACATCTTCGTGGGCGTCAACGCTCTGGACTACAGCGGGTATCCGGATTGCCGGCCGGAGTACATCGAGTCGTTCGAGCGCATGGCCAATCTCGCGACCAAGGCCGGCGTAGAGGGCACGCAGCGTCTCGCGATTCACGCGCCGCTGATGCAGCTCACGAAGGAGGGCATCATCCGCCGCGGGCTCGAGCTGGGCGTCGACTACTCGCTCACGACGAGCTGTTACGACCCTGACGAGCGAGGCCGCGCCTGCGGCGCGTGCGATGCCTGCCAGCTGCGGCTGCGCGGCTTTGCGGGCGTCGGCATGCCCGACCCCGCGGAGTATCGGCCCGCCTCGGCGGTCGCGCCATGACCTACGCGGTGAAGGAGATCTTCTACACGCTGCAGGGCGAGGGAGCGAACGCCGGTCGGCCGGCCGTCTTCTGCCGCTTCGCGGGCTGCAACCTCTGGAGCGGGCAGGAGCGTGACAGGCACAAGGCCGTGTGCACGTTCTGCGACACCGACTTCGTCGGCACCGACGGCACGCTCGGCGGCAAGTACCGCTCCGCGCCGGCGCTCGCCGCGGCAGTCGCCGGCGAATGGCCGCGCGTCAACGGCCGCAGCCGGCCACTGGTCGTCTGCACCGGCGGCGAGCCGCTGCTGCAGATCGACGCGGAGCTCGTCGCGGCCTTCCACGCCGCCGGGCTCGAGATCGCCGTCGAGACCAACGGAACCCTCGCCCCGCCCGACGGCATCGACTGGATCTGCGTCAGCCCCAAGGCCGGGTCCACCACCGTGCTGCTCCGAGGCGACGAGCTCAAGCTCGTCTACCCGCAGGAGGACGCTCCGCCCGAGCGCTTCGCCGACACGGACTTCGAGCACTTCTACCTCCAGCCGATGGACGGCCCCGAGCTCGCCGCCAACGTGGCCAGCACCGTGGCGTACTGCCTCGCGCACCCGCAATGGCGCCTGAGCCTGCAGACCCACAAGATCACGGGCATCCGCTGATGGAGATCTTCAAGCAGTTCACGTTCGAGGCCGCCCACCGCCTGCCCAAGGTGCCGCCCGAGCACAAGTGCGCCCGCCTCCACGGCCACTCCTTCCAGGTCACCCTGCACGTCCGCGGCGAGGTCGACGAGCAGCTCGGCTGGTTCATGGACTTCGCCGAACTCGAAGCCGCCTTCAAGCCGTTCTACGCCCAGCTCGACCACCATTACCTGAACGAGGTCGAAGGCCTCGAGAACCCCACCAGCGAGAATCTCGCCCGCTGGATCTGGGAACGTGTCACCCCCGCGCTCCCCGGCCTCAGCAAGGTCATCGTGCGCGAGACCTGCACCTCCGGCTGCGTCTACGAGGGCTGAGAAGCTCCGACGGCGTCAACGCCCCTCCGGCGCGCTCGCGCGCAGCTCGATCGCGAGCTGCGGGCTGGGGCCGCTGGTGACGATGATCTCGACGGCCGCGAAGCGCCCGCCGGCGGCCAGCAAGGTGGCGTTGGGCGAGCTCAGGAGCGCGTTCACCTCGGTGGCGTCCGTCCTCAGCTCGGAGGCCCGCGCGAGCCGCCGGGCGGCGTCCTCGAGATCGTCGCCCTCGTGCGCCTGGAACGCCCGCCGGATGCCCTCGATCAGCCGCTCGAGCAGTTCGGTCGTGACGGGCTCGCGTTCGGTCTCGGCCACCAGGTGCGCAGTCAATTCGACGCCGCCGGGAGGGACGGCGCCGCCCGCGGGCAGCGTTTCCACGGCTGCGCGCCGGACGGCCAGCCAGACGAGCCGCTCAGTGTCGAGCTCGTAGACGCCCTGGAGCGGGATCCGCACGCCGGCGAGGGGCGGCTCGGGCTCCTCGTCACCGTCGCCGGCCGCGGCCGTGACGAGCGGAGCGCGCCGGTAGGTCTGGACGACGCCCGAGCCGGCGGCCGGCGCGCGGCGCATGCGCACGCCGGCATGCACCTGGGCCTCGGGGATGCGCACGTTGTACAGGAGGGCGTCGCCGAGATCGGCATCGTCGGGTGACACCCCCGAGAGCGTTGCCTCCAGCAGCGACCCCGGCGTGATCGGAAGCTCGCGCAGCGCGTCGCGGATCGCCGTCGCACAGCGGCCCATCCACTCGGGCAGCGGGCCGCTGGGAAAGCGCAGCGGCTCGGGCAGGAGGGCCGTGACCACATCGTCGTCGAGTCCGACCGACCAGGTGCGAAACCCTCCACGGCCGTGCGCTCAGCTCCCCTGCGAGAAGAATCGGCGCGGGTTGGCGATCAACATCTCGTCGACCTGGACCTGTGTCACGCCGGCGGCCAGAAGCGCCGGGACGATGTGCTCGGAGATGTGCAGGTAGTCGGGCTTCTCTGCGGCGAAGAACGGGTTGTGGAACATGAAGTCGTAGAAGCACGCGGCGTCGTGACCGAGATGCACGCTGCTCGTGTAGCCCTCTGCCACGAGGGCGGCGAGCGTCTCGACTCGGTTGGCGTCGGGATTGAAGTGGGCGATGCCGAAGCGGTCGCAGCCGAGGCTCGCCCCGGTGTCGGCGAGGGCGCGCAGGTAGGCGAGATCGTTGCTGTCGCCGGCGTGCGCGATCACGATGCGCTTCGGATCGACGCCGGCGGCGGTCAGCGCCTCGAGTGCGACGAGGCCGGTCCTGGCGGGCGCGCTCGTGTGCACCATCACCGGCGCGCCGGTCTCGACCGCTGCCGCCGCGACGACCGCGAAGATGCGCGGGATGTCGCCGATCATGCCGTGCGCCTCGACGGCGCATTTCAGGAACGCGGCCTTGACCCCCGAGTCGTCGATGCCTTCGCGGAGCTCCCGCACGAACAGCTCGATGATCTGATCGTCGGAGCGATACGCGAGGTAGCTCGGCAGCTCGAGGAAGGCATAGAAGCCGCTCGCGACGATGATGTTGAGATCGACCTCGGCGTTGACGCGCTGGACGCGCGGCGATGTTGCGCCCGAGCTGGCCGGGCGTGGTCGGATCGACGAGGGTCCGGATGCCGCCCGCCCGAAGGCGTCGCAGCTTCTGAATCGCATCGGCGACGCGGACGTCCTCGTCCCACCAAGGCTCGCCCCAGGCGTGGTTGTAGTTCTCGATGGCCGCGGGATCGGCGACGACGATGTGCTCATGCATGAGGGTCGGGCCGAGCGCGTCGACATCGACGGGCCCGCGGACGGTCTCGACCGTGCTCAACGGTCGGCCCGCGCAGCACCGGCGATGGCGCTCCGGGCGGCGTCGGAGTAGGGCTTGGAGCCACCGTGCGAGGTCTGCCCGCCGTCGACGACGATCTCCGCGCCGCTCACGAAGGCCGACTCGTCCGAGATCAGGTAGACGACGAGTGGCGCGACATCGTCGACGGTGCCCGCCCGGGCGAGCGGCGTCTGCGCGACGTTGAGGTCGCGGAACCAGCCCGGCGCCGAGGCCGTCATGGGCGTCTCGATGAAGCCGGGCAGGATGGTGTTGACGCGGATCCCCTGTGCGCCGAGCTCGAGGCCGGCCACGCGAGAGAGCCCGCGCACCGCCCATTTGCTGACGCCGTAGGCCGCCGCGTAGTGCGCCGTCAGGCCGGCGATCGAGCTGATGTTGACGATCGAGCTGCCCGCGGGCATGAGCGGAGCAACGGTCTGGATGCCGAGCAGCGAGCCGGTCAGGTTGATGCCGATGACCCGGTTCCAATCGGCCAGCTCGACCTGCAGCAGCCGCTCGCGGAAGGGAACCGCGGCGTTGTTGACGAGTCCGTCGACGTGCCCGTGGGCCCGCGAGATCCACTCGCCGAGCTCGCGCCAGTGCTCGGGATCCGCCACGTCGAGCCGGCGGTAGACGACGCCGTCGCCGAGCTGCGGGTCGTCCTCGCCGAGGTCGGTCGCGATCACGCTGGCGCCCTCGCGGACGAGCGCCCTCGCCTCGGCCGCACCCTGACCTCCCGCCGCGCCGGTGACGACGACGACCTTGCCTTCGACGCGGCCCATGCGCGGAGGAGTCTACGACCTGGCTGGAAGCGGCGAGGGCGGGCGCCGCCATCGCCCGCCGGGGCCGGGCCTGCCGTATGCTCGCTGAGCGCCCGGCGACGCTCCAGAACTTGGTCGCCGGGCAGGATCAACCCGCTGGTAAGCTCACGAGAGCGTGAAGTTCATGACAGTTGAGGAGACCTCCTGGTGAGCGAGACGACGCCCGTCGGAGCCGCGAACGATCCGAGCGCCGCGGCCACCGCGAATCACTTCCGCACGGCCGTCGCGGCGATCGAGGAGCAGGTCAGCGCGGCCATCGTCGGCCAGCGCGAAGCCGTGCGGGGCGTGATGATCAGCCTCATCCTCGGCGGTCACGCGCTGCTCGAGGGCGTGCCCGGGATCGGCAAGACGAGCATGGTGCGCTCCTTCGCGAGCGCACTCGGTATCTCGCACAGCCGCATCCAGTTCACGCCCGATCTCATGCCCGCCGACATCACCGGCACGGTCGTGCTCGTCGATCGGCCCGACAGCGCGCCGCAGCTCATGTTCCAGCCCGGCCCGCTGTTCGGCTCGCTGATCCTGGCCGACGAGATCAACCGCGCCTCGCCGCGCACCCAGAGCGCGCTGCTCGAGGCGATGCAGGAGGGGACGGTCACGATCGGCAACGACACCCACCAGCTGCCTCGCCCGTTCTCGGTGCTGGCGACGCAGAACCCGGTCGAGATGCAGGGCACCTATCCGCTGCCCGAGGCGCAGCTCGACCGCTTCCTGCTCAAGCTGCACTTCGACTACCCCAGCGTCGCCGAGCTGACGGCGATCGTCCGTCGCACGACCGATCAGCTGCCCGAGCCCGCGCCGGTCTCCGACGGCGACGCGCTGCTGCGCATGGGCGCGTTCGCGCGCTCGCTGCCCGCCGCCTCGTCCGTGCTCGACTACGCGAGCCGCATCGTGATCGCACTGCAGCCGCTCGCCGGCGCGGACAAGCTCGTGAGCGACTACGTGCGGCTCGGCCCGAGCCCGCGCGGAGCGCAGGCGCTCACGCTGGCGGGAAGCGTCTCCGCGCTGATCGCCGGGCGCAACCACCTCTCGTACGAGGACATCCGCGCCGTCGCACTCCCGGCGCTGCGGCACCGGCTGATCCTCACCTTCGACGCCGAGCGCAACGGCGTGACCGCCGACGACATCCTCGCCGCGGTCGTCGAGGGCGTGCGCGAAGACGCCGCCGTGAGCGACGAGCAGCGGCCGCTGCTCGACGGCGAGCTGCTGCGCCAGCTCGATCGCCTGCGGCTCTCGACCCTGACGGCGATCGTCGCCGGCCTCGTCGGTGAGCGCCAGGGCCGCGCGCGCGTCGCGCGCCTCGAGTTCGCCGACTACCGCCCGTATGTCCCGGGCGACGAGCTGCGCCGGATCGACTGGAACATCTACCGCCGCCTGCACCAGCTCGTCGTCAAGATGGGAGCCGAGGACGGACGCCTCTCGCTCGTCCTGCTGCTCGACACGAGCCGCTCGATGCGCGTCGGCGCGCCGAGCAAGCTGCGCGCCGCGCAGCGCATGGCCGCGGCCTTGGCCGCCATCGCGCTGCTGCGCGGCGACCAGGCGGAGGTGCACGCGCTCGGCGACGGCCGCTCCCGCTCGCTCGTGCGCCTCGACGGCCCGCGCCGGATCACGCAGCTCGTGTACGAGCTCGAGCGCTTGCCGGAAGCCCTGGGCACCGGCCTGGCGACCGCGCTCTCCGACTACGCGCGCGCTGGCTCTGCCGACCGACGTCGCGATGCTGATCAGCGACGCCCACGTGCCGCCGGACGAGTTGGAGCGGGCGCTGCGGATGCTCGCCTCCTGCGCGCGCACGGCAGGGCTGATCCACGTCGTCGCGGCCGACGAGCCCGAGACGGACCTGCGCGGCCCCGTCGAGCTGCGCGATGCCGAGACCGGCCGCGTGATCGAGACGACGCTCGACGACCAGTCGGCCGCCGCAGTACGCCGAGCGCTTCGCGGCATTCCAAGATGCCGTGCGCGAGCTGTGCCGCGAGCACGGGGTTCGCTACCTGCGCGCGCGCAGCGACGAGGACGTGCTCGACCTGCTGCTCGCCCACGCCGGCGAGGTCGCCGTCGCGACGGTCTGAGGCGGAGAGCGCCCAGGCGGTGCGCTCCCGGCGCCGCTCTCGTCAGCGGCTGAACCTGAACTGCGCGCGCGCGAGCATGCGCGCCGTCACAGAGGCGAGGAAGAGCACGAGCGCCACCACCAGCAGGGGCACCCGCCAGGAGCGCCGGTCCCCCGCCAGCGCCCGCGTGTCTCCCTGGGAGAGCAGTGAGCCGCCTGTCTGCTCGGTCAGCTGCGCAAGCGTCGCCAGGCCGACGGGCGAGGGCATGAACTCGGCCGCGTAGGGGACGTCGACGCGCAGCTGTTGTGACCCGCCCAGCGTCGAGGGCAGCGTGAGCGTGAGCTGGTAGCTGCCGCTCGGGAGCACCGGCACGTCCGCCGCGTAGACGCTCGGAGTGGTCTCGTCGAGAGCGATGCGGCGGCCGCGCGAGCCCGGGAGCCCCAGCACTGCGGTGAGCTGGGCGTCGGGCGTCGGGCCGGCGGCGGCGAGGTCGACGTGGATCGATGTCGACGTCCCCACGGCGGCCGTGACGGCGGCCGGAGCCGGGGGCACGCCGCGTGCGACCCAGCGCACGGCGTCGTCCCAGAGCGCGCTCTGCGGCGCCCATGCGGTCGCCCAGGGAGCGCCCAGCCCTGGCGTCCACGAGACGACGCGACCGGTGCCATAGCCCCACTCGGCGAGCGCGGGCTCGGTCTTGTCGCTGGCGCTGCGCGCGATCAGGTCGACCTGAGCGCCCGGGCGCAGGCGAGTCACGACGTTGCCCTTGAGCGCAGGCAGCTTGACGCCGACGAGCGAGCGCACGACCGCGCTCGAGCCCTGCGGCAGCACGCTCTGCAGGCCGGTGATCTGCACCGGCTCGGCGCTCAGGCGCGTCTCTTTGACGAAGATCTTGGGCAGGTCGCGCGCCCGCCTGGTCGCATAGAAGTTGCCGCCGGTCGAGCTCGAGATGTTCTTGAGCAGCGCCGTGTCGACATCGGTGCCGAGCGCGACGGTCGCGACCGCGATGTGGTCGCGCTTGAGCTGCTCCAGCAGCGGCGCGTAGTTGTGCGGCTGGCTGATGCCATCGGTCAGCAAGATGATGTGCCGGTTCGGAGACTTGCTCTTGAGCACCTCCTGGAGGCCGGCCGCGAGCCCGAGGTAGATGTCGGTGCCGCCGTCGGCGGTCAGCTTGCTGATCGTCGCCTGCACGCCGGCGACGCTCGGGCCGGCCGCGACGCGCTGCATCGGGAGCACCAGGTGCGGCGCGATGTCGAACGCGGTGATGCCGAGCTCGTCGTCGTGATCCGAGACGAAGGTCGCCGTCTGCTTGGCGGCGCTCAGCGCCATCGTCATCTTGGGGATCCCCTCCCCTCCCGCTGTGTCGGCCATGCTGCCGGAGCGGTCGAGCACGAGCTCGACCGCGAGATGACGGCGCTGCAGATCGCCCGGGCTGAGGCTCGCGACCGGCAGCACCTTGTCGAGCGCGCTGCGGGCGTAGCCCCCGAGCGAGTACGCGTGAGGGCCGCCGAGCGTGAGCAATCCGAGCCCGCCGTCGCGCACGGCCGCGCTCAGGGCGGCGAGCTGGGGCTCCGCGAGCAGGTCGGCCGGAACATCGTCGAGCACGACGGCGTCGACGCCCGCGTAGGCCGCGGGGTCTCTCGGCAGCGTGATCGGCTGCGCGACCGTGGCGTTCACACCGCGCGCCTTCAGGATCTCCGCGATCGCAGGGCTCGGCGAGACGGAGGCGACGATGGCGCGCGGGGGGGCGCCGACGTTCACGCTCGCGGTGAGCTCGTCGTTCTGCCGGCGCTGGTCGCCCGCGATCCGCACCCCGACATGGAAGGCGTGCCAGCCCTCGCTCGCCGCCGTGTAGGAGAGCGTGAAGGGATTGTCGCCCTTGACGAGCCGGACCACCTGGCTGTCGGGCGCCCCGCCGTCACGGGCGACGGCCAATCTGCCGCTGCCGATGACCGTCGAGCTCACGGTCACGAGCAGCGAGATCGTGTCGCCGACATGCACCGTGCCGGGCGCGTCGAGCCGCGTCAGCGCGGCGTCGCGAAGGTCGGCGTCGGCGAGCGGCACCGCGTCGATCGTGACCTCGCGGGCGCGCGCCGCGGCGATCGCACGAGACGCATCGCCCACCGTCTGCCGACCGTCGCTGAGGACGACGACCCGCCCGCCGTGCGGCGCCGCGGCGATCGCCGCCTCCACGCCCTGCTCGAGGTTGGTCGCCGCGCCCGCGATCGACCCCCTGCCCGCGACCGGCAGCGTCTGGGCTCGAGCGCCGAAGGCCACAACGTGACACGGCACGACGCAGCCGTCGGGCGTCGAGCGGCCGATCCAGCGGCCCTCGACCGTGCGCATCGCGGCGATCGATGCTGGCCGAGCGATCGACGGCGAGCACGGCGCGCTGGGCCCGCGAGCCGGTCTGCACGTCGGCCAGCGCAGCCACGGCAGCGAGCGTCGCGAGCACGGCGGCGATGCCGGCGATGCTGACCCTGCGGCGCAGCTCCCCGGCCTTCACGTGCGCCACCTCAGCCAGCGCCAGTACGCCCACTCGCCGCCGATCGCGATCAGCGCCAGAGCGATCAGGTACGCCGAGAGCGAGCTCTCCTTGCGCGGCGGCGCCACCCGCGCCCAGGGGGCCAGGTCGAGCGGCCCGTCGCTTGCGCCCGCCCCCGCGCCCTGCACGGGCAGGGGGGCGATCAGCGCGTGTCGATGAGAGACGCCGGTGCCGATGGCGGTCACGGTGTACTCACCGGGGGCCAGCCCGGTAATGCCGACCGGGCGCCCGCCGAGATCGCTGCTCTGCGACCCGCCGGCGGTCGCGGTCACGGTCGCGCGGGCGGTGGCCGGGAGCGAGTCGACCGAGAGCGATCCGCTGCCGCCGACCGAGGTCCAGCCGCTCGCCCAGCGCTCGAGATTGCGCGCCAGGATGGGAAACGCCGGGAGCTGAGTGAGGTTCGAGCGGGGCGGGTCGAAGGCCAGCACCGCTACGCGCTGACGGCCGTTGTCACCCGCGGCCAGCAGCGTTCCGCCAGGGCTCGAGACCACGGGGCCGAGCCAGCTGGGCAGCTCGAGCTGCCGCGCGGCATTGCGGTCGATGCTCAGCGAGCGCAGGTCCACGCCCGCGATCAGCTCGTCGCCCGCGGCCACGCTCGAGACGGTGGCACCGGGAAGCCGGGCTCCGACCAGCCCCCCGGGGATGCGCGGCGGGTCGATCAGCGCGACAGCCGGAGCCGGTGGCAGGCCGTCGGCCGGCACGAAGCCGTCCAGCACGACGAGATCGCTCGCGAGCGCGTCGCGGCGTCGGTAGGTGGTGCTCGTTCGCAGCTCGAGGCTGACCCCCGGTGCCGCCGCGAGCGCCTGAGCGAGCGGCTTGGCGGTCGCGGGATCGCCGACGAGCGTGACCGTGATGGCGGCCGGCGTGCCGGCCGCGCTGGGGACGGAGAACCAGGCGGTGTTGTCGAGCGCGAGCGCGTCATGCCTGGTCAGAACGAGCCGCACCGAGGCCCCGGGGCGCGCGGTCAGCGTGACCGGCGTCGAGCCGTGTGGCGGCACCGAGGCCCGCAGGGTGAGCGCACGCTTGCCGTCGAGGAAGGCCGCATAGCGATCGATGCGCGCGACGGCCTCGAAGTTGCGGAGCGTTGCGACGACCTCGCACGCACCCGAGCGCCCGATGCCGCAGCGCGCCCCGCGCGCGTAGATCCCCTGATTCGCCGAGGGGGTGCCCACGGTCCTGACCGTCAGCTGGCCCGGAGCTGCTCTGACCTGCGGTAGGTCATCCTCGGGAGCGCGCAGGACGACCATCTGCCCGTCACGGCTGCCGAGCAGCCCCGAGCCGAGCACCATCGCACCGGCAAGGTCGCCGCTGCCCGCACTGGGGCGCACGCGACGGAGCGCCCCGGCCAGGCCGCTCGCCGGCCCGCGGTAGGCGACGGACGGAGTGCCCGAGCCCGTGACCAGAGCGACCTGCGACCCCGGATCGGCGGCCGCGAGCCCGGCGACGCCCGCGCGGACGTCCGCGAGGCGCGTGCCGACGTTCATCCAGAGCGAGTCGTCGACGACGTAGACGGTCGTCGGCTGGGACGCGGCGTGCCGCCGCGCGGGCCCGGCGAGGGCGAGCACGAGCGCGCACAGCGCCAGCGCCTGCAGAGCCAGCAGGATCGGGTGGCGCGGCCGGCGCAGGCGCCAGTTGCTGGACTCGACCGGAGCTTGCAGCCGTTCCCAGATGGCGAGGCTCGCAACCTCGCGCAGAGCCAGCGCGGGGCGCCGCAGGTGCAGGACGACGAGCGGCAGCAGCAGAGCCAGCGCGGCGAGCCACCACGGCCGGGCGAAGCTCACGTCACCAGCCGCTGGCGTTCACGCGGGCGAGGGAGCCGAAGTACCCGAGCACGACGCCGCGATCGATGGCGGCGACGCCGGCGCCTCCCGGCGGCACGTAGGGCACCCCGGTCCCGCCGCCGCCTCCCGACGCTCCGCGGACGGCCTGACCGCTGTGCCCGGCTCCGCCGCCCTGGCCCTCGGCCGAGGACGAGCTCTCGTTCGTCGCGCCTTCGGCGCCCGGGATCGGCTCGTAGCCGGGCGTGATCGGCAGCGCACCCTGGCCGCCGAGCTGCGGCACGACGCCCGTGCCGTTGCTCTTGGCGCCGGGGGTGGTGCCGGCAGTCGTGCCTCCCGGCGCAGACCTGGACGACGTGCGGCCTTGCGAGCTGCCGGGAGCCGGACGAACCGGCGCCGCCCTGGGACTGGCGGCCGGAGTTGCCGGAGGCCCCGGCCGGCCGGCCTCCGGCAGCGGAGCCCGCCGGACGGCCGCCGGCCACCGGAGCAACGCTCGTGGCACCGGGTCCGCCCTTCGTCCCCGCGGCGCCGCCGGGGATGTCCTCCCCTGTTCCGGTGGGCGTGCCGTTGGGCAGCGAGCCCTTGCCCGCGGAGGTGCCCGACGAGCCGCCGCCGGTGTCCTGGGTGCCCTGCACCGAGCCGGACTGCCCGAGAGTGCTCGAGGAAGGCTGCTTGTCGCTGCCCGCGCCAGCGTTGGCAACGCCACCGCCGTAGGGGCTGTGACCCGAGGCGGCGCCGCCCGTGCGCGTAGTGCCGCCGGCCTGCACAGCGGCCAGGGGAGGCGCGTCGATCGGTGTCTGCTTGAAACCCTGGAGCGACGGTCCGGGATCGGCGTTGCCGGGCACGCCGCTGTCGGCACGGAGCGCGCGCGACGACGGCGGCACGGTGCGCGCCTTGACCGGCAGGGCCGCCGCGGAAGAGCCGGAGCGCGGGCTCGGCAGGAGCAGCAGCACGGCGAAGCCCGCGACCAGCGCCCCGAGCAGCGCCAGCTCGGCGGCCTGCGACCGCAGCCGCGCGCGTGCGCCGGCAAGGCTCGAAGCGAGCGCACCACGTCCGTCGGCGAGCGCGAGACCGGCGAGCCCGGCCGGGCGGCCGCCGCGGGCCGAGCTCTCCAGCTCGAGCGCGGTCGTCACCTTCGCTCCGAGTGAGAGGTCGCGATCGACGAGCCGCGCCGCCAACGACGGCGTCGTGCGGCTCGCCAAGCCGATCGCGACGGCGGCTGCGGCAACGAGCGCCGCCGGCACCAGCCAGGGCCCGAGCCCGCTGCCACCGCCCGCGAGTGCGCCTATCTGCAACACGCAACCGGCGGCCAGCGTCACGAGGACGGCTCGCCGGAGGACGGCGAGCAGCCGCCGTCGCTCGAGCCGCCGCTGCCAGCGGCGCACGCCCCAGGCCACGCTCTCGACGTCCACCGTGGGGCGCGCCTCGGCCTCGCTGATGCGCGTGACATCGCGCGCGTCGGCCGCGATCCAGCGCAGAGCCGCCGGAGCGCCGGGCGATCGCCGTCGCGCAACCCTCACCATGCCCGCCATCGTAACCCGCAGCGAGGATTTGCAGCAAAACGGAAGCTCACGTTCACCAAAGGTTTGCGGTGGTACCATTCGGCTTCGTCAATTTTACGTGGAGGTGAGATTGTGTTGCACGGGGACTCCCAGTTCACGTCAAGGCGCGCTCGGCGCAGGCTGCTTGCAACGGGCATCGCGGTCGTTGCGTGCGTCAGCGCGGTCGCGGTCGCCGGGGTGAGCGCTGCTTCCGGCAGCAGCGAGAAGACCGGAGCCAAGTCCGGTGAATGGGCGCTGCCGGGCGCCGATCTGCAGAACACGCGCAATGTCCCAGGGCCGATCAAGAGCTCGAACGTCGCCAAGCTGAAGAAGGCCTGGGAGGTTCCGATCAAGGCCAAGGGCACCTTCGGCACGTACGCGACCACACCGGTCGTGGTCGGGGGAACCGTCTACACGCAGGACATCAGCTCCAACGTGTACGCGATCAACCTCAAGACCGGCAAGGTCAATTGGTACAAGCGCTACAACTCGCCCTCCGTCGGGCCGAACGGCGTAAACGTCGTCGGACGGCGTCGTCTACGGCGCGACCGGCGACAGCGCCTTCGCCCTGCAGGCGAGCACGGGCGAGCAGCTGTGGTCGAAGAAGCTCACCCGCAACAAGACCGAGGGCATCGACATGGCGCCCGGCGTCAACGACGGGACCGTCTACGTCTCCACCGTGCCCGGCAACTCGAAGGGCTTCTACGTCGGCAACGGCCAGGCGGTGCTGTGGGCGTTGAACGCGAAGACCGGCGCGCCCAAGTGGAAGTGGGAAGAGGTTCCGGCCGAATCTCTGGTCGAAGGCCCACACCGGCGTCAACTCGGGCGGCGGGCAGTGGGATCCGCCCTCGTTCGACGCAGCGGGAGACCTCTACGTCGGCGTCTCGAACCCGGCGCCGTTCCCGGGCGCGAAGGGCCTTCCGTTCGGCTCGAGCCGCCCCGGCCCGAACCTCTACTCGGACTCGATCGTCAAGCTGAACCACACGACGGGCAAGCTCGTCTGGTACTACCAGCTGACGCCGCACGACATCAACGACTGGGACATGCAGAACTCGCCGGTCCTGTCGAAGGCGAACGGCAAGAACATCGTCATCGACGCGGGCAAGGCCGGCATCGTCGCGGCCGTCGACCAGAGCACGGGCAAGCTGCTCTGGAAGACCCCGGTCGGCACGCACAACGGGCATGACCACGACGGTCTGCTGACGCTGGCCCAGGCCAAGAAGAAGCTGAAGTTCCCGTACACCGTCTTCCCGGGCATCCTCGGCGGCGTCGAGTCCCAGCTCGCCTCGGACGGCACCAACGTCTACGTCGCCGTCAACAATCTCGGCTCCAAGTTCACGAACGACCTCGAGGCGGGGATCAAGCTGGGCGACTTCACCAAGGGGACCGGGGAGATCGTCGCCCTCAACCAGGCGACGGGCAAGATCGTCTGGGATCACAAACTGACCCAGTCTCCGTACGGCGCGGCCAGCATCACCAACGACGTGCTCTTCACGACCACGTTCGACGGCACGGTCTGGGCCTTCAACACGAAGAACGGCAAGGTTCTGTGGAGCGGCAAGCTCCCGGCGGGCACGAACACGCCGGTTTCGATCGCGGGCGATACGGTTATCACCGCCGGCTCCTTCCCGCAGGGCAAGACGCAGAAGGCCACGATCGTCGCGTATCGCCTCTCCTGATGAACGTCCCGTCGCTCAACTTCCAGAAGCTCGCCGCATTCGGCAGCTTGCTCGCAGTGGCTGTCGCTGTGAGCGCATGCGGCGGGTCGAGCGGGAGTTCCTCGTCGTCGACCGAGTCGACGTCAACGCCTGCCACAACGAAGCAGGCCACGACCTCCGCACCCGCCACGAGCACGGCGGGCGGAGGCGGCGGGGTCACGGCGGCGGCCGGCAAGAAGGTCTTCTCGGCCAACTGCGGCAGCTGTCACACGCTCGCCGATGCGGGCAGCGGCGGCAACGTCGGGCCGAACCTCGATGACCTGAAGCCGAACCAGGCGGCGGTCGTCCATCAGGTGACGAACGGCGGCGGCGGGATGCCGTCCTTCGCCAGCCAGCTGAGCAAGGCGGAGATCCAGTCCGTCGCGAAATACGTCTCGTCGGTCGCCGGCAAGGGCGGCGACTCCGGGTCGAGTGGCTCCGGCGGTCTGCCGTGAGCTGACGCGCGGGCGGCGGGCGGCACCCGAGAGGGAGCCGCCCGCCGAATGCGTTTTCAGCGGCCGAAGGAAACGAGCGAATCCCCCGGCAGGAACGGCCCGGCACCCGTGCCGACGAGCAGCTGTCCGTCCGTCGCGCTCACCGCGCCCGAGCTCGGCTCGGCGAGCGGGAGCTCGGCGAGCTGCGTGCCGGTCGCCGCAGCGAGCAGCCGCAGCGTCCCGTCGGAGCCGGCAACGGCGAGCACGTCGCTGGACACGGCAGGCGCGGCGAACGAGAGGGCCGGCAGAGCCGCCTGCCAAAGCACGGCGCCCGTCCAGGGATCGAGCGCTGCCGCGACGCAGGTGCCCGCAGCACCGTCGTTCGAGAGGCCGTAGACACGCCGGCCGTCGCTGGCGATCGGGCCGCCCTCCGGGCCCGTCGTGGGGTCGGCCGGCGCGCCGGCAGCCGGCGATCCCGGCGTGGTCTGCACGTGCCATAGCCGCCGCCGCGTGCGGCGACTCCAGGCGCGGAAGCCATCCTTGCCCGCGACGGCGACGAGATCGCCGATCAGAACCGGCGCGCTGTTGAGGTCGAGCCCGAGTGTGTCGCCCACGTGCACCTGATCGGACCAGACGATCGCGCCGTCGCGCATCCGCAGCTCGACGAGTGAGTCCGTGCCCGGGTTGTCACCCGGCTTTGGGACGTAGGGCGCGCCGGTGGCGACGTACACCCTGCCAGTGCGGAGGTCGACGCTCGGCTGGCCGAGGATGCCGCCGCCGTTGCCGCCCTCCGGAACCATCGGGGTGCTCCAGAGCAAGCGCCCGTCGTTCAGCGAGTAGGCGGTCACGCGGCCCCGCGTCTCGGTCGACTCGCTGCCGGCGCCGGAGCCGAGCAGGACCGTGCGACCGGCGATCACCGGTGGCGCCCAGAAGTAATCGTCGCCGTCGGCGCCCCGCAACGGGGCGGTTTCCCAGATCGTCGCGCCGCTGCGCGCGTGCAGGGCGGTACCCGGTCCGAGGCGACGACGAGGCGATCCCCGCAGAGGGCGAGGCCGCCGAAGAAGCCGAGCTGCTCGTCGGACCCGTAGGTCGCCGCTCCCAGCGAGCGCAGCCACTGCTGCTGTCCGCTGAGGCGGTGGAAGGCCGCGACATCGCCTCCGAAGGATGCGGCCCACACGGTACCCGCCCTGGATCAGCGGAGCTCCGGTGATGCCGCCGGCGAGGTGCGCGCGCCAGCGCTCGGTGACTGATCCGACTGCCGCGTGGCGAGAAGCGACTGGCCGTCAGATCGTGAGCAGGCAACGTCCACGGTCGTACCTCGCGCCGCCACCTCGCGGCGCGGGCAAGGGGAGTGCCGTCGAGTCCGATCGCGATCGTCCCCGCGGCGGCCGAGGCGAGCACGGCTCGCCGCGAGAGCGTGGTGTCGGCAGAGGGAAGCATGTCGTCGTGAGACTACCCCGCGTCCGGAGAATCGAAGCTTTACGTTCACGTTCACTTGCCCGGCTGGGCCTTGCACAGCTACGGCCAGTGCTCTAAAAGGGGAGTCATGAGCGCCACGACTGAGCGGAGCCTCCGAATCGGCGCGGTCGCACACCGGCTGGGCGTCACAACGCGCACCATCCGCTACTACGAGGAGCTCGGCCTGCTCGGCACGGCAAGCGATCGCTGCAAGGGCACCCATCGGTTGTATGGCGAGGCCGATGTCAGCCACCTCCGGCATGTCCTCCGCATGAAGGATCTGCTCGGCCTCTCGCTCGAGGAGATCGTCGACCTCGCCCACGCGGAAGAGGCTCGCGCTGCGCTGCGCAACGAGTGGGAGAGCGATCCGAGCGACAGCGACCGCCTGCGCATCCTCGACGAGGCCCAGCCGTTGCTCGAGCGGCAGCTCGAGCTCGTGTGCCAACGCCAGAAGACCCTCGCGCAGTTCTCGCGCGAGCTGAAGGCGACGCTGCGCCTGATCGAGCAGCGCCGGGCAGAGCTGTCCGGCACGCCGGTCGCATAGACGTTCTCAGCGGCCCACCGCCGCCCGCGTAACCGCGCGGCTCGCCTCGGCGCGCCCGAGGCCGGCGGCGCCCGGCTGATCGCTCGAGCCCGAGCGCCCAGTGGCCTCACGGCAGCGGGAAGTCGGGGTCTGGCCCAGAGTTCCCGCAGCTGGCACCGAGGTTCCCGCAGCCGCCCCCCCAAAGCTCCTGCTCACGGCAGCGGGAACTCGGGGTCTGACCCAGAGTTCCCGCAGCTGGCACCGAGGTTCCCGCACCTGGCACCGAGGTTCCCGCAGCCCGCCCCCAAAGCTCCTGCTCACGGCAGCGGGAAGTCGGGGTCTGACCCAGAGTTCCCGCAGCTGGCACCGAGGTTCCCGCACCTGGCACCGAGGTTCCCGCACTGACACCTCGCGATTCGCTCAGGTTGTGCGGCCCGCGGTCTCGCCCAGCACCGTTTCGCGGAGCCAGGACTCGACCGCGGCTGCGAGCACTCCGAGATCCGTCCGCAGGCTGTGGTCGCCGCGCACGATCGTCACCTGGCGGGAGCGGGGCGCTGGGCGGCAGGCCGAATGGATCCCGCTCGCCCTGCACGATCAGCACGGGGACGGAGACCTCCGCGAGCTCGGCGAGCCGGCTCGGCGCGGGTGCGGCGCCCTCGCGGCGCGGAGGCTGCAACGGGAACGCCAGGCAGAGCACGGCTGCGGCATGCGTCGCCCTCGCCGTCCGGCAGGCCACGCGCGCGCCCGACGAGCGACCGCCGGTGACCAGCGGGAGCGCGCCCAGCTCCTCCCGGGCACAGGTGCTCGACGACGGCGATCCAGGCCGCGTCCAGGTGCGGCGCGCGGGGTGGAGCCTTGCGGCCCGCAACCCGGTAGGGCTGCTCCACAAGCGCCACCGACAGCCCCAGCGAGGCGGCGACTCCCGAGGCGGCCACGATGTCCGGCGCTCCGACTCCCCCGCCCGCGCCGTGTCCGAGCACGAGTGCTCCGCGCGGCTCCTCAGCGGGCTGGAGAAACGCACGGGCGGCGCCTTGCGGCGTCTCGATCACGATCGCCCTCACCGGACGATCGTGCCACGCTCGGCACCCTCAATCCGGCAGCAGCGGCATGGAGATGCCCTGATCGCGGCCGAGCAGCACGGCGCGCGTCACCGCTCCCGTGCCGAAGCGCTCTCGCACCTCGTCGAGCGCTCCGTCGAGCGCGCCCTCGACGTCGCGCTCGAAGGGCAGCATCAGCTGCACGGCGCGCTCATCGTCGAGACTGGTGACGGCGATGCCGACCAGCGTCAGGCCCTGAGCCTCGATCAGCGGCTGGCCGCGGCGAGCAGCCCGCGGGCCGCCGCCAGGATCGTGCCGGTGCCCGCGGTCGCGCGCGGCAGCGTGTGCGAGCGCGTCGCTCGGCTGAAATCGGCGAAGCGCAAGCGCAGCACGACGGTGCGCCCGACCCGGCGCGCGGCGCGCATGCGGCGCGTCACGCGGTCGACGAGCGAGACGAGCACGGCATCGATTGCCTCGGGCGACTTGGGCGAGCGGCCCAGCGCGCGCTGCGAGCCGATGGACCGCCGGCGGCGCCCCGTCTCCACGGGCGGGGATCGCGATTGTGCGCGAGCGCGAACAGGTGACGGCCAGAGCCCGCCCCGAGCAGCAGCACGAGCGCCTCCTCGGAGAGCGCCGCGACCTCGCCGACGGTGGCGATCCCGCACGCGTGCAGCTTCCCCGAGGTCACCGGACCGACGCCCCACAGGCGCTCCACCGGCAGCGGGTGGAGGAAGTCCAGCTCACCGTCGGGCGGCACCACCAGCAGCCCGTCCGGCTTGGCCACGCCGCTGGCGACCTTGGCCAGGAACTTGGTGCGTGCAACGCCCACCGTCACGCGCAGGCCGACCTGCGCGAGCACATCCCGCCGTAGCTTCACGGCCAGCTCGCGCGGCGTGCCGAAGACGCGCTCCATGCCGCGCACGTCGAGAAACGCCTCGTCGATCGAGAGGCCTTCGACGAGCGGCGTCGCGTCGTCGAAGACCCGGTACATGGCGCGGCTCGCCTCCGTGTAGGCGGCGAAGCGCGGCTCCACGACGACTGCCTGCGGGCAGAGGCGGCGGGCCTGCGAGCCGCTCATCGCCGTGCGGATGCCGTAGGCCTTGGCCTCGTAGCTCGCTGCCAGGACGACCCAGGAACCGACGATGACGGGCAGTCCCCGCAGTCGCGGATCGTCCCGCTGCTCGACGGATGCGAAGAACGAGTCTGCATCGGCGTGGAGGATGGTCGCCTCTCCGGACACGAACGTATGTTCGCATCGCTCGGGAGCGGGAGCAAGCCCTGGCAGACTTGCGCGCCATGCACGCGAACATCCTCGCCTTCCTGGGCGTCGCCGCCTTCATCCTGATCACGCCTGGGCCCGATACCGCGCTGGTGACCAAGAACGCTCTCATCTACGGGCGCCGCGCCGGTCTCGCCACGTCGCTCGGCGTCGCGGCCGGTCTGCTCTTGTGGACGCTCGCCTCCGCGCTCGGCATCGCCGCTGTCGTGCACGCCTCGGCAACCGCCTACGAGACGCTCAAGCTGATCGGCGGCGCGTACCTCGTCTGGCTCGGCATCCAGGCGCTGCGCCCCGCGGGCAGCCACGCCGCTGCGCCTAGCCGCGGCGAGGTCGCCCCGCGGCGGCTGGACGCGCGGCGGGGCTTCCGGCAGGGACTGATCAGCAACCTCGCCAATCCCAAGATCGCCGTGCTCTTCACGAGCCTCCTGCCGCAATTCATCGCTGGAGGACAGCGCGTGCTCCTCCCGTTCCTCGTGCTCGGCGGGCTCTTCGCGGTCATGACGCTCGCCTGGCTCGGCGGCTATGCGCTGATGGCGGCGAAGGCCGGCGGGCTGCTGACGCGCCCGCGCGTGAGAGCCTCACTCGACCGCGTCACCGGCCTCGTGCTGATCGCGCTCGGCCTGCGGCTCGCGACGGAATCGCGTTAGCCGACGAGCGTCACCCCACCGGGTGATGAAACGCGCCGGAACCGCTCAAAAGCGCACGCTTGTCCGCCTGCCCCACCCGCGCATAGGGTGACCGTGCACCACAGGGGCGAGACAACGAGCGGGAGGGCGCGGAGTGGTGTCCAGACTGACGATCCGCCACGGGCCGCGCGCGACGCGAGTCTGGACGGGCCCGCTCGGCGACCCTCCGCCGGTGACCGCCTTCGGGCCCCACCACGGGGTGCTGCCGCTCGCACTCGAGCCTCTCAGCCGCATCGGACTCGACGGCAGAGCCTGGGCCGAGCTCTCCCCGCTGCTCGAGGGAATGCTCGACGGGCGGCTCGGGAGCACTTCCAGCGGCGAGCTCTCGAGCACGCTCGTGGAAGGCGTCGCACGCGCCGCGCGCGCGGCGGGCGTGCGCACCTATGCGGAGAGCCTGCGCACCGCTCTCGACTACACGCTGCGGATCGCCGACGTCGAGGCGGCTGCGGAGGTCGAGCTCTGGAGCGTCAAGGAGGGGCGCAGCTCGAGCGTCTGGCGGGTCAGCCTGGACCAGCACGTCATTGCCCTCAACGTCGCCCGGGACGACATCGCGGCGGGCGAGCTGACCGAGATGGGCCGCGAGCTCATCGATCTCCATGCGCTCGACCCGCTGGGCGTCGTCGAGGTGCTGGACATCGCGCCCGACGTGCTCGCCTGCAGCTGGCTCGAGGGCCGCGAGCTGCACGTCGTCGAGCGCGGCGAGGGGCGCGGGCTCTTCATCGCGGTCGAGGACTCGGCGTCAGCCAGGGGCCGCCGGCTGATGCTCATGGGGCGCCAGGGCGTCCCCGCCTCGAACATGCTCTGGTCGAGCTGGCTCGCAGCCCTCGTACGGCAGTCGACGGTGGACGAGCGCGGCAGGTACCACCGCCCGCGCGTCGAGGTCAACGAGGGCGACCTCATGCTCGTCAACGAGCAGCCCGTGCTCGTCGCGCTGAGCCCGGGCCCGGTCGTGCGCAGCCGTCGCGGCTGGGAGCACGACCTGCTCGACCTGCGCTCCGGAGAGCGCGATCCGGTACTCCGCTGGGGCGATCGCGCCGGCGCGCAGCAAGCACTGGCCGATGCGCTCGAGATCGCGGCCCCGACGAGCGGCGGCACGATCTAGCGATCGAGCGCCGGCGACGCGACGACCAGCCGAGCGCAGCCCCGGACCGATCGGCGGCCTCAGGCGACGGGCGTCTCAGCGGCGCTGAGGACGCGAGTCGAGCAGACCGGGGAAGCGCTCGTTCAGCTCGTCGCGGCGGAGCTGGATGTACTTGCACACGCCTTGAGCGCGCTCTGCAGTGAGCCCGGCGTTGTGCAGCGTCTTGAGGTGATGGCTGGCCGTCGACTTGGTCACGGGCAGCGAGATCTGGCCGCACATCAAGCCGACCTCGCCGGTGCAGCCGGCGAGCTGGCGCACGATCGCCAGGCGCACGGGATCGGAGAGCGCCTGCAAGACGGTCAGGACGTCGACGTCGGCCAGATCGGGGTGTGGTCCTGGGGGGGCGAACCAATGTGAGCCAATTGTTTGACCTCGATCAAACTAATATGTACGATGCAGCTCGAACAATAGCCGAGCGGAGCCATTTCCGCCAGCGGCGAGCTCACCGGAAGGAGCTTTCGTGCCAGCAACCACCTCCCAGCCATCGCACTCCCTCGACGACGGAACCGGGCGGCTCAGCAAGCGCGCCTGGGGCGCGCTGCTCGTGCTCTGCGGCGCCCTCTTCCTCGACGCGCTCGACGTGTCGATGGTCGGCGTCGCCCTGCCCTCCATTCGTAGCGACCTCCAGCTCTCCACGAGCTCGCTGCAGTGGGTGGTCAGCGCCTACGTCCTCGGCTACGGCGGCTTCCTGCTGCTCGGCGGGCGCGCCGCCGATCTCCTCGGTAGACGACGTGTCTTCTTGGTCTCCCTTGGCGTGTTCGTGGTGGCATCGCTGCTCGGAGGGTTCGCGCACGACGGCAACCTGTTGATCGCGACCCGCTTCATCAAGGGCATGAGCGCCGCCTTCACCGCGCCCGCCGGGCTCTCGATCATCACGACGACGTTTCGGGAGGGGCCGGCGCGCAACAAGGCGCTCTCGGTCTACACGGCGACCGGTGCCACCGGCTTCTCGCTCGGCCTCGTCTTCGGCGGCCTGCTGACCGAGGCGGGCTGGCGCTGGGTGTTCTTCCTGCCGGCGCCCGTCGCCCTGATCGCGCTCGTCGCCGGCATCAAGCTCGTGCCGAGGAGCGAGCGCGCCGAGCGCGCGGGCGGCTTCGACGCGGCAGGCGCGGTCACGATTACCGCGGCGATGCTGCTGCTCGTCTACACGCTCGTCGACGCGCCGAACGCCGGCTGGGGATCGCTGCGCACGATCGGCTCGTTCGCGGGCGCGGCGGCGTTCCTGGCGGCGTTCGTGATCCGGGAGCAGCGCACGCCGGTTCCGCTCGTGCGGCTCGGCATTCTCCGCTCCGGAGCGCTCGTGCGCGCCAACCTGGCAGCCATGGCGCTGTTCGGGAGCTGGATCGGGTTCCAGTTCATCGCCACGCTCTACATGCAGCAGCTCCGCGGCTGGTCGTCGCTCGACACGGGCCTCGCGATCTTCCCGGCCGGCCTGCTTGTCGCCGTCTTCTCGACGCGCATCGCGCCGCTCGTGATGCGCTTCGGGGTGACGCGGCTGATCCTCGCGGGCCTGGTCTCGATCGTCGCGGGCTACCTGCTCTTCCTGCCCATCGGCCTCGAGTCCGGCTACCTGGCGTCGCTGCTGCCGACCTTCCTACTGGCGGGCCTCGGCTTCGCGCTCGCCTTCGGACCGCTCAACATCGCGGCCACGAGTGGCGTCGCGGCCGAGGAGCAGGGGCTCGCAGGAGGGCTTCTGAACACCTCCTTCCAGTTCGGAGGCGCGCTTGCGCTCGCCGTCACGACGGCCGTGATCAACGCGAACACCGGGGCCGGCGGCACGCCGCAGGCGCTGCTCGACGGGTTCCACCCGGCGCTCCTCGTGCCGGTGATCGTGGGAGTGCTCGGCATCGTCGCCGTGGCCGGCGGCCTGCGCACCGGCGTGCGCACCGTCGCAGTGACCGACGCCGAGCTGGCCGAGGCGGCCTGACGCCCTCAGCGAGCGAAGCGGAAGCGGAGATGGGTGGCGGCGGGTGATGCCACCACCCTCTCCGCTTCCAGCTCGACGGGTGCCGGGAGGGTGCCGTCGAAGAGGCGGACGCCCCCGCCGAGCAGGACGGGGGCGACGTGCAGCTCGAGCGCGTCGACCAGGCCGGCCGCGAGGTACTGCTGTGCGACGCTCGCGCCGCCCGCCAGCGAGACGTCGAGGTCGCCGGCTGCGGCGCGGGCCCGCTCCAGCGCCGCGCCGATGCCGTCGGTGACGAAGTGGAAGGTCGTGCCGCCCTGCTTGACGAGCGGCTCGCGCTCGTGATGGGTGAGCACGAAGACCGGCACGTGGAACGGCGGGTCGTCGCCCCACCAGGCCTGCGCGTTGGGGTCGCTCTCCCAGGGGCCCTCGCCTCCGCTGAACATCTTGCGGCCCATGACGACCGCGCCGATGCCGCGGGGGATCTCAGCCGCGATCTCGTCATCGGCCGAGCCGCTCTCGCCGCCCTCCAGACCATGCTCCTGGCGCCAGCTCTTGAGCCCGAAGATCCATTCGTGCAGGCGCATGCCGCCCACGCCGAGGGGATTCTCGAGCGACGCGTTCGGGGCTGCGACGTAGCCGTCGAGCGAGATCGAGAGATTGAGCTTCAGCCTGGGCATCGGGTTCCTTCGGTCGGGATTGCTGAACAGACGCCGGCAGCACGCGAAAGTCATCGCACGGTAAGCGTCCCCGAGCCCGCTTCGCCACTCGGGGCGATCGCGGCTCGCCCGGTGCGCAACGCTGTCCGACGGCGCCGAGCGGCCGCCAACCAGACGACGCCAGGAGGCGACGCATGTCGAGCACGACGTCCCCCACCGAAGACGAGCAGATCGACTGGGCCAACGATTCCGGCAAGACGCCGGTCGTCTTCATCCACGGCCTCTGGCTGCTCCCGAGCAGCTGGGATCGCTGGGCCACGGTCTTCGAGGAGGCGGGCTACACCCGCTCAGCCCGGCTGGCCGGATGACCCGGAGACCGTCGAGGAGGCCAAGGCGCACCCCGAGGTGTTCGCGGGCAAGACGGTCGGGCAGGTCGCGGACCACTACTCGGAGGTGATCGGCCGGTTGAAGAAGAAGCCGGCCGTGCATCGGGCACTCGTTCGGCGGCCTGCTGACGCAGATCCTCGCCGGTCGCGGCCTCTCCAAGGCCTCGGTGGCCATCGACCCGGCGCCGTTCCGGGGAGTGCTGCCGCTGCCGATCTCCGCGCTGCGCGTCGGCAACGCCGTGCTGCACAACCCGCGCAACTGGAACCGCGCCGTCCCGCTGACCTACGACCAGTTCCGCTACGGCTTCGCCAATGCCGTGAGCGAGGACGAGGCCAAGGAGCTCTACGAGCGGTTCTCGGTGCCCACGTCCGGCGCGCCGCTGTTCCAGGCCGCCACCGCCAACCTCAACCCGTGGACCGAGGCGAAGGTCGACAGCAAGAACCCGGAGCGCGGCCCGCTCCTGATCACGTCCGGGACCAAGGATCACACCGTGCCCCCGGCGATCGCCAGGGCCTCGTTACAAGAAGCAGCAGAAGAACACGGCCGTGACCGAGTTCGTCGCGTTCGAGGGACGCGGCCACGCGCTCATGATCGACAACGGCTGGCGCGAGGTTGCCGATACGGCGCTCGCATTCGTGCAGCGCTTCGTCGAGCCGTGAGCCAGAGCTAGCTTGACATAACCAACGAGCTGGCTCGGCCGGCGAACTCTGCCCTGGCACGACAGCGAGCCGCGCAAGGTCGCCAGGGCGGGATTTCGGCTTGGATAGCCACGTTACGGGCCATCCGGCACGGTGCCGCGGCGCGTCCGGTTCCGCGCCTGACGGAAGAGAACACAAGGTTTTCGCAGATTCTCGCGATGGGGCGCTTTGGTGAGACTTCGGCAGAAGCGCCGCCGCGAGCGGTCCAGCACGCCGGTCGAGCGCCGATGGTTCAGCCCATGGCACGCTCCTTTCAGCGCATCTTGCTCGCCTGCTCGTTGGTCCTGATGGTGTACCCGTCGCTGGCGCAGGCGAAACAGGCGGTTCCCTACTCGCCCAGCACGCAGAAGAGCTTCGACGCAGTGCTGACCGCCTGGGCGCCCATCGCGCGCACCCCTGGGGGCGCGAGTGTCTTCACGCTTCAGCCCAAGTCGTTCTACCGCCTCAAGCAGCAGCGGCTGCTCGTGCTCGCGTCCCGCACGGTCGACGGCCAGCGCTGGCTGAAGGTGCGCCTCCCCGCCTGGTTCTCCCACGGCATGCCGAGCGGGTGGCTGAACAGCAAGTTCGCGGCACTCAGCGTCAACCCCTGGCGCGTCGAGGTGTCGCGCGCACAGGGCACGCTCACGATCCTGCACGACGGCCGCGTCGTGCGCAGCGCCCGCGTCGGCACCGGCACGGCGTCGACGCCGACGCCTCGCGGCCTGAACGCGACGTACGACCACTGGCGCTCGACCGAGGCCGTGCTGGGCGACTGGACGGTCAGCCTCACGACGAGCAGCCCCCAGGTCCCCGTCTTCGGCGGCCAGCAAGCGGTCGTGGCGATCCACGGCTGGCACGCGGGCGGCGGGGCCAGCGGCTCCGTCAGCCACGGCTGCGTGCGCGTGTCCAGCGATTCGCTGATGCGCATGGTCGCGCTGCAGCTGCCGGTCGGCACGCCCGTACACGTCTACTAGGCGCGCTCAGGACGACGAGATCGCCTGGAGGGAGACGCGCACGTCGAGCGTCTCGCCGGCACTCCCCCGGTAGACGCCCCGCGTCGGCGGGACGTCGGCGTAGTCGCGGCCGACGGCGACGCGCACGTAGGCCTCGGTCTGCTCGCGCTCGTGCGTCGGGTCGAGCGACGTCCAGCCCTGCGCCTCGTCCCAGACGTCGACCCAGGCGTGCGAGGCGGCGTTGTCGCCGTGCGAGCTTCGGGTCGTAGAGGTAGCCGCTGACGTAGCGGGCCGGGATGCCGACGGAGCGGCAGGTCGCGAGCATGACGTGGGCGAAGTCCTGGCAGACGCCGCGGCCGAGCGCGAGCACCTCGTCGGCCCGCGTCTGCACGTCGGTCGCGCTCGGGGTCGTAGACGAGCTCGCCGCGGACGGCGGCCATCAGCGCCGCGCGCGCGCGCTGCGCGCGTTGCCGCTCGCCGGCGTGCTCGGCGGCGAACTCCGCGACACGCCGGCGAACGGCGCGTAGGCGGTCGGGCTCAGGTAGTCGTGGAGCTCGAGCGGCGAGAGCGGCTCGGCTGCGCCGTCGCGAAGGCCGGCGGGCGTCATCACGCTCGCTGACCGCGGTCACGGCGAGCCGCTCGTGCGGCTCGAGCACGTCGAAGTGGTGGACGTCGTTGCCGAAGTGGTCGTGGTACTCGCGCACGCGCAGGCCGAACGGCTCGGTCGACGAGCCGGAACGACGAGCAGTGCTGGCCGCCGCCCTCGAGCGGGCGCAGCCGCAGCTCGGTGTAGGCCTCGGCGATCGAGCCGTCGTAGCTGAACTCGGTCGTGTGCTCGACGCGCAGGTACATCTATTGCTGCTGCTGTTGCTGGGCGTAGGGGCCGGGCGGGATCACGCGCGTCGTGAAGTAGCTCGCGGCGATCTCGCTCGGCGGCGTCGGCGAGGCCGCGGCGGACGCGCTCGAGCAGCAGCTCGGTCGAGGCGTCGAGCGTGTGCAGATCGGTGAACGAGAGCTCGGCGAAGACGCGGCCGATCGCGCGCTCGGGCCGCAGCGCGTCGCCCGAGATCGCGCGGATCGAGCTGAGCGCCTGCTCGAGGCAGAAGCGACCGCGCGCGGCAGGCTGCGCTCGAGCAGGAGGTAGGCGACGACCGGCTCGGGCCGCAGCTCGTCGCTGCCCTGCTTGCGGAAGGCCTCGAAGGCGCCGCACGAGCTGCAGCAGCGCCGAGAGCGCGCCGGTGTTGACCGGCCGCCGGCTCGGAGCGGTCGGATGTCGGGCACCTTCACGGCAGCAGGCGCGTCGTCGTCGTCGGCGCGCTCGAGGTGCGGCGCCGAGCTCGAGGAACTCGTAGGCCTCGCCGCGCGGCAGCGTCGCCTTCATCACGCCCTGGAACGCGTGCGAGGCCTCGCGGATGCGCACGAAGAACTGGTGCGGGCGAGGCCAGCACCGCGGCCGGGCGCGTGCGCGAGACGAGCAGGTGCAGGCGGTTGAGCAGCTCCCACATCTCGCTCGAGATCTGCTCGCGCACGCCGCGCGCGTTCTCGCGCGCGCGGGCGACGCAGGCCGTGACGGCGTCCGGGTTGGCCGGGATGCCAGAGCATGAACTCGGTCACCGACTGCGCCGTGTACTCCGTCGAAGTGCTCGCGGAAGACGTCGTCGCGCCCGAGCAGCAGGATCAGCTCGCGCCAGGCCTGCCCGCGGTCGGCGAGGTCGGCATCGAGCAGCCCGTGGAAGTTCACGTGCAGCAGGCGGCTCGTGTCCTCGGCCCGCTCGATGTAGCGGCCCGTCCAGTAGAGCGACTCTGCGACGCGGCTGAGCATCAGGCACGCAGCACCCAGGTGTCCTTGCTGCCGCCGCCCTGCGAGGAGTTGACGACGAGCGAGCCCGTCGCGCAGCGCGGCGCGCGTGAGCCCGCCGGGCACGACGCTCGTGATGCTGCTCGAGAGCACGAACGGCCGCAGGTCGACGTGCGCGGGCCGCAGCTCCTCGAGGTAGATCGGCATGCCGGCTGAGGCCGATCATCGGCTGCGCGATGAACTCGCGCGGGTCGCGCCTCGATCTGGCGGCGGAAGCGCTCGCGCTCGGCGCGGCTCGAGCGACGGGCCCGATCAGCATCCCGTAGCCGCCGCTGCCGTCGACGGTCTTGACGACGAGCTCGTCGAGGTGCTCGAGCATGTAGCTGCGGTCGGTCGTCGTGCGCGCCGAGGTAGGTCGGGACGTTGCCGAGGATCGGCTCCTCGCCGAGGTAGTAGCGGATCATCTCCGGCACGTAGCGTGTAGACGGCCTTGTCGTCCGCGACGCCCGTGCCCGGCGCGTTCGCGAGCGTGACGTTGCCGGCGCGATAGGCGTTGAGCAGGCCGGGCGCGCCGAGCATCGAGTCCTGGCGGAAGATCAGCGGGTCGAGGAACTCGTCGTCGACGCGGCGGTAGATCACGTCGACGCGCTGCAGGCCCTGGGTCGTGCGCATGTAGACGACGTCGTCGTGGCAGAGCAGATCGCCGCCCTCGACGAGCTCGATGCCCATGTGGCGGGCCAGGAACGAGTGCTCGAAGTAGGCCGAGTTGTGCACGCCCGGGGTCAGCAGCACGACGGTCGGCGTCGAGGCCGCCGGCGGGAGCGAGCGACCTGGCGCAGCGCGGCGAGCAGCTCCTGCGGGTACTGGTCGATGCCGAGCACGCCGTAGCGCGCGAACAGCGGCGCGAACTCGCGCTTCATCGCCGCGCGGTTCTCGAGCATGTAGCTCGCGCCGGAGGGCGAGCGCAGGTTGTCCTCGAGCACGAGGTACTCGCCGTTGCTCGTCGCGCATGATGTCGATCGCCGGCGACGTGCGCGTAGACGCCGCCGGGCGGGTCGAGGCCGATCATCTCGCGCCGGAAGTGGCGCGCGCCGAAGACGAGCTCGGCCGGGATCCGGCCCTCGCGCAGGATGCGCTGGCCGTGGTAGACGTCGTGCAGGAAGAGGTTGAGCGCGCTGCACGCGCTGGATCAGCCCGCGCTCGAGGTGCGCCCACTCGTCCTGCGGGATCACGCGCGGGATGAGGTCGAACGGGAAGATCCGCTCGAGCCCCTCCTCCTCGCCGTAGACCGTGAAGCCGATGCCCTTGGTTCAGGAACGAGACGTCGACCGCATGACGGCGCTGCTCGAACTCCTCGACGCTCAGCCCGGAGAGCTGCTCGGCGAGCACGCGGTAGTGCGCGCGCGGCACGCCCGGCGCCTCGAACATCTCGTCGAAGAACCCGCCGGGCTCATAGAGGCCTTCGAGGGGCAGAACCGGGGTGTCGGAAGACGTGGGCATGGTGGCTGGGCGCCGAGCCCCGTCGCCCGTCGTGGACGGCTGCGCCGTCGTCCGCCGAGAGAGTCTAGACGCCTGCGGATGCCCGCGACCGATGGGCGCGTCGCGTCGCGCCACTACGCTCCGCTGGATGACCCCGCCGGCGCTCGAGCAGATCGTCGACCTCGCCCGGTATCCGATCGATCGGCTGGGCGATCCCGCCGGGCGCGCGCTGATCGCGCAGGCCCGGTCGGCTCTGCATGAGGCCGGTGCCTGCGACCTGCCGGGATTCCTCCTGCCGGACGCCATCGACGCGGCGGTCGAGAGCGCGCTCTCCGTACGCGGCCTGGCGTTCCGTACCGAGCAGACGCACGACGTCGAGTTCTCCGGCCTGCCGGAGGCGTCGCTGCCGGCAGACGATCCCCGGCGTACGAGGATCCGCTCGGCCAAGGAGGGCACGGCGCTCGACGGCATCCCGCGCGACTCCCCGGTGCTGTCCCTGTACGAGTCGGATGCGCTGCTGCGCTTCGTCGGCGCGGCCCTCGAGATCGATGCGCTGTTCCGCTCCGACGATCCGCTGGGCGCGCTCAACTACATGTACTACCAGCCGGGCGACGAGCTCGGCTGGCACTTCGACAATGCCGACTTCGTGGTCACGCTCATGCTGCAGGCGCCCGAGAGCGGCGGCGGGTTCGAGTTCATTCCGATGCTGCGCAGCGAGGGCGATCGGAACGACCCGGGCGTGCGCGCGCTGCTCGCGGGCGACCGGTCGCGGATTCGCGTCATGTCGGGCGAGCCCGGGACGCTGGCGCTCTTCCGCGGCCGCTGGAGCCCGCATCGAGTGACGCCGGTGGAAGGGTCGCGCACGCGCGTCAACGCGGTGCTCTCCTACGCCCGCGCTCCGGGCCACCGGCTCGCCGACGAGACCTACCGGCTGTTCTACGGACGCGTCCCGGCCTGATCGCCGCCTTCAAAAGCGCGCGCCGCGTGCCTAGGATGCAGCATCCGCCCTGAACACAGGAGAGCGCATGGCCACCACCTCGACTCCCTCCCATCTGCCGACGATCGATCCGCATCTGCGTGGCGAGGCCGGCCGTGAGCTGCAGGCGACGCTCGTCGACCTGATCGATCTGGCGCTCACGGGCAAGCAGCTCCATTGGAGCGTCGTGGGCACGCAGTTCCGTGCGCTCCATCTGCAGCTCGACGAGCTCGTCGCCGCGTGGCTCGGGCTGGCCGACACGGTCGCCGAGCGCGCCGTCGCGATCGGGACCTTCCCGGACGGCCAGGCCGGAGCGATCGCGACCCGTACGCTCGCCCGGCCCCTCGAGGTCGGCGCGATCGAGGATCAGGCCGTGGTGCGCGAGCTGGCGCATCGCATCGCCGAGGTCAGCGAGCTCGCCCGCGCCCGCATGGATCGCATGGGCGAGCTCGACGCGGCCTCGCAGGACGTGCTCGTCGAGGTCGTGCGGACGCTCGAGGAGCAGCAGTGGATGGTGCGGGCGCAGCTTCCTCACGGCGGCGCCTGACCCCTCAGGTCGCGGGCGCGCCCGTCTCGCGGCGTGAGGCGAGGTCGGCCAGGTGCTCGTGCACGAACGCGATCGCGATGCTGCCCTCGCCGACGCCCGAGGCGACGCGCTTGATGCTGCCATGGCGCACATCGCCCGCGGCGAAGATGCCCGGCACGCTCGTCTCGAGCAGATAGGGGTCGCGCTCGAGCGGCCAGGCGCCCGGCATCAGGTCGGTCACGTCCCGACCGGTGCAGACGTAGCCGCGCTCGTCCCGCACGACCTCCTTCGGCAGCCAGTCCGTGATCGCGTCGGCGCCGATGAAGATGAACACCGCATGGGCGCCGACCTCGTCGAGGGAGCCGTCCGCGCGATTGCGGATCGTGACGCGATCGAGCCGCCCTCACCCGCGCAGCGGACGATCTCGCCGCCGCTGCGCAGCTCGACGTTCGGCTTTCGCTCGAGCTCGTCGATCAGGTAGCGCGACATGGACGCTGCCAGGCTGGCGCCGCGGATGAGGATCGTCACGCTTGCTGGCGTAGTCGGCGAAGAAGACGGCCGCCTGCCCGGCCGAGTTGCCGCCGCCCACGAGGATCACCTCGCGGCCTTGCATCGCCGCTGCCTCCGTGCGCGCCGCGCCGTAGAAGACGCCCGCCCCGATGCAACGCGTCGAGGCCGTCGGCCTGCAGCGCGCGGTAGGAGACGCCGGTCGCCAGGATCACGGCGCGAGCGCCAGATCGAGCGGCCGCCGTCGAGGGTGACGGTGTGGCACTCGCTGGTTCGGCGCGATCGCCTCGATGCTGCGCGTGACGACGATCTCGGCGCCGAGGCGCTGCGCCTGCTCGGCCGCCCTGCCCGCGAGGTCGTCTCCGGACACGCCGTTGGGAAAGCCCAGGTAGTTCTCGATCCGCGTCGAGGTGCCGGCCTGGCCGCCGGTCGCCTCGCGCTCGACGAGCAGCGGTGCGCAGCCCCTCGGAGGCGCCGTAGACGGCCGCCGCCGAGCCCGGCCGGGCCGCCGCCGACGACCACGAGGTCGTACGTGTCGCTGCCCGGCTCGACCTGCAGCCCGACCGCGGCCGGCGAGCTCGGGGGCGCGGACTCACGAGGACGCGGCCGTCGGGCACAGCACCACCGAGCAGTCGGCGCCGCGGCGAGGGCCTCGCTCGAGCCCGCGCGCGCCGCAGCCAAGCGTCGTCGGGATCGGCCCACTCGAAGCGCACCGGTTGCGTGAGAGGAAGTCACGCAGGCCATAGCAGTCCGGGTCGCTCGGGGCGGCCGATCACGACCGGGAGGTGCAGCGCCCCGCGGCCTGCGCCTCGAGACCCTCGACGCGCACCTGGATCTCGGCGGCACGGCAGCTTGAAGGCCTCCGATTCTCGACCAGCTGGCCGAACTGCTCGCGATCGAAGCGCGCGACGCGCAGTGGCGTGACTGCGCGAGCGCCTGCGAAGAAGGGCGCGCCGAAGATCAGCGGCAGCTCGCCGAGCCAGTCGCCCGGCTGATCCCGGTGAGCGATCATGCGGGCTGCCGTCGGCGTAGCGCTTCATGAGGTCGAAGGGCCCGAGAGCAGCACGTAGAAGGCCGGGGCCTCGCCTTCGCGCACGAGCCACTGGCCGGCGTCGATGCGGACGTCGGCGGCATGCGCGGCGACGCGGCGGAGCGTGTCGTCGCAGACGCCTTCGAACACCGGCAGGTCGCGGAGGTCGCGGAAAACGATCATTCAGGCGAGACGGTAGCCAAGGAGCGCTACTCTCCGCCCGTGGATACCGAACGCGCACGCCGCCTGCTCGCCGCCGAACGCGAGCGCATCGAGCAGGCGATCGCCGATCTCGAGCGTCCGGTCGGGGACAGCGACTCCGAGACGCTGTACCAGAACGAGCTCGACGCCACTCAGGCGGAGGACCTCGCTCCGCAGCTCGAGGCCGTGGAGCGCGCCGAGGCGCGGCTCGCGGCCGGCACCTACGGACTGTCCGTCGAGAGCGGCGAGCCGATCCCCGACGCACGGCTCGAGGCGCTCCCGACCGCCGAGCGCACGGTCGCCGAGGAAGAGCGGCGCGGCAGCTAGTCCGTCGCGAGGAAGCGCTGCCACTCCGCGTTGAAGCGCGAGGGCGGCTGCGGCACCTGCGTCTCGAGCCGGCGCACGATGCCAGCAAGCGGTTGAAGCGTGCACGTCCGAGTACGACCTGGACGGCTCCGACCGCCCCCGACCTCTTCAACCCCGGCGGCGCCAGGGCCGGGGTCAGGCCCGAGCAGCCCGGGCCTGACCCCAGCTGCCCGGGCTGGTACCTACCTGCTCGCGACCCGCGCAAGAGCGCTTGAACACCGGAAAGGCACGGCCGTCGGAGCGTCGGTGGGCGCGGACTTCACCGATGGTCGCGAGGCAATCGATGCGCCGGAAACGGCATGGCTAAGCGGGTGAGCAGTCGGGGACACGCGCGAGCACCTAGGGTCAGGCCCGAGCTGCCCGGGCCAGACCCCGGTCGCTCCCGGTCGGTGCGGCCTCGGTTGCCGCGGACGGCGGCGGGCGGCGCATTGCGACCAGGACGACGCCCAGCGCCAGAGCCAGCAGGATCGCCGAGCCGGTCAGGGCCGTGCCGACGCCCTGCGATAGCTCGTGTGCCGCTTCGACGTGGCTCGAGGCTGCGGCGACCGGGTGGTGGGCTGCGCTGCGAGTGGCGGACGCGAAGACCGTGATCAGGATGCCCAGGCCGAGCGAGCCGCCGAGCTGCTGCGCGACGTTGACCAGGCCGGAGGCGGCTCCGGCGTCGGCCGGGTCGACTCCCGCGATTCCCGCCGCCGTGAGGGGGGTGAAGGCGATGCCGATGCCGATTCCGAGCAGGGCGAGCGGGATCGCGATGCCCGGGAAGTAGTGGCGTGCCCTCCGTCACGCGGCTCAGCCAGGCCAGACCCGCGACGGCGAGTGATCAAGCCGCCCGGCGAGCAGCCGGGAGCTGCCGAGACGCGGCGTGAGCCGCGGCACCGCGCGACCCATGGCGAACATCACGGCCGTCATGGGCAGGAACGCGAGGCCGGCCTCGAGCGGCGCTGTAGCCGCCGACGCCCTGCAGGAACTGCGTGAGGAAGAAGAACATCGAGAACATCGCCGCCGATGACGAGCACGCGTGCGCCGTAGGCGCCGGAGCGCTCGCGGCTCGCGAACAGGCGCAGCGGCGTGATCGGCTGCTCGGCGCGGCGCTCGGTCAGGCACGAAGGCGGCCAGCAGCAGGGCGCCGGCGGTGAACGACGCGACGCGTGCCGCGGTCGCTCCAGCCGTCCGAGGCCGCGCGCACGAAGCCGTAGACGAGCGCGCGTCATGCCGAGCGTCGAGGTCGCGGCGCCCGGCGAGGTCGAAGCGTCCGGAGCGGCGCTCGGTCTCGGGCAGGTAGCGCGGTGCGAGCAGGATCAGCGCGAGACCGATCGGGACGTTGATGAAGAGGCCCCACGCGCCAGGAGAGCCAGTCGGTCAGCAGCCCGCCGAGCACCAGGCCGACGCTGCCACCGCCACCGGCGACGGCGCTGTAGTACGCGATCGCCCGCGTGCGCTCCTGGCCCTCGCGGAACGTCGTCGTGAGCAGCGCGAGCGTGGACGGCGCGGCGATCGCGGCACCGACGCCCTGGACGGCGCGCGCGACGAGCAGCCAGGCCGCCGACTGCGCGAGCCCGCCGGCCAGCGAGGCGGCGGTGAAGAGCGCGATGCCCGGCACGAACATGCGCCGGCGGCCGAGGATGTCGCCGGCGCGGGCGCCGAGCAGCAGCAGGCCGCCGAACGTGAGCGTGTACGCGCTCTGCACCCAGGAGAGGCCCGTCGGAGAGAAGTCGAGCGCGCGGTGGATCTTCGGGAGCGCCGTGATGACGACCGAGATGTCGAGCACGATCATCAGGTAGCGTGGCGAGGATGATCGCCAGTACGGCGGTCGCGTTGGGAGCGCGGCCGGGCTCGCGGGCGATGGACGTGCGGAGTGGAGCGTGCTGCTTGACGAGCGTCAGCGTCACGGATGAAAGCCCCTTCGGTGTTCGGGAGAGTGATAAAGTGGAGGTGAGCCTCCGGAATTATCCGGAGTGATCCCTCCGCTTCAATATACGGAGGATGCCTCCGGTTGTCAAGCGACGAGGAGCCGCGCGCCATGTCGAATGTCGAAGCTGAAGTGACTGACGCCTCTCGCAGCGCCCGAAGCGCGCGGACGCGCGCCGCAACTACGAGAAGCTCGTGTCGCGCAGCGCGCGAGGCATTCACCGCCGACGGCGGCTCGGCCTCGCTCGAGGACATCGCCCGGCGCGCGCAGGTCGGCATCGGCACCCTCTACCGGCACTTCCCCACCCGCCAGCACCTGCTCGAGGCCGTCTACCTCGACGAGGTCGAGGCCATCTGCCGGTCGGCCGCGGACCTCGCCGGGCTCGACGCCGTGGGATGCGCTCGTCGACCTGGCTGCGCCAGTTCGTGGGCTTCGCCGCCACGAAGCGCGCCCTCGCGCAGGAGATGCTCGGCACCATCGGCTCCGACGCCGCGGTCTTCCGCACGTGCCGAGTCGCGATCTCGACAGCCGGCGACACGCTGCTGGGGCACGCGCAGGCAGCGGGCGACGCTCGCGCCGACGCGAGCTTCATCGACATCGGACGCCTGCTCGGCGGCATCGCCTCGATCGACTCCGACCCCGAGCAGATCGACCGCATCCTCGAGATCGTGATCGACGGCCTGCGCGCTCGGCCCGCCGGCTCCTGAGGCGCGGAATGTCCCTCCTGCACACACCCATCACGCTGCGCGGCGTGGAGTTCCGCAACCGCGCCTGGGTCTCGCCGATGTGCCAGTACTCCTCGCTCGACGGCGTGCCGAACGACGTGGCACCTGGTGCACCTCGGCAGCGCGCGCGGTCGGCGGCGCGGGCGCGGTCATCGTCGAGGCGACGGCGTCACGCCCGAGGGGCGCATCACGCCCGGACGACTCCGGCATCTGGTCCGACGCGCAGGTCGAGGCGTTCGCGCCGCATCGCCGCGTTCATCGGCGAGCACGGCGCGGTGCCGGGCATCCAGCTCGCCCACGCCGGGCGCAAGGCGTCGACCGACGCGCCGTGGCGCGGAGGCGCGGCCGCTCGGCGCCGACGAACGGCGGCTGGCCGGTCGTCGGCCCGAGCCCGATCCCGTTCGACGACGGCTGGCACGTCCCGCCGAGCTGACCGCCGCCGAGCATCGACGGCGTCGTCGCAGGCGTTCGCCGCGGCCGCCCGGCGCGCGCTCGCCGCCGGCTTCCGCGCTGATCGAGGTCCACGCGGCCCACGGCTACCTGCTGCACGAGTTCCTCTCGCCGCTCTCCAACCAGCGCAGCGACGAGTACGGCGGCGTCTTCGCGAACCGCACGCGGCTGCTGCTCGAGGTCGTCGCAGCGCCGTGCGCGCCGCGTGGCCCGCCGAGCTGCCGCTGTTCGTGCGCATCTCGGCGACCGACTGGGTCGAGGGCGGCTGGATCGCTCGACGACTCGGTCGAGCTCGCGCAAGCGTCTCGGCCCGCTGGGCGTCGATCTCATCGACTGCTCCTCGGGCGGCGCTCGTCGCCGGCGCAGGAGATCCCGGTCGGTGCCGGGCTACCAGGTGCCGTTCGCCGCGGCGCATCCGTCGCGAGGCCGGGATCGCGACCGGCGCCGTCGGGATGATCACCGAGCCGGCGCAGGCCGACGAGATCATCGCCTCGGGCGATGCCGACGTGGTGCTGCTGGCCGCGAGTCGCTGCGGGACCCGTCGTGGCCGCTGCACGCCGCCGCCGAGCTGGGCGTGGACAGCGAGGCCTGGCCGCGGCAGTACCTGCGCGCGCGCCCGCACCTTCCCACGCCCGTTCGCTGATGGCGCTGCGCCTCAGCGTGCTCGACCAGGCGCCCATCGCCGAGGGCGGTACGGGCGCGCAGGCGCTCAGGAACACGATCGACCTGGCGCGCCTGACGGATGCGCTCGGCTACTCGCGCTACTGGGTGGCAGAGCACCACGGCATGCCGATGCTCGCGAGCGCGGCTCCCGAGATCCTGATCGCCGAGATCGCCGCCGTCACCGAGCGCATGCGCGTCGGCAGCGGGGGCGTGATGCTGCCGCACTACAGCCCGCTCAAGGTGGCGGAGACGTTCTCGATCCTCGGCGGCCTGCACGGCGACCGCATCGATCTGGGCATCGGCCGCGCGCCCGGCTCGGACCGGGAGACGATGTTCGCACTGCAGCGGGACCGCCGTCAGGTCTCGCCCGACGACTTCCCGGAGCAGCTGACCGAGCTGCTCGCCTACGTCGAGAACGACTTCCCGCCGGGCCATCCGCTGGCTCGCCTCGCAGCGCTGCCGGGTGCGCCGGGCAGGCCGGACGTGTGGCTGCTCGGCTCCTCGCCCCAGAGCGCGATCTGGGCAGGCCAGCTCGGCCTGCCGTATTCGGTCGCGGACTTCATCAATCCCGAGGGCGCGGCCAACGCGCGCATCTACCGCGAGCGCTTCGCGCCCTCGGTGCGGCGATCGCAGCCCGAGGTGAGCGTCTGCGTCTCGGTGATCTGCGCCGAAAGCGACGAGGAGGCCGAGCGCCTCGCGTCGAGCACGCGCATGGCGATCACGCTCCTGCGCCGGGGTGAGCTGATTCCCGTACCGACCGTCGAGCGGGCGCTCGCGTTCTTCGAGCAGCCCGGCGAGGCGACCAGCTCGAGCAGCAGGCGCTTGATCGTCGGCACTCCCGGCACGGCGCGCAGGGGCATCGAGGCTGTCGCGCGCGAGTACGGCGCCGAGGAGGTGCTGGTCGTGACGATCACCCACGACCACGCCGCGCGCCGGCGTTCCTACGAGCTGATCGCCGAGGAGTTCGGGCTCGGGCAGGAGCGCAGCGGCTCTCCGGCCTAAGATGATCCGATCGTGACCGCGCCCGCCCGCATCGAGCTCGCCGAGATCCTGCTCGAGCCGCGGCCGACGCCGTTCTGGCAGGCGCTCCGGCAGGTCGGCGTCGAGCGGGCGGTGGGCGTGCTGCCACGTCACCATTTCGACTGGCGCGAGGCGCGTGTCGACATGCCGTGGGACTACGTGCCGCTCAAGCTCTACCAGGAGATGCTGGCCGAGGAGGGCTTCAGCCTCGACGTGATCGAGGACAACCCGCCGATGGAGGCGATCCGCCTCGGCCGTCCCGGGCGCGAGGAGGAGTTCGAGATCTTCGCCGGCCTCGTCCGCACGATGGGCAAGCTCGGCATTCCCGTGCTCTGTTACAACTGGGCCGCCGTGCTGAGCTGGCTGCGGACGTCCTCGCGGCTGCCCGGGCCGCGCCGGCGCCGCGGTCTCGGGCTTCGACTCCGCGCGTGCTCGAGGGCGCGCCCCTGACGGCCGCGGGAGTGGTGAAGGGCGAGGATCTGATCCGCAACCTCGGCTGGTTCCTGGAGCGCATCGTGCCCGTCGCCGAGGAGGCCGGGGTGCGACTGGCCATGCACCCCGACGATCCGCCGCTGCCCTCGGTACGCGGCATCGACCGGATCCACTCCACTCTGGATGGCTTCCGCCGCCTGCTCGAGATGAATCCCAGCGAGGTCAACGGCATCACGCTCTGCCAGGGCAACTTCACGCTCATGACCGACGACGTCCCGGCCGCGATCCGCGAGTTCGGCGAGCAGAAGCGAATCCACTTCGTGCACTTCCGCGACGTGCGCGGCACGGCAGGCCACTTCGTCGAGACGTTCCACGACGAGGGCAGGACCGACATGCTCGCGTGCATGCAGGCCTACCGCGACGTCGGGTACACGGGCGTCCTGCGGACGGATCACGTGCCGGAGATCTCGGGCGACGCCAGCCGCTTCGGCGGCTACTCCGACCTCGCGCGGCTGCATGCGATCGGCTACACGCAGGGGTTGCGCGAGGCCGTCTACGGACGCTCTCCGAGCTAGCCCCGCCTACTCGGCGAGGTCCGCGAACACGGCCATCAGCTCGGCCTTGCCCTCGAAACCGATGCCCGGCAGGTTGGGCGGCGCGATGCGGCCGTCCTCTACCCGGCTTCCGTCCAGCAGCCCAGCGAACGGCGCGAAGGCCAGCGGACTGAGCTCGGCGCCGCCGAGTCCGAGCGCGGCGACGAGGTGGAGGCAGAAGAGGTGCCCGCCGTGCGGCCAGAACGCCGAGCGGGGCCACCCCGCCGCCTCGAGCTCGCTCAGGATCGCCAGGAACCCCGAGATGCCGTAGCAGTGCACGGGGTCGAAGACGAGGATGTCGCGCTCCGGGCGGAGCCCGCCGTGGAGGTGCAGAAGGCGGGCCTCGGGGGCCGAGAAGAGCGCCTCTCCGGCCGCGAGCGGGCCGTGGTAGGCGGCGGCCAGCGCCGAGAGGCCCTCGAGGTCGTGGGGATCGCCGACGTCCTCGAGCCAGCGCAGACCGTAGGGAGCCAGGGCCTCGGCTGCTTGCAGCGCGACCTCACCTCCCCACGCGTTCATCGCATCCACGGCCAGACGGTCGGGCGCGAGGCCGAGTCCGAGCACCGCCTCGATGCGGCGGAGGTCGTCGGCGATCAGCGCAGAGCCAACCTTGATCTTGAGCATGGCGTGGCCGAGGCCGAGCAGCCGGGCCGCCTCCTGCTGCAGCCTCGCGAGATCGTCGCGCGGGTAGCGATAGCCGCCGGCGGCGTAGACGGCGATCTCCGGCACCGGCCTGGCCTGCGGCAGTAGCTCGGCGAGATAGCCGTGCAGCGGCAGGCCGACCGCCTTGGCCGAGGCGTCCCAGAGCGCCATGTCGAGGGCCCCGACCGCGACGCATCGCTCGCCGTGGCCGCCCGGCTTCTCGCCGGCCATCATGGAGTCCCAGGCGCGCAGCGGATCGAGCTCGCCGCCCGCGGCCAGCAGCCTGGGCGCGAATCGCTCGCGGATCAGCCCCCCTTGCGCGTAGCGGCCGAACGAGCCGAAGCCATAGCCGACGACGGGGGCTCCGCCGCGCCGCTGGTCGGTCACGACGGCGACGGCGCTCGTCGTCAGCCCGCCGCCCGGCAGGGCCGGATCGGAGAAGCGCGAGATCGGCACGGAACGCTCGCGGACGTCTAGGACGCGCACGAGGAGAACGGTACGCTCACTCCCATCGTGTCCGCCCAGGAGGCCCCATGACCGAGCCGAGCACCGAGCCGAACTTCCTCAGCCCATTCGACGTCCCGACGCCCGAGGGGGCCGAAGGCTGGGAGGAGATGTATCCGTACTACCTCCTCTTCGACCCCGCGCGCCGCGAGGACGAGGAAAAGCGGTTCTGGTTCTACAACGGCATGCACTTCCCGGAGCCGATGCCGGCCTTCGACATGATCACGGCCGAGTCGTGCTACCTCTCGATCGGCCTCTACCAGGGCCGCGTGTTCCAGATCCCGACCGTGCTCGGCATCGAGCACCGCGTCGTCAACGGCTACGTCTACATCACGGCCAACGAGGTCAGCGATCCGGCCGAGATCGAGAAGCGCCTCGAGGTATTCCTGCCGCGAATCGGCTTCTACTACCAGAACTGGGACGAGCTGGTCGACCGCTGGCAGGCCGCCGTCGACTCTGCGATCGACGAGCTGACGGCGCTCGAGGTGCCGAAGCTGCCGGAGATCGAGGACGCCCAGGAGCTGATGCACGACCACCGGCTCGGCTCGAACTTCCGCCTGATGACCGCCTACGACCACTGCATCGGCCTCTACAACGAGCTCAACCAGCTGCACTTCGAGCTGCTGCTGCTGGCCTACGGCGCGTACCTGACGTTCTTCCAGTTCTGCCAGGCCGCATTCCCGGACATGGGGATGCAGACGATGACGCAGATGATCGCGGGCTACGACACGACGATGTTCCGGCCCGACGACGAGCTCAAAGCGCTCGCCGGCGCGGCCATCGCCCACGGCGTCGACGGAGTCTTCGCCGACGGCCGCACGCCCGCCGAGATGGTCGGCGAGCTGGAGTCGAGCGGCGCGGGGCGGCTCTGGCTCGCCGACCTCGAGGATCGCAAGCACCCCTGGTTCTTCATGTCGACGGGCGACGGCTTCTACCACCACCACCGCGCCTGGGTCGATGACATGCGCCTGCCGTTCACGGCGATCACGGGCTACATCGCGCAGATCAAGGCCGGCACGACGCTCGAGCGCCCGAAGGAGCGGCTGCTGGCCGAGCGCGATCGCATCGCGACCGAGTATGCGCAGCTGCTCGGGAGCGACGAGGAGCGCGCGTCGTTCCAGGAGATGCTCGGCCTCTGCCGCCATGTCTTCCCGCACGCCGAGGGGCACAAGTTCTTCATCGAGCACTGGGGCACGTCGCTGTTCTTCAACAAGATGCGCGAGATCGGCGCCGTGATGAGCGAGCACGGCTTCTTCGAGAGCGCCGAGGACGTCTTCTACCTCAACATCCACGAGGTGCACGAGGCGCTCTCCGATCTCGGGCTGGCGTGGTCGGGCGGCAAGGCGGCGCGCGGGACGGTCTACTGGCCGCCGCGCATCGCGCGGCGCAAGGAGATCCTGGCGAAGCTGTCGGAGTGGACGCCGCCGCCGGCGCTCGGCTTCGTGCCCGAGATCATCACCGATCCCACCGTGCAGCTGCTGTGGGGCGTGACGGCCGACCGGCTGCGCGCCTGGGCGAGCCAGAGCGACGACGAGGGCATCAGCGGCTACGCGGCCTCGCCCGGCGTCGCCGAAGGGCTCGCGCGCGTCGTCCGCGACGTCAACGACATCGGCACCGTGCAGCAGGACGAGGTGCTCGTCTGCTCCGTCACGGCTCCCAGCTGGGGCCCGGTCTTCCCCAAGATCGCCGCAGCGGTCTCGGACATCGGCGGCATGATGTCGCACGCCGCGATCGTCGCCCGCGAGTACGGGATGCCGGCGGTCGTCGGCACGGGCCACGCCACGAAACTGATCAAGACCGGCGATCGCGTGCGCGTCGACGGGAACAACGGCACCGTCACTATCCTGACCTGAGGTGGCAGGCACCCCGATCACCGTCGCGTTCGAGCACCTGCGCGCCGACCAGGTCGAGCTCGTCGGCGGCAAGTGCGCGAATCTCGGCGAGTTGACCGGCGCCGGCTTCCCGGTGCCGCCGGGCTTCGCCGTGACGACGGCGGCCTACGAGCGGGACGACATCGGCGGCGCCGTGGGCGAGGCCTACGCGGAGCTCGGGCGTCGGGTCGGGCAGGCGAGCCCCCCGGTCGCCGTGCGCTCGAGCGCGATCGCCGAGGACCAGCCGGACGCGAGCTTCGCGGGCGTTCAAGACACCTACCTCTGGATCTGCGGGCTCGAGGCGGTGCTCGATGCCATCTGCCGCTGCTGGGCGAGCTTCCACAATCCGGAGGCCGTCGCCTACCGCGCCGAGCACGGGATCACGAAGGGCGGCATGAGCGTGGCCGTGCAGTACATGGTCGACGCGCGCGTGGCGGGCGTGATGTTCACGCTCAATCCCGTCTCGGGTGACCGCTCGTCGATCGCGATCGACGCGAGCTACGGGCTCGGCGTCTCCGTCGTCGGCGGAGAGGTGACGCCCGATTCGTACCTCGTCTCAAAGGTGACGCGCGAGATCACCCGCCGTCAGATCGGCGCCAAGGCGACCGAGGTCGTCGCGGACGTCGCCGCTGCGACGACGGTCACCCGCGACGTGCCCGGGGAGCTGCGCGAGCAGCCGTGCCTGAGCGACGGCGAGATCGGCCGGCTCGCCGAGATCGGCCGCGCCATCGAGGCGCATTACCAGCGCCCGCAGGACGTCGAGTGGGCGATCGACCGGCAGCTCGGCGAGCTGTTCATCCTGCAGAGCCGGCCGGAGACGGTGTGGAGCAACAAGCCGCGGCCCCAGGCGGTCGCGGGCAGCGCGCTGTCGCTGATCACGGCGACGATGACCGGCCGCGCCCGGGCTCGCGGGGAATGAGCGACGCGCCCGACCTGACGCCCGACGACGTCAAGGAGATCCTGCGGCTCGTCGACGAATCGCAGTTCGACGAGTTCGAGCTCGAGACGCCGCGTCTGAGCATCCGCTTCCGCCGCGGCGAGGCGCCGGAGCGCGCAGGCGCCTCGCCCGCCGCAGGCGCGCCCGCGCCTGCAGCGGCCGGGCTGGTCGACGTCACCGCGCCGATGGTGGGCACGTTCTACCGCGCGCCCGGCCCGGGCGAGCCGCCCTTCGTCGAGGTCGGCAGCACCGTCGAGGACACCACCCAGGTCTGCATCCTCGAGGTCATGAAGCTGATGAGCGCCGTCGTCGCGGGCACGAGCGGCGTCGTCGCCGAGATCGCAGTCGCCAACGGCAGCGCCGTGGCCTACGGCGACGTTCTCTTCCGCATCAGCCCGGCATGATCCGCTTCGTCGACACGACGGTGCGCGACGGGCATCAGAGCCTCTGGAGCGCCGACGCGCTGACCACGGCGATGATCGCCGAGATCGCGCCGGTGATGGATCGCGTCGGCTTCCACGCCATCGACTTCACGAGCAGCACGCACATGGCCATGACCGTGCGCACCCATGCGGAGGATCCGTGGGAGCGCATCCGCGTCGTGCGCGAGCTGATGCCGGAGACTCCGCTCGGCTTCATCACCCCCGGGATGCGCTTCATGGCCTGGCAGCGCGCGCCCGTCGAGGTCATGCGGCTCGCGCTCGGCCTCGTGATCCGCAACGGGATCAGGCGCATCTGGGTGGCGGAGTCGATGAACGACGTCGAGACCGACCTGCGCATCGCACGCATCGCCAAGCAGGAGGGCGCCGACGAGGTGCTCGTCGGCCTCGTCTACAGCATCAGCCCCGTGCACACGGACTCCTACTACGCGGCGCGTGCGCGCGAGATCGCGGCGGGTTCCGACGTCGACGTGCTCAACCTCAAGGACCCGGGCGGCCTGCTGACGCCCGAGCGGGTGCGCACGCTCGTGCCGGCTCTGCGCGCGGCTGCCCCCTCGCTCCCGCTGGAGGTGCATTCGCACTGCACGGCGACGATGGCGCCGCTCGTCTACCTGGAGGCTGCGCGCCTGGGCGCCTCATTCGTCTGCACGGCCGTGCGGCCGCTCGCCAACGGGACGTCGCAGCCCTCCGCCGAGCAGACGCTCGTCAACCTGCGCTCGGCGGGGTTCGAGGTGCCGCTCGACGAGGGGGCGCTGGCGGAGATGTCGGCCTACTTCGCGGCGCTGGCGAGGCGCATCGGGCGCACGACCGGCGTTCCGGCGGAGTACGACGCCTCGATCTACCGTCACCAGCTGCCCGGCGGCATGACGTCCACGCTCCGGCGACAGCTGCGCGAGGTCGGGCAGGAAGGGCGCTGGGACGAGGTGCTCGAGGAGATCCCGCGCGTGCGGGAGGAGCTCGGCTGGCCGATCATGGTCACGCCGCTCTCGCAGTTCGTGGGGGTGCAGGCGTTTCTCAACGTGACGACGGGTGCGCGCTACTCGCAGATCCCCGACGAGGTCGTGAAGTACGTGCTCGGGCAGTACGGACCGCCGCCCGGCGAGCTCGATCCCGGCGTGGCGGCCGCCGTGCGCGCCTCGCCGAGGGCCGAGCAGTTCGCGAACGAGCGCAGCAGCCTCGACCTCGGAGAGGCGCGCGCCCGCTACGGCGACGCCATCGGCGACGAGCTGCTGTTGCTGCGCATGATGCTTCCGGCCGAGCAGGTCGACGCGATGCTCGCGGGGCGTCGCAGGAGGGTGCCCGGCCCGCATCCGGTCGTGGCCCTCGTCGAGGGCCTGACGCAGCGCCCGGTGCGCGAGATCGAGCTGACCGCGCCCGGCCTGCGGGTGCGCGCGCGGTGAGCCTCCTGACCGGGATCGACGCGGTCGTCTTCGACGTGGACGGCACGCTGCTGCACGCGAACGATCCGAGCGGGCCGCGCGGGGCGCACGCGATTCCGGGCGCCATCGAGGCCGTGCAGCGCGTGCGAGCGAGCGGCCGCAAGGTGCTCTTCTTCACGAACGGCACCGGCCGTCCCCCGGCGGCCTACGCAGCGGACATCCGCTCGGTGGGCTTCGAGCTCGCCGATGACGAGTTCATGAACCCGGCCGTCGTGGCCGCGCGCTGGATCGCCCGCCGGCACCCGGGACGCTCGGTGCTCGTGCTCGGCGGACCGGGCGTCGTGACACCGCTGCGCGAGCTCGGAATCGAGACGATCACCGGGGCGGAGCCGGCGGTCGCCGACGTCGTGCTCGTCGGCTGGGACGACGTGCTCACCTATGCCGGCCTGCGGGCCGCGTGCGATTCGATCTGGGCCGGGGCGCCGCTGCTCGCGACCTCCACGGCAGCGGTCTTCTCGGTCAACGGCGGCACGGCCCCCGGCTGGTCGGGCGCGGTCGCCGCCGGCATCCGGCAGACCACGGGCGCACGGGCGCTGACGCTCGGCAAGCCCTCGCCGATCGCGCTGCGCGAGGCCTGCCGGACACTGGGCGTGAGGCCCGCGCGCACGCTCGTGATCGGCGACGATCTCGCCCTCGAGATCGCCATGGCACGGCGCGCCGGCGCGCGCGCGGCGCTCGTCCTCACGGGCGTCGGCAGCGCGGAGGCAGCGGCGGGCTGCCCGCCCGCACGCCGCCCCGATGCGGTGCTCGGCGACGTCGGCGAGCTCGCCTGACGCGGCGGCCGCCGGCACGAGGCGGACAGGTCGCCCGCTCGCACGCCGGCGTCCTCGCACGAGCCGGCGATACGGTAACGGGCGCTGGCAACTCCGACGGCCCGACAGGAGCGTCATGGCACTTGCACCCTCCACCCACACGCGCGAGCTCCCGGCCTTCGCGGCGCTCGCGTCGCATCACGGCGAGATCGCCGGCGCCCACCTGCGCGAGCTCTTCGCCGCTGACCCGCAGCGCGGCACCCGGATGACGGCGGACGCCGCCGGCCTGCACCTCGACTACTCGAAGAACCGCGCGACCGACGAGACGCTGCGCCTGCTGCTCCGGCTCGCCTCCGAGGCGGGCGTGGCGGAGCGACGCGATGCGATGTTCCGCGGCGAGCACATCAACGTGACCGAGGACCGCGCAGTGCTGCACGTCGCCCTGCGCATGCCGCGCGAGCGCTCGCTGATCGTGGACGGACAGGACGTCGTGGCCGACGTGCACGCGGTGCTCGAACGGATGGCGGCGTTCGCCGACCGCATCCGCTCCGGCGAATGGAAGGGCCATACCGGAGAGTCGATCACGAACGTCGTCAACATCGGCATCGGCGGCTCCGACCTCGGGCCGGTCATGGCCTACCGGGCGCTCGAGCACTACAGCCGCCGGGACATGACGTTCCGCTTCGTGTCCAACGTGGACGGCACGGATTTCGCCGAGGCGACGCGCGACCTCGATCCGCAGCGGACGCTGTTCATCGTCTGCTCCAAGACGTTCACGACGCTCGAGACGATGACGAACGCCGAGACCGCCCGCAGTTGGCTGCTGGCAGGACTCGGCGCCGACGCCTCGGCGGTCGCCAAGCACTTCGTCGCCGTCTCGACGAACCTCGAGGCCGTCGCGGCCTTCGGCATCGACAAGGACAACGCATTCGGCTTCTGGGATTGGGTCGGAGGCCGCTACTCGATGGACTCCGCGGTCGGGCTCTCGACGATGCTGGCGATCGGGCCCGAGCAGTTCGGCGAGCTGCTGGCGGGCTTCCACGCCATGGACGAGCATTTCCGGACAGCGCCGGCAGACGCCAACCTGCCGCTGCTGATGGGCGTGCTGGGCGTCTGGTACGCCGACTTCTTCGACGCGCAGACGGTTGCCGTGCTGCCCTACGACCAGTACCTCCAGCGCTTCCCGGCCTACCTCCAGCAGCTGACCATGGAGTCGAACGGCAAGTCGGTCCGGCTCGACTCGAGCACCGTCGACGTCGACACCGGCGCCGTCTACTGGGGCGAGCCGGGCACGAACGGCCAGCACAGCTTCTACCAGCTGATCCACCAGGGCACGCGGCTCATCCCGTGCGACTTCGTGTGCTTCGCGCAGAGCCTCAATCCGCTCGGCAATCACCACGACCTGCTGGTCGCGAACGTCTTCGCGCAAGCCGAGGCGCTCGCCTTCGGCAGGACGGCGGAGGAGGTCGCGGCCGAGGGAACGCCGGAGTGGCTCGTCCCGCACCGGACGTTCGCCGGCAACCGGCCGTCCAACGTGCTGATGGCCGACCGGCTGACGCCGAACGTGCTGGGCTCGCTGGTCGCACTGTACGAGCACTCCGTGTTCACGCAGGGCGCGATCTGGAGCATCAACTCCTTCGACCAGTGGGGCGTCGAGCTCGGCAAGGCCCTCGCCAAGCGGATCGTGCCGGAGCTCACGGGCGACTCCGAGCTGGCGCACGACTCGTCGACCAACGCGCTGATCGAGCGCTATCGCCGAGGACGAGCTTCGCGGGCGTAATCTGTAGGCGCGTGCGCACCCTCGACACGATCGAGCTGCAACTGTGACACACGCGCTGCTCGCTCAGGCGGCGAGTTCCGCGTCGTCGGCGTTCGGCGCCGCCGACCAGGACTACCTGTTCCAGGCGAGGCAGATGCAGACGCTGTCGTTCGCAGCGCACATCCCGCTCGTCTGCTTCGGCGTCGCCTTCCCGGCATTCGTCGTCTTCGTCGAGTGGCTGCACCTTCGCACGGGCGACGAGGTCTATCGCGTGCTCGCCCGCCGCTGGTCGAAGGTGATGCTCGCGCTGTTCGCCGTGGGCGTCGTCACCGGGACGATCCTGAGCTTCGAGATGGGCCTGCTGTGGCCGGGCTTCACCGCCACGTTCGGGAACGTCTTCGGCCTCGGCTTCACGATCGAGGGAATCTCGTTCTTCGTCGAGGCGATCTTCATCGGCATCTACGTCTACGGCTGGAACCGCCTGTCACCGCGAACGCACCTGCTGACCGGCGTCCCGATCATCGTGTCCGGCTTCACCGGCTCGCTGATGGTGATCGCTGTCAACGGCTGGATGAACCATCCGAGCGGCTTCAGGCTGAAGGCGGGCGGGCAGTGGACGTCCATCCGTTCGCGGCGCTGTTCGAGAACAGCTACTTCTGGCACGAGCTGATCCACATGTACCTCGCGGGCTACATCGTCGCCGGCTTCCTGACCGCCGGCGTCTATGCGTGGGCGCTGCTGCGCGGCCGGGACACGCGCTACAACCGCGTGGCGCTGATCGTGCCGCTGACCATCGCGGCTCTCGCCGCGCCCGTGCAGATCGTCGTCGGCGACTGGGCCGCACGCGACGTCGCCAGGGCCCAGCCGATCAAGCTCGCGGCCCTGGAGGGCATTTCCACGACGAGAAGGGCGCGCCGGAGCATCTGCTGGGCTGGTACGACGGGCAGCGAGCGTCGGGTACGGAATCAGGATCCCGAAGCTGCTCTCGCTGCTCGCGTTCCACGATCCCAATGCGGACGGTGAAGGGGCTCGACACCGTGCCCGCAGCGGACCGCCCGCCCGTCAACGTCGTCCGCTTCGCGTTCCAGACGATGGTCGCCATCGGCACGGCGCTCGCCGCGCTCGGAGCCGGCTTCCTGGTGCTCGGCTACCGGCGGCGTCGCCTGCCCAGGTCGCTCTGGTTCTACCGCGCCGTCGTGCTGGCCGGGCCCGCATCGCTCGTGGCGCTGATCGCGGGCTGGATCACGACGGAGGTCGGGCCGCCAGCCCTGGGTCGTCTACCACGTGATGCGCACGTCGCAGGCCGTCACGGGCGCGAGTGGGATCCCGGTCGGCTACGCCACGCTCGCGCCGTCTACCAGGCCTCGCGGTCGCCGTGGCGTGGTTGCTGCGGCGGCTCGCCGCGGCGCTCCCATGGAGCTGTCCGAGTGAGGCTCGCCGAGGTCCCGGCCGTCCTCATGCTGACGGGCTGGCTGCCTACGCGGTGCTCGCCGGAGCGGATTTCGGCGCGGGCTTCTGGCAGCTCCTCGGTGGCCGCACCGAGCGGGACAAGGCGCTCCGCGACCCACGCGCACCACGCGATGGGGCCGGTCTGGGAGGCAAACCACGTGTGGCTGATCTTCGTGCTGGTGGTCTGCTGGACGGCCTATCCGACGCGCCTTCGGCTCGATCGCCTCCACGCTCTCCTTCCCGCTCTTCATCGCGGGCATCGGCATCATCCTGCGCGGCACGACTTATGCGCTGAGCTCGGGCGAGACGAGTGCGCGCCAGCAGCGGCTGATCGAGCGCAGCTTCGCCGGCTCCTCGATCCTGACGCCGTTCGCCCTCGGTGCGCTGATCGGCGGCATCGCGTCCGGCCGTGTACCGGTCGGCAACGCCGGCGGCGACCTCGTCGGCAGCTGGCTCAACCCGACCTCGATCGTCCTCGGGTGCATCGCCGTGGCGACGTCGGCGTACCTGGCCGCGGTCTACCTCGCCGCAGACGCGGTGCGCATCGGCAAACCCGGCTGGAGGCGCGTTCCGCAGGCGCGCGCTGGCGATGGCCCCGTCGCAGGCGCTGCGGCGCTCGCCGGCCTCGTCGTCGTGCGCAGCGACGCCCGCCGGATCTGGGACGGCCTGACCGGTGGCGCGGGGCTCGGCTGCCGTGATCCTCTCCGCCCTGGCCGGCGTCGGCCACAATCTCCTTCGTCCTCGCGCGCCGCTACGGCTTTGCGCGGGTGACTGCGGCGACTGCCGTCGCGGCGATCATCGCGGGCTGGGGGCTCGCTCAGCGACCGCGGCTGCTGCCCGGGCCTGACGATCGAGCAGGGCGCGGCGGGCCGCTCCGGTGATCGTCGCGCACGCTCGTCGCGCTCGCTCTCGGGTCGCTGATCCTCGTCCCGTCGCTCGGGCTGCTCTACTCGCTACTGCTGAGCGGCCGCTTCGACGATCAGCCGGAGCCGGTTCGCGCGGCCGAGGTGGCGGCGGCAGCGGCGGGCAATGTGCCGCGCGCCGGCCTCTTGCTACCGGCCGCCCTGGGGTGCCTCGCGATCGGCGTGCTCGCAACGGTGCCCGTCAGTTCGAATTGGGGCCGGATCGTCGGCGTCCCCTTCCTGCTCGCGTTCGTCGCGCTCGGCTTCGCCGCCCTCGCGACTGCGCTGACGGCCGAAGACGCGACATAGCTCGCGCGCCCGGCTGCTATCATTCGCTACGAAACGTATCGTTTCTACGAAGGAAGCCGCCGCCATGCCGACTCTCACCCCAGCCAAGAAGATCCTGACCGTTGAGGACAACGCCGTCGTCAGCGCCGACGTGCGCTCGATCCTGGAGGGCGCCGGCTACGACGTCTGCCCCGACGCCCGCGACGGCGAGCAGGCCATCGAGCACGTGCGCGCGTACGCGCCCGATCTCATCCTGCTCGACCTCACGTTGCCCCGCCTGGACGGCGTCGATGCGGCGAGCCGCATCCGCGAGGAGTCCGACGCGCCGATCCTCGTGCTCACCGGCAACAACGATCCGGACCTGCTCGCCCGTGCCGAGGCAGCCGGGACGAGCGGCTTGGTGCTCAAGCCGTTCAGCGAGCACGGTCTGCTGGACGCGGTGCGCGCACGCCTCGCCGAGGCCGACGCCGACGACTTCAGCCTGCGCTGCCTGGTCGAGGCGATGATCCGCGAAGGCGCCGATGAACCGGCGATCGTGCGCGCGCTGCAGGCTGCGTCGGGCTCCGGCTCGGCGCCCCGCGAGAGCGGCCTGCGCCGTCTCGCGCGCTTCGTGACGCGCACGCGCAGCTAAGCCCGCGAGGGTTCGAGCAGCACCTTCACGCGGTCGTTGCTCGGCGCGACGAGCGCCTGGAACATCTCCTCGGCGCGGTCGAGGCCCACGACGTCGTCGATCAGCGCCGCGCTCGGGATCGCTCCCGTGGCGAGCAGGTCGATCGCACGCTGGAAATCCGCGCGCCCGTAGATGAACGAGCCGCGCACGTCCACCTCCTTGAAGACGAGGGAGAGCGGCTCCAGCGGCAGCGGCTCGGGAGCGATGCCTACGATGACCACACGGCCGAGCGGTGCCACCAGGTCGAGCGCCAATGCGGCGGCCTCGGCGGTGCCGGCGCACTCGAGCACCGCGCCCGGCGGCTGGTCGGCGAGCGCCTCCGCCGCGCCATCGGGAGTGACGGTCCGCAGACCGAGCCGCCCGGCGCTGCGCGCCCGCCCGGGATTGCGCGAGACGAGCACGACATCGATGCCCTGCTCGCGCGCGACCAGCGCCGTCAGCAGCCCGATCGGCCCAGCCCCGATGACGGCGAAGCGCTCCCCGGCGCGCGGACCGGAGCGCGCGATCGCGTGCACTGCGACCGCCGTCGGCTCGACCAGCGCTCCGGCCTGATCGTCGACGGCGTCCGGCAGCACGAAGAGCATGCGCGCGTCGACGACGACGCTCTCGGCGTAGCCGCCGGGGCGCCCGGTGCCGAGGCCCACGCCGTTGGCGATCGCCGTCGGGCAGACCTGCTCCGTCCCGGCGAGGCACGCGGCGCACTCGCCGCACTGGGCAAACGGCAGCACCGACACGCGGTCGCCTGCGCTCCAGCCCTGCACGCCCTCGCCGAGCGCCCGGATCGCACCCGAGAGCTCGTGCCCGGGCACGCATCCCGCCGGGAAGAGCGACGGGACATCGCGGAAATGGAGATCCGAGCCGCAGATGCCGCAGAAGGCGACGTCGACGGTGACCTCGCCGGGGCCGGGAGCCGGCTGCGGCAGGTCGACGACCGCCAGCAGCCGATCCTCTCCGATCTCGATCGCGCGCACGGCGCCCGCCTCCGTCTGCAACCACTCTGATCGCGGTTAGCCCCGCCCGCGTGCATAAACCGGGGTAGGCAGAACTGCGAGCGCATAATCCGGGGTCAGGCACGCATTATGCGTGCCTGACCCCGGATTATGCGCTGCGGCAACTGTCGGGATGCGGTGCCTGCCCCCGTCACATGCACGGGCTCACGCCGACCTACCGTCGGACATCTGCGCGTCGGGACCTCGCGGTCGCGCGGCTGCCTCGTCGTTGGCTCACGCACCTCTATCGTGGGCGCGTGGAAACCCCGACCACGATCATCGTCGGCGGCACGTCGGGCATCGGCCTGAGGCTCGCCGAGACATACGCCGCACGCGGACGAGGCGGTCGTGATCACGGGCCGCGATCTCGGAGCGCGACGACCGCGGCGGCCGGCTGCGATCCCGTGCGCCGGGCGGTGTCGGCGCGTGCTCCTTCGATCTCGCGTCGCCCGAGTCGATCGCAGCGGCGCTCGACGGCATCGGACCGGTCGAAGCGGCTCGTGCTCGAGCGCGGTCGAGCGCGACGAGAACGCGGTCGCGACCTACGACACGGCACGGGCCCTGCGGCTCGTCACGCTCAAGCTCGTGGGCTATACCGAGGTGGTCCACGCGCTCCGCCGCGCCTCACGCCCGACGCGTCGATCCTGCTCTTCGGCGGACTGGCGATGCGGCGGCCGTACCCCGGCTCGACGACCGTGAGCACCGTCAACGGCGGCGTCACGGGACTCGTCCACACGCTCGCGGTCGAGCTCGCACCGATCTCGCGTCAACGGCGATCCATCCCGGCATCGTCGGCGACAGCCCCTACTGGGCGGACAAGCCGGCCGGCGTCCTCGACTGCCACCATCGCGCGCACGCCGCTCGGCCGACTGGCGACGATGGACGAGATCGTCGATGCCGCCGATCTTCCTGCTCGAGAACGGCGCCGTCAACGGCGTCAACCTCGATGTCGACGGCGGATGGCTGCTCGACATCAGGACCGATGCACCGTGCTCATACGCCGCGAGGACATCGTGCTCGCGCCTGCGCGCCCGGAGCACAGCTCCGGGCTCACGGTCGCGCGGCTGATCGGCGGCCACACCGGCTCGACGCACACGGGCCTCCTGCTCGTCGAGTTGACGCGACGGCTGGGTCGACTCTCACGTGCACTCGTTCGAGACGACGTTCTACGTCCTCGCGGGCGAGCCGACGCTGTACCTCGACGGCCTCGGGACGCGGCTCCGGCCAGGCGCGTGCGGCGCGATCCCGGTCGGCGCTCGAGCACGCCTGGCGGGCGAGGGGACGCCGCGCGCTGGATCGAGATGTGCTCGCCGCGCCCGCGCGGCGCCGAGGAGCCGCCCGACACCTTCTTCCTCGGGACCGGCGCCCGAGAGCGAGCCGACGCGGCTCGACGTCCGCGACCCGCGCAACCGCAACTTCTTCCTACTCGGCGCGGGCGACATGGACCTCGACCGCCTCAAGCGCGGCGCGCCGGTGGAGGAGCCGACGGTCTCGGCCAGCATGGCGACGGCTGCCCTCGCCTACAGCGGGATCACGGTGAAGATGCTCGTCGACAAGCGACTCGACGCCCAGCTCCAGACGATGTTCATGGTCGGCTACCAGCCCGGCGCGGTCGCCCATCCGCACGACCATCCGTTCGAGGAGTCGTATTACATGCTCGAGGGCGAGGTCGAGGCGGTCGCCGACGGCGAGCGCTACACGCTGCGGCCGGGCGACGTGCTTCTGGACGGGGGTCGGCTGCATCCACGCGTTCTACGAGACCCAGGGGAACACCGTGCTCTGGCTGGAGACGTCCGCTCCCGGGCCGCCCGACCGCCACTCCTACCGGTTCGAGCGCGACTGGGAGTATCTCGCCGCGAGCCTGCAGAGCGACGACGGCGGCCGTCTGATCTAGCGAGCGAGGATCCGGCGCCTCGATCGGGCAAGATCCGGGCGTGATCGCGCTCCTCCTCACGCTCGTCGCCCTCCCGGCGCCCAGCGCGCCGATCCCGACCGCCCCGAAGGCGCTCGCGGTCGAATTGCAGGCGACGGAGCGGTCGCTGGACGCTGCCATCGACCGCTGGGATCCGTCCACCGAGCCGCCACGCAGCGTCGCGCTGCTCGCGCTCTACGAGCAGCGCATCATCCGCAGCCTGGCTGCCGAGCCCCGGCTCGCGCGCGTCGTCGTCAAGCTCGACCCGGCGGTCCGTGACGATGTCGCCGCGCGCTCCCGCCTCGCGTCACTGGGCGCGCACTCGCCGCCGCTGCGGTCGGCACCCCGCGTCGGACCGGCACCTCCGGCCGCTCGCTTGCGCGCGTGGTACGGACAAGCGCAGGCGCGCTTCGGCATTCGCTGGCAGGTGCTCGCCGCGATCAACTTCGTGGAGTCCGCCTTCGGCAAGGTGCGCAACACCAGTACCGCAGGCGCGCAAGGCCCAATGCAGTTCGAGCCGGCCACTTGGCGGGCCTACGGCCTCGGCGGCGACGTCCACGACCCGCACGACGCGATCCTCGGCGCCGCGCACTACCTCGCCGCCAGCGGCGGGACGAGAGACGAGCGCGCAGCGCTCCGCCGCTACAACCGGTCGAGCCTCTACGCGGAGGCAGTGGAGCGCTACGCCAGCCGGATGACACACGATCCGCATGCCTTCTACCGCTATTACAACTGGTCGGTCTACATCCGCACGCCGGCGGGCTCTCGCCGGGTGAGCGGCCCGTGAGCGCTCCGCCCGCCTCCGCGCTCAACGCACGGCGAGGAGCTCGCCGAGGTCGAGGGGCGCGTCGATCGCCGGGGCGTCCTCGTCGCCATAGCGGGGCCACTGCTCGAAGGGCCGATCCCAGGCGAGCTCGAGATCGTTGCCGTCCGGGTCGCTGAGGTAGACGGCGAGGTGCGTGCCGTGGTCGGTCAGCTGGCGCAGCTTCACGCCGGCGTCGACGAGGCGGCCCACGGTCTCGGCGAGCTGCGCCTTCGTCGAGAAGTTCAGCGCGACGTGATGCAGGCCGGTGACGCCGTCGGGCTGCGGCGGCCCGCCCGCGGACTTCCAGGTGTTGAAGCCGAGGTGATGGTGGTAGCCGCCGGCCGAGAGGAAGAGGATGTCGCCGGTCGTGCCCCAGCCGGGCACGGCGCGAGCCTCGAAGACGACGTCGAAGCCCATGATGCCGACGTAGAAGGCGCGCACGCGGTCGATGTCGGCCGTCCGCAGGTGCACGTGACCGATACGGAGGTTCGGGTCGATCGGGTGCTCGGCGGTCTCGTCGGCTCGATCGGTCCCTGCGGCCCGCTCATGGCGTCGCCTCGGTGAACGCGACGGCGATCTGCCAGGGATCGCGGACGACGAAGCCGTCGCCGAGATCCGCGATGCTCTGACCGCCCTCCTCGAGGCGTCCCCGGAGCGCGGCGATGTCGGCCGCCGGGAGGCGCACCGTCCAGCGGCGCAGACCGATGCAGTGATCCGGTGGCGCGCCGGCGCCGATGCCGTTCCAGACGTTGAAGCCCACGTGGTGGTGATAGCCGCCGGCAGAGACGAACGCGGCGCTGCCGAGATTCGCCTGCAGCTCGAAGCCGAGCAGGTCCCGGTAGAAGGCGAGGCCGGCGTCGATGTCGCCGACGTGGAGGTGCAGGTGCCCCACACGCAGCCCCGTGCCCGTGATCTCGGCCGGCTGCTCGCCTGCCACGGTCGCGAGCAGGGAGTCGAAGTCGAGCGGGGCCGGGCCGCCGTCGTAGCCGAGCCCCATGGGCCACTGCTCACGGGGGCGGTCGGCGGCGAGCTCGATGCCGTTGCCATCGGCGTCGGCGAGGTAGACCGCCTCATGCGTGCGATGGTCGGAGGCGCCCTGGATCGGCGTGCGCGTGGCGGCGAGGCGGATGACCGCGCGCGCCAGCTCCTCACGGCTCGGGTAGAGCAGCGCGTAGTGGTACAGGCCGGCGCTGCGGGTGGGCAGGCGCGCCCCGCGATCCTCGTGCAGGACGACGAGCGTCTCGTGCCCATCGCCGAGCTCGGCGCAGTCCGCGCCTCTGCTCTCGAGGCGCAGGCCGAGCGAGCGCTCATACCACGCGACGGCGCGGTCGAGGTCGGCGACCGTCAGATGCACGGCGCCGAGGCGCAACGAGGCGGGCAGCACCGCGTTGCCGGGATGTGGGCTGGTTTCGATCGAGCTCATGCCGACATGCTCGGGCAGACCGGGCGCGAGCGGTATGGACGGCTTCGGCCGATCTATGGAGAACTGCCCTCCACGGGGTCGCCGAGGCGGCGAAATGGCCCGCGGACGCGTTCGCGATAGACCGTCGGCGCGACTCCGTTGTGCTGCTTGAAGGCGCGCGAGAAGTACATCTGGTCGCCGAACCCCGACCGGAAGGCGATCTCGCCGATCGTCAGGTCCGTGAAGCGCAGCAGCCGCGCTGCCTCGAGCATCCTGCGCTCGCTGATCAGCTCCTTCGTGCCGCGGCCCGTGACGTGCGTCAGCGCACGGGCGAGCAGCGACTGCGGCACGCGCAGCTCGGCGGCATAGTGACCCGTGTCGCGGCGGCGCGCGAAGTCGCGCTCGAGCACGTCGACGAAGCGGCGGTACAGCTGCACCTCGGAATCGTCGGCCCCGCGCTTCTGGGTGCGGGGCGCGTCGTACCAGCGCTCGACCCAGAGCAGCAACGCCGAGAGGAGGTGCCGCTGGAGATCCAGGCTGCAGGAGTCCGCCGGGCGCCGCGTCTCGGCCGCCAGGATCTCGATCACGGACTGCAGCCGCGGCGCGTCGCCTGCCGGCACCACGACCGTGCGAGCGCCCTGGCTCCCGAGCAGCCAGGCCGGTTGGGCGCGTGCGGTGCCGTCCCCGTACAACAGCTCGTCGCGGAAGCGGACGACGGCTCCGTCCACGCGGCTGGCCCGTTCGAAGAGGTGCACCTGGCCGCGGCCGATGACGGTGAGCGTCCCGGGCTCCACGACCGCCGCGTCACCGTCGATCAGCTGCCGGCCGGCGCCGGCTCGCACCCAGATCAGCTCGTGGTAATCGTGGCGGTGCGGACGCCTCGGGCCGCGCTCAGTCGCCGTGCCGAAGCTCGCGCGATCCAGCAGCACCACTTGCAGAGACGCATCCACCTCGGGTAGCCGGTCGACGGCGAGGTCCTGCCTGTCCAGTTGCCGGCGGGTCACCGGGCTCCGGTCGTCGCCCGCGGCGCGCGGGAGCTGCCGGCCGTGACCGTCAAGAGCAGCTCAGGCGGAATTGGTCCCGCACCGTGCCGTCGACCGTCAGGAAGCGGAAGCGCGCCGCGCGACCCGCCACGTCCACCCGCAGTGCGCCGTAGTGACCTTGCACGACGCGCGCAGATGGGATCGTGAGTGCGGCGGCGTCGTAGTTCAGCTGGGTGCCACCGGTGCCCACGGTGAGGTACAGCACGCCGCGGTGCGGGCGGCTGCGGGCGTACGCGTGCAGGTGGCCGTCGAACACCACTTGGACGCCGTCCCGCTCGACCAACGGGACGATGGTGCGGCGCAGGCCGGGCGAGAGATGGGCGCCAGGGGGCTCCCAGGGCGGGTGGTGCCAGGCGGCGAAGCGGAAGCAGGAGCGCTGCGCCAGGGCGCTGCGTGCGAAGCGCAGTTGCGCCGAGCGGGGCGCGACGGAGACGTCGGAGTCGAGCACCACCACGGCGGCGTTCCCCCACGTGAACCGGTACCAGCGCTCGTTTCCGAGCGAGTGGAACGCATCCAGCTCGGGCTTCCCCCCGTCCGCCAGGACGTCGTGGTTGCCGAGCGCGGGGAACCAGGCCGACTCGCGCATGATCGCCGCGTAGGGGCCGAAGATGTCGCGATCGAGCAGTTCTCGCGAGCCGAGCGGATAGGCGTTGTCGCCCACCGTGAGAACGAAGTCCGGACGCCAGGAAGCGATCATCGAGGCGACGGCGGTCTCGTTCGCGCTACCGCTGCCGAAGTCGCCCACGACGGCGAAGGTGAAGCTCGAGCGGCGCGTCGGCGCGGCCCGGAAGCTGCCCTCGGCGAGGACACTGGAGCCCACGTGGACGGTGTAGGTGTAGCGCGCTCCCGGTGCCAGGCGCGTCAGCCTGGCGGTGTGGGCGAGTTCGCCGCCCGCCTCGCTGCGGACGCCGTTCTGGAGGACGACGAAGGCGCGCTGAGGGGTCGCCGTGCGAAACGCGATGATGGCGCTCCGCGGCGTCACGCTCTCGGCCACGGGGCCGCGCGTCAGCGCGACGGCGGCGACTGCCGCGGCGATCAGCATGGGCCGAGCCTAGCGCGCGAATCTGCGCGCGACCACCGCTCCGGTCACGGGTGACGGCTGGGCGCGCGGAGATCGAGGATCTGCTCCAGAGCCGTGAGCAGGCTCGCATCTCCTTCTGCGGCGGCGTGACGCGCGCGCCACGCAACGAAGCCGTCCGGGCGCAGGAGCACGGCACCGGCCTCCCCCACGCCGTAGAGCTCGGCGAAACCGGGAACCCCGGCGATGCAGCGACGTTCGATGGTGATGCCGAGTTCGACACCGGCGGCGTCCGCAGCGTCGCACCAAGCCTGTCCGCCGGCCCCGGCGAGCAGGGCGAACTCTCGCCGGACGAGATCGAGCGTGGAACCGCCGTCCGGCAATGCGAGGTGGGGAGCGCGCGAGCCGGGGCGGGCAGTCGGATCGTGCGGGTTCTCCCAGAGCGCCCCGTCCTCGCCGTCCTCGGCGACGATGGCGTCCGAGTGGTAGCGGTAGCCGAGCTCGACCGTGGCTTCCTCGATCAGCGGCATGAGGTCGTCTGTGCCGAGGCCGGGGTCGAGCCGCGAGACGTAGCGCGTGTATGCCTGCTCCACCGTCAACTCTGCAACGGGCCGGCGCTCCGCGTCGTAGGTCGCGAGCAGACCGTCTCCCGCCTCCCCTTGGAGTACGCGCGCGAGCTTCCACGCGAGGTTGTCCGCATCGTGCACGCCCGCGTTTCCGCCGAACCCGCCGGTCGGCGGCATCACGTGCGCGGCATCGCCAGCGAGGAAGACGCGCCCCTCCTGCAACCGCTCCGCCCACTCGGCCATCGAGCTCCAGCGCTGGACGTTCTCGATCTCCACGGCGATGCCTGGGTCGCCAAGCGCCAGCCGGACGTGCTCGACGCAGCGTTCCTCGCTCGTGTCCGAGCCCGGGCTCGTGCTGCGCACGCCGTGCTCATCGACAGTCGAGTTCACGACCAGGAACCCGGCATCGCCGGCGAGCGAGAAGCGGAAGAACCCCGTCAGGCGAGGGTCGGAACACGTAGATCACGCTCAGGTTGCGATCACCGAGCAGCGCGGTCACATCGGCGCGGAAGTAGATCGTGATGCTGTCCGAGAACGTTCCGTGCCCGCGGGTGCCGATCCCGAGCCGTGCGCGCGTGGGGCTCTTCGCGCCATCGGCCGCGACGACGTAGGCGGCGCGAATGCTCCGCTCGCCGCCGCCGTCGCGCCCCCGCACGTGCACCGTGACTCCCTCGGCGTCCTGCTCCAGCGCAACCGCCTCCGTGGAGTACTCGAGACGCGCCCCTGCGCGCTCGGCGTGCTTGCGCAGGATCGGCTCGAGGCCGATCTGCGTCACGAACAGACGGGGAGCCGGGCTCAGGCTCTCGACGCCCTCGTTGATGGAACGGAAGTACCAGGCCAGCTCCTTGCCGCCGAGTGACTCGACCGACATGATCGCCCCGTTCTGAACGAACTCCGCGGCTGCCGCGGACTCGATCTCCGGCTGAAGCCCGAGCGACCGGAAGAGCTCGACGGTCCGCTGGCTGACAAGGGCGGCGCGCGGATGGATCGCGGTGCCTGCGTGACGCTCCACGACCAGCGACGGCACACCGTGAGCGCCCAGGAACACCGCAGTCGAGAGGCCCACCAGGCTGCCTCCGACGATCACTACCGGGACGTCGACTTCGGCCATGTTCGTCCTCCCCTCGGGTTCGGCACGTGCGCCGATTGAACACCCGGCGGATCGGCCATGCAACGCGCACGGAAGGTCCGCGCCGAGCCTGTTCGATCATGCCTTGATCGTCACGCCCCGCTCGCCGGCCGAGAGCTTGACTGGGCTGGGCTGTGTCGCAGGGGCAGCCCAGGCGAGGCGGGTGAGGGCGAGCGCGCCGAGCATGAGCCCGAAGTCGCGCAGCGCGATGTCGTAGTAGGTGGGTGGATCGTTCGTCAGCAGATTGACGATGATGCCGAAGAGCCACGCCGCCACGAGCGGGGCGCCGATCCTCGGCATGACGGCAACCGCCACTCCGGCCGCGATCTCGACCACGCCGACGGCGTACATCATCTGCTGGCCCGTGCCGGGAACGATGTCGTTGATCCACGGGGCCAGATAGATCGGCCAGTGCACGGTCCAGTTGAAGAACTTGTCGATTCCGGCCAGGATCGGCGCAGCCGTGAAGGCGATCCGCAGCAGCATGAAGACCTGGCGCGCGGCGTCTGCGGTCCGCCACTCCGAGTACGCGTTCATCATCACTCCTTTGATCCAGAGGCGAGTTTGGACACTGAGTGACGCGCTGTCGCGAGTTCTTACGCCTCGTTGCGCTTTCCGTCTCCCCGGGCCGACCGGGCGTACAGTTTCGGAATGACCGGCCACGGCCGACCCGACCGGAAGGTCGCGTGACGCTCCGCCGCCCGGATTCGGCGATCGACGTCCTCGAGCGCTGGGAGGCGCACGGCGCGATCTGGCGCGCGCTCACGGTGACGCAGACGCTTGCGGTCATCGAGCTCTGCACGTGCTATGGCTCGCCGGTCGACGAGCTCCGCTCGCGCGACCCCGAGGTCATCGCCTACGTTGCCGCGAGGACATCAGCTGAGCGCGCAGGCGGTGCATGAACGGCATCAGGCCGTAGATCACGCGATGTCGCCGGCACGAACGCCCGAGCCACCGGCGAAAGCGTGCTCAGCCAGTCGCCGAGCGCCAAACCCGATCATGACGCTGAGGTGATGCTTGCTCGGAGGTGGGATCGTCTCGGCAGACGGTGTCGAATGCCGATCCGTGGCTGGAGCGGATTGGAAGGCCTTCGTGGGAGAAACCCCCGGGCTTGCCGCGGTATGGCATCGGCCTCGGATGGACCCCTTGCTGGGCATCGGCCACGCCATCTATGCTCGATCGGCGCTTGGCGTCCTTCACCACACCGCAGTCGGGACGCGAGGTCGCTGCAGAGTGCGCGTGCCTGCACGGGCAGGGCGTGCAGGGGTCGGCGCCGGGCGGTGGGGCGCGACCGGCATACGGAGAAGGGAGAGCAGCCGTGAGGAACCGACTCGTACGAGTTGCGCTCGGCCTGGCAGCCGCGCTCGTGCTGTCCGCCGGCCTGGCGCAGGGCGCGTCCGCGCACGCGAAAGCCTCCAAGCACCAGGACTCGGCGCCGCGGCACATCTTCGTGATCATGATGGAGAACCACGGCACGCCGGAGATCATCGGCAACACCTCGGATGCGCCGTTCATCAACAAACTGGTGTCGCGCGCCAACGTCGCGACGAACTACTTCGGCGTGACGCACCCGAGTCTGCCGAACTACCTCTCGCTGTTCTCGGGCAGCTTCCAGGGCATCTGGGACGATTGCAAGGCGGGAGCGGACGTGATGTGCGCGCCGGAGGAGTTCATCCCGACGTCCGGCGACGGCACCGCCGGCGACTACCTCAGCCCGGCACAGATCGCGGCAGCCTCGGCGATCCCGCACCTCTTTCCCGGCTCGAACCTGGTCGATCAGCTCGAGGCGCAGCACCTGACCTGGCGCGCCTACATGCAGTCGATGCCCGCCGTCGGCTCGCAGGTCGAGTACTGGCCCGTGATCGACACGCCGACCGGGCCCACGACGATCAAGCTGTACGCCCAGAAGCACAACCCGTTCATGTACTTCTCGGACGTCAACTACCCGGGAAGCCCGCGGCTCGCAAACATCGTGCCATTCGCGTTCAAGCACTTCGCGTCCGACCTGCGCTCGCGCAAGCTGCCGAACCTCGTCTGGATCAGCCCCGACGAGTGCAACGACATGCACGGGATCTCGGCCTCGGCCGCGGCGCTGATCGGCAATCCGACCTGCGGCTTCCCCGATTCGGGGCTCGACCACGGGCCGATCCAGCTCGGCGACCGCTTCCTCAAGAAGACGGTGAAGCTGATCACTCACTCGCGCGCGTGGCGCAAGCAGCCGTCCTCCCTCGTGATCGTCTGGGACGAGGATGACTACGCGGGCATCGATGGCTGCTGCGGCAGCCCGACGGGCAACGGCGGCGTCGTGCTCGGCGGGGCCCACGCACCCCTGATCGTGCTCAACTCCGACGGCGATGGCCACTCGACCGCCGTCGCAGCGAACCACTATTCGCTGCTCGCCACAATCGAGAACCTCTGGCACCTCGGGTGCATCGCCAATACCTGCGCGATCGGCACGTCGGGCCAACTCGACGACCTGTTCGGCGCCTGAGCCACGCCGCGGCGGCAGCGCCTTGGCGCTGCCGCCGCGTCCGCACGTCGAAAGCTCTGCCGACAGCACGGCTACCGCACCTCACGGCGACCTCGTCATCGCCCTCCAGCGGCCTGTCGTCGCGAGCTCGAAAGCCGCCGTTGCTCAACCCAGCCTCTCTGCCCGCCGATAGGGAACACATCACCGCGTTGGCAAGCCGATCCGCCAGCCGATCCGCCAGCGACCGGCACGGACGCGCGACGTGACCGACGAGGGCGTTGCCAACGACAGGGGAGAACGTCATGGGTCGCACGATCGTCATGCTTGTGATGCTGCTCGGTGCGAGCGCGGCCGCGGCGACCGCCGTGCTCGCGTCGGATGTCCGCACGGCGACTGCCCGCGCCTACCGGGTCGACGGCACCATCACGGTCGACTGGACGGAGAGCGCCGGAACGGTCGACAGCGGCCACGCCGTCTACGCGATCACGGGCCCGCTTCTCACGAACGCCCAGCGCCAGGCCTACGCTCCGATCGTCGTCCCGGAGCGCTTCAGCTTCCGGCCACTCGCGACCGCCGTGCCGAACTACCTTCGCGCCGAGCTGCAGTCGGTCTCGTGGAGCCGCACCGAGACCATCGACGGCTGTGGCGATGGCAGCGCCTCGGCCACGCGTACGAGCACCGTCGAGAGCATCCTCGACCGGCGCGCGATCTTCGAGCAAGCGACGACGCTCGACCGGCTCGGCGGGCCTTCGGAGCTCAACGTCGGCGCGATCACGCTGTACATCTGGCAGAACGGCGCCCCACAACGCGACTTCAGCGCGTACTCGAATCTCGGTGAGGTGCTCGTGCGCTCGACCGGCGGCTGCGCCGAGGTGCTGAACGGCGGCCCCGGCACGGCACAGGTGCAGATGCACGACCTCGTCAGCCTCGGGATGTTCCAGCTCGGCGGCGCGGCATCCGCGTGAAGGGGCGCAGAACGGCAGACGGCGCCTTCGTCTTTCACGGCACGACCCGGAGCGCCGACGTCAGCCCGAGCCCGAGCAGCCACAACACGATCAAGGTCACGGTCGACCTGCAGGTCAGCGGAGCGAGCGGCGCCCGGGGATTCGCATGCGTGTATCCGTCAGCCGCCCGGCTCTCTCCGGCCCGCTCCGTCAGCCAGGCCGAGGCCATCCTCCACCGCGCCGGCATCTTCGCCCGCTACGGCGGCGACGTCCGAAACCGGTACGTGGCCGCCGGGCACTACTTCTTCCGGTCGAGCAGCCCCTCTGGGCCGTGCGGAATCCCGACCAGCCGGCCCGGCCTCTACCGCTCGACCGGCTGAGCGGCACCGGCGCTGCCGCCGTCGGAGACGCGCGCGCCGCAAGAGCCGACAGGTCGCGAGATGCGTTCTAAAGCAGCGCCTTGATCGGATCGGCAAGATCGGGACGGAGGTACGCACCGCGGATCACGGTCCACGCTCGGATCCGGGAATCGTCCAGGCCTGCCGCTACGAACGCAGCGATGCGCCGCTCCGTCTGCCCGCGATCACCCATCAGGTTGTCCAGCGGATTCCAGAGGAAGGAGGGCACGTCGTACTCACGATCGGCGAGGTATGGCTTCGGATCGATCGCGACGAACAGCTCACCGTGGCGAAGGATGTTGTGGTGATGGAAGTCGCCGTGCACGAGCCATTCGGCTCCCGGTCGGAGCTCTGCGAGCAACTCGCGCGCGTGCGGAACCAGCGCGCTTCCTTCGTGTTGCGCCTCCTCCAGCCAGCGCAGGATCTGCGGTGCGACGGGGCGGAACGGCGGCCCTGCAGGTCGCCACAGCCGCGACGCGAGACCGACGGCGATGGCCGTCGCGTCGTCGTCGGGCAGCGACGAGAGATCGTCACCCGGCACAGCGCGCTGTTCGAGCAACGCGCGTCCCGACCGCCGCAGGAGGCGCACCGCGCCGTCGCCATTCCAGAACTCGAGCGCGTCGGCCTCATGCAGGGCCTCGTCGTCGCCTTCCCAGGCGACCTTCAGGACTGCAGCGCCGGCCGGAGCCGCGTAGGAGACGCTGGAGAGCGCAAACGGCTCCTCGACCTCAAGGCCCCACAGCCGGGCAGCTTCCAGAGCAGTTGTTCTCGCAAGGCTCAAATCGAGGCGCGCTCCTCCGGGCGCTTCCATCGGCCGAGAGTAACGAACGCCTGGCGCCGGTCGGCCTGCGGTCCGCGCCAGGTCGCCGGAGGGTCGAGTCCGATCTTCGCCGCGTGCGCGAGCGGAACCCATTCCACCCGTCCGATTCGCCGAGCCGATTCAGGACACTAGCGACGCAGTGGGACGCCGACGGCTGCGTACATGGCATAGAAAGCCCACACGCCGAGGCCGAACAGCGCGGCGATGATCGCGGCTGCGATCAGGCCTCGAAGCCGGCCACGGCCGGGAAGCCTGGTCATCAGCCAGGCGCCGAGCAACGAGATGGTGCCGATCGCCGGGACGTAGAACCTGACGTCACTGACGCTGCCGTTGGTCGGGTCATTCGTCCACGTGTAGGCGGTGTAGAGGCCCCAGATCGCGAACCACGACGCGGCCAGGGCAACGGCTACACACAGATCGCTCCGGACTTCCGCGCCGGAGCGGTCGTCGTCGCTGACGAGCGTCAGCCCTCGCACGATGATCCAGGCGAGGGCGATGAGCCCTAGCACCAGCATCGGCATCGCCACAATCAGGTGCGCCGGCATCAGCCGCAGGTTCGGCCCGATCGCGCCAAGGCTGAACGTCACCTCGCCAGGCTGATATCCACTCGTCAGCGGGCCTCCGTAGACGAGGTCGTCGAACGCGGCCAGCGCCCCGCCGAAGACCACAACTGACCCGAGCCACCAGCACACCATCCGGAGGGGCAGTCTCGCGGCTCGCCACGCGAGAAGAACGGTCACCACGGCGCAGCCGAGGATAACGATGTCGGTGTAGCGCACGAACGTCGCGAGCTCGAGAGCCGCGAAACCTGCAAGGCCGGTCCAGGTTCGTCTACGGGGACGTGCGTCGTTTGCCAGGCCCGCCCAGAGCAACAGTCCGACACCCGCCGCGACGAGCGAGGCGTCGGTGAACGTCGGCATGTAATCGCGCCACGCGAATGCCATGGCGGCGCCCGATGAGCAGTACAAGCCCACCGCGGCGAGGCCGCCGAAGCGTCCGAGCCACCGGCGGGCGCCGGTGAACAAGCCAAGGCAGGCGAGTGCCCCGTAGAACAGCGGTGCCCAGCGGATGACACCGAGAGCCTGGAACGGCGCTGCGAGGAACGGATAGCCGGGGTCCTTCTCGCTGATCCATCGCCCACTGCCGAGTTCGACCCATTGGTTCGGCGGGGCGGCCGGGTTGTCGCCCAGCTTCCCTGCGAGCGTCAGCGCCTGAGCGTTCGACAAGGTCAGGAAGTGCCCATCGGTAATCGCCACGATCGATGCGTGGTAGGCGCCGTCATCCGGCTCGGCTGGCTGCGGCGCGATGGGCAGAACGACGGCGCACAGCGCCGCGAACGCCGCAAGAGCGAGCAGGGCCTCTGCACCCACGGTCCGGAATCCGCGTCGGGGAGCCGGAGAGACCTCGTCGCTTCTCGCACGGGCGAACTCCATGGGTGCTGTTCTACGCCCCAGGGGATGACATCGGCGCTACGCGTGATGTCGAGCCGATGTCACGGCCGGCGACGCATACTGAACGTATGCGGGTGTTGGTAGTCGAGGACCACGCGACCCTTGCCATCCGGATCGCGCAGGGACTTCGCCAGGCGGGGATGGCGGTGGACGCGGTGTACGACGGCGCCGCGGCAATGGAAGCGGCCGCACAGGCGGACTATGACGTGATCGTGCTCGATCGCGACTTACCCGTCGTGCACGGCGACCAGGTGCTTCGAACGCTCGCCGGCTCCGGCCCACGGATCCTCATGCTCACCGCTGCCGCCCAGGTCGAAGATCGGGTCGATGGCCTGGAACTGGGCGCGGACGACTACCTCGGCAAGCCCTTTGCGTTCGCCGAGCTCATCGCTCGCGTGCGCGCGCTTTCGCGCCGGGCGCCGTCCACGACGCCGATACTGCGCCACGACGACCTGAGCGTCGACCGCGCGCGACACCGCGCCCATCGCGGCGGACGGCCACTCTCCCTCACCCGCAAAGAGTTCGGCGTACTGGAGACGCTGCTGGCCGCCGATGGCTCCCTCGTCAGCGCCGAGGAGCTGCTCGAGCACGTGTGGGACGCGGAGGTGGACGCGTTCAGCAACATCGTCTCCGTGACGCTGACTCGACTCCGGCGCAAGCTCGGCGACCCGCCGCTGATCGAAACCGTGATCGGCAAGGGATACCGGATATGAACGGTGCCGCCCGGCTGACCGTCCGCGCCCGGCTCACCCTGCTCTACACCTGCCTCTTCGCCGTATGCGGGGCGATCGTCGTCGCGGTCAGCTATCTCCTGGTCGCCCGCCTGGAGCCTCAGCGACAAACTCAGCTGGCTCCCGCCAGCTTCCTCGCGCGCTGCCGCTCCGCACAACTCAGCGCCCATCCCAGCGGCCCCCTACTTGCCAAGTGCAACGCGTACTTCCAGCTTCAGGGCGCACAACACCAGCGCGATGTCACCCTTTCGCACCTCCTGCAGTACTCGCTCATCACGCTTGCCGTGATCCTCGCGCTCGCCGCGATCCTGGGCTGGATCGTCGCCGGCCGGGTGCTGCACCCCCTGCACAGCATCACCGCAGCCGCCCGCGCAGCCTCAGACCGCAACCTGTCGGCACGGGTGGCACTCGCGGGACCGCGCGACGAGCTCCGCGAACTGGCCGAGACGTTCGACGAAATGCTCGACCGGCTCCAGACCGCTTTCGACGGCCAGCGACGGTTCATGGCAAACGCCTCGCATGAGTTGCGCACGCCGCTCACGGTGATGCGCGCGACGATCGACGTCGTGCTCGACAACGCCAACTGCACCGCCGCGGACCTCCGTGAGATGGCGGCAGAGATTCGAGCCGAGGTCGATCACGCCGAGCGTCTCATCACGGCCCTGCTCATCCTCGCGCAGAACGAACGAGGACTCACCATGCACGACGAGATCGATCTAGCCACCGTCGCCGAAGACGTGCTCGACAGCACCACGCTGCACGATCGACGGATCCATGCGACGCTCGATCCCGCGATCATTTCCGGCGATCCCGTACTGGCCGAACGCCTCGTCGCGAACCTGGTCGAAAATGCCGACCGCTACAACACTGCCGCCATGGGCGAGATCTGGATCACCACCGGCACCGTCGCCGGCTTCACGCACTTGATCGTGGCGAACACCGGCACCCTCATCAGCCCGTCCGACGCCGAACGCATCTTCGAGCCGTTCCAGCGTCTCGACGAACGCACCTCCCATGAGGGCTTCGGACTCGGCCTCAGCATCGTCGCATCCATCGCCGCAGTCCACGGCGGCACTGCCACCGCCTGCCCCAGGCCGGAAGGAGGCCTGTCGATCACGATCGCCATCCCGTCCGTCGGATCGCTCGCCCCTCGCACCGACATTCAGGAGGCCGGTAGACCGGCTGTTGCACAACCGTAGAAACCCGGCGGGCCTCGCTCGCCTGAACCGCGACCGACCGTCGCCAGGACCGAGTCCGATCCACGACTGGGTCCAGATGATTTCGGGACACCTTACGTTTGCACCGCAGGCTCCTGGAGGCGTTCGCCGAGCAACTCGGCGTCCTGGCGAGCCATCCACGTGTCGGTCAGGTACGCGGCGGAGTCGGCCGAATGGCCGCCGTGACGCTTCGCCACGATCTTCGCCCCGCGACACATCCATCCAGCGTCGTCCCAACCGACTGGGCGAAGGGATCGCGTGTGACCGACCGCTCCGATGAATTCGGCGCGACGCCGGGGTCTTAGTTTCCGCGGGATAGCAGCCCTGTTCGTAGCCAAGGAGACGCATGTCGTGAGATTCATGATCATCATCTACAACCGGGAGGAGGGTCTCGAGTGCCTCGACGAGCAGGCGATCCTGCGGCTCGAACGCGTCCACGAGGCGATGCAGACAGAGCTCGCCGGCACTCGGGAGCTGCTGGACACCGCCGAGCTGTCCCCCTCGCCAGCCAGGGTCGTGCGACGAACCGGCGGATTGCCGCTCGTAACCGACGGTGCGTTCATGGAAGGCGCTGATCCCCAACAGCGCGTCTACGCCGCCGGCTACTACGTCGTTGACTGCGCCGACCTCGAGCGCGCCGTCGAGATCGCCGGGCGCTTTGTGGAGGCGGAGTTCGCCCCGATCGAGGTGCGTGCCGTGAACACCCCCGAGCCGCTTTGATGTCTCCCAGGTGCTCGCGCATGCAAGGGAAGTTCCGGCGGTGAAAGCCTCGAAGTGCGCGCGTTCGAGCGAGAGGCGGTGACGAGCGGCTTGCTGTCTCGACGAGCGTCGGGCTTGGCAACGCGCCCACTCATTGTCTTGGGGAGCGTCGTTGCCCTGGTCCTCGTCGTTGGTGCGCACGGCTATGGCTATCACCGTGACGAGCTCTACTTCCTTGCCGCGGGGAATCATCTTGCCTGGGGGTACGCCGATCAAGGCCCATTGAGTCCGTTCATCGCCCACGTCATGAACGAACTTGCTCCAAACTCCCTGATGGCCTTACGCGTCCCGTCAGCGCTGATGACCGGCGTGACGGTTTTTGTCAGCGGCGTGCTCGTCGTCGAGTTCGAAGGCAGTCGCCGCGCCCAGCTGATCGCGGCTAGCTGCATGGCGGTCGGCGCGTTCCCGCTATTCGTCGGTCACCTACTGAGTACATCGACGTTCGATCTTCTGGCGTGGACTGTCGTGACCTGGCTCATAGCGCGCGCCGTGCGTACCGGAGAGGCTTGGCTGTGGCCGGCAGCCGGTATCGTCTGCGGGCTCGCGTTGCTGAACAAGCCGCTGATCGTGTTTCTTCTTGTAGCGCTCATGGTCGGCCTCTTGGTCGCGGGCCCGCGCTGGGTGTTGAAGCAACGGTGGCCCTGGATTGGTGTCGCACTGGCCCTCCTTTGCTGGTCCCCGTGGCTCGTCTGGCAAAGCAGTCACGGCTGGCCGCAGCTGGAGGTTGCGTCATCGGTCGCGAGTGGCGGTTCGGGAAGTTCGCAACCACGCTGGGCGCTACTTCCATTCCAGTTCCTGCTCGTCAGCCCGGTGCTCTCTCCGATCTGGATCGCGGGTTTGGTGGCGCTGCTGCGACGGCCGTCGTTGCGCGCGTTTCGTTTCTTCGCAGTGAGCTGGGTCTGGCTCGTCGTCATTTTCCTGGTCGCGGGTGGCAAGCCCTACTACCTTGCGGGTTTGTTCCCGGTGCTGCTCGCAGCTGGAGCACTCGAACTCGACGCATGGCTCGAGCGAGGCGCTGCGCGTGTCCGTGGAGCGCTGGTGGGAGCAGCCATCGTCCTGAGCGGCGTCGTCTCGACCGTGCTCGCCCTTCCCGTGCTGCCCGTACGCGATACCGGTGTCGTGCTCGCGGCGAACAGCGACGTCGGTGAGACAATTGGCTGGCCGGACCTTGCCCGTGAGGTGGCGCTGGTCGCTCGGCGGGCACATGGGCGACCTGTCATCTTCACGTCGAATTACGGCGAGGCGGGGGCGATCGATCGCTTTGGGCCCAAGCTGGGGCTGCCACGCGCCTACAGCGGTCACAACGGGTTCGGGTATTGGGAACATCCACCCGATCGGCCCGCCCCGGTGGTGGTCGTCGGTCTCCGGGCCGGCGAGGTCACCCGATTCTTCGCCGGATGCCGGCTTGCGCTACGTGTCGACAACCATGCTGGGGTGGACAATGACGAGCGTAGGAATCCCATCTATTTCTGCGCTGGAACACGCCGTCCATGGTCCAAGATCTGGGGCACGCTGCGTCACTTGGACTAGACCTCGTGGGGCGGTCGGCTTCTTGCTAGGAACCGTCGCCGCTCGCTTGTGTCGCCGTCAGGCTTGCCACACGGCCGCGCGAGAGGAACCGGTCATCCAGCTGCCGACTCACCTGATCCGGACCAGATCCGTTATGGCTGACGCGATTTCCTGCGACCTGGCACGCGTCGCCATTCGCGCAGCGTCGCTCGCATATGACGGCCTCGGCCTGCCTGGACATCTCACGGCCGCGGAAGTCGAACGTCGTTTCATCGCTGGGGCGACAAGGCGGCGCGCGTCTCTAGCAAACCTGACGATGCTTCCGGCCTATGGCGCAAGAACCAGGGTCGCCTCAGGTGGCGGTGGCGAAATCCACGGTCACCAGCGACACGCCGGTCGCGCCTTCGTATGTGCCGGTCGCGACGCCGAGCCCGACGCGGCGGAGCTCGGGCGTGAGGATCACGCGGCGGTGCGCGGCGCTCTGCATCCAGGCCTTGACCAAGCCCGCGGGCGTTGCGTACTCGCCCGAGCCGTACGAGAGGATCTCGCCGATGTCGCGGCGCGCGACCTGCCGCTGGATGCGCTCGCTCCAGCTGCCGTGGGCATCGTCGTGCGCGAAGTAGCCGTGCGCAAGCATGTCGGCCGAGTGCAGCGCCGCGACCTCGCGGAGCGCCGCGTCGGCCTTCAGTGGCGCAAGGCCGTGGGTCGCGCGCTGCTCGTTGAACAGCGCGACGACCGGTCCCTCGAGCGCGCGCGAGGCCGCCTTCGCCGCCGCGCTCATGCTGGCGGGCCGCGGCGCGGCGGGCACGGTGCGGGCGTGTGCGCCGCGCGCCGCGCGGGTGCGCGCCGCCGTCTTCTGCTTCGTCGTCATGGCCATGCCATCCGCGTACCGCGGCGCCGGCCTGAATCCTGCAACCAGCGCCGTCGGATGCGCTCTCGATCCGAGTTTGCAGCATCTTCTGACGCCTGTCGGAATGCGCCGCAGCATCAGCATCACCGTCATCGCGGTCGCTGTTTTCGCCTCCGCCGTGCCGAGGACGATTCACACTCGCGCGGATGCGCGTCGCTGCGGAGGCGACGCGCGCAGGATGTGCGGCCCACTGCCTGATTGGTTCTGCGGGCCAGAGGGATCAGCCTGGCCGGCTCTCTGGATCGCCATGCCTTGCGCGCGTCGCCATCAGGCGTCCGCGGATGCGGTGCATGCGCGGCATCAGTCCGTAGATGACGACCGGCACCGCGATCGTCGCGAGCACGAAGGTGCGGGCGACGGGCGAGAGCGTCTTCAACCAGTCGCCGAGCGCGAGGTTGATGACGGTGAGCGTCGGGAAGACGCTGAGCCAGATCATGACGCTGAGGTGGTGCTTGCTCGGCGGTGGGATGGTGGCGGGCGGGCGATTGAGTATTGGGCTGGTCATCGGGATGTCTCCTGTTGGTGTGTGGATTCGTTGTGAAGTTCTGTGGTCGGGCGAGTGCCCGTGCGCGCGAGGACGGCGGTGCGCACGTCTTCATCCACGAGTTCGGCGTTGATTGCGATGGCGGCGGCGGATCCTTCGCCGGCGGCCGTGATGACCTGGGCGCGTGCGTTCGCCACGTTCCCCGCCACCCACACACCGGTGACGCTCGTACGGCCATCACGACCCGTGATCGGCCACCCGTCCTCATCGAGTCCGCATCCGAGCGCGGCGAGCAGGTCGCTGTTGGGGACGAAGCGCGGGGGAACGAACAACGCGTCGCAGGCGACGGTGCGGTCGCGATCGAGTTCAACGCCGAGGAGGCGGTCGTCTTCGACCAGGACTCGCTGGGGCTCCCCCTCTGCGATGTGGATACCGCGGGCGGTCAACTGCTGGTGCTCGTCTGAGCCCAGGGTTCCTCGTCTGGGGATGTACGTGAGGTCATCGGACCATTGGCGGACGATCTGGGCGTAGCGGACGGCCGCAGGAGAATCCCCGAGCACGGCGAGTTTCCGATCCCGCACCTCGAAGCCGTGGCAGTAGGGGCAATGCAGGACGTCGCGGCCCCACCGTTCGCGAAGACCCGGAACCTCTGGGATCTCGTCACGCAGACCCGTCGCTACGAGGACGCGGCGCGCAGATAGCGAAGCGCCGTCGCGGAGCATGACCTGGAATCGGGAAGCACCTTCGTATGTGATCTCGCCGACGTCGCCTCGGACGATCTCGACGCCGTAGCCCTCGACTTCCTCACGCCCGAGGGCGAGCAACTCGGCAGGAGGCAGGCCATCGCGCGAGAGGAACCCCTGCATGTGCGCCGCGGGGGCGTTGCGGGGCGACCCTGCATCAATCACCGCGACGCGGCGTCGTGCCCTGCCGAGCACGAGGGCCGCACTGAGGCCTGCCGCACCGCCGCCGACGATCACCACGTCATGAATGGCCATCTCCATGAGCAGAGGGTGCACAAGAGACCCACGACATGCCAACCTTTGTTGCTGATTCTGGGAATCGGGCGGTACCCTAGGCCGCGGATGAGCGACACGCCAGAGCTTGCGACCGTCCTCGCCGAGGTCGGCCCCCGCCTGAAACGACTCCGGACGGGTCGCGGCATCACTCTCACCGGGCTCGCCGCCGAAACCGGGATCTCCAAGAGCACGCTGTCGCGGCTGGAAAGCGGTCAGCGTAAGCCGAGCCTCGAACTACTCCTTCCCCTCGCCCAGGCGCATCAGGTGCCCCTCGACGAGCTGGTCGGCGCGCCCGATGTCGGCGACCCTCGCATCCGGCTCAAACCGAGACGCCGCAACGGCCGCGTCGTCTTCCCGCTTACCCAGCAGTCAAGCGGAGTGCAGGTTTGGAAGGTGATCATCCCACCTGAAAGCGGAGAGCCCGAGCTTCGCACGCACGAGGGCTACGAATGGCTCTACGTCCTTTCGGGTCAAATGCGACTGATCCTTGGGGAGCATGACATCACGATGCCGCCCGGTGAAGTGGCGGAATTCGACACCCGGCTTCCTCACTGGTTCGGACCTGCCGACGATCGGCCCGTCGAGATCCTCAGCGTCCACGGAGCCCACGGCAAGCGCATGCACGTTCGCGCCGCGCCCCGCCGAAATTCGAGTGCCGTCTAGCACGGCCACCCAGTCGAAGAGATGCTTCCAAGCCGGTTGAGGTCGCGCCGGCACGGTGCCGTGTCGCGCCGATTTCGATCAGGCTGTCCAGTCGAGATGACTCCCAGCCAAGCCACACCTAGCATGACGACACTAGCAACGAAACAGGCCACAACGGCGAAGACGTAGAGTGAACGGCGAAGACGTAGAGTCGGTCATCGGAAGCAATCGAGCGGGAAGGGCCAGATGAAGTCGGAAGCCTGGGAGCGCTGGGTGCCGCTCAGCGGCATCGTGTTCATCGGTTTCACCATCCCCACGTTGTTCCTGCCGCCGAAGGCGCCGCCGAGCGCGAGTGACCCGGCTGCGAAGTGGGCGGCGTTCGTCACGGATCATCGCAGCGCCTACCTCGTCTCCATGTGCTTATCGGGCGTCGCGGTCGTCGCCTTCCTGTTCTTCCTCGCGTCGCTGACGACCCGCCTCCGCGCGGCCGGCCAAGAATTGCTCGCCACCGCCGCCCTCTGCGGGGGACTGGCCACCGTCGCGGTGTGGTACGTCTGGCTCTCCTTCCAGGGCGTCCTAGCGTGGACGTCGCCCAATGGACTCGACCCCACCGTCGTCAAGACGCTTCTCGCGGCGGCTGACTTCGCGTTCCCCTTCCCCATCACCGTGCTGGTGGCTGCGACCTCAATCGCAGGATTGCGGTCGGCAATCTGGCCGACATGGCTCTCATACGCCGGACTCGTGGGCGCAGTGTGGGTCATGGTCGGCGGAATGGCCATGGCAAGACACGGATTCTTTGCCCCGACCAGTGGTGCCCGTCTAACCGGTTGGGGTTTCTTCTTCCTCTGGGTGCTGGTGGGGAGCGTGTTTTTACTGCGAACGCCCCAACACGAACGCACGGTCGGCGTATAGCGGCACCGAGGTTCGCTGCGCGGGCCTCGCCCGCGTGGCTTGGGCTTGGGGCCTCTGCGATGGAGCGCGCGTGCAGCTTGGCCGCGGCGGCGCGCGCGAGATCAGAGGACTGGGCCGTTCAGTTTGGGGAACTGCCTTGCGCGCCCGCACGCTGCTTCTGAACGTCGGCCCAAGCGTCGGTCCGTCTGGGATGAACTGGCCCCACGCGGTCTCGCCGCAGACGGTCTGTATCGGCCATAGCTAGATCAGCGCTCCACCATCGCCACGCGGCGCGGGGACACTCGGGAGGGGAGATCGGTGAACAGCTTCATAACGCGGCTCCAGGCCAGACTCGCAAGCGGCGAGCGCGGCCAGACCATGGCCGAGTACGCCGTCGTGCTCGCAGTGATCGCAATCGGCATCTTCGTCGCACTCGGCGTGCTCAGCGGCGCGATCAAGGGATCCCTCAGCAACGTGGCCTCGAAGATCTAGCGGCCGCGTTATCTGCCGCGCGGCGCCGGTCAAGGCGGCCCGTCACCGCGCCCGGGGAGCGTTCACGCTGTGTCCACCCGGCGCGGTCGACACGCAAGCTTGCCGCGCGCTACGCGGCCCGGCAATGCGCCCTTATACGAATTGCACCTTTAGTGCCACCCTCGTCTTCCCGTCCGCCTCGGGCTCGGTATGGAGCGAGCACGACTACCGCAACTGGCGGCGCCGGACATTCCGCTTCGCCTCGGTCGCTGCTGGACTGCCCGGCATCCGCCCATACGACCTGCGGCACTCCTTCGCCTCGCTCACGCTCGCCGCCGGCTGTTCGGTCATCGATGTCGCAGACCAACTCGGCCATGCACCGACCTTGACGCTCGACACCTACGGGCACGTCATGCGAGAACTCGAGGGCACCCAGCGGAGCGCAGACGACACCATCGCCGCGGCCCGTCAGCGGCCTACCCGCGCAGTCCGGCTGAGAGCTCGGCGAAGACCGTCCGCAGGCCACCCGCGTCCTCTCCTGACGACCGATTCTGGGCCTCTCCGCCGGAGGCTTCAAAATTCGTGTCAGTTTTCCGTCACTCAAAACGGGATTTGGCTGGCGAAGCCCTCCCAGCGACTCGAACCCTGGACCCCCTCCTTGCCATGGAGGCCAGCGTGTCGTGACAGGTCTTAACGAGTCCACGATTTGCCTGTAAATAGGCGTATTCGTCGTGACTCCGATTCGCTGCGCTTGACCCCTGATCTCAGAATCGTGTCAGTCAAATGTCAGTCGATTTCTCGCTTGGCGCGCTGCTGCGCGTGCCCGATCCGCGGAACGCGCATAGGCTCCGCCGCATGAGCAGGACGGGCACTGCCAGGGTGGCTGTTGTTCTTGCGATGCTGGCTTCGGCTGCATTCGCGGAGCAGGCCGCGGCTACGTCGGGTGACGGTGCGCGAGTCGGCCGCGTGGTCATGCTCGGCCGCTCGCGGGACGGGCGAGCTATCCGGGCGATCGAGGCCGGCGACCCGGCTGGCGTGCGCGTGCTCGTGGTCGGTTGCATCCACGGCAACGAGTCGGCCGGAATCGCGATCGCGCAGCGGCTCGAGCGTCGCTCGCCGCGCGGTGTCGACCTCTGGATCATCCCCGTCCTCAACCCCGACGGGCGCGCCGCAAACACGCGTGGGAACTCCCACGGCGTCGACCTCAACCGCAACTTCCCCTGGCGCTGGCGACCACTCTCCGGCGTCTACGCATCGGGCCCCAGGCCGCTCTCGGAACCCGAAGCGCGGATCGCCTACAAGCTCATCCTGCGCCTACGGCCGCAGATCTCGATCTGGTTCCACCAACACCTCGACATGATCTGGGCCTCCGGCGGCAACCGCCGCATCGAGCACCGCTTCGCACAACTCTCCGGACTCCCCTACCACGCCATGCCCCCACTCGCCGGCAGCGCAATCTCCTGGCAAAACCACGCCCTCCCGGGTACGACCGCGTTCGCTGCCGAACTCCCCGCGGGCCAACCCAACCCCGCAACCATCAACCGCTATGCACGGGCTGTCATCGACATCGCGCACGGCTAGCCACTGGAGCCGAGGCCGCCAACTGATTGTGAGCACGCACGACCGAGGCTCGGCGTTCTGCGCTCGCGGCCGTGGGACCTCTGACCTGCGCCGCGTCGTAGGAGGGACGATGATGCCTGCCCGGATTTCCTTACTCGTGATCGCCGCTGTCGCGGGCGTCTCGAGCGTGGCGTCGGCAGATTCCGCGAGAGGAGTGCGCAGCAATGCTCCTCGAGTGCTGCGCCTCACGCGCGCGTCGTACGCGGGCGTCCGCTGCCCCGTTGGCAACTCGATCGCGTGCGACCGGATCAGTCTCGCAGTCTGGCCCGCGGGCCACCCGACGCGGCTCACCGCAACGATCGCCGGCCGGCAGATCGCCATGCAGCCACCGCCGACCGGCTCGGGCCGCGGTTACTGGCAGGGCACCCTCAACCACGCCGGATTGCTCTCTCCCGGCCCGCTCTACATCACTCCCGACGGAGGACGCTTCTACTGGGCCGGCCGCCATCCCCGCAGCTTCTCACTGACACTTTCCGCCCGCTACCCGGGAAAGCCCAGCGCGCAAGCCCGAACGCAGCTCACGCTCCACTCAGGCTGGGGATAGCCCACACCGCCCGATCCGGAACGACGCGGCGCGACGGCACCCCGGACGCCCCAAAGCGCTAGCCGATCCGGCGGGCGACGGGCAGGAGTTGCAGGTCGGTGAGGTTCTTGACTTTGAAAGGGCTCTTGCGCTTGGCCAGGTAGCGCACTGTCCATCCGCGCGCTGCTCGCGTCGGTCGTTGGCGCTGGGAGCTCGGCCAAGACGGCTTACTCCCACCGGTCGCGAGAGAGGAGGTTCACGCGCAGACCAACTCGGCCACGCGCCGAGCTTGACGCTCGACACCGATGGGCACGTCATGCGAGAGCTCGAGGGCACCCAGCGGAGCGCAGACGACACCATCGCCGCGGCCCGGCAGCGGCCTACCGCGCAGTCCGGCTGAGACCCGCCGAAGACTGCCCGCAGGCGGCCTCAAGCGGTCCTCCCGGCGATCGATTCCAGGCCTCCGCGCCGGAGGCTTCAGAAATTCGTGTCAGTTTTCCGCTAGTCAAAACGGGATTCGGCTCGTCTGACGAGCGATCAGAACTCGCAAAAGTCCTGCAAATCTCGCAAAAGCCCTCTCAGGGACTCGAACCCTGGACCCCCTCCTTACCATGGAGGTGCTCTACCACTGAGCTAAGAGGGCGGGCGCCGCAGCTTAGCTGACTGCGGCGTGGCGATCTCGCGCGATCGGGCTATGCGACGAAGACCGGCATGTGCAGCGCAGCGAACGCGTACACGCGCTGAGCCTCGGTCGAGGGCATGCGGACGCAGCCGTGCGAGGCCGGGTAGCCCGGGACGATCGGGTACTCGTGGAGCGCGTAGCCGCCGGTGAAGTACGAGGCGAACGGCAGCCACGTCTTGAAGGGCTTCGACCAGCTCATCGTCGCCTTCGAGTAGACGTCGAAGTCGCCTGCCGGCGTCTTGCCGCCGGCGCCGCTCGAGATGTGGATCGTGCGCGCGACCGTGCCGCCCTTGCGCACGAGCATCAGCGTCTGCTGGCCGAGCGACACCTCGACGTGAGCCGGGCCGCCGTGCTTCGGCTTCGGCCGATCGCCGCCGGCCACGAGGGCGCGCACCTCGGCGCTCGCGACGCCGTCGCGCACACCGTCCTTGGTGAGGTCGTTGTAGCCCTCCACGGCCATCACGGCCTGCTCGGTGCCGTAGTCGTAGGTGCCGCTGACCTCGTCGGCGGCGAGGTACCCACGCGCGACGAGATCCTGCTGCAGGACACGCACGTCGTGGCCGGTGTCGCCGGAGAGCCAGGACACCGCGGAGGCCGTGCGGGGCACGCAACGGATGGTCGAGCGCGTACGTCAGCGCGAGGAAGCGCGAGGCGTAGATCGAGCCGAAGGCGGACAGCCCGGAGCCGTGGCGTGCGCGCATGGCCTGTGGCCCGTAACGCGTCCAGGCTGCGCCGATGGCGCCGTCACCGCCGCGGTTGATCGTCCAGTTCGTGACGTACGCGGTGAAGGCGTCGCTCCAGCTCGTGCGGTCGACCCGACCGGTCGGACCGACGCGCCCGAGGTCGTCCACGATGATGGGGAAGCGCTTGCGTCCGCGGACCGGCGAAGAGCTTGCCGAGCCGCTTGCGGTTCGCCACAGTGAGCTTGCTGCGCGGCCCGCCGTGGAAGTGCACGCCGTAGACGATGCCGGGGTCGGTCAGGTGGTAGTGGGCGAGCAGGCGGAGGTCGCCCGAGCGCCGCGGCGTCGAGAGCAGGATCGGCGAGTGCATGCCGCCGCTGCGGATCGCGTGCACCAGCGCGCGCTGCTCCGCGCGCCAGGCCGACCACGAGATGCAGCGGTTGCGGTCGGCGCCGGAGCCGTCGCAGGACGGATCGAAGGCCGGCTGCAGCCAGACGGCGCGATCCTCGTGGAAGCGCCCGGCGAGGTACGCCGCGAAGGCCAGCGACTGCTCGGCAGTGCCGCCATGGGCCGAGATGATGACGATCAGGTGGGCCGAGCGCGCGTCCCTGACAGCCCGGCGGATGGCAGCCAGGCGCTCGTCGGAGTTGGCGATCGCGGAGACGTCGAGCCGCACCGTGTTGACGCCCATCGAGGCGAGCGTCTTCGCGTCGTGCTTGACGCCCGCGAGCTCCTTCGCGTCGAAGGTGCCCTTCGGATCGGTCAGCGCGCCCGGCGCGATCAGGGCACCGCGCACGATGAACCGGTGGCCCACGGGATCGAAGATCGTGGCGCCGCGAACGGTGTAGGACGAGTGCGGCCCCGGTGCGAGCACCGCTGCGTAGGCAGCGACCGGCAGGGAAACAAGGGCCGCCGCAGCTGCAAGAAAAGCTTCTTCCTCATGCTTCTCACGTTAGTCATGTCTCGGGCAAGTACCGCGCCCAGTTGCACGATCCTGCATAGGCTGCGGCGGTGCGCGTCGTTTCCCTCGTGCCGAGCGCCACGGAGATCATCGCCGCACTCGGGCTCGCCGATCAACTGGTCGGGCGCTCGCACGAGTGCAACTACCCGCCTGAGGTGGAAGCGGCCCCCGTCGTCTCGGCGTCGCGGATCGACACCGCGGAGTTGTCGAGCGCCGAGATCGACCGCGCGGTGCGGGATGCGCTGGCCGACGGCCGCCCGCTCTACGCGGTCGACGCGGATCTGCTCGAGCAGCTCGCGCCCGACCTGATCGTGACGCAGGACCTGTGCGAGGTCTGCGCCGTCTCCAGCGGCGAGGTCAGACGCGTCTCGCACATCGACGTCGAGACGCTCTCGCTCGACCCACGCGATCTGCGCGGGATCGAGGAGTCGATCCGCACGCTGGCGCGGCACCTCCACGTCGCTGCGAAAGGAGAGCAGGTCGCGCAGGCCATGCATCACCGGATCGACTTCGTGCACCAACTTGTGCGCGGCCTGCCTCGCCTGCGCGTGTTCGTCGCCGAGTGGCTCGACCCGCCTTTCGCGGCAGGGCACTGGGTGCCGGAGATGGTCGATCTGGCCGGTGGCGACGAGGTGCTCGGCCGTCCCGCGCGAACGCTCCTTCGCGACGACCTGGCGGGAGGTCGCCGAGGCCGCGCCGCAGCTCGTCGTGCTCGCGCCCTGCGGCTTCGACCTCGAGCGCACGGTCGACGAGGCCGGCTCGGTGCCGTCCATCGGCGCGCGCGTCGTCGCGGTCGACGGTGACGCCGCCTACTCGCGACCGGGCCCGCGGGTCGCCGAGGGAGTCGCCCAGCTCGCGCATCTGCTGCACCCCGACGAGGTCGAGGCACCATCGCTTCCCTTCCGCGAATTGCGCCGCAACTGACAACATTTCTGCCATGCTCGCCAGGTGACGGTCAGCCCAGCAGCGGTCATCCGGCCGGTGCCGGCGTCGACGACTGCGCTCGTCGGCCATTCGGTGCGCGGCGCGCGCATCGTGGCACGCCGGCTGGGCGACTCCGGCGACGGGCCGCGGGTGCTCGTGATCGGCGCGATTCACGGCAACGAGCCCGCGCGGCATCGCGATCGTCAAGCGCCTCGAGCACGACGCCGCGTCCCGCCGTGTGCGGCTCTGGGTCGTCGACGACCTCAATCCCGACGGCGTCGCCGCGAACACGCGGGGCAACGCGCACGGCGTCGACCTCAACCGCAACTTCGCCTGGCGCTGGCGGCCGCGCACGGCCCCGGGCACGACCTTCTACGCGGGGCCTCGGCCCCTCTCGGAGCCCGAGAGCCGCTTCGCCCGGCTCATGATCCTCAAGCTGCGGCCCGACATCACGATCTGGTTCCATCAGTCCGAGACGACCGTCGACGTGTCGAGCGGCAGCAGGTCGATCGAAGCCGGGTTCGCACGGCGCGTCGCCCTTCCGTTGCGCGTTCTCATCCGCTACCCAGGGAGCGCCACGACCTGGCAGGCCCACCGCTTCCCGCGAGCCACGGCATTCGTCGTGGAGCTGCCGCCGGGCGTTCTGAAGGCGCGCGCCGCGCGCGCGTACGCGCGAGCGGTGCTCGCCCTCGCGAGGGGGAGGCGCCCGTCGGACCTGATACAATGCTTGCCAGCAAGCAAGTATTAGGAGAGGCATGACGACGAGGGCGCAAGTCGAGCAGGAAACGGTCGAGAGGCTGCGCAGAGCGCTCGGCGTCACTGCCCGCGCATCTGCGGTCGACCGAGGCCGGTGAGGGCCTCACCCCCACCGAGCTCTCCATCCTCGCCACCATCTCCCGCCGCGGGTCGCTGAGGCTGACCGAGCTTGCGGAGATCGAGCGCGTCAACCCGACGATGCTCTCCCGCATCACCGGCCGCCTCGCCGAGGCGCAGCTGATCAGCCGCAGGGCGGACGAGGACGACCGCCGCGCCGCGCGCGTCGAGGCGACAGAGGCAGGGCTCGCGCTGCACGCGCGCATCCGCGCTCAGCGCCAGGCCAATCTCGCTGCCCATCTCGACGACCTCCCCGAAGGCGACCTCGGCGCCCTGATTGCAGCGTTGCCGGCCCTCGAGGCGCTGGCCGAGGGCCTGCGCCGCGACGCGCCGGGCCCGTCCACCGGATTGCGGACATGAGCCCGGCAGCGATCGGACGCCGCACCTTCGCGGCGCTCGCCAACCCGAACTACCGGCGCTGGTACGCGGGCCAGGGCATCTCGCTGGTCGGCACCTGGATGCAGACGATCGCGCAGGGCTGGCTCGTCTACACGCTGAGCGGGTCGGGCACCGAGCTCGGCCTCGTGGTGGCGCTGCAGATGGTGCCCGTGCTGTTCCTCGCGCCCTACGCCGGCGTGATCGCCGACCGCGTCGACAAGCGGCGCCTGATCATCGCCGTGCAGGCCGTCATGGGCGTGCTCGCGCTGGCGCTCGGGCTGCTCACGGTGACCGGCGTCGTGCAACTGTGGGAGGTGTTCGTGCTCGCCGCGCTGCTCGGCGTCGCGACGGCGTTCGACAACCCCACGCGCCAGGCGTTCGTGATGGAGCTCGTCGGCCCCGAGCACGTGCGCAACGCCGTCACGCTCAACTCCGTGCTCGTGAACGCCGCGCGGGCCGTCGGCCCCGCGGTCGCCGGCATCCTGATCGCGACCGTCGGCGTCTCCATCTGCTTCCTCGTCAACGCGGGCAGCTACCTCGCGGTCATCGCCTCGCTGCTCCTGCTCGACCGCGCGGCACTGCGACCGAGCCCGCCGGCCCAGCGTGCCCGCGGGCAGCTGCGCGAAGGGCTGCGGTACGTGGCCTCCACGCCCGCACTGGCGGTGCCCCTCGCGCATGATGGCCGTGATCGGCGCGCTCGCCTACGAGTTCCAGGTCGTGCTCCCGATCATCGCCCGCGAGACGTTCGGGGGCGGCGCCGAGGATTACGGCTTCCTGACGGCCGCCATGGGCATCGGCGCCGTGGTCGGCGGGCTCGTGGTGGCCGGCAGCGGCCGCACCGGCACGCGCGCGGTGATCATGGCGGGATACGGCTTCGGCATCGCGATCCTGCTCGCCGCGGCCGCCCCGAGCCTGCCCATCGAGCTGGCCGCCCTGACGGTCGTCGGAGCCGCCAGCGTGACCTTCCTCGCCGTCGGCAACAGCACGCTGCAGCTTGCCGCGCGGCCCGACATGCGCGGGCGCGTCATGAGCCTCTGGGCCGTGGCCTTCCTCGGCACGACGCCGCTCGGCGGGCCCGTCGCGGGCTATGTGGCAGAGACCGCGGGCGGACGCGCGGGCCTGCTACTGGGCGGCGTCGCCTGCATCTTCGCGGCAGCCGCCGGCTCCGCCATCCTCTCGCCGCGCGGGCGCTCCGCGCTCGGGCGGATCGAGCGTCCGGCACGCGTAAGGGCGCCGTCACAAACACGGGCCGCCCCGACATCTCCTGACGTCAACGACGAACGGAGGCCCCATGCCGACTGCCAAGCTGCGCGAATGAGGAGCGACGCCGAACTGCTCGTCGCGGCGCGCTCCGATGCAAGCGCGTTTCGCGAGCTCTACGATCGCTACGCCGACCGCATCTACGGCTACCACCTGCGGCGCAGCCACGATCCGCACGCGGCGCACGACCTCACGGCGGAGACGTTCGCGCAGGCCTGGCTCTCGCGCGCGGCGCTTCCGCGACGAGGCGAGAGGGTCGGCCGGGCCGTGGGTCTTCGGCATCGCCCGCCACGTGCTGCTCGTCAGCGTGCGGCAGCGGCGACTCGAGCGGAGTGCCTGCGAACGCCTCGGCGTGCTCGATGCGGTCGACCGCGAGCCGGCGTCGCGAGCCCGAGCGAGCGATGGCTCGAAGGGCTCGACGAGGCGCTCGCGCACCTCCCGCCGGCGCAGCAGGAGGCCATCCGCCTGCGCGTGGTCGAGGACCTCGGCTACGACGAGGCCGCCGAGCGCCTCGAGACCACGCCCCAGGCCCTGCGCGCACGCGTGTCGCGCGGTCTGAGCACCCTGCGCAAACACCTATCCGATCCGACGGAGAGCACCCGATGACCGAGCTCGACTCCTCGCTCCACGCCCTCGGCGACCGCCTCGAGCGGGCCGCAGCGGCCGATCTCGCCGGCTCCGGCCGCGCACGCGTCGCAGCCCGGCGCCCCCGGCGCATCACCCGGCGCCTGGCCGTCGCTGGTCGCGGTGCTCGCCGTGGGCGTGACCGGCGTCGCGATCGCCGCCGACCAGCTGATCAGCACGAACGATGTCGCCCAGAGCATGCCCGCGGGCACGCTCGCGCTGGCCGGCACGGAGCCGACCTGCACCGTCGTCACCAAGGACGTCGAGTTCCACTGCGTGCTCGCCAGGGCACCGGCGAGCGAGGTCACGGACGCCAAGGGCAATCCCGCCTGGAAGGGCACCGTCGAGGCGAGCGTCGACTCGAGCAAGCACGTCAACGGCGGCTGCCGCTCGCTCGCCGAGGATGGCCGCGAGTGGGAGTGCTACATCGGCCAGGCGGCCGTCGACCAGAAGATCATCGGCCAGAGCCTGCTCGGCGAGTTCGCACCGGCGCCCGGCGTGGGCTGATCGTCCACTCCGACAGGCCGGGGTCTGGCGCGGCACGCGTGGGGTCAGCCTCGCCACGTCGCGGGGTCTGGCGCGACACGCGCGGGGTCAGGCGCGCGGCGGGCGCGGGGTCAGGCTCGACACGCGCGGGGTCTGGCGCGACACGAGCCGCGCCAGACCCCGGATGTGGCGATCCCGGACGTGGCGCTCAGGAGCGGGCGCGGAGCACCAGGAGAGAGGCGACGTAGGTGGTGCCCGCGAGTGCGCCGAGCCAGACGAAGGGGTTGCCGTCGCGGCCGTGCGCCCACTCCCAGGCACAGGCGCCGATGATCACGAGGATCGTCACCAGGCCGGTGATCGCCGTGGCCGCGAGGTCGATGCGGGCCCAGCGCTCGTCGCGGCCGTCCCCGCGGATCATGCGGATCGTCTCGCTGCGACCACCCCAGAAGAACACCGCGGCGATCGCGAGGAAGAACACCATCGACGTCAGTCCCGTCTGGGCGTCGCCCCCGATCCACTGGGCGCCACCGAGGGCGAGCCCCAGCGCGAGCGTGAATGCCGGCAGGAACCAGCGCGTCGCGCCGACGCGGCTAATCGCCTTGAGATGCATGGAAGACCTCCTCGACGGATCGTTGGAAGAAGCGGGCCAGGGCGATGGCGAGCGGGAGCGACGGGGTGTAGCGACCAGTCTCGACCGCGTTGATGGTCTGGCGGGAGACCCTCATCTCCCGGGCCAGATCGCCTTGCGAGAGGCCGCGCTCCGCTCGTAGCTCCCGTACGTCGTTGTTCACACGTGGAAAGCTAACTTGACAGCACGTGCATGTCAAGTCTACTTTCCACACGCGCGGGCGGATACTGTCGCCCGATGCGTCTCTATCACCAGCCCCGCTCCCGCTCCGTCCGCGTCCTCTGGCTCGCCGAGGAGGCCGGCGCACCGATGGACGTCGTCGTGATCGAGCGCGAGGTGAAGAAGACGGACGAGTACCGCAAGATGCACCCGCTCGGCCGCTCGCCCGCGTACGTGGAGGAGGGCGGGCCGGTGTTCGAGTCGGCTGCGCTCTGCCTGCATCTCGCCGACCGCCACCCCGAGGCCGGGCTGATCGCCGAGCAGGGCTCCTACCAGCGGGCGCTCCAGTACCAGTGGTGCTTCTTCGCCATGACCGAGCTCGAGGCGCCGCTGATGGACATCGCGCGCCAGGTCTGGAAGTCCGAGGGCGAGCCGATCGCCGAGGTCGTGGACGGCGCGCGTGCGCGCTTCGAGACCGGGGTCTCCGTGCTCGAGGCCGCGCTCGACGGCGGCGAGTACCTCGTGGGCAACAGCTTCTCCGTCGCCGACATCGTGATCGGCGGCGTGCTGACGTTCTGCGCGCATGTCCGAGGTCGCCGCGCTCCCGCCGGGCATCGTCCCCTACGTCGACGGCCTCGAGGCGCGTCCCGCCCGACAGCGCGCATACACCCGCACCGCGATAGGATCCACGCGTACCGCACTGGTGGCGGCCTTCTGTCGACCGGCGCGAGCGCGCGCCATCTTCCCGGAGGCCCCGCCGTGCCGTCGATCCTGATCAGGCCGTTTCACCGCAACGACCGCGAGCAGGTCACGAACCTCGTCAACGCGCACATCGGCGCGGTGCTGCCGGGGGTGTCCGTCTCGGTCAACGCGGTCATGAGCCAGCTCGAGCGCGAGCCGGGCGAGGCGATCGTCGATCCGTGGGTGAACGGGCGGATCACGCTCGTCGCGATCGAGCGCGAGCGCGTCGTCGCAGCGGCGCACCTGCTGCGCTATGCCGCCGAGGAACGCGTGTCCGCGTTCCATCGCAACCTCGGTGAGATCCGCTGGCTCGTCTGCGTGCCGCAGAACGACGAGGCCGGGGACGCGCTCATGTCCGCTTGCGTCGACCAGCTCGAGGCGTGGCAGGTCGCCCGCCAGGCCGCCGACGTCTCGCTGCCGTGCCCGTGCTGCTACGGCGTCGCGGCACCCTGGCCGCACCTGCGCGAGCTGTTCGTGCGCGCCGGCTTCCGGCTCGAGGGCCGTAGCGAGGTCGTCCTCGCGGCCGACGTCGCCACGCCTGCCGGCCGCGAGCACGCCGCCCATCGGCGGCCTCACGGTGCGCCGGGAGATGGGCGGGCCGGCCGTCGCGAGCACGCGCTTCAGCGCGATCCTCGGCGGCGAGCTGCTCGGGTTCGTCGGATCTCGCTCACGGATCTGACCGTCGGCGGCACGCTGTCGCGCCTCGCCGGCTGGGGCGAGCTCGACTCGCTGTGGGTCGACGAGGCGCACCGCCGCCGCGGCATCGCCTCCTGGCTGCTCGGACACGCTGCGGACTGGCTGCGCCTCGGCCGTGCCGACCGCCTGATCGCCTACTGCCTGCCCGAGCAGGCCGACGTGCTGGAACTGGCCGAGCACGTCGGCCTGCGCGAGCTGATGCGCACCGAGCGCGGCTGGGTCAGGGACGGCGCGCCGATGCGAGCAGGGTGACGCCGGGGATCTCCACACCGGCAGACGTCGTGTACGGCGCGATGGCCTCTCGCAGGCGGGCGTTCAGTGCCTCACGGGCGGCCTCCGGCATGGACCCGACGACCCGGGCGAGCGGGCCGGCGAGCGCAAGCGTGTGCGTCAACCACTCCTCGAAGGAGCGAGCGAGGGCGGGCGTCGGCAACTCTCTGATCTGCACCTGCGCGAGACCGGCGCCGACCAGCACGGCTTCGAGCTGATCCGCGTCGCTGAGCGAGAACGGATGGGGCACGCCCGGGGGCGGGAAGGGCTTTCCGATCTGTGCGCTGACGGCGTCGAGCACGAGCCCGAGCCACGGATTGCGCTCGCGCGGGCCCCAGACTGCGATCGCGACGCGCCCATCCGCCCGCAGCACGCGCCGGATCTCGCTCGCCGCCCGCGCGGGGTCGGGAACGAGCATGAGACCCTCGCGGCAGAGCACGACGTCGTAGGAGGCGTCGGGCTGGTCGATCTGCTCGAGGTCGAGCTCGAGCGTGCGCGCGTTGCCGATGCCGAGCGCTTCGATGCGCGCTGCCGCGATGGCGGTCATCTCGGGCACGACGTCGGAGAGGACGACCTCTCCTCCGGGCGCGACCAGGTCCGCGGCCGCCAGCCCGGGGCCGCCGGGGCCGCAGGCGAGCTCGAGCACGCGCTCGCCCGGCTGCGGGCGGGTCGCGGCCAGCATGGCCTGCGTGACGCCGGCGCCGCGCTCGTCCACGTACCCGGCGTGGCGTTCCCACCCGCCGGCGACCGCGACCCACATGCCGCGCAGGTGCGCGCGCAGCTCATCCGGCCGTTCAACGATGCTTCTGGCTTGCATGACGTACCTCCCGAGGGCAGTCGCCCTCAATTAGAGTGCTCTCTACGAGCATTCAAACTAGTAATACCATATTCAAATGGCGGACGCCCCCAATCCCAAGCGCGCCTACGACTCGCCGCGGCGCCGAGAGCAGGCGGCTGCGACGCGGCGCGACATCCTCGCGGCCGCCCAGCCGCTGCTCGAGCGGCAGGGCTACTCCGCCACGACGATGGCGGCGATCGCGGCCGCGGCAGGCGTCGCGCTCAAGACGGTCTACGCCGCGTTCGAGACGAAGAGCGGCCTGCTCAGGGGCCTCTGGAACGTGCTGCTGCGCGGCGACGACGAGGACGTGCCGGTGCAGGACCGCGCCTGGTACCGCGAGGCGCTGGACGAGCCCGACCCCGCGCGGCAACTGCAGCTCAATGCGCGCAACTCGCGCGCGGTCAAGTCGCGCATCGCCGGCGTGCTCGAGGTGATCCGCCACGCGGCGCCGCTCGATCCCGAGATCGAGGCGCTGTGGAGCCGGATCCAGTCGGACTTCTACGACAACCAGCGCGCGATCGTCGAGTCCCTGGCCGACAAGGGCGCGCTGCGCAGCGAGCCTCGACGTGGTGCGCGCCACGGACATCCTCTGGACGCTCAACCATCCCGACACCTGGCAGCTGCTGGTCGGCCGGCGCGGCTGGACGCCCGCGCAGTACGAGCAGTGGTTCGGCGCCACGGCGGCCGCTCAGCTGCTCGCTGGCGACGGCTCCTGCGCAAGCGGTTCCTGAAATCGCTTACACACGGCGCGCCGCGAGCGCTACCCTGGACGTCGTGAGCACGCCCGGCGCCAGGCGCAGGAGGCCGACGATCTACGACGTCGCCCGTCTCGCCGGGGTCTCGACAGCGACCGTCTCGCGCGCCCTCAACGACACCGGCCAGGTCGCCGCGAGCAAGCGCTTCGCGATCGACGCCGCCGTCGAGCAGCTGGGCTACCGGCCGAACACGATCGCGCGCAGCCTCGTGACGCGCGCGACGCAGACGATCGCGCTGCTCTTGCCCGACATCACGAACCCCTTCTACGCGGAGCTCGTGACGGGCATCCAGGCGCTCACGCGCGAGCGCGACTACACGATGCTGCTCTGCACGACCGACTTCGATCCCGAGCAGGAGGAGCGCTACCTGCGCTGCTGCGCGCCAAGCACGTCGACGGCGCGCTCGTCGACGGGCTCGTGCTGCCGCCCGAGCGGATCGCCCGCTTCGTCGAGGACGGCTTCCCGATCGTCTGCCTCGACCGCGACGTCGAGCTCGCCCTCCGTCCCGCTCGTGCAGGTCGACAACCGGCTGGGCGCGCGCATGGCGACCGAGCACCTGCTCGCACTCGGGCACACCGGCGGATCGCGCACATCATGGGCGCCCCGGCGCGCATCAGCGAGGAGCGCCTGCTCGGCTACCAGGGCGCGCTCGACGCAGGCGGGCGTCAGCGCCGGACTCGGCGCTCGTCGCGCTCGGAGGGTTCACCGAGACCGGAGGCCACGACGCGATGGCGGCGCTGCTCGAGGCCGACGCCCGGCCTCACGGCGGTGTTCGCGGCCAACGACCTCTCGGCGATCGGCGCGATCAACGCCATCGTCGCGAGCGGACGCGGCGTGCCGCGGCGACGTCTCGATCGTCGGCTTCGACGACCTGCGCCTCGCGCGCTACACCTCGCCGCCGCTGACCACGGTCCGGCAGCCCGCGGCGGAGATCGCGCGGCACTCGACGGAGCTCTTGCTGGGCATGATCGCAGGGCCGCAGGCCCGCCAAGCTGCACCACCTCTTCGCGCCCGAGCTGATCGTGCGCAGCTCGACCGCGCCGCCTCGCTGAGACAGGCGGGCGAGCGCATCTTGACGGCGAATCTGTAAGCGCTTACTGTAAGCGCTTACCGATGGCGCCCGATGCTGGGAAACATGGGTCGTCCGCTCTCCGCATCGGCGTCATCGGCGCCGGGCGGATCGGCGCCTTCCACGTACGCACGCTGCTCGCGCTGAGCGGCATCGCCTCCGTCACGGTGTGCGATGCCGACGCCGCGCGCGCGCGCCAGGCCTCGCGGCCGAGCTCGGCGTCGTCGGTCGCCGCGACGCCGGAGAGCCTGATCGCCTGCGGCGTCGACGCGCGTCGTGATCGCGACGCCCACGCCGGCGCACGCGCCGATGATCAGGCTCGCCGCCGACGCCGGCCTGCCGGCGTTCTGCGAGAAGCCCGTGGCGCTCGAGCTCGCCGCCCTGGACGACCGTCATCGAGGACGTCGAGCGCGCGGGCACGCTCGTGCAGGTGGGCTTCCAGCGCCGCTTCGACGCCGGCTACCGTCGCCGCGCGCGACGGCGATCGCCGACGGCGCGCTCGGCCGCCTGCTCGTCGCGCGGCTCGCGACGCACGATCCCGTTCCGCCCGCCGAGGCCTACATCGCGGGCTCGGGCGGCATCTTCCGCGACCTCCACATCCACGACTTCGACGCCCTGCGCTTCGTCACGGGCGAGGAGATCGTCGAGGTCTACGCCGACGGCGCCGTGCGCGAGACGCCGTGGTTCGCCGATCACGACGACGTCGACGTCGCGGTCTGCGGTGCTCAAGCTGAGCGGGGGCGCACTTGCGATCCTCTCGGGCACCCGGCACGATGCGCTCGGCTACGACGTCCGCCTCGAGGCCTTCGGAACCCGGGACAGCGTCGCGGTCGGCGTCGACGCCCGCAGCCCGATCCGCTCGCTCGAAGCCGGGCGTCGCGCAGCCGAGCATCCCCGGCCTACGGCGATTTCATGCAGCGATTCCAACCCGCGTACGAGGCCGAGCTGGCCGCATTCGTGGCCACGGTGATCGACGGCGGCCCCAGCGCCTGCACGTTGCACGAGGCGCGCGCAGCGCTCGTCGTCGCGCTCGCAGCCGACCGCTCGAAGAAGCGAACGGCGTCCCGTCGCAGTCGACGAGGTCGCCGCACACAGGTCATCGCGGGCTGACATCAGCCCGGATCAGACCCGACACGGAGGGAGAAGATGGGCATGCAGGAGCAAGCGCAGAGGCCGCGATCGAGAAGGCTCGAGCGGCGTCTCGCGCCGCAAGCTCTTCGTCGCCGGCGGCCTGCTGGCGGCCGGGCTCGGCTCCTCGGCGTGGAGGGCGTCGCATCGGCCGCCGGCGCGACGACCAAGATCGCCGTCGTCACCCACGGCGACACGGGCTCGTTCTGGTCGGTCTTCAAGCCGGCGTCGACCAGGCCACGAAGGACATGAAGGGCCACGGCATCAGCGTCACGCAGGTCTACGCCAACAACGACGTCTCCAAGCAGGTCTCGGGCATCAACGCCGCGATCGCGTCCAAGGTCAACGTCATCGCGACCTCCGTGCCGGATGCGAGCGCGCTCAAGGATCCGCTCACGAAGGCGGCCGCCAAGGGCATCGAGATCATCACGGTCAACTCGGGCCAGGGCGCCTTCGACGCGCTCTCGACGTACGAGGTGCACGTCGGCCAGAACGAGGAGATCGCCGGCGAGGGCGCGGGCAAGCAGTTCAACGACGCGGGCGCCAAGATCGGTCGTCGTCGTCATCCACGAGGCCAGCAACTCGGGCCTGACCGATCGCGCCAAGGGCGTCAAGAAGACGTTCAAGGGCACGACGAAGACGCTGCTGATCCCGAACGCGAAGGCGGACATCCCCGGCACGCAGGCCAAGATCAAGGCCTACTTCGCAGCCAACAAGGGCACCGACGCGCTGCTCGGGCTCGACCCCGACGTGACCGTGCCGGCGCAGCAGGTCGCGCCGGCCGGCACGAAGGTCGGCACGTTCGACGTCAATCCCGCCGTGATCACCGGCATCAAGGGCGGCAAGATCCTGTTCGCGATCGACCAGCAGCAGTACCTGCAGGGCTACCTGCCGGTCGTCTTCGCCGTGCTGTTCGTGAACAACCTGAACACGGTGGGCGGCGGCCAGCCCGTGCTCACCGGCCCGGGCATCATCAACAAGGCGAACGCCGCGAAGGTCGACGCGCTCGCCGCGAAGGGCACGCGCTAGCACCAGCGGGCGGGCGGGTGGCATAGTTGCCGCCCGCCCCCGCGCGGGCGCTCCGCATGGCTGCAGCACCCACAACCCCCGCGGCGCCGGCCGCTCGCCGACGAGCGCCTCGCGCGCGTCAACATCGTCGCGCGCCTCGTCGGCGCGCCCCGACATCGGGGCGTTCTTCGGCGCCGTCGCCGTCTTCTTCCTCTTCGCCTACACCGCCAGCTCGGTCGGCTGGCTCTCCGATCTCGGGCATCTGGAGCCAGTGGATGGACCAGTCGGCGCAGTACGGCATCGTCGCCGTGCCGGTCGCGCTGCTGATGATCGGCGGCGAGTTCGATCTCTCGGCCGGCGTCATGATCGGCAGCTCGGGTCTCCTGCTCGGCCTGCTCACGACGCGGGCCGACTGGAACGTCTGGCCGTCGATCGCCGTCGTGCTCGCTGTTCGGCGTGGCGATCGGCTTCATCAACGGCTACACGGTCGTGAAGACGAAGCTGCCGAGCTTCATCGTCACGCTGGGGACGTTCTTCATCCTCCAGGGCGTGAACGCCGGCGGCACGCTCAAGATCACCGGCACCGTCGCGATCAACGGCATCGACGCGCGCGCCGGGCTTCGATTCCGCGCGCCCCTTCTTCGCCTCGACGCGTGTGGTCGCCCTACGACTTCAAGGTCAACGTCATCTGGTGGTTCGGGCTCACGGTCGCCGGCGCCTGGCTGCTGGCGCGCACGCGCTTCGGCAACTGGATCTACGCCGTGGGGGGCGATCCCATCGCGGCGCGCAACGTCGGCGTGCCCGTCGCGCGCACGAAGATCGCGCTCTTCATGATGACCTCGACGACCTCGGCGCTGCTCGGCATCATCACGGCCATCGGCCTGCGCGGCATCCAGGCCAACGAGGGCGTCGGGCGCGAGTTCATCTTCATCATCGCGGCCGTCGTCGGCGGCTGCCTGCTGACCGGCGGCTACGGGTCGGTCGTCGGCGCGGCCTTCGGCGCGGCGATCCTCGGCATGGCGAGCATCGGCATCATCCTCTCGCAGTGGGACAGCAACTGGGTGTACGCCTTCCAGGGCGCGATCCTGGTGCTCGCGGTCATGCTCAACGCGGCCATCCGGGTGCGCGCGGCCGGAGCGAGGTCGAGATGAGCGAGCCCGTCACCCACCTGCTCGAGGCTCGCGGGCTCGGCAAGTACTACGGCAACGTCGTGGCGCTCAAGGACATCTCGGCGCACGTCGACGCGGGCGAGGTCACGTGCGTGCTGGGCGACAACGGCGCGGGCAAGTCGAGCTTCATCAAGATCCTCTCGGGCGCGCACCAGCCCGACGAGGGCGAGCTGCTGGTGGACGGCGAGGCGGTGCACTTCCACTCGCCGCGCGACGCCCGCGCGCTCGGCATCGCGACGGTCTACCAGGACCTCGCGATGGTGCCGCTGATGTCGATCTGGCGCAACTTCTTCCTCGGCGCCGAGCCGACGACGGGCCCATGGCCGCTGCGCATGTTCGACGTCGGGAAGGCGCGAGAGACGGTGCGCTCCGAGCTCCGCGGCATGGGCATCGACATCCGCGACCCCGATCAGCCCGTCGGCACGCTCTCGGGCGGCGAGCGCCAGTCCGTCGCGATCGCCCGCGCCATCTACTTCGGGGCGCGCGTGCTGATCCTCGACGAGCCGACCTCCGCGCTCGGCGTCAAGCAGGCAGGCGTCGTGCTCCGCTACATCCTGCAGGCGCGGGAGCGCGGCGTGGCCGTGATCTTCATCACGCACAACCCGCATCACGCCTACCCGGTCGGCGACCGCTTCGTCTGCCTCAACCGCGGGCAGATGCTCGGCTCGTTCGCGAAAGCGGAGATCGACCAGACCGAGCTCGTGCGGCTGATGGCGGGCGGCAGCGAGCTCGCCGAGCTGGAGCACGAGCTGGCCTCGATCAAGGCCGAGGTCGGCGGGCCCGCAGCGCCGTCGGAGCGCTAAGGCAGCCAGCCTCCGCGGTAGCGCGCGGGCTTGCGCCGCGGGAACGGCGCGTACGCCTCGTCTGGATCGTTCGTTGCCCGCTCGACGCCCGCGCCGTGGCGCAGTGCCGCCTCATGCACCGTGTAGCCGCCCCAGCCCGGGCCGGTCGAACGGTCGCGCGCGCCCACGGCGAGAACGACGCACGGACCCTCGCCGGCGCCCACGATGATGTGATCCGTTCCGGCCGGGCAGTGCACGAAGTCCCACTGCCGCAGCGGGCGCTCGCTGCCCTCGCAAATCAGGAGCGCTTCCCCGGCGAGCACGAGGAAGTCCTCCTGGTCGGCCTCCCAGTGGTACATCCCGATCGGCTGGCCGGGCGCGAGCACGTTGAGGTTGATCCCGAGCTGCGAGAACTCCGCTGCGCCCTCGCCCTCGAAGTCGCACACGGCCGAGCGGCCCTCCGCCGTGCGCCAGCGGGCATCGCGCGCATTGACGACGAACCAGCCGTCGCGCTCGGGGACGAGCCCGTGCTCGCGCGCCTCGAGCGGTGTCTCGGGGACGTCAGACATGCGAGCCGTCGAAGGGAGCGCGCCGGACGTAGCGACCGTGACCGGGCTGGGTGAGAATCGCGCCGTCGTCGAAGACGACCGTCCCGCGCGAGAGCGTGAGGCGCGGCGAGCCGGCGACCTCCTGGCCCTCGTAGATGTCGTAGTCGACGTTCATGAACGACGTCGCGGTCGAGAACACGTGGCGCCGCTCGGGGTCGAAGACCACGATGTCGGCGTCCGCGCCGGCCGCAATCACGCCCTTGCGCGGGTGCAGCCCGAACATCTTGGCGACAGCCGTCGAGGTGATCTCCACGACGCGGTTCATCGACAGCCGCCCCTCGCGCACGCCGTGCTCCCAGAGCATCGGCAGCCGGTGCTGGATCGCCGCGAGCCCGTTCGGGATCTTCGAGAAGTCGCCCAGCCCGAGTCGCTTCTGCCCGTCGTCGAAGGGGCAGTGGTCGGTCGAGACGATCTGCAGATGGCCGAGGCGCAGCGCGTCCCAGAGGTGCGGCTGGTTGGAGGCGTCGCGCAGCGGCGGCGAGCAGACGTAGCGGGCGCCCTCGAAGTCGGGGCGGCGCAGATCGTCGATCGAGTTGAAGAGGTACTGGATGCAGGTCTCGCCGTAGGCAGCGGCGCCCGCCGCGCGCGCACGCACGATCTCGTCGGCCGCGAGTCGGCAGGAGACGTGGACGACGAAGAGCGGCGCCCCGGCGAACCCGGCCAGCCGCAGCGCGCGCCCGGTGGCCTCGGCCTCCATCTCCTCGGGGCGCGTGAGCGCGTGGTAGATCGGGTCGGTCTCGCCGGCCCGCAGCGCCTTCTGCACGAGGTGCTGGATCGCGAAGCCGTTCTCGCAATGCACCATCGTGAGCGCGTCGAGGTCGCGTGCGCGCTCGAGCACCGCGAGGAACTGATCGTCGGTCACCATCAGCACGTTCGGGTAGGCGAGGAACACCTTGAAGCTCGTCACGCCCTCCTCTGCGATCGCCGCCATGTCGGCGATCGTGGCGTCGTCGGCTTGCGTGATCGCCATGTGGAAGCCGTAATCCACGTGCGCTGCGCCCTCCGCCCGGCCCATCCATTCCTCGAGCGAGCTGCGCAGCCCGCCCGGGTGCATCTGCAGGGCGAAGTCGACGATGCAGGTGGTGCCGCCCGCGGCCGCGGCCTGCGTGCCGGTGTCGTAGTCGTCCGAGCTCCAGGTGCCCCCGAACGGCATGGACAGATGCGTGTGGTTGTCGATCGCGCCCGGCAGCAGGTAACAGCCGGTGGCGTCGATCAGCTCGGCATCGACGCCGTCGAAGGTGCCGACACCGCGAATCGTCTCCCCCTCGATCAGCACGTCGGCGTTGACCGACTCGGACGCGTTGACCACGGTGCCGCCGCGGATGATCTTCCTCATCGCCGTTCCTTTCTCACTCCGCCGCCACGCGCTCGATTGCGGCGCCGACGGTCTGCGCATAGGCCCTGATCGCAAGCTCGAGGTGCTCGCTCGGCGTGTCCTCCTCCTTGGCATGGCTGATGCCGCGAGTCGACGACGAGAAGATCATCACCGTCGGCACGTGGCGCGCCATCTCGGCTGCGTCGTGCAGCGGGCCGGACGGGAGAGCATGGTCGCTGCCGGAGACGGCCAGGCAGGCGGCGCGGGCGTCGCTGATCAGACCGGCGTCGAACGGGATCGGCTCGATCCGCCAGATCGGCTCCCACTCGACGCTGCAGCCCTCTGCGGCCGCGGCCTCGGCCGCGAGTGCCCGCGACTCCTCGAGCAGGGACGCGAGGACGGTGGCATCGAGGTGGCGCTGGTCGAGCAGGAGCGCGGTCTCGCCGGCGATGGCGGTGATCACGCCGGGCTTGCGAGGACGCCCCGCCCGTGGTGGTCATGCCGCCGTGCCGCACTGCGGCATCGCGCACCGCGAGCGCGAAGCGCGCCGCGGCGAGAAAGGCGTCGCGGCGGTGCGTCATGGGCGTCGACCCGGCGTGCGCGGCCTGACCGCGGAAGATCACGCGGTGCCGCTCCACGCCGACAGTTCCGAGGACGGTGCCGACGGCCAGGCCGAGACCTTCGAGCACCGGGCCCTGCTCGATGTGCAGCTCGAGGTAGGCGCGCACGTCGCGCAGGCGCGCGCTCGCCTCGTGGGCGCGATCGAGGTCGACGCCGTGCTCCGCGAGCGCATCCTGCAAGCGCACGCCGTTCGCGTCGCGCAGGTCGCGAACCACGTCCGGGTCGAGCGTCCCGGCGACCGCGGAGGAGCCGAGCAAGCTGCGCCCGAAGCGCGCGCCCTCCTCGTCGGCCCAGTCCACGAGCGTAACGGTGCAGGGCGGAGTGCCCGCCGCCGCGACGGCACGCAGCGTCTCGAGCGCGCCCATCACGCCGAGCGCGCCGTCCAGCCAGCCGCCGCTGGGGACGGAGTCGAGGTGCGAGCCGATCACGACCGTCTCCGGGCGCTCGCCGGCGAGGCGCGCCCAGAGGTTGCCGGCCTCATCGACGTCGACGTCGACGGGCAGCTCGGCGAGCGCCTCGCGCAGCAGGCCGCGCGCGTTCTCCCACTCGTCTGTCCAGGCCAGGCGCCGGGCGCCGCCCGGGCCGCCGGTCAGCTCGGCGAGCGCGCGCAGGTCGGCGAGGGCACGCTCGCGGCTGGGGGTCGATCCGCACCGCTACTCCCCGAGCAGCGGAATGATGTGCTCGCCGTAGGCGCGAAAGTGATCCTCCTGGGCGCCGGTCATGAGGTACATGTTGAACTGCTTGACGCCATGCGCCTCGAGCTCGCGGAGCTTCGCGATGTGATCCTCGACCGTGCCGAGGATGCAGAAGCGGTCGCAGGTCTCGTCGTCGACGAACTCGCCGTGCTTGGCGCCCGTGCGGCTGTGCTCGGAGTAGTCGTAGAACTCGCGTCGCTCGAGGTAGCCCGTGAGGCTGGGCGGCAGCAGCGACTGGTCGTAGCGCTTGAGCAGGTCGACGACGTGGTTGGAGACCATCGCCGGGAACCAGCGCGAGGCATCGCGCGCGGCGGCGATGTCGTCGCCGATCACGGCCGGAGCGCAGACGATCGGCTCGAGCAGTGCAGGATCGCGACCTGCCTCCTCGGCTGCGGCGCGCGCCTGTCCCATGATCCAGTCGATGATGTCGACGTCGGCCAGCTGGATCACGACGCCGTTGCCCTGACGTCCCGCGACGCCGAGCGCCTTGGGCCCGTAGCCCGCAACCCAGACCGGGATCTCGGGCAGGTCCTTCGCCCACTCGAGCGTGATCTGCTTGCCGTTCCACTCCGCGGTGCGTCCGTTGGCGAGCTCGCGGATCAGCTCCGTGGCAGCCTCGAACTCCTTGACCTTGACGGGCTCGAGCCCGATCGTCCGCCGCGCCGAGTCGCCCCGCCCGATCATCACGACCACACGACCGGGCGCCATCGAGTTGAGCGTCGCATGGAAGCTCGCCGTGACCGTCGGCTCGCGCGTGCCGGGATTCGTGACGCAGAACCCGAGCCCGATGCGCTCGGTCTGCGCCGCCGCCGCGGCGAGGAACGCCGACCCGTCCTGCCAGAGGATGTGCGAGTCGTAGGTGTAGGCCCAGTCGAATCCACTGGCCTCGGCCGCCTGCACGAGCTCGACGAAGCGAGAGCAGGGCGGATCCGGAAGGATCGTGACACCGAACTGCATGCAGCGAGTCTAGAGGGATGTCGGACACATGTCCGGTCCGACGGCGCTCGCGCATAATCCGGGGTCAGGCACGCATTATGCGTGCCTGACCCCGGATTATTCAGCGCGCGCGAACTGCAGCAGCGCGAGCCCGAGCAGACCAGCGCCGATGCCCGCCACGAGCAGCACCGCCACTGCTCCCGGCACTGCCCAGCCGGCCCAGGTGATCGGCGGGTCGAGCGCCGCGCGCGCGGCCGGGCTCGCGTCGATGTTCGAGAAGACGATGGTCGCGTGAGAGGTGCACGGCGTAGGTGATCGGGTTGCAGCGGATCAGGATCGACATCCAGGCCGGCAGCTTGCCGATGGGATAGAGCGAGCCCGAGAGGAAGGCGAGCGGGAAGAGCAGCACCTGCATCACGCCCATGACCGTCTGGATGTTCGCGATGCGCGCGGCGACCACGAGGCCGAAGGCCGTCAGCGCGAACGCCAGCAGGAACATCACGACGATCAGCTCGAGCAGCATCAGCGGGTGGTACGGCACGTCGACGAGCGGCGCCAGCACGAGCACGAGCAGGCCCTGCAGCGTCGCCACGGTCGCCCCGCCGAGGCACTTGCCGACAAGGATCGAGCCGCGCCGCACCGGCGCGACGAGCATCTCGCGCAGGAAGCCGAACTCGCGATCCCAGACGATCGAGATGGCCGAGAACATGGCCGTGAAGAGCACGCTCGTCGCGAGCACGCCGGGGAACATGAAGGTGCGCAGCGAGGTGCCGCCGGTCGAGGCGCTTCGTGAGCGTCTGCAGGCCCGTGCCGAGCACGAACAGGAACAGCACGGGCTGGACGAGCGCGGCGACGATGCGGATCGGTCCTGCCCGAAGCGGATCAGCTCGCGCTGCCAGACGACGCGCACCGCGCGCAGGTCGCTGCGCATCCCCGGCGGGGCGACGCGCACGGCCGCGACCGGCAGCGCCGGGCCGGCTCGCTGCCGCTCATGCCCTGCGCCCCGCGAACGCGCGCATGCGCGTCGGCCGCCGTGGCCTCGGCATCGCGGATCGTCGTGCCCGTATAGGCGAGGAAGACGTCGTCGAGCGAGGGCCGAGCGACGCTGACCGAGCGGATCGGCAGCGGCAGCTCGGCGAACAGGCGCGGCACGAAGCGCTCGCCGTCGGGGACATGGAACATGACCTGGCCGTCTCGGCGCTCGGCGGTGATCTGGAAGAGCTGCGCGATCGCGGCGATGGCGGCATCGTCGTCGGCGGTCGTGATCTGCACGCGGTCGGTGCCGACGCTGGCCTTGAGAGCGTCGGGCGTGTCGAGCGCGATGATCCGCCCCTCGTTGATGATCGCGATGCGGTCGCAGTGCTCGGCCTCGTCCATGTAGTGGGTCGTGAGGAAGATCGTGATCGCCTCTCGCCGCCGCAGCTCGTCGAGGTAGTTCCAGATCGAGAGCGCGCGTCTGCGGATCGAGGCCGACGGTGGGCTCGTCGAGGAAGAGCACGCGCGGAGAGTGCAGCAGGCCGCGCGCGATCTCGAGGCGGCGCTTCATGCCGCCCGAGAACGTGGCCACCCGCCCCTCGCGGCGATCCCACAGGCCGACCATCTCGAGCACCTGCTTGGAGCGCTCGGCGATCACCGCTCTCGGGCACGCCGTAGAGCTCGCCGTGGAAGCGCAGGTTGCGCTCGGCCGAGAGGTATGTGGTCGAGCGTCGTGTCCTGGAAGACGAGCCCGATGTTGCGGCGCACGGCCGCGCGCTCGCGCACGACGTCGAAGCCCGCGACGCGTCGCGCTGCCGTCGCTCGGCAGCGCCAGCGTGCAGAGGATCTTGATCGTCGTCGACTTGCCGGCGCCGTTCGGCCCGAGGAAGCCGAACGTCTCACCCGCGCGCACCGTGAGGTCGATGCCGCGCACGGCCTCGACGTCGCCGTAGCGCTTGACCAGTCCGCGTGCCTCGATGACCGCCGCTTCAGCCACTCCCGATTTGTAGCGTGCCAGGCCATGCTCCCCTCCACTCTCCGCTTCGACGATCTCGGCGCCGGGCCCGCAGTGGTGCTGATCCACGGGCATCCGTTCGACCGCTCCATGTGGGCACCGCAGCTGGACCCGCTGAGCGGCCGCTTCCGCGTGCTCGCGCCCGACCTGCGCGGCTACGGAGAGAGCCCGGTGACGCCCGGCACCGTCACGATGGCCGAACTTGCCGGCGACATCGCTGCGCTGCTCGACTCGCTCGGGATCGAAGCGGCAGCCGTGGTCGGACTGAGCATGGGAGGGCTCGTCGCGATGGAGCTCGCGCTCGCCCGGCCGGAGCGCTGGTGGGCACTCGGCCTGATCGCGACGACTGCGGCGCCGCCCACCGAAGGCGAACGCGCCGACCGGCGCAGCATGGCCGCGCGGCTGGAAGCCGAAGGCATGGAAGCGGCTGTCGAGGCGATGGGCCCGCGGCTGTTCGGGCCGAGTCCGCCGCCCCTCGCGGTGGCCCAGATCGAGAGCATGATGCGGCGCACAAGCCCGGCGGGCGCAGCGGCGGCGCTGCGCGGCCGCGCCGAGCGGCCCGACTACCGACCGGGGCTCGGGACGCTGGGCATGCCGGTGCTCGTGTGCACCGGAAGCGAGGACGCCTACTCGACGGCCGAGATCACGGCCGAGCTCGTGGCATCGCTGCGGGCGCCGCACGTGCTCTTGCTCCCGGGCAGCGGGCATCTGCCCAACCTCGAGCAGCCGGAGGAGTTCAACCGCGGCCTGCTCGACTTCCTCGCGGATGCCGCGCCCTGATCAGGAGCCGTCGGGCTCGGCGAACCGCGTATCCGCCCGCACGCAGTGGAGGTCGTGCACGCGCTGCTCGAACCAGCCGTAGCGAGCGCCGGCGCGGTCGTCGAAGGGCGGCACGTAGGGCTTGATGTCGAGCAGCGGCGTGCCGTCGAGCAGGTCGAGCTCCTCGATGTGCAGCACCGGCCCCTCGATTCGCACGAGGCGCACGAGCGAGAGGCCGATCGCATTCGGGCGCCTGGGCGAGCGCGTCGCGAAGACGCCGCGCTCCGACGTGTCGAGGTACGGCGTCACGCGCAGCGACGCCGCGCCGGTGCGGTGCAGATGCGTGATCAGGTGCAGGTGCGTGAAGCCGTCGAGGTCGGCGAGCGCCCTCGGCGTAGGACGGCTCGAGCTCGATGCGCCCCTGCACGCCGCGCGGCCGCGACGGTCTGGATGGGCATGCCCTCGTGTGTCGAGAACGGCGTGCGCACGATGCCGATCGGCGTGAACGTCACCGGCTCCGCGCACGCGCCGTCAGTCCTCGCGCTCGACGATCACGGTCGTCGCCTTGACGATCGCCGCGGCCGAGTCGCCCGGCCTGAGGCCGAGGTCGTCGAGCGAGTCGGTGCTGAGCAGCGAGACGATGCGGAACGGCCCGCAGGCGAGCTCTACCTGGCTCATGACGCGGCCGCGCTTGATCGCCACGACCGTGCCGTCGAGGCGGTTGCGGGCACTCGAGGTGCGCGCGCGGACGGGACGGTCGCGCAGCAGCCGCTCGACCTCGTCGCTCGAGATCACGCGCTGGTTGCCGACCCGCTCGAAGTGGATGCGGCCCTCCTTCTCCCAGCGCCGCAGCGTGTCGACGCTGACGCCGAGACTCGCCGCGGCCGCGCCGATGCGCAGGCGGGTCGGCGGGGTCTCCAGCGAGTCGTGCTGATCGGCTGATCTGGCCATACCGCCCGGCAAGCGTAGCCGCGCGAGGACGGCGCGGCGGCCTGCTATCGTCGCCGACCCCTAGGTTCTGCCTAGATGCAGAGGTTTTCCGCTTGCAACGGGACGTGACATGAGCCGCGATCGCGCGGCGCCGCCTTCGGCGTGGCCATGTTCCTCGCCACCCTGGTGGTGCTCGGCTTCCTCGTGCTGCCGATCGTCGCGATCTTCGCGCGCGTGCCGCTGCACCTGCTGGTCGACCAGCTGCGCGACCCGATCGTGCGAGACGCGCTCGAGCTCACGGCGATCACAAACGCGATCGCGCTGGTGCGTCATCCTGCTGGTCGGGACGCCCGGCCGCCTACCTGCTCGGCACGCGTCGCTTCCGTGGTCGCACGCTCGTGATCACGCTCGTCGAGCTGCCGCTCGTGCTGCCGCCGACCGTGGCCGGGATCGGCCTGCTTGGCCGCCTTCGCGGGCCGCATCGGCCTGCTCTCGGACATCCTCGACCCGCTCGAGATCAACGTCGTCTTCACGACGACCGCCGTCGTGATCGCGATCTGCTTCGTCGCCGGGCCGTTCTACGTACGCCAGGCGATCGCCTGCCTTCGAGACGCTCGACCGCGACATCCTCGACGCGGCGCGCGTCGACGGCGCCGGCTCGCTGCGCCTGCTCGCGACCATCAGCATCCCCCTCGCCACGCACCGGCCTGGCCGCCGGCGCAGCGCTCGCGTTCGCCCGCGGGCGTCGGCGAGTTCGGGGCGACGATCATGTTCGCCGGCAACCTGCGCGGCGTCGACCCAGACGCTGCCGCTGCTGATCTATCAGGACTTCGACCTCAACTTCGATGTCTCGCTCGCGATCGGCGCGCTGCTCGATCGTCGATCAGCGCGGCGGTCCTGATCACCGTCAAGCTGCTCGCCGGGCTGCCTGGCCGTGCCCGCAACGCGGACGCCGCATTTCTCGCCGGCGCCGTCAGGCCAAGCTGAGAGCTGCGCCCGCACCCCGCGGCGCCTTGCTACGATCCGCGCTGCTTTCCTTACGTTTTTCCTAGGCATCGAGGAGGCAGGCGGATGGGGACAGGCGTCAGCCGCCGCGCGTTGCTCGCACGCGCGGGAATCGGAACGGGTGCGGGTGTCGCGACCTTGCTCGGAGCGGTGACCCCTGCATCCGCCGCGCCGTCGATCTCGGATCTCGCCAACGTGCGAATCGTCTGCGTCTGCAAGCGCATCTCCATCAACTGGCTGACGAGCTGGGTCAACACGCCCAAGGCGGTCGACTCGAGCGACACGAGCGACCTTCTACGGGCCATCCGCAGCCAGGAGCAGGGGCACTACAGCCTGCTGGCGCCGCTGCTCAACGGCACGGCGCCGGTCGACGACGACTACACCTACTCGTTCCCGGCCGGTGCGCTGCGCAGCTTCGGTCGCGCCTCCAGCTTCGCGCTCGATCTCGAGCAGCTGCTGCTCGGCACCGCCATCGGCGCCGCCTCTCGTAGCGCGGATCACGGCACCGCCGAGTTGCTCGCACGCGTCGTGGCCGGCGATGGCCAGCACCTCTCCGCACTCTCGGTCCTGACCGGGGAGCCGGCTGTTCCGGACGGAGCGCCGCGCGCCCTCGACATCATCGACGCGGGCAACCAGCTCGCCCCGTTCCTCTCCAGCTAGGTGAATCGATGAACCGCCCTCTCTCCCTTCCGTCGCGCATCCGCGGCGATCCTGCTCGCGCTCGCGGTGCCTCACGGCCGTCACCGCCGGGCGCCGGTGCGAGCACCCGCCGCGCGCAGGGGCAGCTGAACGTGTTCGCCGCCGCATCGCTGATCGTGGCGTTCCCGAAGTTCGACGGCGGCCAGAAGTACAACTTCGCCGGCACGCGACGCGCTCGCCGCGCAGATCCGGCTCGGCGCGCCGGCGGACGTGTTCGCCGCCGCAAGCCCCGATGCGCCGCAGGCGCTCTTCAAGGCGGGGCTCGTCGAACGGCCCGTGACGTTCGCGACCAACAAGCTCGTGCTCGCGGTGCCGAGCTCCAACCCGGCGAACATCACGAGCATCTACGACGTCGAGCGGCCGGGAGTGAAGCTCGACTGATCGGCACCGCCGACCGTGCCGATCGGCGCCTACACGCGCCAGGTGCTCGAGCAACCTGGGCATCACGAACCGGTGCATGCCGCAGGTCGTCAGCCAGGAGGCGAACGTCAACGCCATCTCCTCGAAGGTCGCGCTCGGCACCGCCGACGCGGGCTTCATGTACGTGACCGACGCGCTCGCCGTGGCCGACAAGGTCAAGGTGATCCCGGTCCCCGCCTGGGCCCAGCCGCCGGTGCGGTACCAGATCGCGATCGTCGCGAACACCAAGGATCACGCCGGCGCGGCGGCCTTCATCAAGCGCCTGACGAGTCCGGCCGGGCGCAAGCTCCTGGTCGCCAACGGCTTCGGCGTCCCGAAGCTGCCGCCGAAGAAGAAGCCCGCCAAGAAGAAGAAGTAGCTGCGGGCTCTAGACGAGCCTGCGCGGGCTCCAGGTGAACGGATCGGATCCGTGGCCTTGCGGCGGCTCGACCTCGGCCGGTAGCTCGACCACCTCGGCCGCATCCCCCACAGCGACTCGGCCGGGCACGATCACCCAGCAGTCGAGAGCAACCTGCCCGTCGAACGCCGCGACGATCCTGCGCAGCACGCCGGCATCCTGCTCGATGGTGTCGGGGTCGAAGGTCGTCATGACGCAGCGCGCTCGCCGGTTGCGGACGCCGATCAGGACGCCGCCGGCGCGCAGGCCGAAGCCCGGCCAGTCGATCTCCTCGAGGCCCTCGGCTCCCGAGATCACGATGTTCGGCCGAAAGCGCCTGCGATCGACGCCAACGGCGTCGGCCATGGAGGTCGTCAGCACGGTGAGCGGGAGCACGTCGTAGCGCTGGCCGCGGTCGTCGCCGCGGAAGCGCACGATCTCCACGCCGGGGCCCGCTGCCGCCCGCACCAACTCGCGCGCGCCGGCGGATTCCCACGGCAATCCCTCGACCAGCGGCTCGCCATCTTCGCCGAGCGATCCTTGGAGGCCGAGCAAGCCGGGTCGGAAGCGCGAGGTGACAACGCGCCCCGACTGCTGGCGCACGTGCGCCAGGCGATCGCCGGCCACGCCGTCGCTGTCGACGACGGTCGTTTGCAGGCGCTCGCCGCGCAGTGACTTGACCGGGTACCTCCAGAGCTCCGCGACTTCCATCGTCAGCAAGGCAACGGGATCGCGCGGCGAGTATTCCCGGCGCTCCTGCGTAGCGCGAACGGCGAAGGGGCGAGCGCCCGCGGAAGGTGCATGGCACTCGCCCGTCCGTCCCCATCAGCCTGGAAGCGGAGCGCCGATCTCCGTGAACGCGGGTGCGACATACGCCTGGCCCGGCGTCCCGCCGATGGCGAGCAACTGGACACCCTCGGCGCCTGTCGTGATGCGGCGAGTCACGTTCGGGCCGACGCGCACGAACGTGCCGGGGACGAGCGGATGGGTCTCATCACCGACGTGCAGCGTCGCCGCTCCGGAGAGCGCGGTGTAGACCTCTTCCTGCCCGTCCGCGCTGTGGTCGTGCTCCGGGAAGTGCTCGAAGTTCGGCGGGAAGTGCTCGACCTGCATGCCGAACGAGCTCACGCCCAGCCCCGCGCGAGCGCGGCAGAAGCCGCCACCATTGGGGGAGTCGAACTGCTCCACGCTCTTGACGGTGATATCCGACATCTTCATACCTTCCCTGTCGTATCGAGGACCGTTCGCTCAGAAGACGAACGGGCGCACGCCGAATCGACAGGCCGGATGACGGGCCGTTGCTGGGCGCGGCGGCCTTCTGGCTCCATCTCGTCGGAGGACCGGCGCCGGCCACGTGGGCCTTCACCGATCAGCGCTCGCGCACCGGCTGCCGACGACGCGGCGCTTGTCTGTCCCTGGCTTCGCCGCGACGATGACGCAGCTGTGCCGGCTGCTGCTCAGCCGCGCATCCGCAGACAGCCGTTCGCTGCCGAGGCCCCCGATTCCCCCTCGGGTAGCGCGGCGATCCGCGAGTTGCATCTGCGTCGTGCCCAGCCCACGCGTCGCGATGGACGACCGCCTGCCGGCGGCTCATGGACAGGGCGCATCCAGAGGAGCCGCCAGCGCGGCCTCGATCGAGGCGTGCGCCGGCACGAGCGTGGTCAGCCCGACGACGGTCAGGGCGCGATAGACGTAGCTCGTGTCATCGGGCAGCACGACCGAGACATTGGGCGCCTGCGAGGCGTCTTGACGGCGAGCTGCCAGGATCGCTCCGATGATGGTGGAATCCACGAACGTGCATTGGCGCAAGTCGAGCACGATGTTTGCCCAGCTCGCGCTTCGCAGGCGCTTCAGCGCGCCGGCGAGCTGCGGCTTCGTCGAGAGGTCATGATCGCCGCTCAATGAGATTACGACGCCGTCGGCCAGCTCGCGGATCTCCATGCCCCCGGGCTTCCCGTCGAACGAGGTCGAGGACTCCGGCATGACCAGCGGTACCCCGTGCTGCCGGCGGGACACCCGCGGCGCGGGACTCTTACAAGTTCATAACAGGAGCAGCCGCAGATCGAGCTGTGCGATTCGGGCAGCTCGCGGAACGTACAACGTGAGTGCGATTTATTTGTCATTTCGTAATGACGTTTATTCACTGGAGCCAGGGGAATGAGACGCTGCGCGCCGCTCGCCTCACAGGCTGCGGTGCACGCCTGCACCTCTCGCTCTCGCAATTCACTGCGCACAACCGCGCAGGCGTTCAGGTCCTCCATGTCGTGCGCTCTCTCGCTCGCCGGCCTGCGAGTGGCGAGCCCGGTGCGGCCGCCGCAGGCCCTCGGTACGACGGCTCTAGGAGCTGCGGACGCCGTCGGCGTCCGTCTCGCCTGGCTCGCTCGTCGCGTGGCGCAGATCGGCGCGGGACGCATGCGGGAAGCTCGCAAGCGCCTCTTCGATCGTCGGGTACGTCGGCATGAGATCAGGCAGGTTCGGCAGATCCGCGGTTCGCGTGACCGGATTCGGCTCGTCCGGAAGTACGACTGCGAGGCGGCCGCCGTCCTGCAGGGTCAGGCTCTGGGCAAGCAGCAGCATGCTCACGACGGTGGAGTCGATGAACGCACTGAGCGAGAGGTCTGCGACCACGTTGATCGCTCGGCTCGTCGCCTTCGCGAAGGCGACCTTGAGGGGCACGTAGTCGCCAAGGTCGTGCTCGCCCACGAGCGACACGACGGCGACGCGTGGGGCGGGATAGGAGATGCGAATGCTTTCGCGCAACGGGTGATTCCCTTCGACCGAGCTTCGAGGAAGCCCAGTTCAGAGCGCGGCTCTCAACCGATGCTCCGATCCGGGTAATCAGCAGCGTCCCGCCGGTAGCAGCGTGACGGCCCCGCCGGCAACCTAATGGCGCATCGCATCTCGGTCAAGTGCGAGATACGCGTCTTCCTGGCCGGCCGGAGAGGCTGAGTCCGGTGCCCTTCCGCCGCCGGCCGACGGCTCCAGAACCTGCACGGCTGCTAGTGTGGTCGTCGGTTGACGTCGCGCTCGCGGCTGATCCCCTTCCCTTCCCAGAGCAGGGAGCATGATCCGTGATCGTGTTCCTCCCTTGGGCGCTCTGCTCGGCTGATGGGCCTTTCGTGCCTCCACCTTCGGCTTGAGACACCCCACGGAGCGTGCGAGAGAGAAGGCGGAATGACTGGCCTCGACGATCCCGGCGAGTCTGCCGATGTGCACGAGGATCCTCACGAGACGGCGACGCTGAATACGCTGCGCGAGATCTCACGAGCGATGGTGCGGCTGTACAAGGAGCAGTTCGGCCGCGGACCGGAAACCGTCAGCACGCATTACAGCGGCCCGGACATCATCGTCAGCATCCTCGGCAACAGTCTCTCCCCGGTCGAGCGCAGCATGCGCGACCTGGGAAAGCACCAGAGCCTGCGCGACATCCGCGTGATGTTCCAGCACGCGACCGAGCCACAGTTCCGCGAAGCGGTCGAGCGGATCACCGGACGGCGCGTGATCGGCTTCATGAGCGGCATCGACGTGGAGCATGACCTCTCCAGCGAGGTCTTCACCCTCGAACCCGCTCCAGCCCGGTCTCAACCAGTCTGAGAGAGGGAAGGCGCGCCGGCCTGCTTCCTCAGGCGCTGGGTGGCCGCCATGGCTCGTGCTCGTGCGCGAGCCAGACCAGCTCGGGATCGAGCGCGCGCACCCGCCGCTGACCTTCGGTCTGCGGCTCGTCGAGCTCGCCGAAGCGAACCGCCACGTCGCCGCCGACGACGACCGGACGCCCGCCAGTCTCGACGACGACCACCTGCATGCCGCGTGTGTGGCCCGGCGCCGGGAGAAGCCGGAGACCCGGAAGCAGCTCGAGCTCGCCGTCGACCGGCACATATCCCACGCCGGGCGCCTCGACCCACTCGCGAATCGTGTAGTCGTCCTCGTTGCGCGCGTCGGCGAGCTCCCGGCGCTGAACGTAGATCGGCCTACCGGCGAAGAGGTGGTTGCCACCGCAGTGGTCGAAGTGCAGGTGCGTATTGACGACGATGTCGATGCCCGCGATATCGAAGTCGTGCTCGCTCCATGGTTGGAGGCGGGGATCGAGGTCCTCCACCGCCGGGTGCAGCTCGGTCATGCCAGTGTCGACCAGCACCCGCGCGGCGGGATGGTCGATGACGTGGACGTAGACCGGAATGAACTCGCGCTCGGCGAGCAGATCGGCCACGCGCACCGGCGTGATGGTGATCGGGGCGAGAGCGTTCATCGTGTACCGACCTCCGTCGAAGCGAGTGACATCTGAGTCATCGTGACCTTCTCACCGGTGACTGGCTGACGCGCTACCTGGTCTGGCGTCGCACTCAAGGGCCCGCGACCGAGCGCGATCTTGCACCTCCTCGCAAGGCCAGCACAAGGCAGAGGCCGAACGTCATCTCGGCGATCCACAGCCAGCGGTAGTGAAGTAGGCCCCCACCGCCCCAGAGCCCCATCCGCTCGATGACCCACACGACCGCGGGCTCGCAGATGAAGGCCAGGCCGAGGGCGGCCGGGGCCGCCACAAGCGTGCGTCCGCGCCAGAACCCGCCCAGCGCGCCGTAGACAACGCCTGTACCCACTCCGAGCACCTCATAGGCGTGGCCAGAGCCCAGCGTCAGCCTGAGGTCGGTGTACCACGGAACCGGACCGAGATCGAGAACCGCCGCCTCAGCGAGGTAGAAGCCGAAGAAGGCGACGAGTGTGATCGCAACCCCGGCCAACGCGGAGTGGAGCAGGCGCGAATACCGCGTTCCAGCAAGAAACGGCAGGATGACCCACGGCGCGCTCATGTTTCCGACGGCATCGCGCACCCCAGCGTCCTGTCCTTTGACGACAGCCATCACGACACCGAAGACCAACCCACCCACCACCAGGGCGGCGAGCTGCGACGTCCTCGGATCGACCGCCTCTCGAACTCGCTTCACTCGGGTCCCTTCTCGCCCGCCGATGCTCGTCGATCTTGCTCCCGGTCTGACCGGCCGGGTGATGGAAACTCATCGGAGTGATCATGGGCGGGCGAGATTGGCACGCATTGGCGGCATCGACCCAGGACCCGAGAGCTGGAGACGGTGACGATCAGTGACAGGTGCCGGTGCCGGCGTCCGTGAAGCCGCCGGGTGGATCCGGGACGAACTTCCATGCGTACGAGCCGTCGCTGAGCGTGAGCTCGAGGTACCCGAAGGTGGTCGCATCGCGTACTTCGCTGTTGGGGTCGATCGCCGCCTTGAACGTCATGTGATTCTCGCCGCCCGTCCCCACAACGAACTCGCGGATGCCGCGTGCGTCGTCGCGCGCGCCCTGGTTGGTCTGCGGCGCGAAGCGCTCGTAGTCGTGATCGTGGCCGTTGAGCACGAGCTCCGCGCCGGCGGCGTAGAGGTCGTCCCAGAACGCGCTCGTCAACGTGTCGTCACCGTGCTGACCGGATGAGAATCGCGGTTGGTGCCAGTACGCAAGCGTGCAGCCCACCGGGTGCGCCGCGAGGTCGGAGCGCAGCCAGAGTTCCTGCGCCGAGCCGGCGTGGCAACCGCCGATCTGGGTGCAGTTGGCGTTGAGCACGATGATGTGCCAGGCACCCAGGTCGTAGGAGTAGTAGCCCTTGGCCGGGTCACCGGCCGCCACGCCGAAGTACGCGAAATAGGGCGCGGCATTCGGGCTGCCGTACTCGTGATTGCCCACCGCGGGGTGTGTGATCGACCGGAAACGGCCCCAGCTGGGCTCGTAGGAGCCGGCGTACTGACTGGCCGTACCGCTGTTGTACTGCGTGTCGCCGAGCGCGAGCACGGCGTCGTACCCGCCTGCGAGGATCGCATTGGAGACGCCGCCCTGGTGACACTCCGTGGACGTCCCTGCCCCGCCTTTGAAGGCGCTCGATGTGGGATCGCACGCGATGTCACCCGCTGCCGCGACGCGCATCGCGCGGGCTTCCGCGAGCGTCGCGAAGGTCGTGTCGTCGCTCGCGACCACACCCGCCGCCGAAGCGACCACCACGCGGGCGTGGTAGGTGACGGCGGGCGCCAGGCCCGTCAGCGTCGTCGTCGCAGGCTTGGGAGACCTCGAAGCCCGAACCGCGACCGGCGGACCCGCCTGCCCGTAGGCCGTGGTGCTCCCATACTCGACCCACCATCTCGCGGCGTCGGTGCCCGGCGCCACGTTCGCAACCACCGCAACGGTGCGGGCAGTCGCACCCGAGAATGCCACGGATGCAACCGTGGGCAGCGCGTCGAGCGGCGCATGCGCCGTCGGGTGTGCATGCAAGACATCGAGATAGCGGCCGAAGCCGCTGTGCGACGGCCAGGACCTGCTCGGCTCGATCGCCGTGCCGTGTGCCCAATCGTCCAGAGAGTCGATCAGCTGCACGCGGGCGCCGGAAGAGTTCATCCGCTGCACCGTGGCCTTCCAGGAGGGCACCGTGCGCTTCAGTCTGGGAACCTTCGCGCTGCTCAGCCAGATGCCGGGGCGGACCAGATACGTGCCGGGCGCGCGCGAGCCACGTGTGGAGTGCGCGTCGCTGTACCACGCGTCGGCGGCCCCCTGGCACGCCGCGTAGCCGGCGAACGTGGCCTGGGCGAGCCAGAATGCGCTCGCCGCGACCCGCCAGCGGCGCGCCTCGGCGCAGCTCCGTCGAGCGCGATCGGACAGCGCCACGAAGAGGGCGGGCCGCGTCCCGACACGCAGGTACGCCGCTTCCGACGCCCGCTTCGACGCGAGCGCGGAGATCTTGGAGAGCGCGCCCTGCTGACGGATGAGAGCGGCGGCGTGCAGGCGTGCGTGCGACGAACGGATGACCGCAAGCACGGCGCCGAACGTGCGATTGGCAGCCGGGCTCGGCGACCAGGGCACGATCGCCGCATCCGCGCGCGCCCACCTCAGGGCGGCCAGGTCCCGAGCGATCCTCGCGCGCAGTCCGAGTCGAGCCGCCGAAGCCGGCCGGCGGGCGCGCTTCGAGGTCACCGGCGCGGCCGAATAGAAGATGGCACGCAGCGGGGCACCCGATTTCGCGCGCGGCGCAGCATTCACCCGCGTCGACGCGCGAGTCCCAGAGCGTGACTGCGCCACGCTGTGTACCGATCCCAGGACCCCGATGCTGACCGCAGCCGCGACCAGCACCACGCGCGCGCGGAGACTGCGTTCAGCGCTCATCGAGAACACCCACGGGTCGCTGAGCAGCGTGCCTGCTTCGGAGTGCTGCTCCTGCCGGCTCCACCGCCGGTCGCCACGGCCGAGAGGCATGGAAGCGGCGCAACTTCATCACGGCTCCTTCGGTCTTTGCAGGCTTGGTCGATGCCCTCGTGACGTTGGCTCCGGCTACCCGGGGCCCCATGCTCGAAACACACGAATCAGAGTTGTAACCGATGCCTCGACTGCCAGGCGGGAGTCGTGGACGACAGAGCGCGCTTGGGAGTGCGGCAGCCCATCCAGGCTCCGGCCGCGGCACGCACGCTCACACCGAGCCGTGCGGCTCGACCATTACGAGGTCTGCCGTGACGCCGAAGTGATCCGAGGCGAACAGCGTGGGATCCGACGGTGACGGCCGATACCAGGCGAGGTTCGCGGCGGTCGGCTGCACCGCGCCGCGCGTGAGGACGTAATCGATCGCAACGGGCGACTCCGGGGACATCCCGCCGGAGATGAGGCCGCTCGGGAACGTGCGCTCGGGCTCGCAGCCGTGCACGGCTGCGTAGGCCGAGCGAAAACCCGCGTCGGCAAGCGCCGCGAAGAACGGCTCGTGCGCCTCGCCGTTGAGGTCGCCCAGGAGCACCGTCGCGTCCGACGACTCCTCGTCGAGGAACCGGATGACGTCGCGCACCTGACGCAGACGTGCAGAGGCACCCGGCTGTCCGTCGGGATGGTGGAGATGCGTGTTGCCGATGCAGACGCGGGCACCGCCGGAGGTGCGGAGGAGCAGGCGCTGCACGACCCGCTTGTGGGTCAGGCGCGCCGCAGCGTGCGCCTCCACCGTGCCCGCGCTCCGTGCGATCAGGAGCGACGATGCGTCCCAGTGCCGCGGATACGAGCTGGGTGTCGCCTCCGCCGCACGCCAGACCCCGTAGCGGTCGCCCGCGAGCGAGCGATCCACGTCTCTTCGCCGATCGACCTCCTGCAGCCCGACGATGTCCGGCGCGAGCACCGCCAGGCCCTCGGCCAAGAGGGGCATGCGCTCGGCGAGACGGTTCCGGGCGTGGTAGTACACGTTGAGCGTCGCCACCCGCAGCTTCATCGGCGCTCGCTCCGCCAGGCTGCGGTCTCGCGCGCAGCATGCCCAACCGCCGTGCGGGTGGCGGCGAGATCCTCGTCGCCGTGACACGTCGATACGTAGAGAAGACCGCGCGGGATCACGTGCACGCCGTGGCGGAGCAGCGCGGCGGCGAAGACGCGGTACGCCGCCGCGTCGGAGCCTGCGGCATCCTCTGCCGTGACCACCGGCCGCTCGCTCACGAACCCGTGCGCGACGCCGACGTCGCAACGTGCGGCGAGCGGCAGCCCGGCAGCCTCGCCCTCCTCGTTCAGGATCGCCGCGAGGTGCTCCGCGTGCCGCGCGAGGGCCGGATAGATCGCATCGCCATCGCGTTCCAGTGCAAGGATCGCCGCGGTGGCGGCGGCAGCGCAGACCGGATTCGCGTTGAACGTGCCCACGTGGGCCATCCGGCCCGAGGAGACATCGTCGAAGAGCGCCGCGGAACCGCAGACTGCGCTGATCGGGAACCCGCCGCCGAGCGCCTTTCCGAGCACGACGAGATCGGCCGTGACAGCGAAGCGCTCCTGGGCGCCGCCGAGCGCGAGGCGGTACCCGGTGATGACCTCGTCGAACACGAGCACGGTCCCGCTGCGTTGCGTCGCTGCTCGCACGCTCTCGAGGTATCCGGGAAGAGGTGCGATGCATCCGGCGTTGACCGCCAGCGGCTCCATGATGACGGCGGCGACATCGCCGCCGGCGAGAATGGCCTCGAGTGCGTCGAGATCGTTCCAGGGGCAGACGATCGTGTTCGCGGCGGCTGCGGGATCCTGTCCGGTCGTCCCCGGCGCATCGCACGCCACGCCCGGGGTGCCGACGTGCACGGGGTCGAGCCAGCCGTCGTAATGCCCGGCGAACTTGACGATCTTCACGCGGCCCGTGGCGGCTGCGGGCGAGCCGCAGGGCGACGTGGACGGCCTCGCTGCCGGTGTTGGAGACGATCACGCGCTCGGCTCCGGGAATGGTGCGGCAGATCGCCTCGGCGAGCTTCGCCTCGAGCGGATGGGACGCGCCGTAGCCGATTCCTGCGGTGAGCTGATCCCGCACCGCCGAAAGGACGCTTTCGGGCGAGTGCCCCAGGAGCATAGGCCCGAATGCGAGCGCGTAGTCGATATAGCGGTTGCCGTCGATATCGCGCAGCCTCGCGCCGCGTCCCTCCACGAAGGTGATCGGGACCGGCTGCTGGGCGGCGCGAAACGCCGTCGCGACGCCGCGCGCAAGGGCCATGCTCGCTCGTGCGTGCTGGCTGCGTGAACGCGCGAAGCGGTCGCCGCCAGGAGGCGGCAGCAGCGGGCGGATGAACTCGGCGGCCTCGACGACGCCCTCGATCGGCTCCTGCAGCGGGTCCTCGTTCTCAATGCTGAGCGCGCCGTCGTAGCCCGCGGCGCTCAAGGCGAGAAGAAACCGTCGCCAGAAGACCTCGCCGTGCCCCCGCCCGACGGTGCAGAAGTTCCACGCGCGACGGTGTGGGTCTTCGAAGGCGCGTCCATCGAGCGACCCAGCCAGCGCGATCTCCTCCGGCACGCTGCGTGTGTCCTTGAGATGGACGTGATGCACGGCGCCCGTGAGCGCCTCGGCCGCAGCGACCGGATCCGCGTCTTGCCAGAAGAGGTGGCTGGGGTCGAGATTCACGCCGGCGATCGGACCGACGGCGTCGCGAAGCCGCAGCAGCGTCGGCACGTTGTAGGCGAGGTGCAGCGGATGCAGCTCGAACGCGAGACGCCTGACGCCGTGCTCGGCTGCGAGCGCAGCAGTCGCGCGCCAGAACTCGATCACGGCTTCCCACTGGCGCTCGCGTAGTGCAACGGCGTCGGGCGGCCAGGGATAGGTGATCCAGTCGATCGTGGTGGCGCCGGGCCCGTCGCCGGGACAGCCCGACATCGTCACGACCGTTTCCACGCCCAGCTCGCCGGCAAGCCGCATCGTGGTGCGCGTCAGATCCTCGTGCGCACTTCCGAGGGTCGGGTGTAACGGCCATGCCGAGCAGTTGAGCGCCACGATCTCCAGGCCCCGCTCGTCCAGCGCGCCCGCAGGCGAGCACGCTCGCCGGCGTCGCCGGCGAGCCGGCGCAGGTCGAGGTGGCGGCCCTGCGACTGGCCGCCTACGCCGAGCTCGACGCCGGTCACCCCTGCTTCGACCGCGACGTCGAGCGCCCGCTCGAGCGGAAGCTGCTCGACGGAGTCGGTGTAGAGCGCGAGCTTCACTGCACACCCGCCCTCGACGCCCGCGGGGTGAACAGCCCGCGGCTTCGCAGCGGGCTCCACTCGCACCCAGGGACATCGGCGAGCCCGGCAACGCCGCGCGCAAACAGGGCTCCGGAGCGATCGAGCGGCAGCGGGATCGTCATCCCCAGATGCGCCGAGGCGTAGACGGCGAGCGTGGCCTCGAGGATGCGCAGGCCATGCTCGGCCGTGGCGATCGCGGGCCTCCCCTCGTCGACCGCTTCGGCGAAGTCGATCAGGATGCCCGCGGCGCCGTCGTCGCCGGGTGCCACGTCGATCGCCGCCGCCGGCCCGTCGCCCCGCGTCAGGAGGAGCGCCTCGAACTCGTCGAAGGGCCCCGTGCCACCGCCTGCATAGCGGATCTCGAGACGTCCGTCGGAGCCGGAGACCTGAATTCCCCCGGGACCGTGTCCCCAGCCGACGTTCACGAGCGCGACACGACTGCCGGACTCGAACCTGCACGCGGCGATGTCCTCGACGGGAGCGTCGGAACCGCGCGCCGTGACCCACCCCGAGACCCGTTCGATCGCGGACCCGAGCAGCGCCTCCGCGACGTAGACGGCATGCAGCATGTCGACGAGCACGCCTCCCCCTGCCGCCGCCGCGTCGTGTCGCCACCCCGGTGCGAACGCAGCGTTCCCGGGCATGTCGCGCACGCCGAGATAGTTCGCGATCACGACCTCGACATCACCGATCTCGCCGCTCCGCACGAGCCGGCGCGCCTCGGCGATCTCGGCAAGGAAGAGATAGTTGTGCATGATCGCCAGCTGACCGGTCGCCGCCGCCGCCGCCGTCACCATCTCCTGCGCGGCCGCCGGACTCGTTGCCAGCGGCTTCTCGCAGATCACGTCGCAGCCGCGCGCGAGGGCGGCGAGGACGACCGCCGAGCGGGCGTTCTGCGGGGTGCAGACGTCGACGACATCGACGTCGCTGCGCGCGAGCAGCTCGCCGGCATCCGCGTGAGCGTGCTCGGGGTCGAGGCCGGCCGCGTGCCGGGCGAGCTCGCGCCGTGCTCCTGTCGGGTCAGCTACCGCGACCACCTCGTAGAGATCGGGCCGCGAGGCGTAGAACGGCAGGTGATCGAAGAACGCCACGTTGCCGCAGCCGACGAGTCCGACGCGTAGGGGCCTGCTCGTCATTCGCCCGCCAGCCCGCCGGTCATCGTCGCCCGGAGCAGGTATCGCCGGACGAGGAAGTACAGCGCGACTGCCGGAATGGTGTACACGATCGCGAGCACGGCCAGCAGTCCCCAGTCGACGAGATTGAACGCGATGAAGGCGCGGAAGAGGCCGATCGAGAACGGCGTCTTGTCGGGTGAGCCCGACAGCAGGATGAGCGGCGTGAGGAAATCGCCCCACGCCTCGATGAAGGTGAACAGCGCGGTAACCCCCACGCCCGGAGCCGCGAGCGGCGCGACGATCCGGATCGCGGATCCAAAGCGCGAGAGGCCGTCGATCCACGAGGCCTCCTCGAGCGACGCCGGCACGGTGTCGAAGAACCCTTTCATCAACCACAGCGCGAGAGGCAGCTGCTGCGCAGCAATCGCGAGGATCACGCCCTGGTAGGTGTCGGTGAGCGAGAGGTCGCCCTCGATGATGTAGAGCGGGACGATCGTCGCGGTCGCGGGGATCATCCGCGTGAACAGCACCCCGAACATGAAGACGCGCCGCCCGGGGAACGAGAAGCGCGAGAGCGCGTACCCGCCCAGCGCGCTCGCGGCGAGCACCACGACGGTGGCGCCTCCGGCGATGATGAAGCTGTTGAGCGCCAGGCGCCGGTAGGTAGGGTCGCTCACGACCTTGTGGAAGTTGTGCAGCGTGAGGTCGGGAGCTCGGAGGAACAATCCGGCGTGACCGTCCACGCTCGCGAGCAGCGGCCACAGAAACGGCACGAGGCAGAATCCGGAAAGCGCGAGCAGGAACGCGTACGCGTAGAGGCGGGCCGGGCCTTGCCGCTGGCGACGTGCAGCGCTAGATGCGAGCACGGAGCAGCCGGGTGTAGATGACGCCGAGCGGCACCACGAGGCAGAGCAGCAGCACGGAGGCCGCCGAGCCGATGCCGAACTCGAAGAACTTGAACGACTGCAGGTAGATGTAGATCGAGGCGAGTGTCGTGTCGCTCCCAGGGCCGCCTTGCGTGAGGAAGAACACGAGGCCGAAGAGCGTGACGGTGCCGATCACGGTCATGAGCATGTACAGCGCGATCGCGTGCTTGATCAGCGGCAGCGTCACGTACCAGAACAGGCGCGGGGCGCCGGCGCCGTCGACGCGTGCCGCCTCGACGACCGATGCGGGCACCGCCTCCAGCGCGCCGCCGAACAGGATCGCGGCGAAGGCGACGCCGCGCCAGATGTTGACGATGATGATCGAGAGCATCGCGTGAGACGCGATCCACTCGATCGGCCCGAGATGCGTCAGGGCCAGAGCCCGGTTCGCGGTGCCCTTGCCGCCGGCGGCGAGCATGCTCGCCCAGGTGAGCGCGGCCACCGTCTCCGGCACGGCGAGGGGAAGGATGATCGCCGCGCCGAACGCGCCGCGCGCCCGGATGTCGCGCCGCGCGAGCGCGAGCGCGGCCGCAAGGCCGAGAACGAACTGGCCCACCACGGCGAGACGCCAGCACGAACCATCCGGTGCGGACGACCGCGGTGCGGAAGTCGGGATCGCTCAGCAGCGCTCGGTAGTTCGCGAAGCCGACGAAGTGATGTGAGGTAGCGTCGATGCCGTTGAGCGAGTAGCTCATGAAGCTGATGCGCACGGCCCACAGCGCCGGCGCAATCACGAACAGCCCGAGCAGGAGCACCGACGGCGATCAGGAAGGCGGTCGCGAAGAGCGCCTCGCGCGTCCGGCGGCTCCGCCCTCGCCGCCGCGCCGCCGGGCGCTCGCTGCGCCCGGCGGCGCGGACGGACGGCATCAGCCCTGCACCGATCCCTTCCCCGAGGAGCTTCGACGCGAGGCTCGTGAAGTCGGCGGCCGCCTTGGGGCCGTCCGCCTTGCCCGTGAGGATCTCCTCCGTCGCCTTGCCCACGGCCTCCTGGATCTTGGCGATGCCCGGCTGCCGGCTTGAACACCTTGGCGCTGCGGAGCTGCTTCTCGGAGTTCACGAGCACCGCGTGCGCGCTGTAGGGCGCAACGCCGCGGATGTCATCTCGCGGAGCGAGCGAGCCGGCCGCCGTGATGTCCTCGGCGAGCGCCGTGTCCGGTGTTGAGGAACTTGACCCAGTCCCACGCCACATCGGGGTTCTTCGTCGACTTCGAGATCGCCCACGCCCAGTCAAGGTTCGCCGTGACGAACGGCGGCGCGCCGTTGGCCGTCGGGAACTGCCAGGTCGCGACGACGTTCCGGAGGTTCTTGATCGGGCGCGCCGCCGTCCGGGGCCCCAGTCGTACTGCCAGGCCCACGACCCGGACGTGGTCACGGGCAGCGTGCCCTTGACGAAGTCGACGTACTTGGTGGGCTGCCAGGGCTGCGGCGAGAGCAGGGCATCGTCCGGCAGCAGCTTCGCCTGCTGCAGTGACGCGTAGAAGCCGAACGCCTTCGTGAGCGCTGCGCTCTTGACGATCCACTTCTTCGAGGCCGGGTCGTAGAGCTTGCCGCCGGTGCCGAGGAACACGTGCATGAAGCCCTCGTCGAAGGAGCCGCCGCCCCACTGCGTCCCCGACGGGTAGACGACGGAAGGCTTGCCGGTCTTTGCCTCGATCTGCGTGAGCCGGGCGATCAGGCTGTTCCACGAGGTCGGCTGCGCAGTGGAGATGCCGAGCTTCTGCAGCACGTCCTTGCGGTAGAACAACTGCAACGTCGTCGCGCCGCGCGGCAGGGAGTAGATCTTGCCGCCACCCTGCGCGGTGAGCTGGCGGACGACCGGATAGAAGTGCTTCTTCCAGTCGGGCCAGGCATTCACGCGGCTCGAGAGGTCGAGCAGGTATCCGGCCGCCGCGTAGTCGGGGACGCTCGAGGCGACGAACGACGTCACGTCGGGACCTTTCCCCTGGCTGTACTGGAGCGTCAGCTTCGATGCGAATTGATCGTCCGGGAGCACTTCCTCGACGAGCTTGACGTGGACGTCCTTGCCGGCCTTCTTCTCGGCGGCCTCGAACTGCGGGATGATCGTCTTCTTGAGCGCGTTGATGCGGAGCTGCTGGTGCTCGAGCACCGTCAGCGTGACCGAGGCGTGCGCGTGCACGTTCCCGGCGGTCGCGATCGCGGTGAATCCCGACAAGGTCACCGCCGTCGCTGCGAGGAGCGCCACCAGCGCTCCGGGGCGATATCTCACGTGCCTCACTCCTCCGATGTCGTTGGTATGGGCGGTCGTTGCGATGCGGTCTCCCGCAAACCAGCGGAGATCAGATCTGCGAAGCGGCGCACCTCGGCGCCGATCTCAGCGAGCCGGTTCTCGGGCATGCGCGCCGTCAGACCCGAGACCGAGAGCGCGCCGACGGGGCGACCGTGGATGCCGACGATCGGAGCCGCGACACAGCTCGCTCCCACCTCGGTCTCCTCGCCGTCGAGGGCGTAGCCGCGAGCGGCCGCGGCGTCCAGTTCCTTCGCGAGCTCGGCGTGGCTCGTGCGGGTCGATCCCGTGAACGCCGGAAACGGCTCTGGCCCGGTGAGCACACTGCGATCGCGCGGAGCCAGACAGCCCAGCACCGCCTTTCCCACGGCCGTGGCGTGCGGAGCGATCGCGTCGCCGACCGCCGCCGAGGGCCGGAGCGACCAACTCGAATGGACGATCGCGACATACACGAGCCGCTGCCCCTCGAGCGCCGCCAAGTTGACCGTCTCGCGCGTCTCGCGCGCGAGCGTGTCCATGGCGCTCGTGGAGAGCGGGACGAGCATCGATCGCTCAGCACGATCCACGAGGCGCAGCACTGCGGCTCCGAGCGAATAGCCCCCACCTGCCTCGAGGCGCTCGACGTAGCCGCACTCGGTGAGCGCCGCGAGCGCGCGATAGACGCTCGGCCGCGACATCTCGAGCAGCTCGGAGATCTCGACCGCGCGCAGCCTTCCGCGTTCGGCGAGCAGCTCGAGGATGGCGAGGCCGCGCATGAGCGTCCCGCTGCGATGTCTCACATATCGAGAGAGAGACGACTCCATAGGCGAGATGATGCTAGACCCCGCCGCCGGCCAATGCAAGCGCCTGCCCGCCGCGACCGGGCGATCACCTACTGCCTGCAACCCGCCGCGTGAGGAGCCTCGCGCGCGTGACATCGACGCCATCGAACGCCCGTCGGATGGAACAGCCGACGGGGGCGGCGTTCTCGCTCACGAGCAGCAGCCGTGCTAGCCGAGCCCGACGCGAAACTGCATCTCGACGCGCGTGCCGTACCCCGGTTGGGACGTGATGTTCGCGTGATCGCACAACGCGTGAATGAGCGCCAGGCCGAGCCCGCGCCCCTTGGTCGGCAGGGCACTCACCGCGGTCATGCCGACGCCGTAGTCGTGGATGATGACGACGAGAGCGCCGGACGCGACCCGCGCCTCGAGCATGTAGGTGGCATCGACGTGTTCGTCGTCGTAGCCGTGCACGACCGAGTTCGTAGCGGCCTCGTGGACCGCGATCTGCACGCGTTCGATGACCTCCTCGTCTACGCGCACGCGCTCACAGAACTCGCGGATGCGGTGACGCGCCTCAGCCAACCTCGCCGACACCGCGGGCAGCTCCAGCTCGAGATGCGCCGCGTGCACGCGAGGAGGTGCCCGTTTCCCAGTGCTCGCAACCCGTCCACGTCAACCGCGCCACGGCCGGGACAGGTAAGTACCATAGGCAGTGCGCTCCCACGCTGACCCTGAACCCCGTCTCGTGAAGCATCGGATAGACGACCGCGCAGCGCGACCGCGGGTTCACCTGGAAGGCAGCATGGAACGACCCAGCACAGAAACGGCCGCCATCCCGCCGATCGGCGTCGAGTACCTCCAACCAGATCTCGCGTGCGTGACGCTGCGCGGCGAGCACGATCTCAACAGCAAAGAAGCGATCCTCGCCGCATTCGCGACGGCAGGCAACGCGAGGCGCGTGCTGGTTGATCTGAGCGACTGCACCTTCATCGACTCGACCGTCATAGCCACGCTGGTCTTCGGGTCGAAGGACGCAGAGCGGCGCGGAGCCGTGCTCGCGATCGTGCTTCCGCCGCAAGCGATCTCGATCAGGCGAATCATGACGATCACCAATCTGGACACCGTCATCCCCATCCACGACTCCTCCGCCTCGGCGATCGCGAGCTTCAGTGAGGCGTAGGGTCGGGATGACGCCGACGTCCAGGTCCGCGCGAACTGCTCGTGTCTGGCCGTGATACTCGCCCAAGACGCAGAAAAGCCCGCCGGAGCGGGCCTTTCCTGTACCAGTGGGAGCGGTTGGATTCGAACCAACGTAGGCATACGCCAACGGGTTTACAGCCCGTCCCCTTTAGCCTCTCGGGCACACTCCCAGCACGCGCGACCGCGACCGGCGGTCGCCCGCAGATCTTAGCGAAATGCGGCCGGTTCAGCCCATCGTGCCGCGGAGGCTCTGGGCCTCCGGCAGCGTCTCGAGCTTCTTCAGCGTGTTGTTCTCGATCTGGCGAATGCGCTCGCGCGTCACGCCGAAGGCGCGCCCGACCTCCTCGAGCGTGCGGGGGCGATCGCCGGTCAGGCCGTAGCGGAGCTCGATCACGCGGCGCTCGCGCTCCGGCAGCGACTCGAGGGCCCGCTCGATGTCCTCGCGGCGCAGGTTGAGCGTCGCGGTGTCGAACGGGGTGGGCTCGCTGTCATCGCGCACGAAGTCGCCGAGCTCGGACTCCTCGTCCTCGCCGATCGGCTTCTCGAGCGAGATCGGGCGCCTGGGCCATGCGCAGGATCTCGCGCACCTCGTCGGCGGTCATGCCGAGCTCTCGCGCGATCTCGGACGGGAGCGGCTCGCGGCCGAGCTTCTGCACGAGCTGGCGCTCCACGTGCACGGCCTTGTTGAGCTTCTCGACCATGTGCACCGGGATGCGGATCGTGCGGGACTTGTCCGCGATCGCGCGCGTGACCGCCTGCCGGATCCACCAGGTGGCGTAGGTGGAGAACTTGTAGCCCTTGCGGTAGTCGAACTTCTCGACTGCGCGGATCAGCCCGAGGGAGCCCTCCTGGATGAGGTCGAGAAAGGAGAGGCCACGGCCCAGGTAGCCCTTGGCGATCGAGACGACGAGACGCAGGTTGGCCTCGATCATGGCCTGCTTGGCGCGCATGTCGCCGCGCTCGATGCGCTTGGCGAGATGGACTTCCTGCTCGGCCGTGAGCAGGGAGACGCGGCCGATGGCGCGCAGGTAGAGGCGCAGCGAGTCGAGCGAGGGCTCCACCGTGAGATCGAGCTCCGGGCCCTTGTCGGCGGCCGGCGCGTCCGGCGTGGGATCGCCGGCGCTCTCGAGCACGTCGATGCCGTGATCGAGCAGGTATGAGTGCAGATCCTCGACCTGGTCCTTCGAGATCTCGACCTCTTCGAGGACGATCGCGATCTCTTCGTACGTTAAGAAGCCCTTCTCCTGTCCCGCCTCGACGAGGCGCGCGAGCTCCTCGATATCGGGCAGCGAGTACTCGACCGTCAACATCCCTTGGCCCCCATACCGCACCTCCCGGTTCGCATGGCACCACGCCCGAACAGCGCGTGGCGACCTGCCTTCACTCGCCTGCCCAAAGCTCGGCTCGGGAGTGAGGTGGCGGGCAGCATAGGTGACGGGATCACGACCGCAAATTGCGCGAAACGGAACCTACCGAAAAGCGCTGTCAGTTCTCGACCAACAGCCGGAATACCGGCAGGAGCGGGGGGTTTGTGCCCCGGCTATAGCACTGGTGAAGGTGACCGGGACCAGACTCCGACCGGCGCGCCGTTGCCATCGCGGATCGGGCGTTCGCGCCACGGGTCGAACTCCTCCCCGAGCGGGCCCGCGACCGCTTCGAGCAGCGTTAGGGCCGCGATCTCCATGGCCTCGAACGAGCCATCCTCGATCTTCAGCGCGCCGCCGCGCCCGGTCACCGCGCTGGCACAGCAGAAGACGCCAAGCGCGCCGCGCTTGGCGACGACGTGTGGCAGCGCGTTCGCGAGCGAGTCGAAGGAGCCGGGGCCGGCGACCATCTCGGGCGCCTCGCGCATGGCCGCCGCGACCCCCCGAGCCGCATCGGCGAACGGCTCGGGCATGCCGTCGCCCGGCGAGCCGGAGGTAGCCGAGGGCCGCATTGCGGAGCGGCAGCGAGTAGGCGCGCATGCCGCAGCGGTCGCCGCCGACGGCGGGCTCGCAGCCGCAGGCGAGCGCGACGGCGTCTGTCGCATCGGCCTGCGCGGGGCCGTCGGGATCGAGGTACGCGCCCGGGTCGCGACCGAGCATCGCCTCGCGCAGCCAGCATGAGCGCGTGGTTGCCGGAGCAGTTGTGCTCGAGCACGGTCGGTCGCGCGCCCGGCGAGCGCAAGCTGCCCGGGCAGCGCTCGGGCGCGAGCGGCGGGTGGATGCCGCGCGGCCGCAGGTCGGCGACAGACAGCCCGGCGCGTGCGACGAGCTCGGCGACCGCCGCCGCGTGCGCGGGCGTGCCCTCGTGCGAGCCGCAGGCGATCGCGACGTGGCGCGCCTCGAGCTCGTAGTGCTCGACGACGCCGTCGCGAACGGCAGGCAGCGCCTGCAGCGGCTTGGCGGCGCTGCGCAGCGGCACGTCGACTCGGGGTCGCCCATGCCGCCGAGAACGGCGCCGGAGGCGTCCACGATGACGGCGTGCACGCGGTGGCGCGCCTCGACGACGCCCCCGCGCACTTCCTCGACGACGCCATTCTCCACAGGCCCGCATACGATATCGGCATGCCCGAGCTGCCCGAGCTCGAGGCGCTCGTCGAAGCGCTCGATCCCCTCGTCTCGCGCGCGCCGGTGCGCGATGTGCCGGTCGCGCACTTCGCCGTGGTCAAGACCGCGACGCCGCCGCTGACCTGGCTCGCCGGCCATTCGCCTGACGGGCGCGGAGCGGCGCGGCAAGCACCTGCTCTTCCCGACCGACGAGGACGCTCGTCCTCACGATCCACCTGATGACGGCGGGCAAGCTCGCCTACGTCGAGCCGGGCGCAGAAGCGGCCGCCGGGCGCGGTGCTCGCGGTGCGCTTCGAGGACGAGGGCGAGCTCGTCGTGAGCGAGCGCGTGACGCGCAAGTCGGTGCGCGTGCGGCTGCGTGCCCGCCGCCGAGCTGGCGGAGGAATTCGCGCAGCTCGGGCCCGAGCCGCTCGAGGCCGTCGTTCGACGACGCCGCGCTCGCGGCGGCGCTCGCACGCGGCGGGCAGCTGCACTCGCTGCTGCGCGACCAGCGCGCGCTCGTCGGCATCGGGCGCGCCTACGCCAACGAGATCCTGCATGGGCCGCGCAGCTCGCGCCGTTCGCGCCCGCCGACCGGCTCAGCGACGAGGAGCGCGGAGCGCCTGCTGGCCGCGATCCAGCAGACTGCTTCGCCGACGGCATCGAGCGCTTCCGCCCGCGCGGGCCGCGCATGATCGCGAAGGGCAAGACGCCCGAGATCTACGACATCCACGGTCACGCCGGCGAAGCCTGCCCGCGCTGCGGCACGCAGATGCTGAACGTCGACTTCGCCGACCACCAGATCGTCTACTGCCCGTCCTGCCAGACCGGCGGCCAGGTCTACGCCGACCGCCGCCGCTCGCGGCTGCTCAAGTAGGCGAGCGGGAAGCGCACGGTCAGGCGGTCGCCGTCGACCGTCGACCGACGCGCCGAGCAGGCCAGCACGCGCGTCCCGGCGTAGGCGCGCAGATCGCGCTCGAACAGCTCGCGCGTCGATGCCCGGCCAGCGGGCCGAACGGCGACCGTCTCGGCGGCCGCGATGCGCCAGCGCGCTCCTGCGCCGCCGGCGCCTCGGCGAGCGGAGCGGCGAGCCAGACGAGCGAGGTCACGGCGCGCGCCGGGTCGGTCTCGACGTGCCGGCGGCGAGCGTCGCGCTCGAGCGCGTGGCCGCTGCGCTCGGCGGCCTCAGCGTGAGCTCGCCCAGATCGACCTGCTGCGGGCCGCAGGCGCAGCGTGCCGCGCTCGCCGTGCGCGATCGCCGAGAGCGCGGCGATCAGCTGCTCGAGCTCCTCGGTGGCCTCGATGACCTGGCGCAGGTACATGGCGTTGTCGCCCGTGACGCCGCCCATGCGCTCGATCGTGCGCGCGAAGCCGAAGGCCGCCGCGAGCGGCGTCCGGAGGTCGTGACAGGCGTCGACGACGAGGTTCGGAAGATCGCTGGGTTCTCCGCGCACGGCCGCGCCAGGGTACTGAATGCAGGGCGCCGCGCGGGAGGCTAGGGCTCGAGGCCGAGGCGGCGCGCGGCCTCCAGGCCGAGCGCCCGCTCGTGCTCCGCGTCGCTCCGCAGGGCGCCGGTCGATCTGCGCGGCGCCGATCACCGCCGTCGATCATGCCGTGCAGACGGCGACGACCCAGCCGAGCCGATCGGCGTCGAATCCGCGTCTGCCGAGCCGGTCGGAGTCGTCGCTGCGTCGGCCGTCAGCAGGCGCTGCGAGCTCGACCAGCGTGATGAGCTCGTCGAGGCCGCCGCGGCCGCTCGGCAGATCGCGCGAGGAAGGCCTCGACCGCCGACGCCGCGCCTCGGGATAGTCGGTCAGCGTCGAGGGCGAGTCGAATCGCCGCGGCGAGCGACATCGAGGATCTCGCGCGCGCCCGCGAGCAGCTCGTCGTCGACGTCGGGCCGCGCGAGCAGCTCGTCGAGGCGGCACCCGACCGCGAGCGCGAGCGCGTTGCCGACGCCGAGACCCTCGCGCACGAGCTGCTCGCGCACGATCGCGCGAGCGCGGCTCGCGCAGGATCAGCCCGCTGAGCTCCGTCGCGCCCCACCCGCTGCACGTGCGCGAGCAGCGCGAGCCACTCGCCGAGCGGGTCGTCCGTGACGATCGCGAGCGCGACCGCCGCGTAGAGCGTGAACTCCTCGTGGCGCCCGATGACGCGGAAGAGATCGGCGTCCTCGGGCTGCCGGAAGCCGCTCATGCAGCGACATCGCGAACTTGACCTCGTCGCGGTGGCCGGAGCGCAGGAAGAGCTCTCGCAGCTCGGGATAGAGCTTCGCTGCCCTTCGGGCGGCGACTCGCCGAGGCGCTCGCGCAGGCGGTCGATGCGCTGCCTCGGACGTAGCCCTCGCGGAAGACGCTCGCGCAGCTTGCGGCGCGTTGCGCCTGGCTCGGCGTCGCGGCGAGCGCCGCGAGCGCGTCGTAGATCGGCTCGACCGCCGCGTCGCCGTACTCGGAGGTCGTCGGGGCCGCCGAAGATGCCCTCGCGCGCGCCGGGCGCGAAGTGCACGCCCTGCCTCGCGACGAGCTGCTCGTCCGGCAGCTCGGCGCCGCCCTCGGCGAGGCCGGGCAGCGTCCGGGCGGACGTGCGCGTCGACGTGCTCGAAGATCGAGCGCGGGCTCCTGCGCGGCGGCGCAGCAGGCGGCTGATGGAAAACGGCGGTGGCGAGTGACCGGAAGGTAACGCGCGTACGATCCGGAGCGTGAGCCGGCCCGCCAGCGATGACGTCGCGCTGCGGCACGACGTGCAGGCCTCCGCCCCGCGCGTGCGCGTCTCGCTCACGCGCGCCGGCGTGACGGGCATCCAGAGCGTCATCCGCATCGCGCACGACGGCAAGGAGCGCCTCTACGCGGCGCAGCTCGAGTGCACGGTCGACCTCGACCCCGCCCACAAGGGCGTGCACATGTCGCGCTTCCCCGAGCAGATCGGCGAGTCGATCGAGCGCCTCGTGATCGGCGAGTCGCTGCACATCGAGGAGCTCGCGAGCGCGATCGCGCAGCGAGACGCGCACGAGCCAGGGCGCGCTGCGCTCGCAGGTGCGCATCGAGGCGATCCAGTCGACGACGCGCACGGCGCCGCGCAGCGGCCTCGCCGAGCCAGGAGATCTCGACGCTGATCGGCGTCGCGACCGCCGAGCGCGCACGGGCACGCGGCGCGCCGTGGGCGTGCGCGTCCAGGGCATCACCGCCTGCCCGTGCGCGCAGGGCATGGTGCGCGACCACGCCGACGAGCGCCTCGCCGCGCTCGGCTACGGCGAGGAGGAGCGCGAGCGCATCCTCGACACCGTCCCGATCGCGACGCACAACCAGCGCGGCGAGGCGACGCTGATCCTCGGCACGCGCGAGAGCGTGCGCGCCGAGCGGCTTGCAGCGATCGCCGAGCGCTCGATGTCGGCGCCGATCCTGACGCTGCTCAAGCGCACCGACGAGCTGCACGTCGTCGAGCAGGCGCACGCCAACCCGCGCTTCGTCGAGGACGTCGTGCGCGAGATGATCGCGGGCGTCGTCGAGGAGTTCCCGGAGCCTCGAGGACGACGCCTTCGTCGAGGCGCACCAGCGCAACTTCGAGACGATCCACGCCCACGACGTGATCGCCGAGCGCACCGGGCTGCTCGGCGAGCTGCGCCGCGAGCTCGCCGGCGGCGACGGCGGCGCGCACGCTCGCTCGACGACTGGCTGCGGAGCTGAGCGGGCGGCCCTAGTCGGCGGTCAGGCGCTCGGCGAGCGCGACGACCGAGTTGAGCACGTAGATGACCTCGGGCCCGACGAGGTGGGCGGTCGCAAGGCGCCCGCACGCGCAGAGGTGCGAGCCCGACTCGCTGAACGAGCAGATGCCGTAGAAGCCGCCGGCGATCGAGCCGCCGTTGGAACCCAGCAGGTCGCGGAACAGCTCGCATGTGATCCTCGTCGGGTCGAGCGGCATGATCGGCGCGTAGACGTCGAGCACGCGCTCGCCGGCGTAGTGCTGCAGGTAGACGGCGCAGCCGTCGCTCTCGACCAGCCAGCGACCGCGATCGAGCGTCTGGTAGACGATGCCGAGCCGGCGCAGGACGCCCTCGACGTAGAGGTTCGCCTGATCGGACTCCTCGTCGCCGGCCGGGCCGCCGAGATCGAGCGCCTCGGTCAGCTTGACGCCGTAGCGGCGCTCGAAGATCGCGGTCTCGACGATGCGCCGCGCGCTGTCGGGGTGGCGCCGCGCCTCTTCGAGGCCGATGGCCTCCTGACGCGCGCGCGCGTCGAAATGCAGGCGCGCGAGGTGCTCGAGCAGGCTGTCCTTGGTGGGGAAGCGCTCGAGGTCGGACTCCACCGTGGCGACGATCCGCTCGAGCTCGCGAGGCGGGCAGGCGGCGCATCCAGGCCTGCCGCCGGCGCGCCTGCTTGAGCGCCCGCCGGACATCGCTTCCTTCACCCTTGCGCCACGATCCGAGCACACCCTCAGTGTGGCCGATCTTCCCGCCGCATCCAAGCAGCGGATGTCACGAGCCTGACTCGGGGGCGGCGCGACGGAGCCGGGCTCGCGGCTCCGTCCCGGCCCGCAGCCGCGCGATGTTGGCGCGGTGGCGGAAGGCGACGAAGCCGAAGGCCAGAGCCGCGAACGCGATCACCGGCCACGCGCTCCCCGAGCGCGACGGCCGCGACGAGGAAGGCCGTCCCGGCGGCCAGCGACGCCACCGAGGCGTAGCGCAGCGTGAAGAAGATGATCGCCCAGGCCAGCGCCGCGATGCCGACGCCCGCCGGGAAGAGCGCGAGCGCGGCGCCCGCGCCGGTCGCGACGCCCTTGCCGCCGCCGAAGCCGAGCAGCACGGGATAGCCGTGGCCGAGCATCGCGACGATGCCTGCGATCGAGGCCGTCAGCGGCCCCGACCAGTGCAGCGCCGCGAGCGCGGGCAGCTGCGCCCTTGGCGACGTCGAGCAGCGAGCGTCGCCACGCCGAAGCGCCAGCCGAAGTTGCGCCAGACGTTCGTCATGCCGGTGTTCTTGGAGCCGAGCGTGCGGATGTCGGCGTCGCGGAAGACGCGCACGAGCCAGTAGCCGAACGGCAGCGAGCCCGGCGAAGTAGGCGGCGGCGATCAGGGTGATCTCGATCACGGCTGCGCCTCCCGCGCGAGGAAGTGGTGGCGGCCCCTCCAGAAGTAGTCGGCGAACGACCAGACGGTAAGCGCGAGCGCGAGCGCGATGACGATGTCCGTCCAGCGGGCGTGCGGGACGTCGAGCAGCAGGCAGACGATCATCACGTTCTGCGAGAAGGCCTTGAGCTTGCCGAGCTGCGAGGCGCCGATCACGCGTCGAGTCGCCGGCGGCCACGAGCCGCAGGCCCGTCACGGCGAACTCGCGCGCGACGATCACGAGCACCACCCACGCGCTCACGCGCATCTGCTCGACGAGAGCGATCAGCGCGCCCATCACGAGCAGCTTGTCGGCGAGCGGGTCGAGGAAGACGCCGCCGACGCTCGTCCAGCCGCGGTGGCGGCGTGCGAGGTAGCCGTCCAGCGAATCGGTCGCGGCGGCGATGCCGTAGGCGAGCGCGGCCCAGCGCTCGTGGTTCGCGAAGTCGGCCAGGATCAACCAGACGACGACCGGGACGACGAGCATCCGCGCGAGCGTGATGGCGTTGGGAGGGGTCATTCTCGGGCGCTCGGCGCGCCGGTGACTCTAGTCGATCGCCTCGTGCAAGGAGTCATCGCGGATCGCGCAGCGAACGGCCGCACTGGTGGCCACTCCGCAGATCATGCCGCTCGACCTCGTCGCCTGGGCGCTCTTCCGCCGCGGGCGCAGCGCCGAGGAGGTCGCCGGCAGACCGGGCTCGATCTCGAGCAGGCGCTCGAGGCGATCGTCCGCGGCTTCCGGCTCGACGCTCGAGGAGGGCTGAGCCGTGCAGGTCGCGGGCGCTCGCGTGCTCGTGACGGGAGGCGCGCGCAGCGCTCGGCGGCGGCGCTCGCGCTCGGCCTCGGGCGAGCGCGGCGCGCAGGTCGCGTTCACCTACAACCACTCGCGGGACGAAGCGCGGGACGACCGCGAGCGCTCTCGCGGCGGCCGGCGCGGGCGGCCACGCGTTCGCTGCCGACCTGGCCGACGGCGCACGCCGCGCGATCGCGCGGTCGAGGCGGCCGCGGCCGCGCTCGGCGGCCTGGACGTGCTCGTCCACGCGGCCTCCGGCGGCTTCGTGCCGTAGCGACTGCCGCGGACGTCGAGCCCGGAGCTGTTCGCCGAAGCGCTCGGGGCGACGCTGACCGGCGGCTTCTTCTGCGCGCAGGCCGCGCGCGCGCGCGATGGGCGAGCGCGGCGTGATCGTCTTCATCACGGATGTCGCGGTGCTCGAGGCCTGGCCGCTGCTTCGCGCCCCATGCGGCGGCCAAGGCCGCACTCGCGCAGCTCACGCGCTCGCTCGCTCGCGCCTTCGCGCCCGACGTGCGCGTGTGCGCCGTCGCGCCCGGCCCCGTGCTGCTGCCCGGACGGCAGCGAGGAGCAGCGCGCAGCGCCAGGCGGCCGCACGGCGCTCGGCCGCCTCGGCTCGCCGGCAGATGTCGTCGCGGCGGTGGCTACCTGATCGAGGCCGACTTCGTCACAGGCGAGCAGCTCGTCGTCGACGGCGGCCACACGCTTGTCTGAGGCGTCCGAAGATCGTGCCGGAGCGCCTCGAAAGCCCCCAATCCGGCGGAATGTCGGTGACGTAGGGCGTACGTGAGCGCCGCCCGCCGTAACGTTCTCCTTGCCGTGTCGCGCGAGAGTCGGCAGAGTGCGGCTCAGCATGGTCATCACGACCACGACTGCCGAGCGCCTGCTCGCGCGCATCGCGAGCGGCGACAGCACGGCCTTCGCGGAGCTCTACGACCGCTACGCCAGCGCCGTCTACGGCGCCTGCCTGCGCGTCCTGCGCGATCCGCACGCCGCCGAGGACGCCGCGCAGGAGGCGTTCGCCGCCATCTGGCGGCACGCCGCGGCGTTCGACCGGCGCGCGGTGCGGCCGGCGCGTGGATCGGCCGAGTGGCGCGCAACGCGGCGCTCGATGCGAACCGAAGACGCGCGCTGCGCGTAACGGCACCCGAGGTCGATCCCGTCGACGAAGGCGCGAACCCCGGAGGAACTCGCGGTGGCGGCGGACGAGGCGTTCCGGCTGCGGCTCGCGCTCGAGACGCTGCCGGAGCGCGAACGGATCGTCCTGGGGCTTGCCTACAGCGATGGATTCACGCAGAGTGAGATTGCAGAGCACCTCGGCCTGCCACTCGGCACGGTCAAGACGCGGACGCGCAGCGGGCTCGCCCGCCTCGCCGATCACCTGGAGCGGGCAGCAGTGAGCGAACAGCTCGAACCCGAACTCGAACGCGTCGCGCGGATGCTGGCCAACGCCGGCCCGCTGCCCGAACGCGCCGGCGAGCCTGCGCGAGCGCGCGCTCGCGATCCCCGGGCAAGCCGAGGCTGCGACAGCGGGAGACGACGACCTGGGGCCGGCGACAACGTCGTCCCGCTCCGCCGCCGCATCCGGCGCCGCCCGCGGCCCCTCGTGCTCACGGGCATCGCAGCCGCGGTGGCCGCGATCGTGATCGTGCCGACCGTCGTGATCGCTGAACGGCGACGGCGGCGGCGTCCAGCGGGTCGAGCTCGACGCCGCGTCCTTCGCGCCGCAGGGAGGCGGTGCCGCAGAGGTCGTGAAGCACGGCGACGGCAGCTCGACGATCAGCCTGACGGTCTGGAAGCTGCCCGAGCGCCGGCCGGGCCGCACGTACGAGGCATGGCTCGGCCGCAAGGGCGACCGCCGCCCGCTCGGCACGTTCGCGCACGGACGCGACGGGCAAGGCGGTGATCAGCTTCCGGGTGCCTCAGCAGGCGAGTCGGCAGCTACCGCTGGCTGTGGGTGACGAGCGAGCCGAAGGGCGGCAGCACGACCGCCGAGCCACTCGACGGCGCTCTGGGGTTCCCTGACCTAGGCGTCACGGGCGACCGTTAGGCTTGCGGCATGTCCGCGCCCGGCAGCTCGATCGACGTCCTCGACCACGGCTTCGTGCGCCTGGACGCGCGCATGGCCGACGACCTCTCGGTCGTCAACGCCGCGCGCGTCTCGTTCGGGACGCGCGCGTCGAGACGATGGACGAGCGCAATGCGGGCCTCGTGCGCTTCCTCATGCGCGAGCGCCACGGCACGCCGTTCGAGCACAACTTCTTCCGCTTCCACATCAAGGCGCCGCTGTTCGTGACGCGCGAGTGGCAGCGGCATCGCATCGGCTCCTTCAACGAGCGCTCCGGCCGCTACTCCGAGCTGCCCGACGAGTTCTACGTGCCCGCCGCAAGCGACGTGCGCACGCAGGTCGGCAAGCCCGGCGCCTACACGTTCGAGCCGATCGCCGACGAGCTCGCGCGGCCGAGGTGCGCGACGGCATCGACGTCGAGCTACGCGGAGTCCTACGGCCACTACCAGGAGCTGCTCGACGCCGGCGTCGCCAAGGAGGTCGCGCGCAGCGTCTGCCGGTCGGCCTCTACACCGAGTTCTACTGGTCGCTCAACGCGCGCTCGCTGATGAACTTCCTCTCGCTGCGCAACGCCGAGACGGCCCAGCACGAGATCCGCCTCTACGCCGAGGCCGTCGAGACGCACTTCGCGCAGGCGATGCCGGTCACGCACGCCTCGTTCGTCAGCAGCAGGGACGGACGGCTCCCTGAGCGCTCGCCCGCGGCGCGAGCTCGAGGTCGCAGGACCTCGGCGGCGGCGTGCACCGCGTCACGCAGCCGCTGCCCTGGGCGCTCGACCACGTGCACTGCTACGCGGTCGACGACGCCGAGGGCTGGACGCTGATCGACTGCGGCCTCGGCACACCCGGCACCGGCCGGCGCTGGGAGGAGGCGCTGGCGCTGCTCGGGCACCCGCACGTGCGACGGCTCGTGATCACGCACTACCACCCCGACCACATCGGCGCGAGCACGCGCCTGGCCGAGCTGACGGGCGCCGAGGAGATCGTGCAGGGCACGCGATCGACCGCGAGCTGACGGTGCGCACCTGGCTCGACCCGGCGTCCGGCGATGCGCTTTCGCGCGCTATCTGGTCGCCAACGGCATGCCGCGCCGAGGACGCCGAGCGCTCGGCCGGCGAGGAGGACGAGCTGCCGATCGCACCGGTCGAGCCGACGCACCTCGTCGACGAGGGCGACGACGCTCGATCTCGCGGGCGAGCCGTTCGAGGTGCTCGTCCTGCCGGGCCATGCCGACGGCCACATCGCGCTGCTCGGCCGGCACAGCGGCCGGCTCTTCGGCGGCGACGTGCTGCTCGACGAGATCACGCCGAACGTCGGACGCTGGGACGACAACGAGCCGGATCCGCTCGGCCGCTACCTGCGCACGCTCGCGCGCATCGAGGAGCTCGCGCCCTGCGGTCGTCTATCCCGGGCACCGCAGCGTGATCGAGCACGCCGGCCGCGCGCGCGCAGGAGATCGCGATGCACCACGCCGAGCGGCTCGACGCGCACGAGGCGGCGCTGCGCGAGGGCGCGCGCAGCGCCTACGAGGTGGCGCAGATCGTCTGGGGCGGGCGACTCGGCTTCCACGAGCAGCGCTTCGCCGCTCGCCGAGGCGCTCGCGCACCTCGAGCGACTCGAGCGGCACGGGCCGCGCGGTGCAGGTCGAGCCCGAGCCGCTGGCGCGCGGCCTAGCGGCTCTCAGAGCGAGTAGAGCGCGCCGTACTTGGCGCGCAGGTAGCGCATGAAGCGCCGCGTGGCCGAGCGGCTCGCCCGTCGCGTCGAGCGCGATCTGCTCGGGCGCGACCAGCGCTCCGCGGCTGTGCACGTGCTTCCGCATCCAGCCGAGCAGGCGGTCGTACTCGCCCGCGCGCACGATCGGCGTCGATCGGGCCGAGCTCGCGCTCGATCGCCTCGAGGAACTGCGCCGAGTAGAGCGTGCCGAGCGTGTAGGTCGGGAAGTAGCCGACGAGGCCGGCCGACCAGTGCACGTCCTGCAGCACGCCGACGCGCGTCGTCGGCACGCTCGATGCCGACGAGCGTGCGCATGCGCTCGTTCCAGGCCGCCGGCAGCGTCGTCGACGGCGAGAGTCGCCGCGCACGAGCGCGAGCTCGAGCTCGAAGCGCAGGAAGACGTGCAGGTGGTAGGTCACCTCGTCGGCCTCGACGCGGATCAGCGACGGCTCGACGAGGTTCGCTGCGCGCACGAACTGCTCGAGCGAGACGTCGGCGAGCTGCTCGGGGAACGCGGCCTGCGACCTCGGCCAGGTGGCGCTCCCAGAACGCGGGCGACCGGCCGACCATGTTCTCCCAGAAGCGCGACTGCGACTCGTGCAGCCCGAGCGAGGTGGCGTTGCCGCAGAACGTGCCCTCGATGGCGCCCGTCAGGCCCTGCTCGTAGAGGCCGTGGCCGGCCTCGTGCAGGACGGCGAAGAGCCCGGCGAAGAGGTCGTCCTCGTGCTCGCGCGTCGTCAGCCGCACGTCGCCCGGCGCGAAGCCCGAGGCGAACGGGATGGGCCGCCTCGTCGAGCCGGCCGGCGCTCGAAGTCGAAGCCGATCGCGGCGGCCAGGCTTCGCGCCGACGGCGCGCTGGGCGAGAGCGGGATAGCGGCGATGGACGAACGCGTCGTCGGGACGCGGCCTGCGCCGCGATCTCCTGCGCGAACGGCACGAGCTCGTCGCGCAGCCCGTCGAGCAGCGGCTCGAGGCGCGCGACGCGCATGTCGGGCTCGTACTGGTCGAGCAGCGCGTCGTAGCGCTCGCCGCCCTCGTAGCCGACAGCGTCGGCCTCCTCGCGCCGCAGCGAGATGAGGCGCTCGAGCGGTTCGCGGAAGAGCGAGAAATCGGCTTCTCGGCGCGGGCGATCTGCCAGGCCTCGAAGCCCGCGGACTCGGCCATGCGCGAGCGCGCGCACGAGCGCCGGGGGCACGCTGCACGGCGCGGTCGCGCTCGCGCCGCGCCTCGCGCACGCGAGCGCGCTTGAAGCGCGCCGAGCGCGCCGTCGTCGCCGAGCTCGGCGATGGCCTCGCCGAAGCGCTCGTCGCAGATGCGCTCGTGCAGCAGCCCTGCGAGCGTGGCCTTGGCCTCGCCGCGCGCAGAGGCGCCGCGCGGAGGCATGTTGACCTGCTCGTCCCAGCTCGAGCAGCCCGCCGACGTGGCCGAGATGCATGACGTCGCGCTCGAACTGCTCGAACACGTCCCAGGCGCCGGCCTGCTCGACCACCGCCATCAGGGGCTGAGCGGCTTGTGGCCGGACACGCCGAGCGCCATTCCGATCAGCCAGCCGAGCACGGCGATCGCGAAGCCCCACGCGAAGCGGCTCTGCGTGCGAGCGCTCGCGCGCGAAGACGAGGCTGAGCGCGGCGAGCCCGATGCCGTCGCCGCCCAAGAAGAGCGGCCACCAGATCAGGGCGAGGATGCCGAAGCCGGCGCCCAGCCCGTTGAGAAGGCCGCCGAGCGCGTCCATCGGCCGCTCGCGCTCGGGCAGCATCCGCTCGTAGAAGCCGAGTTGCTCAGGTACGTCCGCCACGTCTCTCCTCGCCGCTTTGACGACGGTGATCGTACCGGATCACCTGGCTCGTGGAACGGGCGCCGCCACACGCCGACCGGCAGGCGGGCCGGCGCTGCCCCGATCGTGCACCACCTATCCAACCCACACCAACATCCAGCGGACCCTCGGACCTCGTGAGGGCCGGTCGCCTCGGGTGAGCGGGCACCGCGGTCTGCTACGCGCCGCACCGTGCTCTTGATCAACCGCAAGATCGGCAAGAAGGTCGTCGTACGCGCACTCGTCAAGATGACGGTCGCCAAGAGGTTCTGAGCACCGGTGTGAGCATGCAGGAGGGTCTGGTCGCCACACGGCGGCCGGGCGCTTCGCATGCCCGCCTACAATCGCGGTGCGGGCCGGTAGCTCAGCTGGTAGAGCAGGGGACTTTTAATCCCAAGGTCGCAGGTTCGAGCCCTGCTCGGCCCACTCCCACGTTCTTCCTGGTAGACGCCGCTGTCAGCCGGAAGGCGGTGCGCCGATGCGCTCTCAGGTGGCGGGATATTCGTCCTTGCGGTAGGTGACCGGCTCCTCCGGTTGCGGTTTGGGCGTTCGGTCGAGCAGGAAGGAGCTGTACGGGGCGACGAACCGGTCGGGCGCGCGCACCGTGTAGGTGTGGAAGATCTTGCCGTTCTCGCGTGCGAAGGCGATGAAGCCCGGAGCTTCCCGCAGGCCGTCCTCGAGACGGGCTCCTACCTGCTCCGACCAAAGCTGGAGCCATGCGGGAGGGTTGGCGATGAGCTCTTGGACCTCGGGGGACTGCTTGGCCTCCTCGGGGGTCAGCGCGAGCCCGAAGTCCCAGGGGAAGTCGGTCTCGTTGGTCGAGACGTAGGGGAACGTCCAGCCCATCCGTTCCTTGTAGGCGTTCAGCCGCTCGATGGGCGCGCGTGAGAAGCAGATCAGCGTCACGTCGCGATGGTTCAAGTGCACGCGCGTCGGATCGAGCTCGTCCCCGAGGTTCGTGCACCCCGGGCATGCGCCGAGCTCGTAGTCCGGCCCGTACATGATGTTGTAGGCCAGGAGCTGTGAGCGGCCGTCGAAGAGCTCCGCGAGCGTCTTCGTGCCGTCCTGGGTCTCGAAAACGTACTCCTTCGTGACCGGAACCCAGGGAAGCGCGCGGCGCTTCTCCGCGGCCTCGCGGCCGAGCCTGGCGTGCTCGGCCTCGAGTTCCGCGAGCTCGTCGCGGGCTACTTGCCACTCCTGTTGTGTGCCGACCGTGTGCTCCGCCATCACCCTGCCTCCAGCTCGGAATCACTGAAACGTAGACGGGCGCCAGCCCTGGTAATCATCGGTGGCCAGCCGACCTGGCCAGAGAGATCAGTGGTTCGGACGTTTGGTCGTTGTCGCCGCAGGCGGTAGACGGTGAGTTGGCGTATCCAGTCGTACGTGGAGGCGTCTCGCGCCACCGGTGGGCTTGGCCCAAGAGCCAGTGGTGCGCAGTAGGGGCCGGGCTCGCCGCGCCAGCGCGAGGCCTTCGCGGAACGCGACGGCGGCGACATGATGCCGGCACCTGGGGCTTACCATCAGATGACGCACGCCTCATAGCCGTCCGCTGTGGCGACGGCGCGGCATGGGTCACAGGCCGAGTCATCGACGTCGACGGTCGATTCTCACTCTCGATCCACAACGAAGCTGTCGGCGCGAAGCGAGGCCTCATCCGCCTCGTAGCTGATGAGCTCCAGCAAGGAGCCGTCGGGATCGCGGAAGTAGAGGCTCTGGCCCGCGCCGCGAGCGCCGTTGCGCGGAACGGGGCCCTGCTCGACCGTCACCCCGCAGTCGTTCAGATGCCGCCTTGCCTCCTCGACGGTCCCGGGCCAGACGAAGCAGAGGTCGGAGTTCCCGGGAGCAACCGGGACGCGCGCGACGGGGTCGGCGTCGACGCCGGGGCCGTGGCAGTTCAGCTGCTGGTCGCCGATGCGGTAGGCGTAGCCGGCGCCTCGCTCGATCACCTCTGCGCCGAGGACCTCACGGTAGAAGGCGTTGGAGCGATCCCACTCAGCGACGTGGATGACGAGGTGATCCAGAGAGAGAGCGTCCATCGAGCCTCAGCGTAGAAAAGCCGGGCGGCCGCCTGCGTCGGCTGCGATGACGGCGATCAGCACCGCGACGAGTACCGACATCTCGGCGAACGGTGAGACCCATGCGCCCAGCGGGATCGCGACCAGGGACGCCAGTGCACCGCCGGCGCGCCAGTGGAGCGTGCCGAGGCGCAGTTCAGCGCGAAAGGCGACCTCACCCGCCAGGTACGAGGCAACGCCACCGCCGAGGATCGCTGCGCGCGCCCAGTTGAGGGCCTCGAACGGATGCGCCGTCGCCTCGCGCGAGACTGCGGCGATGGCGATGATGCCCAGCAGCATCGGCATGTGCCAGTAGCCGAATGCGCGCAAGGCGGCCGTCGCCCGCTCGAGCTCGGGCAAACCCTCGAGCGCCTGCTCGGCACGCGAGTCGTCGCCACCGAAGTAGAGCCACCAGAGGCAGGCGCTCAGCATCAGCCCGACGGCCGCCACCGCCACCAGAGAGCCGTCCACGGGAAGGTGGGAGGCACCGAAGCCGATCGCGACGACCGACTCCCCGACGGCGATGATGACGACGAGCCCGTGGCGCTCGACGAAATGCGCAGGAGCGATCAGGAAGCCGCTCGGCCGGCGCACGATCGACTGCAGCCACTCGAACAGGAAGGCGCCCGCCCACAAGGCGTACTGCGCCGTGCCGCCGACCGCACCGCCGACGACCACGACAGCTGCGGCGAAGAGGTTGAACGGCGCCAGCGTGAGGATCGCCTGCACGGCGCTCGCGACCGTCGCCTGCGTGAACAGGGCGCTGTGCAGGACGACCACGAGCAGATAGGCGATGGCGAACGCGAGGCCCGTTGTTCCGAACGCATGCGGGATCGAGAGCGCGAGCACGAAGTAGGCGCCCATGGCGGCGAGCAGCACCAGGCGCCTCGGCGTCGTGCCGGTGTCGACGGCGTTCGTCATCCAGGCGTAGCCGCCGTACATCCACCAGATCAGGCCGAGCATCACGACGACCCGCAGCAGCCCGCGCCCGTCGGGAGAATCGAAGAGCACTGTCGTCAGCTGAGTCAGCGTGAACACGAAGACGAGGTCGAAGAAGAGCTCGAGCGTCGAGACCCGCTGGGGCTGCGCGGGAGTCGTCTGAGGAGTCGCCACGGCGGGATGGTAAGCGGCGGCGGTCAGAGCGATGCGGCGAGCACACCGGCCGCTCCGCGCAGGTGCGCGAGGTCGGCGGCGTAGGCCTCGACGTGCCCGTCGGCGAGATGCGCCGCGAAGACCGGATTGCCGTTCGCAGCCTCGCTGACGATGAGGTCGCGCAGCGCCTCGACGCGACGGACGGCAGTCGGCAGCAGGCGCGCGCGATCTGCGCCGCCGAGACCGTAGGCGTCGCAGAACCGCGCCAGCCGCCGGCCCTGCACGGCCACCGACCCGATCGCCGGGGGTGCGAACGACGAGAGCGGCACGAAGCGATACGCCGCGTAGGCGACGTCCCAGACGCGCGAGCCGGGCGCCGCGGTCTCCCAGTCGATCACCCCCACCGGCCCGTGGTCGTCGAAGACGACGTTGTAGGGCGCGAAATCGTTGTGGCAGACGACCTCCACCGGCAGGTCGACCGGCAGCGCGAGCATCCAGCAGGCGCCCGGGGCGGCTCGAAGTCCGCGGTCGCGTCGTGGCAGCGGCGCAAGAGCCGTGCGGCCGCCTCCAGCGTGGACTCGCGCCAGACGAGCTCGGGCGCGGCGGCGTCCCCGGCCTCACCGGCCAGGTAGCCAACCATTTCGCGGCCTTGCTCGTCGAATCCGAGCGGCTGCGGCACGCCGCCCACTCCCTTGCCGTGAAGGTGCGCGAGCACGGCCTGGACGGAGGCGGACCACGGCCGTGCCGGTCGCCGCACGCTGTCCCCGACCCGGATCGCGTCGCCGGTCACGGCTCATTCCTCCGGCTTCTCCTCCGAGCTCCACGGATGCGCGTCACTGCTGAGCGCACTCTCGGCGCGCCGGAGGAGAGCCTACTCCGCAGCGCTCCGATGGCGTCCTCGGCCTCGATCAGCTGCTCGAGCCAGCGGACCCCCTCGGAGAGGTGGATCAGGTCGGCCGCACGCGCCCGCTCGGCGTCGCGATCGCGCAGCGCGCTGTAGATGTCCCAGTGACGGCGCTTCGTGATCTCGATCGCATCCTGCTCGATGACCGAGCGCCAGATGCGCGCGCGCAGCGTGCCGCCGGAGAGGTTCTGGATCAGGGACGCGAGCGTCGAGTTGCCCGACGCCGCGACGATGATCCCGTGGAACTCCGCGTCGGCGGCGATGAACGCCTGCGTCGTCTCGGCCGCGTCCATCGCCGCGAGGCAGCGCTCGAGGGCCGCCAGGTCGTCGTCGTCGAGGCGCGTCGCCGCCATCTCGGTGGCGACCGGCTCCAGGATGCGGCGCACCTGGTGGAGCTCGAGCAGCGTCGAGCCCGTCAGCAGGTCGCTGACGAAGCCCATCCCGGTCAGCAACAGCTCCGGCTCGAGGCTCGTGACGTAGGTGCCGTCGCCGACGCGTGGCTCGAGCACGCCGATCAGCGTGAGCGCGCGCACGGCCTCCCGCAGGGAGTTGCGCGAGAGGCCGAGGCGCTGGGAGAGATCCTGCTCGTTGGGCAGCTTGGAGCCGGCCGAGAACTCGCCGGACATGATCAGGTCCTTGATCTTGGCGATCGCCTGATCGGTCAGCGCGGTCATGCGCGCTTCCGGTCACGCCGGCGTACAGGCCGTACAGCCGGCGGCGGTGCCCGCGAGCAATCGCTCGGCGTGCAGCGGGGGCGAGGTCGCTCGATCACGCGCACAGTCTCGCGCCAGACGCGCGCGTAGTCGCCGTTGAGCAGCGAGACGGGCCAATCGCTGCCGCACACGAGCCGTTCGGGGCCGAACGCCTCCAGTGCCACCGAGACCGGCTCGCGAGGTCGTCCGCGTCCCAGTCGCGGGCGGCCAGGGCGGTGTTGAGGCCCGAGATCTTGGCGGCGACGTTGTCGTGGGAGGACGCGGCGCGCAGCAGCTCGGCCCACGGCTGCATCTCGGCGAGTCCCGATCGGGGGCTTGCCGAGATGGTCGATCACGATCGTCAGCTCCGGCAAGCGGAACGCCAGCTCGGGGACGTCGCCGAGGTGCCGGGGATAGACGCACGGCAGCTCGAGGATCAGGCCGCGCTCCTCCAGCAGCGCGAGGCTCTCGAGCACGGCGTCCTGGAGGATCCAGTGCGGGTCCGGCTCGTCGTGGATGAGGTGCCGGACGCCGCGCAGCTTGGGTTGGCTGCGACAGCTCGTCGAGCCGCTCGCGCGCGCGCTCGGGCGAGCGCAGGTCGACCCACGCGATCACGCCTCCGATCCAGTCATGGCGCGCCGCGTGCTCGAACATCGAGTCCGTGTCGGCGTCGGAGCAGGCCGCCTGCACGAGCACCGTCCGCGACACGCCCGCGCGCGCGAGCAACGGTTCGAGGTCGAGCGGCGCGAACGTGCGCCGGATGACAGCGTGCTCGTCCGTCATCCAGAGCATGGCTTCGCGCTCGAGGTTCCAGAAATGCTGATGCGCGTCGACGATCACGGTTCTCCGAGCGGAGGGATGGCCCCCGGCGCCGAGGCGCCGGAGGCCGTGGTTCATCGGGCCGCCCAGGGCGGTCCCTGTCTAGAACTTGCTCGCGTTGGCCTTGGTGACCAGCGCCGTGCCGGTGTCGACGTTCTTCGGCACCGTCTTGCCCTGCACCGCCTTGTAGAGCGTCGCGATCCCCACCGAGCCGATCTTCGCCGGGAACTGCGCCACGCTGCCGGTCTCGGTGCCGGCCTTGATCGCCTTGACCTCGTCGGGCGAGGCGTCGAAGCCCACGAGGATGATGCCGCCGGGCTTGATGCCGGCGTTCTTGATGGACTGGATCGCGCCCAGTGCCGGCGGGCCGCAGGCCGAGTAGATCGCGGTCAGCCCCTGGTTGGCCGTGAGGATCGTCTGCGCTGCGGTCGCGCCCTTGGTCTGGTCGCAGTCGGTCTCGAGCTTCGAGACGACCTTGATCTTGCTCTTGAGCGGTCCGAGTCCCTTGAGCACGCCCGTGACGCGGTCGACGAGCGCCGGGTTGGCGGGGTTGCCCTCGAGGATGCCCAGCGTGTCGCCGGCCTTGAGGCGCTTGGCCAGATACTTGCCGGCCAGGATGCCGCCGTTGAGGTTGTTCGTGGCGACGACCGAGCTCTTCTTCTTCCAGGTGGGGATGTCATTGTCCATCAGCACGACCTTGACTCCGGCCTTGATCGCCTTGTCGAGCGCAGCGGACACGGCCGGGCTCGTCGGCGTGATGGCGATTCCCTTGACGCCCTGGGCGACCATGTTCTGGATCGCGGCGATCTCGCCGGCGTCATCCGTCCCGCTCTTGCCGGTTGCATAGATGACCGTGGCGCCAGGAGTCGCCTTGTCCCACTTCTTCGCCGCGTTCACGAGCGTGAAGTAGAAGTCGACGGGGAACTTCGTGATGAATCCGAGCTTGACGGTTGCGCTCTGCTTTGCGGGCTTCGCACTCGCAGTCGTTGTGGCGAGTACCGACGCCGTGGCGATCACGGCCAGGATGGCCGCACCGCTCAACAGCCGATTCTTCGACATCGTGCGTCCTTTCAGGTACACAGATTTGACAGCGGATCGTCCGATCCGCTCTGACGTCGCCTCCGCAGCCCTGCAGTAGCGGCGGAAGTCCGCAGGTGTGGCACGTGCTCCGGCCACACCGGTGAGGCACCTACTGCCTGCTCACTCAGCACCTCCCACGATCAGCGAGACGATCTGCTTGTACGTCTCCGCACTCGGGATGAGCTCGCCGACCTTGCGGCCGCCGCGCAACACGACGGCGCGATCGGAGACCTCCATGACGTGATCCATGGCGTGCGAGACGACGACGACCGCGCGGTTCTCGTCGCGCAGCCGCAGGATCAGATCGAGCACCTTGCGCGACTCCCGCACGCCGAGCGCGGCGGTCGGCTCGTCGAGGATCACGACCTTCGAGGCGAACGCCGCAGCGCGGCTGACGGCCACCGCCTGGCGCTGCCCGCCCGACATGAGCCCGACGACGACGTCGAAGTCGGGCAGCGAGACCTGCAGGCGCTCGAGCACCTCGCGCGTCGCATCGGTCATCTGCCGGCGCTTGAGCACCCGCAGGGAGCGCGGCAGCCAGGCCGGGCCGGCCAGCTCGCGCCCGGCGTAGAAGTTGTCGGTCGGGCGGAGGTTGTCGAACAGCGCGAGATCCTGGTAGACGGTCTCGACGCCGAGCGCGCGGGCATCGGCAGGGGTGCGAATCGTGACCGGCACGCCCTCCATCTCGATCACGCCGCTGTCGAGACGGTGCACGCCGTTCAGGCACTTGATCAGGGTCGACTTGCCGGCGCCGTTGTCGCCGAGCAGCGCGAGCACCTCGCCTCGGCGGACGTCGAGGTCGATGCCGTCGAGCGCCGAGACGACGCCGAAGCGCTTGCTGGCGCCGCGCACCTTCAGCACCGTCTCGCCTTGACGCCCCTGGGGACGGTGGTGGCGGCGCTCGCGCTCACGCGTTCCTCGTCGCCTGCGCGACACGCACGCGACCCTCGATGAAGCCGCGCAGGACGTCCGCCTCGACGGCGATCAGCACGATCACGCCGATCGCCATCAGCTGGTAGAACGGATCGACGTTGTGCAGGTTGAGCGCGTTGCGGATCACGCCGATCGTGAAGGCTCCGACGAGCGCATTGCCGACGTTGCCCCGCCCGCCCGCGAACGCGGCGCCGCCGATGATCACGGCGGCGATCGAGTCGAGCTCGGCGAGGTCGCCCGCGGTGGGCGAGCCGCCGTCGATCAGCCCCGCGGTGAGCAGCCCGCCGACGCCGGCCGCGAGGCCGCTCAGCACGTAGACCGTCACGAGCACCCGGCGCGTCGGGATGCTCGAGCGCCGCGCGGCCTCGGGATTGCCGCCCACGGCGTACAGCCAGCGCCCCCAGACGAGCCAGGTCGTGAGCACGAGCGTGCAGAGCGCCAGGCCGGCGACGACGAAGATGGAGTACGGCAGCCAGTTGATCGTGCCGCCGCCGAGCGTCTGGACGACCGGCGGCATGCTGGGCACGAGCGTGCCGTTGGAGGCCCAGAGCGCGATGCCGCGCACGATGCTGAGCGTCGCCAGCGTGACGATGAACGGGTGCGGCACCCGGCCGTAGACGTAGACGAGGCCGTTGACCAGGCCCGACCGCGACTCCCGTGCCGAGGATCGCCGCAGATCACGAGCGATGCTCGAGCTGCGTGTGCTCGAACACGACGGCGCCCGTGACGCCCGAGAGCGCGATCGTCGAGCCGACCGAGAGGTCGATGCCCCGCGTGACGATCACGAGCAACTGGCCGAGCGCGACGACGGCGATCACCGAGGTCTGCGAGAAGACGTTGCCGATGTTGCGGCTCGTGAGGAAGATCGGCGTCGTCAGGCTGACCGCGACGATCAGCAGCAAGCAGGATCAGCGCGGGACCGGCCCGGAGCGACAGCAGCGGCGCCCTGCAGCAGGCGGTAGCGGTCGAGGCCCAGGAGGCCCGCGCGTCCCGCTCTCGGCTGCTCTCGACCGCGGTGCCACGCGTCATCCGCCGCCCACCGCGCCCTCGACCGGCGCCCAGGCCGGGCCGTTCGGGAACTCGTACTCGTCGAGCGAGGAGGGCAGCATCTCGATGCTGTAGCCGGGCGCCAGCGGTGCGACGTAGCGGCCTCGCGCCACGACCGCGGGCTCGCAGAAGTGCTCGTGCAGGTGATCCGACCCACTCGACGACCCGGTGCTCGAGCGAGCCGCTGACCGCGATGTAGTCGAAGAAGGCGAGGTGCTGCACGTACTCGCAGAGGCCGACGCCGCCGGCGTGCGGGCAGACGGGGACGCCGAACTTCGCCGCCAGCAGGAGCACGGCGATCGCCTCGTTGACGCCGCCGATGCGGCAGGCGTCGATCTGGCAGACGTCGATCGCCTCTGCCTGGAACAGCTGCTTGAAGATCACGCGGTTCTGGACGTGCTCGCCGGTCGCGACGCGGATCGGAGCGACCTCGCGGCGGATGCGCGCGTGACCGAGCACGTCGTCGGGGCTCGTCGGCTCCTCGATCCACCACGGGTCGTGGCGCGCGAGCCGCTGCATCGACGCGATCGCCTCGTCGACGCCCCAGACCTGGTTCGCATCCATCATCAGCATGCCGGCGGGGCCGAGCGCCGCGCCGGATCAGCGCGGCGCGGCGATCGTCGGCCTCGAGATCGGCCCCGACCTTCATCTTCACGTGCGTGAAGCCGGCCGCGCAGGGCCTCGCCGCACGAGCGACGCGACCTTGTCGTCGTCCGTAGCCGAGCCAGCCGGCCGAGGTGGTGTACGCCGGGATAGCCCGAGGCGACGATCTCGCGCTCGCGCTGCCGCAGCTCCCGGCGCGCGTCGCTGCAGGAGCTCGATCGCCTCCTCGGGCGCGAGGGCATCCGCGATGTAGCGGAAGTCGACGCATCCGACGAGCTGCTCGGGCGCCATGTCCGAGAGCAGCTTCCAGAGCGGCTTGCCCTCGCGCTTGGCCCAGAGATCCCAGACGGCATTGACGACGGCGGCGGTCGCGAGATGGATCACGCCCTTCTCGGGCCCGAGCCAGCGCAGCTGCGTATCCGAGGTGAGGCTGCGCCAGAAGCCGCGCATGTCCGCCGGTGATCGCCTCCAGCGTGCGGCCCACGACGAGCGGCTCGAGCGCGCGGATCGCCGCGACGCAGACCTCGGTGCCGCGTCCGCTCGTGAAGGTCAGGCCGTGCCCTCGCATGCCGTCGTCCGCGCTCGGTGCGGAGCACGACGTAGGCCGCCGAGTAGTCGGGGTCGGTGTGCATCGCGTCCGAGCCGTCCAGCCAGCGCGAGGTGGGGAAGCGGATGTCGCGGGCTTCCAGGCTCACGATCGTCGAACTGGCGTGGTCACGTGCTGCTCGCTTTCGCCGAGAACAATCCGATCTTTCATGCGGATCGAGCGTCATTGGCGCTCGACGGAGGACGATATTAGGCATAAAGATCGGGTCAATGCAAGCGCTGCCCGGCAATCTTCGAGTGCAAACCCGCGAGGCACGGCCTGTTTGCGGGCGCACAGCAAGGGCATAACGGGACGCACGGTCCCTGCAAACTCGTCGCGGGCGCAGGCCCGGAGGAACCCATGAAGCTGCTGATCATCATCGCAACGCTCGGACTGGCGACGTTCGTCGTCCTGCGCCGCCGCAATCCCGAGCTCGCGAACCGCGTGGAGCATGTGGTCAAGGACGCCGCAGAGCGCGTCGCCGACGAGGCGCCGTCTGACCTCGCCGGGCGCGTGCGCGACAGCGCGAAGGGCCTCGTCGGATGACGGGCTCCCCCGAGGAGCAGGGCTCCCAGGAGGAGCACGGGCCGGGCGGGATGGACGCGATCGACGACGAGCCGCTCACCGAGAGCGACGAGCCGGGCGGCATGAGCGGCATCCCCGACGAGGACGCTCCCGAGCACGACAAGCACCCGCACCGGCAGTGAGGCCGGAGGGCGTCCCTGCCCTGTCGCCCGCCCGATTCCGTGAAGCTCCGTGCATCTACGCTGCACGCAGGCCAGGCGGCTCGTGGTCGTCGACCGCGAGCTCGCCGCCGCGTCCGTGATGCACCCGCTCCCGCTCCTCGCCGCCGTCGTCGTCCTCGTCGTACTGGCCCTGCGACGGCGCACGCTCGGGCGCGTCACCGGCGCGCTCGGCGTGCTCGCCGCGGCCGTCCTCGGCCGGCTACGGCCTCGGCCTCTACAGCCTGCCGAGCATCGACGAGGCGCTGACGCGGCTCGCGCCGGCGCTCGGCAACTGGACCTATCCCGCTCGTCTGCGTGCTCGCCTACCTGGAGGCCGCCGCGTTCGTCGGGCTGCTCGTTCCGGGCGAGCTCACGGTCGTGCTCGGCGGCGCCGTCGCGCGCGACGGCGACATCTCGATCCGCGCTCTTCGCGCTCGTCTGGCTGGCTGCCGTGGCCGGCGACACGACCGGCTTCCTGCTCGGCCGCCGGCTCGGCCGCGCCTTCCTGCTTCGCCACGGCCCGCGCTTCCACATCACGCCCGACGATCGTCGGGCGGGTCGAGGGGATCTTCGACCGCCACGGCGGCAAGGCGATCATCCTCGGCCGCTTCATCGGCGTGGCCCGCGCGATCACGCCGTTCCTCGCCGGCAGCTCGCACCTCACGCTGCGCCGCTTCCTGGCCTTCGACGTCGTCGGGGCAGGCGCCTGGGCCGCATCCTTCCTGGCCGTCGGCTACGTCCTGGCCGCCGAGCGCCTCGCGCGCGGCCTCGCTCTCGCACACGATCGGCCTCGCGATCGGCGGTGCCGCGGTCGCCGGCGGCGCGGCGCTGGGCATCCGGCAGCTCTATCGCAGCGCGCCGCCGGGCAAGCGCCTGCAGCTGGCGCGGCAATGGGCGCGTGCCGCGCTGATGCCCGAGAGCGAGCCCCGAGGGTCCCTGAGGGCTCAGCGAGAGCGCTCAAGGCACGGCTTGCCGGCGCCGATGACCTGCACATGGGGGCGCTCCCTCCGAACCAGGTCTCCGGCTGACGGTGCGATCCGTGAACGACCAGCTTCTGCACCCGTCCAGATCCTCGTCGTCGACGACCAGGAGGCGAACGCCCTGATCCTGCAGGCAGTCCTCGTGCGCGCCGGCTACACGCTCCGTCGAGACGCTGAACGACGCCACGCAGGTCGTCGCGCTGCTGCAGCCAGGTCCACCCGACCTCCTGCTGCTCGACTGGCACATGCCGGGGCGCGAGCGGCTCCGAGATTCTCGAGGATCTCACGTTGCTGACGGAGGAGCCCGACTGGATGCCCGTGCTCGTGCTCACCGCCGACATCGCGCCCGACACGAAGCGACGCGCGCTCTCGCTCGGAGCGCGCGACTTCCTGAGCAAGCCGATGGACGTCCCCGAGGTGCTGCTGCGCGTTCGCAATCTCCTCCAGACGCGCTATCTGCGGGTGGAGCTGCAGCTGCACAACGACCTCCTGCACGAGCGCGTGGCGCAGCGCACGGCGCGAGCTCGAGGCGGCCAAGCTCGAGATGCTCGACCGCCTGGCGCTCGCGGCCGAGTATCGCGACGACGCGACCGGCCAGCACGCCGAGCGCATCGGGCGGACGAGCGAGCTGCTCGCCCTCGAGCTCGGCCTCGAGCCCGCGGAGGCGGCGCTCATCGGCCAGGCAGCGAGGCTGCACGACATCGGCAAGATCGGCGTCGCCGACGAGCTGCTGCTGAAGCCGGGGGCGTACACGGCCAGCGACGCCGCGGCGATGAAGAAGCACGCGGCGATCGGCGCCCGCATCCTCTCGGGCAGCACGAACGAGCTGCTGATGATGGCCGAGCAGATCGCGCTGACCCACCACGAGCGCTGGGACGGGAACGGCTATCCGCAGCGGTCTCGCAGGCGAGGCGATCCCTCTGCCGGGGCGCATCGTCACCGTGGCCGACGTCTTCGACGCATTGACGCACCGCCGGCCCTACAAGCAGCCTTGGCCGGTCGGAGGACGCCCTGCGCGAGATCCTCTCCGAGACAGGCACGAAGTTCGATCCCGCGGTGGTCGCTGCGTTCGCGGGACTCGACCACGCAAGCCTGGTGCAGGGCGCGGAGGCAGCCGTCGACGCCGCAGCGGCCTGACGTAGACGCCGCTCGGCACCCCCGGCAGGTCCGTCAGTCGATCAGGGACTCGCGCAGCGCGACGGCCACCGCCTGGGTGCGCGTGCTGCACTTCAGCTTCGCCATCGCGTGCTGCACGTGCGTGCGCACCGTGAGCGGGGAGATCGAGAGCGTGCGTCCCGCCTCCTCGTCGCGCATGCCCGCGGCGAGCAGACGCAGGACGTCGCGCTCGCGCTTGGTCAGCGTGAGCATGCGCTCGTCGGCCGCCGGCCCGGCGAGCACGCCGGCCAGCGAGGGGTCGATGTAGCTGCCGCCGCCCGCGACGATGCGGATCGCTCGCAGCAGCTCGTCGAGCGGCGCCTCCTTGAGAATGAACCCGCGCACGCCGGCGTCGAGCGCAGCCAGCAGCAGCGCCCGCTCCGGATAGGCAGTGAAGAGCACCACGGAGACGGTCGAGGAGGCGGCTGCGAGCTTCGCGGCGATGTCGATGCCGCCGATGCCCGGCATGCGGATGTCGAGCAGCGCGATCTGCGGCTGCTGCTCCTCGATCTGCCGAAGGGCGGCCTCTCCGTCGCGTGCGCGGCCCACGAGCTCGACCCCGCTCTCGCCTCCGAGGAAACGGCTGACCGCGTCGAGGATGGCCGGATGGTCGTCGGCCACGACACAGCGGATCGCCGTGCTCTCGACCGGCACGAGGTTCTCGGCGGCGCTCATGCGACGGCCTCCCCGCCGGTGGCATGCGCGATTCCGGGCGCAGGCGAGACGCCCACCGCCTGCGGGAGCCAGGCCTCCACGGTCGTGCCGGCTCCGGGGGCGGACTCCACCCGCACCGTGCCGCCGCCGAGCTCGGCTCGCGCGCGCATCGCCGCGAACCCGGCAGAGGACGAGGCGGGAGCCGCGAGAGCGGGGTCGAAGCCACAGCCGTCGTCGACGACGAGCAAGGCGTGGCCGCCATGGCGCTCGAGGAGCGTCACGCTGATGGTCGAGGCCGAGGCGTGCTGGTGAACGTTCTCGAGTGCTTCCTGGGCGATGCGGAAGAGCACGGCCGAGGCCTCGGTCGTCGGCTGCGCCTGGAGCCGATCGATCAAACGGCAGTCGATCGCGGGGGTGCGCTGCGCATCGAGCGCGAGCGCGAGCGCGACAGAGAGGCCTTCCTGCTCGAGACCCGGCGGATGGAGCTCGAAGACGAGGTGCCGCAGGCGGGCGATCGTGAGCTGAACCGCCTGCTCGGCCTCGCTCAGGAACGCGAGCTGCTTCGCTTCGCTGAGCGTTCGCCGGAGCATCTGCAGCCGCATCCCGAGCGCGGCCATGGCCTGGATCGAATCGTCGTGGATGCCCTCGGCGAGCCGCCTGCGCTCCTGCTCGCCCGCTGCGATGAACTGCGACAGCAGCCGGCCCCGGTCGCCGCGCGGGCGCACGGGCAGCCGAGTCCGCAGGAGTGGCGAGGGACGACAGAGAGACGGAGCGGTCCTGCATGCGGGCAGCCTTGGCCTTGCTGGAGCTCCGGGATGCGACCGAGAGGCCGCTGGTCGAGTTGGGCGCGCCACGAACGTGCGATCACGCACAACCTGACCTCACACTAGTGCCGCGCGCGGCGAAAAGCCGCTGCGGCGGCAGAGTTCGCTGCAGTCGCCCCTAGCGCGCGCCAGGGCAGTCGTCCAGCGACAGCCGCTGGCGGTGGATGCGGCGACCTGCCAGGGCATCCGTCGTCGTGCCGTAGACGTCGGCAAGGCAGGCGGCGAACGAGAGCGAGATGACGCCGCAGGACTCGGCGGCGTGCAGTGCCTCGGCGCTGATCGAGATGCCCTGCCGCTCGAGCATTCCGACGACCTCTCTCTCGCTCATCCCGGTGCGGGCGCGCGCACCGCGCAGCCCCCGGCCACGAGCTCCAGCGCCGCGGCGGGCTCGCCGGCTGTGACCGTCCGGTGCACGCTCGGAGCGGGCTCGCGCTCGACGCGCGCCGCGATGGACGTCGCCGGGGTCATCATCAGGGGCTGCCGGCGATCGTCATTGCACCGTCGAGGCGACGAGCAGAAGGGAGCCTCCGGAGGATCTTCGTCATACCACCTGGATCGGAGCGGCGCGAGCCTTCGGCGATCCGAGCTTTCGCGCCAATCGCATCCTCGATAACGAGGATGCGCACTGCTGGTAGCGTTGGTCACATGGAGACCGTGCTCGACGCCGAGGTCGTCAGTCAGTTGCGGGCACTGGCGGGCGCCGGCAGTCCCGGCCTGCTGGAGCGGCTCCAGGCCGCGTACGCCCGCGACACGCCGGATCGGCTGCGCGCGCTGCGCACCGCCGTCGCAGCGGGCGACGACGACGCGGTGGCATTCAGCGTCCACACGCTCAAGGGCAGCGCAGCGAACCTCGGCGCGAGGCAGGTCGTAGCGGCACTCGAGCGGATCGAAGGCACGCGGGACACGGGCGGTGCAGCCCTCGAGCCGCTCCTCGCCGCGCTCGAGCGGCATGCCGCCGACGCCCAGGCGGAGCTCGCCCTCATCGCTCGGGAGGGCGTGAGCGCTACGCGGCGCGGGCCGTCTGCGCGCCGGCCAGGCCGTCAGCTGCGTCCACGATGGCGGCGACGATCGCAGCCACCGAGCCGCCCTTGACGAGGTAGCCGACGGCGCCCGCCTCCTGCATCTGCCGCATCGTCTGCGCGTCGTCGTGCGCCGAGAACGCGAGCACGGCCGTCTGCGGAGACTGCTCGCGAATGCCCAGGGTGGCTGCGGCGCCGCCGCCCGGCATGCGCACGTCGACGAGCGCGACGTGCGGCCGGTGGGCGGTGGCGGCGAGGATCGCCCCTGCGGCATTCGTGACGGTGCCGATCAGCTCGAAGGCGGGCTCCGAGCGGACGATGCTCGCCAAGACCTCGCGGACGCCGGCGTCGTCCTCGGCGATCAGCACGCGGATGCGGGCGTCGGTCTCCATCACGTCTGACGCTACTGCACTGCGATCGAATTCACCGAAACGCGGACCGTTCTGACGCGTCCCGGCACGCTCGCGCACGATTCGAAGTACGGCCGGTAGAGCTGCCCGCAGAGCCGGCACGGCGCGCGCAGCTCGCCGATCTCGAGCAGCGTCGCTTCCACAGCCTCGAGCAGATCGTCGCTCGATTGCGGAAGGCGCGCGATCACGCGCTGAGATCCGGGCCCGGGTAACGGCTGCCTGGATGGGAGACTCGGGCGAGATCATCGCCGAACCACGCTGGGAGAGGTCCGAGGGAGCTTGCGCATACGACCTGGATCGGTTCGCCGCCGGCGGGCCGAGATCCGAGCTTTCCCTCCATCGGCATCCTCGTTTTCGCAGGATGCCGCCTCCGCGGCAGCTACAACGAGCGCATCCAGGCGGTCGACAGGTAGCGATCCCAGCTGTCCGGCAGGACTGCGACCACGGGGCCGTCGAGGCCGCCCGCCCGCGCGACCCGCACGGCCGCTGCGACTGCCGTTCCGGCCGATCCGCCGACCAGCAGTCCCTCCTCGCGCAGCAGGCGCCCGACCATCGCGAAGCTCTCCGCATCGGGGATGCTGCTCGGCGGCATCGATCACTGCGCGATCCATGACCGCGGGCGGAGCGCCGGCCCCGATGCCCTCGATCCGATAGCCGGTGTCCGCCCCGGACGAGCCGGTCGAGACCCATTCGGCGAGGCCCGAGCCGAGCGGGTCGGCGAGCACGACGCGCGCGCCTGGACACTCGCGCCGCAGGTACCGGCCGACGCCCGTGATCGTGCCGCCCGTGCCCGCTCCGGCGACGAACGCGCCGATGCGGCCGTTGCACTGGGCGAGGATCTCCGGGCCGGTCGTCTGCTCGTGCGCGAGTGGATTGGCGGGGTTGCAGAACTGATCGGCCAGGAACCAGCCGTGCTCGGCTGCCAGGCGGCGCGCGACCTGCTGGAAGTTGTCCGCCGCCGTGACGGGCGCGTTCGGCGTGATCTCGACACGCGCACCCAGCGCCCGGAGCGCCGCTGCGCTTGTCGGGCGACATCTTCTCGGGCATCGCGCAGACGAGCTCGTACCCGCGGGCGGCGGCGACGAGCGCAAGCCCCACCCCCGTGTTGCCCGCGGTCGCCTCGACGATGGTGTCGCCGGGATGCAGGACGCCGCGCCGCTCTGCATCGAGCACGATCGCGAGCGCGATGCGGTCCTTGACGCTGCCGCCTGGGTTGAGGTGCTCGCACTTGGCCAGGATCGGCACGTCGAGCCCCGCCGCGACCGGGCCGAGCGGCACGAGCGGCGTGTCGCCGATCTGCGCGAGCACGCCCGGCCCGCGGGCCGCGCTCAGGCGCCGTCCTCGCCGTAGGGCTCGAAGTCGAGCTCGAGGAAGGACTCCACCTCCGGGATCCAGCGGTCGCGCACGAATGCCGTGTGGCTCGGGTGCTCGTTGTAGCCGCTGTACGCTGCCGGCGTCGGCGAACTCCATCGAGAGGCTGAAGCGGTACTCGCTCTGCGTGCCGACCTGGCGCAGCACCTCGAAGCGCTCGACGCCCGGGATGGGCGCAAGCTGCTCGGAGGCGGTGCGGAGGAAGTCGCCCTCCTCGGCGGATCCGGGTGCGTGGCGCAGGCGGAAGACGACGGTGTGACGGATCATGCCGCCAGTCTAGGGACGAGCCGCGAAGGCGCCCGCGGCCTCGACGGCGCTCGCCGACTCGTCGAAGAGCAGGTGCCCAGCGCCCGGGAACGTCTGAATCTCGGCAGCGGGGATGTGCTCGGCCCAGACAGCGGCCTGTCCGACGGGGATCAGCCGGTCGGCATCGCCCCAGAGCACGAGCGTCGGCGCTGCGATGCGCCGCAGCCAGCGCGCGAGCTTCGGGTCGTACGGGAGCTCCGGCATGACGCGGGCAAGCGAGATCGCCTCGCGCTCGCGCTCGGCGATGAACTCGGGCGGCGGCGGGGGCAGGCCCTCGAAGCGTGACAGGTAGGCGGCGATCTCGTCGCCGGGCAAGCTCGAGAGGGCGACGGTCGGATGCTCGGGCACGAGCAGGCCCCAGGGGGCTGCCAGCACGAGCCGGCGCACGCGCTCCGGGTGGAGAGCCGCGAACGCCGCCGCCATCGCTCCGCCGAGGGAATGGCCGACGAGCTCGCCGAGGCCGAGCTGGTCGAAGAGCTCGAGATAGTGGAAGTGGTAGTCCTGCCGGCTGTCGATGCTCTCGTCGTCGGCGGAGGCCGCGAAGCCGGGATGGTGCGGGACGATCAGCCGGGCGCGCTCGGCCAGCGGGAGGAGCGCGTCGAAGCCCGTCATCGTGCCGCCACTGTGCAAGAACACGAGCGGTGGGCCATCACCGGCGCTGAACACCGCGGTGTCGACGCCGTCGACCTGGTAGCGCCGCTCGCTGAGCGCGGCCATCAGAACCACGGCTTCGCAACCATGTCGATCACGATCAGGATCAGCAGCGCCGTGTCGAAGCGGAAGACGAAGAACAGGCGCTTGACCCTGCGCGCACGACCTCGGCCGAGGTCGGGCCCGAGCTCCTGCGCGGCCTTGTCGATGCGGCCGAGCTCGGGGCCGACGAAGCCGACCCCGACGAGCGCCGCGATGGCCCAGCCTGCGAGCGCGAAGTCGATCCAGAAGACGCCCCACCAGTCGTAGCCGCCCTTCTCCATCATGCGCCGCGCCGAACGCGAAGGCGAGGAACAGCGTGGGCGTGTAGACCCGCGTGCCGATCCAGGTGCCCATCTTGCCCAGCGCGGCCAGCGTCGGACCGTCGTCGCGGCGCTCGAAGACGATTCCGAGCGTCGTCAGCGTGATGTCGCCGCCAACCCAGACCACGATCGAGATCACGTGGAGCGCCTTGTAGACCTGGTAGGCGTCGGGCGCGAACCAGAGGAAGACGATCGCGCCGACGAGCACCACGAGCCCTGCCAGCAGCGTCGAGTTGCTCAGCTTTCCGGCCGCCGGGACTTCGGCGACCTGCGCGGCTTCCATCGGCCGACCACCGTTCGTCGGGGCTCGCCACCTGTGTGCGAGCAGAGTGAACAGCGCGGCTCGGGCGGAGTCAAGCGGGACTGTCCGCCACGCCGGGCGGGCTCGAGAGGGCGAGCTGACCCGGAGCTAGTTCGCCGGCGAGCTGCCGGGCCATGCGCTCGAGCAGCTTGACCGTGACGCTCGGCTGCTCGCGCACGAGCGGGCGGAAGTTCCAGGCCGGCATGCCCCAGCAGACGACGTCGCCGTCGGCGCTGACGGTGGCGGTGCGATCGGCGCCCGCGAGCAGCGCGATCTCGCCGAAGTGGTCGCCGGGCCCGAGCGTCGCGACTCGGTTGCCGTCCTCCGAGACGGCGAGGCTGCCCTTCTCGACGAAGAAGAAGCCGACGCCGCCCTCGCCCTCGGAGACGACGTGCTCGCCGGCCGCGAACGTCCGGCGCCGCATGGAGGAGGCGATCGTCTGCAGATCCTTGTCGGAGACGTCGGAGAAGAGTGCGACACCGCGCAGGAAGTCGTAGGGCTCGTCAGGCATGCGGCGGAGCGTACGCGACACCTCAGGTGCGGGCAACCCGTGCAGTGCGTCCGCCGGGACGGGCTGCTCGTCACGCACGCTCTCGCGTTCGCGCGTGGGAGGCAGCCCGCCCGGCGGAGCGTTCGCGCCCCGGAGGATGGGCGCGAGGCTCGGCGTCAGGTGACCTTGAAGGTGCGCCTTCATCCCCGCGGCCGGCATGCGGGTCGCACTGGTAGGTGTACGTGCCCTTCTTGAGCGTCACGGTGACCGACTTCGTGCCCGACGAACGGCACCGTCGTGACGACCTTCTTCACGCCCGGCCCGAAGAGGTGGAAGTTGTGGGCGGACGACTTGTCTTCACGGTGATCTTGTACGAGCCATGCTTCAGCGTCTTGACCTTGCCGGCCTTGTTGGCCAGCTTGATCGTGAAGCCGGGGCCGACGGTGCCGGTCGAGCGGCGTCGCGGCGGTCTGAGCCGGCCAGGGCGACGGGCGCGGCGAGCGCGAGGCTTGCGGCCAGAGCGGCGGCGGTGATGGCGGATCGTGCGGGTCATGGTTCTCCCAGAGTCTCGAAGGTGCCCAGCGGAGCGGATGCTGTGACGGCGTGGAACCCTTCCTACGACGCCGTCCGCGCGCGACGGTTTTCGTCGCCGCGCCGTGCTTCACACACTCTCAACGTGAGAGATAGAAGACGGCGCGACGATCGCCGGGGTGACGAACCACGCCACGGCCGTCAAGAGGATGCCGATCGGTCGCGAACGTCATCGAGTCGTCGCGGGGCGGCTCGCCGCACGCCCCGATCGTCTCCCAGAGCGCCTCGAGCGGCTCGTGCAGCATCAGCCGCGAGCGGCGGTGGGCGACCGCAGCGCCCTGGAGGATGATCCACGCGACGGCCGCGAAGACAGCGACGGCGGCGAGGCCGAGCCCGAACCATGCGAGCGCGTCTCCGCTCGAGAGCCCCCGACCTGGCGCGCCGCCGAGAGCGAGGCCGGAGACGCACGGCGCCGCCGAGCAGCGAAGCGCGGCAGGCCGCCGCCGCCACCGCCGAAGTCGGGCGCCAGCCGCGTCATGGCGATGCGCGCGCGGGCGAGCAGCCGCCGCTCGGGCTGGTCGAAGTGGCACTGCGCCTCGCGGCGCTCGTAGAGCCGGCGCAGCTGAGTTGGCGACCGTGCGCGCGTAGGAGCGCACGATCACGCGCGTGACCTGCTCGACGCCGACGACGCGCGAGCGGGCGCAGCGGCCCGAGCCAGCGCGGCAGCTTGGGCGCGCGCCAGCCGTGCCGGTCGAACACCTCGAGCGCCTTGACCATCAGGTGGTGGGCATCCTCGAAGCGCTCGGGGTGCGCGAGGATCTGCCGGTCGGCCAGCTCCTTGGTGGCCTCGCGCTCGCGCGGCGGAGGCCGGGCGTGAGGCCCGTCGAGCACGCGCTCGGCATCCGCCTCGGATCCGCCGGGGAGCAGCCGGAAGCGGTTGAGCTGCGGCGGCGAGGTCGTCGAGCAGGAGGCCGGCGCGCGGGCGCTCGGAGCCTTCGGGCTCGGGGTCGGCGCGCCGGCGGGGCATGTGCGCGCGCTAGCGCGTCCGCCGCGGCGCACCGAGCGCACGGGCGTGCCTGCTTGACACATGATCAACCCGGGTACGATTGGCCGCGGTGGCAGCCAGTCTGGATATGCGTTCCGGCATCGCGACACTAGCCGATGCCGCGACGGCGGAGTTGCGCGAGCGCATCCTCTCGGGCGAGCTCGAGTCGGGCGCGCCGCTGCGCCTCGAGGAGCTCGCCCGCTCGCTCGGCACGAGCATCTCTCCGGTGCGCGAGGCGGTGCGCAAGCTCGAGTCGCTCGGGCTCGCCGTGCACGTCGCCCACCGCGGCTCGCGCGTCAAGGAGCTCGACGTCGACGATCTGCGCGACACCTACGAGGCCCGCCTGGCGCTCGAGCCCGTCGCCGTCGCACGCGCTGCCGGGCGCATCACCCCGGCCGAGGTCGAGCGCGCGCAGGCGGCGCTCGAGAGCTACACGCGTCTGCCGCGAGCGCGGCGACCGCCCGGCGGCGCGCGACGCTCACGACGCCTTCCACTTCACGCTCTACAACGCTTCGGGCTCGGACTTGGCTCGTGCGCCTGATCCGCCCGACGTGGGACAACAGCGAGCGCTACCGCGAGCTGTCGATCCAGAGCGCCGGCGATCGTGCGCGAGCGCCAGGCCGAGCACGAGCGCATCCTGGCGGCCTGCGCCGCCGGGCGACGGCGCGACAGCCGCAGACGAGCTGCGGCGGCACCTGCTCGTGACCGCGAACCTCGTCGCCGCGCCAGCTCGGCGCCGGCGATGTTCGCGCCGCCCCCCGCTACTTGAGGTAGAGCTCCATCGGCAGGTCGGCGAGCGGCTCGCCGCCGCCCGCGGTGACGAGCCAGGTGTCCTGCATGTAGAGGCAGTCGCCGCTCTCGGCGATCGCATGCGGGTGCATCGAGAAGACCATGTCCTCGGCGAGCTCGGACTCGACGCCCTCGCCGATCTTCGGGAACTCGATCATCGTCATGCCGATCGAGTGGCCCGTGACGTGGCCGAGCTGGTAGCCGCGCGCCGAGAAGCCGGCCGAGACGGCGCGGTGCACGTCGTGGCAGGTCGCGCCGGCGCTTGAGCGCGCTGCTGCGCAGCTGCGTAGTACTCGCTCGTAGGCCTCCATCTGGCGCTTCGTGTGGTCGGTCATCGGAGCGTCCTTCGTGCCGACCGCGCGCGAGACCTCGACCCAGTGCATGCCCGGCCCCGCGACCTCGAGCGAGGGCAGCAGGAAGTCGCCGAGGATCTCCTCCTTGCGCGCGATCTTGAACTCGGGCAGTCGCCAGGCCGCTGCGGCCGGGCGCCGTCAGCACCATGTTCATGGTCAGCCGGCCGCAGCCCTCGGAGACGAAGTAGCCCTCGGCCGCGCCCATCACCTCGGCGGCGCTGCGCCCGGGCTCGTAGGCGTCGAAGAAGACCTCGAAGCCGCGCTGCGTTGATGCGCACCGAATCGCGCACCGACTCCAGCTCGGCCTTGCTCTTGACCGCGCGCGAGTGGTCGAACTCGACGTCGAAGTGCACGAGGTCGAGCCCGGCGAGCGCCGAATGGTCGCGCACGTTCATGATGTAGTCGAGGCCGAAGACGCCGATGCGCTTCCAGCCGGCGGCACGCGCGCGCGCGGCGATCTCGGCTCCCGGCCGATCGGCGAAGACTTGCTCGAGCGGCGTCGTCGCATGCTCTCCGACGTAGCGCGCCTCGGTCGGGAAGACGATCAGCGGCTCGCCGTGGGCAGGCAGGATCACGTAGGCATAGCGGTGCACGATCTGAAAGCCCGAGAGGTAGGTCACGCCGCCCTCGAAGCCGCTGTACTCGCTGCCGGAGACGATCAGGGCATCGAGGTCGTGCTGCGCCATGGCGGCGCGGGTGTTGGCATGGCGGCGCTCGAGCTCGCGCGGCGAGATCCATCAGGTCGTCTCCCAGGACTTCTCGATGCCGCGAACCAGGGCGGCGATCGTACGGTTGAGCGGCGTCGGCACGCCCAAGCGCTCGCCGAAGCTGACGATGCCGCCGTTCAGGTAATCGATCTCCGTGCGCCTGCGTGCCTCGACGTCCTGCAGCATGCTGGCCTTGTGGTCGTAGCCCACCTCGCGCTTGGCGGCGTGATCGATCAGGGCCTCCGGGTCGGAGTCGAGGGTGATGCCCTGCGCGCTCGCCACGGCGTTGCCCTCGTCGATCAGCCCGCTCACGAGGGCGCGCAGGTCAGGGCGCTCGCAGACGCGGCCGTGCGTCAGCCCGGTGAGCGCGCCGAGCGGGTTCGAAGCCGCGTTGAAGATCACCTTGCGCCACTGCGCAGGGCGCGCGTCGGCGACCGCGTGCGCCGGCATGCCGGCACGCGTGCAGGCATCCGCCAGGCGCTCGATCTCCTCGCTCGTAGCGGGCTGCGGCTCGAAGGGCCCGAACGTCGTGTCGCCCTTGACGTCCCACTGCACGACGCCCGGCTCGAGCAGCTTGCCTGCCGGGAACGTCGTGCCGCGGATCACGCGCTGGACATGCCGCGCGAGCGCCTCCTCGTTGCCGACGCCGTTCATGACCGACGCGACGGCGCCGCCGGCGAAGGCGTGCGCGGTCGCGGCGATCGCCGACTCGGCGTGCATGGCCTTCGTCGCGACGATGCCGAGATCGCACTGCGGCAGCGCTCCCGGATCGCTCGTCGCGTTGCAGCCGCCCGTGCACCTCGCCGGCTCCGCTCAGGCGCAGGCCGCGCTCGGCGATGGCATCGACGTGCGGCTGCGAGAGGTCGAACGCCCACACCTCGACGTCGTCGAGCGTCGCCAGATTGGCTGCGAACAGCGAGCCGACGGCGCCGCAGCCGACGATGCAGATTCTCATGGAGTGGGAGTGCCTTCCTCGGTGGGCGGCCGGCGTGCGGCCGGGCGCCGCGACGCGGGGAAGCGAGAACTCACGGCCGCCGGTGATGCCGGACGGCCGCAGGATCAGCATCGTAGCCATGACGGCGCCGAGGATGATGAGCGTCGTGCCCTGCGGCAGATCGAGCTTGAAGCCGACGTTGACGCCTTGCTCCGCCTGGCTCAGGAAGGAGTCGAGGCGCACTCACGACGAGCGCGCCGAGCACGGCGCCCCAGAGGCTCGTCGCGCCGCCGAAGACGAGCATCGCGAGCGTCAGGAACGTCAGCTCGAGGTAGACGGAGTCGGTCGTGATCGAGCCCAGCATGTGCACGTAGAGACCGCCCGCGAAGCCCGCCAGCGCGCCCGAGAGCGTGAACGCCCAGAGCCGCTGGCGGTGCACGTTGACGCCGACCGCCTCGGCCGCCGCGGCGTCCTCGCGGGAGGCCCGCAGCATGCGCCCGAGCCGCGAGCGCTGGTAGGCCATAGGCGACGGCGATGATGACGAGCGCCCCGATCACCGGCTGGGTCGGCGCCGTTCGACTCCGGGATCAGCGAGAGCGTCGTGGCGCCCGGGCCGATCTTCGTCCACTCGCGCAGCACGTTGTGGGTGATCTCGAGCACGGCGAACGTCGCGATGCCCGCAGCCAGGCCCGAGAGCCGCATCAGCGGCAGCCCGAGCACGAGCGCGAGCACGCCTCCGATCAGCGCGGCGAGCAGCAGCGAGGGGACGTTGCCGAGCGTGTGGTCGCGCAGGAGCGGGAAGAGGTCGGGCAGCACGCCCGACTTCGACTCGACCGGGATCGTCATCACGCCCGGAGGCGAAGCCGCCGACCGCGACGAAGCTCGATCTGCCCGAACGAGAGCACGCCGGAGTTGCCGACGAAGACGTAGACGGCGACGACCATCGCGACCGAGATCGAGCGCGTTCAGGAAGTACTGCTCGTTGGCCAGCGAGACCTGCGTCGCCGACCAGCCCGACGAGCGACGACGAGCAGCATCGGCCCGAGCAGCTCGAGCGCCGCCGTGCGGCTGCGCAGCGCGCTCATACGCGATCGACCACCGAGGAGCGCCCGCGCACGAACAGTCCGGCGGGGCGCAGCAGCAGCACCAGGATCACGAGCGCGAAGACGACGGAGGGCAGGTAGACGGTGTTGTCGGTCGGCAGGGCGCCGTTGACGATGCCCGAGGCGAAGCCGATCGCGAAGCCGCCGAGCGTGGCCGTCCAGAGCCGGTCGATGCCGCCGACGACGACGCCGACGAGCACGATGATCGTGTCGTGGAGCGCGAAATCGGGCGTCACGAACGGCGTCTGCACCGTCAGGATCACGGCCACCGCCGCGGCCAGCGCGCCCGAGAGCACGACCGCGAGGCCGATCACCTGGTTGGCCTTGACGCCGAGCATGCCGCGCCGTGCGGAAGTCGGCCGCGGCGGCGCGCGTGCGCAGGCCGATGTCGGTGCGGCCGAGCAGGAGCGCGAGCGCCGCCAGAGCGCCCAGGGCGACCAGCACCGCGACGATCGTGACCTTGCGGACGTCGACGCCCGCGACCGAGATGGGCACGGTTGAGCGAGGTGACCGACGAGGCGGGCTCGCCGATCTGGTTGTCGCGGATGTCGATCAGGAGCGCGACGCTCTGCAGCACGAACGAGATCGCGAAGGTCGTCACCAGCATGACCGTCGGTGACTGCTCGCGCAGCGGCCGGAAGACGGCGCGCTCCATCAGCAGCGAGAGCGCGATCACGACGCCGAAGCAGGCGACGATGCTCCAGAGCAGCGGCCAGGACGAGGTGTAGGCGAGCGTGTAGGCGCCGGCCATGATCAGCTGGCCGTAGGCGAAGTTGACGAGCCGCAGCACGCCGAAGACGAGGCCGATGCCAACCGCCATGAGCGCGTAGGTCGCGCCCAGGCCGATCGGCGTCGACGACGACCTGCGCGTTGACCGTGGCGAGAACGGGTGCGCCGAGCGCGTTCACGAGAGGTACGCCGCCACCATCGTGTCGGTGTCCTGCGCGTCGGCCGGCGTCATCGTCAGCCGGATCTCGCCGTTCGCCATCAGGTAGGTGCGGTCGGCGAATGCGACCGTGCGCTGCGCGCGCTGCTCCACGAGCAGCACGGTGATGCCGCGCTCGCGGATCTCGGCCAGCGTCTCGAAGACGACGTCGACGATCTTCGGCGCAAGCCCGAGCGACGGCTCGTCGAGCAGCAGGACGTCGGGTCCGGCGACGAGCGCGCGGGCGATCGCGAGCTGCTGCTGCTGGCCGCCCGAGAGCGCGCCGCGCACGCCGGCGGCGGAACTCGCGCACGATCGGGAAGAGGGCGTAGACGGACTCCATGTCCTCGGCGCCGCCCTCGCGGGAGCGCCGACCCGAGAGGCCGAGGCGCAGATTCTCCTCGACCGTCAGGTCGGCGAAGATGCGCCGCCCCTCCGGCACGAGCGAGATGCCGGCGCGCGTGACGTCCTCGGGAGCGCGCCCGCGCAGCGACTGGCCCGCCGAGCCGGATCTCGCCGGCGCGCGGCTCGACCAGGCCCATGACGGCGTGCAGCGTCGTCGACTTGCCCGCGCCGTTCGGGCCGATCAGGCCGACGATCTCGCCCTTGGCCGACCTCGATCGAGACGCCGCGCACCGCCGCCACGCCGCCGTAGCTCACGTCGAGCGCCGCGATCTCGAGCATCGCGACGCTCACTCGTCCTCGCCCTCGTGCACGGCGCTCTCGCCGAGGTAGGCCGCGGCGACGTCGAGGTTGGCGCGGATCTCGCCCGGTGCGCCCGCGGCCAGCGTGGAGCCCTGGTCGAGCACGTGGATGCGGTCGCAGACGCCCATGATCAGCGCCATGTTGTGGTCGATCAGGAGCACGCCCGCGCCATGGTCGTCGCGCACGGCGCGCACGACGGCGGCGAACTCCGGCACCTCGGCCTCGGGCAGCCCTGCGGCGGGCTCGTCCATGAGCACGAAGCTCGGCCGCATCGCGAGCGCGCGCGCGACGCCGAGGCGGCGCTCGTCGCCGTGGGCGAGCGAGCCCGCCGGCTGATCGCGCCTGCGCACGCAGGCGCAGCAGCGGCAGCAGCTCGTCGGCGCGCGCACGCGCCTCGCGCGGGCCGGCGCCGACGCCGAGCGCGGCCACCTCGATGTTCTCGCGCACGGTCAGGTCGCGGAACGACTTGGAGTGCTGGAACGTGCGCGCGAGCCCGGCGCGGCCGCGCCGGTGCGGGCTCCAGCCCGTGATCTCGCGGCCGTCCAGCTCGACCGTGCCCGAGGTGGGCAGATCGAAGCCGGTCATGAGGTTGACGAGCGTCGACTTGCCCGCGCCGTTCGGCCCGATCAGACCGACGACCTCGCCTGGTGCAACTCGAGCGTGACGTCCTCGAGCGCCTGCACGCCCTCGAACGAGCGCGAGACGGAGAGCGCGCGCAGCGATGCCTGCGGCGGAGGGCTGTCGGCGGGCTGGCTCAGGGATCTCTCCATACGCACGGGCACCGCGGTGGCTCCGGACAGCGCCCGGAGCCACCGCGGATCGTGTCATGCCGCTCGGGTCAGACCTTCGGTACGACCTTGGCCGACGACCGAGCCGACGACCCGTTCCTTGGTGCCCGAGATCTTGATCACCCGGTACTTGCGGCCGAAGACCGTGTGCAGACCGGCGGAGAAGCTCACGAGGCCCGAGATCGTCGGCACCTTGTGGAACTTGACCATCTGCGCGGCCAGCGCCGCGCCGTTGGTCGTGTCGCCCGGCGCGTGCGATCGGCGGCCACGAGGCCGTCGATCGCCGCCGCGCCGGTGACGAATCCGCCGGTGCCGGCGTTGACGGCCTTGGCGAGCTTGTTGACGTCGGGGTTCGGGTCGTCGCCGAAGGCCGAGGCGTACGTCACGGCGTAGTAGTTCGTGACGCCGGACTTCGGCACCCAGTAGGTGCCGTCGCCGGCCCACGAGTTGAGGATCGGCGTCTCGATTGCCGAGCGCGCGCATGCCCGTCACGAACGCGGGGAGCTCGCCGAACGACGTGACGGTGACGTAGACGTCGGCCTTCTTGCGCGTTCAGGCGGCTGACGGCCGACTGCACGTTGTTGGCGCCGGTCGCGTAGGTCTCCTGGTCGACGATCTTGCCGCCCAGCTGCTTGAAGCGGGTCTCGAAGGCCTGCACGACCTCCTTGAAGTACGCGAGCAGCGTGTTGGTGGCGGTGCCGGCCGTCTTCCAGCCCTTCTGCCAGGCCCACTGCGCCATGGCCGAGCCCTCGTCCTGCGCCACGTTGCCGAAGCTGAAGGCGAGGGCGCCCTTGGAGCCGAAGCGCTTCGGGCCCATCTCGTCGGTGCCGATGCACGGCGCGATCGCGAGCACGCCCCGGTTGATCGCCTCCTGCACGACCGGCGTCGCGAAGTCGACGTCGCAGGTGGTGAAGATCACGTTCGCGCCCTGGCCGAGCAGGCTCAGCGCGCACGCCTTGGCCTTGGCCGGATCGTTGTTCTGCGTGTCGCAGGTGATGATCTTGATCTGCACGCCGCCGCGGGCGTTGACCTGCTTGACGCGCACCTGCGCGGCCGCCAGGGCCGGATCGTCGAAGGGCGACATGTTGCCCTTGCTGTCGTACGCCCAGCCGATCACGATCGACCCTTGCCGGCAGCGGACGCGGAACCGGTCACGGTCGCGGCCGACGGACGAGCGCCGCCAGCATGACGAGGAGCGCGGCGAGCGCTCCCTTCCTCTTCACCTTCACGTGGACCTCCTGTGCGGTTGCGAACACGAGCGGGGGTTGGGAGTCACGAGTAGGACTCCTCTTTGGCCTTGATCAGGCGGTGGAGAGCGGTGTGCAGCGGAGCGGCCACGCCGTGGCGCTCGGCTTCGCGTACGAGCGCGCCCGTGATCAGGTCGACCTCGGTGCGCCTGCGAGCTTGGACGTCCTCCAGCATCGATGGATAGTGCGCGCTGCCGCGCCGCGTGGCGAGGACGTTCATCTCCCACGGGTCGTCGTGCAGCTCGATGCCCGCGGCCAGCGCGACGGCCTTGCCCTCCTCCATCAGGTCGAAGACGAGCTGACCGAGATCGGCAGGCTGCTCGCGCGCTGCGAAGTGCCAATCGTGCGGCAGGTCCGTGAGCGCCGCGACCGAGTTGACGGTGGCATTGAAGATCAGCTTCGACCACTGCGCGGGCAGCAGGTCCGGCAGCGCCTCGACGCGCAGCCCGGAGCTCCCGATCAAGGCCGGCCGCCGCGCTCACCAGCGCGAACGGCGTGTCCTCGTACGGCCCGAGCCACGTCTCGGTGTCCAGCACGTACTCGACGTGGGTGTCCGAGTGGCGGGTGCCGCTCATGAACGTGACGCCGGAGATGATCGGCCACGCACCGGCGGCGCGCACGGCCTCCTCGGCGCCGAGGCCGTTGAGCACGGTCATGATCGCAGCGTCCGGGAAGCGCCCGCGCAGCGACTCCACGGCGCCCTCGAGCCCGGAGGCCTTGGTGGCGACGATGCCCAGGTCGAACTCCGGCAGGGCGTCGGGGTCGGCCGATGCGAGCACCGTCGCCTGGCGCTCGCTGCGGCCGCTGATGCGCAGCCCCTCGCGATCGAGGGCATCCGCGTGCTCGTCGCGCCGCGTCAGCACCGAGACGTCCGCGACGGCGGCCAGATGCCCGGCAAAGAGGCTGCCGATCGCACCTGCGCCTATGACGCACACCCGCTTCACTCTGCCCGAGATCCCTCCAGCCGCCGCCCCGATTTGATCAAGTATCGCGATTGGGGCAAGCCGCGTCAACGAGGCTTCGCCGCGCCGCGTCAGGGGGCGGCGGACACGCGTGCTGCGTGCCCCGATCCCGCCGGCTCACGGGCTGCCGGCGATCTCCGTGAGCCGGTTGCGGACTGCCCAGAGCTGCGGGGAAGAGCTCCTTCGTGGTCATGCCGGCGAGCACCGCGACGGGCGTCCCCTGGGTGCCGATCGGCGCCGCCGCCGATCACGCGCTGCACCATCTTCACGTGCACGGAGCGCCAGATCGCGATGCGCTCGTCGAACTCGATCAGCGCCTCGGCCAGGTCGTAAGGCCGGGGTGCTGCGCGCTCGCGCACGTAGACGTCGCTGAGCTCGAGGCCGCGCCGCTCGAGCAGCGCGGTGAAGGCGTCCCAGAGCGACGGTGCGAGCCGCCGCAGCTGCTCGCCAGCCGGGCGAGTCGAAGCCGCTGCCGTGGCCCGAGCGCGCGTGCGCACCTCGTGGTACTCCCAGGGCGACAGGCGCTCGAGCATGTGCAGCGCGTCGGTCGACGAGGATCACGCAGTGGTTGGCCCGGCCGAGCAGTCGCACCGCAAGCGACGAGGTCGTCGTCGCCGATGCGCGCGATCGCCTCCTCGGTCTCGAAGACGGCCAGCTTCAGCCAGAGCTCCGAGGACTGGTGCACCGTCTGGAAGAGCAGCTCGTCGCGGTGCACCATCTCTCGGGCGTCTTCTGCAGCGGCCAGCAGCTCGTCCGTCCGGAGGTAGCGCTCGTAGTCGCTCGCGCCCGGGCCAGGCAGGATCGGCAGCAGCTCGCCGTGGCCGAGCACCTCCTTGGCGGTGGCGTCCTCGACCGTCGGGTGCTCGGTGCCGTCGGGCGGCGTCGCGCTGTGTCAGACATGCACGATCCCGTCCGGGAAGGGGCTCAGCTTGCGCGGCCCGTGCCGCAGTGACGAGGAAGTTGTCCTCGACGCGCAGGCCGCCGCCCTCGGGCCAGTAGCAGCCGGGCTCGATCGCGAGCACCATGCCCTCGAGGATCTCGGCCTCGACCGCCTGGTGGGCGTAGGGCGGTTCGTGGGCGCGCGCGCCGATGCCGTGCAGGATCGGGTGCGAGGGCTGACCGGGAAAGCCGAGGGCGTCGATGCCCGCGCGCACGCGCCGATCGAGCGTCGGCGAAGCTGCCGCCCGGCAGTGCCGAAGGCGACGGCGTCGTCGTAGACCGCCAGCAGCCCCTGCTCGAGCTCGCGGTAGCGCGGCTTGAGCTCGCCGCAGACGAGGTTCTTCGTGTGGTCGGCCCAGTAGCCGTCGGCGCACACCCAGATCTCGAAGAGCGTGGGCTCGCCCTCCTGCACCGGCGCGGCGGAGGTGGCCGTGAAGGTGCGGATCGAGGGGCCCGACCAGATCAGCGAGAACGGCAGCGCCAGCTCGACCTTGCCCTGCCAGCCGGTGCCCTCGCCGTGCACGAAGCCCTGCCAGGCCGCGGCCGCCTGCGCGCACGTCATGCCGGGCTTCAGCACGCCGCGCATGTGCTCCATCGCAGCGGCGGCGATGTCGTTCGCGAGCTGCATGCGCTCGATCTCCTGCGGCGTCTTGAGCGAGCGCGCGGCGCACGAGCAGCGGCGTCGCGTCCGCGGCGCCGGGGAAGGCGTCGAACCAGCCGCGCCCGAACGTGGTCGGCTCGCCGACCATGCGGTCGGTCGCCTGCGTGCCGCCGCTCAGCTCGACCGCCGACGCGCTCGTAGCCGGCGGCGACCTGCGCGGCGAGCTCCTGCGCGCGCAGGCCCGGGCGGCCGCGGGTCGACGGCGTCGTAGCCGGGGAAGAGCCGGACGTCGGACGTCCAGGCCGTGCGCGCCGGCATCTTCGGCCGAGGCCTCGAGGCAGATCAGGACGGGCTCGCCCTCGCGCGGGAAGACGCAGGCGTCGTAGCCCTTCATGCCCCAGAAGTTCGTCAGGTAGAGGATGGCGTCCGGCGCGCGCACGACGAGCGCGTCGAGCTCGCGCTCGGCCATCAGCGCGCGCACGCGCTCGAGCTTCGCGTCGTCACGCGGCCAGGTCACCAGCGCACCCGCGGCGGCGCGGGCTCGCCGTGGCCCTCCTGCCACGAGATCACGGGATTGCGCAGCGTGCCGATGCCCTCGATCTCGCACTCCATGACGTCGCCGGGCTTGAGGTAGAGCGAGGCGGCGTCGGGCGAGAAGCCCGCGACGCCCGCGACCGTGCCGGTCGAGAGCACGTCGCCGGCCGAGTAGCCGAGCGCCGAGTAGTGGCTGAGGATCTCGGGGATCGTCACCGACATGCGCGAGGAGTGCGACTCCTGCCGCGGCTCGCCGTTGACGCGCAGCTCCATCTTGCAGGTCGTGCGGATCGGCGATCTCGTCCGGCGTCACGATCCACGGCCCGAGCGGGCAGAACGTGTCGATCGCCTTGCAGAACGAGAACACGCCCGAGCGCATCTCGCGGCGCTGGATGTCGCGCGCCGTGATGTCGTTGAAGATCACGTAGCCGCCGATGTAGTCGGCCGCCTCCTCCGGCGAGAACCACTTGCCGGACTTCCGCACGATGACGGCCAGCTCGAGCTCGTAGTCGAGCTCCTCGGTCATGTGCTCGGGATAGATCACCGGGTCGTCCTGCCCGACCAGCGCGTCGACGTTCTGGAAGAAGACGATCCAGGGCGCGATCTCGTGATCCCAGTCGACCTGCTTGCTCTCCTCCTCGTGCTCGCGGAAGTTGCCGGCCGTGTGGAAGAACTTCTTCGGCACGATCGGCGGCTTCAGCCTCGCCTCGGCGAGCGGCACGCGCCGGCCGGTCTCCTCGGCGCCGCCGCGCTCGAAGTACTCGCGCATCGTCGGCACGCCGAGAACGGCGATCTCGTCGCCGACGACGTGCCCGACCGCGACGCCGGTCGTCGGCGTGCTCGAAGGTCACAAGCTTCACGTGCTGTCTCCGTCCTGTCCGCAGATGCGCAGCGCCGCGCGCGCGTAGACCTCGGCGGTCTGCGCCAGCCCGTCGATCGTCAGGTTCTCGCCCTTGGAGGTGTCCATCAGGCCCGTCGATGTGCCGTAGTTGACCGTCGGCGACGCCGTAGCGTGTGAGCGCCGAGGCATCCGAGAACCAGCGCGTCACGTCGCGCTCCGGCGGCGCGCCGAAGACCTCGGCGTGAGCACGCGTCGATCGGCGGCGACAGCGGGATGACCCTCGTCGATCTCGGCGCCCGGCGCGGTCACGTAGACCTCGCCCTCGATCGCCGTACGCGGGGAAGCGGCCGCTGCAGCCCGCGCACCATGTCCATGCACCTGGCGCGCGCGCCACCGACATCGGCTTGGTCGGCGGGACGCGCACGTCGAGGAAGAGGTCGGTGTGGTGCGGCGTGCGCGACACGCGCCAGCCGAACCCGCCCGAGATCGCACCCACGTTGACGAGCGCGGACGCGCCGCGGTAGGCGTTCTCGGGATCGCGCCTCCCAGGTCGGGATCCACTCCAGCACCGCCGCCATCGACCTCGTGCATGCGCAGGATCGAGTTGAGCTCGCGCTTGCCCTCGGAGAACGCGGTGTGGATGAAGTTGCCCTGCGTGCCGATGCGCAGCCAGAGCGAGCCGAAGTGGCCGAGCACGACCTTGCCCTCGGTCGGCTCGCCGAGGATGCACATGTCGGCGACGCCGCCGTGGCTCACGAGGTAGCGCGAGCCGGCGGCGTAGCCGCGGTACTGCGCGCCCTGCGCGTCGCCGTACTGGGTCTTCTCGATCTCGCCGCAGACGGCGGCGATCATGCAGTCGCCGCGCAGCGTGACGCCCGGCGTCGGCGAGCGCGCGCAGCGCCTCGACGTAGCAGGCGAGCGCGCCCTTCATGTTCGAGATGCCGAGGCCGTAGAGGCTGCCGCTCCTCGACGAAGTGCGCGCGGCTGGAAGCCCGGCACGCCGGCGAGCCAGGGCTCGCGGCCCGAGTACGAGGTGTCCATGTGGCCGTTGAACATCAGGCTCGGGCCGCCGCCCGAGCCCTCGCGGATGCCGAGCACGTTGGCGCGGCCGTCCTCGACCTGCTGCCACTGCACGCTCAGCCCCATCTCGCAGGAACGTCTCGCGCATCAGCTCGGCCATCGCCTGCTCGTCGCCGGTGAAGCTCGGCGATGTCGATCGCGCGGCCCGCCCACTCGACGAGGCGGTCGCGGTCGATCGTGATCTTCTCGGCTCACGCGCGCACGCGCGGGAGGACCTGCTCGCCGAACAGCCGGATCTGCTCGTGCCGGTCGGCACCCCAGAGCTCGAGCATGATGTGCGTGCAGCCCGCCGCCTTGTACTCCTCGATCGCGGCGACGCAGTCGTCGGGCGTGCCGGCGATGGGCTTGCAGCGGTCGAGGATCGAGTCGGTGACCTTGGCCTTGGCGGCCAGGCGCCCGCCCTGCTCCATGGCCTCGGCGACGGGCCGGATCTCCTCGGGGTCGATCTCGCGCGAGGTCGAGCAGCGTGTCGGCCGAGCCCTGGATGTTCTGCACCTTGTTGGCGAGGTACATGCCGGCGATCTCGCGCGCGCCGTCGCGGCCCGCTGTCGCGATCGGTCGCGTGGATCGAGGAGACGACGGTGCAGCCGACGTCGACGGAGGCCGGGTCGCGGCCCGCCTTCTCGGCGCCGATGCGCGACGTTGCCGAGCGTGTAGCGCACGAAGTCGGGCGTCGTGATCGACGGCGTCAGCAGGCCGTCGCCGATCTCGCCGCCGAGCTGCTGCATCAGCGGCGCGGTGCCCGCGACGTAGACGGGCACGTTCCAGCGCGGCACGTGCGCATCGGGCGAGAGCGCCGGGAGATCGGCCGAGAAGACCTTGCCGTCGTACTCGAAGCGCTCGCCGCCGAGCACGCCGCGCAGGATCTCGACCGAGTCGCGCATCGTCGCGAGCGGCCGCGTGACCTTGGGCGGGCCGCCCTGCTTGGTGTTGTTGAGGAAGATCTTGGACGTGCCGAAGCCGGCGATGAAGCGGCCCGGGCCGGCGGCCTCCTGCACGAGGCGCGCGTCCATCGCGACCTGCACCGGGTGGCGCGTGTAGGGCGAGATGATCCCCCAGCCGACCGTCAGCCGCTTCGTCTCGCGGGCGATCATGCCGGCGAGCACGGTCGAGGACTTGGCCTCCATGCCGTGCTTGCGCCACCACGGATACGCCTCGGCGAGCCAGACCGTGTCGAGGCCGGCCTCGTCCATGACGCGGGCCGACTCGAGCATCTCCTCCAGCGGCTCCATCGTCAGCTGCATCACGCCGACGCGGAACGGCACCGTCATGCCGCGCCTCGCGAGCTGCTGCTCGAGCGCGCGTCATGATGCCCTCGACCTGCTGGTTGATGATCGGCTGCAGCACGCGCTGGCCCATCGACGCGAGCACGCCCGCGAGCTTGACGTCGGCCTCCCACGCCATGTGCGTGTGGTCGCCCTCGCCGCTCAGCGTGAACGACGTCGTCATGTCCATCATCGCGCCCATGCCCTTGCCCTTGCCGCGCATCGACGCGAACTCGAGCGGGCGCTCCTCGAGCTGCTCGAACTCCATCGTCATCTTGAGCCCGCCGAGCCCGAGCGGCACCTTGACCTTGGCGCGCCAGTGCGTCGGGTCGATGACCTCGAAGCCCTCGACGCCGGGCATCAGGCCGGCCATGCCCGCCGGGTCGCTGATGATCGCCCAGACGCGCTCGCGCGAGGCGTCGAACTCCCGTGGTGCCCTCGACATTCATGCGCTCTCGACTTTCACGTCGGCCCGCGTCGCCGCCGGGTCCTGCAGGATCGAGAAGACCCGGTGGTAGGGGTTGTGGCTGTCGTGGATGATCCCGCCGCCCACGCTCTTGAGCGCGTCCTGCAGGGCGGCGCAGACGGCGTGGATGCCGGCGCCGCCGCCCTCGCCCATGCCCTTCGTGCCGAGCGCCGAGAACGGCGAGGGGGACTCGATGGCGCCGGTCTTGAGCGGCGGCATGTCGAGCGCGTGCGGGACGTGGTAGTCGTAGAAGTTGGGCGTCAGGAGGTTGCCCTCCTCGTCGTAGGCGAACGTCTCCCAGGTCGCGGCGCCGAGCGCGTGCGCCGTGGCGCCCATGACCTGGCCCTCGACGATCTGCGGGTTGATGCGGTTGCCGCAGTCGTCGATCACCGCGTAGTCGACGACCTCGTAGACGCCGGTCTCGGGGTCGATCTCGAGCACGCAGGCGTGGATCTGCATCGCGTAGGTGAGCGTCAGGTTGCCGAACTTGCGCTCGAGGTCGAGCGGCTCGAAGTGCGGGCGGTAGACGTGCCGCACGTTCATCGTCGCGTCGAAGTCCTCGGGCAGGCTCGCGTTGTTGACGTTCACGATCGCGCCGAGCGCCATGAACGGCAGCGCGACCTCGGGGTTCGCGCGCAGCTTCGCGAAGCCGCCGGCGAGCTCGATGTCGTCCGGCTCGGCGCCCAGGACGAGCGCGGCGAGCTGGCGCATCTGCGCCGCCAGGCCGTCGGCCGCGCCCTTGACGGCGCCGAGCCCGGAGACCGCGAACTGGCTCGCGTAGGTGCCCGAGAAGCCGGCGTGCGAGTTCCAGTACGAGTCGTGGCCGACGCGCACGGTGACGGCGTCGGTCGAGCAGCCGAGGATGTCGGCCACCACCTGCGCGGTCGTCGTCTCGTGGCCCTGGCCCTGCGGCGTCGTGCCGAGCGTGACCACGACCTCGCCGAAGATGTCGAGCTTGACCGTCGCGACCTCGCTGTTGCCCGAGAACTGCAGCTCCGGGTTGAGGTAGGTCGACTGGGCGAAGTTGTTCGTGCCGGAGTCGAGCGTCGAGCCGATGCCGAAGCCGAGCAGCTTGCCGCGCGCCTTCGCGTCGGCGCGGCGCGCCTCGATGCCGTCGTGGCCGATCAGCTCGAGCACGGCGTCGAGCGCGCGCGGGTAGTCGCCGGAGTCGTAGACGCCGCCGCTCGGCGTCTCGTACGGCATCTGCTCCGGCTGCACGTAGTTGAGCTTGCGGACGCGATCGGATCGAGCTCGAGCTCGTGCGCGACGATGTCGATGATGCGCTCGCAGAGCCACAGGTGCTGCATGCGCGAGTAGCCGCGGTTGGGCGAGACGGGCGCCTTGTTGGTCACGACCTGCGAGTACTCGACGCGGATGTTGCGCCAGCGGTACATGCCCGGGGCTGACCTGCACCCAGATCGCGCCGCCGAGCGGCTCGTAGCGCAGGAACGCGCCGGCATCGTCGAGCGCCTTGCAGCGGAAGCCGAGCATCGTCGCCGTCGGCCTTGACGGCGACCTCGACGTCCTGGAACCAGCGCTCGTTGCCGTGCGACATCGACTGGTGGAAGTCGGTGCGCGTCTCCGTCCACTGCACCGGGCGGTTGAGCTTGCGCGCGAGCAGGCAGCAGGCGACGAGCTGCGGATGCGACGTGATCTTGTTGCCGAAGCCGCCGCCGATGTCCTGCGTGACCATGCGCAGCTTGTCGAGGCCGACGCCCATCGAGGGGCCCATCATGATCACGGCGAAGCCCGGGAACTGGTTGTTGCAGTAGATCGTCCACTGCCCGGTGCCGCGGTTGTACTCGACGAGCGCGGCGTCGAGCTCGAGCGGCGTCGAGTTGAAGCGGTCGAAGTGCAGCTCGCCGATGCGCACGATGTGGTCGGCCTCGGCGAACGCGCCGTCGACGTCGCCCCAGTCGTAGACGCCGCTCCAGCTCTCGTTGCTGCCGATCTCCTCGTGGATCAGGGGCGAGCGCGGATCGAGCGCCGTGCGCGCGTCGACGACGGGGTCGAGCACCTCGTACTCGACCTCGATCAGCTCCGAGGCGTCGCGCGCGAGCTCGCGCGTGGCAGGCGACGACGGCAGCCACGGGATCGCCGACGAAGCGCGCCCGGCCGACGGCCAGCGCGTAGTCCTTGATGTTGCCGCCGGGCGCCGGCGCGATCTGGAAGAACGGCTCCGTCAGGATCGCGACCTCGTCGCCCGTCAGCGTGCCGAACACGCCGGGCGCCTCGAGGGCCGCGCTGACGTCGACCGAGACGATGCGCGCGTGCGCGTACGGACGAGCGGACGAAGTGGACGAAGCCCCTGGTTGTGGCGCTTGATGTCGTCGACGAAGACGCCCTGCCCCTGGACGAGGCGGCCATCCTCCTTGCGCGGGATGCTCTGGCCGACGTAGGTGCCGGTCTCGGTGACGTCGGGCGCGACGCTGCTCACGGTGCGGCCACCTCCTGGGCGGCCGCCTGCACGGCCTCGATGATGTTCCAGTAGCCGGTGCAGCGGCAGATGTTGCCCTGCAGCGCCGCCTTGATCTCGTGCTCGGACGGCCTCGGGTTCTGCTCCAGCAGCGCGGTCGCGCTCATCAGCATGCCCGGCGTGCAGTAGCCGCACTGGAGTGCGTGATGCGCCGAGAACGCACGCTGGAGCGCAGTCAGCGCGCCCTCGTCGCTCGCCAGGTCCTCGACCGTGCGGATGCCTGGCGCCATCGGCCTGGACGGCGAGCATCATGCAGCTCTTGATGGCCTGCCCGTCGAGCTGCACGGTGCAGGCGCCGCAGTTTCCGGTGTCGCAGCCGATGTGCGTGCCGGTCAGATCGAGATCGTCGCGGATGAAGTGCACCAGCAGACGCCGGGCCGCCACCTCCCGCTCGTAGGTCGTGCCGTTGATCTCGACCGAGATCGTCCGGCTGTCGCTCGGCTCGCTCATGCCGATCCCTTCGCTCGCTTGGCGGCGGCCAGGACGGCCCGCTCGCAGCACACCTCGGCGAGGTGCCTGCGGTAGTCGGCGGGCGCGTGTACGTCCGAGGGAGGATCGAGCGCCGCGCCGAGGCCGGCGACCGCCGCGTGCACGGTCTCGGCCGTGAGCTCGGCGCCGCTCAGGCGCTGCTCGAGCTCGGTCGCTCGCTCGGGCACGCCCGAGACGCAGCCGATCGCCACGCGCACGCCGCCCGGGCCCACGGTGGCGGCGGCGCTGACGATATAGGTGCCGTGGGCGCCGAGCGTGATGCCCTCCATCGCGTCGCCGTTCCCGGCCGTCAATGCGGGCAGCGTCACGCGCGTGAGCAGCTCGCCCTCCCCGACGGCCGTCATGTAGACCCCGAGGAAGAAGTCGTCGGCGGGCACGGTGCGCTCGCCGCCGGGCCCGAGGATCGTGAACGTCGCCCCCAGCGCGGAGAACAGCGGCGGCAGGTGGTTGGTCGGGTCGTTGACGCAGACGTTGCCGCCGACCGTGCCGCGATTCTGCACCTGGCGGTCGGCGATCGTCGCCGCGATCTCGGCCACGACCGGCCGGGCGGCAGCGACGTCGGGCGAGCGGACGAGCTCGCTGTAGGTGACCATGGCGCCCAGCTCGAGCGACCCGTCGGCCGCGCGCCCGATCGTGCGCAGCTCGTGCAGATCGGCGAGATCCACGAGCACGTCGGGGGACGCGGCACGGGCCTTCATGACGTTGACGAGCGTCTGTCCGCCCGCCAGAGCACGGGCGCCCTCGTGAGCTCCGAGAAGGCGCACCGCCTCTTCGACGCTCTCCGGGCGGGCGTACTCGACCTCTCGCAGCAGCATGCGTTTGATCATATATGCGGCCACGAGAGCGATGGGAGGAGGAGCGCGACGCAGCGAAGCGGCCCTCGACATCGCCCCACCGACCTGAGCACCCACGGCCCCGGCTCGGTCGATTCTGCCGGTGAGGCGCCTCCCGCTCGGCCTCGTCTGTCCGCCGCTCCTGGACGGCCTGCCCCGCCTCGGCGTCGGCGGCCGAGTTTCCACGGCCGCACGCGCGGGTACGGGGAGGCACAGCGATCGAGATCCGAGGAGACCCAGATGGCAGCCGACGGAAGCGACCTCCCGGACCGCGTCGACGCAGACGAGGCCCTTTCGGCTGGAGACGTTCCGGCCTACCTTCCCGATGAAGACGATCCGGGCAACACGGGCGTGCGCGACCCGGGAATCGACCGGCACGACTTCTCCGGCGAATGGGAGTCCGTCTGGCCGGACGCGGACACCGATCCTCGCGAGACCCTGCCCGAATTGGAGGACATCCTCCGGCGCATGGTCGTGCGGCACGGCTACGTGCTCGACGAGGACGATCCCGCAGCCCAGGGCGACGAGGTCGAGATCCTTGCTCCCTACGGCTCTGTCCGCGAGGTCGCAGACGCCATCCGGCAGGGCGCCGACGTCGATCCCGGCGACCTCGCACAGGCCATTCTCGACGCGCAAGACATCTACGAGACGCTGATCGACCGCATCGAGGGCAGCGCGCACTGATCCTGGGCCGGCCCTCGCCGGATCCCGCGCCTCGCGCATGATCCGGGGTCAGGCACGCATTATGCGTGCCTGACCCCGGATTATGCGCGCCTGCGCTGGGCAAGGGGCGTTCACTGATTCGTCTGGATGATGTTCGCGATCGTGCTCAGGTAGAGGTCGCCGTAGCGGGTCAGCGGGGTGATGTAGGTGCCTTCGGCGATCTCGTTCCAGGAGATGAACAGCCAGCCATCGGGGCTCGTCGCCTTGTTGCCGTCGAACAGTTTGTGCATCGTTGCGCCGTTGTTGCGAGGAACGCAGGCGCTGCCACCGAAGCGCAACTGAGAATTGAATCCCGGCGAGAATGGCGCGAGCCAGACCTTGCTGCTGCCGTCGGGATTCTTACTCGAGCGAATGCTCGCGGCCAGCTTCTGCAGCTGGCTGAACGAGGCCGCATTCCCGTAGGGGTCCTGACTCGACCAGTAGTAGCTGTCGCCGTCGAAGCTCTGTGCGGCGTTGGCATCCCACGAGGCGACCTTCTCGTCTCCGATCAGGTAAATCCGCGGGCGAACCGCCTGCGAGATCTTGGAAACGATCGCGTCGGAGTATTTCCAGCTGCCGGTCCAGATGATCTCCGGCCGTGCCGAATAGGTGTGATCTTGCGCCGCATCCTTGCCGTATCTTGCGATGTAGTAGTTGAGGTCGTTGGTGATGTAAGTGCTGGACAGGATCGTGCTGGAGCCCTGGTAATTCAACAGCAGCTTGAACGGGACACCTTCGCTGTTGAGCTTGTGCACCGCATCGAACACGTACTGCAAGCGGCGATTGAAGCCGTTGGTCGCCGGGGATTGAGCGGCTGTGCCACTGCCCTTCCAGTTCACGGAGAATCCCGAGAGGCCGTGTGCGGCAGCCTGGCGCACATCTGATTCCACGACCTGTGCCGAGTCCTGGTCGTAGGCGAATTTCTGCGTGCCGCGAGTCTGACTCACATCGGTCAATTTGTTGCCGCTGTAGCGACTGACGGCTTTACATCCGCTTGCATCGAGCGAGGCCGGCAGCGGGTTGGGCGCCTGAGTGAACGGATATGTGCCGCCCAGCAGATCGTGCCAGTGCTGGTTCGTCCACCAGAGATAGTAGATGGCGAACACGGGCTTGGATACTTGCGCTTTCCGGATGGTCACTGCACGAGCGCTTCCTGGGCGCGCGCTCATGGCCAGCACGATCACGAGAAGCGCCATGCTGGTCCAAGCGATGCGGTGCCACCGCCGTCCTGTTGCGATGTTGCCGAAGTTCATCGCGTTCCTTTCGAGCGGGGTCACCGGGCATCTAATGCGCATCCCAGTGATGCCGCAAGCGCGGACCGCGGACGACTGGGGCTTCTTCGGCCAATGCGAACGTATCTGGACAAAATTGCCGAAAGCCTCGGCCACGATTGCCTCTACAGCGTCTCCCGGGACAGCCTTCGCATGAAAACGGCAGTCTGCTGCGATCTGCAAATGCCATGAAGAGCCAGAGAGCATCTGACACCGGCCGAGCGCCTCCCCACAAAGCCGCGATCCCCCGCGCACGTCGCCGGCCCGGGCGGCGCAGGCCGCGCGCGCCGCCACAGCCTGACCCGTGGCGCATCGATCGCTGATTCGACCGCCTCTGATACGGCGCGTGATCGAGGTCGGTCCCCGGCTGTGCCGGGAGAGCCGACCCGTCGCTCCCCGCTTGCCGTGTGAGAGAGCTAGGCCGCGCAGACCACCGACGGCGCGGTGGGCGTGGGACCGGGCGCTCTGTCATCGCCCGCTGCCACGCTCGCGGCTGCGGAGTCGTCCGTGACGCCGATGGTCGTGATCGCGGCGCGGATCGCCGCGAGCTGCTTGCTGCGCCATTCCGACGAGCCCTTCGCCGCGCCGCGCCGATCTCTCGCGAAGGTCGTTTGATCATGTCCACACGCCGTGGGCGGCTGGTATGTTCAGCGCCGTGGCGGGCTTCGACGCGGTCTTCGTGGGTGCCGGCGTCAACTCGCTGACGGGTGCCGCGCTGCTCGCGCGCGAGGGCTGGAGCGTGTGCGTCCTGGAGCGCAACGAGGTGCTCGGCGGCGCGATTCGCACCTCCTCCGATCTGACCGCGCCCGGCTTCACGCACGAGCTGATGGCGTCGTGGCATCCGCTCTTCGCGGGCTCGGCGGCGTACGCCGAGCTTGTGCGACGACCTCGCCCGGCACGGCCTCGAGTACCTCAACACCGGGCTGCCGACGGGGACGCTCTTCCCCGACGGCGGTGCCGCCTTCCTGACGACGTCGCTGGAGGGCAACGCCGCCGAGCTCGAGCGCCACGCCGCCGGCGACGGCGCGGCCTGGGAGCGGCAGTTCGAGCGAGTTCATGGCCTCGGCCGAGACCAGCTTCGGCGTGCTCTCGGCCGAGCTCTGGTCGGCGCAGGGGCTCAACCTCGCGCGCCAGGCCTACTCGAGCCTCGGTCGCCGCGGGCTGCTCGCGTTCGCCGGCCAGACGCTCGTGAGCGCGCGCGACTGGCTCAGCGACGACGTTCGAGTCCGAGCGCGCCCACGGGTTGCTGGCGCCCTGGGTGCTGCACACGGGCCTCGGGCCCGAGCAGGCCGTCTCCGGGTTCATGACCCAGGTCATCGCCTGCGCGATCCAGCTCGGCGGCATGCCCGTGCCGCGCGGCGGGGGCGTGCGCCTGGTGGAGGCGCTCGCGGCGATCGTGCGGGAGAACGGCGGCGAGCTGCGCACGGAGCGCTGAGGTCGAGCGCGTGCTGGTTGCGGGCGGCCGGGCGGCCGGCGTGCGGCTCGCGGGCGGCGAGACGATCCCCGCGGCGCGCGCCGTCGTGGCCGGCGTCACGCCGCAGCATCTCTACGGGCAGCTGCTGCGCGAGGGAGAAGTGCCCGCGCCGGCGTGGCGGGCCGCGCAGGCGTTCCGCTACGGGCGCGCGGGCATGCAGATCCACCTCGCCCTCGACGAGCTGCCGCACTGGACCTCGCCCGAGGCCGAGCGGCTGGCGCGCACCGCTCTGCTGCATGTCACCCCCGGCCTCGACGGCGTCTCGCGCGCGGTCAACGAGGCCGACCGCGGGCTGCTGCCGGCAGAGGGGACGGTCGTCGTCGGCCAGCCCGCGACGGTCGATCCGAGCCGCGCGCCCGAGGGCAAGTCGGTGATCTGGATTCAGCTGCAAGAGCTGCCGCGGCGGCCCACCGGCGATGCGCTGGGCGAGCTCGACGTCGGCGACGGCAGCTGGACCGAGGCGCTGCGGGAGGCCTACGCGGACCGCATCGTCGAGCGCCTGGGCACGCCAGATCTCGAATCTCGCGAGCGCCACGCTGAAGCGCGTCGTCCTCTCGCCGGCCGACCTCGAGGGCCTCAATCTGCAACCTCGTGGGCGGAGACATCTACGCCGGCTCGTGCGCGCTCGATCAGAACCTGCTGTGGCGGCCGAGCGGGCAGCTGCCCGGCCACGCCACGCCGCTCGAGCGGGCTCTGGCAGATCGGCGCGTCGACGCATCCGGGGCCGGGTCTCGGCGCGGGCTCGGGCTACCTCGTGGCCAAGCAGCTGCTGCGCCCGCCGCTGACGCGCCGCATCTACGCGCGCGGCTCCGAGGCCGCGGGCAAGCTGCGCGGGCGCCTGCCGCTGTGAAGATCGCGCTCAGCCAGATCTCGACGTCCGGCGGCCTCGTTCGCCGAGGACGTCGCGGCCTACCGCGCGGCGGGCTTCGACGGCATCGGCATCTGGGAGTTCAAGCTGCCGGCGGGGCGACGACGCGGCGAACGCTCGACTGCTGCGCGAGAGCGGGCTCGGCGTCGGCCTACTGCGTACCGCGAGATCCCGTCGATGCTGCAACTCGCGCTGCCGGGCATGGAGGGCCCTGCGGACCCGGCCGAGCGCATCGAGGCGCTGTGCGCGAGCATGGCAGCGCCTCGCGCGCTTCGAGCCCGCCTGCGTGATCTGCCTGACAGGGCCGACGGGCGACGCGCAGCGAGGACGAGGCGCGCGCGATCGTGAGCGAGGGCCTCCGCCAGATCGCCGCCGCCGCGCGGGCCGCGGGCGTGCGACTCGGGCTCGAGCCGACCCACCGCTCCGAGTCGGCGTGACGTCCTTCCTCTCGACGATCGGCGAGGCGATCGACGCTGCTCGACGAGGCCGGGTTGCGACGACGTCGGCGTGATGGTCGACACCGTGCACGTCTGGGACACGCACGAGCTCGAGGCCGAGGTCGCGCGCACGCCTCGCGCGCGACCGGCCTGCACGTCGCCGACAAGCGCGCGGCCGCCGACCCCAGCCGCGTCCTGCCCGGCGAGGGCATCACGCATCCGGAGCACCTCGTCGGCCTGATGCGCGCGGCGGGCTTCGACGGCTACCTGGACATCGAGATCTTCTCGACGCCCGACGCGTTCTGGGGCCTGCCGGTCGACGAGGCGGCGAGGCGGGCCGCCGCCGCGGCGCGGTCGCTGATCGCGCAATCATGAGCGCCATGGACTACCGCTCCCTCGGCAGCACCGGCCTCCAGGTATCGCGCATCGCGCTCGGCTGCGGCAACTTCGGCGGCATCGGCTCCGCGCCCGAGTTCTACGGCGAGGGCGAGAGCGACGAGCAGGCGTTCGCGATCATGGACGCGGCCTTCGAGGCCGGCATCAACGTCTTCGACACCGCCGACGCCTACGGCGGCGGCCGCAGCGAGACGGCGATCGGCCGCTGGCTCGCGCAGCAGCGGGTCGGCCGTGCGCGACCAGGTGCTGCTGATCGACGAAGGCGTTCAACCCCGTCGGCGACGGCCCCAACGATCGCGGCCTCTCGCGCCGCGCGCTCGTGCGCGCCGGTGGATGCGAGCCTCGGGCGGCTCGGCGCCGAGCGGCTCGACCTCTTCCTATCCACGAGCCCGACCCGCGACGCCGCTCGAGGAGACGCTCGGGGCGCTCGACGACCTGCGGCGCGCGGGCAAGCTGCACTACATCGGCGCCAGCAACATCGAGGCCTGGAGGCTCGCGCGCGGGCTCTGGATCAGCGACGTCGCGCTCGCTTGCGCGCTTCGAGTGGGTGCAGTCGGGCTACAGCCTGCTCGACCGCTCGCCCGAGGCCGAGGTACTGCCGCTGTGCGCCGACCAGGGCCTCGGCTTCTCGCCCTTCTCACCTCTCGCGGGCGGCTGGCTGACGGGCAAGTACCGGCGCGGCGAGGCAGGCGCCCCCGGGCTCGCGCATGACGTTGCGCTCGGGCCCCTACGAGCACCTCAGCGCGCCGAGGTCTTCGACTCGCTGGAGCGCCTCGAGGCCATGGCCGCCGAGCGCGGCAGTCGACATGCCCACGCTCGCCCTGGCCTGGCTGATGGCACATCCGCTGGTCAACCCGATCGTCATCGGGCCGCGCCGACCCGAACAGCTCGCTCCCGCCCGTGTCCGCGCTCGAGCTGCGGCTGAGCGCGACAGGAGCGCGACGAGATCTCGGCGCTCTTCCCCTGCGCCCTGGGAGCCGCCGCGTGACGATCCGCGTGCTGAGCGGCGAGGACGTCGCAGCCGCCCTCACCCTGCCCGACTGCATCGAGGCCATGGATGCGGTGCTGCGGCAGTACGCCGCCGGCGAGCTCTACCTGCCGCTGCGCTCCGTCGTGCGCCCGCCTAAGTCGCCCGCCGGCTTCATTGGCCTGATGACGGCCCACCGGGCCGGCGACGAGCCCGCCTTCGGGCTCAAGGCGGTGGCCATCTTCCCCGAGAACCCGCGTCGCGGACTGGATGCGCACCAGGGCGTCGTGATCGTCTTCAGCGGCGAGGACGGGCGGGTGACCGGGGTCGTCGACGCCTCGGCCGTGACAGCGATCCGCACAGCAGCGGTCAGCGCGGTTGCGACACGCGCGCTCGCGCGCGAGGGCGCGTCCAGGCTGGCGGTGCTCGGCGCGGGGGTGCAGGCCGCCGCGCACATCGATGCGCTGGCCTGCGTCATGCCGCTCGAGCGCGTGCGCATCTACTCGCGACGTCCCGAGCCCGCGCAGGAGCTTGCTGCCGCAGCCGCGCGGCGGCACGGCGCAGACGCGAGCGCCGCTGCCTCGGTCGAGGAGGCGCTGCGCGACGCGGACGTCGTGGTCACGGCGACGACCGCGCGCGAGCCGATCGTGGAGCGCGGCTGGCTCGCCCCGGGCGCGCACGTCAACGCCGTCGGATCGAGCATTCCGACGACGCGCGAGCTCGACGGCGCGACGGTGGCCGCAGCCCGCATGTTCGTGGACGCCCGCGAGTCGGCGCTCAACGAGTCGGGCGATCATGCTGCTGCGCAGTGCGCGAGGGCGCCGTCGGCGAAGGCGCCGCGCTCACCGAGCTCGGCGAGGTTCTGAGCGGCGCGCAGCCGGGGCGCACGTCGCAGGACGAGCTGACCGTCTTCATCTCGCTCGGCCTCGCCGTCGAGGATCTCGCTGCCGCCGAGCTCGCGCTGCGCGTGGCGGCCGCCCAGGGCCTCGGCGCGGAGGTGCCGCTGTGATCCCGCTCAGTCCATCACCCGCGCGCGCGAGACGCTCCGCGGGGTCGCAGTGCGCACGCCGCTCCTCCGCCTGCGCCTGGACGACGCGCCCGCGGAGATCTACCTCAAGCTCGAGTGCCTCCAGCCCATCGGCTCGTTCAAGATCCGCGGCGCGATGAACGCGCTGGCCGAGGCGCCTCCCGGCGCCCTCGCAGCGCGGCGTCGTCACCGCCAGCGCCGGCAACATGGCTCAAGGCGTGGCCTGGGGCGCGCGCGAGCGGGGCATCCCCTGCACCGTCGTCGTGCCGGACACGGCACCGCGGACGAAGCTCGACGCGATCGAGCGGCTGGGCGGCCGCATCCTGCCGGTGCCGTTCGAGGAGTGGTGGCGCGCGATCGAGACATCCGAGCACCCGGGCGCGGAGGGGTACTTCGTGCATCCCGTGCTCGAGGACGCCGTGATGGCGGGCAACGGGACGATCGGCCTCGAGATCCTCGAGGACCTGCCCGATGTGGACACGGTGCTCGTGCCCTGGGGCGGCGGCGGGCTCGCCTGCGGCATCGCCAGCGCGCTCAAGCAGCAGAGATCCGGGACGCGCGTGGTCGCCGTGGAGCCCGAGACGGGCGCGCCGCTGACGGCATCGCTGCCGGCGGGACGGTCGGAGGCCGTGGAGTACCGGGCGTCGTTCGTCGATGGCTCCGGCAGCCGCGCGCTGCTGCCCAAGATGTGGGGCCTGGCGCAGGAGCTGATGGACGGCGCGGCCTCGGTCTCGCTCGACCAGACCGCGGCCGCGGTGCGGCTGCTCGCCGAGCGGGCGCGGGTCGTCGCCGAAGGCGCGGGCGGCCTCTCGCTGGCCGCCGCGCTCGCCGGGCACGGAGGCACCGGCAAGGTCGTGTGCATCGTCTCCGGCGGCAACATCGACGCCTCGCGCCTCGCGCGGATCCTCGCCGGTGAGACGCCCGGCTGATCGCCGGTATCCTCGGTCACCGGCATGCGAGAGTTGATCACAAGGGAGCGTTCGTGACGGAGTCCATCAAGGTCGGCGACAGGTTTCCCGTCAGCGAGCTGGTGGCGAGCGATGGGCAGCGCCTCGATCTCGAGACGCTGCAGGGGCCCGCGGTCGTCTACTTCTATCCCGCGGACGGCTCCCCCGTGTGCACGCTGCAGGCGGTGGAGTTCAACCGGGCCGTCGACGATTTCCAGGCCGCGAACGTCGCCCTCGTCGGCGTCAGCGTCGACGACGACCACAGTCACCGCTGCTTCGCAGAGGACGAAGGGCTGCGGTTCCCGCTGATCTCCGACGCCGGCAGCGAGCTGACGGGCACGCTCGGGTTGACGAAGGACTACGGCGAGTACGGCGTGCTCGCCGGCCGCGTCACGCTCCTGCTCGACCGCGACGCGGTCGTCCGGGCGACCTGGGCGCCCGGCGAGCAGGACCTCGCGGATCATCCCGGCCAGGTGCTCGCCGCCGCGCGAGCGCTCGAGGCGAGCTGATGCCGGGCCATCTCGTCCAGCAGTCCGACTGCACGCCCCAGGTCGATGCCGACGGGGTCGAGACTCGCATCACGATCGACAGCTCGTGCGGCTGCTCGGCGCTCACCCAGAGCGTCGTCAGCTTCCCGATGGGGCGCTCGCAGCGCTCGGCCATGGCCGGCCACGAGCAGTCGATCTTCGTGCTCTCCGGCGAGGCGACGCTCTACCTCGACGGGCACGGCCACCACGAGCTCGCTCCCGACACCGCGGCCTTCATCGCCTCGGGCGAGTCGTACTCCGTCGAGAACGACGGGCCCGACCCGCTGGTCGCGCTGATCGTCGACGCGCCCACGCCGTCCGACTCCGACACGCCCGCGCTCGGCACCCGGCGCGTGACCGTCAACTATCGCCACGCAGCCCGACGAGGAGGCCGGGATCGGGCGCACGTTCCGCCTGCTCGTCGGACCCGGCCGTCGGCTGCTCGGGCTTCACCCAGTTCATGGGCGAGATCCCGGTCGGCCGCGCCCCCGATCACAGCCACACCTACGACGAGGTCGTCTACGTGGTGGCCGGCGAGGGCTTTCTGCACATGTCCGGCGACACGCGCCCGATCAGCGCGGGCTCCTGCATCTACCTGCCGCCGCTGCACATGCATTGCCTCGAGAACGCGGGCAGCGACCGCATGCGCGTACTGGGCGTGTTCCAGCCCGCCGGCAGCCCGGCCGCGCGCTATGCCGAGGGGGCCTGACGTGGCGACCGCCACCGAGCGCGACGCACTGCCGCGCAGCATCCGCCACCGCTTCCCGCTGCTCGAGCATCAGGTCTACCTCAACAGCTGCTCGCAGGGCGTACTCTCGGACGCCGTGCGCGCGGCCTACGGGGAGTACCTCGAGGACTGGGACTCCAGGGGCGCGCCCTGGGAGTACTGGATGGAGCGCACCGAGTCGGCGCGCCACAGCTTCGCCGGCCTGGTCGGCGCGCACGACGACGAGATCGCCGTGACGGCGTCGGTCTCGGCCGGCGTGAACGCGATCGCGAGCGGCCTGCCGCGGGCGAGCGGGCGCACGAAGGTCGTCATCTCCGACTTCGAGTTTCCCACCGTCGGGCAGATCTGGCACGCCCAGGAGGCACGCGGCTACACGATCGAGCACGTCGCCGCAGGGCGACGCGCCCGATCGTCCCGCTCGAGGCATTCGACGCGGCCATCGACGAGCAAACCGCGCTCGTGGCGGTGACCCAGGTCTGCTACCGCAACGGCGCCTGCATCGACCTCGAGGGCGTGATCAAGCTCGCGCACGAGCGCGGCGCCCTGGTGCTCGTCGACTCCTACCAGGCGATCGGCACCATGCCGATCGACGTGCATGCGCTCGGCGTCGACCTGCTCGTCGCAGGCGCGCTCAAGTACCTGCTCGCCTCGGCCGGCCTGGGCTTCCTCTACTGCCGCCGCGAGCTCGTCGAGCAGCTGCGGCCGACCGCCACGGGCTGGTTCGCGGACGCCGACGTCTTCGCCATGGACATCCGGGACTACTCGCCCGCGCCGGACGCGCGCCGCTTCCAGGCGGGCACGCCTCCGATCCCGAGCATCTACGCGGGCATCGCCGGCATCGAGCTGATGAAGGAGATCGGCATCGACGCCACGCGCGCGCATGTCACGCAGCTCAACGAGGTGCTGATCGCCGGCATCGACGATCTCGGCGGCACGGTCGTCACTCCCCGCGACGCAGCGCGCCGAGGGGCGCTCGTCGCCATCCGCTCGAGCGACGAGCATGCGCTCGTCGGCAGCGCTGGCGGAGGAGGGCGTCCTGACCTCGTCACGCGACGGCAACCTGCGGGTGTCGGCGCATTGCTACAACACGCACGAGGACATCGAGGCGCTGCTCGCGGCGCTCGGGCGCCACCGCCGGCTGCTGGCCGCCTGATGCGCGAGAACCTCACAAAGCGTCTCCTGCGCGAGGGCAAGCCGGCCTTCGGCTGCTTCGTGCGCTATCCCGACCCGACGCTCGTCGAGGTCGTCTCGCACTTCGGCTGGGACTTCCTGATCTTCGACGGCGAGCACGGCTCGCTCGAGCCGCGCGAGTGCGAGAACATGGTGCGCTCGGCCGAGCTGCTCGACGTCACGCCGATCGTGCGCGTGCCCGTCAACCAGGCGCACGTGATCCTGCGGCTCATGGACACGGGCGCTCAGGGCGCCCAGGTGCCGTGGGTCCAGGACGCGGCCGACGCCGAGCGCGCGGTGCAGTCGGTGAAGTACGGCCCCCGCGGGACGCGTGGGCTCGCCGGGGTGCGCGCGGCCGACTACGGCGAGCGCGCCCCGCTCGGCGAGTACGTCGCGAAGGCCAATGACGAGACGCTCGTCAGCGTGCACGTCGAGAGCGCGTACGCGGTGGATCGCGTGGACGAGATCGCCGCGACCGACGGCGTCGACGTCGTCTTCCTTGGCCCGACCGACCTCTCGCACTCGCTCGGGGTGCCGGGGCAGACCGGTCACCCGCTGGTAGTCGAGCACCTCGAGCGAGCCGCCACGGCGACCCTGGCCGCGGGCAAGGTGCTGGGCGTCACGGTACCGACCGTCGAGGGCGCGGTCGAGTGGCTCGAGCGGGGGGCGCGCTACGTGACGACCGGCATCGAGCCGCTGCTCGCACCGGCGACGCGCAGCTGGCTGGAGCGCGTGCGCTCGCAGTGAGCTCGGATCGCCCCGAGGCTGCGAGCCACTACGGGTCGTACTACCGCGACTTCGACGCGGAGGTCTACGCCGAGATCCGCCGCGAGGAGTTCGGGGAGGACCTCGGGCAGAACAACTGGCAGACGCGGGCCGAGCTCGACGGCTTCGCGGAGCAGCTCGGTCTCGGGCCCGGGAAGAGCCTGCTGGACGTCGCCTGCGGCGCCGGCGGCCCGGGACTGCACCTCGCACGGGTGAGCGAGTGCGCGCTGACAGGCGTCGACCGCGAGGCGGCAGGCCTGGTCAACGCGCGTCGGCTCGCGAGGGAGACCGGCGTGGGCCTGCGAGCGCGCTACGTGCAGGCGGACGCGAGCCTGCCGCTGCCGTTCGCCGACGGCTCGTTCGACGCGATCCTCTGCCTCGACGCGCTCAACCACCTGCCGGGCCGAGCCGGCGTGTTCGCCGATTGGGCCCGGCTGCTCGTCCCGGGCGGCCGGCTGCTCGTCACCGACCCGGTCACGATCACGGGCCTCGTGGCCGCCCAGGAGCTCGCGCTGCGCAGCTCGATCGGCTACTTCGACTTCGCCCCGCCGGGTGAGGACGAGCGGTTGCTGCAGGCCGCCGGCCTGAAGCTGCGGGCGGTCGACGATCTGACGGAGACGATGGCCGCCGTCGCGCGCGGCCGCTGCACCGTGCGTGCCGAGCGCGCCCAGGTGCTGAGGCGACTGGAGGGCGAAGAGGCGTTCGAGCGCCGGCAGCGGTTCCTCGACATCGTCGCCACGCTCGCACGCGAGCGGCGCGTCTCGCGTTTCGCGCTCGTGGCCGAGAAGCCGGCCGAAGGCGCGCGGCAGGCGCGTTGATGCCGAGCGCGTGAGCGTCTAGGGTCACGGCGTGCGCGCCGCCGTCACGCGAGCGAGGTCGACGATGGAGGTCGTCGACGTTCCCGAGCCCGGCCCCGCGCCGAGCGGCTTCGTCGTGGTGCGGCCCGAGACGATCGGCATCTGCGGCAGCGACTTCCACTACTTCCACGGCGCCCTCGGCTCCGTCGGCGACGACCAGCTCTACCCGCGCATCCAGGGCCACGAGTTCTCGGCGATCGTCGAGGACGTCGGGCCGGGCTGCCCGCCGGGACTGGCGGCCGGGCAGCGCGTGGCCGTCTGGCCCGTGATCGCCTGCGGGAGCTGCCACGCCTGCCTGCTCGGGCTCGGCAACGCCTGCGAGAACATCGATCTGATCGGCATCCACCGCGACGGCGCGCTGCAGCAGCGGCTCTCGATCCCCGCTGCGCAGGCGTTTCCGGTAGCCGGCACGGACGCCCGGCTGTCGGCGTTCATCGAGCCCATGTCGATCGCCGTCCGCACGGTCGTGCGCGGACGCGTCGCCGCGGGTGAGCGCGTGCTCGTGCTGGGAGCCGGCCCGATCGGCCAGGCTGTCGCCATCGCCGCTCTCGACCGCGGCGCCTCCGTGCTGATGGTCGACCGGATCGCTGCCAGGCTCGAGCGCGGAAGCGCCTCCGGCGCCGCTCTCGCCGTGCTGGAGCCGGGCGCCGATCTCGTCGCGCTCGCGCGCGATTGGGCGGGCGGGGCGCTGCCGGAGGTGGTCGTCGAGGCCACCGGAGCCCCGGAGGCGATGCGCGCCTCGCTGGACGCCGTCGCCCAGACGGGGCGGGTGCTCGTCGTCGGCCTCTCGACCGGCGAGGTGCCGTTGCCGATCGGCACCCTGCCGTTCCGCGAGCTGGACGTCCTGGGCGTGAGCACCTGCAGCCGGGACGACTTCGCCGAGGCGGTGGAACTCGTCGCGCGCCGGCGCGCTGCCGTCGAGCCGCTGATCTCCCACGAGTACGCGCTCGAGGACGCGCCCGCCGCCATCGCCTTCGCGATCGCCAACCCCTCCGAGGCCATGAAGGTGCTGGTACACGCGGGATGAGTATCGACCCCGCAGCGGTCTTGAGCCGCCTCTTCGACGTCCGCGGCCGGCGCGCCCTCGTGACCGGCGCGGCCAGCGGGCTCGGGCTTGCCGCGGCTGAGGTGCTGGCCGAGTGCGGAGCGCGCGTGACGCTCCTGGACATCGACTCCCAGCGGCTCGCGGAGCAGGCCGAGCGGCTCTCGTCCGGCGGCTGCGACGTGCGCACGGCCGTCGTCGACGTGACCGACGACGCAGCCGTGCGCTCCGCGTTCGCGGACGCCGCGGGAACCTACGGGGGAATCGACATCGTCTTCGCCAACGCCGGCCTCGCGGCCGTGCCGGGCTACGCCAACGCCGGCGGGCAGGAGCTCCACGCGGTCGCGGAAGCAGACTGGCGCAGCGTGCTCGGCGTCAACCTCGAGGGCGTCCTCTCGACGATGCGAGCGGCAGCGGGCGTGATGAAGCCGCAGGGCTCGGGGCGCATTGTCGTCACGGCCTCGACGGCCGGCCTGCGCGCCGACCCGATGGTCTGTTACGGCTACATCGCGAGCAAGAGCGCGGTGGTCAACCTGGCCAGGCAGGCGGCCCTCGAGCTCGCGCCGCACGGCGTGCACGTCAACGTGATCGCCCCCGGGCCGATCAAGACGCGCATCGGCGGCGGTGTCACGCCCGAGTCGGAGAAGCAATGGTCGGCGCTCGTGCCGCTCGGCCGCATGGGCGAGCCCGAGGAGCTGAAGGGCCTCGCGCTGATGCTCGCCTCGCGCGGCCTCGAGCTTCATCACCGGCGCGGTGATCACGATCGACGGCGGCCAGCTCCTGGGCGAGCCCGGCGGCTGGTAGCCGAGCACCCAGCGAGCCAGACCCCCGCTGGTCACGCCCGCGCCCGCCCCCGCGCGGCCTCCGGCGAGCGAGCACCCGGGGTCAGACCCCCGCTGCTCACGCCCGCGTTAGCCCGCGCGCGCGGCTTCCAGGTCGATCGCGAAGTCGGCTGTCGTCGCGGCGCGCACGTCCTCGACGGTCGCGCCGTCGAGCAGCTCCACCAGGACGAGGCCGCCGTGGCGGACGCGGAAGACCGAGAGCTCCGTGATCACGACGTCCACCGCGGCCTTGGCCGTCAGGGGATAGGTGCAGACGGGCACCACCTTGGGCTCGCCGGCCGAGGACCGCGCTGTCATCGTCACGATCACGCGGCGGGCGCCCACGACGAGGTCCATCGCGCCGCCGACGCCGAGCACGTCCTTACCCGGCACCGCCCAGTTCGCGATGTCGCCGCCGGCCGAGACCTGCAGCGCGCCGAGCACGGCGACATCGATGTGGCCGCCCCGGATCATCGCGAAGCTGCTCGCGCTGTCGAAGTAGGAGGCACCAGGAAGCGCAGTGACCGGCCGCTTGGCCGCGTCGACCATGTCGTCGTCGAGCTCGTTCTCGTCGGGCCTCGGACCCACGCCGAGTAGCCCGTTCTCGGTGTGCAGGAAGACTCCGGCATCGTCGTCGAGGAAGGCCGGGATCATGTTGGGGATGCCGATGCCGAGGTTGACGACCTCGCCGGCCCGGAGCTCGAGCGCCGCGCGCGCCGCGATCGTGCGCTTGGGGTCGCCGCTCACCTCGCTGTCACGCCTGCTGCACGAGCTCGTCGACGTAGAGATGCGGCGTCATCACGGACTCGGGATCGAGGCCGCCGATCGGCACGATCTCGCTGGCCTCCGCGATCGTCACGCGCGCGGCGGTCGCCATGAGAGGGTTGAAGTTGCGGGCGGTGCGGCGATACCACAGGTTTCCCAGGGTATCCGCGCGCGCGGCGAACACGAGCGCGACGTCGGCGCGGATGGCGCACTCGAGGACATAGGGCACGCCGTCGATCACGCGCTCCTCCTTGCCCTCGGCCAGCGCGTGCCGGCACCGACCGGCGTGAAGAAGCCGACGATGCCCGCGCCGCCCGCGCGGATCGCCTCCGCGAACGTGCCCTGCGGCAGCAGCGTCGCCTCGATGTCTCCCGCGTTGACGGCAGCGACCGCCTCCGGGTTCGACGTGAAGTACGACGAGATCCCGCGGCGGATGCGCCCCTGCCGCAGGAGCTTGCCGAGGCCCTTGCCGGGCTCGCCGATGTTGTTCGAGACGATCGTCAGATCGCTCGCGTCCGACTGCTCGACGAGCGCGTCGAGCAGCGTCAGCGGCGCGCCCACGAGGCCGAAGCCGCCGACCATGACGGTGTCGCCGGTACGAACGTGACTGATGGCGTCCTCTGCGGAGGCAAGCCGGCTGACCGTCATCGCGGTGCCGAGCGATTCATCTCAGAAGGGGAAGGGATGCGATCCCCGCTGCACGGTGACCCAGCGCAGCTCGGTGAACTCGTCCACGACAGCGGTGCCGCCGAAGCGCCCGAAGCCGCTGTCCTTGACGCCGCCGAACGGCATCTGCGGCTCGTCGCCGACGGGCTGGTCGTTGACGTGGACGATGCCCGCATCGATGCGCCGCGGCGAGCGCCATGCCGCGCTCGGCGTCCTGCGTGATGATGCCGGAGGAGAGGCCGTACGCCGAGGCGTTGGCACGCTCGACCGCCTCGTCGGCGCTGTCGACGATCTCGATCGCGGCGACCGGGCCGAACGTCTCGTTCTGGGCGAACTCGGAGTCCGGCGGCACGTCGCCGAGCAGCGTCGCTCGGTAGCACGGGCCGACCGCCTCGCCGCCCGCGAGCACCTTCGCGCCCTTGCGCCACGGCGTCGTCGACCCGGCGCTTGACCATCTCGAGCGCGTCGCCGTTGATGACCGGCCCGATGATCGTGTCGTGCTCGTTCGGGTCGCCGGCCTTGAGGCCGTTCGTCTTCGTCACGAGGCGCGAGATGAAGTCGTCGGAGATCGAGCGCTCGACGATGATCTTGCGCGCCGACATGCAGATCTGCCCCTGGTGCAGGAACGCGCCGAAGGCGGTCGCGTTGACGGCGTACTCGACGTCGGCGTCGTCGAGGACGATCAGCGGGTTGTAGCCGCCGAGCTCGAGCACGACGCGCTTGAGCTGCCGGCCGGCGGCCTCGGCGAGCTTGCGGCCGGTGCCGGTCGAGCCGGTGAAGTTGAGCCGGCGCACGTGCGGGTTCTCGACCAGCTCGTCGCCGATCGGGGCAGCCTCGCCGGGCGCGTTCGTGACGATGTTGAGCACGCCGTCGGGCAGGCCCGCCTCCGCGAAGATCTCGCCCCAGATCAGGCCGCCGACGATCGGCGACCACTCCGAGGGCTTGAGCACGACCGTGTTGCCGAGCGCGAGCGGCGCCGCGATCGAGCGCGCGGAGAGGATCAGCGCGGCGTTCCAGGGCGCGATCGCGCCGACGACGCCGACGGGCCGGCGCAGGCCCATCGAGAAGACGCCCGTGTCGGAGGGGATCACCTCGCCGATCGGCGCGTAGGCGAGCGCGGCGGCCTGGCGGAAGAGGCCCGGCACGAAGTGCATCTGGAACATGCCGAAGCCGAACGTGGCTCCGGTCTCGCGCGCGAGCAGCGAGACGACCTCGTCCTGACGGCTCTCGAGCACTCGGCGGCCTTGAGGAAGATCGCCTGGCGCACGGCCGGCGGCGTCGCCGCCCAGCCGGCGCGGCCGCGGCGGCCGCCTCGACGGCGCGGTGCGCATCGGCGCGGGAGGCCGCCGCGACCTCGGCGACGAGCTCGCCGTTGAACGGGTCGCTGTCCTCGAACGTGCGGCCGCCCTCGGCGTCGCCCCACTGGCCGCCGATGAAGAGCCGCTTCGCCGTGCCCTCCCGGGTGTCCGCGCTCATGTGCCTCTCCCTGTGCTCGATCCGCTCAGTAGATCACGGAACGGGGTGGCCGCGCTTCGCCTCGGACGAGCGTAAACGGCGTCAAGAGTGTCCGTCGCAGAGGCGCGCCGAGTGACTTGCGCGCGCAGTGTTCCATTCCCTGAGTACAGTAGTCTAGTATCCGGGACGTGAATTTTGAGGCGCAGGCGACCGGACGGCCGCAAACCGGTCGATCCGGGCATGTCCCAGTCGCTCGAGCGAGGCCTCGCGGTGCTGGCGCTCTTCAAGTCCGGGAAGCCCGCTGATGGGCGTCAGCGAGATCGGCCGCGCGCTCGATCTCTCGCGCTCACGGCCCATCGCTACGTCGCGACGCTGGCCGCGCTCGGCTACCTCCAGCAGGACCGCGAGAGCAAGCGCTACCGCCTCGGGCCGCGCGTTCTCGACCTCGGCTTCTCGGCCATCAACTCGATGGACGTGCGCGAGATCTCGGCGCCGCACCTGCAGCAGCTGAGCGACGAGACGGGCCACACGGTCAACATGGCGATCCTCGACGGCGGTCGACATCGTCTACATCGAGCGCTGCCGCGCCTCGCGCCCGGGCCAGCGCGAGATCGACCTCAACCTGCACATCGGCGCCCGCCTGCCCGGCCTACTGCACCGCGATGGGCAAGGCGATGCTCGCGTTCCTGCCCGAGGATCGACTGGCGGCGATCCTCGAGGACTCGAGCTCGCCGAGCGCGGCCCCAACACGATCACCGACGAGGCGGCGTTCCGCGCCGAGCTCGCCGGCATCCGCGAGACGGGCATCGCCGTCAACGACGAGGAGCTGGCCTACGGCCTGCGCTCGATCGCCGCGCCGATCAGCGCGCGCTCGGGCGAGGTCGTGGCGGCGCTCAACCTCGCAGTCCATCGCTCGATGGGCCTGACGACCGATCTGATCGAGCGCTTCTCACCCGCTGTTCTCCGGACCGCAGCGGCGATTTCGGCGGAGATCCCCTAACGAACGGCTGTCGGCTGCTCGTCTAACCAGCCAGGAACGAGTGAATCGCGGCATCCGGCAAGGAGGGCGAGTTTGAGGAGGTCGTGACCGCGGGCGCGCCCCATTGCGTCAACCGCCGTGAAGTTCAGTCCTGACGACGAAGTCCTGACGAAACTCCGAATCGAGGGTGGAGACCTGATGAGATCGACGAAGTTCAAGCTCGGTGTCGTGTGCCGTGGCGGCCAGCCGTGGTTGCGCTGCCGCGGCGATGACGACGGGTGCAGGGGCGGCCGGCGCCGGTCGGCTCGGGCACCGCCTCCGCGACGAAGGCCGTCTGCGGTATGGGAACGGGCAAGAAGGCGACGGGCGCGCCGATCAAGCTCGGCGGGATCGACATGCTGATCCCCGGCGTCGACTTCACCACGGTCGGCAAGTTCGCCGACGCGTACTTCAAGTGCGTGAACGACAACGGCGGCATCAACGGCCGCCCGATCAAGTACACGCTCTATGACGAGGCGCTCAATCCGACGCAGGAAGCATCGCTCGCCAAGAAGCTGGTCGAGAGCGACAAGGTCGTCGGCATCGTCGGCAACACGAGCTTCGCCGAGTGCGGCACGAACTGGAAGTACTACAAGTCCAAGGGCTTCGTCGTGATCGGGGCGGGCGTACAGGCGGAGTGCTTCAGCACCCCGAGCTTCGCCGAGGTCAACATGGGCCCGCGCTACAGCAACATCGGCGCAGCGCAGCGGCTCGTCAAGCTCGGCGCCAAGTCGCTCATGGTGGCCTCTCCCGACACGATCTCGGCGTACGCCGACGGCGGCGTGCGTCAAGGTCGCCGCAGGCTGCCGGCATCCCCGGCAAGGCGTTCCCGATCAAGCTCCCGATCACGGATGCCAACTCGACGATCCTGCAGCTCGTGCAGGCGGCCGGCGACGGCGGCGGGGTCATCCTCGACTTCACGCCCGACTCGGCGCCCGCGCTGATGCAGGCCGCGATCTCGCAGGGCCTCGTGGACAAGGTCATCTGGGGCTCGTCGACGCCGATCGCCAACGAGTTCATGGCCAAGCAGTTCCCGCAGTTCGACGGCAAGATGCACATCAACCAGGAGGTCGGCTGCATCGGTGACGGCACGCCTGACGAGGCGCTCTACGCCGCAGATCACGAAGAAGTACGCGCCGAAGATCGCCCTTCAGGCGTTCGGCCAGTTCGGCTACCTGATCGGCCAGATGGCCACGAAGGCGCTCATGAGCGTGAAGGGGCCGATCACCGCGAAGTCGTACAACGACGCCGTCCGCGCGCTCAAGAACGTCAAGACGAGCATGCTCTGCAAGCCGTTCTACGTCGGCAAGAACCTCGCGTACCACATCCCGAACAACGCCGACATCAACGTGACCTACAAGGCCGGCGCGGTCGTCAGCGAGACAAGTGCATCCAGATCCAGCCGGTCGACCCACAGCTCACGCAGACGCGAGCGTGGGAGAAGAAGTTCGGCCTGAACACGGCCGGGAAGTAGCAGGGCCGTGAGTGCAGATCAGGGCGTCCGTGAGTGCCGATGGTTAGCTTCGCGACGACGACGGTGTTCGGGGTGGACTGGGTCTTCCTCAAGCCGTACATCGTTCTCGGGCTCGCGCTGGGGAGCGTGTATGCGCTCTCCGGCGTGGGCGTGGTGGTGCTGTACCAGGCCACCGGAGTGCTGAACCTCGCGTTCGGCGCCATCGGCGCCGCGGGCGCCCTGATCGCCTACTACCTCGTCAACCACACGAGCTGGCCGCACTGGATCGCGTACCTCGCGTGCGTGCTCTTCGGCGCCGTCGTCAACGTCGCCTACGGCATGGTGCTCGGGCCGGCGTTCGCCGCGCCGCGACCCGCTCGTGAAGATGATGGGGACGCTCGCGCCTCGCGCTGATCCTGCTCGGCGTGATGGCCTGGCGGGCACCCGCGGGCGGCGCGTTCGTGCGCGTGCTCCAGCCTCCCGACCTCCGACGACCGCTACGCGCTCTTCGGCGCCGTCGTCACCTCACGCAGGTCATCGCGCTCGCTCTTCGCCCTCGTGCTCACGATCGGCACGACGGCGTTCCTGCGCTTCACGAAGATCGGCACGGCGATGCGGGCACTCGCGAGCGACCGGGAGATCACCGCCACGCTCGGGGTGCCCGTGCGCCGGGTCGAGCTCGCGGCCTGGCTCGGCTCGGGCCTCGTCTGCGGCGGCGCCGGCCTCCTGCTCGCCGACCTCTTCACGTCGCTCGACTACACGGCGCTCACGTTCCTCGTCATCTCGTCGCTCGCGGCCGCGCTGATCGGCCGGCTGCGCTCGCTCTGGGTCACGCTCGCGGGCGGTCTCGCGGTCGGCTTCTTCCAGGCGGTCGCGACGCCGTACGCCTCGATCACGAACTACCGCACCGCGGCGCCGTTCGTGCTCGCGATCGTCGCGCTGCTCTACCTCGGCCGCCACCGCACGGTCACGATCTCGCGGACGGCCGGCTAGCGTGCTGGCGCAGGCACGAGCACGCTCCGCGCTGATGACGCAGGGCATCGTGGGCCGCAGCGCGATCATCGTCAGCGTTCCTCGGCGGTCAGCGCTCTTCGTCTTCCCCGCCGTGCTCGGCGGCGACTGGATCAAGACGCTCACGAGCGTCGCCATCTACGCGGTCGTCGCCGCGGGCCTCGTGACGCTCTACGGCCGCGTCGGCATGATCTCGCTCGGGCAGATCGCACTGCTCGCGATCGGCACGTGGACGGCGACGCGGCATCTACTACGCGCACCGACCTGCCGTTCCCGGTCCTGCTGCTCGTGACCGGGCGCGATCACGTGCGTCGTCGGCGTGCTGATCGGACTGCCGGCGCTGCGGCTGAGCGGCCTCTACCTCGCGCTGATCACGCTGATGGCGGCAGGAGCCGTCAACGTCGTGCTGACGACGATCAACTTCCCGAATGGCGGCCACGGCTTCACGGGTCACACGTCGACGCCCGACCTCGCCGGCCTGCAGGCCGTCGGCCGGCCCGGGATCGCCGAGTGGCGACACGGCCTACTACCGCTACACGATCATCGTCTGCGCCTGCTCTTCCTGCTCATCGCCGTGCACTTCGCGACGAAGCCCGGGCGCGCCTGGGCCTCGATCCGCGAGAGCGAGCCCGCGGCGCTCGCGGCAGGCGTGAACATCGTCACGCTACAAGCTCTGGGCGTTCGCGCTCGCGTCGTTCACGACCGGGCGTCGCCGGCGCCCTGTTCGCCGCGCAGCTCGGCCAGCCGACCGCCTTCGGCTTCCCGACGCAGGACTCGCTGACGCTGCTCGCGGCGGCGCTGATCGGCGGCATCTACTCGCTCTGGGGCGCCGTCATCGCCGGCGCGTTCAGCCAGCTCGCGCCGTTCATCTTCCAGGCCGAATGGGGCGTCGACCCGAACTTCCTGCTGATCATCTTCGGCGTCGGCCTGCTGCAGGTGCTCCTGACGGCGCCGCGCGGCATCGTCGTGCAGATGCCCAAGGACATCGCAGAACCTCGGCCGGCTCGGCGTGCGCGCTCTACCGGCTGCGCGGCGGGTGCGCGGAGGCCCGGATGATCGAGGTCGAGGAGCTCACCGTGCGCTTCGCCGGCGTGACCCCGATCGACGGCGTGAGCGTCGTCTTCCCCGGCGGCACGTGCGGCCTGATCGGGCCGAACGGCGCCGGCAAGACGACGTTCTTCAACGTGCTCAGCGGCTTCGTCAAGCCGGCCGGCGGATCGATCCGGCGCATTCGGCGACGATCTGCTCAAGATGGTCGACTACCGGCGCGCGCGCTGGGGTCTGCGGCGCACGTTCCAGACCGAGATGGCGATCGAGCAGCTGTCGGTGTTCGACAACATCGCCATGATCCACGAGCACTCCGGCGCCGGGCGCGCGTCGCGCCGCGCCGACGTCCTGGCGCGATCGACTACGTCGGCCTCGAGGTCGCCCCGAACGCCAAGGTCGGCGGCCTCGGCGCGCGCGACCGCCGGCTCGTCGAGATCGCGCGCGCCGTCGTCGGCTCGCCCAAGGTCGTGCTGCTGGACGAGCCGGCCGCAGGCCTGCCCGACGAGGAGACCGAGCACCTGAGCGGCGTGATCCAGCGAATCCCCGAGCAGTTCGGCGCACTCGTCGATCCTCGTCGACCACGACATGAGCCTCGTCCAGGCGTGCTGCGACGACGACGGCGGTGCTCGACTTCGGCAAGCTGATCGCGACCGGGCCGACCGCCGACGTGCTGCGCGACGAGAACGTCATGCGCGCCTACCTCGGCACCGAGGACGTCGACGGCGCCGACGACCACGCCGCCGCTGCCGGCGGGGGCGCGACGTGAGCGCGGCGGGGCGCCCGCAGGCCCGGAACTGCGCTTCGAAGAGCTGTGCGTCTCGCGCGGCGGCCGGCGCGTGCTGCACGACGTCTCGCTCGCGATCCCGCCGGGCGAGATCACGACGCTGCTCGGCCCGAACGGCGCCGGCAAGTCGTCGCTCGTGCTGGCCGTCGGCGGCGTGCTGCGCATCGCGAGCGGCCGCGTGCTGCTCGGCGACGCCGACCTGACGCGCCGGCGGCCCGAGCAGATCCGCGGCGCGGGCGTCGCGATCGTGCCCGAGGGGCGGCGCCTGCTGCCCGGCCTGACGGTCGAGGACAACCTCCGCGTCGCGACCTACGCGCTCTCGAAGGACGGATGCGAAGAGCGGGATCGCAGCGTGCGCTCGAGCTCTTCCCCGAGCTCGAGAAGCGCTGGCGCATCACCTGCCGCCTGCTCTCGGGCGGCGAGCAGCAGATGGTCGTGCTGGCCCAGGCGCTCGTCTCCCACCCGCGCGTGGTGCTCGTCGACGAGCTCTCGCTCGGGCTCGCGCCGGTCGTCGTCAAGCGCCTCGCGCCCGTGCTGCAGGCGGTCGCCGCGAGCGGCGTCGGCGTGCTCCTGATCGAGCAGTTCGCGCACGTCGCGCTCGGGCTCGCGAACACGCGCGTACGTGCTCGAGGGCGGCCGCATCCGCTACGAGGGCACGGCGAAGGAGCTGACCGAGCAGCCCGAGCTGCTGCGCTCGGCCTACCTCCTGCGCGGCAAGGCCGCCGCGCCGGCGCTCGACGCCGCGCTCGATCGCGACCGCTCCGACCCCTCGCCGAGGGTCGCCGTCCGGCTCAGCCGGGACGAGCACCGCGCGGCCGGTGACCTCGCCCTCGCGCAGCTTCGCGAGCACGTCGTTGACCGACGTCCAGCGGGTGCGACTCGGTCTTGAGCACGAGCCGGCCCGCGGCGTGCAGCTGCATGACCTCCCAGAGGTCGAGCCAGGTGCCGACGAGGTTGCCCATCGACCGTCTGCTCGCCGCCGACCAGGGCGGCCGAGGGACGCGCGAGCATGCCGCCGAAGCCGATGATCGAGTACGTGCCGCCGCGGGCGAGCATCGCCGTGCGAGTCGGCGTGCGACTGGTCGGTGCCGACGAAGTCGAAGACGAGGTCGGCGCCGCGGCCGCCCGTCAGCTCGCGCACCGCGTCGACCGAGCTGCGCCGCCGTCGATCACCTCGTCGGCGCCGAGCTCGGACGGCGAGCGCGCGGCGCCGGGCGTCGGTGTCGACCGCGATCGTGGCGCCGGCGCCGAGCTCGCGCATGCAGCTGCAGCGCAATATGCCCGACGCCGCCGACGCCGATCGACGACGGCGGTCGTGCCGGGCGTGGCGAGATGGGCCAGCCGCCTGACCGCGTGGTAGGCGGTCAGCCCGGCGTCGGCGTGCGGCGCGACGGCGGCGGGCTCGACGCCTGCGGGCAGCGCCACGAGCGAGCGCTCGGGCACGACGACGTAGTCGGCGAAGCCGCCGTCGACCGTCAGGCCCGTGAACTGGTGGTGGATGCAGAGCATGTCGATTCCGCGCCGGCAAGGCACGCAGAGACCGCAGCTGTGCGGCGGGAAGACGAGCACCGCGTCGCCCTTGGCGACCGTCGTCACGCCATCGCCGACCTCCTCCACCCAGCCCGCGTTCTCATGCCCGAGCACGCGCGGCAGCGTCACGCCGGCGGGCTCCATGAGACCCTCCATCGCGTGCAGGTCGGTCGCGCAGACGCCCGCGCCGCCGATGCGGATGAGCACGTCGGTCGGCGCGCGCTCGGCTCGGGCATCGGCCGCTCGACGAACTCGAGCGGCTGGTGGTACTCGCGCATGAGTGCCGCTTTCACGGTGCTCCCATCGGCGTTAGGTGTCGAGCGAGGCGACGAGCTCGCGCAGGTAGTCGAGGTGGCGGCGCATCGCGCGCTGGGCGGCGGCCGGCTGGCGCAGGCGGATCGCCCGCTGGATCGCGCGGTGCTGATCGAGGATCGCGCCGCCGTCGATCGAGTCGCCGATCGTGTCGATCAGCGACGGCTGCAGCACGTCGAGCGTCCAGCTCGTGAACGCCCGCAGCAGCTCGTTGCGCGCCGCCGCTCGCGATCACGCCGATGGAAGCGCGTGTCGGCGAGCGCGGAACGCATCCGAGGCAGGATGGTTGCCCTCCGCCTCGGCGATCGCGGCGAGCAGCTCGGCGGCCGTCGCCTCGGTCGCGTGCTGCGCCGCGAGGCCCGGCGAGCGGCACCTCGAGCGAGATGCGGGCCTCGACGAGCTCGAAGAGCGAGACGTCGTCGGTCTCGAGCATGACGGCGATCGACTCGCTGACGTTGCGCCGCATGCCCTCGCTCTGGCGTGCTCGTCGACGAAGATGCCGCCGCCAGGCCCCTGCGAGGCGCGGATCAGGTGCGAGCTCGCGAGCAGGCGCAGCCCCTCGCGCAGCGTGGGGCGGCTGACGCCGAACTCCGCCGCCAGCTCCTGCTCGGTACCGAGGCGCTCGCCGGGGCGCAGGTCGCGCTCGCTAGGTAGCGGCGGATCTCGAAGGCGACCTGCTCGCTGGCGTCCCGCTGGCCGAAGCGCGGACGCGCCGAGGCGCGTCGTCATGGCGCGAACGTCTCGTTCGGGCGACGACGGCGACCTCGAGCAGCAGCGGGGTGCCGCGGTCGCCGAGGCCCGGCAGCACCTCGTCGAGGACCTCCAGGAGCTCGTCGTACTCGTTCAGCGTTGCGCGCCGGGCAGCCGAGCGCGCGCGCGAGGCCGGCGACGTCGACCGCGAAGCCCGGCCACGGCGGCGATGCCCCCGCTCTGCTCCGCGAGCCGGTCCATGATCGCGTAGCCGCCGTTGGCGAGGATCACGAAGAGAGCGCCCGCGCCGTACTTCGCCGCGCTCCAGAGCGACTGGATCGAATACAGCGACGAGCCGTCGCCGACGATCGCGACGACCGGCCGGTCGGGCCGCGCCATGCGCAGGCCGATCGCGGCGGGCAGCGCGAAGCCGAGGCCGCCCATCGCAGGGCTGAGCGAGCCGAGCGACTCATGCGCCGGCAGCAGCGCGAGCAGCTCGGGCCGGCTGGACGGCGACTCCTCGATCACGATCGCGTTGCGCGGCAGGCGCTCCGCCATGGCCGCGAAGACGTGGCGCGCGCGCATGGGCTCGCCCGGGCCCGGCGCCACGGCAGGTGCGGTCGCGGCGACAGCGCGAGCCGGAGGGGAGTCGCGCGCAGGCACGACGCGCGCCAGCTCGGCGCAGAGTGGCCCCGGCGCCGCCAGCAGCGCGAGATCCGCGCTGCTGCGGTGCACCTCGGCCGGGTCGCTGGAGATCATCGCGACGAACGTCCCGGCGTTGACGAAGGGCCCCGGGATGAACGGGTACTGGCGGAACACCGGCGAGCCGACCGCGAGCACGAGGTCGTGCGCTGCGAGCGCCTCGCGCAGGCGGATGCGGTCGGCCGGCAGGTGGCCTGCGAAGAGCGGATGATCCTGCGGGAAGCCGGCCCGCGAGCTGAAGGACTCCTGGAAGACCGGACACCCCATGCGCTCGGCGAGCGCCACGAGCGCCCGCCACGTCTCCGGCTCGTCGGCGCCGGCACCGACGACGAGCGCCGGCGCCGCAGCGCCGGAGAGCAGCCCGGAGAGCTCGTTGACGATCGCGCCGTCGGCTGCCTGGCCGCGCATGACCCGGCGCGGTGCAGCGCGCTCGGCGTCGGGGCCGGCGTCTGCGAGCCAGTCGTCCATCGGCACGATCACGAGCGCCGGGCCGCTGCCGGTGACCGCCTCGTGCACAGCGCGAGCAACGGCTCCGGGCACGTCCTGAGCGCGCACCGGCTCGTCCACCCAGACCGGGTACTCGCCTGCGAGCCCGCGCAGCTTGCCTGCGAGGAAGGGCTCGCTCGCAAGGTGCCGGCGGTCCTGCTGGCCGACGACGACGACGAGCGGAGCGCGGTTGACGCGCGCGGTCGCGAGCGCGCCGACCGCGTTGCCGAGCCCCGCCGTCGTGTGCAGGATCGCCAGCGCGGGCTCACCGCGCCCGATCGCCCAGCCCGTCGCCATGCCGACGACGGAGCCCTCGTGCAGGGCGAGCACGAACCGGAAGTCGGCCGGCAGGTCGGTCAGGAGCTTGATCTCGGTCGAGCCGGGGTTGGCGAAGATCGACGTCAGCCCGTACTCGCGCCAGACGTCGAACGTGGCCTCGCGCACAGTCCTCGCCGCCATCGGCACAGCCTATCCAAATGATTTGATTTTTTCTTCCGCGGGTGTGAGCATCGCAGGGGTGAAGGTGACGATCGTCGGGGGAGCGGGAGGCGTCGGGGCGTCGACGGCGTTCAACCTCGCGCTTGCGCGGGGATCGCACGAGGTTGCCGTCGTCGACAGCCGACGTGAGATGGTGACCTCCCACCTGATGGACTTCGAGCAGGCGCTGGAGCTCTCGCCGGGCTGCGACCTGCGCGCCGGCGACATGGGCGATCTGGCCGACTCCGACGTCGCTGTCCTGCTCTCGTCGGCGCCGCTGGTCGCCAACCGTCCGCGCATCGAGTACCTGGCCGAGAACGCCCGCATCGCCGACGCCTTCGCGGACGCCCTTCCCGCCGCCTGGGGAGGAGTCGCGATCGTCGTCACCAACCCGGTCGACCCGCTCGTCACGCGCCTGCGCCGCCGCACCGGCATCGACCGCCGGCGGGTGCTCGGCTACACGCTCAACGACAGCCTCCGGCTGCGCACGGGCATCGCTCAGGCGCTCGGCGCAGCGCCTGGGCAGGTCGAGGCATGGGTGATCGGCGAGCACGGCGATCTCAGCGTGCCGCTCTACGGGCGGGTCACGATCGGCGGGCGGCCGATCGAGCTCACTCCCGGGCAGATCGCGCTCGCCGAGGACTACCGCCGCGGCTGGTACCCGCGGCACGTCGCGCTCGACTCCGGCCGCTCGTCGACCTGGACCTCGGGCCTGGGCGTCGCCCGCATGCTCTCGGCACTCGATGGGCCTGGTGCGGTCTGGCCGGCGTCGCTTGTGCTGGAGGGCGAGTACGGGATCGAGGGCGTCGCCGTGACGGTGCCGGCCACGATCGGCCGTGGCGGTGCGGCGCAGGTGCACGAGTGGGATCTCACGCCGGCGGAGCTGGCAGCACTGCAGTCATCGGCCGAGTTCGTGCGCGCGGCGGCCGAGGGCCTCTAGCCGGCTCGGACGAGGTCGGCGGCCTTCTCGCCGATCATGATCGTCGCCGCGTTGGTATTGCCGCGCGTGATCGTCGGCATCACCGACGCGTCGGCCACACGCAGGCCCTCGACAGCCGTAGACGCGCAGCTGCGGGTCGACGACCGAGCCGATCGCGCAGGTCGAGGTCGGGTGGTAGACCGTGTGCGCGGCGCGCCGCACGAACTCCATGATGGCCTCGTCCGAGTCGCCGTCCGGCACGGTGTAGGGCCTGCGCATGACCTCGCTGAGCGGCTCCTGCTCGGCGATCTCGAGCGCCTTGCGCATGCCGGCGAGCATGCTCTGGCGGTCGTCCTCGGTCGTGAGGAAGTTGCAGAGCACGAGCGGCTTGGAGTCTGCCATCGGCGTTCGCAGCCTGACCCAGCCACGGCTCGAGGGCTTGATCACGACGGGGCCGAAGCAGTAGCCGTTGTCGTGCGGGGCAGTCAGCCCCTCGTCGTAGAACATCGAGCCCGAGTAATGGAACTGCACGTCGGGCGCCTCCAGCTCGGGCCGCGAGCGAAAGAACGCGGCCGCTTCGGGGTAGCCCGACGTGAGCGGGCCTCGACCCTGCTCGAGCAGCGCGAAGTTCTCGGGCGTGAAGATGCCGAACATCGACTGCACGTCGGTCTCGTAGTTGAGCTGGCACATCACGTGGTCCTGCAGGTCCCGGCCGACCGGCAGGTTCTCGCGCACCGTCAGGCCGAAGCGCGCCAGGTCCTCGGCCGGTCCGATGCCCGAGAGCAGCAACAGCGCCGGCGACTGGTAGGAGCCGGCCGAGAGGATCACCTCGCGCTCGGCCCGGAGCTCCTCGACCCCGCTCCCGCGGGCGACCTCCACGCCGACGGCACGCGTCCCCTCGAAGAGGATGCGCAGCGCCATCGCTCCGGTGATCACCTCGAGATTCGGACGTGCCTCGGCGGGGCGCAGGAAGGCGGCCGCGGTCGAATGCCTGAGCCCGTTGCGCTGGGTACTCTGGAAGCGACCGACGCCCTCCTGGCGGGCGCCGTTGAAGTCGGGGTTGTAGTCGAGGCCGGCGAGCTCGCTGGCCTCGATCATCGTGTCGACCAGCGGGGTCATCGAACGGCTGTCGGAGACGCTGAGCGGACCGCCGACGCCGTGGAATGCGTCCTCGCCGCGATCGTTGTCCTCCGAGCGCTTGAAGTACGGCAGAACCTCGTCGTAGCTCCAGCCCTCGGCACCACCGGCCGCCCAGCCGTCGTAGTCGGCGCGGTTGCCCCGCAGGTAGATCATCGCGTTCATCGAGCCCGATCCGCCGACCATCTTGCCGCGCGGCAGGTACAGCCGCCGGCCGCCGAGCCCCGGCTCGGGCTCGCCGTAGAGATCCCAGTCGACGCTCGACTTGAGCAGCATGGGGAAGGCCGCGGGTATGGCGATCTCCGGCTTGTCGTCCGGCCCGCCGGCCTCGAGCACTGCGACCTTCACGGCCGGATCCTCGCTCAGCCGCGCGGCGAGCACGCAGCCTGCCGACCCCGCCCCCACGATCACGTAGTCGTACACCGCGCCTCCTCTTGAGTATCAGGCTGCCTGATAGTACGGCGCCGTCTAGGCCGAGATCAACATCGCGCGCACTGCCCGGACGATCGCGTCCGCGCCCGGCAGGTACGCGTCCTCCAGCGGCGGGCTCAGCGGGATCGGCGCGAACGGCGCGCCGACCCGCGCGATCGGCGCATCCAGCGAGTCGAAGGCCGCTGCCTGCACCTGCGCGGCGATCTCCGCTCCGAAGCCGCCGTGCTCGACGGCCTCGTGCGCGATCACGAGGCGGCCGGTGCGCTCGACCGAGGCGACGATCGCAGCGAGGTCGAGCGGCACGAGCGTGCGCGGATCGATCACCTCGGCCTCGATGCCATCCTCCGCCGCCAGGCGGTCGGCCGCCTCCAGCGCGTCGAGCACGAGGCGCGAGAGCGCGACGATCGACACGTCGCCGCCCGCCCGCAGAGTGACGGCCTGACCGATCGGGACCGCCGGTGCGGGCTCCGGCAGCTCGCCGCTGCGGAAGTAGAGCGCCTTGTTCTCGATGAAGACGACGGGGTTCGGGTCGGCGATCGCGCTCGCGAGCAGCCCTGCGGCGTCGCTCGGGCGGCTCGGCATCACGACTTTGAGGCCGGGCACGTGCGTGAGCCAGCTCTCGAGGCTCTGCGAGTGCTGCGCGCCCCCGCGGTAGCCCGCCCCGCCCTGCGTGCGCACCACGAGCGGCACCGTCAGCTGGCCACCGGACATGAAGTGCGCCTTGGCCGCGCCGTTGACGAGCTGATCGAGGGCGAGCGCGATGAAGTCGATGAACATGATCTCGAGCACCGGCCGCATGCCCGACTGCGCGGCGCCGATCGCCACGCCGGTGATGGCCGCCTCGCTGATCGGCGTGTTGATCACCCGGCCCGTCCCGAACTCCTGCGCGAGGCCCGCTGTGGCGGTGTACGGCCCGCCCTCCGCCACGTCCTCGCCGAGCACGAAGACGCGCTCGTCCGCCCGCATGGCCGCTGCGAGCGCCGACGTGATCGCTTTCACGTAGGTCGTCTCAGGGGGCATCTGCATCCCCGAGTGCGCTCCTAGCGGGCATGTGCGTAGACCATCTGCGCGATCAGGCCGGCGTCCGGGAAGGGGCTCTCGCGCGCGAAGCGGACGGCCGCCTCCACCGCCGCCGCGGCGCCGGAGGCGATCGACGCCAGCGCGTCCTCGCCGAACCAGCCCTGCGCGACGCCGTGGCGCTGCAGGCGCAGGATCGGATCCTTCTCCTGCCACTCGGCTGCCGCGATCGCCTCACGGTAGGAGCCCGGGTCGCCCTCGTAGTGGCCGCGCAGGCGCTGGGTCAGGCACTCCAGCAGGAACGGACCCTGCCCATTGCGCGCCTTCGCGAGAAAGGCGCCGAACGTCTCCCAGACCGCGACGGCGTCGTTGCCGTCGACCGTCGCGCGCTCGACGTCATACGGCGCGACGACATCGCTCACCCGCTCGACGACCGTGTGCGCCGAGCGCGGCGTGAACTCCGCGAAGCCGTTGTTCTCGCACACCAGGATCAGCGGCAGCTGCCAGAGGGCCGCCAGGTTGACGGTCTCGTTGAAGTGCCCTGCCTGCACCGCGCCGTCGCCGAAGAAGGCGACGGCCACGGCATCGTCGCCCCGAAGCCGCGCGGCTAGGGAGCTGCCGAGGGCGATCGGGATGCTGCCGCCCACGACGCCGGTCGCGCCCATGAAGCCGCGCTCGGCGTCGACCAGGTGCATCGAGCCGCCGAGGCCGCGGCAGAGCCCGCCGTCGCGGCCCATGAGCTCGGCCATCGTGCGCTCGAGCGACGCGCCCTTGGCGATCACATGGCCGTGTGCCCGGTGGCCCGAATAGACCGCGTCGTCGTCGCGGAGCTGCGCGCACACCGGCGCCGCCACGCCTTCCTGGCCCACGCTCAGGTGCACCAGGCCGTGCACCTCGTCGGCCTGCTTGAGGCGCACGACTCGCTCCTCGAAGAGCCGGATCCTCCACATCGTCGCGAGCAGGCCGAGCGCTCCGTCGCGACCGAGCGTGCTCACGCGAACGCCTTTACGCCGTCACGGGCGCAACACCGAGCACCTGCCGCACCGCCGCCACGACCTTGCCCTCGTCGGGCATCACGAACGCCTCGAGCGGCTGGCTGTAGGGCACGGTGGCGTCGAGCGCGCAGACGAGAACGATCGGTGCCTTGAGCGACGAGAAACCGTGCTCGGCGACCTCGGCGGCGATCACGCTCGCTGCGGAGGCGTGCCGCGTCCCCTGGTCCACGACGACGAGGCGACCGGTCTTCTCGACCGACTCGAGGATCGTCTTCGTGTCGAGCGGCGCGAGCGTGCGCGGGTCGATGACCTCGGCCTGGATGCCCTCCCCGGCCAGCTGCTCGGCCGCGTTGAGCGCACGGTCGACGCACCAGCCCGTGGCGACGATCGTGACGTCGCCGCCCTCGCGGCGGATGGCCGCCTGGCCGAAGGGCACGAGGTGCTCGCCGTCGGGCACCTCCCCGTGCTCGAGCGTGAGCAGGTAGTTGTGGAGATACACGACCGGGTTGTCGTCGCGGATCGCGGTCGCCATCAGGCCCTTCGCATCCGCGGCGGTCGAGGGCACGACGACCTTGAGGCCCGGCACCCCCATGAAGAGCGCGCTGATCGTGCCGGTGTGCTGGCCCGCCCAGCCCGCGGCGAAGCCGTAGCCGGCCTTGAGCACGATCGGCACCTTGACCTGGCCGCCGCTCATGGCGCGGAAGCGCGGCGCCTCGTTCAGCACCTGATCCATGGCGACGAGCATGAACTCGGCCATGTAGAGCTCCACGACCGGCCGGAAGCCGGCCAGCGCCGCACCGATCGCGATGCCGATCTCGGCCGTCTCGGAGATCGGCGTGACGCGCACGCGATCCCTGCCGAAGGCGTCGACGAATGGCTCGTTCTCGGTCGTGGCCATGTTCTGGCCGAAGTAGAGGACGCTCTCGTCGCGCTCCATCTCGAGGTGGATGGCCTCGCCGATGGCCGCGATGTAGGGGAGCTCATGTGGCATGAATCGACTCCTGAGCCTCGCTGTAGGCGAGCGCGACGCTGGTGTCCGGGAACGGGCTGTCGAGGGCGAAGGTGACCGCGGCCTGCATCTCGTCGCGCACCGTCTCGCCGATCGCGTCGGCCTTCTCGGCGGTGAGCACGCCGTCGGAGATCAGCCGCACGCGGAAGGCCGGCACCGGGTCGCCCTGCTTGGCGGCCTCGTACTCCTCCGGCCGCCCGAACTTGGCCACCGCCTCGTGCTCGGGGAAGTGGAGCGGCACACCGGGCGGCGCGATGATGTTGCCGTGCGCCGAGAGGCGGTACATCTGCGACTCGACGAGCGTCGGGCCATCGCCCGCCCGCGCACGTGCGACTGCCGCGCCGACGGTCTCGTAGACACCGACGGGATCCCGGCCGTCGATCGTCACGCCCGGCATGCTGAACGCCTTGGCCTTGACGGAGAGCTCGTCGCCGTGGGCGCGGTTGGCGTCCTCCTGCTCGGTGCGCGTGTGGACGTTGTAGCCGTTGTTCTCCATCACGAAGACGATCGGGAGCTTCCACAGCGAGGCGATGTTGAGCGTCTCGGCGAAGGCGCCCTGCTTCGATGCGCCGTCACCGAAGAAGCAGAGCACGACCTGCCCCTGCTTGCGGATCTGGGCCGCCCAAGCCGCGCCGGCCGCATGCGGAATGCCGGCTGCGACGATGCCGGAGGTGCCGAGGAAGCCGTTGGAGACGTCCGTCAGGTGCATCGAGCCGCCGATGCCCTTGCAGAGCCCGTCCCTGCGGCCGTAGATCTCGGCCATCATCGCCTTCGGGTCGGTGCCGCGGGCGATCGGGTAGCCATGGCAGCGGTAGGTCGTGAGGAACTGATCGTCGGGCCCCAGCGTCGCCATCGAGCCGACGATGGAGGCCTCGGCGCCATCGGCCAGGTGGGTATGGCCGCGAATCACCCCCGGGTGCTCCAGGAACGTGCGCTTGACCCGCTCCTCGAACTCGCGGATCCGCAGCATCTGGGTGTACATCCAGACGAGCCTGTCGTCGTCGAGCGGCGTGACTCCCTGTGTCGCGCTCACGCGGAGCTCCTCTCCTTGCCGAATTGGGAGGCAGTCGTGTCGTACGCCCGCCGGAAGATCACGTCGATCGGATTGTTCCGCAGCTCCTCCGAGAGCACCTCGACGCCCCAGGGCCCCGTGTAGCCGCACTGCTCGCAGGCCGCGATGTACCCCTGCAGGTCGAACTCGCCCTCGCCGGGCAGGTTGCGGTGGTTGACCACCTCGTCGATGGGGTCGTCCATGTTCGCGAGCCGACCGTCGCTCAGCTCGACCCACGAGAAGTGCTCGGGCGGGATCTTGCGCAGCTCGTCGGGCGCGATCCCGAGCTTGCTCATGTGCCAGGTGTCGATTGCGATGCCGCCGTTCGCGGCGCCGGCCCCGCCGACCACGGCGACCGCGGCGTCGATGCTCCGGACGTTCGCATCGAAGGGCATGAACTCGTACACGACCTTCGCGTCCGTGTGCTCGGCCGCACGCGCGCACAGCTCCGCGAAGCGCTCGGTCAGCAACGGGAGCTCGCACGGCGTTCCGGGGATGTTGCCCACCTTGATGTGGTGGGCGCCGAGCTCGGCCGAAGCGGCGAAGAGCAGATCGCGGCTCCTGTCGGATGCCTCCCGCCGCGGGTCGCCCGGATCCACGAACCAGTCCATGAGGAACTCGAGCTCGAGGTGCCGCAGCCCGTTGTCGTCGAAGGCCGCCTTCATGTCGGCGAGGCTGCGCGTCTCGAGCACGTGCTCGAGATCGGCGTGCCAGATCCCGATGCCGCTGAATCCGACGGCGCGCGCCTCGGCACAGCGATCGGCCCAGTCGAAGAGGCTCCACTCGCGGCCGACGTGCACCTCGACCGGCCCGGAGACCGTCCAGTAGAGGGCGACGAGTTCCGCGTCCGCGGCCATGTCGGCTGCTACTTCGGCCGGTAGGACTCGCGGACGACCGCGGCGTACGGGACAGGCGAGACCGTCGCCCGGATCTCCGTCTGCACGTGGCGCTCGACGACGGGCTTCTTCGAGCCGCCGCCTTCCTCGCCCCAGATCAGCGTGACCTCCGTGCCCGGCTCGGCCTGCGCGACGTCCACGTAGCCGAGGGAGAGCATCGACATCTCGTTGGCGCTGTAGCCGGAGAAGGTCGAGACCCCGACCATCTTGCCGTCCTTCATCAGGCGGTCGTTGGGCCAGGTCGAGTAGTTCGAAAGTGGCAGGTCGATGTACTTCGCCGGCTCGCCCTTGTGGAACATCGTCTCCATCGCGCGAGCCACATCCTCGCCGTGCCAGGCGAGTGTCACCTTCTGGCGCTTCGGATCCTTCGCTTGGGCCTCGACGGCTTCGCGGCCGATGAAGTCGTGGTCGAAGCGCACGAAGCCGCCGTAGCCGAGGTCGAAGGGCGTCGTGTAGTAGTCCGAGATGTCGTCGGAGTAGTAGCTGCCGCCGAGCGAGCCGGTGCCCTCGTACCAGTCGGCGGGCAGCCACTCGCGGTAGGCCTTCATCTTCTCGCCGGTGAAGACCGCCGGCAGCGGGCACGGGATCCAGCCCGACTCGAGCGTGTTCGTGGCATAGACGCGCGAGCCCACCTGCGCCAGGCCGAACTCCCGCCCGGCCTCGACGAGCGCAGCCTTTACCTCCTTGCCCTCGTCCCAGGGTCCGAACAGCTCGAGGCCGGGAACGCCGGACATGCCGTGGTGCAGCGCGCGCACCTTGTGGCTCGCGACCGTGATCTCGCCCATGTTGAAGAACTTGATCTCCGGCAGCGGCCCGCCGTTGGCCTTCTCCAGAACCTCGATCGCGGTCGGGCCCTGCACCTGATAGCGGTAGAGGCGGCGGTTGCCGGGATTGGCCGCGGCGCGCTCGTCGCGCTCGACCGTGGCGTCGTAGTCGCCCGTCTCGCAGTGGTACTGCACCCAGTTGTGCACCGAGGGCCGTCCGACCAGGCTGAGCTCGTTCTCGCCCAGGTAGAAGAGGATGGCATCGCCGATCACGTAGCCGTCGTAGTTGGTCGCGACGAACTGCTTGGCCTTGTTGACGGCGAAGTTCTCGAAGCTGTTGATGCCGAGGTCGGACAGCAGCCTGAGGGCGTCCGGCCCTTTGATGTACAGATCGGTCATGTGGTACGACTGATCGAACAGGCAGCTCGTCGTGCGCCACGCCTTCTGCTCGTCGCGCCAGTTGGTGAACTCGCTCGCGTAGCCGGGATAGACGTAGGGGCCGATCTGCGAGTTGCGCGCGAGATCGACCGCGCTCCGGGTTTGTAGGACGTCCTCAAGGCTCCGCGGACTCATAGCTGCGAGCAACTCCTCATCGTCGAAGACGGCGTCCGGGCCTTTCGGGCCCCGCGCGTGCGCCTGCCGGCAGCGGCGGCGACCGATCGGACTCTCTCAAGGGCTTGCCCGTTTGTCAAGACGCCGTTCTGACTGCTGGAACAGGTGGATAAGATGGCGCGCATGCCGATGAGCCTGGCCCACCCGGACGGACCCGGCGTCCTCTGGACGCCGCCCGCCGATGTCTGGGAGACGACCGAGATCGGGCGCTACGTCACGTGGCTCGAGCGCGAGCGCGGCCTGGCGTTTGCGTCCTACGAGGAGCTCCAGCGCTGGTCCGTCGACGACCTGGCGGGATTCTGGGAGTCGATCTGGGAGTTCGGCGGCGTCAAGGCGCACGCGCCCTACAGCGAGGTGCTCTCCTCTGCTGCCATGCCGGGCGCGCGCTGGTTCCCCGGCGCGCGGCTCAACTTCGCCGAGCACCTGATCGGCGGCGACGACGACACCGGGCAGGTGGCCGTCGTCGCCTACTCGCAGACGCGCGAGCGCCGGCAGCTCAGCTTTGGCGACCTGCGCGAGCAGATCGCGCGCGCTCGCGCCGGACTGCTGCGGCTCGGCGTGCAGCCGGGCGAGCGCGTGGTCGCCTACCTGCCGAACATCCCCGAGACCCTGGTCGCGTTCGCGGCGACGGCGAGCATCGGCGCGGTCTGGGCGAGCTGCGCGCCGGAGCTCGGCGCCCGCAGCGTCGTCGACCGGCTGGCCCAGCTCGATCCCGCCGTGCTCCTGACCGTCGACGGCTACGGCTTCCGCGACCGCGCCATCGACCGGCGCGCCGAGGTCGCGGCCATCCGCGCCGCGCTGCCGAGCCTGCGCCATGTGGTGCACGTCCCCTACGGCGAGAACGAGCTGCCCGACGCGCTTCGGTGGGCCGAGCTGCTGGCCGAGGAAGGCCCGCTCGAGTTCCTGCCCGTCGCCTTCGACCATCCTCTCAGCGTGCTCTTCTCCTCCGGCACGACGGGCATCCCGAAGGCGATCGTGCACGGCCACGGGGGCATCCTGCTCGAGTACCTCAAGGCGCACCCCCTGAGCTGGGATCTCAAGCCGGGTGGCCGATTGCTGTGGTTCTCGACGACCTCCTGGATGATGTGGACCGCCCTCGTCGCCGCGCTGCTCCAGCGCGCGTCGATCGTCATGCTCGACGGCGATCCGGCGTGGCCCGACGCCGGCTGGCAGTGGCGACTCGCAGAGGAGACACGGCCGACCTGCATGGGCGTCAGCCCGGCCTTCCTGATGGCCTGCCGCAAGGCCGGGCTGCAGCCGGGCCGGGAGTACGACCTCAGCTCGATCCGTGTCTTCTGCACCGCCGGCTCCCCCCTCCCGGCCGAGGGCTACCGCTACGTCTACGAGCAGATCTCCCCGGACGTGCTGCTGATCAACGGCAGCGGCGGCACCGACGTCTGCAGCGGCATCGTGGGGGGATCGGCGCTGCTGCCCGTGTACGAGGGCGAGATCTCCGGCCGGCTGCTCGGCGTCGCGACCGACGCCGTCGACCCGCAGGGCGAGCCGATCGTGGGTGCGCTCGGCGAGCTCGTGATCACCCGGCCGATGCCGTCCATGCCGACGAAGCTGTGGGGGGACGCCGACGGCTCGCTCTACCGGAGCTCGTACTTCGACATGTTCCCGGGCATCTGGCGGCAGGGCGACTGGATCCGGTTCTCGGAGCGCGGCAGCTGCATCGTCACCGGTCGCTCCGACGCCACGCTCAACCGCGGCGGCGTGCGGCTTGGCACGAGCGAGTTCTACAGCGTCGTCGAGGAGCTGCCCGAGATCGCCGACAGCCTCGTCGTTCACCTCGAGGACGACGAGGGTGGCGCGGGCGAGCTGCTGCTCTTCGTGGTGCTCGCCGGCGGAGCCGTGCTCGACGACGATCTGCGCAGCCGCATCGGACGGGGCCTGCGCTCCGAGCTCTCGCCGCGCCACGTGCCGGACACCATCCGCGCCGTCCCCGCGATTCCCCGCACGCTCACCGGCAAGAAGCTCGAGACGCCGGTCAAGCGCATCCTGCTCGGCGTCGCGGTCGAGGCCGTTGCCAGCCGCGATGCCCTGCTCGACCCGACGGCGCTGGACGCGTTCGCGCGCCTCGCCCCTTCCCAAGGAGCCGGCCGTGCCTGATCGCCTCACGCTCGAGGACGTCGTCGCGATCGACATCCACGCGCACGTCGAGATGTCTCAGGCGGGCGGCGACTCGCTTCCGGAGAACCTGCGCGAGGCGGCGGTTCGCCATTTCCGCGGCGAGTCGGCGCGTCCCACGGCCACCGAGCTGGCCGCGTACTACCGCGAGCGCCGCATGATGGCCGTCATCTTCACGGTGGACTCCGAGTCGTTCACGGGCCAGACGCGCGTGCCCAACGAGGAGATCGCGTCCGTCGCCAATGAGAACTCCGACGTTCTCATCCCGTTCGCGAGCATCGATCCCCACAAGGGCCGGAAGGGCGTCGACGAGGCGCGGCGCCTGATCGCCGACCACGGCGTCCGCGGCTTCAAGTTCCACCCGAACGTGCAGGGCTTCTTCCCGAACGACCGCATGGCCTACCCGCTCTACGAGGTGATCGAGGAGGCGGGGCTGCCCGCCCTCTTCCACACCGGGCAGTCCGGCGTGGGCAGTGGGCTTCCCGGCGGCGGCGGCATCCGCCTCAAGTACTCCAACCCGATTCACGTCGACGACGTCGCCGTCGACTTCCCCGAGCTGAAGATCGTGCTCGCCCACCCCTCCTTCCCCTGGCAGGACGAGGCGCTCGCGGTGGCCGTGCACAAGCCGCAGGTCTACATCGATCTCTCCGGCTGGTCGCCGAAGTACTTCCCGCCGCAACTCGTCCACCACGCCAACACTCTGCTGCGCGACCGCGTTCTCTTCGGCACCGACTACCCGTTCATCACACCCGACCGCTGGCTCGCCGACTTCGACAAGCTCGAGATCAAACCCGAGGTGCGCCCGATGATCCTGAAGCAGAACGCCATGCGCCTGCTCGGCTTGCAAGGCGCCGAGAGGTGAGCGATGCCCACCGAGTCGTCGTCTACGGCGCGAGCGGCTTTTCCGCCCGGCTGATCATCGAGTTCCTGCGCGAGTACAACGTCCCGTTCGTCGCCGCCGGGCGGGACCGCGCGAAGATCGAGGACGTGCTGGGGCACGTGCCCGGCATCGGCACCGCCGAGTACGAGATCGTCGAGGTCGCCCACGACGTCGACGCGCTCGCGTCGCTGCTCGATGGCGCAACCGTCGTCTGCAACACGGTCGGGCCGTGCATCTACTACGGCTCGACGGTCGCCGAGGCGGCCTTGAAGGCGGGCTGCCACTACATCGACACGGGCGGCGAGGCTCCCTGGGTGCGCCTCGCGCACGAGCAGTGGGGGCCGAGGTTCCTGGACGCCGGTCTGCTGCTCGCGCCGGCGACCGCCTACATGTCGGCTGTCGCGGAGGGCTGCGCGCGCATCGCGATGGAGCGCATGCCTGGCATCGACTCGCTCGAGATCCTCTCCATGTTCAACGGCTTCCCAACCTACGGCTCGACGCAGACGATCTTCGGCCAGCTGCAGTGGGAGTCGTTCTACCTCGAGCAGAACGAGTACAAGCTGTGGCCTCCGGTGACGACGCTGGAGGTGACGATCCCGAGCGCGATCGCCACGCAGCTCGCGCTGCCCTGGGGAGGCTTTCCGCACCCGGTCTGGTTCAAGGACCACCCGCAGATCGCCAACGTGCGCGCCTTCGGAGGCCTGCTCGACCGATCCATCATGGAGAGCGTCGTGGAGGGCCAGAGGGCGTACCAGGAGAACATCAAGCAGCTGCCGCCTGACGAGCAGCGCGAGGTGCTGGCAGGCATCGCCGACTCCCTCCAGCCTGGGAGCCCGCCGCGCGAGAATCGCCGGATGCAGCGCACGGTCGACGTGGTCGTCGGCCGAGGCAGCCTGGACTCGATCCGCGTCTACGCGCACGGCCAGGGCGCCTATCTCTCCACGGGCCTGATCCAGGCGTTCGCAGCCCATCACCTTCTCCACCAGCCGCCGCGCAAGCTCGGCTTCGCCTCCCCGGGCGAGGCCTTCGGCCACAGAGAGATCCTGGCGGCCCTGGAGGCCTACGGCCTGGTCAAGGTCGAGGTCGGCTGAGACACCAAAGCGCGGAACGCGCCGGCGCCCGGCGCCCTCGTACCGAATGCCACGAGCGAGCACCCGGGGTCAGGCCCCGGGTGCTCAGCGCTCGGCACGGGGCTGGGCCTGACCGGTGCGCGGATAGAGGGTCTGACGCGCACCGGATGGGGTCTGGCCCGTACCGGTGCGGGCCAGACCCCAAGTTGTGCGAGCCTGACCCCACGCATGCCGAGCCTGACCCCGCGCATGCCGAGCCTGACCCCGCTCGTAGCGGGCCAGACCCCACACGCGCGGTGATCGCGCCGAGTCGCGGTCAGCTACCGGGCTCGTCGCGCAGCTGAGTCAGCCATTCCGCTGCTGCCGTTGCCACGCGGGGCTCGATGCCGAGCTCGCTCAGGTAGGCGGCGGCTGCTTGCATCTCGCCGACCCGGCGGGCTGCGTGGGTGCGGGAGCCGGAGAGAAGGCGGTCGAGCAGCGGCTCGCCGATCACACCGGCGATCTCGCTGCGGATCCGGGCCTCGGCACCGGCGAGCTTGGCCGCCTCGACGGCTTCGATCGAGGCTGCCGCGATGCCCTTCATGAACACGCTCCGCAGGAGCTTCACGCCTGCTGCGTCGCCCGCCTGGGCACTGACCACGTCCACCGGCATGCCGAGCGGGCGGAGCAGCTCCGCGAAGCGCTCGGCGCCGCTGCCCGAGGCGAGCGCGGGGACCCGCAGGCCGGAGCCCGGCACCACGCCGATCAGCGCCACATCGGCGAAGGGCGCCGGCACGATCGACGCGAGCTCGCGCTTGAGCTGCGGCGCGGCGGTGTTGAGGTCGGCGTAGACGGCTGCGCGGCTGAGCACTGGCGCAACGCCCGCTGCCGCCGCCAGCGCGTGGGCGGCGGTCGTCAGGCTGAGCACCAGCTCGGCGCCGCGCACTGCCTCCAGAGCGCTCTCGGCGTTCGGTACGCCCTGCGGCCGGCGTGCCGGATCCCAGGCGCGCACCATGCAGCCCGCCGCGACCAGGTCTGCGGCGATCAGGCTCCCGGCTTCGCCGAGGCCCAGCACCGCGACCTCCATCAGCCGCCTTCGACGAGCTTGCGAATCCCTTGCACGTCGTAGGAGAGCTCGCCGGCGGCGTAGCGCTTCCGCATCGCCCGCTCTCGCTCCTCGCGCTCGAGCGCGAGCGGCAGCACGTCGGCGGCGCGAGCGGCCGGAAGGGCCACCGCCCCATCGCAGTCCATGACGATGAGATCTCCGGGGACGATCTCGGCGCCGCCGACCACGACGGGGACGTCGAGCTGGCCGAGCTCGCCCTTGGACGCGCCCTGAGCCCGCACCCAGCGCGCCCAGATGGGAAGGCCGATGGCGGCGAGCTCGTCGAGGTCGCGCACGGCGGCGTCGACGAGGATGCCGGCGACGCCCCGCCTCTGGGCCTGCGTCGCGATCAGCTCCCCCAGAAACGCGTGCGGCGACGGACTGTCGCTCGTGAGCACGAGGATGTCTCCGGGATTCGCGTCCGCGATCAGCGCGTGCACCATCGTGTTGTCATGCGGCGCGCAGAGCGCGATGCGTGCAGGCCCCGCGGCGCGCGAGCCGGGCACCACCTGCGTCAGCGCGATGTCGACGACGCCCGTACGGCCGGCCGCCTCGTGGACGGTCGAGACGCCAAGCCGGGCGAAGGCGGCGTAGTCGGTCACAGCCCCTCCGTGACGACGGGGATCTCGCGCTGAAAGGCCTCGGCGTAGCGGATGCCGCCGCGCCCCGAGATGCGCCGGGCGTGGTTGGCCCGGTGCTCCGCGCGCTCGGAGTAGTACTGCTTGAGGTACCCCTGTGCGCCCATCGCCTCCATCGCTGCCACCTTCCTGCTCCACACGGGTGTGATGTCGAGGAACGTCGTCGGCACGAAGCCGCAGAGCTCGGGCTGATGCGGCTCGAAGATCAGGAGCTCGGGCGGCGCGATCGTCGTGAACGCGCTCGCCACACCGGCGCCGCTGGCGAGCTGCCGCGCCTGCACCGTCGCATCGTGGGCCACCCCGTGGTCGGGGTTGAAGGGGTCGAGCCCCGCGTGCGTGAAGATGATCTGCGGCTCGAGCTCGCGCATCAGATCGGTCAGCTGCTCGACGGCAGCGGCATCCATGACCAGCGGGTAGTCGCCGAGATCGAGGCTACGGAAGTCGGCGCCCAGCGCGGCAACGGCGGTCAGCGCCTCGCCGTGGCGGATCTCCTTGACGCGCTCCTCGGTCTGGCCGGGCTGCTTCCAGAGCTCCCCCGACTCGCCGCGCTCGCCGTAGGACAACGAGACGACGTGCACCTTGCCGCCCGCCTCGGCGATCGTCGCCATGGCGCCCGCTGCCCGCCAGACGAAGTCGGCGGAGTGCGCGCTCACGACCAGCGCGGTCTTAGGCACCGGCCAGCGTCCGGGTGTTCGTGACGGCCATCGTGCGCACATCATCCTCGGAGAAGCCCGCTCCGAGCAGCCGGTCGGCCATCAGCGCGAGCCCGTCCTCGACGGGCGGGTTCGCGAGCTGGCCGAGATCGGTCGAGAGCACGTTGCTCGCCGCGCCGGTCGCCCGGATCGCCTCGAACGTGGCCTCCCATGAGACCTTGCCGGTGTGGATCGGGGCGAAGCAGCGCTCGAGCCAGGCCCCGCGCCGGGCGAGCGCGACCTGCTCGTCCAGCGGCACGCCCTGTGTCGGATAGTCGGGGTGCGTCACGACGACGTGCTCGGCGCCGGCCGCGAGCGCAGCCTCCACGGCCATGTGGATCTCGGCCCGGCCGAGATGGCCGGTTGCGAGCACGAGCTTGTGGCGAGCGACGACCTCGAGCACGCGCGCGAGGCCCGCCTGCGTCAGCGCGACCGGTTCGCTGCCGACGCCGGCGGCCGTGAACTCGTCCTTGATCTTGCGCCAGACGGGTTGCTTGGCCGGCTTCGGGCCATCCTCGCTCGCTTCGTTCTCGGAGTCGACGGTCGGGAGCCAGACGATGCGCGCTCCGCTCCGTGCCGCGATCTCGACGGCCTGCGCGTTCAATCCGCCGACACCCGCATTGAGGGCGATGGCGCCCAGCGCATCGACTCCGGGCACCGCCGCGCGCACGACTGCGGCACGCTCGGCCGTCGGCACGTAGTGCGACTTGAGCACGAAGCCGGCCAGGCCGAGCTCGGCAAAGCGCCGGGCCAGCGCGAGGTCGTCGATGCGGCGCGGGGCGAGGTCGGGCTCGACGTGCACGTGCAGGTCGTACGCCCCGCGCACCAGCTCGCGGGCGCGCGCCGACGGTTCAGTGACCGGCTCGGGCAAGAAGCACTTCCTCCTCGGGCACCGGAGGCGTTCCCTTGATGTGGAAGGACGCGACCGTCTGCATGCCCCACGCCTGTCCCTTGGCGCGCTCGGCCTGCGACCACACGACCGGCTCGTGGGCCGGGTCGAAGATCAGGAAGCCACCGGCGCAGACCTCGACGCGATTGCCGCCCGGCTCGTAGGTGTAGAGGAAGAACGTCTGCTGGATCGCATGCTTGTGCGGCCCCGACTCCATCACGATGCCGTGCTCGAGGAAGATGTCGGCCGCGCGCAGGACGTCCTCGCGCTGGTCGACGAAGAACGCGATGTGGTGCAGCCGACCGCGCGTGCCCGTGACGTCGCGCGTATACGTCAGGTCGTAGGACTTCTGGCTCGAGGCCAGCCAGACGCCGGCCTCGTTGCCGTCGTCGAGCACGATCTGCTCGGTCAGCCGCAGGCCGAGGTAGCGCTCGCAGAAGGCGCGGTTCTCGCCTGGGTCGACGGCCAGGAAGTTGACGTGGTCGAGATGCCGGACGCCCACGCCCCGGCCGGGGTAGCGGTGCGGCTGGTTCTTGAGCGCGGGCGCGATCTCGGGCGGCGCGACGTAGCGCTCGGACTCGTAGAACAGCTCCATGCGGTGCCCGTCGGGGTCACGGAAGCCATACGCGCGCCCGTGGCCGACGTCGCCGTCGCTCCACTCGCCCGCGATGCCGCCGGCCTCGAGCGCGGCGACGCGCCGCTCGAGCGCCTCGGGGCTGTACGTGCGGTACGCGAGGTGCCCGACACCCGACTGGGGCGAGGCGGTGAGCTTGAGCGACGAGCGCTCGTAGTCGCCGAAGCCGCGCAGGTAGACCGAGTCGCCGCTCTCACCCGAGATCTCCATGCCGAGGATCTCACGGAAGTAGAAGAGGCTCTCGTCGAACTTCGGCGTGAGCAGCTCGATGTGGGAGAGGTGCGCCAGGTCGCGGACCAGCTCGGTCACGCGAGATACCCGTGGGGATCGTCGTCGAGGTGCTGCGCCAGGCGGCTGGCGAGCGCCATGATCGTCAGGGACGGGTTGACCGAGAGCGTGTGCGGCACGAGCGAGCCGTCGCCGACGTAGAGCCGCTTGACGTCCCACGACTGCGCATCCGCGTCGACGACCGAGCGCTCGGGATCGCTGCCCATGCGGCACGTCCCCTGCACGTGGGTCGTGATCAGCCCCGTCCAGCGGACCTCGGTCGCCCCGGCCTCGAGCAGGACCCTGCGCGAGAAGTCGAGCGCTCCGTCCGTGCGCGCGCGCTCGCGTTCGTTGAAGTTCGCCGTGAACGACTCGGCGCCGTTCTCGTCGATGCCGACCACGCCGTTGTTCTCGTCGTTGGCCATCGCGAGCAGTCCGATCCAGTGCCGGAACTTGCGCACGGCCTCCACCAGCGGTGCGCCCCAGAGCGGGCCGTTCTCGTCCTCGAGCGTCGTGGCGAAGCCGATCGGATCCTGAATCGTCGTCGCCTCGACCACGAAGCCGCCGTCCTCGTCGTGCTGATGGCCCATGGCGTGCGCCGTGATCGGGTACACCATGTGCGCGTCCTGCGGCTCGTCGAAGAGCCCGTAGACGAGGCGTGCGGGATGGAACCCGAGGTTGCGACCCACGAGGCGGCTGCTCGGGCTGTCGGGGAGGCCGGAGCGCAGGAGGATCTGCGGCGAGTTGAGCGTGCCTCCCGCCACGACGACGGCACCGGCATCGACCCGCCGAAGCGTCCCATCGCCGTTCAGGTACTCGACGCCCGCGGCCTCGCCATTCTCGATCACCACGCGCTCGACGTGAGCGCCGGCGCGCAGCTCGAGCAGCCCGGCAGCCCAGGCATCGTGGATGTAGGTGTTGAGCGTCGACTTGCCGGCGTTGGTCGGGCAGCCCTGCAGGCACGAGCCGCAGCGCATGCAGTTTCCGTCGGTGTACGAGCGCACCGACTCGAGCTCCGAGCCGAGCGCCTCGAAGGCCGGGGCGACCGTGAGCACGCTCTTCGGCCAGTCGTTGCGCTCGCGCACGCCGAGCCGCTGCTCGACGCGGTCGTAGTGGGGTGCGAGATCGTCAGGGCCGAAGGGGGCTCCGCCGCTGCCGGTGAGACCACTGGCGGCATGCCACTTGACGAGATCCTTGGCATGGGCCCGCAGCGCGACCTTGGTGTTGACGGTCGTCGAGCCGCCGACGCAGCGGCCGCCGAGCAGGGCGACGGCGCCGCCCGCGCCACCGTCGATCAGCGCGAAGCGCATGGGCCAGAAGAGGTCGTGGGTGGCCTTGGCCTCCCAGCGCGTGAAGTCCGCCGCGGTCAGATGCGGGCCGCACTCCAGGAGCAGGACGCGGCGGCCGCGCTCCGCGAGCTCGCCGGCGACGATGCCCCCGCCCGCGCCGGAGCCGACGACGACCACGTCGAAGCGCTCGTTCATCCGATCCCCAGGTACGACCAGTCCTTCGCCAGGCGCGCGGCGAGCGGAGTGTTGAAGTCGATCTCGTGCCAGGCGCCCTGGGCATCCACGCCCGGCGCGACGAAGTCGCTGTAGAACGCCTCGATCGCGAGCGCGCGCACCCAGAGGAAGTCGGGAGTCCCGGCGAGTGCGCCGAGGTCACCCGCTGCCAGCGCCGCGAACGCCGCCAGAGCTGCGCCGCGGACACCCTCGGGCATGCCCGCGAGCTTGGCGTCGATGTAGACGGCGGGCCGCACGCGCGCCGAGCCCGGGACGAGCGAGTCGCACACGCCCTCGACCATCCGGGCCGCCTCGGCGTCGAGCACTTTGAGGTCGGTCATGCACCCGATGATACGGATCTCGCGCACCGACGCTCTATCTCAGGTAGCCTGATACCGAATCGCAACGCGAGCGAGGGAGAGCACGGTGTCGTACGCGGATCGCTGGACGTGCGTGCGGGTCGAGATCGACGCGGGCATCGCCTGGGTCGAGCTGAACAGGCCCGAGAAGCGCAACGCCATGAACCCGACCCTGAACGCCGAGATGGTCGACGTGCTGCTGGCGCTCGACGCCGACGACAGCGCCGGCGTGCTCGTGCTGACGGGCGCCGGGGATGCATGGTCGGCCGGCATGGACCTCAAGGAGTACTTCCGCGAGGTCGACGGCGGGCCCGAGCACGTGCAGCGCAAGGTGCGCCGCGATGCCGCGTACTGGCAGTGGCGCCTGCTGCGCACGTACGCGAAGCCGACCATCGCGATGGTCAACGGCTGGTGCTTCGGCGGCGCGTTCACGCCGCTCGTCGCCTGCGACCTGGCGATCGCCGCGGACGAGGCGACGTTCGGGCTGTCCGAGATCAACTGGGGCATCCCGCCCGGCAGCGTGGTCAGCAGGGCCCTGGCCGACACCGTCGGCTCGCGCGCCGGCCTGCTCTACGTCATGACGGGCCGCACCTTCGACGGCGTCGCGGCTGCCGAGATGGGCCTCGTCAACTCGAGCGTGCCCTCGCCGAGCTGCGCGGCGAAGTCGAGGCGCTGGCACGCGAGCTGCTGGCCAAGAACCCGGTCGTGCTGCGAGCGGCCAAGCTCGGCTACAAGCACACGCGGCACGATGAGCTGGGACAGGCCGAGGACTACCTCTACGCCAAGCTCGAGCAGTCGCAGTTCCTCGATGCCGAGCACGGCCGCGAGCAGGGCCTGGGGCAGTTCCTCGACGAGAAGCGCATCAAGCCCGGGCTGCAGACCTACGAGCGCCCAGCCGACGCCTGACGTGGAGCCGCGACTGACGTACGTGATCGGGCGGCTCGATCGGATACTCCGCCGCCGCATCTCGGCGGCGGTCGAGCCCGCCGGCCTGAGCCTGCCGGCCTACACCGCCCTCTCGGTGCTGCGCGCGCAGGACGGGCTCTCGAACGCCCATCTCGCCCGCCGCTCGCTCGTGACGCCGCAATCCATGAACGAGGTGCTCTCGGGGCTCGTCGAGCACGGCTACGTCCGCCGGGTCGCGGGGCCCGGGCAGGGGCGCGCGATCAGGATCGAGCTGACGCCGGCAGGCAGCCGCGTGCTCGAGAGCTGCGAGCGTGCCGTCGACGAGGTCGAGCAGGAGATGCTCGGCGATTTCGACGCCGGCGAGCGGGCGAGCCTCCGCGACGCGCTCCTGCGCTGCGGCCGGAGCCTGGAGCGCGGGATCGAAGAGCGCGCCGGTATCCTCAGGGCCGCGAACGACAAGGACGGTGCCGCTTGAGCGAGCGAGCCCAATCACTGCAGGAAGTCGACGACGACGAGCGAGCGACCCGCGACGCGGATCCTGCATACCTGAGTCCGGAGTACGTGGGCACGCGCTTGCGCGCGCCGCGCAAGCCACTGCTGCTGCTGCCCGAGCGGCTCTCCGAGCTGAGCCGGCCCGGCCTTCGGCTCGGATGACGTGCACGAGAGCGACAGCCGATCTCACGATCCACGCGCGGGCGAGCCGATCGGCGAGCGCATCATCGTCAGCGGCCGCGTGCTCGGCAGCGACGGCCGCCCCGTGCGCAGCGCGCTGATCGAGATCTGGCAGGCCAACGCCGCCGGCCGCTATCTGCACCACGTCGACCAGCATCCCGCGCCGCTCGACCCGAACTTCACCGGCGGCGGCCGCGTCCTGACCGACGACGACGGGCCGCTACCGCTTCATCACGATCAAGCCCGGTGCGTACCCGTGGAGGAACCACCCCAACGCCTGGCGCCCGCAGCACATCCACCTCTCGGTCTTCGGCCGCGCCTTCACCGAGCGGCTCGTGACCCAGATGTACTTCCCGGGCGACCCGCTGCTTCGCCTACGACCCGATCTACCAGTCCGTGCGTGATCCGAAGGCGCGCGAGCGCATGGTCTCGCCGTTCGACCTCGCCGACACCAAGCCCGAGTGGGCGCTCGCCTACAGCTTCGACGTCGTGCTCGGCGGCCGCGCCCGCGACCCCCATGGAGGACGCGTGAGGCTGGCCGTCGCACGCCCTCGCAGACGGTCGGCCCGTTCTTCGAGTTCGGTCTCCGGACGAAGACCGAGCTGGTCGGCGCCGACACCGACGGGGCGATCACGATCGAGGGCCGGGTGCTCGACGGCGCCGGCGAGCCGGTGCCCGACGGGTTGGTCGAGATCTGGCATGCCGATGCGCGGCGGCCGCTACGCGGGCAGTGCCGGCTGGGGTCGCTGCCAGACCGCGAGCGACGGGGGCTACGGGTTCACGACGCTCAAGCCCGGCGCCGTGCACGAGCCGGACGGCACCGTCCAGGCTCCGCACGTGACGGTGCTGTGCTTCGCTCGCGGCCTGCTCAAGCCGGTGCTCACGCGCCTCTACTTCCCCGACGAGGGCGAGGCGAACGCCGCGGATCCCTGCTCGGGGCTCTCGCGGACCAGGCGGAGAGGGCGACGCTCGTCGCGACGGCGAAGGGGCCTGGGAGCTATGGCTTCGACATCCGCCTGCAGGGCGACGGCCAGACGGTCTTCTTCACGACGCCCGCGGCCGGTGAGTGAGAGAGGTGGCATGAGCGACGACGCCTACGAGCGCGGCATGCAGGTCCGGCGGGAGGTGCTCGGCGACGCGCACGTCGATGCTGCGATCGCGGCGCACGACCGATTTCACCGCCGACTTCCAGGAGCTGATCACGCGCTACGTGTGGGGCGGCATCTGGGCGCGGCCGGGCCTCGATCGCCGCATGCGCAGCGCGGTCACGCTGACGGCGCTCGTGGCGGGCGGGCGGGAGCAGCGAGCTCGCGATGCACGTGCGCGGCGGCGCGGCGCAACGGGCTGAGCGGGACGAGATCAAGGAGATGCTGCTGCAGACCGCCGTCTACTGCGGCGTGCCGGCGGCGAACAGGGCATTCGCGCGTCGCCCAGCAGGTGTATCAGGAGGAGGGCGCGGCATGACCCGCGCGGTGATTCTCTCGGCGGTGCGAACGCCGATCGGCCGCTACGGCGGCGCGCTCCGCGGCGTGCGCCCCGACGACCTCGCGGCAGTCGCGGTCGCGGCTGCGGTCGAGCGCGGCGGGCGTGGATCCGGCGCAGATCGACGACGTCTACCTCGGCTGCGCCAACCAGGCGGGCGAGGACAACCGCAACGTCGCCCGCATGGCGGTGCTGCTGGCCGGGCTGCCGCAGTCGGTGCCGGGCGTGACGCTCAACCGCCTGTGCGCCTCGGGCCTGGCGGCGGTCGTCGTCGGCCTGCCACGCGGTGATCGCGGGCGACGGCGACCTCTTCGTGGCCGGCGGCGTGGAGTCGATGACGCCGCGCGCCGCTCGTCGATGCCGAAGCCCGACCAGGGCGTTCGCGCGCGGGCGACCGCACGCGTCTACGACACGACGCTCGGCTGGCGCTACCCCAACCCCGCGGCTGGAGGCGATGTTCCCGCTCGAGAGCATGGGCGAGACCGGCGAGAACGTGGCCGAGCGGTACGACGTCTCGCGTGAGGATCAGGACGCCTTCGCGCTTCGCTCGCAGCAGAGCTGGGCGGCGGCGCAGGCGGCCGGCCGGTTCGCGGACGAGCTGTCGCGGTGGGGGAGCGTCGACCGACGACGAGCATCCGCGGCCCGACACCACGCCGAGGAGCTCGGCGACGCTGCAGGCCGGCGTTCCGCAAGGGCGGCAGCGTCACCGCGGGCAACTCGAGCGGCATGAACGACGGCGCCGCGGCGCTCGTGATCGCGAGCGAGGAGCGGGCCGCGGAGCTCGGGCGTCGAGCCGATGGCGCGCGTTCCGCGGGAGCGCGGCCGCGGGCGTCGATCCGCGCGGTCATGGGCATCGGCCCGATCCCCGCGGTGCGCAAGCTGCTGGCGCGCACCGGCGTCGCGGTCGAGCGACATCGACCTGGTCGAGCTGAACGAGGCGTTCGCCTCGCAGAGCGTCGCGGTCGTGCGCGAGCTCGGCATCGACCCCGAGCGCGTGAACGTGAACGGCGGGGCGATCGCGCTCGGCCACCCGCTCGGCATGAGCGGCGCGCGGCTGGTCGTCTCGCTCGTGCACGAGCTGCGGCGGCGGCGGCGGGCGCTACGGCCTGGCCACGCTGTGCGTCGGCGTCGGGCAGGGCCAGGCGGCGCTCTTCGAGCGGATGCCGGCGAGCTGATGCGCACCCAGGTCGGCATCGTCGGCGCGGGGCCGGCCGGGCTGATGCTGGCGCAGCTGCTGCAGCCGCAGGGGATCGAGTCGGTCGTGCTCGAGGCCGCAGCCGCGAGTACGTGCGAGCAGCGCATCCGCGCGGGGGTGCTCGAGCAGGGCACCGTCGACCTGCTGACGCGGCCGGCGCCGGCGAGCGGCATGCGCCGCGAGGGGATCGTGCACCGCGGGATCGAGCTGCAGTTCGACGGCGAGCGGCACCGCATCCCGCTGTAGCGAGCTCACCGGCGGGCGCGGCGATCGTGATCTACGGCCAGACCGAGGTGGTCAAGGATCTGATCGCGGCGCGCTCGAAGCGGCGCGCCGCTGCTCTTCGAGGTGGACGGCGTGCGCGTGCACGAGCTCGAGGGCGACCGGCCGCGCATCCGCTACGCGCACGACGGGCGAGGAGCATGAGCTCGAGTGCGACGTCATCGCCGGCTGCGACGGCTTCCACGGCGTCTGCCGCGGCAGTCGATCCCCGCGGGCGTGCTGCGCAGCTACCGAGCGCGAGTATCCGTTCGGCTGGCTCGGCATCCTGGCCGACGTCGCGCCGTCCATCCGACGAGCTGGTCTACGCCCATCACGAGCGCGGCTTCGCGCTGCACAGCCTGCGCTCGCCGACGCTCAGCCGGCTCTACCTGCAGGTGCCGCCCCGACGAGGACATCGGCGAGTGGCCCGACGAGCGCATCTGGGAGGAGCTGCAGACCCGGCTCGGCGCTCGACGGCTGGACGCTGGCCGAGGGGCCGATCCTCGAGAAGGGCGTGACGGGGATGCGGAGCTTCGTCGCCGAGCCGATGCGGCACGGCCGCCTGTTCCTGGCCGGCGACGCGGCGCACATCGTGCCGCCGACCGGCGCCAAGGGACTCAACCTCGCGATCGCCGACGTGCGCGATGCTGGCCGAGGCGCTCGCGCAGCTGGTATGCGCAGCGGGCGACGCAGCGGCTGCTGGACGCGTACTCGGCAGCCGTGCCTGCGGCGGGTCTGGCGGGCCGAGCACTTCTCGTGGTGGATGACCTCGATGCTGCACCGCGCTGCCCGGGCGACGACCCGTTCGAGCGCAGCTGCAGCTCTCGCAGCTGCGCTACGTCGTGTCCTCGCGGGCGGCGGCGACCGTCGCTGGCCGAGAATACGTCGGCCTGGAGCGGGTCTAGCCGTGTTCGACGCGATCTTCGCGCCGCAGAGACTGCTCGACGAGCTGGGCGACCGCGCCTGGCTCCAGGCGATGCTCGACAGCGAGCGCGCGCTCGCCCTCGCCGAGGCCGAGGCGGGGCTGATCCCGTCCGCGGCCGCTGAGGCGATCGCGGCCTGCTGCCGCGCGGAGCTCTTCGAGAGCGCGCGGATCGCGCAGGAGGGACGTGGCTCGGGCAACCCGGCCGAGCCGCTCGTGCGTGCGCTGCGCGCTGCGGTGGGAGACGAGGGGGCGGGGCCGTGCACTACGGCGCGACGAGCCAGGACATCGTCGACACCGCCGCGATGCTCGTCGGCCGCCGGGCGCTCGATCTGATCGCGGCCGATGTCGACGCCGTGACGGCGGCCTGCGCGGGCTTGCCGAGAGCCATCGCGCGACCCCTATGGTCGCCCGCACGCTGCTGCAGCAGGCGCTGCCGACGACGTTCGGCCTCAAGGCGGCCAGCTGGCTCGCCGGCGTGCTCGAGGCTCGGCGCCTCGTGGCGCTCGCGCGCAGGGGATGGCCGTCCAGCTCGGAGGCGCGGCGGGCACGCTCGCCGCGCTCGGAGAGCGCGGTCCCGAGGTGGTGAGCCGTATGGCGCGCGAGCTCGGCCTCGCCGAGCCCGCGCTGCCGTGGCACACCTCCCGCGTGCGCGTGGCCGCGCTGGGCTCGTCGCTCTCGGCGCTGGCCGGTGCGCTCGGCAAGATCGCGCTCGACGTCGTGCTCATGGCCCAGACCGAGGTCGGCGAGCTGAGCGAGCCCGCGGGCGAGAGCCGTGGCGGATCCTCGACGCTCGCGCACAAGCGCAACCCGATCGGCTCCACCCTTGCGCTGGCCTGCGCCCGGCGGGCTCACGCCTACGCCGGGCTGCTGTCCGGGAGCCTCGTGCAGGAGCACGAGCGCGCCGTCGGCGCCTGGCACGCCGAGTGGGATGGCCTGTCCGGCGTCCTCGCGGCCAGCGGCGGTGCCGCGGCGAACATGGCGGAGGTGCTCGGCGGCCTCGTCGTGCACCGCGAGCGCATGCAGGACAATCTCGCCGTCACGCGCGGCCTGATTCTCTCCGAGCGGCTCGTCTTCGCGCTCGCAGAGCGGATCGGCTACGGGGAGGCCCGCGCTCTCGTGAGCGAGGCCGGCGCGCGGGCGGGTGAGCGGAACACCGCGCTGCGCGACGAGCTGGCAGCCGACCGCCGCACGCCGATGACCGCGGCGGAGCTCGACGCCGCCTTCCTCCCCGAAACGTACGTAGGCGCGGCCGACGTCTTCATCGACCGCGCCCTGGAGCTCTACCGCACTGCATAAATCGGGGTCAGGCACGCATTATGCGTGCCTGACCCTCGATTATTCAGCTCGGGACGACGCGCAGGTTGACCAGGCGGCGGGCCGAGACGCCCGCGATCAGGCGGTCGCCGGCCACGCGTGCGCGCACGAACATGACGAGCGAGGCGCCGCGCTGCAGCGGCAGCTTGTGCGTCGGCTGCAGCGTCAGCGCGGCGGTGCCGTCGGCGCCCGTCTTGACCTCGGCGGGGGTGGATGCGCGTCCGAACGGCAGGCCCTGGATGAACACGAGGGCGTTGCGCACCGAGTAGCCACGCGTGTCGGAGATGTGGATCTTGGCGGTGAACGCGGCCCGCGAGTGCAGCGGGTTCGGCGAGAACGCGACCTTGTCGATCACGAGTAGCGCCGGCGACTTGACGTCCGTCGCGTCGATCGACTTGCCGCCCGAGGGCAGCGTCACGACGCTCGGCGGCGCCAGCGGCGTGATCACGGCGGTCGGGGCGGACGTCTGGGTGTCGCTGCCGGCGATGTTCTTGGCCGTCACCGAGAGGCGGAGGGTCTTGCCGTTGTCGGCCGCGACCAGCACATAGGTCTTGTTCGTCGCGCCGGCGATCGGCGCGCACGCGGCTCCCGTCGCGTCACAGCGCGACCAGGCGTACGTGAACGCGATGGGGGCTGCGCCGTTCCAGGTTCCGTCCGTGCCGACGAGGGTCTCGCCCTCCGTCGTCGTGCCGGAGATCGTCGGCGGAGCCGTGCTCTGCGGGACGGCGCCCGAGACGACCACGGCCGTCACTGCCGAGGGGGAATCGGTGGTGCCGCCGGCGTTGGTCGCGGTCTCCACGACGCGCACCGTCTGGCCGACGTCGGCCGAGGTCAGGACGTACGTGGTAGCGGTCGCGCCGGAGGCGCCGCTGATCGCCGCGCAGGCGGTGCCCGTGTCGCTGCAGCGCTGCCAGGCATAGGCGACGGAGGTGGGCGGAGTGGCCCAGGTACCGGGCGTCGCGGTCAACGTCTGACCGGACTTGGCCGTGCCTGCAATGGTCGGCGGAGTGACGATGCCGGGGCCTCCGGCACCGGACGCGCTGGTGCTGAATGCAGCCACGGCGACAATGGCAGCGGCCAGCAAGCCGGCGATCGGACGAACATGGAAACGAGCCTTCATCGGGGAAACCTCCGAGAGCGGATTTGACGGGCTGTCCATACGGTTGCGCCGAGATGCGAGCAGAACCTCACGAGCAGGTCAGGTTTCCGTAAGGTGTTTCAGGCACCCTCTCGTGAGTGCGCACGTGAGATCACGCGCTGGGACCAGACCCTCACGCGTCGGGCCAGCCCCTGAGCAGGTGGGGTCAGACCCCGGGTGCTCACGCGCTGAATCACGCAACTGGAGCATGCGGCAAGCTGATCGAGATGCCCCGACCGGATGGGGGCCAGACCCCGTCCGTGTCGCGCCAGACCCCGTCCGTGTCGCGCCAGACCCTGGGCGTGTCGGGCCTGACCCCGCGCGTGTCGAGCCTGACCCCGCGCGTGTCCGGGGGGATCCCGAGCGAGCGGGGCCAACGCCTGGGCCGGACCCCACGCGTGGGCCTGACCCCGCCGTGTCGGGCCAGACCCCGCACGCGTCGGGCCAGACCCCTGAGCATGTGGGGCCAGACCCCGGGTGCTCATGCGGTGAATCACGCAACTGGGGCATCCGGCAAGCTGATCGAGATGCGTGCGCGAGTCCTGCCGGCGATCTTCTTCGGCGGCGCGGCCGGAGGGCTCGCGCGGTCGGCGCTCGAGCAGACGTGGCCGGCGAGTGGGCACAGCTGGCCGTGGGTGACGTTCGCCGTCAACCTTGCCGGCACGGCGCTCCTCGCCTCGCTCTTCGCGCTCGTGCAGCGACGCCCGGCGCCCCCGCCCTCCCTCCTCGGCCCGCTGCTCGGCGTCGGCCTCTGCGGGGCGCTGACGACGTTCTCAACGCTGCAGCTCGAGACCGTCGTCCTGATTCACGCGGGCCACGCGGCCATGGGCGTCGCCTACGCGCTGATCAGCGTCGGCGCCGGCCTGCTCGTCGCGCGCGGCTTCTCGGCGCTGACGCCGGCGGGGCCGGGCGCATGAGCGGCACGGCCGTGTGGGTCTGCGTGGGCCTGCTCAGCGGCCTCGGCGCGTGCCTGCGCTTCCTGCTCGTCGCTGCGGTGGAGCGCATCCGCGCCACGCGCTTCCCGCTCGGGATCCTGGCGGTCAACGGGATCGGCGCCTTGGCCCTGGGCCTCCTGCACGGGGCCGGCGTGACGGGCGATGCCCTGCTGCTCGCGGGCACGGCCGTGCTCGGGTCGTTCACGACGTTCTCGACCTGGATGGTCCAGACCGAGCGCATGGAAGCCGAGGGCGAGCGCGGCCTCGCGGTCGCGAATGCCGCCGGGAGCCTCGTGCTCGGCCTGGCCGCGGCGATCGCCGGCTGGGCGCTGGGCGCCGCGTTCTAGCCGGCCTCAGCCGAGGGCGCGGTCGAGATCGAACGCCGCCGAGATCAGCCCCAGGTGCGTGAAGGCCTGCGGGAAGTTGCCCAGTGCCTCCCCGCTGGCGCCGATCTCCTCGGAGTAGAGGCCGAGGTGGTTGGCATAGCCGAGCATCTTCTCGAACACGAGGCGCGCCTCATCCAGCTTGCCTGCACGTGTCAGGCATTCGACGTACCAGAAGCTGCAGAGCGAGAACGAGCCCTCGCGCCCGGGGAGGCCGTCGTCAGCCGCATCCTCGGTGTCGTAGCGGAAGACGAAGCTGTCACTCACGAGCTCGTTGCAGATGGCCTCCAGCGTCGAGAGCATGCGCGGATCGGTGGGGGCGATCATGAGCACGAGCGGCAGGATCAGCACGCTCGCGTCGAGCACGTCGCTGTCGGCGTACTGGTTGAACGCCTGGCGGGCCTCGGACCAGCCGTGCGTCATCACCCACTCGTACGCCGCATCGCGCGCGACGCGCCAGCGCTGCGTGTCGGCAGGCAGCCCGCGCTTGGTCTGGATGCGGATCGCGCGATCGAAGGCGACCCAGGTCATGATGCGCGAGAAGGTGAAGCAGCGGCGGCCGCCGCGCACCTCCCAGATGCCCTCGTCGGGCTGATCCCAGTTCTCGGCGAGCCAGTCCAGGACGTCGCGGAGCTTGACCCAGAGCGAGTACGAGAGCGGCATGCCGCCGCGCTCGGCGAGGTAGACGGCATCGATCACCTCGCCGTAGACGTCCAGCTGGAGCTGCCCGGACGCCCCGTTGCCGATGCGCACCGGGTGCGAGTCCCGGTAGCCGCTGAGGTGCGGCAGCTCCTGCTCCGCGAGGTCGCTCTTGCCGTCGAGCGTGTACATGACCTGCAACGGCACGCCGTCCTCGCGTCCGACGTCGAGCGCGTGCAGCCAGTTCATGTACGCCGCGGCCTCCTCGCGGAAGCCGAGCCGCAGGAACGCGAACATCGTGAAGGCCGAGTCCCGCAGCCAGCAGTAGCGGTAGTCCCAGTTGCGCGGCCCGCCGATCTGCTCCGGGAGGCTCGTCGTCGGCGCGGCGACGACGGCGCCGGTCGGGAGGTAGGTCAGCAGCTTGAGCGTGATCGCCGAGCGATCGACGACCTCCCGCCAGCGCCCGCGATAGGTGCTCTGCCCGATCCAGCGGCGCCAGAACGCGACGGTGTCCTTGAAGGCGACCTCCACCCGGTCCTCGTCCCAGACGGGGCCCGGCTTGCCGTACGAGAACACGAAGGAGGCGCGCTCACCACGTGCAAGCGTCAGCTCTGCGCGAGCGGCATCTCCGTCGGCAGCCAGATCCACGGAGGTCGAACGCAGCTCGACCGCCAGGCCGCCGTGCACGAACGTCGCGAGCCTCCCATCGACGGCCAGCCTGTGCCCTGCGCGCGCGTAGTCGAAGGCCGGCAGGCACGAAAGCGCGAAGCGCAGCGAGCCGCGCACGACCTCGATCCGGCGGACGATCGAGCAGGAGCCGTCGACGAGCGGCATGAAGTCGGTGATCTCGCCGACACCGCCCTCGCCGAAGAAACGCGTGACGAGCACGGCCGTGCCCGGCAGGTAGAGCTGCTTCGTCCTGAACGACTCGCCGACCGGCTGAATGGAAAAGCTTCCGCCGGAGTCGGCGTCGAGGATCGCACTGAACATGCTGGGCGCGTCGAAGCGCTCGGGGCAGAACCAGTCGATCGTCCCCTCGTTGCCGACCAAGGCGACCGTGTGCAGGTCGCCGATCACGCCATGGTTCTCGATCGGCAGATAGCCGCCCGCGGTTCGCTGTGGCTCGCGCCGCTGCGCCGGCGCGACCCGCGCCATCTACGCGGCTCCCGCGGACGCGTGCGGTGCGCTCAGGTGCGCCGCCTCGGCCGCCAGCAGCGCGGCGCCGACGATCCCGGCCTGGTTCTGCAGCGCCGCCGGAACGCACTTGACGCGCGCCGGCAGATCGTGGATGAACTTGTCGGACTCCTTGCTGATGCCGCCGCCGATGATCACGAGGTCGGGCCAGAGCAGCCCGTCGATCAGATCGACGTACTCGGCCAGGCGCTTGCTCCAGGCGTGCCAGCTGAGGCCCTTGGTCTCCTTGATGGAGGCGGCCGCGCGCCGCTCGGCGTCCTTGCCGCGCAGCTGCAGATGGCCGAGCTCGGTGTTCGGGACGAGCACGCCGTCGCGGAAGAGCGCCGAGCCGATTCCCGTGCCCAGCGTCAGCATCAGCACAGTCCCGGCCTGCCCGCGCCCGGCGCCGAAGCGCATCTCGGCGAGGCCGGCGGCGTCGGCGTCGTTGCCGACGACGAGCGCCCGTCCAAGCGCCTGGGAGAAGGCGCTGTCGGCGTCGACGCCGATCCAGGAGGAATCGATGTTGGCGGCCGTCTTGACGACGCCGCCGAGGATCACCGCGGGGAAGCCGATGCCCGCGCCCAGCTCCGGGGCGAGCTCGGCCACGATGCCGGCAGCGGCCTTGATCATCGCCTTGGGCACTGCGGGATGCGGCGTCTCGACGCGCACGCGCGGCGTCCTGAGCTCCCCCGTGGTGGTCTCGACGACGGCGGCCTTGATGCCGGATCCGCCCACGTCGATGCCGATCATCTCCATGCCAGCCCTCCGCGCTCGAACACCCCGCGCCGATTCACGCGATCCGTCGCAACGTTACGTGCGCCGGCGGCGGATCGCGTTGGAATCGTGTGAACCGTGCTCGCAGCCGCCCGCGCGCGTGCGAGACTGAAGCGCCGCTCAGCGGCCACTGGGTCTCGCTCACCACGCCGGAGGAACACGTTCATGCAGCTCGGAATGGTCGGCTTGGGCCGCATGGGGGCCAACATCGTGCGGCGCCTGATGCGGGACGGCCACGAATGCGTCGTCTACGACGTCAACGAAGCGGCGATCGCGCAACTCGAGGGCGAGGGCGCCGTCGGCGCCCGCTCGCTCGCCGAGTTCGCGAGCAAGCTGACGACCCCGCGTGCCGCCTGGATCATGGTGCCGGCAGCGTTCGCGGGCGAGACGGTGACGGAGCTCGCCGCGCTGTGCGAGAGCGGCGACATCCTGATCGACGGCGGCAACAGCTACTACCGCGACGACATCGACCGCGCCGAGGCGCTCGGGCCGCAGGGCATCCACTACGTCGACGTCGGCACGAGCGGCGGCGTGTTCGGGCTCGAGCGCGGCTTCTGCATGATGATCGGCGGCGAGGACCGGGTCGTGAAGCACCTCGACCCCATCTTCCGCACGCTCGCGCCGGGCGTCGAATCGGCCCCTCGCACGCCCGGCCGCCACGGACCTCCGGCCCAGGCCGAGCACGGCTACCTGCACTGCGGCGGCCACGGCGCAGGGCACTTCGTGAAGATGATCCACAACGGCATCGAGTACGGGATGATGGCTGCGATGGCCGAGGGTCTCTCGATCCTCAAGAAGGCCGACGTCGGCATGCGCGAGCACGTCAAGGACGCCGAGAACGCGCCGCTGCGCGACCCGCACTACTACCAGTACCAGTTCGACATGCCGGAGGTGGCCGAGGTCTGGCGGCGGGGCAGCGTCGTGAGCTCGTGGCTGCTCGACCTGACCGCCAAGGCGCTGCAGGAGGATCCCGAGGTGGCGTCGTTCTCCGGCCACGTGTCGGATTCGGGGGAGGGCCGCTGGACCGTGCTCGCGGCGATCGACGAGAGCGTGCCTGCGCACGTGCTGGCCTCCGCGCTCTACGAGCGCTTCAGCTCGCGGGGCGAGGCCGACTACGCGGACAAGCTGCTGTCGGCCCTGCGCAAGCAGTTCGGCGGCCACGTCGAGCAGAAGCCTCCGTCGTGAAGGGCGGTGCGCTCGTCCTGTTCGGCATCACCGGCGACCTGGCGCACAAGAAGCTCTACGGCGCGCTGGCGGGCCTCGAGGCCGCCGGAGCGCTCGACGTGCCCGTGATCGGCGTCGCCTCGAGCGACTGGGACGACGCGAAGCTGCGCTCCGAGGTGCGCGCCGCGGTGGGAAAGGCGGTCAGCGCCGGCGTTCTCAAGCGGCTCTGCGCGCGTCTGCACTACGTCAGGGGCGACTACAGCCGGCCCGAGACCTACCAGGCGCTGCGCGAGAGCCTCGGCAAGGCGAAGCGCCCGGTCTGCTATCTCGCGATCCCGCCGTTCCTGTTCGACGACGTCGCCGAGGGACTCGCGGGCATCGGCGTTCAGAACGGCGGGCGGATCGTGATCGAGAAGCCCTTCGGCCGGGACCTCAAGAGCGCGCTCGAGCTCAACGCGCTGCTGCACAAGCACTTCGCCGAGGATCAGATCTACCGCATCGACCATTTCCTCGGCAAGGAGCCCGTCCAGAACCTGATGGTCTTCCGTTTCGCGAACACGCTGCTCGAGCCCATCTGGAACCGCCACTTCGTGCAGAGCGTGCAGGTGACGATGGCGGAGGAGTTCGGCGTCGAGGGCCGCGGCTCGTTCTACGACGGCGTCGGCTGCCTGCGCGACGTCGTCCAGAACCACCTGCTGCAGATGGTCTGCCTACTCGCCATGGAGCCGCCGATCTCCGCCACGGCAGACGCGCTGCGGGACGAGACCGTCAAGGTGATGAAGACGATCCGGCCGCTCAAGCGCGCCGAGCTCGTGCGCGGCCAGTACGTCGGCTACCTGGACGAGCCCGGGGTCGCTCCGGGCTCCGACACCGAGACCTACTGCGCGCTGCGCGTGCACGTGGACTCCTGGCGCTGGGCCGGCGTGCCGTTCTCGATCCGGGCCGGCAAGGCCATGCCGGAAACCGTGCAGGAGGCGCTCGTGGAGCTTCGCCAGCCGCCGCGCCTGCTGTTCGCCGATCACGACCACGCACCCGAGCCGAACATCCTGCGCTTCCGGCTCAAGCCCGACGACACGATCACGCTCGAGATGCAGGCCAAGCGCCCGGGCGAGCAGATGGTGAGCGGCAGGGTCGACCTCGACGTCGCCTACGAGGCCGCGCTCGGCGGCTCGGGACCGGAGGCCTACCAGCGGCTCCTGGGCGACGCGCTCGCGGGCGACCAGCGGCTCTTCGCACGGCAGGACCTGGTCGAGGCGGCCTGGCGCGTGGTCGATCCGGTGCTCGAGAAGCACGCGCCCGCCATTCCCTACGAGCGCGGAACCTGGGGCCCCGAGCAGGACACGCGTGTGCTGCCGGGACAGCGCCAGTGGCGGCATCCGCGCACCGCCGCCGTGCGCCTTGATAGTTGATCACAGCACTCGGAACGGCGTAGAATCGGCCGTCTTGTCCGCACACGCCGAAAATCTCGCCGCGGTTCGCAGTTCCTACGAGGCCTTCTCCCGCAACGATCTCGACGGCGCCCTGGCGATGATGGACGACCGAATCGTCTGGCATCAGGCCGAGGGCCTCGCCCACGGCGGGATCTACCACGGGCTCCCGGCCGTGCGGGCCGCCGTCTTCGACCCCATCGACGCGCAGTGGTGGGAGGACTTCGACGCCGTGCCGTCCGAGCTCCTCGCCGGCGACGATCACGTCGTCGCGATCGGCCGCTACACGGCCCGCGCCAAGGCGACCGGCAAGCCCCTCGACGTGCCGTTCGCGCACGTCTGGAAGTTCGCAGACGGCAAGGCCGTGCGCTTCCACCAGTTCACCGACACCCGCAGTTGGGTCGCTGCCCTCGCCCCGGAGTGACCCCCGCAGGCGCCGCGCGCAGCCCAACAAATCCGCCGAAACCCCCGTCCTAGTCGCTCGAGGCTTCGTATCGCCCGTTCCCCCCGAAGAGGAGTTCGTACATGAGGAAAGCCAAGTCGTTCCCGCTGTTCGCAGCGGTCGCCGCGGCCACCGCCCTGGCAGCCACCGTCTCGGCGGCACCGGCAGCCGCGAAGAGCACACACGCCACGGCCGGCCTGAGCTGCAGCAGCACGCTGCACATCGGGATGCTGACGCCACTCACAGGTGGCGCAGGCTTCCTCGGCCAGGAGCAGCTCTCGTGGGCGAAGCTCGCCGTCAAGACCCTCCCCAAGACGATGGGCCTGAAGATCAAGCTCGTGCCCGGCGATGCGCCGGCCGAGCAGGGGCCGTCTGCCGCGCAGACCGTCGCTCAGAAGTTCGTGGCCGACAAGAACATGGTCGCGGTCCTCGGCGGCTCGACGTCCGGCTCCGTGGCCGCCACGAGCAAGACGTTCCAGCAGGCCGGACTGGTGCAGGTCTCCGAGTCGGCAACGCGAGCCACGCTCACGAAGGGCGACAACCAGGAGGCGACCAAGGCCTTCTTCCGCGTCGTGCCCGCCGACGATTTCCAGGGACCGACGGATGCCAACTACATGATCAACACCCTGCATGTGAAGAAGGTCGTGATCATCGACTTCCAGGAGCCGTACTCGCAGGGACTCGGCGGCCAGGTCGAGGTCACGCTTCAGAAGGCCGGCGTGAGCACGTCACACCAGTCGATTCCGAACACGGTGACGGACTTCTCGTCGTATGTGACGAAGGTGCCGGCTGATGCCGACATCGTGTTCTTCCCGACCCAGAAGCCCGGCGACGCCCAGGCGTTCGCGAGCCAGCTCGCGGAGCAGGGCAAGAAGGCCAAGGTGTTCGGCGGCGACGGCTCGAACGACCCGTCGGCGTTCAAGGCGGCGGGCTCGTTCGTCTCGAACTTCGCGCCTCAGATCACGAGCATCCCGGCCGACAAGGCGATCATCGCCGCCTGGAAGAAGGACAACCCGGGCAAGTCCGTCGGCTCCTTCGGACCGCCGTCGTACGGCGCGGTCCAGGTCATCCTCGCTGCCATCAAGGCGGCATGCGACAAGGGGCACGGGAAGCTCGTGAAGCGCGGGGCCGTGATCCAGGCGACGAAGCGCGTCTCGATCAACAACGGCTGGATCCTCGGCGGCAAGTTCGCGTGGTCGAAGGTCAACACGAACGATCCGAACGTCTCCAAGTTCTACATCTTCCAGATCCAGTCCGACGGCTCGTACAAGCTCGTCAACTAGGACTTCGTTCTCACGAATGAGCTGGGCGGCCCGGCCGAGGCCGGGCCGCCCGAGCGTCTAGACTCGCCGCTGCCCCGTGGATACCTTCACCCAGCTGACGCTCAACGGGCTCACCGAGGGCAGCACCTACGCGCTCATCGCGCTCGGCTACACCCTCATCTACGGCGTCCTCAAGCTCCTGAACTTCGCCCACGGCGACGTCTTCATGGTCGGCTCGTTCATCGGCTTCGGCGTGCTCAAGCTGTTCGGTGGCTCGAGCGACAACGCACTCCCCGTCTGGCTGCTGATCAGCGTGATGGTGCTGGCCGCCATGGTCGGCTGCGCGATCCTGGGGGTCGCGATCGAGCGCTTTGCCTACCGGCCGCTGCGTGATGCCCCGCGCATCGCACCGCTGATCAGCGCACTCGGCGTCTCGTTCTTCCTCGCCAACTCGTTCCAGCTGATGTTCGGCGCGCAGCAGTTCGACTACGGCATCTTCAACCTCGACTCGGGCTCGCTCTTCTTTCGCGGGTTCGCCATCGGGAACGTCCACATCCCCCTGATCCGGATCATCACGATCACCTCCGCGTTCGTGCTGATGATCGTGCTGTGGCTGCTCGTGACGCGCACGCGCACAGGCAAGGCCATGCGCGCCACCTCATTCGACCGCGAGGCTGCGGCGATGATGGGCATCGACATCGATCGCGTGATCGTGTTCACGTTCGTGATCGGCTCCGCGCTGGCCGGAGCCGCGGGCGTGATGTTCGCGCTGCGGGTGCCGACCGCGGCCTCGATCGGCTTCGTGATCGGCCTCAAGGGCTTCACCGCTGCCGTGATCGGCGGCATCGGCTCCATCCCCGGTGCCATGGCCGGCGGGCTCATCCTCGGCTTCGCCGAGGCCTACACGGCGGGCTACTGGACGACGCGCTGGTCGGATCTCGTGATCTTCACGGTGCTGATCGGATTCATGCTGTTCCGCCCGAGCGGTCTGCTCGGCAAGGCAGGCCTCAAGAAGGTATGAGCGAGGCCACCCCTCCCCAGGAGCCGCCCTCGGGGCCGGCGATCGGCAAGGACGAGTGGGTCGCGCGCCACGGCGAGCACCGTGAGGGCCGCGCCGGACTCGTGGGCGTGATCGAGGAGCGCCTGGCCGGGGTGCCGTGGTGGGGCTGGCTGGTGCTCTTCGTGGCCGCATTCTCGGCGCTGCCGCTCGTGGCCGGCAGCGGCTACATCCACAGGGTCGCCTTCGACACGGTGCTCTACATGCTGCTGGCGCTCGGCCTCAACGTCGTCGTCGGCTGGGGCGGTCTGCTCGACCTCGGCTACGTGGCGTTCTACGGCATCGGTGCGTACTCGTACGCGCTGCTCGACTCGCACAAGCTCGGCGTCCACCTGCCGACGTTCGTCTCGATCCCGGTGGTCGTCGTGGTAGGTGCCGTCGCGGGCTTCCTGGTCGGGCTGCCGTCGCGTCGGCTCGTCGGAGACTACCTCGCGATCGTGACCCTCTTCTTCCTGCAGATCTTCCTCACCGTGGCGACGAACGGGGATCAGTTGTTCGGCCACGACATCACCGGCGGCGCGAACGGGATCCTCAACGTCGATCCGTTCCACCTGTTCGGCCACTCGCTCGCTGTCCAGCACGAGGGCGTCTTCGCACTGTCCTACCTCTATGTCGCGCTCGCCTTCTTCGCGGTCATGTACGTCGCGCTGCACTTCGTCAACCATTCGCGCACGGGGCGCGCATGGCGCTCGCTGCGCGAGGATGCGCTCGCCGCCGAGGCCATGGGGATGCCGGTCAACCTGCTCAAGCTCATGGCGTTCAGCTTCGGCGCGGCGGTCGCGGCGCTCACCGGCACCGTCTTCGCCTCCCTGAACGCGAGCACGTTCCCACTCACGTTCTCGTTCCCGCTCCTCATCACCGTCTACACCATGGTCATCCTCGGTGGCCAGGGAAACCTCGCGGGAGTGACCATCGGCGCGGTGCTCGTCAGCGTCCTGCTCGAGTTGCTGCGCGACCCGGGCGACGCTCGCATCCTCTTCTACGTCGTCGGATTGCTCGCGATCATGCTCGCGTTCGGACGCTCGAGGAAGCTCGCCGTGCTGCTTGCGAGCACGCTCGCCTTCGGGTTCGCCGCTCACGCCGTGGCCGCGGCGATCAATCACGACTGGGTATCGGGGCCGGCCGCCAACGGTCTCGACGACGTGCTCTCGCACTGGGTCATCATCCCGACGAGCATGGTCAACTGGCTCGGTCCGGTGACCTACATGGGCCTGATCGGGCTGGTGCTCGTGCTCACGTTGGTGCATGGCTGGGTGCGCTACGCGCTGCTCGTACCGACGCTCTACCTGGGCACGTTCGTGTGGGAGAACGTGCTGCTCGCGCAGCCGGATGCGACGCGCTACATCGTGCTCGGCGCGATGCTGATCGCGCTCATGATCGTGCGGCCCAACGGCCTCTTCGGCGAGCGGCGCGTGGAGATCGTCTGATGGCGGCCCTGCTCGAGCTGCGCGGCGTCTCGCTCGCGTTCGGCGGCCTCAAGGTCGTGTCCGGGCTCGACCTCTCGGTCGACGAGGGCTCGATCGTCAGCGTGATCGGGCCCAACGGCGCAGGCAAGACGACCCTCTTCAACCTGATCACGGGCATCTACCAGCCCGACGAGGGCGAGATCGCCCTCGACGGCACGGCCCTCGTCGGGCTCGAGCCGCACCAGATTGCGCAGCTGGGCATCGCCCGCACGTTCCAGACGCTGCGCCTGTTCCTCAACATGTCGGTGCGCGAGAACGTGATGGCCGCCGCCTACGGCCGGACGAAGGCGGGGGTCGTGCGCTCCATGCTGCGCACACCGGGCATGCGGCGCGAGGAGGCAGAGATCCGCGCGCTCGCCGAGGAGCAGCTCTCGTTCTTCGGCGAGCGACTCAAGGGCTACCGCTGGGATCAGCCCGCCTACAGCCTCTCGTACGCCAATCGCCGGCGCCTGGAGATCGCGCGCGCGATGGCCACGGGCCCGCGCATCCTGCTGCTCGACGAGCCCGCCGCGGGCATGAACCCGGTCGAGACGCACGAGATCACCGAGCTGATCGCCCGGCTGCGCAGCGAGGCCGGCTACACGATCCTCGTGATCGAGCACGACATGCACGTGGTCGAGGGGATTTCCGACCGCGTCGTCGCCCTCGACCACGGCGTCAAGATCGTGGAGGGCACGTTCGAGCAGGTCGCGACGGATCCTCGCGTGATCGAGGCCTATCTCGGGCACCAAGGCCGCGGTGACCAAGTGAGCCTGCTGCGGCTCCAGGGCATCAACACCTACTACGGGCAGATCCACATCCTCCAGGACCTCGACCTGGAGGTCAACGCCGGTGAGCTGGTCTGCCTGCTGGGCGGGAACGCGTCCGGCAAGTCGACGACGCTCAAGACGATCCTCGGCATCGTGCGATCGCGCAGCGGCACGATCGAGTTCAACGGCGAGGACGTGACGACACGCTCGACGAGCCACCGCATCGGCCGCGGAATGGCGATCGTGCCCGAGAACCGCAGGCTCTTCGGCCCGATGACGGTGCTGGAGAACCTCGAGCTCGGCGCCTATCTGCACGGCGGCGGCAGCAAGGAGGACTACGCGCGCGTCTACGAGACATTCCCCATCGTCTACGACCGTCGCTCCCAGCTTGCCGGCACGCTCTCGGGCGGCGAGCAGCAGATGGTGGCGATGGCGCGCGCCCTCATGTCCCGGCCGAAGCTCATGCTCATGGACGAGCCCTCGATGGGTCTCGCGCCGATCCTCGTGGAGCGGAGCTTCGAGGTCATCAAGCAGGTGCACGAGTCGGGCGTCGCCGTGCTGGTGGTGGAGCAGAACGCGAACGTCTCGCTCTCGATCGCCGACCGCGGCTACGTGCTCTCGACCGGCCGCTTGGTGCTGGAAGGCAAGGCGGCCGACCTGCTCAACGACGAGGGCCTGCGCAAGGCTTATCTCGGGCGCTGAGCCGACCAGCTCCGGAACGCGCCCAGCAGCTCGGCGCGCACCCCCGGCGGAATCGCGTCCGAGGCGATCTCACGGGTCTTGGCAATCGTCATGCGCATCTGCTCGATGTAGAGCGTGCAGTCGCGACATCCGGCGATGTGCCTGTCGAAGCTCGCGCGCTCGACCGGCGTGAGCACGCCCTCGAGGTAGTCGGTGAGGAACTCCGCGAGCTCCTGGCAGGTCGGCTCCCGGACGGCGAAGTCGGTCATGCGTACTCCTCCGCGAGCGCCTCTCGCAGCTTCGTTCGCCCGCGGTGCAGCAGCACGCGCTGATTGCCCTCCGAGAGCCCGAGCAGGTCGCACACCTCGTCGGAATCGAAGCCCTCGACGTCGCGCAGCGTGACGACGCGCCGCTGCGCCTCGGGCAGCCGCTCGATCGCCTCCGCGATCTTCGCGCCGAGCTCGGCGTTGAGCGTGAGCTGCTCGGCGCTCAGGTTCCAGGGCCTGATCGGCGAGAGCCAGTGGCCGGCGCCGGCGGCCGGAGCACGGACGAAGCGCTCGGGATCCACCGAGGGGCCGTCCTCGTCTCCGTCGCGAGCGAGCGACGAGAAGGGCGCTGTGCGCGCCTCGCGGACACCGCGGGTGCGGGCGAGATTCATGACGATGCGGAAGAGGTAGGTGCGGAGCGACGAGCGGCCCTCGAACGAGTCCAGGCCGCGCAGAAGGCCGAGCCAGGCCTCCTGGGCGACGTCCTCCGCAATCTCCTGAGTGGGCACGTACTGGCGAGCGACCCGCACGAGCGAGGCCTGATAGCGGTCGACCAGGGCGGCGAAGGCACGTTCGTCGCCTGCGCGCAGCGCGGCAAGGAGAGCGGTGTCGTCGTCACGATCCTTGGTCTCCATTCGCGGCCCGACGTTACACGGCTCGCCGGTCACGGTTTGGATGAGCGCCGCTCGGATACGTTGCCGGTCATATGAGCTCTACCGACACGCGCGAGCCCCTGCCCTCCGAGCGAGCGGACGACGGCTCGTTCCGTCGCCGCGACGCGCGCTTCCGCGACTTCGTGACCGCTGATGGCAGCTCCGGCTACAAGGCGGAAGCCGGCCGCTACCACCTCTACGTCTCGTCCGCGTGCCCGTGGGCGCACCGCACGATCATCTACCGCCGGCTGCGCGGGCTCGAGGACGTGATCTCGATGACGATCGTCGACCCCGAGCGCGACGAGCGCGGCTGGGCGATCACGGAGGAGCGCGGGACGACCCCGGATCCCGTGAACGGGTTCACGTTCCTGAGCGAGGCCTACGTGCTCAGCGACCCGGACTTCGACGGCCACGTCACGGTGCCTGTCCTCTGGGATCGCGAGCGCGAGCGCATCGTCAACAACGAGTCGAGCGAGATCATCCGCATGCTCGACAGCGAGTTCGCGGCCTTCGCGAAGCGGCCCGAGCCGCTCTACCTCCCGCCGGACCTGCGTGGCGAGATCGACGAGCTCAACGCGTTCGTCTACGAGAACGTCAACGACGGCGTCTATCGGGCGGGCTTCGCGCGCACGCAAGGTGCCTACGAGCGGGCGTTCGGGCGGCTGTTCGACGCGCTCGACGAGCTCGACGCCCGCCTGGCGACGCGCCGCTACCTGATGGGATCCCGCATCACCGAGGCCGACTGGCGCCTCTTCACGACGCTCCTGCGCTTCGACCCGGTCTATGTCGGCCACTTCAAGTGCAACCTGCGCCGCGTGATCGACTACCCGCAGCTCTCGGGCTACCTGCGCGAGCTGTATCAGCACCCAGGCGTCGCCGAGACGGTCGACATGGACCACATCAAGCGGCACTACTACCGCACGCACCCGACGCTCAACCCGCTGCGCATCGTGCCTCTCGGCCCCGCCCAGGACCTGGCGGCCCCGCACGGCCGCGACAGCCTCAGCTGAGCGTGCATACACCGGGGTCAGGCTTGGCGAGGCGCATAAACCGGGTCACGCTCGGCGAGGCGCATAAACCGGGGTCACGCTCGGCGAGGCGCATAAACCGGGGTCACGCTCGGCGAGGCGCATAAACCGGGTCAGGCTCGTAGGCGCTAATTCGGTCGGCGCCGATATGACCCCGGTTTATGCGCCTGGCCTACGGATACTGACCCCGGTTTATGCGCCTGGTCTACGGATACTGACCCCGGTTCATGCGCCTAGGTCTACGGATGCTGACCCCGGTTCATGCGCTGCCCCTCGCCCAGTCAGCGGGGGCGTGCTGCGACGGCCGTGACCTCGATCGAGAGGTCGGGCACGACGAGCTGCGCGAGCACCGTCACGCGCGCGGGGTAGGGCTCGGAGAAGACCTTCACGAAGGCCTCGTTGAAGGCGTCGAAGTCCCCTCGATCGGTCAGGTACGTCGTCACGTGCACGACGTCGGCTGCGCTGCAACCCGCCGCCTGGAGCGTCGTCACGAGGTTCGCGAAGGTCCTGCGCGCCTGATTGGCGAAATCGTCGGCGACGATCGCGCCGCTCTCGTCGGTCGAGATTACCCCGGCGACGTGGACGTAGGCGTCCGAGACGGCGGCCGGCGAGTACGGGATGTCGAGGCCGCCACCGGCGGGGCTCGCGGGATTCCAGGAGCGCGTCATCGCGCGGCAGCGTAGCCGGGCCGGGCCTGCGCCCGCGCCGCGGCGCTGAGCGCCAGCGCTGCCAGGCCGAGGCCCGCGAGGATGCGCCAGTGCTCGCCGAAGTTCTCCTCGAACGGGGTGATCCAGAAGAGCGCCGGGATCAGCCAGATCGCGCCGAACGACTTGCGGGCGAGCGCGATCGGCACGAGCAGCAGCACGAAGTAGTGCAGCCAGACGATGGGCGAGAGCGCGAGCGCGGCAGCCAGAGCCAGGGCCAGCGAGCGCTCATCGAAGCCCCGGCGCCCCTCCCTCCAGCAGAGCCCGAGCAGGGCGGCGCCCGCCGCGAATGCGACGGCGCGCGCAGCCGCCGGTCCGAGGCCCAGCCAGAGGCCCGCGGAGACGAGCGAGTAGCCGCGCCCCTGCTCGGCGTCCGAGAGCACGCTGAGGAGCCTCGGATAGTCGCTCAGGCCCGCGAAGCCGATGATCGCCCAGCCGAGGGCGCTCGAGACGACGGCGAGCACGACGGCTCGCAGAGCCACGCGCAGCCGGCCGGTCGCCACGAGCCAGACGGTGAGCGGCCAGAGGAACAGCTTGGCGACGACGACGAGCGCGAGCGGCACGGCCGCCGACGCGCGCTCGCGCCAGCGCCAGGCGAGCGCCAGCCCGAGAGCGAGCAGCGGCGTGAGCGCCCCCAGCCGGATGTCGTGCAGGACCGCGACCGAGAGGTATGCCGCGCCGTAGCAGCGCCAGTCGCGCACACCCAGGACGGCGAGGGTCGCAGCCACCGCGGCGATCAGCACGGCGGTGACGAGGGCGGCCGCGAGCGGGAACGGCAGCAGCCCCAACGGGACCAGCAGGATCGCGACCGGAGGCGGATAGACGAAGCGATCGCCGGGCGCTACGCCCGCGCGCGTCGGCGGCGGATACGGGTTGCGCCCGTCGAGCACGTCGCGCGCCGCCTGCCAGAGAGCGCCGTGGAAGTCGAACGCGTAGCGGTTGCCGATCGCGCCGCCGATGATCGCGAGCGCGAGCACGGCCGGAAGCACGCCGAGCAGACCGATCTCGCTCAGGCGCCGGAGCGCCGCGAGCGAGCCTGCCAGCGGCCGGGGATGCGCGACGTGCGCCACATCCCTCCATCGGCACGCGCCGCCGTCTACTGAATGGGGCGCGCGCGCGACTGCGTGGCATGCGCCAGCATCGCGACCAGGTCGTGCATGAGGTCGTCGATGTGCTCGATGCCGACCGACAGCCGGATCAGATCGTCGGGCACCTCGAAGCCGGAGCCGGCCAGCGAGGCGTGCGTCATGGCGCCGGGGTGCTCGATCAGGCTCTCGACGCCTCCGAGGCTCTCACCCAGCGTCCAGACGCCCGTCTCGGCAAGCGCCGCATCCACGGCCGCGCGGCCCCCGTGCACCTGGAACGCGATCATGCCCCCGAAGCGCCGCATCTGGCGCTTCGCCGTCTCGTGGCCCGGGTGCGACGCGAGCCCGGGGTAGAAGACATGGCTGACGGCAGGCGACTCCGTGAGCCAGCGCGCGATCGCCTCCGCGTTGTCGCAGTGGCGCTCCATGCGCACCGCGAGCGTCTTCGCCCCGCGCAGGGTGAGGAAGCAGTCGAGCGGGCCGGGCACGGCGCCCATCGAGTTCTGCACGAAGTGCAGGCGCTGCGCGGTCTCCTCGTCGTTCGTGATCGCCACACCGCCGACGGCGTCGGAATGCCCGCCGACGTACTTGGTCGTCGAGTGCACGACGATGTCGGCTCCGAGCGAGAGCGGCTGCTGCAGGTACGGGCTCGCGAACGTGTTGTCGACGACGACGAGCGCGCCGGCCGCGTGCGCGCGCTCGGCGATCGCGGCGATGTCGACGATCTTGAGCAGCGGGTTGGACGGCGTCTCGAGCCAGACGAGGTCGGCCGGCTGCTCGAACGCCTGCCGCGCGACTCCCTCGTCGGTCAGGTCGAGGAACGCGTAGTCGTAGCCCTTCGCTGCGTACATCTTCGAGAACAGCCGGTAGGTGCCGCCGTAGACGTCGTTGATCGCCACGGTGCGCGAGCCCGGCGAGAACAGCTCCATGATCGCCGTGGTGGCGCCCATCCCGGACGAGAAGCAGACACCGTGCGAGCCGCCCTCGAGCGAGGCCAGGCACTGCTCGAGCGCCGTGCGGGTCGGGTTGACGGTGCGGGCGTAGTCGTGCCCTCCGCGCATCTGCAGGACGCCGTCCTGGGCGTAGGTGCTGGTCTGGTAGATCGGCACGTTGACCGCGCCCGTCAGCGGATCGGGCTCCTGCCCGGCATGGATCGCACGCGTCTCAAACTCCACCGTGAATCTCGCTCCTCTCGAGCCCGAGCACGTGGGCGAGCCGCGTGAGAGCCTCGCGCAGCGCCCGCGGTCGTTGCCGCCGCTGCCAGTGCACCGCCAGGGCATGCAGCGTACCCGCCTTGCGGTCGGCCTTCACATCGACCCGGCCGACGACGTCGGCGCCGTCGAGCAGCGGCAGCACGTAGTAGCCGTAGATGCGGGTCGGCGCGGGCTTGTAGATCTCCAGCCGGTGCTCGAAGCCGAAGAGATGCTCGGCCTCGAAACGGTCCCACAGCAGATTGTCGAAGGGCGAGAGCAGGAACGCGCCCGTCGGCCTGGGGTCGCCCGCGATGGCGCGCTCGGCGTCCTCGGACGGGACGAGCCAGGCGTCGCCCAGCTCGCGCATGCGGAGCCGCTCGAGCACGCCGCTCTCGAGCAGCTCCTGGATTGCAGGCGCGAGCGTGCGCCGCTTGCCCTTGACGCGGAAGTAGTCGGACACGCGCGCCTCGCTCGCGATGCCTCGCGCGCGCACGGCGCGCTCCACCTGCATGCGCCGCGTCGCCGCGAGCGGCGGCTCGGGCGCGCCGAGCACCTCGGCGGGCAGGACGCGCTCAGGCAGTGCATAGCGCCGCTCCATGCCGTTGCGCCCCGCAATCGCGAGCTGCCCCGACGTCCACAGCGCGTCGAGCACGCGCTTGGCCGGCGTCCACTCCCAGTAGCCCTTGCCGGCCCCCCCGAAGTCGCGGGACGAGATCTCGTCCCGCTCGCGCGCCAGCGCCATGACCTGGTCGGCAAGCACCTTGTGCTCCTCCAGGATCGGCCCGAACCAGCGGTGGAACTGCCCGCTCGCGCGCTTGTCGCGGCGGTAATGCGGCTCGTCCTCCGAGGGCAGGAGGCAGGCCTCGTGCGCCCAGTACTCGAACACGCGCCCGCTGCGCAGGAGCGCATCGTGGGTGTTCGCGGGCAGGCGGCCGCAGCGGCTCGCGAGCACGAGCCGCTGCGAGCGGTCGACGACCGAGATCGAATCGATCTGGACGCAGCCCAGCCGCTGGATGGCGGCGACGATCTCGTTGCGGCTCGCGCTGCGACGACGCGCCGCCAGCCGTTGCGTTCGCACGGCATGCCGCCGCGCCGCTTCGAGCGCGATCTCCCGCACGTCAGCTCACGCGTGAGCGAGCCACTCGAGCACGTCCGCGCGCGTCAGCACGCCGATCGGCGTGTTGCCGTCGGAGACGAGCACGGCCGGGCTCGACTGGAGATCGTGGTAGACGTCGTCGAGGCGGCGGCTGGCCTGCACGACCGGCAACGGCTCGCCCATCAGCTCGGACGTCGGCGCCTCGAGCGCGCCGCGACCGTCGCGCATGGCGCGGTCGAGCAGCGTGCGCTCGTGCACCGAGCCCTGCACGTCGCCCGCATCGCCGATCACCGGCAGCTGCGAGACGCCGAAGCGCTGCAGCAGCGCGATCGCATCGGCCACCGGCTGGTCGGGCGCCACGCTCAGCAGCGCGGGCACGTCACCGCTGCGCGCGGCCACCAGCTCGCCGGCCGTGGGCGGCCGGGCGGCGCCGTCGAACATGCCGTGCACGAGCATCCAGTCGTCGTTGAAGACCTTCGAAAGGTAGGGACGGCCGCCGTCGGGCAGGATCACGAGCACCGTCTTCTCGGGCGGCAGCTCGTTGGCGACGATCAGCGCCGCGTGCAGTGCCATGCCGCCGGAGGCCCCGATCAGGATGCCCTCCTCGCGCGCGACGCGCCGCGTGGCGGCGAAGGCCTCGCGATCGGAGACGCGAATCCAGCGGTCGACGATCTCGCGGTCGAAGGTCGTGGGCCAGAAGTCCTCGCCGACGCCTTCGACCAGGTAGGAGTGCACCTGCTCGCTCGAGTAGATCGAGCCGACCGGGTCGGCACCGACGATCTGAATGGCGGGCTTGTGCTCCTTGAGGAACTTGCCCGTGCCCGAGACGGTGCCGCCGGTGCCCACGCCCGCGACGAGCACGTCGAGCTCGTCGCCGACCTGCTCCCAGATCTCCGGCCCCGTGGTCGCGTAGTGCGCCTGCGGGTTCGCCTGGTTGCCGTACTGGTTGGGGTTGAACGCCCCCGGCGTCTCGGCCGTCAGCCGCAGCGAGACGGAGTAGTAGGAGCGCGGATCCTCGGGCTCGACCTCGGTCGGGCAGACCACGACCTCGGCGCCGAAGGCGCGCAGCAGGGCGATCTTCTCGCGCGACATCTTGTCCGGCATCACGAAGATGCAGCGGTAGCCGCGCTGGGCTGCGACCTGGGCCAGACCTACGCCGGTGTTGCCGGACGTCGGCTCGACGATCGTGCCGCCCGGCCGCAGCAGCCCGTCGCGCTCGGCCGCCTCGATCATGGGCAGCCCGATGCGATCCTTGATCGAGCCGCCGGGGTTGAGGTACTCGAGCTTGGCCAGCACGCGTGCCCCGCCCCGGGGCTGCATCTGCGGCAGCCGGATGATCGGCGTGCCGCCGACGAGGTCGAGGATCGTCGGGAAGTCGCGCACGGCCGGGATCGTAGCCGTGCCGGGACCCTGGCGGACGGGCGTCAGTGCGAGAAGTGGCGGCGCCCCGTGAAGACGAGCGTGCCGCCCGCCGCCTCGACCGCGGCGATGACCTCGTCGTCGCGCTTGGAGCCGCCCGGCTCGATGATCACGCGGACGCCGGCCTCGAGCGCAGCCTGCACGCCGTCGGCGAACGGGAAGAACGCGTCGGACGCGAGCACGGCGCCTGCGACCGGAGAGAGCGCCTTGCCGAGCGCGAGCCTGGTCGAGTCGATGCGCGACATCTGGCCCGCCCCGATGCCGACGCTGGCCGTGTCGCGCGCGATCACGATCGCGTTCGAGCGCACGTGCTTGACGACGCGCCAGGCGAAGAGCAGATCGCCCCACTCCCGCTCGGTCGGCGCGGCGCCCGCGACGACCTCCATCGTGTCGCGGTCCTCCGATTCGGTGTCGCGATCCTGGATCAGCATGCCGCCGAGCACCTTGTGCGCGTCGCGCTCGCCCGGCGTCGGGCGCCTGCGCTCGTCGGATTCCAGCAGGCGCAGGTTGCGCAGCTTCTCACGCAGTAGGTCGACCGCGCCCTCGCCGAAGCCAGGCGCGTGCAGCACCTCGACGAACTGCTCGGCGACGAGTGCGGCGAGCTCCCTCGAGAGCGGCCGGTTGAGTGCGACCACGCCGCCGAAGGCCGATGCCGGGTCGGCCGCGAGGGCCTTGCGGTACGCCTCCTCGAGCGTCGAGGCGAGCGCGCAGCCGCAGGGATTGCCATGCTTGACGATCACGCAGGCCGGCACGGTGAACTCCTGCACCAGCCTGGTCGCCGCGTCGAGATCGAGCAGGTTGTTGAACGAGAGCTGCTTGCCGCCGTGCTGGGTGACCATCGAGAGCAGGTGGCGCCGCGCGCCGGCCTCCATGTAATAGGCGGCGCGCTGGTGCGGGTTCTCGCCGTAGGCGAGGTCGGTGACCTTGACGAGCTCGCTCAGCTGGCGCTCCGGGAAGGACTCGGTGTCGGAGAACCAGTTCGCGATCGCGATGTCGTAGCCCGCGGTATGGGCGAAGGCCTCGGCGGCCAGCTCGCGCCGCGTGTCGAGGCTGAGATCGCCGGCCGACTCGCGCAGTTCGTCGAGCACGAAGCCGTAGCGCTCCGGATCGACCAGCACGGCGACCGCGGCGAAGTTCTTGGCGGCGGCGCGCACCATCGCGGGCCCGCCGATGTCGATCGCCTCGACGACCTCGGCCTCGCTCGACTCGCGGCGCGCGGCCACGTGCCGGAACGGGTACAGGTTGACGATCACGAGATCGATCGGCTCGATGCCGTGCTCGGCCAGCGACGCCTGGTCGCCGGCATCGTCGCGACGGGCGAGCAACGCGCCGTGCACGCTCGGGTGCAGCGTCTTGACGCGGCCGCCGAGCATCTCGGCGACACCCGTCAGATCCTCGACCCGTGTCGACTCCAGGCCGTGCTCGCCGAGGTAGGCGGCCGTGCCGCTGGTCGCGATCAGCTCGACGCCGAGCTCGACCAGGCCGTGCGCGAGCTCCAGCAGGCCGGTCTTGTCGGAGACCGAGATGAGCGCTCTCTTGACCGTCACGTGCGGGCCTTCCTTGCGATGACGTCGAGATCGAGGGCGCCACGGGCGACGTCCTCGACGACGGCCGGCAAGAGGCGGTGCTCCGCTACGTGGATCCGAGCGCGCAGGCCCTCCGGAGTCTCATCGTAGTGGACGGGTACGCGGGCCTGGGCGACGACGGGCCCGCCGTCGAGGATCTCGTCGACGAGATGCACGGTCACGCCGGTCTCGGCGACGCCCGCCGCATGGGCGTCCTCGATGGCAGTCGCACCCGGAAACGCAGGCAGCAGGGAGGGATGCAGGTTGAGCACGCGGTCGGGGAACTCCCGCAGGAACGGTGCGCTGAGGACGCCCATGAACCCGGCGCAGACGACGAGCTCGACCTCCCGCTCCGCCAGCCAGCCGGCCATTGCGAGATCGCGCCGCTCACGCTCGCCCCCGTGGGCGGCCAGCGTGAAGACGGCGCCCTCGATCGCCGCCGCCCGCGCGCGCTCGAGCGCGAACGCCTCGGCGTTGCTCGAGCACACGCCCGCGATCGTCGCCGCCCTTCCGTGCACGCGCTCGATCAGCGCCGCGAGGTTCGAGCCGGAGCCCGAGACCAGCACGCCGAGCCGCATGGAGCTAGCCGCCCTCCGCATACTCGACGCCCTCGCCCGGCACGATCTCGCCGACGAGCCAGGCCTCGCAGCCGCTGTTCTCACAGGCCTCGAGCGCAGCTCCCGCCTGGGCCGCGGGCACGATGGCCACGTAGCCGAGGCCGCCGTTGAAGACACGGCGCATCTCGTCGCGCTCCACGCCCAGCCGGGCGATCCAGCCGAAGACGTCCGGCACGGCCCAGTGCCGCTCATCCAGCCGCGCTGCGAGCCCGTCGGGCAGGACACGCGGCAGGTTTCCCGGAAGCCCGCCGCCCGTGATGTGGGCCATCGCGCGCACATCGCACGCGGCCCGCAGAGCGGCGGACGCGCGCGCGTAGATGCGCGTGGGCGCGAGCAGGTCGCCGGGCGCGTCGGCCGGCGTGGCCCCGGCGCGCTCGAGCAGGCGGCGCACGAGCGTGAATCCGTTCGAGTGCAAGCCGCTCGCCGCCAGCCCGATCACGGCATCGCCCTCCGCGACCGCCGAGCCGTCGATGAGCTCGTCGCGCTCGACGATGCCGAGCGCGAAGCCCGCCAGGTCGAGGTCGTCGTCGCCGTACATGTCGGGCAGCTCGGCGGTCTCGCCGCCGAGCAGGGCGCAGCCCGCCTGGCGGCAGCCGTCGGCGACGCCCTCGACGACATCGGCCACGCGCTCGGGATCGAGGCGCCCGACCGCGATGTAGTCGAGGAAGAGCGCGGGCTCGGCCCCGCACGTCAGCACGTCGTTGACGCACATGCCGACGAGGTCGACGCCCGAGTCGCGCAGACGCCCGCTCTCGCGCTGCAGGAGCAGCTTCGTGCCCACGCCGTCGGTGCCCGCCACGAGCACGGGATCGCGGTAGCCGCCTGCCGAGACGAGGCCGGCGAAGCCACCCAGGTCGCCCAGCACCCGCGGCGTGCGCGTGGACGACACGGCGCGGCGCACCCGGTCGACGATGGCGTCAGCGGCGTCGAGCGAGACGCCGGCCTGCGCATACGAGAGCGGCTCCGCCCCGGAGCTCATGCCCGTGCGGGCTCGCGCTCGAAGCGCAGCTTGCTGCTCGCATCCTCGGGCACCGGCACGGGGTAGCTGCCGGTCAGGCAGGCACGGCAGAAGTGCTCCGCCGGTCGTCCGATCGCGCGCTGCAGACCGTCGAGCGAGAGATAGGCGAGCGAGTCGGCGCCCAGCAGCTCGCGGATCTCGTCCAGGCTGCGCCCGGCCGCGATCAACTCGGCGTGCTTGGCCATGTCGATGCCGTAGAAGCAGGGCGAGATGATGGGCGGCGCCGAGACGCGCAGGTGCACCTCGAGCGCGCCCGCGTCGCGCAGCATCTCGACGATCTTGCGGGTCGTCGACCCGCGCACGATGGAGTCGTCCACGACGACCAGCCGCTTGCCCGCGATGGCATGCGGCAGCGGGTTGAACTTGAGGCGCACGCCGTGCTCGCGCAGCGCCTGATCGGGCTGGATGAAGGTGCGGCCGACGTAGCGGTTCTTGATCAGCCCGTCCCGGAAGGGCAGCCCGGAGGCGCGCGCGTAGCCCTGCGCCGCCGGCGTGCCCGAGTCGGGCACGGCGATCACGACGTCGGCGTCGGCCGGCGCCTCGGCCGACAGCTGCTCGCCCATGCGCTCACGCTCGGCGTGCAGCGTCTGGCCGTCCATCTGAGCGTCGGGGCGCGCGAAGTAGATGTGCTCGAAGACGCACATCGTCTCGCGCCGCCGCGGCGTGACGGCCTGCTCGACTCGGTGTCCGCTCGAGTCGCAGATCAGGAGCTCGCCGGGCTTCAGCTCCCGCACCGCCGTGGCGCCGATGATGTCGAGTGCCGGCGTCTCCGAGGCGACGACCGGGGAGCCGTCGAGATCGCCGAGCACCAGCGGGCGGATGCCGTCGGGGTCGCGGAAGGCGATCAGCGTGTCCTCGCTCAGGACGACGGCCGAGAAGGCGCCGCGGATGCGCTCCATGGCGTGCACGGCACCCTCGGCGAGCGTGCCCGGGTGGTGGGCGATCAGCGCGCAGATGACCTCGGTGTCGGAGGTGGAGGCAAGGCGGACGCCCTGCTCCTGCAGCTCGGCGCGCAACTCGTTGGTGTTGGTGAGATTGCCGTTGTGCCCGAGCGCGACCGTCCTGCCCGGGCGGTGCGCCACGATCGGCTGGGAGTTCATCCAGTGCGCGGAGCCGGTCGTCGAGTAGCGCGCGTGGCCGATCGCCGCGCGGCCCGGCAGGGCCTGCAGCTTGCCCTCGTCGAAGACCTGCGCGACGAGGCCCATGTCCCGCACCGTGAGCACCCGGCGGCCGTCGCTGACGGCGATGCCGGCGCTCTCCTGTCCGCGGTGCTGCAGCGCGTAGAGCGCGAAGTAGGCAAGGCGCGCAACATCCCGGCCGGGAGCGTGGATGCCGAAGACGCCGCACATCAGAGCGCTCCCATCGCGCGCGGGAGCGTCTCCTCGTAGGCCGCGCGCGCCGCATCCAGCGGGACGTCGAGCACGAGCTCGCCACAGCGCAGCGCGATGCTCGAGCCGCCAAGGGAGCCGACCTTCTCGAGTGGCACCTCGGCAGCGTCGCAGGCCTGGACGAGACGCGCCTCCTGCTCGGGTGCGCAGGTCGCCACGATCAGCCCGCAGCACTCGCCGAAGAGCGTCGCGGCAGCGCTCTCACCGGGCTCGATCGCGGCCTGCAGGCCGCTGCCGCAGGAGAGCGCGATCTCGGCGAGCGCGACCGCGAGGCCGCCGTCGGAGACGTCGTGGGCCGAGCTCAGCACCCCCTCGCCCGCCAGTTCGCCGAGCAGGTCGCAGAGCCAGCGCAGCGCGGGCAGGTCGACCTCGGGGATGCGCCCGGCGTTCGAGCCCGCGACGAGCGCCTGCCACTCGGAGCCGTCGTGGGCCGGCTCGGCCGTGCCGAGCACGAACAGCGAGCCGCTCGCGCCGGCGGGCGCCGAGCGCACGGCCGCGTCGGCCCGCTCCAGGACGCCGACGCAGCCGACGACGGGCGTCGGGTGAATGGGCCGGCCGCCGCTCTCGTTGTAGAGCGACACGTTGCCGGACACGACGGGCGTGCCGAGCACCTCGCAGGCCTCCGCCATGCCCGTGATCACCTCGCGCAGCGCGTAGGCGGTGCCCGGGCGCTCGGGATTGCCGAAGTTGAGGCAATTCGTGATCGCTGCCGGCACGGCGCCGCTGCAGGCGACGTTGAGCACTGCCTGCGCGACGGCCTCGGCACCGCCGCGCCGCGGGTCGAGCGCGACGCGCGCCCCATCCCCGTCCAGCGCCACGGCGATCCCGCGCTCAGACGGCGTCAGGCGCACGACCCCCGCGTCGCCGCCGGGGCGCGAGACAGTGCCCGAGCCGACGACCTGGTCGTACTGCTCGTAGACCCACGTCTTCGCGCAGATGTTGGGCGCGGCCAGCAGGCCGACGAGCAGCGCGCCCGGATCGTCGATCGCAGGCACCTCGCCGGCCGCGAGCGCGCGCTCGGCCAGGCTCTCGGGGCGCTCGGCGTGCAGCGGATAGCGGGGCGCGTCGGCGAGCGCCTCGGCGGGCATGTCGCCGACGACCTCGCCGTCGAGGCGACAGCGCAGCCGGCCGTCGTCGGTGACCGTGCCGATCGCGGTGCAGGGCAGCTGCCAGCGCGCGCACACCGCCTCGACCTCGGCGAGCCGCGCCGGCTCCACGATCGCGGCCATGCGCTCCTGCGACTCCGAGATCATGATCTCGAACGGCTGCATCCCCTGCTCGCGCAAGGGCACGCGCTCGAGGTCGAGCTCGATGCCGACACCGCCGCTCGCGGCCATCTCGCTGGTCGACGAGGCGAGGCCCGCGGCGCCCAGATCCTGCACCGAGACGACCAGCCCGAGGCGGGCCAGCTCGAGCGTGCACTCGATCAGCTTCTTGCCCGTGAAGGGATCGCCGACCTGCACCGTCGGCCGCCTGTCCTCGTCGCTCTCGTCGAGATCCTGCGAGGCGAGCACGCTCGCGCCCCCGATGCCGTCGCGCCCCGTGGTGGCGCCGAAGAGCACGACGAGGTTGCCCGTGCCGGTGGCACTGGCGCGCACGAGATCGCTCGCGCGCAGGAGGCCGATGCAGAGCGCGTTGACGAGCGGGTTGTGGCGGTAGGCGGCGTCGAAGATCGTCTCGCCGGCGATGTTCGGCACGCCGACGCAGTTGCCGTAGCCGCCGATGCCGCGCACGATCCCTCGGAACAGCTCGCGCGGGCGCTCCTCGTCGAGCGGCCCGAGGCGCAGGGAGTCACCCAGCGCGATCGGCCGCGCGCCCATCGCGAAGATGTCTCGCAGGATCCCGCCCACGCCCGTGGCCGCCCCCTGGTAGGGCTCGACCGCCGAGGGGTGATTGTGGCTCTCGACCTTGAAGGCCACTGCCAGGCCGTCGCCGACGTCGATCACGCCGGCGTTCTCACCGGGTCCCTGCAGGACGCGCGGGCCGTTGGTGGGCAGGCGGCGCAGCTCGAGCCGCGAGTGCTTGTAGCCGCAATGCTCGGACCAGAGCAGCGAGAAAACGGCCAGCTCGAAGTCGTTGGGCGCGCGGTCGAGCGTTTCCTCGATCCGCGCGTACTCGGCGTCCGTCAGCCCGAGGGCACGATGGAGCGGCTGTTGGGTCGCCTGTGTCACGCGTCCTCCTGATGCTATCGAACACCTGCGGACGCGACGCCCGCGCCGAGGGCCGTGCCAGATCAGAACGAGTCAAGCCACACTCCGGCTGCTTGGCAGCGACGCCAACGCGTTCTCGACATGGAGAGCTCCACGTCGACGGTCGTGCTGCCGTTCGGCGCGCCCCGCGCTGGCCAAGCTGTCGTACGCGGCGCGCACCGCCGCCATCAGCCTTGCGCTGTGATGAAGCTCGTGAAGTCGGCGCGCAAGCCCGCTCGGCGTGTTTCCAGCCAAGCCATGGCCGAGCGCCTCACCCTCACCCGCAGGCTGGAGCTGCCTCGGCACACGCCGTCACCCACGCGTCACTCGGCTCCTGTCAGGCTGGACACCCGGTCAGAACGGCGAGAGGAGCGCGACGTGACGGGCAAGACAGTGCAGCTGCCGTGGGGAAAGGCCACGTTCGAGGAGGAGGCCACGGTGCGCGGCGAGGCCAGCGAGCGGGAGATGGAGCTCGGCGTCGCCCGGCTCACCGGGGCCGACGGCGAGCAGCTGCTGCGCTTCTTCTACCGAGCGGATGGCCGCACGGTCCGCGGTCCCCTGACGCTGCGACCCAGCGAGGTCGCGGCGCTCGCGCAGGAGTTGCGCAAGCAGCCGGCGCTGCGCAAGCTCGTCATCGGGCTCGGCAAATGAGCCAGGAGCTCAGGCCTCGCGGAGGTCGCGCGCGAGCCCGGCGTCGCGCTTCGCCGCGATCTCTGCGAGCTCCGCCTCGTCCGCCCAGAGGGCGCGCTCGAGATCGCCCGCGTCGCGGGCGTTGGAGAGCACCGGGAAGAGCTCGCCGGCGACGCGCTGCCACGTGCCGATGCCGCCGAGCGCCGCAGCGGCAAACGGGCCGACGTGCTCCCAGCGCCGCGCGTTCCCGAAGCGGACGACCTCGTCCACCGCCTCGGGCGAGGCGACGCCGTTGTCGACGATCCACAGCGCCTCGCGCAGCAGCGCGTGCTGCAGGCGGTTCCAGATGAAACCGGGGACGTCGCGCTGTACGAGCACTGGCCGTTTGCCACAGCTGGCGACGGCCGCTCGGGCGAGCTCGACGGCCTCGGGCCGGCTCTCCGGGCCCGAGACGACCTCGACGAGCGGCATCAGGAGCGGCGGGTTCCAGTAATGCGTGCCCACCGTCCGCTCCGGCGCGCCGCAAGCCGTGCCGATCTCTCCGATCGAGAGCGAGGAGGTGTTGCTGGCGATCACGGCCTCGGGGAAGTGGGCCGCGATCGGGGACAGCACCTCGCCCTTCAGCCCGAGATCCTCGGGCACCGACTCGACGACGAGATCGCAGCGCTCGATCGCGGCAAGATCCGCCACCACGCCGATGCGCGCGTTGGCGGCAGCCACGGCCTCCGCGTTACGCAGAGCGAGTCGCTCCACCGTCGCGAACGTCTCCGCGATGCGCGCCCTGGTCGCTTCGGGGTGCCTCGCAAGGCAGGTCACGTCGTGGCCGCCGAGCGCATACTCGACGGCGATCTGCGCGCCCATCAGCCCGGCACCTACGACGACGACATCCATGAGCGGCGATCATAGGGCGATGCGCGTCGTGATCACGGGAGGCCTGGGCATGCTCGGCGTCGAGCTGGCCCGGCTGCTGCGGCGCACCCGGCCGCAAGACGAACTGCTGCTGCTCGACGTGCCCGCCGCCGCGGAGCCGCCAGGCGATCTCGCGGACGCCCTCGTGCTGCGGGGTGACATCCGCGACGCCGACCTCCTGCGCAGCGCGCTTGCGGCGCCCGAGGTCGCAGTCGTGCACCTCGCCTCGATCGTCAGCGGCGGCGCAGAGCGCGACTTCGACCTGGCGCTCGACGTCAACCTCGACGGCGGGCGCGCCTTGGTCGCGGCCTGCCGCGAGCACGGCAGCGCACCGCGGCTCGTGTTCACGAGCTCGCTGGCGACATTCGGCGGCGCGCTCGCGCTCGGCACGGTCGACGACGGCACGCGCCAGACGCCGCTCACCACCTACGGCGCGACCAAGGCCATGCTCGAGCTGCTGTTCGCCGACGCGACGCGCAAGGGCTTCATGGATGCGCGCTCCGCACGCCCGCCCACGGTGGTCGTGCGGCCGGGGGCGCCGAACGCCGCGGCCTCGGGGTTCGCCAGCGCCGTGGTGCGCGAGCCGCTGGCCGGCAGGCCAGCCGTGCTGCCCGTCGCGCTCGACCAGCCGGCCGTAGTGATCGGAGTCGACACGACGGTGGCGTGCCTGGCACGACTGCTCGAGGTGGACGGCGAGGCGCTCGGCGATGGACGCGCGCTCAATCTGCCGGGCCTGCTCGTCACGCCCCAGGAGCTGCTCGAAGCGCTCTACGCGCTGGTCGATCGGTCGACGCTCGCGCCGGTCTCGGTCGAGGTCGATCCCGCCACGGTCGCCATCGTGCGCACCTGGGCGACCGACTGGCGCTCGACCACCGCCGAGGCGCTCGGCCTGCCTCGCGACGAGGACGCAGCCGGCATCGTCCGCGCCTACCTCGCGCGCATCGGCCGGTGAGCGAGCAGCGAGAAGCCGCGCTCGACGCCTGCGGCCGCCAGCAGGGCGCCGAGTTGTCGCACCCATTCGGCCCGCAGGCAGGTGTCTTCAAGGTCGGAGGCAAGATCTTCGCGGTCGTCGGGCTCGAGAGCGAGCCCGCGCAGCTGACGCTCAAGTGCGATCCCGAGCACAGCGAGGTCCTGCGCGCCGAGCACGACGCGATCAAGCCCGGCTACCACATGAACAAGCGCCACTGGATCACCGTCACCCTGGACGGCAGCCTGCCGCGCACGTTGGTCGAGGAGCTGATCGAGGACTCCTTCGACCTCGTTGCGCCGGCCAAGCGGGCCTAGGTGGAGCGCTCCGGTGGCTTCGGCTTGCGGCCGAGCAGCCGGGCGAGATTGATCGCAAAGCCCCAGCCAAAGGCCTTCGGAACGAACAGCCGCGGCTCGGCCGGATTCCACCAGCGGCTCTTGATCCGTTCGCGGGTCGGACGCCGCCAGTCGTAGGGCAGCCCGAGGAACTTTCCCGTCTTCGGCATCTTCACCTCGCCTCTACGATAGCTCGCCCCGGCGGCCGGTCACGGCGGGGCGCCCTACCTGCACCGTCGCTCGCTCACGGGGGCGCCGCGTCGCGCGACACCGCCTGCACAGTCGCACGCGGCGGCGCTCGATCAGGAGCGCGCGACCTCGCCCTCGCCGTCGCTCGCGGCCGCGCCCCGATCAGCGCCGGCGACCTTCGCCCGCTTGTGCGTACGCGCGAGCGCCAGCAGGCCCTGCAGCAGCGGGCGTCCACCGACCGGGCCGAGTGCCGCGTCCACGGCGTGCTCGGGGTGCGGCATGAGCCCGCAGACGTTGCCGGCCGCGTTCGTGACGCAGGCGATGTCGGCCAGCGCGCCGTTGGGGTTGTCGGCGTAGCGAAGAGCGACCTGGCCGCCGGACTCGACGCGCTCCTGCTCGTCGGGCGGGGCATACCAGGCGCCGTCGTGGTGCTTGACGGGAATGCGCAGGACGGCACCGGGCTCGAGGCCCGCGAGCCAGGGCGAGCCCTCCGCTTGCACGACGAGGTCGACGTCGCGGCAGACAAAGCGTCCGTGGTGGTTGGGGCGCAGCACGCCCGGCAGCAGGCCCGCCTCGCACAGCACCTGGAAGCCGTTGCAGATGCCGAGCACCGGGCCCCCGGCCGCGGCGAACGTCTCGACCTCGCGCATCATCGGGGCGAAGCGGGCGATCGCGCCCGCGCGCAGGTAGTCGCCGTACGAGAAGCCGCCCGGGACGATCACGCCGGTGCAGCCGTCGAGGTCGGAGTCGTCGTGCCAGAGCGGGACGGCCTCTCCGCCGAGCTGCTCGACCGCATGCAGCGCGTCGCGGTCGTCGCAGCTGCCGGGGAACGTGATCACGCCGATGCGCGCCTTCACTCGGCTGCTATCTCCTCGGCGGCGGCCTGCTCGACCACGACCTCGTAGCCCTCGATCAGGCCGTTCGCCAGCACGCGGTCGGCGGCCTCGCCGGCGATGCGCTCCGCCTCCGCGGGATCGCCCACGTCGAGCTCGACGTCGAACAGCCTGCCTGCGCGCACCGAGCTCGCGGGGTAGCCGAGCGTCGTCAGCGCCTGGCGGATGGCCTCGCCCTGCGGATCGAGGATGCCGTCCTTGGGACGCACCAGCACGGTCACCTTCACGCGTCGCTCACCCCCATCTCGTCGAGGTAGCTCGCGAACGGGCGCCCGGCGAGTCGCTCGTAGGCCTCGCGGTAGCGGGCGGCAGTGCCGTCGCGCACGTCGTCGGGCAGCTCGGGCCCGGGCGGCGTCTTGTCCCAGGCCTGAGTCTCGAGCCAGTTGCGCACGAATTGCTTGTCGTAGGAGGGCGGCGAGGAGCCGGGGGCGTAGCTTTCGGCCGGCCAGAAGCGCGACGAGTCCGGCGTCAGCACCTCGTCCCCGACGACGAGCGTTCCGTCCGCATCGATTCCGAACTCGAACTTGGTGTCCGCGAGGATGATGCCCCGCTCCAGCGCAGCGGCGGCCGCGCGCTCGTAGAGCGCGATCGAGGCGCGCTCGACCTCGCGGTAGCGCTGCTCGCCCACGAGCTCCATGCCCTGCTCGGCCGTGATGTTCTCGTCGTGGCCGGTCGTGGCCTTCGTGGACGGCGTGAAGAGGGTGCGGGGCAGGCGGTCGGCCTCGCGCAGGCCCTCGGGAAGCGGGATGCCGCAGACCGCGCCCGTGCGGCCGTAATCCTTCCAGCCCGAGCCGACGAGGTACCCGCGCACCACGCACTCCAGAGGCAGCATCTCGAGCCGGCGCACCAGCAGTGCGCGGCCGGCGAGACTCGGGTCGCGCGCTCCCTCGGGAAAGTCGCCGACCTGAGCCGTGATCACGTGGTTGCGCACGATGTCCGACGTCAGCGCGAACCAGTGCAGCGAGAGCGCCGTGAGCACGCGGCCCTTGTCGGGGATCGGCGTGGGCAGCACGACGTCGAAGGCCGAGATGCGGTCGGAGGCGACGAGCAGCAGCCGTCCCTCACCGGCGTCGTAGAGCTCCCGCACCTTGCCCGAGGCGAGGTGGTCGAGCGCGAGCGAGCTAGACATGAGCTGTCTCCAGGCGGTCGAATGCGACGCCCGCGTTGCGCAGGGCGGCGTCCAGGTCGAAGATGCGATCGAGCGTAGCGTCGGGCAGGAGTGCGGCCGCTTCGGCATCGGCCTCGAGCAGCTGCCTGAGGGGCAGCTCCTCCTCGAACGCGCGCAGGGCATTGCGCTGCACGATGGCGTAGGCCGCCTCGCGCGAGAGCCCGGCCTCGACGAGCGCGAGCAGCACGCTGCCCGAGAACGTCAGTCCGTGAGCGGCGTCGATGTTGCGGCGCATGCGCTCGGGATAGACCTCGAGCCCGCCGGCAACCCAGCTGAAGCGGTCGAGCAGGTAGTGGGCGAGCGTCGTCGAGTCGCTCAGGATGACGCGCTCGGCCGAGGAATGGGAGATGTCCCGCTCGTGCCAGAGTGGCACGTTCTCGAAGCCGGCGACGGCATTGCCGCGCAGCACGCGGGCGAGGCCGCTGATCCGCTCGCAAGTGATCGGGTTGCGCTTGTGCGGCATGGCCGAGGAGCCCTTCTGGCCGCGGGCGAACGGCTCGGCGGCCTCGCGCACTTCGCTCCGCTGCAGGTGGCGCACCTCGGTCGCGAAGCGATCGAGCGAGCTGCCGAGGATCGCCAGCGACGCCAGCAACTCGGCGTGGCGATCGCGCGCGACGACCTGGGTGGCGACATCCTCGCGCCCCAGGCCGAGCTCGGCGAGCACGAGCTCCTCGACGCGGGGGTCGACATTGCCATAGGCCCCCACGGCGCCCGAGAGCTTGCCGACGGAGACGCCCGCGAAGGCGCGCTCGAGGCGCTCGCGGTTCCGGCGCAGCTCGTGCCACCACCCGAGCAGCTTGAGGCCGAACGTCGTGGGCTCCGCGTGCACGCCGTGCGTGCGGCCCATGCAGGCAGTCGTCCGGTGTTCCAGCGCACGCTCCAGCACGGCGCCGAGCGCGCGATCGCAGCCCTCGAGCAGCTCGCCGCCGGCGCTCCGCAGCTGCAGGGCGAGGCCCGTGTCGACCACGTCGGAGGACGTCAGCCCGTAGTGGAACCAGCGCGCCTCCTCTCCGACCTGCTCGGCGACAGCCTCGGTGAACGCGATCACATCGTGGTGGGTGCGCGCCTCGATCTCCCTGGCGCGCGCGACGAAGGCGCCGTCGACGTGCGCGCGCTCGCGCACGGCGGCGACGGCGCTCTCGGGCACGACGCCGAGCTCGCTCCAGGCGGCCATGGCCGCCAGCTCGACCTCGAGCCAGCAGCCGAGGCGGCCCTCGTCGCTCCAGATGGCTGCGAGCCGTGGGAGCGAGTAACGGGCGATCACCTCGACAGCATAGGAGGAGGGGTGGGCGGTCCGGCGGTGGTCCCGGCGCCGCTCAGCGCTGAGCGGCCGGAGCGGCAAGCGCGGCGCCGAGCTCGCACGCGACCTGCGCCAGCGCGAGCACGTCGGCGTCGCTCGTGCGGTGATGCGTCATGCAGGGCCGCAGGGCGAAGACGCCGCGGATCGTCGTCCCCGATGTGAGCACGCGGCCGTCGCGCTGCATCGCATCGAGCAGCGCCCGGTTGTGGGCGTCGAGCGCGCGGGGATCGTCGAGACCCGGAGGATGGTGGCGATAGACGACGATCGAGAGCTGCGGCTCGTCGAGCAGCTCGAGCTCCGGCGCCTCGCGCACGGCCTCGGCCAGCAGGCGCGTAAGCCGCAGGTCGTTCTCGATCGCTCCGATCATCGCATCGGCTCCGTAGGCCGTGAAGGCCATCCACGGCCCGAGGCCGCGGAACGGGTGAGTCACCTCGATGCCCTGGAAGACCGGCCAGGCGGGCCCGGCGTAGGGTCCGTCGCCGACGTTCTCGAGGTACTCGGCCTCGTCGGCGAAGGCGTTGCCGAGCGCGTCGCCGTCGCGCAGCAGCACGCAGCCCACGGCCTTCGGCAGGTACAGCCACTTGTGCGGGTCGATCGCGAGCGAGTCGACGCGGTCGAGGCCGGCGAAGAGCGCGGCGCTCGTCGGTGCGGCAGCTGCGGGAGCGCCGTAGGCGCCGTCGACATGCAGCCAGATGCCGTGCTCGTCGCAGATGTCGGCGAGCTCGCCGAGCGGATCGACCGCACCCGTGCTCGTCGTGCCCGCCACGCCGACCACGGCGACGGGTGTCACGCCCGCAGCAAGGTCCGACTCGATTGCCCGGGCGAGCTCGTCCGGCCGCACCCGGAAGCTCTCGTCGCTGCGGATGACGCGCAGAGCGCGGCGGCCGAGGCCCAGCACGTCGCAGGCCCTGGCGATGGAGTTGTGCGCCTGCTCGGAGGCGTACACCGCCGCCGAGCCGGGCGCCACCCCGTGCTCCCTCGCCGCGGGCAGCGCACGCGCCCGCGCGCAGGCAAGGCCCGTGAGATTGGCGTGCGTTCCACCGCTCGTGAAATGCCCGAGCGCCGCAGGGAAGCCGACCAGCTCGGCGAGCCAGCGCCAGGCGGCGTCCTCGAGCTCGGAGGCAGCGCCGGCACCGCCGCCGAGGTTGGCATCGAGCGCGGCGGCGAGCACCGCGGCGGCAACTCCGGCCTCGAGACCCGAGCCGTCGATGAACGGGAACGCGCGCGGATGCGAATGCGCGAGGGAGCGCGGAAGCACATCGTTGGCGACCAGCTCGACGGTCGCCTCGAGCCCGATGCCCGTGCGCGGCAGACCGACGTGGAAGGCCGCCCGCTCCTCGTCGCTGAGCACGACCGCGGAGGGCAGGTCGCCCACGTCGCGCCGGAATGTCGCCGCACGCTCGCCGGCCAGCGCAATCGCCCGCGCCGACTCCTCCGGCGTCCCGAAGGCGCTCATTCCCCGTCCACGATGGGCGTGCCGCCCTGGGCGAGGATGCGCGCGGCGAAGATCGCGGCATTGCGCGCTCCGCCGATCGCCATGCAGCCCACTGGCACGCCCGGGGGCATCTGCGAGATCGCGAGCAGCGCGTCCATGCCCCCCAGGCCGCCGGAGGCGATCGGGACGCCGATCACGGGCAGCTCGGTGTAGGCGGCGACGACGCCTGGGAGCGCGGCCGCCATGCCCGCGCCGCAGATCAGCACGCGGAGACCGCGCACCGCCGCCTTCTCGGCGTACTCGGCGACCTCCCGCGGGTTTCGGTGCGCCGAGATCACGCGAATCTCGTACGAGAGCGCACGCGCCTCCAGCTCCGCGCACGCCTTCTCCATGGTCGGGCGGTCCGACTCCGATCCCATGAGGATGCCGACGAGCGGGCCTGCGGACTCGACGCCGGGAAACAACTGCTCCATCTCGGCCGGCGAGGGCGTCGGACTCGGAACGTCCGGGCTGGGGGCGTCCGCAACGGGGACGTCCGGGACGTCAGGGCTCGGGATGTCAGACACGTGCTTCCTCCTGTGCTGCGCGTAGCGCGATGTCGCTGCGCACCTGCTTGCCGTCGAATTCGATCTCGAGCGCACCCGCCATGGCGCGCTCGCGCGCGAGGTGCAGCGTGCCCGCCGTGGCAGTCACTGCGAGCACACGGCCGCCGGCGACCACGAGCCTGCCGTCGACGAGCGCCGTGCCCGCCTGCTGCACAGTGACACCGGGCATCGCCTCCGCGCGCTGGATGCCATCGATCGGCTGCCCCGTGCGCGGCGCCTGCGGATAGCCCGGGGCGGCCAGCACGAGCGTCACGGCAGCCTCGTCGCGCACCCCGAGGTCGACCTCGTCGGGCGCGCCGCGTGCGATGGCGGCAAGCGCGGCGGCCAGGTCGCCGTCGAGCCGGGCGACCAGCGCCTGGGTCTCCGGATCGCCGAAGCGAACGTTGTACTCGAGCACCCGCGGCCCGTCGGCGGTCAGCATGAGCCCGGCGTAGAGGCAGCCGGAGAAGGGGATGCCGCGCCGCGCGAGCTCGGCGAGCAGCGGCTCGTGCACGAGCCGCGAGGCGTCGACGGTGGCGTCGTCGTCGAACCACGGCACGGGCGAGTACGCCCCCATGCCCCCCGTGTTGGGACCGCTGTCGTCGTCGCCGATGCGCTTGAAGTCCTGGGCTGCCGCCAGCGGGCGGGCCGCCTGGCCGTAGCAGAGCGCCAGCAGCGAGACCTCGTCGCCGACCAGGAGCTCCTCGATCACCACGGTGCGCCCGGCCTCGCCGAAGGCGCCCGCGACGAGACAGTCCGCGATCGCCTCGAGCGCCGAGGCGCGGTCGAGGCAGATCGCGACGCCCTTGCCGGCCGCGAGGCCGTCGGCCTTGACGACGCAGGCGCCGCCGAGCTCGTCGACGGCCCTTCGCGCCGATGTCACGTCCGTACAGGTCATGGCACGGGCGGTCGGCACGCCCGCCGCCTGCATGAGCTTCTTCGAGAACGCCTTGGAGCCCTCGACGAGCGCCGCGCCGGAGGACGGTCCGAAGACCAAGATGCGCGCGCGCCGCAGGGCATCGCCGAGGCCGAGCACGAGCGGAAGCTCCGGCCCGACCACGACGAGCCCGGCCTCGAGGTGGTGCGCGAGCGCGACGAGGCCGCCGACGTCGTCCACGGCGACGTCGTGGCACGTCGCTATGCGCGCGATGCCCGGATTGCCGGGAGCGCAGTGCAGGTCGCTACAGGTGGGGCTGGCGGCGAGCGCCTGCGCAAGCGCGTGCTCCCGCCCACCCGAACCGACGAGCAGGATCCTCATCGCGCCGAGTCTACTAACGGCCCGTCACCGGCAGGGCGCGGTGCAGACGCAGGTCCCTAGTTCGGCGCGCGCGGACCGGCCGGTTCGAGCGACGGCGCGATCTCCGCCGGCGGCAGCAGCTCGAGCTCGCCGGCAGTGACGTCGTCGCCGCAGAGCAGGCAGCGCCAGGCAGTCGGAGGAACGCGGCCTCCGCAGCCGATGTGGGCGGCGAGGTAGGCGGGCTCCTCCTTGCCGAGCTGGTCGATGCCGAAGCGCCCGAGCGTGACGATCACCGGCGCCAGCGCACGGCCGCGCTCGGTCAGCGCGTAGCTCGCGCGCAGCGGCCGCTCGCTGTAGCGCTCGCGCGTGACGAGGCCGAGATCCTCGAGCCGCCGCAGCCGGCCGGCCAGCAGGTTGGGTGCGATTGGCTCGAGCGAGCGCTCGAGCTCTCCGTAGCGATTGATGCCGCGCAGCAGGTCGCGCACGATCAAGAGCGTCCAGCGATCGCCCACGGCGTCGAGCGTGGCCGCAACGGGGCAGTCATCGGGATATGTCGACATGCGATTACTTTACATCGTATAGTCACTAGACTCTGTCTAGCCGTTCGTGGAGGTGAGGTCGTGATCGCGTACGTCGATGGGAAGTGGACACCTGCCGAGGAGGCCCGGATCTCCGTGCTCGACCACGGCCTGCTCTACGGAGACGGCGTCTTCGAGGGCATCCGCGTCTACGCCGGCCGGCCGTTCCTGCTCGAGGAGCACCTCGACCGCCTCGAGGCATCGGCACGGGCGATCGTGCTCGACCTGCCCGTCGAGCGAAGCGCCATCGCAGCGCTCTGCCATGAGGCGGCAGCGCGCGCAGGGCTCGACGAAGGCTACCTGCGCCTCGTGGTCACGCGCGGCGAGGGCGCGCTCGGCGTTTCGCCGCACACCTGCCCCCGCGCGAGCCTGATCGTGATCGCAGCGCCGCTCAAGCTCTACCCGGCCGAGCGCTACCGCGACGGCGTGCGGCTCGTCACCTCGAGCCTGCGCCGCAGCGCGCACGACGCCCTGCCACCGCAGATCAAGAGCCTCAACTACCTCACGAGCGTGCTGGCGTCGATCGAGGCGCGCCGCCAGGGCGCCGACGAGGCGGTGCTGCTGAACGCGCAGGGGCTGATCGCCGAGTGCACTGCCGACAACCTCTTCCTCGTCAGCCGCGGCCGCGTGCTCACGCCGTCCGTCGCCAGCGGCGCACTGGCCGGGATCACACGGGCGCTCGTGGTGCAGCTGCTCACGGCGCAGGGCATCGAGTGTGCCGAGGCGGCACTCACTCCCGCGGATGCCTGGACGGCCGACGAGCTGTTCCTGACCGGCACCGGCGCCGAGATCGTGCCCGTCTGCGAGATCGACGGGCGCCTTCTGCCGGCCGCGCGGCCCGTGACCGAGAAGGTGAGGGCCGCCTTCGCGGTCTACGTCGAGGCGAGCGCGCGCGCCGCCGCCGTGGAGGCGTCGGCCGTCAGCACCTGATCGCGGCGCGGCCCGACGCTCACGAGACCGACACGAAGCTTGAGGCGGTCGGCGACGAAGGCCACATAGCGCTGAGCGGCGACCGGCAGCTCGTCGAAGCGGCGCGCGCCCTCGATCGGCTCGTTCCAGCCGGGCAGCGTCTCCCACACGGGCTCGGCGTGATGGAAGTCGGACTGATGGGCCGGGAAGTGCTCGCTCACCGAGCCGTCGCGCAGGCGATAGGCGACGCAGACGGGAATCTCCTCGGCGCCCGAGAGCACGTCGAGCTTCGTCAGCACGAGCTCGGTGAAGCCGTTCACCCGGGCCGCGTAGCGGAGCCCAACGAGGTCGAGCCAGCCACAGCGCCGCGGGCGGCCGGTGACCGTGCCGAACTCGCCGCCGGCCTCGCGCAGCGCCTCCGACGCCTCGGCATCGGCCTCGCTCGGGAACGGGCCCTCGCCGACGCGCGTCAGGTAGGCCTTGGCGACGCCGGCAACCGCGCCAACGCGCGTCGGTCCCATGCCCAGGCCCACACAGGCGAAGCCCGCGATCGGATTCGACGACGTGACGAACGGATAGGTGCCGTGGTCGAGGTCGAGCAGCGTTCCCTGCGCGCCCTCGCAGAGCACCGCCTCGCCTCGGTCGAGCGCGTCGTTGACGAGCAGCGAGACGTCGCCGATATAGGGCGCGAGCCGCTCGGCGTGCCGCACGGCCGAGGCCTGGATCGCGCCCGCGTCGAGCCGGCCGATGCCGTAGAGGAAGCCGAGCTGCTCGTTCTTGAGCTCGAGCGCCGTCGTGATCTTCTCGCGCAGGATCTTCGTGTCGAGCAGGTCCTGCACGCGGATGCCGACGCGCGCGGCCTTGTCGGCGTAGGTGGGGCCGATGCCCCTGCGCGTGGTGCCGATCTGGAGCGCGCCCAGGTGCAGCTCGGAGGCCTGGTCGAGCACGCGGTGCCAGGGCATCACCAGGTGCGCGTTGCCCGAGATGCGCAGGCCCTCCGCAGAGCGGCCGCGCGAGGCCAGCTCGTCCAGCTCCTCGCACAGCACCTCGGGGTCGATCACCACGCCGTTGCCGAGCACGCAGAGCTTGCCGGGGAAGAGGATGCCGCTCGGCAGCAGCCGGAACTTGAACGTCTCCTCGCCGACCTGCACCGTGTGCCCGGCGTTGTTGCCCCCCTGGTACCGGGCGACGACGGCGAAGGACTCGGCCAGCAGGTCCACGATCTTGCCCTTGCCCTCGTCGCCCCACTGGGCGCCGACGACGACGGTTGCGCTCGCTGCGGGCGTGCTCACCGCGGCAGGCTAGCCGTCGTGGTCTCAGGCACGGGTCGCTGCGTAGTCGTCCACGAAGCGGGTGTAGCGGGACTGGAAGCGCAGGTTGATGGTGCCGACGGGGCCGTTGCGGTGCTTGGCGATGTGCACCTCCGAGAGGTCGTTGGAGGGATCGTCCGGCCGCACCTCCTCGCCCTCGCTCTTGCGGTAGTAGGCGTCGCGGTAGATGAACATGACGACGTCGGCGTCCTGCTCGATCGCGCCCGACTCGCGCAGGTCGGAGAGGACGGGGCGCTTGTCCTGGCGCTGCTCGACCGCGCGCGAGAGCTGGGACAGCGCGAGCACCGGAACGTCGAGGTCGCGCGCGAGCATCTTGAGCGAGCGCGAGATCTGGGAGATCTCCTGCACGCGGTTGTCGGTCGGAATGGACGCCTGCATGAGCTGGATGTAGTCGACGACGACGAGCGCCAGGCCGCCCGGCTGCCGCGCGGCGAGACGTCGCGCCTTGGCGCGCATCTCCATCACCGTCATCGCTCCCGAGTCGTCGATGAAGAGCGGCGCGCTGCCGAGCGTCTCCATCGCGCCGGTGACGCGCATCCAGTCGCCGTCCTCGAGCTGGCCCTGCTTGAGCCGGCTCTGGTCGACCTTGCCGACGGAGCACAGCAGCCGCTGGGCGATCTCGGCCTTGGACATCTCGAGCGAGAACAGCGCAACCGGCTTCTGCAGCGTCACGGCGACGTGCTCGGCCATGTTGAGCGCGAGGCTGGTCTTGCCCATCGACGGGCGGGCGGCGAGGATCACGAGGTTGGACTTCTGCAGGCCCGAGGTCTGCCGGTCGAGCTCGGTAAAGCCCGTCGGGAGCCCGGTCACGCCGCTGCCGTCGCCGTTCTCGAACAGCAGCGTGAGGCGGTGGAAGGCCTCGTCGAGTGGGCCCTTGATGAGCGTGAAGTCCTCGGTCGTCCCGTTCTGGGCGATCTCGTAGACCTTCTGCTCGGCCATGTCGAGCAGCTCGCGCGTGTCGCCCGGCCGGTCGTAGCCGAGCTGCGCAACCTCGGTGCCGACGCGGATCAGGCCGCGCAGCATGGCCATCTCGCGCACGATGTCGGCGTAGCGCCGGGCGTTCGTGACGACGGGCACGGCCTCGGCCAGCGCGAACACGGCCGGGCGGCCGCCGACCTGGGCGAGCGAGCCGCGCTGATCGAGCCGGTCGCAGACCGAGACCTGGTCGACCGGCTCCGACTGCTGGTAGAGGTCGAGCATCGCCGCGAAGATCTCGCCGTGCCCGCCGCGATAGAAGTCCTCGGCCTTGAGCACCTCGGTCGCCTCCGCGACCGCTGCCTCGGAGAGCAGCATCGCGCCCAGCACCGACTGCTCGGCATCGAGATCCTGGGGCGGCAAGCGCCCCGAGACGTCGTCGCGCTCGGGCGCGCTCACTGTCCTCTCCCCTGCACGCGGCGCACCTTAGCCGGGGGACCCGGCGCGTGGCCGTGCGCCCTGCGTCACATATCCGCTCTTTGCGCCGAGAACGCGCCCTCTGCCTGGTGACGCCACGGGCGTCGCGGCATGTGAACCGGGCGCGTGAGGCGGGTCAGGGCGCATAAAACCGGGTCAGCTTGGGCAGGCGCATACACCGGGTCAGGCACCGATATATGCGCCAATTTCGAATTGGCGCATATATCGGTGCCTGACCCCGGTTTATGCGCCTCGTTAACGGGTGCCTGACCCCGGTGTATGCGCCCCCGGCCTCTGCGCCGGGCGCTACGCGGCCTGGGTGAGGCGGACCTGCGTGATCACGCCGTGCGCGGCGTAGAAGAGCGGCGAGAGCGGGTGCAGTCGCTCGGCGAGCTCGGCCGCAGGCGCGACTGCGCCGAGCAGGCCTCCGCGCGTCACCGCGACGAACTGCGTCATGCCCTCCGCCGGCAGCGGGGCATCGGCGATCGGCGACAACTGCCCGAGCAGCTCGCCGGCGGTCTGCAGCCAGCGGTGCGTCGCGGCAGCCACGTCGTGGCGTGCCCCGGCGCCGATCACGCCGCCGCCGCTGCTGTAGTAGAGGCTGGTGGTGCCGTCCGCCACTCCGACCAGGGTCGCGACCGCCTTCGCCATCCCGGTGTCCATGAGCAGCGCGATTGCGGGAGCGTTCGAGGGAGCGCCCGGGCCGAGCGATTCCGCCGTGAGGCTCAGAGCGAGCCGGCGAAGGCCGGCGTACGCCTCTGCGGGGTCGGCCTCGCCTCCATCGCCGCGGTTGCGACCGAAGAGTTTCATCTCTCGCACGCTAGAGGAGGACAACAGAGCAGGGACCCCCGAGCGAGGGTCTTTCGTACACGCCGGTGTGAGGTCGCAACTGCTGCTCGGCATCGTGCTCGCAGGCCTCGCGGTAGCCGTCACGCCGGCCGAGCCGGCCGGCCGACGGAGAACGACGAGCCGCGAGCTTCCGCTCCTCACGATTGCCGAGCTCGGCAAGCTCTCGTGGACGTGCGACACCCAAGGGGGGCCTCAAACCGTCTGGTTCAGGGCGTCTCCGAGCAAGGCCACCGAAGTCGTTCGCATCTCGTCGGGGAGCGGGCAGCGGACGCTGACGCTCCAACCCGGCGGAGCTCTCTCGCTGCGGATCGACAACGGCCGACGGGCTCGCGTCGCCATCACACAGGCCACCGAGGCGCGCACGCTCCACGCGGCGATCTCCCTGGGCTTCCTCGACCAGAGCACCGCCGGCTATTGCCTGCCCTACTTCCCGCCGACCGTCACCCTCTCGCTGCGCTCCTGAGGCGCAGAGGAGTGGTGACTCAGTCCTCCGGAACGGGCAGGTCGAACGTCGAGCCCTCGGCGGGAACGACCATCGTCTTGACGGTCGCGATGACCTCGGGGAAGACCTCGATGTCGACCTGGTAGGTGCCGAGGCGGCGGATCGGCTCCTCGAGCTGCACCTTGCGGCGGTCGACGCGGATCTTGCGCGCGCGCCAGATCTCGTCGGCGATGTCGGCAGGCGTGACCGAGCCGTAGAGGCGGTCGCCGGCGCCCGCGAGGACGGGGATCGTGAGGATCGTCGTCGTCAGCGTGCGCGCGATCTCCTGCGCCTGCTCGGTCGTGCGCGCCTGCTGCTTCGCGCGCACCGACTCCGTCTGCTTGATCTCGGTGATGCGGGCCTCGGTCGCCTGCTCGGCGAGCCGGCGCGGCACGAGGTAGTTCCGCAGGTAGCCCGACTTGACGGAGACGACGTCGCCGCGCGCGCCGAGGTGGTCGACGTCCTGCAGCAGGATCGCCCGGTGCTGCTTGCGCGCCATGGCTCAGGCCCCCGTGTAGGGCAGGAGCGCCATCTCGCGGGCGCGCTTGATCGCAACGGCCACCTGGTTCTGGTGACGGCGGCAGGCGCCGGTGATGCGGCGCGAGCGGATCTTGCCCTTCTCGGAGATGTAGCGCCGGAGGGCGTTCGCGTTCTTGTAGTCCACCTCTTCGACCTTGTCCTTGCAGAAGTGGCAGATCTTGCGCTTGCCGCCGGCCTTGTCTCCACCGGGGCCGCGGCGCTTCGTGCTGGTCTTGCTTGTGGGTCGGGCTCGGGCCACGTCGATCAGTCCTTAAATCAGAACGGGATGTCGTCGTCGTCGGCGATGGACGCCGACGTGGGCATGGGCGCGCTGCCTGCGGGTGCGAACTCGTCGGCGGAGCGCTCTCCGCCACCGCCGCCGCCACCCTCGCGGCCGCCCATGAATTGCGTGTTCTCGGCGATGATCTCGACCGCCTGGCGCTTGGTGCCGTCCTGGGCGTCCCACTCGCGCCATTCGAGGCGGCCGTCGACGAGCAGGCCGGAGCCGCGCTTCAGATAGCGCGCGACGCTCTCGCCTTGACCGCCCCAGACGGTCACGTCGAAGTAGTTCGGCCGGTCGGTCCACTGACCGCTGTCGCGGTCCTTGACGCGCGTGTTCACCGCCATGCGCAGCTTGCACACCGAGTTGCCGCTGGGCAACTGGCGCAGCTCCGGGTCCTTGGTCAGGTTGCCGGAAATCACGACGCGGTTGATATTCGCCATCGTCTCGCCCTTCTCAGCTGGTCATCGAACAGATGTTCGCAAGTCTACGAGCGCACGCGGCGCCACGCCAGGAACCGGCGCGCGTTGGCACGGCTGCGTGACAGACCGCGACGTTCACGACACGGGCGCCTGATCCTCGGCCTGCTTGCCGTGCGAACGGCCGGTGCGGCGCACGACCATGTGACGCATGACGTCGTCCGTGATGCGGAGGACGCGAGTCACCTCGTCCAGCGTCTCGGTCGAGCTCGTGAAGTTCACGATGTGGTAGAAGGCCTCGCCCTTGTGGTCGATCTCGTAGGCCAGCTTGAGACGGCCCCACGCATCGACGGACTCGAACGTCCCCCCGCCCTGCTCGACGATCTGACGCGCGCGCTCGATGACCTCGTTCTGCCGCGCCTCATCGGCGTCGGCGTCGAGCATCAGCATCACCTCGTACGGGTGCACGGTTCCTGTCTCCCCTCTCCGGACTCAGACGGCTGCGGCGTACGGTGTCGGAACCGCATCCACCCCCGGCCAGGAGACAGGGGCGACGGCGCAGCAGAAGGCGTTGTGGTTTCGAGCAGGCTAGCCGATTTCGACCTCTGACGGGCCCGCCGGCATCGACTACCCTGAGGTCCGATACGACGGAGGAGCTGTTCACGATGGCAAAACGGTGGTTGATCGGCGGACTCGCCGTCGGAGTGGGCGCACTGCTCGTGACGCCCGAAGCGCGTACGTGGCTACGGCGTCGTCTCGGTCTGCAGCCGGAGGATCGGCGCTGGTTCGAGGAGGAGGGCGCGGGGGCTCCCGAGTACGAGGGCGACGAGCCGCTCGACACGCGCGAGTCGCGCTTCTCGCTGCGCGCGCGCCTCTCGGAGGAGGTCCAGGAGCCCGCCCCTGCCGCGGCGGAGGACGAGCCCGTCGCAGCCGAGCCCGAGCCGGAGCCGGTCGCGCACGAGGTGGCGCCGGAACCCGCCGCCGAGGAGCCCGCCGCCGCCGACGTCACCGGCGAGCCCGAGCCAGGGCCGACGCCGCACCTCTCCGCGGTCACGCCTCTGAGCGAGCCCGCGCTGGACCCCGAGCCCGAGCCTGCCGCGGAGGAGCTTGCCCCCGAGCCCGAGCCGGAGCCGGAGCCGGAGCCGGAGCGCGCGCCCTACCTCTCCGCCGTGACGCCGGAGCCCTGGCAGCGCAGCGCCGAGCCCGAGCCCGAGCCGGAGCCGGAGCCGGAGCCAGAGCCCGGTGAGGCCCACGGGCCCGAGTCCGCTCCGTCCGCCCCCGCGCCGACGCACTGGCCGGCGCCGTACGAGTCCGTCCCGTCGATCGCGCCCGAGGCCGATGCGCCGAAGACGCCCGGCGAGGACACGGACGAGGTCGCCCCGCTGCCCGGAGCGGAGAGCCGGGAGAGGAGCGAGGAGCCGCTGACGCCTCCCACCGAGCTGCGCCCCGCCGCCGCCGCCCAGCCGTCCCTTCTCGAGCGAGGGCGCGAGCTTCCGCTCCGCGATCGATGCGGCCCGGGAGCGCGTGCACGGAGCGGCCCGCGAAGCGACGCCCGACGAGGGCGACGCCGAGCAGAGCGACTAGGACGCGGCCGCCGCGTCGCAGGCGCGGCAGCGAGCGGTGTAGCCGTCGGGGAGCACCTGCACCTCGAGGCGGCGCCCGCAGCGCGTGCAGAAGCGGGGCGGGTCGAGCGGGCCTCCGCGCTCGCACTGCTCGTGCTCCTCGCTGCCGCAGCGCGGGCAGTGGCTCACAGCGCTTCGGCGAGCGGGCGCAACGGCATGCGCAGATCGTCGAGCATGCGCAGGTCGTCCTCGACGCTGCGCCCGAGCGTCGTCAGGTAGTTACCGACGATCAGCGCGTTGATGCCCGAGACGAGGCCGAGCGCCTGCAGCTCGCGCAGCGTCACCTCGCGGCCGCCGGCGTAGCGGAGGGTCGCGCGCGGCAGGACGAGGCGGAAGAGCGCGATGGCCTTGAGCGCCTCCAGCGGCTCGACAAGCTCCCGCTGCTCGAGCGGCGTTCCGGGCCTCGGATTGAGGAAGTTGAGCGGCACCTCGTCCGGATCGAGCGAGGCGAGGTCGTAGGCGAGCTCGACGCGCTGCTCCCAGCTCTCGCCCATGCCGACGACACCACCCGAGCAGAGCTCCATGCCGGCCGCTCGCGCGCGCAGGCAGGTCTCGTAGCGGTCGTCGAAGGAGTGGCTCGTACAGATCTCGGGGAAGAACGAGCGCGCGGCCTCGAGGTTGTGGTTGTAGCGGTCGATGCCCCCCTCCGCGAGGCGACGGGCCTGCTCGTCGTCGAGCAGGCCGAGCGAGCAGGCGACCTGCATCCTGGTCTCGCGCTTGATCGCGGCGGTGGCCTCGAGCGTGCGCTCGAGCAGACGCTCGTCCGGCCCCCGCACGGCGACAACGATGCAGAACTCGGTCGCCCCCGCGGCCTGCGAGCGCCGCGCGGCCTCGACCATGCCCTCCACGTCCAGCCAGGCGGCGCGCACCGGGGTCGGGAAGCGCGCCGACTGCGAGCAGAACGCGCAGTCCTCGCTGCAGCCGCCCGTCTTGGCCGAGACGATCGACTCGACCGAGACCTCCGGGCCGCAGTGCGCCAGGCGCACGCGATGGGCGAGCGCGCACAGCTCCGGAACCCGCTCGGGGCCGAGCTCCGTGATGCGCAGCGCATCTTCGCGGGCGAGCGGCTCGCCGCGGCCGAGCATCTGCTCTTCGAGTGCGTGCAGGTCGATCACGCGGGGACCATAGCGGGCAGCGGCCAGCCCTCCGGGTCCCAGGGACCGCCCCGAGCAGCGGCGCGATCCGCCGCAGCTCACTCAGGTTGGTGCGCTCCGCGATGTCGGGATCGGCGCTCGTGCCGCAGACGATCACGCCGGCCACCTCGATGCCGCGCGCCTGCGCCACCTCGACGGTGAGCGCAGTGTGATTGAGCGTGCCGAGGCCCGGGCGCGCGACGATCAGCAGCGGCAGGCCCAGCGCGAGCGCCAGGTCTGCGAACGTCTCGCGCTCGTTGATCGGGACGAGCAGCCCCCCCGAGCCCTCGACGAGGATCGCTCCCGCCGCCTCGCGCAACTCGCGCGCCGCGGCCACGATCGGCTCGAGGCTCGGCTCGGGTGCGGCTTCGAGGCGCGCGGCGACCGACGGCGCGACGGCCGCCTCGAAGCGCAGGCCGGTGCGCACGACGAGGCCGGGCAGGCGCTCCGCGATCCAGCCCGCGTCGTCGTCGGGGCCGGTCTGCGCCGCCTTCAGGACGGCCACGTCCCTGCCGCTCTGCAGGCAGGCGGCGGCGAGAGCGGCCGTGACGTACGTCTTGCCGACGCCGGTGTCGGTGCCGGTCACGAGCAGGTCCCAGAGCGCGGGGAGCGGCGGTGCCGTCACGCGGCGTCGGCGTAGGCGGCGAGCAGGGCGTCCGCCAGCAGATCGCTCTCCTCGTCGCTGATCGAGAGCGGCGGGCAGACGACGACGACCTCGCCCAGCGGCCTGATCACGAGCCCGTGCCGGCGCGCGGCGCGGCAGACGGCGGAGCCGCCGCCCGTGACTCCGAGCAGCAGGCCATGGCCGCGCACGGGATACGGCGCGGCCTCGAGGCGCGTGCGCAGCCGAGCCGACTGGCGCGCGACGTTGGCGAGCGTCCCGTCCCGCTCGTAGAGCGCGAGCGAGGCCACCGCGGCGGCACAGGCGAGCGGGTTCCCGCTGTAGGAGTGCCCGTGGTGGAAGGTGCGCTCGGGACCGCCCAGGAAGCTCTCGTACAGGTCCTCGCGCACGAGCGTCGCCGAGAGCGGCAGGTAGCCGCCGGTCAGCCCCTTGCCCGTGCAGAGGATGTCGGGCGCGACGCCCTCGCGCTCGCAGGCCCAGAACGTGCCGGTGCGCCCGAGGCCGACGGCGACCTCGTCGCAGATCAGCAGGCAGCCCGCCTCGTCACACAGCGCGCGGGCGCGCGCGAGCCAGCCCTCCGGTGCCACGAGGATCCCGGCGGCGGCCTGGATCAGCGGCTCGACGATCAGGGCGAAGACCTCGTCCCCGTGTGCGTCGAGCAGGGCCGCGAGCCCGTCGGCGTTCGGGTCGTCGATCGGGCTCGGCGCATGCAGAGCCGGGCCGAGCAGCGGCGCGAAGGCCGCATGGAAGGCGTCGATACCGCCTGCGGCGACAGCGCCGAGCGTGTCGCCGTGGTAACCGTTGCGCAGGCCGACGATGCGCGTCCGCCGGGAGTCGCCGCGCAGTTGCGCGTGGCGCAGCGCGAGCTTGATGGCGACCTCGCAGGCGCTCGAGCCGCTCTCGGAGAGGAAGGCGCGCGTGAGCCCCGCGGGCGTCGTCCCCAGCAGCGCGTCGGCGAAGGCCACGGCGGGCGGGTTCGTGAGGCCCAGGAACGTGGTGTGGGCGATGCGGTCGAGCTGCTCGCGCACGGCCTCGTCGATCTCCGGCCTGCGGTGGCCGTGCACGTTGACCCAGAGCGACGCATTGCCGTCGAGATAGCGCCTGCCGCTCTCGTCGATCACCCAGGAGCCCTCGCCCGCGGCGATCACGAGTGGATCGTCGCGCGCCCAGTCGGCCTGCTGAGTGAACGGATGCCAGAGCCGCAGGCGATCGAGCTCGGCGATGGAGGAGCGGACACTGGACATCGCAGCGATTGTGTCAGCTCCTCGGGCAACGTCCGTATCCGCGGGGCCTAACCGGAAGGGGCGGCGCGGCGTCGAACACTTGCAGGGCACAAGCTCGCCAGAACCTGCTTCGCACGTTAGATTCTGCCCGTCAACCACCCGGGGGTACCATCGTGAAGAAGATCGTTCTTGCGCTGACAGCGAGCTTGCTCGCCGTCAGCCTGATGGCTGCGACGACGGCCGGGGCCAAGCGCACGGCCGCTCCGCCGACGCTCAAGGCCGGCACGCTGACCGTCGGCCTGACGCCGCCCGCGCCGGGCTTCCAGGTCGGCACGCTGAAGGGGACTTCGGTCGTCAACCCGAAGGGCATGGAAGTCGACCTCGCCAAGGACATCGCGCAGAAGCTCGGCCTCAAGAACGTCGTCTGGTACTACCAGGCTTCCTTCCCGAAGTCCTACGCGCCCGGCCCGAAGCCGTACGACCTGTACTTCGGCGAGGAGACGATCACGCCCGAGCGCTCGAAGAACGTCGACTACTCGATTCCGTACATCAACGCGGATCAGGGCGCGATGGTGCGCAAGGGCCTGAGCTCGACGCCGAAGTCCATCGCCGATCTCAAGAAGCTCACGCTGTGCGCGCAGGCGGGCACGACCGGCGCCGCGTACATCAAGGCGCACATCAAGCCGTCCAAGGCGCTCTATCCGAGCACGACCTCCATCATGTACCAGCAGGTGCCAGTCGAAGCAGTGCGACGCCGCCATCTACGACATCCCGATCCTCGGGGCCGAGAAGGCAGCCCATCCGACGCGCTACGGAGCCATCATCGGCCGGATCATCACCCACGAGCAGTACGGCATCGTCTTCCAGAAGGGGAGCAAGCTGCGGGCGGTCGTGAATCCCGTGCTCAAGGGCCTGATCAAGGACGGGACCGTCGGCAAGCTGCAGAAGAAGTGGCTCGCCGCCAACTTCGCGGAACTGCCGATCTTCAAGTAGCAGTAGCTTCGCTGCCGGTGTTCAAGTAGATTCGCGCGACACATGCAGCGTGTCCTCGAACTGTTCTTCTCCCCGCACGACTTCCGAGACGTGCTTCCGGACGTCTGGATCGGCTTCCAGACGAACATCCACATGATGATCATCGCCGAGATCCTGGTGCTGATCTTCGCGCTGGGGATCGCGGTGATACGAGGTCTTCCAGGGCGCGCAGCGATCCCGCTGCGCGCCCTGGCGATCTTCTACGTCGACTTCTTCCGCGGCACGCCGCTGATCATCGTCGCGCTGATCGTCGGCGTCGGCGTTCCCGCGGCGGACGCGGGCTGGATCTCGGGCCAGAGCGCCGCCACCTACGGAATCGCATCGATCACGATCATCTACTCGGCGTATGTCGCCGAGGTCTATCGCGCCGGCATCGAGTCGATCCATCCGAGCCAGCGGATGGCCGCGCGCTCGCTCGGGCTGAGCTACGCGCAAACCATGCGCTACGTGGTGCTGCCGCAGGCCATCCGCCGCGTCATCCCGCCGTTGCTGAACGACTTCATCGGCCTGCAGAAGGATACGGCGATCGTCTACATCATCGGCATCGGCGAAGCCGTGCTGGCCGCCCAGAACTACTCGACGGCCTACACGAACTTCACCGGCTATACGGTCGCCGCCGTGCTCTTCGTGATCCTGACGATCCCGCTCGCCCGCTTCACCGACAGCCTGATCCGCCAGCGCGAACTGCGAGAGCGCGCGGCGGCATGAGTGCCGAGCTCTTCGTCAAGGTCGAGAACGTCTCCAAGTCCTTCGGCGAGAACCAGGTGCTCTCCAACGTCAGCCTCGAGGTCGCTGCTCACGACGTCGTCTGCCTGATCGGCGCCTCCGGCTCGGGCAAGTCGACGCTCCTGCGCTGCATCAACCTGCTCGAGAAGGTCGACTCCGGCTCGATCACGGTCGACGGCCAGAACCTCACGAAGGACAAGCTGGACGTCAACCAGCTGCGCCAGCAGATCGGCATCGTCTTCCAGGCCTTCAACCTGTTCCCGCACATGACGGTGCTGCAGAACGTCACGCTCTCGCCGCGCAAGACGCTCGGCCGCTCCAAGAAGCAGGCCGAGGAGCGCGCGTACGAGCTGCTCGATCGCATCGGGCTGCGCGAGAAGGCGGAGGAGTTCCCCGATCGGCTCTCGGGCGGGTCAGCAGCAGCGCGTCGCCATCGTGCGCGCACTTGCCATGGATCCGAAGCTGATGCTGCTGGACGAGATCACGAGCGCGCTCGATCCCCAACTCGTCAACGAGGTGCTGCAGCTGGTCCGCGGCCTGAGCGAGGTCGGCATGACGATGATCATCGCGACGCACGAGATGAACTTCGCGCGCGAGGTCGCGAGCAAGATCTGCTTCCTCGACGCCGGCGTGATCCTGGAGGAGGGCCCGCCGAGCCAGCTCTTCGGCGATCCGCAAGGAGCCTCGCACGCGCGCGTTCCTGAGCAGCATCCTCGCGGCCGGGCGGCTGTGAGCGCCTTCCTCAAGCGCCTCGCGGCCCGGAAGCGCACGCCGCTCACGGTGTCCTGCATCCTCGCCGCGCCGCTCTACTTCCTCTCGCTGATGCTCGCCTCGATGGCGATGGACCGCCCGCACATCGTCAGCTGGACGCACAACGGGAAGCTCGTCGAGCACTTCCATTCGACGACCGCCTCACTCGAGGCGAAGATCTGGCTCGCCGCGCTCGTGCCCTCGGCGCTCTTGATCGGGATCGGGATCGCGGCGGTCTTCATCCGCTACGGCACCTACCTGGTGTGTGCCGCCATGCTCGTGATCTCGGCAGTGCTGCCGCACAAGCTCGACACCTGGCAGAAGCACCACATCGCCCGCTATCCGCGGGGCGAGGACCTCATCCGCGACGCGTGGTCGAACAACCTGCTCAACCGCGGGGAGTGGGAGGACAGCGCGCACCAGACGATCGAGAGCCTGCAGAAGTGGATGATCGGCCTCCCGATCCTGTTCGCGCTCGGATTCGCCTTGGCCGCCGAGCTGCGGCGCCGCCGCGGCAACCGCGAGCCCCCGGCGCTCAGCCCCGACGCCATCCCGACAACCGCAGCGCTGCTGAGTGTCGAGGCGCAGAGCCAGATGCTGCGCGGTGGCGGCGCGGGCGGCCGGGCGGGCACCTGATCTCCGTGAGCGACGAGCGCTCGCCCGACCACCAGGTTCAGAGCCTCTTCCCGGCCAGCCCCGAGCCGCCCTTCCACGACGCCGCGTCGCTGCAGCGCGACTGGGACGCCGATTGGGGCTGCGACGACGACGTGAGCCCGCTGCGGACGGTGCTCGTGCGCCGTCCGGGCGACGAGTGGAAGGGCGTGCGCGCGGGCTGCTGGGACGAGGAGGCGCGCTCGCTCGTCGATCCGGACCGCAAGTGGTTCTGGGAATCGGCGGAGCTGCCGGACATCGCACGCATGCAGGCCGATCACGACGGCCTGGTGGCGGCGCTGCGCGCCGAGGGAGTCGAGGTGGTCGACGGAGGCCCGATGCCGCCGCGGCTGATGAACGCGGTCTACGTGCGCGACCCCATGTGCGTCGTGCGCGGCGGCGCGGTGATCGGGCGCATGGGCCCGCTCATGCGCCGCGGGGAGGAGCGCTACGCGACCCAGGCCGTCGCCGCGCTGGGCATGCCCGTCCTGCGCACGATCGCCGGCACCGGCATGCTCGAGGGGGGCACCGTGACCAAGATCACGCCCCGCGTGTACGCGTTCGGCGCCTCCATCCGCTGCAATCCCGAGGGCGGTCGGCAGCTCGCCGAGGTGCTGGCGCCGCTCGGCATCGAGCTGATCATCGTGCCGCTCTCGGGGTGGTCGATCCACCTCGACGGCCATCTCTCGATGGTCGACCGCGACAAGGCGCTGTGCGACGTGCGCCGCCTGCCGTACTGGTTCCTCGAGCGGCTGCGCGAGCTCGGGATCGAGCAGATCGAGCTGCCGCAGGGGGAGGACTGGGCCATCAACGGCCTCGCCGTCCGGCCCGGCCGTCTCCTGCTCAGCGAGGGGCACCCGCGCACGATCGAGCGTCTCGGGCGGCGCGGAGTGGAGGTCGTCGAGATCGCCTACGGAGAGATCCAGCGCGGCGGCGGAGGCATTCACTGCACGACGATGGAGCTCCGGCGCGAGCGCGCCGGAGCCTGACGGCCGCGGTGCATACACCGGGGTCAGCGGGCGCGTAGCGCATGCCGCTGACCCGGTTGACCCCGGTGTATGCGCCTCGACTAGTCGATGCGGCAGCGCGGGTCGTGGCCGAGCAACTGCTGCTGCTCGGCGTTCGCGGCTTCGTCGGTCGAGCTGTCGTACGGGAGCGGCGGCGCGAAGTGCGTCTGCACGATCGGCGAGACGCCCGGGCCGATGGCCGTGGCGCGGTAGGCGTCGCCCGTGCCCTGCCCGTCCCAGGCGGGCGAGCTGCCCGGGTGGTTGGCGAACGTGTAACAGAAGCCGGCCGTCGGCGGGTGCGTGAGGAAGCTGTTGACGCGGCGCCAGGTCGGCCCCTTGAGGAAGTCGACGTAGATGTTGCGGCCCTGCTTGTCGGTCGGCACACCCTGCAGTGTGTGCTTGAGGCCGTAGACGGGCTTGTGATGGAAGGTCAGGTCGCCCCACAGGTGCTGGTGCTTGCCGTGGTAGCTGTAATCGGTGTTGATGCTCAGGTCGGCGGTGTCGCCGCGCCAGTGCGAGATGTAGAGCTCGGCGGGCGCCTTGTCGCCACCGTAGTTCCTCCACAGGCGCGACCACTGCTGCAGCGCCCAGTGCGAGCCGTCGGGCGCATCACAGGCGGCGACGACGAAGGCAAGCTCGGGGCCGGTGTAGGGCTTGCAGACGTTGCTGAAGCGCTGATAGTCGGCCACCTTGCTCTTCCAGCCGCCCGAGTAGTCGCGCTTGAACGCATCGGCCCAGTTGACGGCGCCCCAGTAGAGGACGTGGCGCTTGACGCCGCGCACGGAGTACGTGACGAGTGCGACGTTGCGGTTGTTGATGCTCAGCTCCGGGGAGGCGACGCTGCGATCCACGATCTCGGCGGCGCTCGCCAGGCCGGGCAGGACGAGGGCGAGAACGCAGGTGCAGAGCAGTCCGAGGAGGCGGGTGTGAACGACCATGCACTCCTCATCGGCCATTCACCGCAGATCCGGTATCACCCGGGAGAAGTGTTTTCGTAGCGGTTCTCCTGACGGCGTCGCCGCGGGCCGGCAGGCGACCAGCGCGGTCGGCGGCCACCCACCAGCTACCCTGAGCGCCGGTGAGCGAGCAGATCATCCTCACGCTGCGACGGCTGGTGAAGCGCTACCCGCCGGATCGCACCGTTCTCGACGGCGTCACGCTCGCGTTCCTGCACGGCGCCAAGATCGGCGTGCTCGGCGCAAACGGCTCGGGCAAGAGCTCCCTGCTGCGCATCATGGCCGGCATCGACACCCACGTCGGCGGCGACGTCCTGCTGGCACCGGGAGCGACGGTCGGCATGCTCGAGCAGGAGCCCGAGCTGGACGAGACCCGCACGGTCTACGAGAACGTCGAGGACGGGATGCGGGACACGCGCGACCTGCTCGACCGCTTCAACGTCATCTCCGCACGGCTGGGCGAGCCGCTCGACGCCGACGAGATGGAGAGCACGCTGGCCGAGCTGGGCGAGGTCCAGGAGCGCATCGACGCGATCGACGGCTGGAACCTCGAGCGCACCCTGGCCACGGCCATGGACGCGCTCCGCGTGCCGCCGGGCGAGGCCCGGGTCGAGACGCTCTCCGGCGGCGAGCGCCGTCGCGTGGCGCTCTGCCGGCTGCTGCTGCAGGCACCCGACCTGCTGCTGCTCGACGAGCCGACGAATCATCTCGACGCCGAGTCGGTGGCCTGGCTGGAGCGCTTCCTGGCCGACTATCGCGGCACCGTCGTGGCCGTCACCCACGACCGCTACTTCCTCGACAACGTGGCCGGCTGGATCCTCGAGCTCGACCGCGGCAAGGGCATTCCCTACCAGGGCAACTACTCCGGCTGGCTGGAGCAGAAGCAGGCGCGCCTCGCCCTGGAGGAGAAGGGCGAGTCCGCCCGCCGCCGCGCGCTCGCGCGCGAGATGGAGTGGGCCGGCATGTCGCAGAAGGCGCGCCAGGCCAAGGGCAAGGCCCGCCTGCAGCGCTACGAGTCGCTGCTCGCCGAGGAGTCGAACGTCCAGATCGACAAGCTCGAGATCCACATCCCGGCCGGCAACCGTCTGGGCGACGTGGTCGTCGAGGCCTCCGGGCTCAGCAAGGGCTTCGGCGACCGCCTGCTGATCGAGGATCTCGACTTCTCGCTGCCGCCGGGCGGCATCGTGGGCGTCGTCGGTCCGAACGGCGCGGGCAAGACGACGCTCTTCCGCATGATCGCCGGCCAGGAGCAGCCCGACAGCGGTGCGCTCCGTCTCGGCGAGACCGTCGAACTGGCCTACGTCGACCAGTCGCGCGCCGCTCTGGACGGCGACAAGTCGGTCTGGGAGGAGATCACCGGCGGCGTCGACCGCATGCGCGTCGGCCCACGCGAGCTGTCCTCGCGCGCGTACGTCTCCAGCTTCAACTTCCGCGGCGGCGACCAGCAGAAGAAGGTGCGCGACCTCTCGGGCGGCGAACGCAACCGGCTGCACCTCGCCAAGCTGCTGCGCACGGGCGCCAACCTGCTGCTGCTCGACGAGCCCACCAACGACCTGGACGTGGACACCCTGCGCGCGCTGGAGGACGCCCTCGAGCGCTTTGCCGGGTGCGCCGTCGTGATCAGCCATGACCGCTGGTTCCTCGACCGCGTGGCCACGCACCTGCTCGTGTTCGAGGGCGATTCGCACGTGCGCTGGTTCGAGGGCTCGTTCGACGAGTACGAGCGCTGGCGCCGCGAGACGCTCGGCGAGGAGGCGGCGAACCCCCACCGCCTGCGCTACAAGCCGCTCGTGCGCACCTAGCCCTCCTCGCACCGCCACCTCCGGTCGACGCGCGCCCCGGCTCGCCGACGCGTCTCGCGGAGACCGGCGACGACCGACCGCAGGGCTAGGCTGCGACACCCATGCTGCGGATCGTCCACACCGCCGATTGCCATCTCGACGCCCCCTGCGCGAGCCTCGACGCCGGTGTGCGGGCGAGGGTGCGCGCGGCCGAGCGTGTGGCCTTCGCGCGGGTCTGCGAGCTCGCGATCGAGCGCGCTGCGCACGCGCTCGTCGTCGCCGGCGACCTCTTCGAGCGCAGCGAGGTCGGGCCGGCGGCCCTGCACCACGCGCTCGCGCAGCTCGCGCGCGTGCGTGAAGCAGGCATCGCCGTCGTGCTGGCCGGCGGCAACCACGATCCGGGCCGCGCGCTGGCCCCGCTGGCAGACGCGGGCTGCACGCTCGCGATGACGCACGAGCCGGTCACCGTCGAGCTCTCCGGCAGTGACGGCGAGGTGCTCGGGCATGTGGTCGCCATCGGCCATGCCGGCGCCGCCGAGGCGGTCAATCTGGCGGCGCTCATGCCGATCGCCCCTGGGCCGGCCTCGGTCGCCGTGCTCCACGCGCAGGTCGACGGGGCCTCGGGCGCACGCGACCGCTACGCGCCCTGTGCTCCTGAGGATCTCGATCGCGGCTACGCCTACTGGGCGCTGGGCCATGTGCACGAGCGACAGCAGGTGCGCACACAGCCGCCCGCCTGGTACCCGGGCTGCCTCTCGCCGCACGACGTCGGCGAGCCGGGCGCGAAGGGCGCGCTGGTCGTCGAGATCGACGCCGCCGGCCGGGCCGAGGTCGAGTTCGTCCCGCTCGCGCCCGTGCGCTTCGAGCGGCTGCGCCTCGACGACGTCACGGCCCCCGGCCTCGCCGGCCTCGCCGGCGAGGCCATGGTCGCGCTGGAGGCGACCCGGCCGGGCGCACCGGGGGAGGAGCTTGTCGTGCGGCTCGACCTGCGGGGGCGATCGCCGCTCGCCCTCGCTCTGCGAGACCCCGAGGAGCGCCGCGGCTCGGCCGAGGAGCTGGCGCTGGCGCTCGGCGCGCTCAGCGCCGAGCTGCGCTGCGAGCATCTGCGCCCGCCGCTCGAGCTCGACCGGCACCGGGGTCAACCGCACCTGCTGGGCGCGGCGCTCGAGCTGGCGGCGCGCGCCGCAGCCGACGAGGCGTTGCTGGACGAGCTCGCTCCCCACGTGCTCGCGGGCGAGGACTCGGCCGATCCCGAGCTGCGCCGTGCGTATCTCGCGGGTCTGCTCGGCGAGCTCGACGAGACGATCGCCGAAGCGCTGCTGGCGGAGGCCACGGCGTGAGGATCGACCGCATTCGCGTCGGCGCCTATGGGCCGCTCGCCGAGCTGGAGCTGGAGGCGCTTGCAGACAGCAATCTGCTTGTCGTCTACGGCCCCAACGAGGCGGGGAAGTCGAGCCTGCGCTCGTTCGTCGCCTCGATGCTCTACGGCTTCTCTCCCGCCGCGCGCGAGGAGAACTCGGCCACTCCGGCCGACGGCCACGCCAACGGCGAACTCGAGCTCGAGCTGCCCGACGGCGGCCGCGTGCGCGTCGAGCGCCATCTGCGCGCCCGCCCCACGGCGCGCGCCTGGCGCGGCGATGCGCAGGAGGAGCTCGCCAACCGCCCGCTCGCAGAGGTCGCCTGGCTCGATCGCGGCACCTATCTCGCGCTGCACGCCATCGATGCCGACGAGCTGCGAGGGCTCGATGCCTCGACCTGGCGGGAGATCGAGCAGCGCCTGCTCGGCGGCGCCTCCCCGGCATTCCTGCGCCCCGCGGCCGTCGCGGCGGGCGACCTGTCGGCCTCCGCGGACGCGCTCTGGCGGAGCGATCGCCGCGGCAAGCCGCGCTCGGCGGAGCTGTCGGCCGAGCTCGCCGGCCTGCGCGAGGCACGGCGCGAGGCGCTCGCCGGGGCGCAGGCTCACGACGAGGCGGCGAGGGAGCTGACGCGCGTGCGCGCGGAGCTCGCGCAGGCCCGGCACGAGGAGGCCCGGCTCGACGGCCGGCGCGACCTGCACGATCGCCACGCTCCGGCATTGCGGGCGTGGCAGGAGCTCGAGCGGCTGCGGGCTGAGGCCGAGGAGCTCGTCCCCGGGGCTCTGGCGGCGCGTGTCGGCTCGCAGCCGGGAGAGCGCATCGAGACGCTGCGGAGCGAGCTTGCGGAGCGCGAGCGCGAGCTCGACGACGTGCGCGCCGAGCTCGAGGCGGCGCAGCTCGGCTCGCGCCTCAGCGAGCGCGAGCTCGTGCTGCTGGAGCACGCCCAGACGATCCGCGAGGCGGCCCTCGCCCGAGCCCGCGACGACGGCGAGCGGGGGCAGCTGGCCGTCGAGCGCGACCGTGAGCGGAGTCGGTCGGAGCGAACGACCGAGCTCGCCGCACGCGTGCTCGGCCATCCGCTCAGGCCCGCGGATGAAGCGGCGCTCGAGAGCGTCCAGATCGCCGACCTGCAGGCAGCGGCAACCCGTTGCGAGCGGGCGATGCCGGCGGCCAGCGCGCGCGTCGCCCACGTGCCCGCACCCGCCGTCGCCGCTGCCGTCGCGCTTGCCTGCGCCCTCGCCGCCCTGGCAGGCGCCGGACTGGGGCCGACGATGCCGCTGGCCGTCGCGGCCCTGCTCGCGGCGTTGACTGCTCTCGCTCTCCTGCGGGCGCGCAAGGGCACGCGCACCATGCGCGCAGCGCTGGCCGAGCGCTCTGCCGGCGGCAGCGATCTCGTCGCCGCACTCGGCGAGCTGCGGATCGCCGAGTCAAGGATCGCCCAGCCCGACCACTCGCTCGTGAGCGACATCGAGCAGCTGCGGGCGCTGACGCGCGAGCGCACACTCGCGGCAGGGCGCCTGACCCAGCTGGTCGAGGCCGAGCTGCGCGCCACGGAACGCGGCGCGGCGCTCGCGGCGGTGCTCGGGAGCGACGACACCGAGCGCCTCTCGGAGGAGCTCGACGCCGCCCAGCGGCACGACGCGCAGGCGACTGCGGCGAGCGAGCGCGCGAGCGAGCTGCTTCCGCGCGCGGCGGCGGCGGCAGAGCGGCGCACGAGCGTCGGCGAGCGGCTCGAGGAGCTGGTGCGGCTCGTGCAGAGCGCCTCGCCGTCAGGCGATGAGGCCGACGCGCTGGAGCGCCTGCACGCCGCAGCGGCGCGCCGGATCGCCGCCGATCAGCGCGAGCGCAGCCTCGTCGAGGGGGTGCCCGAGCTCGACGCGCTGCTCGTCACGGCGCGCGAGCGCGAGCAGCGCGGCGAGCAGCTGCTGCTCTCGGACGACGACCACGCCGCGCTCGTCGCCGAGCTGCGCGAGGCGCGCTCGCGTGCCGAGCAGCTCATGCTGCGTGAGCAGGAGCTGGGTGCCGAGCTCGAGCGGCTCGGCGCCGCCCGCACGGTCGGTGACGTCGAGGGTGAGCTGGCTGCCGTCGAGGATGAGCTCGCCCGCGTGCGGCGTGAGCGCGACCGGCTCACGCTGGCGGCTGCCGTCGTGCGCCGCGCCGAGCGCGAGGTGCGCGAGCGCTACGCCCCGGCCTGGCTGCAGGCGGCGAGTCGCTACCTGGAGGCGATCACGCACGGCCGCTACACCGCCATCGCGATCGTCGAGACTCCGGGGGGCGAGCCGGTGCTCGAGGTCGCGCGTGCGGACGAGCCGATGCCGGTGCGTGTCGGCCCACCCCTCTCGCGCGGCACGCTGGAGCAGATCTACGTCGCGGTGCGGCTCGCGCTCGTCGACGCCATCGACGCAGATGCCCGGCTGCCGCTCTTTCTCGACGAGCTCTTCGCCCACTGGGACTCGAGCCGGCTCGATGCTCTCGTGCGCGTGCTCGGTGCCGTGCAGGGACGCCAGGTCATCGTCTCCACCTGCCATGCGGCTCTCGCCGACCGCCTGGAGCGGTCGTGCGGCGCGCGCGTCGTGGAGCTCGCCGGCCCCGGCGGTGTCCTCGTGCAGCGCCCGCTGCGCCGGCTCGCCGTTGCGACGGCTGCTCCCGGGCAGGAGGGCCCCACGCTGCTCGACCTGCTCGAGGGCTGACCGTTCCGGACTGCAGGATGAGCGGCGGCTCCGGACGCCGCGCCCATTTCCGGGAGACGCTCTAAGGTTCTCGGGTGGTCGCGACCGCCGAGCGAACGACGATCGCCACCACGGGCCTGACCAAGCGCTACGGCGAGATCGTCGCGCTCGACGACGTGAGCCTCGAGATCGGCGAGGACGCCATCGGGCTCCTGGGCGCCAACGGCGCCGGCAAGTCTACGCTCATGCGCGCACTGCTCGGGCTCGTCGAGCCGGACGCCGGCAGCGCGCGCCTGCTCGGCATCGACGCCGTCGCGCGCGGCCTCGAGCTCCGCCGCCGCATCGGCTACATGCCGGAGCACGAATGCCTGCCGAGCTGGATGACGGCGCGCGACCTCGTCGTGCACCTCGGCGAGCTCCGCGGCCTGCCGCGCCGGATCGCCGTCCTGCGGACGAGCGAGGTGCTCTTCCAGGTCGGGCTCGAGGAGGAGCGCCTGCGTCTGATCGGCACGTTCTCGACCGGCATGCGGCAACGGGTCAAGCTCGCGCAGGCGCTCGTGCACTCTCCCGAGCTGGTCGTGCTCGACGAGCCCACCAACGGCCTGGATCCGCAGGGCCGCGACGAGATGCTCGAGCTCGTGCGCAGGCTCTCTCGCGATCTGGGCATCCGCGTGCTGTTCTCGTCGCACGTGCTCGAGGACGTCGAGCGCACCTGCGATGCGGTGGTCGTGCTGCGCGACGGCCGCATCGCGGCGCAGGGCCGCATCAGCGACCTGCGCGGCCGCGAGGCCGGCAGCGCGCGGCTGAGCGCCGTGGGCGACATCGCGGCGCTGCGCGTCGCCCTGAGCACGCGCGGCGTGCACGTCGAGGACGGCGAGGAGGGCTGGCTGGCGGTGCACGGCGACCCGGCGGTGCTGCCCGATGCCGTGCGCGACGCCTGCGCCGAGGCCGGTGTCAGCCTGCGCGCACTGCTGCCCGGCGACCGCACCCTCGAAGACGCCGTGATCGGTGCGATCGCGTGAGCGCGAGGCTCGAGGACACCCGCTACGCGCGCTACGACGGCGTGCGCCGCGCACCCTGGCTCGCCGTCGTCTCGCTCGCGCGCTGGAGTGCGTTCGGGGCGCTCGGCGCACGCAAGAGCTGGCGCGCGAAGTTCCTGCCGATCGCCCTGACGCTGATCGCGGCGCTGCCGGCCTTCGCGGTGCTCGCCATTCGCGCCATCGTGGGGCAGCGCTTCGCGAACCGCTTCCCCGAGCTGATTCCCTACCGGCAATACCTGACGGAGATCGGGCTCGACGTGACGCTCTTCGCTGCCATCCTCTGCCCCGAGCTGCTCTGCCCCGACCGGCGCGACAACGTGCTCTCGCTCTACCTGTCCACAGCGGTCGGGCGCCTCACGTACGTCGCGGGGAAGTTCCTCGCCGCGCTCGTGCCGCTGCTCTGCCTGACGCTCCTGCCCGTGCTTGCGCTGTTCGTCGGCAACACGTTCTTCGCCGACTCCGCAGCCGGCTACCTGCACGACCACTGGCACGACCCGTTGCGCATCATCGCCTCGGGCCTGCTGCTCGCGTCGTACGTGAGCGTCGTCGGTCTGGCCGTTGCGTCCTTCACGAGCAGGCGCGCATTCGCGCTCGGCGGCTACGCCGCGCTGATGCTCATCCCGACGTTCGTGGGCGGCTCCCTCGTCGGCGACGCCGGGCTCGACCGCCACGTGCAGCTGATCATGATCGGACGCATCCCGATCGCCGCGGCCCGCTCGCTCTACGGAGGCGACCAGAATTCTGACTTCGCCCTGGCGGGCTGGTGGTGGTGGGCAGCAGCAGCCGTGGTCATGACGATCTCGGCCGGCTGTCTGTGGTCGCGCTATCGCAAGGCGGACGCGTGACGCTCAGCTTCCAGGGCGTCTCCAAGTGGTACGGCGACACCGTCGCCCTGGCGGAGGTCTCGTTCGAGCTGACGCCCGGAGTGACCGGCCTGCTCGGCCACAACGGCGCGGGCAAGTCCACCGCGCTCGCGCTGTGCGCGGGCTTCGCCGATCCGAGCACGGGGGCGGTGCGCGTGCTGGGGCTCGATCCGCGGCGCGATCCCGGCGTCTACCGCCGGATCGGCATCGTGCACGATCGCGACGGACTCTGGCCGTTCCTGACTGCCCGTGAGCTGGTCGAGCTGATGGCGGGGCTGCGCGACGTGCCGGATCCCCGGCGCGCGTCGCGCGAGGCGATCGCGAGCGTCGGGCTCGAGGATGCCGCCGAGCGCCGCGTCGGCGGCTTCTCGAAGGGCATGCGACAACGCGTCAAGCTGGCCCAGGCGCTCGTGCACTCGCCCGAGCTGCTGCTGCTCGACGAGCCCCTCAACGGTCTCGATCCCGTCCAGCGGCGCCATGTCGTGGAGCTGATCCGCCGATTGGGCAACGAGGGCCGCACCGTGCTCGTGTCCTCACACGTGCTGCACGAGGTCGAGCGCATGGCGCACCGGGTAGTGGTGCTCGTGAACGGCCGGCTGGTCGCCGAGGGCGAGACGGGAGCGATCCGCGACCTGATCCGCGACCGGCCCCGCACGCTGCGCATCGCCGCCGGACCGGAGGCGCAGACGCTCGCGCGCGAGCTGGTCGGAGAGGGCCTCGCGAGCGGCGTTCGCATCGACGACGGCATGCTCGTCGTCGAGACGGCCGACATGGATCTGCTCGGCCGCCGGCTGATGCCGCTGGCGCGCGAGCTCGGCGCCAGCGTCGACCGCGTCGAGCCGCTCGGCGACGATCTCGAGAGCGTCTACACGTACCTGACCGAGCACGCGCGCGGACGGGGCCGCTGAGTGAACCGCGCGCTGACCCGGCTCGCGCTGCGCCGGCTGCTGTTGCGGAGGCGCTCCCTGCTGCTCGCCCTGGCGCCGATGTTCGCGGCGCTCATCGCCGCGATCCAAGCCGCCCGCGGCACGGCCGATGCGGAGGAGTTCGCGTCGCTCATGGAGCAGCTGTTCCTGCCGACCATCCTGCCGTTCATGGCGCTCGTGATCGGCTCCAGCGTGCTCGGCGAGGAGCGCGACGACGCCACGATCCTGTATCTCGCCTCGACGCCGCTGCCGCGGCTCGCGATCGTCCTGCCGGCGATCGCCGCCGCCGCGGCTGCGACGATCGTCCTCTGCCTTCCGGGTCTCACGATCGTGATCGCGCTCGGTCAGGGAGGCGGCTTCAGTGCGTCGGCCGCGCTCTGGGCCGTGGCGTCGGTCGTCGCCGCCGCGTGCGCCTACGCCGGCGTCTTCGGTGCGCTCTCGCTGCGGGTCAAGCGTCCGGTGGTGATCGGTCTGGTCTACGTGCTCTTCTGGGAGGGCTCGATCGCGACGTTCGCGCCGAGCGCCCGCTGGCTCTCCGTGGGCGCCTATGCGCGCGCCGTCGTGGCCGGCGGCCTGCCCTCGGCAACCGACGCCAACGTGCCGGCGATCGGCGCATGGGCCGCCATCGCAGTGCTCGCCGCCGTGGCGGCCGCAGCGACCTTGTGGTGCGGTCGGCGGCTGGCCCGCCTCGAGTTGCCCTGACCGCGCAGCGTCGCTATCGTCCTCAAGTGGCCTACACGCTCCTGCGCGACGGCGACCCCGAGATCGAGTCGATCAACGGCGTGTTCTTCAAAATGCGCCGCGCGCTCGGCACGACCGCCTTCGGGATCAACGAGGTGCGGGTGCCGCCCGGCGGTTCCGGTCGCGAGCACGACGAGGCCGAGACGGGGCACGAGGAGGTGTACGTCGTGCTCGCCGGCTCGGGAACGTTCACGATCGACGGCGAGGAGCTCGCGATCGCGGCGGGCGACTACCTGCGCGTCGATGCGGACGCGAAGCGACAGGTCGGCGGCGGGCCCGAGGGCCTGCGCTTCATCGTCGTCGGGGCACAGCCAAAGCCCGTCTATGACGGGCGCGAGTCGTTGTAGTGAGCGCGCCCGACACCCACGTCCCGGCAACGGGTCCGACGACCGCCACGACAGGGCGGCCGATCATGCTGCTGACGCTCGACGTTCCGCTCGACGCGCGCGCCCAGCGCTTCGCGCTCGAAGCCGCGCTCGGCGCCGGCTGCCCGCTCGTGCTCTGCGATGCCGTGCCCGTCGGGCCCAACTCCGCGGCGGCAGTCCTGCGCATGCGCGGGCGCCCCGACGCCGACGCCTCGCTGCGCGCGGCGGCCGGCGAGGCCCGCTCGCTCGGAATCCAGGTGGACGAGCTGATCTTCCACAGCCCACGGCCTCTGACCGCGGCCACCTCGCTCTGCTCCGAGCGGGGCGTCGGCCTGCTCGTGTTCGGCCCCTCGCGGGCCGCCACGGGTCGCTGGCGCTACCGCGCCTGGTCGCGCCGCGTGCGGCGCGACACGCCCTGCCTCGTCTGGCTGCCGGAGGACTAGAGCGGCTCGAGGGTGCCCTCAGGCAGTCGCAAGCCGCTCGATCAGGGCGGCGGCCGCGGCCGTGCCCGACCCGCTCTGGAGCCGCTGCGCCATGACAGCGAGCCGCGCGCGCAGCGCCGTGTCGGCGAGCAGCCCGTCGACCGCTCCCCTCAGCTCCTCTGCCGAGCAGCCGTAGGTCGAGAGGCGGACGCCGAGGCCGCTCTCGTGGATGCGCTGGGCGTTGTCGTACTGATCCCAGAAGATCGGCAGGACGACCATCGGCTTGCCGTGGTGCAGCGCCTCGCAGGTCGTGTTGTTGCCCCCGTGGGTGATCACGAGGTCGACCTGCGGCAGGATCGCGGGCTGCGGCAGGTAGCCCTCGCCGCACATGTTGTCGTGCAGCCGGATCTGCTCGGCCAGCGGGCCCTTGCTGACGATCACGCGATGATCGGTCTCGCCGAGGATGTCGACGAGCCGCTGCATGAGCCCGACGTCGGCGGAGCCGAGCGAGCCGAGCGACAGGTAGAGCAGCGCCCCGGGCCGCTCGCGCAGCTGCTCGGGCAGCACCCAGGGCTCACTGGTGCGCACGCTCGTCTGCACGTTGTGCCAGGTCGGGCCGAGCGGGCGCGAGCGCCGGTAGTCGACCTCGTCGGGATAGCCGTAGATGTTCAGGTAGGGCGAGCTGTCCATGAACTCGAGGGCCGGGAGCGGCGGTGCGCCGGCCTCGCGGCGGAATTCGTCGAAGGAGGCGTGCAGGTCGGCATGCGTCCGCCGCTGCTCCTCGAGGTAGGCGCCCCAGCCCGAGCGATCCGCCTCGGGATAGCCCGAGAACACCGGCGCGAGCTCGGGGTCCGGCAGCTCCAGCGGGTTGCAGGAGACGATGCGCACCCAGCGGCGCCCGCTGGCCGCAAGTGCGGGGAACGAGACGACGTTGTCCTCGACGATCGCGTCGGGTGCGAGCTCGTCGATGATCTCGCCGAGGCGGTCGTGGACGAAGCGCGAGCCGTCGCAGAGCGCCTGGAACGTGGGCGCGATGAACTCGCCGAGCTGCTCGATCGTCGGCTTGCGGAAGACCGGCGCCGTGTCGCGGATGAAGTCGATCCAGAACTGCCCCGGCGCCTCCTCCTGCTCCGGCGGGGGCCCGAGCCGCATCAGGCGCTCCTCGAAGCCCCGCGCCTCGAGCGTGCCGGCGAACGACTGCTCGACGATGAACACGACGCGATGGCCGCGCTCACGCAGCACCGCGCCGATCCCGGCGCAGTTGTTCGTGGGCCCATGCGCGCCCTCCGGGAAGAAGACGATCGTCGCCATGCCTCAGGCCGGCTTGCGCGCGAGCGTCATGCCGATGATGACCGTGGCGAAGGCCGCGGCGGGCAGCGAGGCGATGACGGCTGCCAGGCCGCCGAACACCTCGTAGGCGCCGAGGGCGAACGGGATGCCCGCCAGCACCGCCGGGGCGAGCACCGGGCGCCGCTCAGCCATGAAGTGCGGCCCGGCGAGCCACGCGTAGAGCACGTTGAGCTGAACGAGCCCGGCGGCGATCGCCGCGACTCCACCCACGAGCGAGGGGGTGAAGAGGCCGGCCACCGCGATGACCAGCGCGATGCCCGCCAGCGCCATGCCGCCGCGTATCGCCTTCGCGTCGCGGCGGGCGAGCTCCCTGAACGGCTCATCCATGGGCGATCAGCGCGGGGCGGGCGGGCAGATCGCCCACCCGCCCCGCGAGCTCAGTCGCCCGCAACCGCGTCGGCGCGATGCTCCTCGAGCACCCCGCTCTTGTGCTGCTGGATTGCGTAGTAATAGACGAGCCCGAACGCGACGAGCCCGAGCGTGGCGACGATCGGCCCCCACTTGTAGGTGTCGTCGACGTAGAGCGCGACGCGCGGCCACTCCAGGTTGAGGATCATCGAAGCGCCGTAGCCGATCGCGATCACGTTCAGGATCACGCCCCACGTGCCGAGTGCGAACAGCCCCTCGCGGGCATCCGGGAGGTTTCCGGGCCAGCCCGCCATGCGCTTGCGCAGGAGCGGGATCGTGACGCCCAGGTACGCGATGTACATGAGGATGATCCCCATCGAGATGATGATCGTGAAGGCGGAGGGGTTGATGATGTTGAACGCCAGGATGATCAGCGCGATGATCCCCGACGTCAGCGCCGGCACGACAGGCACGCGCCGCTGGGCGGAGACGCTCGCGAGCTGGCGGGCGAACGGGAGGTTGCCGTCACGCGCCATCGAGAAGAGGATGCGGATGCTCATGGCCTGGATGGCCAGGCAGCAGACGAAGATCGCGAGCGCGACGTCGGCCAGCCAGAGGTTGCCCCACGTGTTGCCCAGCACGTCCTTCGTGATCGACGTCAGGCCAAAGCTTGTGGCGCCCTTGTCGACCGCCATCGTGCCGAAGCCGATGAGCAGGAAGCCCAGTACGCCGGCCGTGAGCAGCGCGCGGATGAGCGCCTTCGGCGCCGTGCGCCGCGGATCGGCGGTCTCCTCCGCCAGTGAGCCGGCGCTGTCGAAGCCGTACATCACGTACAGCGGCATGATCGCTCCGAGCAGGAGCGCTCCGAAGTAGCCCCAGTCGTGCCCGCTGCCCGTGCCGTCGGTCTTGAACAGCACCGATGGCCCGTGCTTGATGTTGATGATCAGCAGCAGGATCAGGCCCACGGCGCCGACCAGCTCGGCGATCACGCCGATGTTGTTGATGCGGGAGATGACGCGCACTCCGAGCAGGTTCACGATGGTCGTGAGCAGGATCATGACGGCGGCCAGGATGAACGCGTTCTTGGCGAATGCGGAGTCGAAGACGCCCGGGTAGTTCTTGTCGGTGCAGGTCGAGCCGGGGGCCGTCGAGACGGTGCACTTGATGAACTGGAACTTCGGCGTGATCTGCGGGAGGATCACCTGCCACGCCAGCGCCACGGCCGGGATCGTCACGATCTGCGCGCAGAGGTAGATCCAGCCCGTGTTCCAGGCCCACGACTTGCCGGCCAGCCGTTTGGACCACTGATAGACGGAACCGGCGAGCGGATAGTGGGCCGAGAGCTCGGCGAACTGCAGGGCGACCGTCATCTGCCCCAAGAAGACGACCGGCCACGCCCAGATGAACGCACGGCCGGCGAAGAGGAAGCCGAGCGCTGCGGTCTGGAACATCCCGGTCAGGATCGAGATGTACGAGAAGCCCGCAGCGAAGCTCGAGAACGACCCGAGCGAACGGTGCAGCTCCTGCTTGTAGCCGAACGACGCGAGGTCGTGCGTGTCGGCGTGGACCGGTTCACTCATCGAGCCCTCCTGGTGCTTGACTCAGTCGGCGGAAAAGAACGCGCGTGCGACTTTCTCACGCGGGCCGACTCAGCGCAAGCGGAGTCAGGCCCTGAGCCGGTCGCCCTTGGGGTCGTAGAGGGGCTCGTGGGTGACGGTCGCACCGTGGTGCTCGCCGAGGATGTCGACATCGACCTGCGTGCCCTCGGCCGAGAGCTCCGGCGGCAGCCATCCGAGCAGGATCTGGCGACCCACCGTGTAGCCGAAGTCGGCGCTCGTCACGTAGCCGACGGCGCGGCCGTCGCGCTCGAGCGGCTCACCGCCGTAGCACGTGCCGCGGGGGTCGTCGAGCACGAGGCAGCGCAGCCGCTTGCGCGGGCCACGCGCGCGGGCCGCGAGCGCGGCCTCGCGGCCGTTGAAGTGCGGCTTGCTGAAGTGCACCGTGAAGCCGAGGCCGGCCTCGAACGGCGTGTGCTCGCGCGTCATGTCGACGCCTGCGAAGCGGTAGCCCTTCTCCATGCGCAGCGAGTTGAACGCGCCCGTGCCGCAGGCCACGATGCCGGCGTCCGCGCCGGCCTCGAAGAGCTGATCCCAGAGATAGCGCCCATGCTCGGTCGGCGTGTAGAGCTCCCAGCCGAGCTCGCCGGCATACGAGATGCGCAGCGCCAGGGCGGGCACGGAGCCGACCCAGAGCTCGCGCGCGCTCAGGTACGGGAAGGAGAGATCGCCGGTCAGCCGCCCGAGCACCTCGCCGGCGCGCGGCCCCCATAGCCCGAGCACGCCGAGCGAGGAGGACACGTCGCGCAGCCGCACCGAGTCGCCCTCGGGCAGCTCGCTGCGCAGCCAGGCGGCGTCGCGCGGCCCCGAGCCGCCGCCGGTCACGAGCAGGTAGCGCTCGTCGGCCAGGCGCGTGACGGTGAGGTCGCAGACGCAGCCGCCGTCATGGTCGAGCACTGTCGTGTAGAGCACGCGCCCGACCGGGCGATCCATCTCGCTCGCGCACACGCGGTTCAGCCAGTCGGTCACACCCGGGCCCTCAGCCTCCAGCTTGACGAAGGGCGTCAGGTCGAAGACGCCGACGCCCGTGCGCGTCGCGAGGTGCTCGCGCCCGATGGTCGGCGACCAGTGCCTCTGCGCCCACGCCGTGCGCTCGGGCATGACGGCGGGCAGCGGCAGGGCGTCGTTGGCCCGGAACCACTGGCCGCGCTCCCAGCCGGCGCTCTCTGTGAGCTCGGCGCCGTGGTCGAGGAAGCGCTCGTGCCAGGGCGTGGTGCGCACGCCGCGCGGATGCGCCAGCACCTGGCCCGGGTGGATGATGTCGTAGACCTCGTCGTACTGCGTGCGGCCGCGCGCCTTGACGTAGAGCGGGCTGCGCTGGAACGGGTGCAGTCGGTCGGGGTGCATCGGGCCGAGGTCGAGCTCGCAGCGGCCGGTCGTCATGAGGTCGACGACTGCCTTCGCGGTGCCGCCTCCGTGCGTGACCCAGATGCCGTCGGCGAGCCACAGGCCCGCGACCTCCGAGGAAGGACCGGCGAACGAGTTGTTGTCGACCGCGAACGAGAAGTGCCCGTTGAACGTCTCGGCGATGGCGACCTTGGCGAGCGGTGGCAGCAGCTCGTGCGACCAGGCGAGTGATTCGGGCCAGTGCTCCTCCGAGAACGGCCCCGTCGCGATCTGGTGGCCGTCCGGATGCCGCTCGAGCTGGTCCGGCTCGATCGTGAGCGGGGCGTGGCCGTAGGCGCCGATGCCGTAGCCATCGCCGCGCTGCCGGAAGTACATCGCGCGGTCCTGGTGACGCAGGATCGGATGCTCGATCTCGACCGTCGTACCGGCGAGCTCGGGCAGCGGGTCGGTCCACGCGAAGAGGTGCTGCATCGGCTGCATCGCGACCAGCGGGAGGCCCAGCGCGCGCATGAACTCCGGCGCCCAGAGGCCGAGGCTGACCAGCGCAGTGGAGGTGCGGATCGCGCCTTGATCGGTCTCGACCGCCCGTACACGGCCGCCGGCCATGTCGATCCCGGTCGCGCGCGTGTTGCCGACGAAGGTGGCGCCGCGCGCCTCCGCCCCCTCCTGCAGGGCCCGGCAGATGTTCGCAGACTTGGCGATGCCGTCGCTCGGCACGTAGAGCGCCCCGTACAGGCGATCGCGATCGATCAGCGGGATGCGCCGGACGACCTCGTCCGGCGTGATCACATGGCTCTCGAGGCCCCACGAGGTGGCGAACGCGTGGCGGCGCTTGACCTCGGCCAGGCGCTCGGGCGTCGTCGCGGCCTCGAGCGAGCCGACCTCCCACCAGGTGCGGCGCTCGGGCGTGTCGAGCGAGCGGTAGAGCTCGCGCGTCCACTGCGCCAGCGTGCAGGCGAGCTTCGAGCCGTTCGTCTGGAAGCACAGGCCGGGCGCGTGGAACGACGAGCCTCCGGTGTCGCCGATCGGGCCCTGGTCGATCACGAGGACGTCGCGCACGCCGGCCAGCGTGAGGTAGTGCGCGGCGGCGCAGCCGACGATGCCCGCGCCGATCACGACGACCTCGGCGCGCTCCTTCATGCGGCTTCCGCGCAGATGCGAACGAGCTCGCGCTCGAGCCCGCCCTCGCCGACGACGCGCTCGCTGAGGGGCAGGCCGAGCAGCCCGGCAGCGTGCTCGGCCGCCGTGCGGAGCGTAGGAGTGGGGCGCTGCGCGAGCCAGACGCAGCGGCGGTAGGAGTGGAAGTAATCGTCGCGCAGCTCGGGGTAGCGCTCCAGGCCGAGCGGGCGCCAGACGGTGTGCTCGAACGTGCGGGCGAGGAAGTCGGTCAGGAAGTACGTCCCGGGCTCCTCTGCGAGCGCCTCGTGCACCTCGTCGAAGCCGAAGAGGTCGTAGCACGTGTCGCCCGCCAAGCGCTCGATGCCGCTGCCGTCGAGCAGGGAGTCCAGCGCGCCGTAGCTGCCGCAATCGGCATAGGCCACGGCGACGCGACTGTGCAGCTCGCGGAGCTCCGCGAGCTTCTCGGCAACCGCCGGGGCGATGCGCTCGGGACGATTGTGGAGCTGCGGCGGCAGTGCGTGCACGTCGAGGTCGAGGCCCCGGCGCGCGGCGATCGCCCGCACGTGCAGCGCAAGCGCCCCGCAGGCGACGACGCCGACCGTCATGCGGGGAACGCCAGCTGGTCGATGAAGAGGTCGTTGAAGTCCGGGCGGTCGGACAGCTCGACGTACTCCACCTCGTGCACGAGGGCGGCTGCGGCCGCGCGCTCCTGGGCCGAGAGCAGGATCATCTTCGCGCCCTCGCCCGCCACGTTGCCGGCGGCAACGATGCGCGGCAGCGCGAGCTTGGGCACGAGCCCGATGCGCACGGCCGAGGCGGGCGACAGGTAGGAGCCGAACGACCCCGCCAGCAGCACCTGCTGGATGTCCGAGACCTTCACGCCGAGCTCCTCGACGAGCAGCGCCCAGCCGGTCGCGATCGACGCCTTGGCGAACTGCAGCTCGCGCACGTCGCGCTGCGAGAGGTAGACGGCGCCCTCGGGATCGCCGGGCTCGCCGGCCCAGGAGAGCACGAAGATGCGCTCGCCGTCGATCGCGACGAGGCGCTCCGCCAGCACCGGGTGCGACTCGGCGGCGGCCTCGTCCGGAAGGAAGCGCCCGGAGTGGTCGAGCAGGCCGCACTTGACGAGCTCCGCCACGGCGTCGACCAGGCCGGAGCCGCAGATGCCGACCGCCGTCGCATCGCCGATCACGCCGAGCACCACCTCGTCGTCCTTGATGCGAACGGTTTCGACCGCGCCGTCGGCGGCGCGCATGCCGCAGCGGATCTGGGCGGCCTCGAAGGCAGGGCCGGCGGGCGCGGCGGTCGTGAGCAGCCGCTCGACGTTGCCGAGCGCGATCTCGCAGTTCGTGCCGACGTCGATGAACAGGCGCAGGCGCTTGTCGCGCGTCATGCCCGACGCGAGCAGGCCCGAGACGATGTCGCCGCCGACGTAGGCGCCGAGCGCCGGGAAGACGTGCGCGTGGGCGCGCGGATGCACCGTCACGCCGAAGTCGCTCGCGCGCATCAGCGGATAGCTCGAGGCGGCCATGATGAACGGCGCCACGCCGACCGGCTCGGGATCGATGCCGAGCAGCAGCTGCGTCATCGTGGCGTTGCCGGCGAGCGCGACCTCGTAGACCTCGTCGGGCGCGACGCCGCCCTGCTCCAGCACCTCGCCGACGAGGTCGGAGAGCGTGCCCTGCGCGAGCTCCTGCAGCTTCGGCAGCACGGTCGGATCCATCATCGTGGCCGAGATGCGGCGGATCACGTCGGCGCCGTAGGGCTGCTGGCGGTTCAGGATCGAGCGCACCGCGACCGGCGTGCCGGTCGAGAGGTCGAGCAGCGTTGCGACCACTGTCGTCGTGCCGAGATCGAATGCGATACCGAACAGGCGCGCCGTGGTGTCGCCCTCCTCGACGCCGACGAGCTCGTCGTCGACGACGACGGCCGTGACCTTCCAGTCGCTCGCGCGCACCAGCTGCGGCAGCGTGCGCACGATGTCGACGCCGACGCGCAGCTCGAGGTCGTCCATCGCGGCGAGGATGCGCTCGAGGTCGCTGGCCTGATCCTGCAGCGTCGGCTCCGAGAGCTCCAGGTAGCGCTTCTGGACGCTCGGGCGGAGGATCACCTGGCGCCCGACGCCGACCGTCGCGGCCTTCGGCCGCGTCTGCAGCGGCGGCACGTCGATCACGAGATCGCACGCGGCCTGTGCGCGGCAGGCCAGGCGCCAGCCCTCGCGCAGCTCGTCGGGCGTGAACGCGCGCGGGTCGACCGAGCTGATCGGCAGCTCGCCCTCGACGATCCGCACCTTGCACTTCTTGCACGTGCCGTAGCCGCCGCAGGTCGAGTCGATCGCGACGCCGTTCCAGCTGGCGGCGTCGAACAGGCTGACGCCCGGAGGAACGCGCACCTCCGGTCCGTCGGGGAGGAAGCGCAGCCGCACGCGGCCGACGCCCTCCCCCGTCATCGCCTCCTGGGAGGCCACGCTCACGAGGGCACGGCCGCCTGGCGTGCGCGGTGTGCCGAGATCCAGTTGGCGCCCCACTCGTCCTTGCCGAGCATGAGGTCGCTGGCGCGCACGCTGCGCACGCACTCCTCGGAGAGCGCGTTCATGATCGCGCTCGTCAGCCCGTGGGCCGAGCCCATGGCGAGGAACGCGGCATTCAGCGTGTGCCGCTCGGGCAGGCCGAAGGAGACGTTGGACGCGCCGAGGCACATGTTCACGCCGAGCTCGTCGCGGATCATCTCGATCGCGTCGAGCGTGATGCGCACGGCCTGCGGATCGGCTCCCACCGTCATGGCGAGCGGATCGAGCACGACGTCCTCGGGTGGGATGCCGTGGTCACCGGCGACCGAGACGATCTTGCGCGCGATCTCGAGCCGCTTCTCGGCGGTCTCGGGAATGCCCGTCTCGTCGTTCGTGAGCCCGATCACGGCCGCTCCGTGCTTGGCGACGATGGGCAAGATCAGCTCGAGGCGATCGTCCTCGCCGGTCACCGAGTTGACGAGGGCCTTGCCCTCGTAGGCGTCCAGCCCCGCCTCGAGCGCCTCGATCACCGAGGAGTCGATGCAGAGCGGGATGTCGGTGTGGGCCTGGAGCAGGCGGATCATCTTGGCGAGCAGCTCGGCCTCGTCGACCAGGGGGATGCCGGCATTGACGTCGAGCATGTCGGCGCCCATCGCGATCTGGGCGTCGGCGTCCTCGATCACCTGATCCAGGTTGCCCTCTCGCAGCTCCTGCGCGAAGGCCTTGCGCCCGGTCGGGTTGATGCGCTCTCCGATCACGCAGAACGGCTTGTCGATCGCGATCGTGACGGTCCTAGACCGTGACTGCAGAACCGTGTCCACTCGACTCTCGCTCCTTGGTTCGGGGAATGCCCAGGCGCTCGCACAGGCGCCCGACTGCGTCGTCCTTGCGGAACGAGATGAGGTGCAGCCCGCGGACGCCCGGCTGTGCGAGGGCGTGGCGAGCCTGTTCGACTGCGAGCTCGAACGCCTCTTCGCGCGGCTCCGCCGCGCTCTTGACGCGCTCGATCGTGGCCGCGGGCACCGAGATGCCCGGCACGTCGGCATCCATGAACTCGAGCGGGCGCGCGCCGCCGACGAGGCAGATGGACGGCAGCAGCGCCGTGTGCCGGTAGAGCCCGATGCGCTCGCCCTCGGCGCAGAACGCCTCGAGGTGCTCCGGCACGTAGCCGATCTGCAGCTGCAGGAAGCGGGCGCCCGCGAGCGCCTTCTTGAGCGCGCGCTGCGCGCGGTAGGCCAGCGGCGGGGCGCCGGGGTTCTCGACGGCGCCGATGAAGAGGTGGGGCGCCGGCTCGATCTTGCGGCCCGAGAGGTACTCGCCGCGCGCGATCGCGGAGGCGGTGACGATCACCTGCGGGCCGTCGAGGTCGAAGACCCGGCGTGCCTCCTGCTCGTCGCCGGCGGTGATGTCGTCGCCCGTCAGGCAGGAGATGTTCTCGATGCCGTGCAGCGCCGCGCCCACGATGTCCGCCTGGATCGCGAGGCGGTTCTTGTCGCGGCAGACGACCTGCAGGATCGGCTCGATGCCGAGCTGCTTGATCGCGATCGCCACGGCGACATTGGACGCATGCGCGTGCGCCGCCGTGTTGTCGGTGGCGTTGACGGCGTCCACCCAGGGCGCGTACTGCTCGAGCTTGGCCTGCACCGCATCCAGGCCGCCGCCGTCGACGATCGGCAGCTCGCCGGTGACCACGAGGCCGCCGCCGGCCAGTTTGCGCTCGAGCTCGGACACGGAGCTAGCCCTCGTCTCCGGGCTTCCAGCCGTCCGGCACCTGGCGATCGCGCTTGCTCAGGAAGTTCGCCCACGAGGAGGTGTTCCAGAGCCGGTTGTCCACCGGGGGGCGCATGTCGTCGTACTCCTCGCGCCAGTGCTTCGGCAGCGCCGGCATGCCCTCGGCCCGCTCGTAGCCCTTCAGCCAGACGCAGCGCATCTCGGGCTTGACCTCGCAGTGGCCGTTTGCGCGCACGCCTCCGCAGGGCCCGTTGCGCAGCGTCTTCGGGCAGTTCATCGGGCACGTCATGCCGGTCGAGTGCAGCACGCACTGACCGCACATCTGGCAGCCCCAGATCGGGCCCTTGACCGCCTTCTCGATGAGAGCGAGCGGCTTCACGCGGGTACGAGCGCCCGCTTCTTCTCGATCAGGTCCTTGGCCAGGCGGACGGCGGTCGAGGCGTCTGCGGCATAGCCGTCGGCGCCGACCGCGTCGGCGTACTCCTGGGTCACCGGCGCGCCCCCGACCATGATGATCACCTTGTCGCGCAGCCCGGCCTTCTCGATGGCGTTGATGTTCGCCTTGAACATCGGCATCGTGGTCGTGAGGAACGCCGAGAAGCCGACGATCTCGGGCTCGTGCTCGACGATCTTCTCGATGAACTTCTCCGGCGGGACGTTCACGCCGAGGTCGATGACCGTGAAGCCGGCGCCCTCGAGCATGATGTTGACGAGGTTCTTGCCGATGTCGTGCACGTCGCCCTTGACCGTGCCCATCACGAAGGTGCCGATCTGCTGCACGCCTTCGGCGACGAGCAGCGGGCGAAGGATGTCGAGCGCGCCCTGCATGGCGCGGGCTGCGATCAGCATCTCCGGCACGAAGTAGTCGCCGCGCTCGAAGCGCGCCCCGACTTCCTCGAGCGAGGGGATGAGCGCGTCGAAGAGCATCGAGCTCGGCTCCATGCCCTCCTCGAGGCCCAGGTTGACGAGGTCGGCGACCTCGGGCTTGTTGCCGATCAGCGTGTTGTCGAACAGGCCCTGCAGGATCTCGTCGTGCGTCATGGTCATCCTCGCTCCAGGGTGGTGTACCCGAGTCGGGTGGACAGGACGGCGGCCTGCTCGACGAGCAGCGCACCCATGTGGTCGAGCTGGGAGGGCCCGAGCCGGAAGGTCGGGCCGGAGATGGAGAGAGCGGCGACGCAGGCGCCATTCGCGCCCCGCACGGGCGAGGCAACGGCGGAGAGCCCGACCTCGATCTCATCGATCGCGGTCGCGTAGCCGACGGCGCGGATCGTGTCGAGCGCGGCCATCAGGTGCTCGCGATCGCAGATCGTGTGCGGCGTGAAGCGGGCGAGCTCGCCCTGGGGCAGCACGGCGGCACCGAACGCCAGGAAGACCTTGCCGTTGGCCCCGGGATGGAAGGGCACCGTGCGCCCGACCCAGTTGGCCGCGCCGATCATGTGCCGCGAGTCGACCTGCGCGAGGTGGCTCACGCCTGTGAGCGCCGGAACGGCGAGGTTGATCGTCTCGCCACTCTCGGCGGCCAGGGCGTTCAGCACCGGCTGCGCCAGCTCGGCGAGGTCGGTGTCGTCGACGCCGCGCTGCGCGAAGCGCAGGAGCGCGGGTCCCGGCCGGATGGCGCCGCGCGCCGAATCGCGCTGCACGAGCGCGTTCCGCTCCAGGGCGGCGACAACGCGGGAGGCCGTGCTCTTGGGCAGATCGGTGAGCCGCGCGAGCTCGCCCAGCGTGGTCGGGCGATCCCGGTCCAGCACGAGCACGAGCAACTGCGCAGCGCGCTCGATCGCCTGGGAACCGCTCGGGCGAGTGGTCTCGCCTTGACTCAGCACGTGGGACTCATGTTTCCTATCGTGGAATCTAGCGCCGATTCGCCGGTTCCGTCAATCACCCATCAGACCGGGGGCCGCATGTTCGTCAACAACCTGCCGCGCTACGAGATCCTCTCTCCCGACGCGGTCGAGACGCTCGAGCGCGGCTGGAAGCGGATCGTGAGCGAGCTCGGGGTCGAGTTCCTGCTCCCCGAGGCGGTGGAGTTGTTCGCGAAGGAAGGCATGCGGACTGAGGGGGACTGCGTCTGGCTCGACCCCGACTTCATCCTCGAGCAGGTGGCCAAGGCCCCGCGCAACTTCGAGGTGCAGGCGCGCAATCCCGCCAACAACGTGCACATCGGCGACAACAGCATGGTCTTCTCGTCGGTCTACGGACCGCCGTTCGTGCGCCAGGGCGACGTCCGGCGCGACGCGACGATGGACGACTACCGCAACTTCGTCCGGCTCGCGCACTCGTTCCCCGAGCTCGACATGACGGGCGGCACGATCGTCGAGCCGAACGACACGCCGCTCGACTCGCGCCACCTCGACATGGTGCTGGCGCTGCAGACGCTCTCCGACAAGCCGTACATGGGCTCGGTGACGTCCGGGCCGAACGCCGCGGACACGATCCGCATGACGGAGATCCTGCTGGGCGGCCGCGAGGCGATCGTGAAGACGCCGGGCGTGATCTCGCTGATCAACGTCAACTCGCCGCTGCGCTTCGACGACCGCATGCTGGCCGCGATGTTCGAGTACAACCGCGCCGGGCAGCCCGTGATCGTGACGCCGTTCCTGCTGATGGGCGCGATGTCGCCGGTCTCGATCCCCGCGACGCTCGCGCAGCAGCTGGCCGAGGCGCTCACGGGCATCGCGCTGACGCAGCTCGTGAATCCCGGCTGCCCGGTGATCCTCGGCTCCTTCCTCTCCAACACGGACATGCAGTCCGGCTCCCCCGCACTCGGCACGCCGGAGTCGGCCATCGGCCTGCTCTGCACCGGCCAGATGGCGCGCCGGTACGGCCTGCCCTGGCGCTCGGGCGGCGGTCTCACGTCGAGCCAGACCTGTGACGCGCAGGCGGCCTACGAGGCCATGATGGTGATGACGCCGACGTTCCTGGCGGGCACCAACTACGTGATGCACTCGGCGGGCTGGCTCGAGGCCGGGCTCGTCTCCTGCTACGAGAAGTTCATCGTCGACATCGAGATCCTGCGCATGCTGCAGGTGCAGTTCACGCCGCTCGAGATCGACGAGGAGAGCCTCGCCTTCGGCGCGCACGAGGAGGTCGGCGCGGGCGGCCACTTCCTCGGCGCCGTGCACACCCTCGAGCGCTTCCGCGAATGCTTCTACCGCCCGCTGCTCTCGTCGACGGAGAACTTCCAGCGTTGGGAGCGGCTGGGCGGCCGCGATGCCACCGAGCGCGCGGGCGAGATCTACAAGAAGACGCTCGAGGAGTACGAGGAGCCGGCGATGGACGATGGCATCCGCAGCGAACTGAACGAGTACGTCACGCGGAGGCGCACGGAGCTCGGGGACTGAGGCGCGCTCGCGGGTCACGGTCGGGTGACTCCCCTCACGTCGAGCACGCGCCGGGCATTCGCCTCGCTGCGCGTCACGGCCCGCAACGGCGACATCCGCCGCGCCGAGCTGGCCTGGGGCGGGTCGATCTGCGCCGAGTGGGCGCACTTCGTCGCACTCGGCGTGTTCGCCTACAACCACGGCGGCACCACCGCGGTCGGGATCGCGGGCCTCATGCGCCTGCTCCCCGCGGCCGCCATCGCGCCACTCGCGTCCTCGTTCGGCGACCGCTTCCGGCGCGAGCGGTTCCTGCTGGGGATCGCCATCCTGGGGGCCGCGGCGCTCGGCGCCTCGGCGCTCGGGGCAGCCCTGGACAATCGCGTCGTCGTCTTCGTGGCCGCGTCTGCAGTGGGCGTCTGCTCGACGCTCTTCCGGCCCGCGCTGATCGCCCTCCTGCCGTCGCTGGCACGGACTGCGAGCGAGCTGATCGCCGCCAATGCAGCGACCTCGACGATCGAGAGCGCCGGCACCCTGGTCGGGCCGCTCGCCGCAGGCCTGCTGGTCGCCTTCGCGGACATCGGGGTGGTCTTCGCAGCGAGCGCGGCAGCGCTCCTGGCGGCGGCCGTTCTCCTGGCCCGCGTGGCCGCCCCCGGTCGCGTCGAGGCTCCTGCGATGTCCGCCGGCGTGGACGTCTGGCAGGGCTTCCGGGCGATCGGAGAGGTGCCGCGCGCGCGCCTCCTCGTCGGCCTGATCGCCTCGCAGACGTTCGTCCGAGGATGCCTGAACGTGGTGATCGTGGTCACGGCGTACCAGGTGCTTCACTCCGGAGCGACAGAGGTCGGCTACCTGACGGCGGCGCTCGGAGCCGGCGGCGTGATCGGTGCGCTCGGGGCGATCTCCCTGCGCAGCGAGCGGCTCGCGCCGCCCTTCGCCTGGGCGATCGTCCTCTGGGGCCTGCCGATCACCCTGATGGCCCCTCTCCCCTACGCGGCGCCCGTGATCGGACTGCTCGCCGTGATCGGCGCGGCCAACAGCGTCGTGGACGTCTCCGGGTTCACGCTGCTCCAGCGCACCGTCCCCGACGCCGTGCTGACCCGCGTGCTGGGCGTGACGTGGGGCCTCGCCATGGGCGCGACGGCGATCGGCTCCTTCGTCGCTCCCGCCCTGCTCAGCCTGATCGGACTGCGGGCGTCGCTGATCGTCGTCGGCGCGATCCTGCCCGTCCTGATCCTGGTCTCCTACCGGCAACTGCTCCCGCTCGACGCCGACGCTGCGCCGGCTTCGCAGCTCGGCCTGCTCGAGCGCATCCCGCTGTTCGCTCCGCTCTCGCTGGTCGCCAAGGAGCGGATCGCCTCGCACCTGATCCCGGTCGACGTCGCAGCGGGCGAGGTCGTGATTCGCCTGGGCGAGGCCGCCGACCGCTTCTACGTCATCGGCGAGGGGCGGTTCACGATCGACGCGGTGTCCCAGAGCGTCGAGCTCCGAGCCGGCGATTTCTTCGGGGAGATCGCCCTGCTCCGGGACGTGCCTCGGACGGCGACCGTCCGGGCGGACACGGACGCCCGGCTCTATGCGCTCGAGCGGGAGGACTTCCTGGCCGTCGTCACCGGCAATCCGCTCGCCGCCACGAGCGCGCACGCCGTCGCCGAGGCACGCCTGGAGGAGAACGCCGCCGCGGCGAAGCGGCCTGGCTAACGGGACAGGCGCAGCGTGGTCTTGGTGCCGGGCGTCAGTGAGCCGTTCGCCCGGTAGGCGTAGACCGCGAAGTGCAGCGTCGAGTGCGGCCTCACGCGCAGCAGCACGTGCGTCCTCCCCGAGATGCGCAGGTGGTGCATCAGTTGATCGCCGGGCCCGTGTGCGCTGTGCAGCGTGCTCCAGGCGATGCGGTAGGTCTCCGTCCCGGACGCGCCCGACATCGCCCAGCTCAGCAGGACCTTGCGACCGGTCATCGTCGCTGCCGCAGTGGCGCCGGTCGGCCGGAGCTCGCTTGCGGACCGGGTGGCCGGAGTCACGCCCGCCGTCGTGAGCGGCGTGATCGCCCCGGCCCCGACGTGCACGGCGTGGCTGACCGCAGCGTCGGGCGAGCCAGAGCAAAGCGCCATTGAGCCGTTGTGGGTGCCGGCGACCGAGCAGCCCGCGCTGTCGGTCACCGTGAGGGTGGCCGTGTAGTCGCCGGGCCTCGCGTAGGCGTGGCTCACGCTCTGTCCGCCGTCGCCGAGCGAGGAGCCGTCGCCGAAGTCCCAGTCGTACCGGCTGACGACCGAGCCCCCGTGCGCCAGGCTCGCGCCCGCGGCGAAGCTCGTGGCTCCGTTCGCGGTTTGCGTCGCGGCGAATGCCGCACGGGGAGATTGCTGCGGGCTGTAGGCGAGGAACTGCGGCGGGCTCATCGAGACCGCCGTCATCGCCGGCCCTGCGGCGAGCGAGCCGTCGGCCGCGATGCGGTAGGTCTCGAAGCCGTTGCTGCCCGTGGCTGCCGTGAGCGCCGTGCCGTCGGGGTCGACCGAGAGCGCCTGCACCTGGCCGGGGCTCGCGACCGACGGCGCGGGGAACGGCGCGAGCGTGCCGTCGGCCTGTCGCGCCAGCTGGTCGACGGCGAAAGAGCCCGAGCCGGTGTAGAACGCCCGTCCGCGGGCGTCCTCGGCATTGCCGTACTGGCCGCTAGAGCCCGTGAAGACGGTGCCGCTCTGGGTCAGAGTGTCGTCTGCGCCGGTCGAGAACGTGTAGCTGTTGCCGTTGAAGCACTGGAGGTCGAAGTTCGGCGAGCCGACCGCGGAGCCCATGAACAACGCGGCGCAGGGAAGATTCCACAGGCCCGGAGTGAGCGACGAGAGCGACTGATCCGCTCCGATCGCCCACTGAAATCCGAGCGCGTTCTGCCCGTTCATGTAGAGCGCCTTGCCGTCGGGCGACATGAGCAGCCCGTTGGCGGGCTGGGTGAACGGGTACTGCGTGCTCACTGCCCCGAGGGTGCCGTCCGCCTCGACCGGGTACGAGTCGATCTCGCCGTTCACCTGCTGGGCGAACAGCCGGGACCCGTCCGGACTCACCATGATGGCGAAGGTGGAGTCCCCCACGACCTGCGCCGGCGTCAGCGCCCCGTCCGAGCCGATCGTGAAGACCTCGATCATGCCGGGGGTGAACGTGAAGATGGATCTGCGCGTCTCGCGCGAGCTGACGAACACCGAGCGCGCCTCTCGATCAACGACGAGCCCCGTCGTGGTACCGGGCACCGAGATCGCCTGATCCTGGCGCTCGTGCAACGCTCCCGTGGCGTCGACATCGAACGGCACGAGCGTCCCGACAAGGCGGCCGCTCTGGAGGGCGTAGAGCCTGTGACCGTCGTAGACGGGCGCCGCGGCGGCAGCTCCCGCAGGCACGAGGGCGCCTGCGAGCACTGCGATTGCCGCGAGCCAACGGCAGCGCGAGAGATTGAGCCGGGGATGCAATTGGCCTCGGGAATCGGGACGGCGTCGAGAACCGGTGTGCCGACGCCTCACGGTCATCGGCGCGCAGAGCTCCGACGACGACCCCGAAAGGGGGAGCGAAGCCTAGGAGTGCGCGATCTCCAGCTCGCTCCAGCGCGAGACGTGCGCCCACATGGCCGCGGCGGCCGCCTCGTCGTCCCCGGCGTGGATGGCCACCATGATCGTGCGCAGCTCGGGCGCCAGCTCGTCGCGCAACGGCGAGCCGGGGCCGACGGGCACCGCGATGAAGGCGCGCTCGAGCGCATCGAGGATGGCGCTCATGATCGCCGCGCGCACCGAGTTGCCCGTCGCCCGGGCGACCGCGTCGTGGAAGCGCACCTCGACGGCCGCCACCTCGGCCCACGGGATCGTCGCGTCGGACGCCGTCGCGGTGACGTCGCCGACGATGTGCTCGAGCTGGGCGAGCGCGGCCGGATCGGCTCGGCGGGCGGCCCAGGCGGCGTTCTCGGCTTCGAAGGGCACGCGGAACTCGGCCAGCTCGCGCGCCGTGGCCGAGCGGAAGCGCAGGAGGTTGCCGAGCGCGCCCGCGACGAGCTCCGAGCTCGGCTCCGCCACGAACGCCCCGCCGCGCGAGCCCGTGCGGATCTCCAGCACGCCCTGGGCCTCCAGCGCACGCAGGGCCTCGCGCAGCGTCGTGCGCGAGACGCCGAACGTCGTCCCCAGCTCGCGCTCGCTGGGCAGGCGCTCGCCCGGCGTGATGCCCCCGGAGGAGATGGCGTCGCGGATCTGCCCGACGATGTGGTCGAACGAGCGCACGCGCTGCGCCGGGACGAAGGGGGGAGCTGTGGAGGTCGGTTCGGTCATCTCTTGACGGCTTCCGCGTGACAGCGTACCGTGCATTCGAAAAGGTTCAACCATTCTCGGAGTGATTTGATGGAACTCGCCGACAGCCTCAACCGCCTGGGCACCGAAACAGCCTTCGAAGTGCTCGCCCGCGCCAAGGCGCTCGAGGCGTCCGGGCGGCGCATCATCCACCTGCAGATCGGCGAGCCCGACTTCACGACCCCGCGCCACATCATCGACGCGGGACGAAAGGCCTGGGCCGACGGCGAGACCCACTACTGCCCCGCGCCGGGCCTGCCCGTGCTGCGGGAGGCCTGCGCCGCGCATCTCTCGAGCCACCGCGGCCTCGAGATCGATCCAGGCAACATCGTCGTCGCCCCGGGAGCGAAGCCGTTCCTGTTCTTCGGCGTCCTGGCGACCTGCAACCCGGGCGACGAGGTCATCTACCCGAACCCCGGCTTCCCCATCTACGAGTCCGTGATCAAGTGGGCCGGCGCCACGCCGGTGCCGCTGCCGATCACCGAGGAGCGCGACTTCGCCTTCAGCGTCGACGACCTGGCCGAGCGCCTCACGCCCAGGACCAAGCTCGTGATCCTCAACTCGCCGGCCAATCCGACCGGCGGCATCGTGCCGCGCGAGCTCAACGTGCAGATGGCCAGGCTGCTCGCCGATCACGACTGCTGGATCCTCTCGGACGAGGTCTACTCCGAGATGCTCTACGAGGGCTCGCACGACACGATCGCCTCGCACGAGGGCCTGCTCGAGCGCACGATCCTGCTCGACGGCTTCTCGAAGACGTTCGCGATGACCGGCTGGCGCCTCGGCTACGCGGCGCTGCCGAAGCCGCTCGTCGAGCCCATCACGCGGCTGATCATCAACTCGGTCTCGTGCACGGCCCCGGCCGTCCAGCTGGCCGGCGTGGCGGCGCTCGAGGGACCGCGCGACGAGGTCGACGCGATGATGGCGGAGTTCACGAAGCGCCGCGAGTTCGTCGTCGACGGCCTCAACAAGCTGCCGGGCGTCAGCTGCATCGTCCCGAACGGCGCGTTCTACGCCTTCCCGAACGTCAAGGAGACGGGCCTCGACACGCGCGAGCTCGCCAACCGCCTGCTCGACGAGGCCGGCGTTGCACTGCTCTCGGGCACGGCCTTCGGCGAGTACGGCGAGGGCTACCTGCGCGTCTCCTACGCAAACTCGCTCGAGAACATCGAGGAGGCGCTGCAGAAGATGGGCGACCTGCTCGCACAGACGGCAGCCTGATGAGCGGGCGCATCGTGGTCACGGGCCGCGTGCCCGAGCCGGCGCTGGATCTGCTCCGTGCGGCCGGGGAGCTCGACGCCCGCATGCAGGAGACCGCGCTCACCGTCGACGAGCTGCACGCCGCGATCGCCGGCGCGGACGCCGTGGTCACGCTGCTCAGCGACCGCGTGGACGACGCGTTCCTGGATGCGGCAGGGCCGCAGCTGCGCGTCGTCTCCAACGTCGCCGTGGGCTACAACAACATCGACGTGGCGGCCTGTGCCGCTCGCGGCGTGGTCGTCACGAACACGCCCGGCGTGCTGACCGACGCGACGGCCGACATCGCCATGGCGCTGATCCTGATGGTCATGCGGCGGCTCGGCGAGGGCGAGCGGGTGATCCGCAGCCGCGCGGGCTGGCGCTGGCACATGCATTACATGCTCGGCGCGAGCCTGCAGGGCAAGACGCTCGGGATCGTGGGCCTGGGGCAGATCGGCACGGCCACGGCGCGTAGGGCGAAGGCGTTCGGGATGAACGTCATCTACAGCGGGCGGCGGCGGGCTCACGAGGAGCTGGAAACCGAGCTCGGCGCCACCTTCTACGGGCTCGACGACCTGCTCGGCACGAGCGACGTGGTGTCGCTGCACTGCCCGCTGACGACGGAGACGCACCACCTGATCACCGCTGAGCGCCTCGCGCAGATGCGCGCCGACGCCTACCTCGTCAACACGACGCGCGGGCCGGTGGTCGACGAGGGCGCACTCGCCGAGGCGCTCCGCAGCGGGGTGATCAGAGGGGCGGGGCTCGACGTCTTCGAGCACGAGCCCGAGGTGCACCCGGGCCTGCTCGAGCTCGAGAACGTCGTGCTGATCCCGCACCTCGGCTCGGCGACGATCGAGACGCGCACGGCAATGGCCGTGCTGGCGGCTCGCAACGCCGAGGCCGTGCTGAGCGGCGAAGAGCCGCTCACGCCCGTCATCGCCTAGTCGGCAGTGTCCTTCGGTGCGGAGGCCCGGCTCGGGTCGGCGTCGCGCATGGTCTCCTTGAGCGGCGTGACCGGGTCGATCTCGCGCATGCCGCTCTCGAACTCCTCCTTGAACGTGCCGACGGAGTCCTTCGTCTTGCGCAGGTGCTTGCCCGTCCCACGCGCGATGCGAGGAAGACGGCTCGAGCCGAACAGCAACACGATGACGACCAGGACGATGAGAATCTCGGTGAATCCGAAATTGCCCACGGAGGCTCCCTTCGGAGGGTTCGCCACATGCTACCCGTCATCGCCGGGGCACCCACGTAGGGTTCACGGGTGAGCACACTCCCGCAACGGCGGCTCGGCGCCGATGGGCCCCGCATCTCGGGCGTCGGCCTCGGCTGCATGAGCGCCTCCTGGGGCTACCACCTCCACAGCCACGACGACGCCCGGTCGGAGGCGACGCTGCGGCGGGCGCTCGAGCTCGGGGTCACCCACTTCGATACCGCCACGCTGTACGGCGGCGGCCACAACGAGAAGCTCGTCGGCCGCGCGCTGGGCGAGCTGCGAGACCGGCCGAGCGGAGTCGTGCTCGCCTCGAAGTGCGGCCTCGCGCGCACCGGGTTCCCGCGCAAGAAGACCTCGCGCGACGGAAAGCCCGAGACCCTGCGGAAGCAGTGTGACGAGTCGCTCGCGCGACTTGGACTCGAGTACCTCGATCTCTACTACCTGCACCGGGTCGACCCGAACGTGCCGGTCGAGGAGAGCTTCGGCGCCCTCAAGGAGCTCGTCGTCGAGGGCAAGGTCAGGCACCTGGGCATCTCGGAGTGCACCGTCGAGGAGCTCGCGCGCGCACATGCCACGCATCCGGTCAGCGCCCTTCAGAGCGAGTTCTCGCTCTGGACGCGCGAGCCGCTGATCGACCACATCCCGTGGTGCAGCGCAAACGGCGTGTCCTTCGTGGCCTTCGGCGTGCTCGGCCGCGGATTCCTCACAGGCACGCTGCCGGCGGACACGACCTTCCCGAAGGGCGACTTCCGCGCCGGCAACCCGCGCTTCCAGCGCGAAGCGATGCAGGCCAACCAGGCGATCGTCGACGGCGTGCGGCGCGTCGGCGACCGACTCGGGGCGACGCTCGCCCAAGTCTGCGTGGCCTGGGTGCTGGCCCAGGGCGACCACCTGTTGCCGATCCCGGGCACGCAGCGCACGGAGCACCTCGAGGAGAACCTCGGCGGGGCGACGCTGGTGCTGGACGCCGAGGCGCTGACCGAGCTGGATGCACTGCCCGCCGCCGTCGGGGCTCGCTACCCCTGAGCGCGGCCTCACCTGCGCGTGATGCGCATCTCCTCGTCCGGCAGCCAGGTGAGGCCGCCGTCGCGGGAGATCTCACCGCGCCAGGTGAACGAGTCCGGCCGGATCCTCGTGAACAGCCAGCGCAGCCGAGGATCGCTCGCGTCACTGTGGAGCACGATCTCGTCGCCGACGAGACCACCCGTGAACACCCTCAGGCGACCATTGGCCGGGTCGACCCAGGTCTGTCTCCAGGCGTTGATCGCAGGGTCGTAGAAGCGCACGGACGAGCCGTGGAACACCACCCCGAGCGCTCCCCCGCCGGACTGCCGCCGGCCGGGAACGATCCACACGTCCTGAACGGCGCGACCGCCGAGCACCCACCCGAAGTGCAGCTCGCCCGTCGCTGCGCGGGTCTTCCCATCCGGCGTCACGCCCGACCACACGACGTCCCAGGAGCCCACGAACTGACCGAAGAGCTGCAGCTCCTCCGCATACGGACCGGCAGGCCCCGCGCCATGCAGGGCCCCGGCGAGGCCATCGTCGTACATCTGCACTCCCTCCGGACACGGCGAGCGACGCGCACCGAGCCGGCACAGCCTAGATTGGCGTGGGGCGGCACCGGCCTGGTGGCCGATCCGGTCTTCAAAACCGGCAGGGCGGCGTAGCCCGTCGCTTGGTAGGTTCGATTCCTGCGCCGCCTCGCTCTCTATTTCTCCCTGCTCGTCGGGCGGTTTTCTGACCGTAGTGGCGCGTCGATGGCGGCGCGGCGAGGTACCAGCTGACCAGCCCCTCGAGATGGCACGTGTCGCTGCGGAATCCTCGTCGTCTTGGCGGCGGCGCTGGATGCCCGCCGACCGGCGGCGCGGAGGCGCTCGGTGACGATTGGCCGGATGTGCTCTACAGGCGCGTTTCGATGAGCGCGGCGATCTCGTCCGAGGCCATGTCGGCGTAGCCCTGTTGGACGGGAACGTCGAGGGCGAGGAGGATCTCGGCGCACTGCAGATAGCCGTCGGCGCGCTCGCCGTCGGAATCCAGGGCGCCGGAGCCCCAGGCGACGTAACCGAGTGGACGGCCGAGTTGGGTCAGATGCTCGGGGTCGGCGCCGCGGTCGAGCAGGAGCCGCAGGGTGCTGGCTCGGCCCCACATGCAGGCATAGTGGATCGCGGCGCCCTCTAACCCGGCGCTGTCGATCGGAATACCGGCGTCGAGCAGCCGGGTGACGCGCTCGTCGTTGCCGGCGCTGGCCATCATCGGCAGCAGTTCGCAGTCACTGCGGCGCAGCGGGCCAGGCGGCGTAGGGGCGTGCGGGCGGCCGTCGTGCACGGCGCCGATCCATGCGGCGACCGGGTCGGGTTGCGCGGGCTTGCCGCCGGCCTGTTCGAGGATCGCGATCAGCGACTCGTCGGCGCGGCGAGCGGCGATGTCATATGGGGTCAGTCCGTCCTCGTCGCGGACGAGCGGGTCGGCGCCGTGGGCGAGCAGCAGCCGCGCAACATCATCCTCGCGTGCGTGCAGGAGGCGGATGCGCAACTCATCGTCCTGCGGGCGCAGGTCGCCGTGTTCGAGCAGCAGGCGGACCTTTTCAGGGTCGCGGATCGCGTTGCCCAGCGCGTTGGTGTCGCGCACGGTCGCGCCGTGGCCGAGCAGGATGCGCAGGCAAGTCGGATCGGTCGCTTCGACGGCGTGGTACACGGCCTCGCCGTCGTTGGGGTCGGCGCCACGGTCGAGCAGCAGCTGCGTGACCTCGGGATTGTGCACGACGCCGGCGGCGCCGTAGAGAGCGCTCATGTCGCCGTACTCGTTGGCAAACGTCGCGTTCGGGTCCGCGCCGCCGTCGAGCAGCAACTCGACCACGCCGAGCACGTCGCCCCACCGCGGCGAATCGGGCATCGCGAACGCGCTGTGCGTGGCGCACAGCAATGGCTTGCGGCCGATCGGCGCGACCTCTCGCTCCAAGGCGCCCGGGTCGGCATCAAGCGCCACAGCTACCGCAGCCGCATCGCCGATCACCAGCGAGACGGCAAGCGACCCGTCGGCCAGCTTGGGGTCGTGGTCGAGCAGCGCCTGGGCACGGTCCCACCGGGGGCGGGCGGCGGCGCCTGTGCCGAGCGCGAAGTCCAGCAGCCGCGCCCGCCGCGAGGCCCGGTCGCCCTCGGTGGCTTCGACGTGCGCCACGAGGGCTGGCCACGACACGAACCCGAGGTCGGCGGCCACCGCGCGCTGCGCGTCGGCCAGCCGCGGCCGGTCTCGACCGGACCGCAGCCGCTCCAGCGCGTCCGGGTCTCGGTCACGTGCCGCGCGCAGCAGCTCCTTGGCCCGGCGGCGTGCCTGATGCAACGAGATCTCCATCGATGATCACACCTCTCGTCGGCGCGGTGCTCGCATGCCTGCGCCCGAGGGCGGATCGCAGTAACGGGGTCCTGCACCTGCGAGGAGCGGGCCTCAGGCCCTGTCCGCGAGCCGGACGCGGCTCCCCGGCCGCGCGGTCGCAACGATAGCCACGATCCACAGCCCTGTCGACGACGCCCCGGCGACGAGTGAACGTGCGTGTGCAGCCCTGACGGAAAGCTCGCCGACGCAGCCGACGGCGGCAGCAAGCGCCACAGCCGTGGTCACACAGACTTGGAGGTGAAGCGGAGGGGATGAAGCTGAACGCCGATCGGATGATCCCCTCGTCACCGGCCAGGACTTCACGCAACGCCGGGCGACCGGTCCTGCGACCCGCCCCATAGGCCCGCCGGCTAGCCCCTGATGACGTTGTGGACATCGACGACCTCGGGCGGCCCAGGGTCGATGCCGTACTCCTGGAGGATCGGCATCAGCCGCTGACCGAAGGCGTCCATGTGCTCCCGCGTGTCCCACACCTGGCTGACCTTGAGCTTGCCTTCGGAGCCGAAGCAGACTTCGTACTCCAGGCCCTCGGCCGGCATGACGCCATCTTGCTCGAGTCGCGCCACGACGCTGTCGTATTGCTCGGCCGTCAGCGATTGCGGGGCGAAGCGGATAAGCACACTCATAATGCGTCCTCTCACTCGGATCGGACGCCGATCCTAGCCCGCCGGTCCGGCGGCTGCAACGAAGGGCTTCTGCCGTCGGCACGCCAGTCTTGCCGTGCGCTCCGATCGCTCAGGCTTCCAGCAGGCGATCGAAGAAGGAGCGATAGCGTTTCAGCGCGACGCGAAGGTCTTCGGTCGAGACGTCTTGGCCCTCTGTCCATTGCCGTTCGAGGCTCGCGCGCTCCTCGGCGAACGTCGTCGCCAGGTGCTGCATCAGTTCGGCCACGAGTGCGTCGGCGTCCTGGACGGCCTCCCGCGGGCCGTCGACGAAATGCGTCTGCACGTCACTCCAGCGCCCACGGAAATGCTGGGAGTCCGACTCCTCGAGGAGGGCGCTCCGGCGCTCCTGTGCCGATGGGGCTTCCCTGGCCTCGGTCGGGCGCTGCGGGGCGGTGGCTTCGGCAGTGGGCACATCCGGGCTCTGCCCGGTCTCAGAGACGTCCGTCGCGTCGTCGGCGTCCTCCACACGACGGCCGGCGATGTCCGCTGTGCTCATGTCCTTGGTCATGGCGCGCTCTCCTTCCCTTCGACAATGACGAAGCGCCTGGCACGTGGGTGCCCCGCGCGCCTCGGCCGAAAACCATCCGGAGCCGAGAGGCGGCGCCTTCCCGGACGGACAGCGCTCGCACCCTCCACCGCGGCTCGCGCCGGCCGAGCCGACGTTCGCCGCAGGGGGCCGAGGGGGCAGCGAAGCTCTGCGGAGACGTGCGAGAGCGGCCCATCCGCACGCATCGCCGACTGCGCGCTCAGAGCACGCGCACGATCAGGACGATCAGGAGGATGATGACGAGCAGGCCGATGAGGCCGTAGCCGGTACCGGCGATTGCGAGGGGGAGAGCGGACACCACAGGAGCTCCTTTTCTTGGACAGGCCCGGGCCAGGTTCTGCCGGAACGGTGTCTGGATACCCAATGCCCCGCATCTCGAAGCCTGCGGCGCCTCCCCAAGCGGCGAAGGCACACCTGGAAGAGGCCGCTCACGGTTTGGAACCGGCGTCGAAACGCACGCACAGGGTGCCGCTCGAGCCCGCCTTCGGCGCGCCCACGCGGCCACGCGGCTCTACTGGGCGGGGCCGCTGACGAGCGTGACCGTCGTGACGTGGGCCGTCCCGAGGCGGTCCGTGTGCTTGATCGTCACCCTCGTGCCGGGCCTCTTGGTGAGGATGGCCGCGGTGACCGAATCGGACGAGGCGATCGCGCGGCCCGCAATCGAGGTGATCACGTCGCCCGCGGAGAGACCGGCCGACTCTGCCGGGCTGCCGCGCAGCACACCTGCGATCACCGCGCCCGACGACGAGCCGCCGCCGCGGGTGTCGCTCGCGACCTGGATGCCGAGGAACGGCGTCTCGCCGATGTGGACCCGCGCCGACCCCTTGCCGGAGTCGATCTGCCGGGCCAGCGTGAGCGCGTTGGAGATCGGGATGGCATAGGCCCGTGCGGGAGTGTCCGGGCGCGAGACGTAGCCGGTCGAGGCAGCGGTGTCCATGCCGACCACCTTGCCCTCGCTGTCGAAGAGCGGACCGCCGGAGTCGCCAGGCTGCACCGGCGCATCGGCACCGATCAGACCCGTCAGGTGCGCCGCCCCGCCCTGATCGTCGCTCACGGTGATCGACTGGTGCAGTCCTGTGATCGAGCCGCGCGCCGTGCTCAGGCGGCCGGTGCCGCCGGCATTGCCCACGGCCGTCACCGAGTCGCCGACAGACGGCGACGAGCTGCTCGTCGAGACCGTCTTCAGGTTCGACGCGCCCGTGGCCCGCAGCACCGCGACATCGTCGGCGACGTCGTAGCCGACGACCTTCGCCGTGTACGAGTGACGTGTCCCCGGGACGACGACCCTGATCGTCGTCGCCCCTCGGATGACGTGGTTGTTCGTGAGAATCTCGCCGGAGGACGTAAGCACCATCCCGGTGCCTGCGGCAGCGGCGCCCTGGTACGCGAGCGCCGTGCGGATGACGACGACGCCCGTCCCGATTGGCGCAGCGCTCGTGCGCGCAAGGGCCGCGCCGGCCACGACGCCGCTGACGGCGAGGGCTGCGATCGCGGCCGTCGCCAGACGGGCGCGCCGGGCTCCGGCGGAGCCGCCGGGTGCTTCAGGCAGATGTCGTCTCATGTCGCATTCCTTCCCGAGCGGGGATCGATCGAACCGTCGAGATCGCACTCTCCTCCCGCGATGTAGGAATCCTCTCCACGGCGCGTAGGAGGCACCTGTGGGTTTCCCGAGAGCCTCCTGTGAATCTCCACCGGACGCGGAGAATGACGCCTGCTCTCAGCCGACCTCGAGGATCTGATCGGCCGGGACGCCGCTCAGCCGCGTCGTCCTGCCGCCGGGATAGCGCACGACGAGGCTGCGCACGCTGGTCGCCCCCGCGAGCCCGAAGAACAGTCGGGGGTCCTCGGACGACAGATAGCTGCTGCCCGCCTGCACCTGCCGCACGAGGCGGCGCCCGCCGGGCAGCTCGGCCGTGACGATCGCGCCGGGGTGGAAGCCCGCGAGCGAGACCTCGAGCCAATGGCCCGCCGTGTTGTGGTTCTCCAGGAGCACGAGCGGCCCGCCGATCGTGTTGATCGCGACGTCGACGTTGCCGTCGTTGTTGAAGTCGGCTGCCGCGAGACCGCGGCCGTTGACGTGCGGCGCCGACTGAAGCCCCGTGAGTGCGCTCGCGTTGGCGAACTGGCCCGGCAAGCCCTGGCCGGCGAGGTTCTCGAGCGCCTGAATCGGAGCGGCGTCCCTCTTCAAGCTCGTCACCGGGATGGAGCCGTTGGCGAGCGCCAGGTCGGGATACCCGTCTCGATTGAGATCGACCCAGCTGTCCCCCCAGCCCGTGAAGTTGCTGCCGAACGCCGCAGCGAACCCCGCGCGAGCACTGGAGAACGGCCGCGTGCCGGGCTGCGCCGGCCAGGCCGCGGAAGACGGCGTGCGTCTGGCCGCGCGAGTTGCTCACGAACATGTCGGTCGCGCCGTCGCCGTTGAAATCGCCGGCGGCGACGCCCATGCCGGCGTTGGAGTCGGCGACGCCGTCTGCCCGCGCGCGGTCGACCAGGCGGAAGCCGAGGCCCTTCGGATCGGCCTTCGCCCCGCCCGGCCAGGGCACGTTCGCGTAGAGCCGGTTGGGATCCTCGTCGTTGGCGACGTAGAGATCCGGCCGGCCGTCGCCGTTGAAGTCGGAGAAGACCGCGCCGAGGCTGTGGTCTGCGTGGTTCACCGGGAGACCGGCCGCCGCGCCGACCTCGCGGAACCTCGCGTGACCGCGTCCGTCAGGGCCCTCGTTGAGGAACAGCTCGCTGCGGACGCCCTGGTGGTTGGTGGGGAAGCCGGCCACCGATCCGGGGATCTGCGCGTTCATGTCCGTGTAGCCCGAGACGAAGAGGTCGGGCCTGCCGTCCCCGTTGACGTCCGCGACGGCAGCACCGGAGTGCCAGCCGAACGAGACGAGGCCGTCGGGCCTCGCGCGCTGCGTGAACGTGCCGTCCCCGTTGTTCCAGAGCATCTGGTCGCTGACCGCCGATGTCACGTAGAGGTCGGTGCGGCCGTCGCCGTCGAGGTCGGCCGCGACGCAGCCGTTGCCGCGGATCTGCAGCCCTGCATGCGAGCGCGCCGTCACGTTGACGAACTTCCCGTGCACGTTGTGGAAGAGCTGGCTGCGGGGCAGGCCGCCGTGCTCGAGCCACGCCGGGAGATTGGCGTCTGCATACGAGTTGACGACGAACAGGTCCATCCAGCCGTCGTTGTCGTAATCGATCCAGCAGACGCCGCCGCCCATCATCGACGCGGGATCGCCCGCGTCGACCCCGTAGCGGAACGAGCCCTGGCGGAACGCGATCCCCACCTGCCGGGCGACGTCGGTCAGGCGCACGGAGGCGAAGCCCTTGGCTGCCGCGCGCTTCACCTTCGCGCTCACGAACGGGGAGCTCGTGGAGCTCGGCGCGGTCGCCGGGGACGACAGCGCCGGGATGCTCGCGCGGCGCGAGCCCAGAATGCGGAAGCGGCCGCCCTGGAGCTGGAGGTCGAAGGTCTGCGCGAAGGCCACGGGGCTCTCGCTGCGCACGGCTCGACCGGCCGACGCGCCGTAGGTGGTGAGCGCGACGCTGCCGCGGCCGGCTGCCACGACGGTCGGGGGCGCCTGCCCCTTGCCGGGCTCGAGATGGAGACGGAGCCGGTCGATGCGGTACGTCGGGATGCGCACGCCGCGCGTTCTCGCGCTGCGTATCTGCGATTGCAGGCCTTCGAGCCAGGGGCCGGTGGCGGCAGCCGATGCCCTCGTGGTGTCCCGCAGGCGCAGCGCGTCGGCCTGAGCCCGCAAGTCGGCCACCATGTCGCGTGCGATCTGGTCGGCCGTCGAGCGCGTGAGCTGCGATTGCACGCCGGGCGATGGCCCGATCGAGACCTGGGGAAGGTGCGCGGAGCCGAGCACCGCCGTGTCCGTACCCGCCGCTCCGGCGTTGGAGCGGGCGGGAATGCCCGCGAGCAGGAGCAGGCCGATGAACGCCGCAGCGCCTGCAGCAGCCGCGGCACCCGTGACACGGCCGTTCGCGCGCGTGCGCAGGCCCGCGAGCCAGCGCGCCCGGGCGGCCTCGCCCGGCGCGAACTCGAGCAGCGCGCGCGCGAGGCAGGCGACCCCGAGCGCCGCGAGCAGGCTTACCTTGGTCGCGAACTCGGTGCGCTGCGGTGCGATCAGGAGGGTCGCCACAAGACCGATGCCGACGGCGTAGAGCCGCCGCCCGAAGCGCCCGCTCGGGATGGTCTTCGGGTCGGTGATCATGAAGAAGAGGAAGACGAGCAGCTCGGGCGAGGTCACGATCACCCACCAGAAGTACCCGCCGGTGATGGGCCCGAGGTGCCAGCGCGCGGTCATCTCGTGGCCGCTCAGCGCGAGCACGCCGATGCCTGCGGCGAAGGTCGCCCAGAAGAGCAGGGCGATCCCGAGCAGCCGCAGGCGGGCGAGGATCGCGAAGCCGCCCGCGACGATGATCACGAGCGCGACGAGCATCCAGTCCGACATCGGCGCCCACCAGAAGTCGAGCGGGTCGGCCCGGCCCGAGCCGAGCACGAGGAAGCACAGCACGAGGCCGAAGTTCGAGGGATTGAAGACGTGCCGTCCCTTGACGCGGATCACATGCTTCGAGAGCAGCGCGAGGCCGGCGGTGGCCGCGAAGATCCACCACCCCCGCAGGCTCCACCAGTCGCCGTGCTCGGTTCCCGGCACGCGCAGCACGAAGGCGACCCCGTTGCCGGTGAGCAGCGCACTGGCGGGCCACATGATCACCCGGTGCCGTCGGACGGTAATGGCGAGCTCGAGGGCCGCGGAGGTCAGCAGGGCGCAGAGGATCTGAGCGATCGAAACCCGGAAGTCGAACGCGACCTGCCCGAGCACCTGCAGCGAGGTGATTACGGCGGCGAGGTGCAGCCGCGGGTCGCGCGGCGACGGCAGCAGGACGGGATACGCCCTGCCGCGGATCCGCACCACCGGGCGGCCGGCCGGGTCGGGAGCTGGGCTCGATGCTCGGGAGCTCATGAGACCGCCATGCTACTTCGACGCCGAAAACCGCTCGGAAGACTGCATCCGTGGTCGTCGCGCGGCGCCGGGTCACGAGTACGTGGCCGCCATCGCCCTCGGCCGCGACATCGCGGTCGTCACCTGGGACAACCACCTCGTCGTGTACCGGCTGCCCGCGGGCTGAGGGACTTCCACGGGGCGGCGGCCGGGCGTGCGAGAGTTGAACCGCACCGCGAATCGGACCAACGACCGCACGGGAGACCTGGATGCCGCTGCTCGAACTGACGCCCGATGAGCTGCTCTCGACGACGCGCGCCGTCCGGCGCCGGCTCGATCTGACGCGACCGGTCGAGCACGACGTGCTGGAGGAGTGCGTGCGGATCGCCGTGCAGGCGCCCACCTCGACGAACACGCAGAACTGGCACTTCGTGGTCGTCACCGACGAGGCCAAGCGCGCGGCCCTGGCCGAGCTGTACCTGCGCTCCTGGATTCCCTACAACGGCGGCAAGGCGCCCGACGAGACGACGGCCGCGACGGGTTCCGGCCACCTGGCCGCCCACCTCCACGAGGTGCCGGCGCATGTGATCCCGTGCATCACGGGCCGTCCCGAGGGGCTCGCGCCCGCCGATCTCGCCTGGTTCTACGGCTCCATCATCCAGGCCGGCTGGAGCTTTCAGCTCGCGCTGCGTGCACGCGGCCTCGGCAGCGTCTGGACGACCCACCACCTGGACTACGAGCGCGAGGCGGCCGAGGTGCTCGGCATCCCGTTCGACGAGGTCACGCAGGTGGCGCTGCTCCCGGTCGCGTACACGATCGGCACGGATTTCAAGCTCGCGAGGCGGAATCCGCTCGAGACGGTGCTGCACTGGCAGAGCTGGTGACCTGCCGGAGCTCGCTCCCGAGCTTGCCGAGCTCACGCGTCTCGTCGTAGTCGAACAGATCCTGGCCGATCCCCACGCTGCGCACGCGTGGCCGCGCGTCCCCGAGCAGGCCGAGCAGGGTCTCGGTGAAGAGCCCCGCTCCCGGCGTGATCGGATACTCGTCGTCGCGCGGCTCGTGGGGTCGTCCGCCCCACTCGTCGCTCGCCGCCGTCAGCTCGACGCCCATGCTCGGGCTGCCGTCGATGCCGATCATGAGCACGCGCGAGCCACTCGCGAGGTCGGCCCGGATCTGCGCGGCGACCGGCGTGGCGAGCCTTCGGCAGTGGGCGCGGAAGAGGGGCGTGTCGAACTGCTCGCGCACGGCCAGAAGCGCCGCGTGCCGCCGAAAGCGAGCTCGGGCCACGGCATCTGGCGGATCGTGCAGCCGTGCTCCCGCAGCAGCGCAACCACGGGCGCCGAGACGCCCTCGCAGGGCGCGCCGCCGCCCACCTTGGCGTTGGCGTTGAGCAGGCAGTGCGCCAGACCGTCCTCATCAGACGGCCGGCGTCAGCGCGTAGTCGCCCCGCGGGCCAGGAAGCGCCCCGAGCCCGGCGCAGCCAGGATCTCGCCGTCGGCGTAGACCGTCTCGCCGCGCACGAGCGTGCGCACGACCCGTGCGCGCGCGCGGCGCCCGTCGAACGGCGACCACGGGTTCTTGGAGAACTGCTGGCTCGCCGCGTCCACCCGCCATTCGCTCTCGAGGTCATAGAGCACCACGTCGGCGTCGGCGCCGGGAAGCAGCGTGCCCTTGCGCGGATAGGTGCCGCTGATGCGAGCCGCGTTGGTCGACGAGAAGCGCACGAACGCATCGAGCGGCAGGCCGCGGCGATGGAAGGCCTCGTCGAGCACGAGCGGCACCGTCTCCTGCATGACCTGGCAGCCGAGCGGCGAGAGGAAGATGTCGTCGTAGCCCGCGTCCTTCTCCTCGCGCGTGTAGGCGGAGTGATCCGAGACGAGGCAGTCGGCCGTGCCGTCGAGCACCGAGTCCCAGAGGCGCTCGACGAGCGCGCGCTCGCGCAGCGCCGGCGCGCAGGCTCCGTAGGGCCCGAGCCGAACGAGGTCGTCGAGGTCGAGCAGCAGGTGGTGCGGGCAGATCTCCATGGTCACGGGCCGCCCGAGGCGCTTCTCCTCGCGCACGAGTGCCGCGCTCACCGGGCTCGAGACGTGCACGATCTGGATGCGCACCCCCACGTGGGCCGCGAGGTAGAGCGCCCGGTGCACGGCCTCCTCCTCGACGAAGGCCGGCCGCGACTCGTGGTGCGCGAGCGGATCGCCGCGCCCCTGTGAGCGCATGCGGTCGATGCCGGCCTGCAGCAGCGAGTCGCTCTCGGCGTGCACCAGCACGAGGCCACCGAGCGCCTTCACCTCGCGCATGCCCTCGACGAGGAGCGCGTCGCTGACGTGCGGATAGGAGGGATCCGAGAGCGGCATGAAGGCCTTGAAGCCTCCCGCGCCCTCTGCCCACTGCCCGGCGATCTCGGAGATCGAGGGCTCCGTCAGCGCACCCCAGAGGCCGAAGTCGACGACGACCTTGCGGCTGGCCAGCTCGCGCTTCTCGCGATACAACTCGGTCGTCGTGACCGGCGGGTAGGTGAGCGGGTGCTCGAACACGGTCGTGATGCCTCCGGCCGCCGCCGCCATCGTCCCCGTCGTGAAGTCCTCGCGCTCGGTGTGGCCGGGATCCTCGAAGTGGGCGTGCATGTCGATCGCGCCGGGCAGCACGACGAGCCCGCTCGCGTCGATCAGCTCGTCCGACGGCCCTCCGCCGCGGGGCTCGGTCAACGCCGCGATGCGACCGTCCTCGATCACGACATCGGCCGCGAAGACCGCGGCGTCGGTTGCGACCGTCCCGCCCGCGATCACGGTGCGCCTGCTCATTGCACCAGCCGCTCCATCGCCAGGCGATCCTAGTCGCTGGCCCGTGATGATCGCGCTGCAGGCGGCAATATGGGCGCTGTGGACGAGGTTGCGCTTCCCGCGGTGACGACGCACCGCTCGCCGACGGGGGTCGCTGCCGAGGGCGAGCGCTTCGAGCGGCTCTGGCACGCCCACTACCCGGCCGTCCACGCGCACGCCGCCCGCCGCGTGGGGGAGCGCGCGGACGAGGTGTGCGCAGAGGTCTTCCTGGTCGCCTGGCGCCGGCTCGGCGAGCTGCCGCGCGACGAGCTGCCGTGGTTGCTCGCGGCCTCTCGCAACGTGATCGGAACGACCTGGCGGGGAGACGCGCGTCGCGCGCGCCTGCGGGAGCGCCTCGACACCGAGCCCTCGACCGAAAACGGCGTTCCCGGCGCCGACGGCGACGACGAGCTGCTCGCGGCGCTCGCGCAGCTCGGCGAGCTCGACCGCGAGCTGTTGCTGCTCGTGTACTGGGAAGGGCTCGCTCCGAGCCGGGCGGCGCGGGTGCTCGATCTGGCGCCGGCCGCCGCACGCACCCGCCTGTGGCGCGCGCGACGCAGGCTCCGCAACGAACTGGCAGGCCGGGAGGCCGAGGATGAGTGACACGCTGGACGTCGCCGGTCGCATGCGCGCGGCCAACCCCGTGCCGGGCGTTCCGCCGCTCGTGCCGCCGGCGACCGTGCTCTCGCGGATCACGGCGACGCCGCGCGCTGCGTCGCAGCGCCCCCGCCGCCCGCCGCTGCTGCGGCGACCGCTGCTGCTCGCCTGCCTCGCGGTGCTCATGGCCTGCGGCGTCGCGCTTGCGGCGAACATCACCGTTCGCTACTTCGACGACGCTGGGACGCAAGCGCCGCCCCAGGCGGTGCCTAGGGCGCTTGCGTTCGCGGCAAGCCACTTTCACCCCACCTATCGCGTGGCTGTACGAAGCACGGTCGCCGCCTACGAGTTTCATTCCGGCAGCGGAGACGGCGCCGTCTACATGGCGCCGTACATCGGCAACGCCGGCTTCTGCGCAGCGCTCGCCGTCACGGGAAGACCGGTCCGAGCCGGTTGCATGCCCGGCTACGGCCAGGCCGTCGCGACGACGACGATGAGCGGGTTCCAGCCGTGGAACTTCGCGTTCGCGCCCGACATTCACGCCCTGCTCGGCAGGCTGTCTCCGTCCGCAGCGGGCAGCAGAGTGGAGGTCTCGTTCGAGGACGGGACGACGGAGGACGTTGCGACCCACGGGCGCTTCTTCGCCTACGCAGTCGCGGGCGCCCGCACGCAGGCCGGACACCGCCCGCGCGCGCTGCGCGTGCTCCTCCACGGTGCCGAGATCTGGCGCGACCGCCTCAACCCGGTCAACTTCAATACGCTCGCGCAGGCTCGAGGACTCGTCCCGGCCGGCAACGGCTCGCTGGGCCAGCGCGCGCTCAGGCGGTACCTGCTCCAAGGCCTCTCCGCGCGCACGAGCGACGGCGGTGACCTCGCGTCGCACACGGAGATCGAGTTCACGAGACTCCTCGGCTCCGTCTCGTTCGGGCACGGCCTGAAGCTCGCCGTCTACGGAGCGCCGGTCCGCCCGCTGCGCACCTGGGCCGGCCGCGGAGGATCCCTGATCGTGGGAGTCTCCGGCGCTTCGACGAAGGCGGTGACGAGCTTCGCGGACACTCACGTCCAGGGCCCTCACGCGTACGTGCCGTTTGGGCCGTTCGGTTGCGTGTGCGGGCTGCCGGGACGGGCGAATACCCGCTTCGTGCTGTTGCTCGGCTACGTGCCGCGCGGGGTCGCGAAGCTAAGCGTGCGGACCGCGGACGGACGCGAGCACGCTGCGGCGATCTTCGACAACGGCCGCGAGTGGGTCTGGGTCGCACGCGCTGTTCACGCGCGTCGGCCCGTAGCGCTGATCAGGCGCAGCGCCGCGGGTGCGGTCGTGGCGCACCTGAAGCTCCGGGGCTGGGGCTGATGCCGCTCTCAGGGGAGCGCCGCGAGCGCGGTCTCGAGCGCGCTGAGCACTCCCTCGACCTGCGCCGCGAGGGGCATGCTCGGCTGCGGCGGCGTCTGGCCGGCCACCTCTTCGGGCAGGCTCGGCAGGTGCAGGAACCCGGCCGGCGGGCCACCGGCGGCAGTCGCATGGAGAGCCGTGTACATGGCCGCGTTGCAGAGGAAGAGACCGGCCGTCTCGGAGATCGAGCCGGGGATGCCGGCAGCCGCCCAGGCCTCGGCGATCGCCCGCACGGGCAGCGTCGCGAGGTACGCAGCGGGCCCGCCGGGCTCGATCGGCAGATCGACGGGACGGGCCCCGTCGTTGTCCGGCAGGTGGAAGTCGAGGAGGTTGACGGCGACGCGCTCGATCGAGAGCCCGGCGCGACCGGGTGCGACACCGAGCAGGAGCACGAGATCCGGCGCGGTCTCGGCGAGCGCGGCGCGCACCGCGCCGGGCGTGTGCTCGGCGGAGACGGGCAGCATGCGCCCCGCGATCTCCGCGCCGCCCACGGTCGTGCCGTCGAGCGCGGCGACGATCTGCTCGCTCGGATTCCGCCCGGCGTCCGCGTACGCGGGGAACCCGGTCAGCAGCACCCTCATGCCGGCAGCGTCCTGCGCAGCACGCGCAGCAGGTTCTCGCTGCCGATCGCCCGCAGCTCCGCCTCGCCGTAGCCGCGGTTGCGCAGCGCCTCGAACAGCGCCGGATACTCCTCGGGCCCGCCGAGGCCGTCGAGGGCCATCACCGGCTCCTGCGGGACACCGTCCGCGCCGGACAGCCCGATCTGGCGGTAGAAGTCGCCGCCCAGGCAGATGTGCTCGATGCCGATCGTCTCGCGCAGGTGGTCGACGTGGTCGATCAGGTACGAGAGGGAGCGCTCGCTCTCGTGCATCGCGAACGGCAGGGCCATCAGTCCGACGACGCCGTCGCGCTCGGCCAGCGCGCGCAGCTGGTCGTCGCCGAGGTTGCGCGGCGAGTCGAAGACGGCTCGGCAGAGCGCATGGCTGACGAGCACGGGCCGGTCGCCGATGCGCTCGAGGACCTCGAAGAAAGTGCCCTCGTTCGCATGGGCGAGATCGAACGCGATGGGCAGGCCGGCCATGCGGTCGACGAGCTCGCGGCCGATCGTGCTGAGCCCGCCGCGGGGGCTCTCCCCGGTGCCGTCGGCGAACGCGTTGCGCCGGTTCCAGGTGAGCGAGGCCATGCGCACTCCGAGCGTGCAGAAGACGTCGATCAGCCGCGGCTCGTTGCCGAGCGGCTCCATGCCCTCGATCGACAACACGAGACCGCTGCGACCCGGCTCGAGCGCTGCGGCGAGGTCGCCGAGCGTGCGCACGGCGACGACCCGGGGGTTCTCGGCCACGGCGCGGTCGAGCTCGCCGACGCCCAGGAGCGCCTTGCGCAGCGCCAGCTCCGGCAGGTCGGCGTCGTCGGAGAAGAGCGCGCAGACCTGCAGCTGCACGCCTCCGGCCTCGAGGTTCCCCAGCCAGCGCTTTGCGAAGGGTTCCTGCTCGGCGCGGAAGTGGACGAGCTCCATCAGCAGGTCGCTGTGCGCGTCGGCGAGCCTCATGCGGCGCTCCCGAAGGCGCCGCGCGCGCGGAGATCCTCGATCGCCGCCGCATCGAGGCCGGCGAGCTCGCGCAGGACGGCCTCGGTGTCGGCGCCGCGCACGGGCGCCGGCCCGGGCTCCCGCGGCGCTTCGGCGAGGCGCAGGGGCGAGGCCACGCGCCGCACGCGCCCGAGCACCGGGTGGTCGTAGCTCACGAGCCCGCCGCGCGCCTCGACCTGTGGATCGCGCAGGGCTGCGGCGACGTCGTTGATCGGCGCGCAGGGCACGCCGGCCGGCTCGATCAGCCCCAGCCACTCGGCCGTCGTGCGCATGTGCATCGTCATGCCGAGCTCGGCCAGTAGCGCGTCGCGGTGCTCGTCTCGCCCCGCGAAGTCGCCGAAGCGGCCGTCGGCCAGCAGGTCCTCCCGGCCGATGGCGCGGGCGAAGCGCTCCCACAGGTGCTGCTTGGCGCAGGCGATCGCGATCTGGCCGTCGGCGGTCGGCAGGTTCTGGAACGGCACGAGCGTCTGGTGGGCGGAGTTGGGGCGCCGCACCGGCTCGACCCCGAGCGTCGCCGACCAGGTGCCGATGTACGTCAGCAGTGAGAGCGCGGTCTCGTGCAGCGAGAGGTCGCAGTCGCAGCCCTCGCCATCGCGGCGCGCACGGTGGATCCCCGCCATCAGCGCGATCGCGCAGACGTAGCCGGCCGAGAAGTCGACCAGGCTGATGCCGGTCTTCGCGGGCGGCGCCTCCGGCTCGCCCGTCAGCGACATCCAGCCCGAGAGCGCCTGGATCACGGGGTCGTAGGCGCCGGCGGCTGCGCGCGGGCCCGTCATGCCGTAGCCGGTCAGCGCGCAGCAGACGATGCGCGGGTTGATCGGCGCGAGCTCCGCGAAGCGCAGCCCCAGGCGCGCCGGCTGGTCGCCGCGCAGATTCGAGAAGACGGCGTCTGACCCCCGCACGAGCGCGCGGAACGCCTCCTGCCCGGCCTCGCAGCGCAGGTCGAGGGAGGCGGACTGCTTGCCGCCGTTGAGCGTCTCGAAGTAGAGGGAGTCCTCGCCGCTCTGCCCCGGGTGCATGAAGCGCGCGACGTCGCCTCCGGCCAGCGGGTCCTCGATCTTGACCACGCGCGCACCCAGGTCGGCCAGCTGCAGCGTCGCCCACGGCCCTGCGCCGAACTGCTCGACGGCGAGAATAGTGACGTCGGCGAGCGGCGCGGTCATGCGCGCGCGATCAGGAAGCTGCGCTCGAACTCGATCACGGTCTCGCCGCGCTGGTTGACGCCGCGCGTGCGCACCTCGACGATTCCCTGGCCGGGCCGGGAGCGGGAGTCGCGCACGCTCAGCACCTCCGTCTCCGCGTACAGCGTGTCCCCGGCGAAGACGGGGGCCGGCAGCGTGACCTCCCTCCAGCCGAGGTTGGCGATCGCATGCTTGGAGGTGTCCTCGACGCTCAGCCCGTGCACGAGCGCGAGCGTGAAGAGGCTGTTGACGAGCGGCCTGCCGAACTCCGTCTGCGCCGCGAAGTCGGCGTTGAAGTGGATCTGGTTGGTGTTGTGCGTGATGCCGGTGAACCAGACGTTGTCGGTGTCCAGCACCGTGCGCCCGATCTGCGAGCGGTAGCTGTCCCCCACCTCGAAATCGCCGAGCCGTCGATCGGCCATGCGCGCTCCTCAGTACGACCTGGGCATTCCCAGGACATGGTGGCCGATGTAGGCGAGCACGAGGTTGTTCGAGATCGGCGCGACCTGGTAGAGGCGCGTCTCGCGGAACTTGCGCTCGATGTCGTACTCCTGCGCGAAGCCGAAGCCGCCGTGGGTGTCGACGGCGGCGTTGCCGGCCAGCCACGAGGCCTCGCTCGCGAGCAGCTTGGCCATGTTGGCCTCCGGCCCGCAGGGCAGTGACTGCTCGAACAGCCAGGCGGCCTTGTAGCGCATGAGGTCGGCTGCCTCGAGCGCCGCGTGGGCCCGCGCGAGCGGGAACTGCACACCCTGATTGGAGCCGATCTGCCGCTCGAAGACGACGCGCTCGCGCGCGTAGCGGGTGGCCCGATCGAGGAAGAAGCGGCCGTCGCCGATGCACTCGGCCGCGATCAGCACCCGCTCGGCGTTCATGCCGTCGAGGATGTAACGGAAGCCCTTGCCCGGCTCGCCGACGAGCGCGTCGTCGGGCACGTCGAGGTCGCTGATGAAGACCTCGCAGGAGTGATGGTTCATGCTCGTCCTGATCGGGCGGATCTCGATCGCCGCGCCCGCCGTGCGCAGGTCGACGAGGAACGTCGAGAGCCCCTCGCTGCGTTTCGCGACCTGCTCCCTCGGCGTCGTGCGCGCGAGCAGGAGCATCAGGTCGGAGTGCTGCGCGCGGCTCGTCCAGATCTTCTGGCCGTTGATCCGGTAGCCGCGCTCAACCTTCTCCGCGAATGTCTCGATGGCCGTGGTGTCCGAGCCGGCCGTCGGCTCTGTCACCCCGAACGCCTGCAGGCGCAGCGCGCCGCTCGCGATCTGCGGCAGGTAGCGCGACTTCTGCGGCTCCGAGCCATGACGCAGCAGTGTGCCCATGATGTACATCTGCGCGTGCACCGCCCCGGGATTGCCGCCTGAGCGGGCGATCTCCTCCAGGATCGCGCTCGCCTCAGTCAGCGAGAGCCCGGCGCCGCCGTAGGCCTCCGGCACGAGCGCTCCCAGCCAGCCGCCCTCGGTCAGCGCCGCCACGAACTCTTCCGGATAGCGATCGGGCTCGAGCCCGCGCCAGTACTCGCCGGGGAAGCGCGCACATAGCTCGCGCACCGCGCTGCGAATGCCGTCGACGGATGCGGGGAGGGAGAACTCCATCACGACCCAGCCGGCGCCATGCGCTGATTGTGCCCGCTCGCGGCAGGAGCCCGTTGAGGGCCCGCTCGGGAGCGGGCCCTCAGCGGGGATTTCCTCGAGGTGCCTGAGGGGGGCGGTTCGAGGTGTGTCCTTGGGGATTCCCCTCGCCGTCGCCTCCCGAACTCCCTCGCTCGGGGGAAATCCGGGCAGCGCTCGAGAGCGCCGCGGTCGGGGATACTCCGGCGGCTGTGAGCGCTCCGACCCCCGACTGGCCCGCCGCGCTCTTCGCCGCGCTGCTGGAGGCGGATGTCCGCACCGTCGCCTACGTGCCCGACGCCGGGCACGCGCGCGCGATCGAGCTCGCCCAGGCCGAGCCCGCCATCACGGCCGTGCCGCTGACCACCGAGGAGGAGGGCATCGGCTATCTCGCGGGCGCCTGGCTCGGCGGAGTGCGCGGCGTGCTGCTGATGCAGTCGAGCGGCGTGGGCAACTGCATCAACACGCTCGCGCTCGCGGCTCAGGCGCGCTTCCCGCTGCTGATGCTCGTGACCATGCGCGGCGAGTGGGCGGAGCTGAACCCGTGGCAGAACCCCGCGGGGGGCGCCGCCGAGGAGAGCCTGAAGCTGATGGGGGTGCGCACCTGGCGCGCCGACCGCAGCGAGGATGTCGAGCCGCTCGTGCGCGGGGCGCTGGCGATGACCTTCGCCGGCGACATGAGCGGCGCCGTGCTGCTCGGCCAGCGGCTGATCGGGAGCAAGGTCTGGTGAGCGCGCAGCCCGCCGAGCCGCTCGAGCGGCGTGCCGTCGTGCGCACGCTTTTGGCAGGCCGCGAGGATCTGATCGTCGTGACGGGCCTCGGCTCGCCGTCCTACGACGTGATGGCCGCCGGCGACCACGATCTCAACTTCTACCTCTGGGGCGCGATGGGCAGCGCCGCGACCGTCGGGCTCGGGCTCGCCCTCGCACAGCCGGAGCGCCCCGTGCTCGTCGTCACGGGCGACGGCGAGCAGCTGATGGGCCTCGGCGCGCTGGCCACGATCGCCGTGCAGCGCCCTGCCAACCTCACCATCGCGGTGCTCGACAACGAGCGCTACGGCGAGACGGGCATGCAGCGGAGCCACACCGCAGACGGCGTGCGCATCGACGGGGTGGCCGCGGCCTGCGGCTTCGCGTGGACGGCCGAGGTCGCCGAGAGCGCCGGGGTCGAGGACGTGCGCAGGCGTCTCACCGCCGGGCAGGGCCCCGGCCTGGCGGCCTTCAAGGTGGGAGCGGACGGATCTTCCGCGCGTGCTTCCGCCGATCGACGGGGTTCAGCTCAAGCACCGCCTGCGCGCGGCGCTCGGGCTCGCTCCCCGCTGAGCGTCCACGTCCGCGCATCGTCTGTTGACGCGTAGCGGACGGATGTGCAGAATCCCTGAACAGCGAACCGCCGCCGTGGCGCCCCCAGGTGCGCTGCGCTGCTCCGCACGCACAGCCCAACCCACCTGCGTCACCTCAAGGGAGAAGCGATGGCCAATCGCACGCTGATCAAGGGCGGCACCGTCATCTCCGTCGATCCCGCCGTCGGCGATTTCGAGACCGGCGATGTCCTGATCGAGGACGGTGCGATCGCCGCCGTCGGGCCTCGCCTCGAGGCGGGCGACGCAGAGGTCATCGACGCGACCGACCGCATCGTCATGCCCGGCCTGATCGACACGCACCGCCACACCTGGCAGGCGCTCTTCCGCAACATCGGCTCCGACTGGACGCTGGCCCACTACTTCACGGGCCTGCACGGCACGATGAGCGAGCGCTACCGCCCCGAAGACACCTACGCCGGCAATCTGATCGGCACGCTCGAGGCGCTCGACGGCGGCATCACGACGCTGCTCGACTGGTCGCACAACCTCAACACCCCCGAGCATTCCGACGCCGCGATCAAGGCGCTGCAGGAGTCGGGCTCCCGCGTCGTCTTCGGCCATGGCTGTGGCTTCGCGCACTGGGCTCCGGTCAGCTCGCTGCCGCACGACGAGGACATCCGGCGCGTCGCGAGCCAGTACTTCTCGTCCGACGACCAGCTCGTCACGCTCGCCATGGCGCCGCGCGGCAACCAGTTCGCGACGCTCGAGGTGACCGAGAGCGACTACCGGCTCGCCGACGAGCTGAACATCCGCATCACCTGCCACGCGGGCGACGGCGAGTGGGGCAAGGGCCGCCCGATCGCACAGCTCGCGGAGCGCGGCCTGCTCGGCCCCACGCAGACCTACGTGCACTGCAACTCGCTGGCCGACGACGAGCTCAGGATGATGGCCGACCACGGCTGCACCGCCTCGATCTCGCCCGACATCGAGATGCAGATGGGGCACGGCTGGCCGGCCACGGGCCGCCTGCTCGACGCGGGCGTGCGCCCGAGCCTCTCGATCGACGTGTGCTGCTCCAACGGCGGCCACCTCTTCGGCACGATCCGCGCCACGATCGGCACGCAGCGCGGCTTCGATCAGGCGGAGGCCGGCGGCCTGCTCAAGGAGCTCGAGCTGACGTGTCGCGACGTGCTCGAGTTCGCGACCATCGAGGGCGCGCGCGCAATCGGCATGGACGGCAAGATCGGCTCCCTCACGCCCGGCAAGCGCGCCGACATCATCCTCATCCGCACCGACAACTTCGGCATGACGCCGCTCAACAACCCGATCGGCGCGGTCGTCTACAACGCGCACCCTGGGCTGGTGGACACCGTCATCGTCGACGGCAACGTCGTGAAGCGCGACGGCACACTCGTGGGCGTCGACGTCGCCCGCGTACGGCGCCTGGCGGTGGAATCGAGGGACGACATCCTGCGACGCGCGAACGGCGCGAACGGCGCGCGGCTAGGCGGGGATTGGATCCCGAAGCCGTACGAGGCGGTCGAGGCCTGAGGCGGAGGGCGTCGGTGAGCCCTGCAGCTTGAACGCCGGTACGCAACAGGCGTTCACATCTCCTTGACAGCAAGGGGAGTATTGCTTAACGTCGGCCGCGTGCTCGCCCCTGGAGGCGCGCAGCGGTCCACCACGTGAGGAGCAGATGTGGAAGCGGCCAGCGTTGACTGGGGTCTAACGGGCAAGACCGTGATCGTCACGGGCGCGAGCTCGGGAATCGGAGCGTCGACTGCGCGCGCGCTGGGGGCGGCGGGCGCCTCCGTGCTGCTCGTCGGGCGCGACGACACGCGGCTGGCCGAGCACAAGGCGGCCACCGAGAGCGCCGGCGGCAAGGCGGCGGTGGCCAAGGTCGACCTCGAGGACCTGGACGCGACGGCGACGCTGCCGGCGCTGGCCGTCGAGGCCTTCGGCTCGCTGCACGGCATCGTGCACACCGCCAGCCTCTTCGACCCGCGGCCGCTCGGGGACACGTCCGTGGAGTCGATGGAGCTGCAGTGGCGCACGAACGTGGCCGCGCCGCTCGTGATCACCAAGGCCGCCGTCGAGCACCTCGGCGAGGGCTCCTCGATCGTCTTCATCGGCTCGACGACGGGCACCGTGGGCTTCCCCGGCTGCTCCGCCTACACGGCCACGAAGGGCGCGGTCAACTCGATCGCACGCGCGCTCGCCGTCGAGCTGGCGCCCAACGGCATCCGCGTCAACATCGTCGTGCCGGGCTACGTGCGCACGCCCATGCTGCAGCCGCACCTGGACGCGAACGAGGGCTACGAGGAGTGGATCCTCGGGCGCACGCCGGTCGCGCGCATCGGGGGGCCGGACGAGGTCTCCACGAGCATCTCTTCATGCTCTCGCCGCTCTCGAGGTACGTCGACGGCGCCACCCTGGTCGCCGACGGTGGCTGGATTGCCCAATAGGGCCGTCGCGCCGGTGCCGCAGACGCTCCTCCCGGAACCGCGTGCGCCGATCCCGCGCCGGCGCGGCGACGCCGACCTCCGCTCGCGCCTGCGCGTGCCGCGCTTCTCGGCGATCTGGGTGGCGACCGCGGTGTTGTTCGCCCTCAGCCCGCTGCTCGCGAGCGGGAGCGTCAGCCAGACGGCGCTGCTCTCGATGCTTCCGTTCGCGGCGATCCTGGCGATCGCCGCGATCGGGCCAGACGCTCGTCATCCAGCAGCGCGGGCTCGACCTCTCGGTGCCGGGCATGATCACGCTGACGACGATCCTGATCACGCGCATCCCGGACGGGCACGACGACCGGCTGCCCGAGGCGGTCGGCTGGTCCTCCTGGCCTGCATCGCCTCGGGCCTGATCAGCGGCATCGCCGTGACGTGGCTCAAGATCACGCCGCTCGTGGCGACGCTCGGCGTCAACGCGCTGCTGCAGGGCGTCGTCTTCCAGATGACGAGCGGCGCCTCGACCTCGGCCGCCACGCCCGGGCTCGCGCGCTTCGCGCTCGCCAAGACGCTCGGGGTGCCGAACGCCGTCATCATCGCGGGCGTCGCGATCCTCGTCGTCGCGGGCATCATCCGCGCGACGATCGTCGGCCGGCGCTTCGTCGCCGTCGGCGCGAGCCCGGCCGCCGCGCATGCGGCGGGCATCCGCGTCAGCGTCTACGCCGTCGCGACCTACGTCTTCGCGAGCATCACCTACGGCGCCGCCGGGATCCTCGTGGCGGGCTTCCTCGGCACGCCCGGGCATCGGCGCGGGCAACGACTACCTGCTGCCGACGATCGCGGCCGTCGTGCTCGGCGGCACCTCGCTGGTGGGCGGCGTCGGCAGCGTCGTCGCGACCGGCATCGGCGCGCTCTTCCTGACGCAGCTCGAGCAGGTCGTGAAGATCATGGGCGCGCCCGCCGTCGGTGCAGTTCGTGATCCAGGGCTCGATCATCGCGCTCGGCATGGCGGTCGGCGCGGTTCACTGGCGCCGGCTGCGCGAGCTCGTGCGCCCCGGCAGTCCGGTGCGTCCGCTCGCCTCCGCGACTTCTTCCATCTCCCCTACGTCGCACTCGCTCCCAACGTCCGGGGCCAGATGACCCCAGCCCGGGCGAGACGTCTCCCGCGTCGCACCCACGCGACGAGCCGGGCCATCCATCTCTCTAGCGGGGTCCAGGAGGTCGCTCGATGTCCGGAAAGTCCATTCGTGGACGAAGCTGCTCCCCAGCAAGCGCAAGCGGGTGCTCGCATGCCCGCGCTTGCGCTGCTCGTGGTCGCCGCGCGGCAACCACGGCGTGGGCGCGCGGCGCAGTGACGTGGCCGACCGAGGCCCAGGAGACCGCCACCTCGGGGACGTTCACGAACCTGCCGTTCTGCGGAACCAAGCAGATCACGCTCGGCATCCACGACGGCTTCGGCATCAACGCCTGGTCGCAGGAGTCGTACGCGGCCGTGCGCTCCGAGGCGGCCAAGTGCAAGAACGTCAAGCAGATCGTCGGGCTCGGCGGCGGCGACCTGCAGAAGTCCATCTCCGACGTCAACTCGATGGTCGCGCAGGGCGCGAACGCGATCGTGCTGATCCCCGACTTCGGCCAGGCGCAGCTCGCGTCGATCCAGGCGGCCACGGCGGCCGGCGTGAAGGTCGTCCCGTGGGGCGCCGATCCGGGCGGGGCGCCCGGCAAGGACTACGTCACGTACGTCGACTGGAGCTCGCCGGTCGCGGGCACCATGTGGGCCACCTGGATGGTCAAGCTGCTCGACGGCAAGGGCAACGTCGTCTTCCTCGGCGGCCCGGCCGGCAACCCGGTCACGACCGGCCAGCTGAAGTCGATCGTCAAGGTGTTCGCGAAGTACCCGAAGATGAAGCTGCTCACCGGCAAGACGACCTGGCCCGTGACCAACTGGGATCCGGCGACGGCGCAGAAGCAGATGAGCGCGCTGCTCGCCAAGTACCCGAAGATCGACGGGATCATCTCCGACTACGGCACCGACGCCTTGGCCGCCACGCGCGCGTTCCAGGCCGCCAACCGCAAGCTCGTCCCGATCGCGCACACTCGACGCCAACGGCCTCTCGTGCCTCTACAAGAAGGTGCACAAGAGCAACCCGGCCTTCCAGCTCGCGACGATCTCGTCGCGCAACTGGCTCGGCCGCGTGGCCGCCCGCAAGGCGATCGCCGCGGCGGAGGGCCTGCCGAACAAGGAGCCGAGCACGGTTCGCGCTGCCGTTCTACGAGAACTCGGTCAGCGGGCAGGCGCCGGTCTGCGTCGGCAGCGCGTCGCCCGACTTCTACTCCTCGAACAAGATCACGCAAGGCGACCATCACCAGGTACGGGAAGCCGTCGTAACGCGATGTCGGCAGCCCGCGTCGTTCTCCGCCTGACCGACGTCGTCAAGACGTATCCCGGGGTCATGGCGCTCAAGGGCGTCGGCCTCGAGGTCGTCGAGGGCGAGGTTCATGCGCTCGTAGGCGAGAACGGCGCGGGCAAGTCGACCTGATGGCGGTGGCCGCCGGCTCGACGTTGCCCGATCAGGGCATCGTCGAGATCGGCGGCCACGTCATGGAGCAGCCCTCGCCCGCGACCGCGCAGGCGCTCGGGCTGGCGGTCGTCTACCAGCACCTCTCCATCCTCGAGGACCTCACGGTCGCCGAGACGATGGTCTTCGCGATGCCGCGCGGGCGGCGGCCCTCGCTCCTGCGCGCCGGGCCGTGGGCGCGCCGGAAGCTCGCCGTCGTCGGCGCCGACGATCGATCCCGCCGCGCGCGTGAGCGAGCTGAGCGTGGCCGACCGCCAGCTCGTCGAGATCGCCAAGGCGCTGGCGCTCGAGCCGAAGGTGCTCGTGCTCGACGAGCCCACCGAGTCGCTGACGCCGCGTCGAGAGCGCCTGCTGTTCGACCAGGTGCGCGCGCATCACCGCTGCCGGCACGGCCGTCGTCTACATCTCCCACCGCCTGCCCGAGGTGCAGCGCATCGCCGACCGCATCACGGTGCTGCGCGACGGCGAGACGCGGGGCACCGTGCGCGGCCGAGGGCGTCTCCGAGGCCGAGATCCTGCGCCTGATCATCGGCCGCTCGGTCGATCAGGCCTTTCCCGCCAAGGCGCGGCTCGCGCCGAGGCGCAGAGCCGCTCCTGAGCGTGAGCGGGCTCTCGGGCCCGCGCTTCCACGACGTCAGCCTCGACGTCCGGCCCGGCGAGATCGTCGGGCTCGCGGGCGTCGAGGGCAACGGCCAGCGCGAGTTCCTGCGCGCGCTCGCCGGGCTCCTGCGCGCGAGCGGCGCCGTCGAGCTCGCGGGCAGGCGGGTGACGCTCGGCGATCCCGGCGCGCGTGCAGCGCGCCGGCATCATCCACCTGCCCGGCGACCGCCACGCCGAAGGCCTGCTGCTGCCGCTGAGCGTGCGCGAGAACACCTCGCTGCTCGCGCTCGGAGGGTCGCGCGCGGCGGCGTCGTGCAGCGCCGCCGCGAGGGCGACGTGGTCGCCGCCCAGATCCAGCGAGCTCGACGTGCGCACGCCCAGCATGGAGACGCCCGTCTCGGCGCTCTCGGGCGGCAACCAGCAGAAGGTGCTGTTCGCGCGCTCGCTGCTCGCCGAGCCGACGCTGCTGCTGGCCGACGAGCCGACGCGCGGCGTGGACGCGAACGCGCGCCTCGAGCTCTACCAGGTGATGCGCCGCGGCGGCCGAGGCCGGGCAGGCCGTGTCGTGCGTCTCCTCCGACGTCGTCGAGCTGCAGGGCCTGTGCGACCGGGTGCTCGTGTTCTCGCGCGGCCAGGCCGTGCGCACGCTCGAGGGCGAGGAGATCACCGAGGAGAACATCACCGGCGCCGCGATCACGTCCGACACGCAGCGCTCCGCGATCGCGACCTCGGCGCGGCGGCTGCTGCAGTGGCGGCGCTTCGGCGCCGGCGACTACCTGCCGACGGCCGTGCTGCCGTGCTGATCGCCGGGCTCACGCTCTGCACGGCGGAGTCGAACGGCTTCTTCCTGACGAAGTTCAACTTCGTCGGCATGCTGCTGCTCGCCAGCGCGCTCGGGCTTCATCGCGCTCGGTCAGCTGATCGTCCTGCTGACGGGCGGGATCGACCTCTCGGTCGGGCCGCTGACCGGCCTCGTCGTCGTCGTGCTGTCGTTCTTCGCGGGCGCCGGGCAGAGCGACGCGCGATTCGTGGCTCGGCATGCTGGCGGTGATCGGCACCGCGCTCGCCGTCGGGCTCACGAACGTCGCGCTGGTCGCGTCGTGCGGCTCGCGCCCGTGCTCGCCACGCTCGCGACCTACATCGTCCTGCAGGGCATCTCGCTGCTGCTGCGCGAGACGCCCGGGCGGCTTCTACCGGCCGGGCGTGACGAGCACGATCAAGACGACCATCGGCTGGGTGCCGGTGGCGTTCCTCATCGTCGCCGCGCTCGCCGTCGCCTGCGAGTGCGCCCTGCGCTGGACGCGCTACGGCCTCGCGCTGCGCGCCGTCGGCTCGGATCGACGCGCGCCCACCGCCTCGGCGCGCACGTCACGATCACGCAGGTCTCGGCCTACGTGCTGTGCTCGCTCTTCACGGCCGCCGGCGGCATCATGCTCGCCTCGCAGGTGGCGATCGGCGACCCGAGCGTCGGGCTCAACTACACCCTCACGAGCATCACCGCCGTCGTGCTCGGCGGCGCCAGCATCTTCGGCGGGCGCGGCTCGTTCATCGGCGCGTTCTGCGGCGCGGTGCTGATCCAGGAGATCGTCACGTCGACGACGTTCCTGCAACATCGGAACCGAGTGGCAGTACTACCTGCCGGGGATCCTGATCCTCGCCGGTGCGGGCATCTACTCGCGCACGCGCAGCCTGCGGCCGCCGGGGATGGGGCCCGAGACGGCAGCCTCACCCACGATGACCGGGGAGCTCCATGAGTGACAAGAAGATCATCGCCGTCGTCGGCGCGACCGGAGCGCAGGGCGGCGGGCTCGTCCGCGCGATTTGCACGACCCGGACGGTGGCTTCACCGCCCGCGCCCTGACCCGCGACGCGAGCTCGGACGCCGCCAAGGCGCTGGCGGCGCTCGGCGCCGAGGTCGTGGTCGCCGACACCGACGACGCGGCGAGCGGTGCAGAAGGCCTTCGAGGGCGCCTACGGCGCGTTCTGCGTGACGAACTTCTGGGAGCACTTCTCGCCGGAGACCGAGCAGGCGCAGGCCGAGAACATGATCGCCGCGGCGAAGGCGGACGGCCTCCATCACGTGATCTGGTCGACGCTCGAGGACACGCGCGAGCTCGTGCCGCTCGACGACGACCGCATGCCGACCCTGAACGAGAAGTGGAAGGTGCCCCACTTCGACGCCAAGGGCTCGATCAACCACCTCTTCACCGACGCGGCGTGCCGACGACGTTTCTCAACACGGCGTTCTACTGGGAGAACTTCATCTACTTCGGGATGGGCCCGGCGCGCGGCGAGGACGGCAAGCTGCGCGTCACGTTCCCGCTCGGCAGCGCGAAGATGCCGAGCATCGCGGCCGAGGACATCGGCAAGGCCGCCTACGGGATCTTCAAGGCCGGCGACCGCTTCATCGGCAAGACGGTCGGCATCGCGGGCGGCCACGTCAGCGGCGCCGAGTTCGCGGCCGGCTTCGCGAAGGAGCTCGGCGAGCCCGTGGAGTACAACGAGGTCTCCCCCGAGACCTACCGCGGCTTCGGCTTCCCGGGCGCGGAGGACATCGGCAACATGTTCCAGTTCAAGCGCGACTTCGAGGACGCGTACCGCGGTGCCCGCGACCTCGACCTGACGCGCGAGCTGAATCCCGAGGTGCAGACGTTCGAGCAGTGGCTCGCGGCGAACATCGGCAAGGTTCCGGTCGCCTAGCGGTCGGCGCCGGGTCAGGCGCATGAAGCGGGGTCAGGCACCCAGATATGCGGCGATTTGAGATCGGCGCATATCTGGGTGCGCGACCCCGGTCTCTGCGCCCCCCGGTTCGAGCAGCCCCCTCCGGTGTGTGACCGACGCCCTGGCGCACAGCGGCCTGCGGCGGACCGGGGTCGCTCTCGGAGCAGAGGACTAGGATGAAGACGTGGCTGTAGCCGAGGCACGTCGCCGCCGCGATCCTGGGGCCAAGGAGCTCGCGCTCGTCGAGCGCGAGCGCGTGCGCGTCGCTCCGCGCGGAGGCGCGGAGATCGCGCCGGCCCGCGTCGTGCGGCTGGCCCCCGCGCCGCGACCAGTCGAGGTCGTCGTCACCCGGCCGATCCGCGTTCGGCCCGAGCGGCGGCCCTGGTCGGACGAGCGCAAGCGGCGCTTCCGCCGGCGCTTCCTGCCGGCCGCCACCGCCCTCGTGCTCGCGCCCGCGCCGATCGCCCGCCTGCTCGTGGGCGGGGGCACGGCGACGGTGCCGCTGCCGCCCATCGCCCTCGGCCCGACGCCGCTCCCGCATCTCGCCCCGCTGCGCGCCCGCCGACGCGGCACGAGGGGGCGGCTCGAGCGTCATGCCCGAGGTCGTCTGGCGTGACTCGATCTCGCTCGGGCTGCCGTACCACGGGCGCCTGATCGACGGCGTGCAGCTGCCTGTCTCGAGCCCGTACTGGACGACCTGGGATCCGGCCCTCGACCGCGTGCCCGACCGCGGCTACCGCCGCTACGGCAGCGCCAAGCTGATCCACCTCCTGCTCGCGGTCAGCAAGGAGTTCCACGACGCGCACCCCGGCGCCCCGCGGCTCGTGATCGGCGACATCAGCCGGCTGGGCGGCGGCCCGCTGGACGAGCACGCCTCGCACCAGAACGGGCTCGACGTCGACGTCTACTATCCGCGCCGGGACCTGCGCGAGCTCGCGCCGACGACGATCGACCAGGTCGACGTCCCGCTCTCGCAGGACCTCCTGAACCTTTTCCTTGCCGCCAGGCCCGAATTCGTGTTCGTCGGCCCGCACCTGGTTCCCCAGCTGCATGGCCCGGCGGGCGTCGTCGAGCCGCTGGTCGGCCACGACAACCACATGCACGTCCGCATCTACCCGCCCCGTTAGGGCCAGGTCACGGAGCGGCCGGCCGTCCGTCGGGACGAACGACCGGCCGCGCCGTTGAGGCGGTGCGCGCTAGGAGGCCGGAATGACCTCGGACGTCACGTTGTCGCCGTGCTGGTGGGTGAAGAAGAGCCGCCAGCCGTGGGACAGGCCCTTCGGGATGGCCGCGCCGAGCAGGCCGTCGGCCGTCGGGTCGCCGTTCGACTCGTGGATCCCGGTGATTTCGTTGTCGCCCTCGTTGTTGAAGCCATTGCCCGACGTGGCTCCGATCGCGCTGTCGATCGTCGCCGACGGGTCACGGCCCTCGGCGATCACCTTGACCGGCTGAGAGTCCTCGGAGTCGTCCGCGAAGGCATCGAACATGTACGCGGAGTCGAGCTCGTTGAGTGAGGTGTGGAGGCCGTCGCCCGCATCCTGCACGGCGATCACGTGCGACTTGTCGAAGAACGTGATGTTGTCGAAGCTCGAGTGATCCTTGTCCGACTGGTAGAAGAGGCGCAGCGTGCCCTTGTCGCTCTTCGGGTCCTGCGAGAGCTCCTGGATCGCCCCGAACCCGCCGTAGGCGGCGCCCGCCTCGGTCGCGAGGGTCGTGTCGCCCGTCTCCGTGAAGAAGAACTTCCTGAACCCCGTGCCCGGCTTGAAGACGCCGTTCTCGGGGCGCTTGAACGGCGTGCCGCCCGCCTTCTTGGCGGCCTTGTTGGCGTCGAACGGCGCCGTGCCGTCCGTCTTCGTGTCGTGGATCGTGACCCACAGCGTCTTGAAGGTGTGGTCATAGCTGTGCAGATCCTTGGTGTCGGCCGAGAGGATGTCGTCGTCGGCCTTGCCGTCGTGGAACACGATCGGGCCCGGGTGCTCGAGCGACGCGACCTGCAGCACCTGCAGCTTGCCGCCCGCGTCCAGGTTCGCGGGGTCGTAGGGCAGCAGGCGGAAGATGAAGCTGTTCGGCTGCTTGGCGTGCGTGTTCACCGTGCCGGCGGGCCCGCCGCTGTCCTCGACGATGTAGACGTTGCCGAGCTTGTCGTTCTGGATGCCCTCGAAGCCGCCCTGGCCGAGCACGCCCCAGAGGTTCGAGACCTTGGACGGGTAGTCGAGCGTGGCCTCGACGACGCCGCCGGATGCGCCGCCCTCGGTCGTGAAGAGCAGACGCTGCGCGAACGGATCCCAGGTCGAGCCGTCGATCACGGGGACCGCCGTCGTGCCGTCCGCCTCCGTCTCGGCGAGCTTGGTCACGCGATGCGCCGCATCGGCGTCGAGGTTGATGCGCGTGATGTACGAGCCGGCGGTCGTGCTCGAGCTCGTGGCCCTGGTAGAGGAAGTGCGTGCCGTAGTCGTACTCGGGATCGGCGCCGTGCTGGCCCTTCATGACGAGATAGGTGTTCTTGTCGGGCTCGCTCTTGGTCGCCTCGACGTTGTGGCCCTTGGCCTGGACGTCACCCGGTGCCGGCACCATCGGGCCGTCGTTGTAGTAGCCGTACCAGCTCGTCAGCGCGGACGGGTTCTCGAGCGCCGTCGAGCCCTGCGCGACAGTCGTCTCGCGCCACTGCGGCGAGATCTTGTCGGGCAGGGTGATGCCCGCCGTCTTGGTGTTCGCCGAGCCGGCGTCGGTGATCGCCGGTCCATTCGCGAACGTCGTGGCACCGAGCACCGCGACTGCGCCCAGCGCCGCCGCGATCCCCGCCATCCGAGCCTTGTGTGCGAACACGAGCGTCAGCCTCCTGCGTTGGGTCGTGCGAGGGCCGCCGATGGCGCTCCCCGCTCGGTCGACGTCACCGTAGGCCTGCGCCTGGAGATGCCGCGGCTCGATCTGGAGAAGATCTGGTCAGGAACTGGTAAACCACCCACGGCAGGTACCCTTGCCCGATGGCGGCGCTTGCGGTCCACAGCTTCCTCGGCCAGGTCGCGCGCCCGCACTACGAGGCCGTTGCACGGCTCCTCGCGACCAGGACGCGCAGATCGCTCGAGCCCGTGCGCGAGACGCCGCTGGCGGAGCTGCCGGCGGTCGTCGCCGGACCACCGGCCCTGCTCTTCCTCTGCGGCCTCCCCTACACGCGCATGCGCGCTGCCGGCAGCGCCATCGAGCCCCTGGCCGCGCCCGTGCCCGACGGCGAGGACGAGGCCGTGTACCGGGCCGACCTCGTCGTCGCAGCCGACGCCCGCGAGACAGCTCCGGAGCAGCTGCTGGGCACCCGCATCGCCTACAACGGCGAGGACTCGCTCTCGGGCTGGGTGATGCCGCGCCACGCGCTGCGCGAGCTCGGCATCGATCCGGACGGCTATCGTCTGGGTGCCCACGGGCAGCCATCGCAACTCGCTGCGCGCGCTGCTTCGGGGCGAGGTCGAAGCGGCACCGATCGACTCGTCGGTGCTTGCACTGGAGCAGCGCGCGGACCCGGCGCTGCGAGAGCTGCGCACGCTGGTGCGCCTCGGCCGCCTGCCGAGCCCGCCCGTCGTGCTCGTCGGCGGCGACGACGCGCTCGCCGAGTCCCTGCGCAGCGCGCTGACAGGTCTCGACCAGGACGACGAGGGCCGCGCGGCGCTCGAGCTGGGCGCGATTCGGCGCTTCGACGCCATGGCCGACGCCGACTACGCGCCGGTGCGCGCGGCGGACGCGACGCGCTGAGGCTGCCAGCCGTCGCGGCGCAGGCGAGCGACCATGCGCACGCCCTCGAAGGCGATCGAGGCGCGCATCTTCGACTGGCCCGCTGTTCGGTCGCGGAACGTGAACGGCAGCTCGGCGATGCGCAGGCCTGCGCGGTGGGCGCGCTGGGTCGTCTCGACCTGGAAGACGTAGCCCTGCGAGCGGGTCGAGGCGACATCGATCGCGGTCAGCGCCGAGGCGCGCCAGAGCTTGAGCCCGCCCGAGAGATCCGTGAACGGCAGGCCGAGAGCGCGGGCCGAGAGCGCGCAGCCGAGCCGGCTGGCGAGCCGCCGGTGCAGCGGCCAACCCTCGCTGCCGCCACCCTCCGCGTAGCGCGAGCCGAGCACGAGGTCGGCCCCGCCCTCGAGCGCCTCGAGCATCTGCGGCAGGATCGAGGGCGGGTGCGAGAGGTCGGCGTCGAGCTGGGCGATCGCCGCGTAGCCATGCTCGAGGCCCCACTCGAACCCGGCGCGGTAGGCGTTGCCGAGCCCGTCCTTGCGCTGCCGATGGAGCACGTGCAGCCACGGCCGCGTCGCGGCCATGCGGTCGGCGAGCGCACCGGTGCCGTCGGGCGAGGCATCGTCGACGACGAGCACGTCGATGCCGCGCGCATCCCGCTCGAACGTCTCGACGAGGGTGTGCAGCGTCGGCGCCTCGTTGTAGGTCGGGACCACGGCGAGCGCGGGAGAGAAGGTGCTCACGTGCCCAGGATGCGCTCGGCGGGGCCGGCCGGTGCGCGTCGTCGACGAGCGGTCGGTCGCGACCGTTGAACGGCTGCCGGGGGATATGTAAAACTGCGTCCGAGGGGCCGGCTGTGCGCGCGCACGCGTGCCGCTGCACGCCCCGTTGCCCCGATCATGCTTCAGGAACTCGACAGCCGCCGCGAAGACACCGCCACCGTGCGGCTGCTCTGGGACGACCGCACCGAGATCATCTGGCTGCACGTGCTCGAGGACGGCGGCGCCGAGCACGTCGTCGGCGTGCCGGCGCTCGAGGCGCGCGACGCCTTCCTGTGCCCGTCGCTCTACATCGGCTTCGAGCGCGCGCTCCAGGCCGCCGGCAGCGGCGCACTCGACCGCGCCTGAGGGCCCGAGGGGGGCCCAGGCCCCGTGCTCGCGGCATGATTGCTAGCGTGAGCATCACCGTCGATCTCGTCATCCCGAACCTGGACGGCGAGGCGCTGCTCGCCACCTGCCTCGCGGCCGTCGCGGCGCAGACGCGCGCCCCGGCGCGCGTGATCGTCGTCGACAGCGGCTCGCGGGACGGCTCGCGCGCCGTCACCGAGGCACACGGCGCCGAATGGCACGCGCTCGCGGCCAACAACGGCTTCGCCGCAGCCGTGAACCACGGCATCGCGATCTCGGACAGCCCGTACGTCGCGCTGCTCAACAACGACGCCGTCCCCGAGCCCGGCTGGCTGGAGGCGCTGACCGACGCGCTGGAGCGCGACTCCGGGCTCTCCTTCGCCGCCTCGCGCATGCTCTTCACGGGCGAGCGCGGCGTCAACGCCGCCGGCGACGCCTTCGACGTGCGCGGCCGGGGCGGCTACAACCGCGGCATCCGCGAGCCCGACGGCCCGCGCTTCGACGAGCCGCGCATCGTCTTCGGAGCCTGCGCGGGCGCGGCGCTCTACCGCCGCGCGCTCTTCCACGACATCGGGCTCTTCGACGAGCAGCTCTACCTCTCCTGGGAGGACGTCGATCTCGACCTGCGCGCCGCACTTGCCGGGCATCGCTGCCTCTACGTCCCGACGGCCGTCGTGCACCACGCCCAGGGCGCCTCATCCGGTGACTGGCGAGCGGCGCTCGAGCGGCGCAACAAGGCGATCCTGGCCCTCAAGGGGCTCCCGCTGCCGCTGCTGGCGCTCTACCTGGCGCTGCTGCCGGCACGCGAGGCGTACGAGACGCGCGCGGCGCGCGAGGGGATCGCGGGCTACCTGCGCCGCCTCGCCCCGTACGCACGCGAGGCGCCCGGCGCCCTGCGCCGCCGCGGCGAGGTGCGCCGCCGCGCGGGCCTGCGCGAGCTCTGGCCCCTGCTCACGCGCGAGTCGCTGCCGTACGAGCCCGGGTCAGGCGCATAGATCGGGACACGTACTGGGCAGCTTACGCGTAGCGCTGCGCCAGGTTCACGACCCCAGCGCCGCGGCCGCCCGGGAGGGGTTGCTCGAGATCGTGATCAGGCGGCCCGGCCGGCGGCGGCGCGCGAGGAGGCCCGAGTGGCGGAGCGATCGCTGCACCCGCAAGGCCGCGACGTCGCCGGCCTCGATCACGGGCAGGGTGCCTCCCGTTGCCCGCTCGATCGCCGGGCGGAGGCGTGTCAGCGCGGGCGAGGTCAGCGCCAGCGCCCCCACGCCGGCGGCGCGCAGCGCAGGCAGACGGGCCTCGACGGCAGCGGCGTCGTCGAGCGGCCACTCCTCGTAATGGATCGCCGACGCGCCGCGCTGGCGGCGCAGCGCCTGGCCGAACGTGCGCGGGCGCACGCTGCCCTCGACGACGACGGCGGCGACCGCCCCGCCGCCACAGGCCGCGCCGGCCTGCGCGATGGGCGCGTCGAGGCCGATCAGCGCAGCACCGCGCAGAGCCTGCGCCGCGGGCGCATCGAGCACCGCCTGGGGTGAGGCGATCACGATGAGCTTGGCGCCGTCGCGCCGCAGGTCCGCCAGCAGGGTCGCGACGCGCGCCGCGACAACCGCCGGGCGGCGCCGCGCGTAGGGCGCGTACGCGTCGTCGCAGAGCAGCAGCAGGTCCTCCCTGGGCAGAAGGCGCTGCAGGGCGCGGGCGACCGAGATCCCGTGGCCGTCCTCCGCCAGGATGCCAATGGGCCGGTCGGGCGTCAGGCTCGCGGCCGCGTCTTCTCCGGGTCGTAGATCGGGTACTGGTCGACGAGTGCGGGTACGGTGCGGCCGTCGGCGAGTGCCACCTCGAGCGCCGTCCCGATCTCGGTCAGCTCCGCCTCGATGCAAGCCATGCCGATCATGCGGTCGACGCTCGGCGAGCGCCCTGCGCTGGGCGAGAGCAGGCGCCCGACCTCGCGGCCGTGATGGAAGACCGGCGTGTTGTAGTCCGGCGCCTCCTCCCCCGCGATCACGAGCGTGACCATGCGGTGCGTGACTCCTGCCGCCTGCTCGGCGACCAGCGCGTCCTTGCCGAGGAAGTCGGGCTTGTCGAGCTTGATCATGCGGTCGAGGTTCATGTGGAACGGCGACGTGTAGGCGGGGAAGTAGTCGAAGCCGATGAAGATCAAGCCCGACTCGATGCGCAGGGACTCGACCGCGGCGAGGCCGTAGGGCTGGATGCCGAGCGACTGGCCGGCGTCGAGCAGCGCGCTCCAAAGGCGCTCGGCGTTCTCGGGGGAGGTGTAGATCTCGAAGCCGAGCTCGCCCGAGTACCCGGTGCGCGAGACGAGGCAGCCCGGCACGCCGGCGATCGTGACGTCCTCGAGGAAGCGGAAGTAGCGCAGCGAGGCGATGTCGGCGTCGGTCAGCGACGACAGGAGGTCGCGCGACTTCGGGCCCTGCAGCTGGAGGTGCGGCAGCTCGGCTGTGCGCTCGATCACCTCGGCCTCGAGGCCCTTCTCGGCAATGGCGCGACGGAAGTGGTCGCCGTCGGTCGAGAGCGCCGTGACGACCAGGATGCCCTTCTCGTCGTCGCCGGTGTTGTAGACCGTGCCGTCGCCGAGCATCCTGCCGCGCTCGTCGCAGAACGCGCCGTAGCGCACCTGCCCGACCTGCAGGCCCGCCATGTCGCTCGTGAAGCAGTAGTCGGCGGCCGCGAGCGCCTCCGGGCCCTTGAAGATCCACTTCTGCAGCGGCGACTCGTCCCACAGGCCCACCGTCTCGCGCACGGCATGGTGCTCGCCGGCCGGATCGCCGAAGTCGGAGATCCAGTCCCAGCCCTCCCACTCGGCGAAGGTCCCGCCCATGCGGCGCTGGACGGCGTCGAACGGCGTGTGCCGGAGGGTGCCGGTCGACGGCAGCTCGTAGGAGCCCGTGTCCTCGTCATCGGCCGGGGCCTGCGCCGCGACGCCCGTGGAGCCGTCGAGCGGCGCCGAGGGCGCGTCGAGCGGCGCCATGGCCACCTCGAGCGGCATGATGATCGTCGGCGCGGAGCGGCGGGAGACCTCCTGATGGCCGGGCGGCAGAACCTCGGTCACGCCGAGCAGCGCGCGGGCGGCCGCGACGTTCGGGAGCGTGCGGTACTCCTCGTAGCTGCGCAGGGGCTCGCGATCGATGGCGCGGCGGAGCCGGCGCAGGCGCGCCTGCTCGCCGGCGCCGATGCCCGGCGTCGAGAAGATGGCCTGCTCGACGTAGCTCTCGACGATCTTGTTGCCGAGCAGGCCGACGTCGCCGCCGCGCGCGCGGCCCGTCCGCGGCGAGTAGGTGACAACGCAACGAACCTGGGCGAGTAGGGCGTTCCAGGTCGAGAGGACGACCTCGCCGCGACAGCGCACGCCAGTCTCGGGCACGACGAGCAGGGTGATGCGGCGATCGTTGATGGTCTCGAGCACCGCCTCCGCAGTCGGTTGCAGCACGCCCACGAACTTGTGCATGGGCCAGACGTCGAGCTGGTTGAAGTCGCCGGGCTCGCAGCCGACGCCGATCAGGTACGTGTCGGCGTAGCGGAAGAAGCCGCCCGTGCCCTTGGTGTCGCGCAGGACGTCGTAGAAGAGCGTGTTCGTTCCGCAGATGAGGTTCGAGCAGCCACACGGGTCCATGGGCTGGTTGAGCAGGACGCCGAGCCGATCGCCGGGCTGGTACCCGCCCGGCCAGAGGTCGCTGAGCGACCCCGCCCGGCCTCCGCGCTCGACGGCGAAGTCATCGGAGCTGAGGGCGTAGGAGGAGTGCATGGGAGGGAGTATCCCACCTCACAGGGGTGCGCGGCGGGGGCCAGCGTAGACTGGCCCCCGCATGGCTGACGGCGGCTATCTGGGCGCGGGAGGGCGCCTCGCGGGCGGCCCGGCCGATGAGCTCGTCGAGGCCGCGTACGCGCATGAGCTGCGCGCTGCGCAGCGGCTCGCCCACGACCTCTCGCTCTCGGACATCGCCCATGCCGTGGCTCTGACGGAGAGCGGCGCGCTGCCGGCCGCCACGGCCAGGACGCTGCTGCGCGGGCTGCTCGAGCTGCATGCGATCCCCGTCGCCGAGTTCCCCTGGCAGGCCGAGCTGGGCGACGCGTTCAACTCGCGCGAGGCCGAGCTGGTGCGTCGCATCGGCAGCGACGCCGCGGGCTGGCTGAGCGCCGGCCGGCCGCGGCGCGAGGCGTTCCGCGTGGCACTGCGCGCGTGCTCGCGGCGCGGCGCGGCGCAGCTGATCGAGGCGCTGGCCGACGCCGCGGGCGCTCTCGCTCTGCACGCCCGCGCGCTGCGCGACGCGCCGGCCGCCGACTACACCTACCTGCAGGCGGCGCAGCCGACGACGGCCGGGCACCTGCTGCTGACGTACGCCTACCCGGCGCTGCGCGACGGCGAGCGCCTGCGTCACGTCCACCGCGAGCTCTCCCGCAGCGTGGCCGGAGCAGGCGGCAGCGCGGGCTCGCGCTGGCCGCTCGACCGGCTGCGCCTGGCAGAGCTGCTCGGCTGCGAGGGCGTGGTCGTGCACGCCAAGGACGCGGCCTGGCAGTGGGACGTCTACGCGGAGCTGCTCGCGGCGCTCGCGATCTCGGCCACGCACCTCTCGCAGCTCGCTCAGGACTTCGAGATCTACGCGAGCCACGAGTTCGGCCTGATCGAGCTGGCCGACCGCCACTCGCGCGCCAGCGCGCTGATGCCGCAGAAGCGCAACCCCTACGCGCTCGCCGCGATCCGCACCCAGGCGGGCCAGGCTGCGGGCGACATCGCAGCCGCGCTGACGGTGACCCACACGGGCTCTGCGCGCACCGATCACTTCCACCTGCTGAACGGGCTCGTGCCGCGCGCGCTGGAAGAGGCCGCCGCGGTCGGGCGGCTGGCCGCGGCCGTGCTCGCGGGCATGCGCGTGGACTCCGAGCGCATGGCGCGCGCCGCGCGCGAGGGGTTCACGAATGCGGCCGACGTGGCCGACGTGCTGGCGGCAGAGGCCGGGATGGACTACCGCACGGCCCACAAGGTCGTCGGACTGGCCGTGCGCCGACTGGTCGAGCAGGGCGCGGACGAGCTCACCGCGGAGGCCGTGGCCGAGGCGGCGAAGGAGCTCACCGGGGCGCCGGTCGACGTCGACCCGGCCGAGCTCGACCCGGCCGCCTGCGCCCAGGCGCGCCGCCAGATCGGTTCGTCGTCGAGCGCGGCGATGGACGCGATGCTCGCCGAGGTGGACGCGCAGTCCGCCGCCGACCGCCTCTGGTCGCGCGGCGCCCTGGCCGATGCGGAGGCCGCCGAAGGACGCTTGCTGGAGCGCGCAGCCGCACTGGCCGGCGGTTGACGCGGCAGCTATCAGGAAGGATTCGGCGCCTTCGCGCGCTAACCTGCGGGGTATGGGAAAAGGCTATGCCGAGGACCCGCTCTCGAAGAGCGGCTCGCAGCGGCCGAGCAAGGCCCTGCAACGACCCCACGGCGGCGGCCGCGCAAGGCCGTCTTCGGGTCGACACAGCGGAAGCACGACCGGCACTTCCTGGGCTGGCTCGGTGAGGTGGATCCGGACGACCTGTTCTCCAGCGGGCAGGCCTGGGGGCTCTCGGTGAGCGAGATCCCGGACACGGCGCCGAAGGCGGTGCCGGCGCGGGTGCCGGCCGCCGCGGCGAAGAAGGCCGCTCCCGCGAAGAAGCCCGCCGCGCCGAAGAAGCCCGCGGCGCGCGCCAGGAAGGTCGCCGCGGCGAGCTGAGAACCACCGGCCCCGCGAGGGGGCGGTTGCTAGGGTCGGGGCATGACCGTGCCCCTGATGGACCCTCATTCGCAGTACTCCGCCGTGCGCGAGCAGATCACGCGCGCGATCGCTGCCGTGCTCGACTCCGGTCGCTTCATCCTCGGGCCGCGCGTGGGCGAGGTCGAGCGCATCTTCGCCGAGCAGGTCGGCGCCGCCCACGGCATCGGCGTGGCCAACGGCACGGATGCGCTGCTGATCGCGCTGCGGGCGCTCGGCGTGCAGCCGGGAGACGAGGTCATCTGCCCTGCCTTCACGTTCTACGCGTCCGCCGAGTCGATCGCAGCCGTCGGTGCGGTGCCGGTCTTCGCCGACATCGAGGATGAGACGTACTGCCTCGATCCCGCGGCCGTCGAGGCCGCGATCACGCCGCGCACGCGCGCGGTCATGCCGGTGCATCTCTTCGGCCATCCCGCGGCGATGCCGCAGCTCGCCGCGATCTGCGACAAGCACGGCCTGGCGCTGCTCGAGGACGCGGCGCAGGCCTATGGCGCGTCGCTCGGCGGGGTCCGCTGCGGCGCCCTCGGCGACGCGGCGACGTTCTCGTTCTTCCCGACGAAGAACCTGCCCTGCTTCGGCGACGGCGGGCTGATCACGACGCCGAGCGCCGAGGTCGATCGCATGTGCCGCATCCTGCGCTTCCACGGCTCGGAGGACAAGCAGACGTTCACGCACGTCGGCTACAACTCGCGCCTCGACGAGCTGCAGGCCGCGATCCTGCTGGAGCTGCGCCCGCACGTCGACGCCTGGAACGACGGGCGCATCGCCGTGGCCGCGCGCTACGACGACCTGGGCCTCGGCGAGCACGTGGTGCTGCCGGCCGTCGCGCCGGAGGCACGCCACGTCTACCACCTGTACGTCGTGCGCACCCAGGAGCGCGAGCGTCTCGTCAAGGGGCTCGGCGAGGCCGGCATCGGCAGCATGGCCTACTACTCGACGCCGCTCCACCGGCAGCCCGTCTTCGAGCACCTCGGCTACGCCGAGGGATCGCTCCCGGTGACCGAGCGGTGCTCGCGCGAGACGCTCGCGCTGCCAATGTCGCCGACGCTCTCCGAAGCGGCCCAGCACGAGGTCGTGCAAGCGGTTTCAGCCCTGGTTCCGGCCACCGCATAGACTTCCGGCCCGATGGGGCTGTTGAACCGCCACCGCCTATGGCAGGTCGCCGTCGACGCTGTCCTGGTGGGCATCGCGTGGTACGCGACCTACGAGGTCGGCTTCCAGATCGAGCGCAACCCCGGCTGGAACGCGTACTGGAAGCAGACGATCGCAATCGTCATCGTCGTCAAGTTCGCCAGCCTGGCCGCGTTCGGCGCGTACAACAAGTGGTGGCGCTACCTCTCGCTGCCCGACATCATGGCGTTGCTGCGGGCCATCGGGATCGCGACGATCGCGCTGCTGATCATGCTCTCGATCGTGAAGTTCCCGCGCGGCGTGATCGATTCACCCTGAGGCGTCGGCGGGCCAGAAGGCGCAGCTCGCGCTTCCGACCTGCACCGATCCGCCCGCCCCGGGAAGTGCATCTTCCAGACGAAGAAGGACGGCATCACCGCCAGCCTGCTGCCGCGCGCCGCGCGCGAGCGCGCCCCTTCGAAGCGGGCCCTCGTGCTCGACCTCGTGTTCACGCTGATCCTGCTCGGCGGCGCGCGCGTCCTCGCCCGCTCGCTGATCGAGCGACCGCGCCGCGGCTCGTTCGTGACGCAGGGGAAGAAGGTGCTGATCGTCGGTGCCGGTGACGCCGGCAACCTGATCCTGCGCGAGATGCTGAGCAACCGGCTGGCCGGCTACACGCCGATCGGGCTGATCGACGACGACCGCAACAAGCTGCGCTACCGCTTTCAGGGCATCAAGGTGATCGGGACGACGGACGAGCTGCCCGAGATCCTCAAGGCGCGCGCGCCGGACGAGGTGCACATCGCCATGCCGGCGGCCGGTGGTCGCAAGCGGGCAGCCGTGGTCGCCACCTGCCGCGAGGCCGGCATACCGGTGAAGACCCTGCCGAACGTGAACGATCTGATCAACGGCGACAACGACCTGGTCGCGCAGCTGCGCGCCGTCGAGGTCGAGGACATCCTGGGGCGCGAGCCGGTGCAGCTCGACCCGGTCGCAGTGGGCGCCTATGTGCGCGGCCGCACCGTGCTCGTGACGGGAGCGGGCGGCTCGATCGGCTCCGAGCTCTGCCGCCAGCTCGTGCGCATGGAGGTCGGCCGGCTCGTCATGGTCGACCACGCCGAGAACAACCTCTTCCAGATCGACCGCGAGCTGCGCGAGAGCTCGCCGCATCGAGATCGTTCCCGAGATCGCCGACGTGCGCGACGCGGCCCGCATGGACGTCGTCTTCGAGGCGCAGCAGCCCGCCGTCGTGTTCCACGCCGCCGCCTACAAGCACGTCCCGCTGATGGAGCGCCACCCCGTTCAGGCGCTGCGCAACAACGCGCTCGCGACGCGCACCGTCGCCCGCCTCGCGGCGCGCCACGGCGTGGACCGGTTCGTGCTGGTCTCGACCGACAAGGCCGTCTATCCCAAGACGGCGATGGGCGCCAGCAAGGCGCTCGCGGAGTGGGTGGTCGAGGCGCTCGGGCAGATCGAGAAGGAGACCACCTTCGTCGCGGTGCGCTTCGGCAACGTGCTCGGCTCGTCCGGGTCGGTCGTGCCGATCTTCCGCGAGCAGATCGCCCGCGGCGGCCCGGTGACGGTGACCGACCCCGAGATGACGCGCTACTTCATGACGATCCACGAGGCCGCGCAGCTGATCGTGCAGGCGGGAGGCGTCGGCCGCGGCGGCGAGGTCTTCGTGCTCGACATGGGCGACCCCGTGCGCATCCTCGACCTGGCGCACGACATGATCCGGCTCTCCGGGCTCGAGCCCGAGAAGGACATCGCGATCGTGATCTCCGGCATGCGCCCCGGCGAGAAGCTGCACGAGGGCCTCTTCGAGGACTCCGAGCAGGTCGAGCGCACCCATCACGACAAGCTCATGCGCTCCCGCCGCGCGCCGATCTCCCCCGAGTGGCTCGAGGCCGAGCTGGATGCCGTGGAGCGGCTCGCGAACGAGGGCGACGAGCCCGGCGCCCTCGAGTTGGTGCGCGCGATGATCGCCAATCCGCGCCGGGCCGACAGCGAGCAGCCGGCCGTCGCTGCTCCGGTCTGAGCCGATGGATACCCGGCAGCTCGCTGCGCTCTGCGCGGTCGTGGAGCGCGGCTCCTTCTCGCAGGCGGCCGAGTCGCTCGGCGTCACGCAGTCGGCCGTCTCGCAGGCGGTGCGCGCGCTCGAGCAGCGGCTCGGCGTCGCCCTGATCGACCGCAGCGGACGGCGCGCCGAGCCGACGCCCGAGGGCCGCGCGGTGCTTGCGCGCGCACAGCGCATCCTCGCCCTGGAGCGCGACATGGTGCGCGCCGCCCACGAGGAGGCCGACGTGCTGCGAGGCCGGCTCGCGATCGGCGCCTCGACGGGTCCGGGCGCGCGCCTGGTGCCGCGCCTGCTGATCGGCTTCCGGCAGCTCAACAGCGAGGTCGAGGTCGCGCTCGCCGTGGGCGCCACGCAGGACATCGCGCAGCGCGTGCTGGCGCACGAGCTCGAGCTCGGCATCGTGGGCGCCGAGAAGCCGCACCGCAGCCTCGTCTACGAGCCGTTCCGGGCCGACGAGATCGTGCTGGCACTGCCGGCCGGGCACCCCAGGGCCGGAGGCGAGCTCTCGCTCGAGGAGCTGGCGCGCGAGCCGCTCGTCACGCAGCAGGAGGGCTCGGGCGTGCGCGCAATCGTGGAAGCCGAGCTGCGGCGCCTGGGGGTGCGCCCGCGCGACCTCAACATCGTCGCCGAGCTCGGCCTGCAGGAGTCCTCGCAGACCGCCGTGGAAGAGGGCCTTGGCGCGACGTTCACCTCGCTCGCCGCGATCGACCGCGAGCTCGAGCTGGGCCGCCTGAGCGCTGCGCGCGTGACGGGACTCAGCCTGCGGCGCGACTACGTCGTCGTGCGCCAGGCGGCGCGCGAGCCCTCGCGGCTGGCCACGGCGTTCATCGCCTACTGCCGCGAGGCGTAGCCTGCGCGAGCTACCCGTCCGCCAGGTCGTTCAGTGCCGACACGAGCTCCGTGATTGTGTCGACCACGAGCGCGGCGCGATTGTGCTCGAGGAACTCGCGTCCGCGGACACCCCAGGTCACCGAGACGCTCCTGCAACCCACGCGCTCGGCAGCGGCGATCTCGACCTCCGTGTCGCCCACGACGACGGCCTCGACAGCGGCGAATCCGGCACGACGTGCGTAGGCCTCGATCGCGGCGGCCTTGGCACCGGCGACCGCGATGCACTCCTGGAAGAACGAGCCCACGCCGAGCTGCGCTAGCTCCTCGCCGAGCAAGGCACCGGATTGGCGCGCACTGACCGCCGCGAGGGGGAACGTCGCGGCGAGTCCGGCGAGCGCCGCGCGTATTCCGGCGACAAGCGTGTCCTGCGCGAGCGCGTCGGGCGCCTCGATGCGTTCCGCTTCCACCCAAGGTACTCGTCGAGGGATACCCTGTGGAAATGTCTCGGCCGCAACGGCGCGTTCGTCGGCGCCACGGCTCTTGCGCCCGAAGTAGGTGGTTGCGTCGAGAGCCGGGAAGCGATGCGCAACGGCATACTCGGCATACAGCCCGTACATGCGCCGCGGTGATCGACGACGGTCCCGTCGATGTCGAACACGACGTGGATCAGCGCCCTCGCTGCCACTCGATTTGGCGCCGCAGTCCGTCTTCCAGAGCAACCGTCTCGAGGAATCCGAGCTCGCGAGCTCGTAGGTGTCGAACCGGATGTCGCGTTCTGGCCCATCCATCGGCACATGCTCGACGCCGAGTGGTCAGCCCTGCCAGCCCGGCGATCAGGGTGGCCAGTTCGCCCACGGTCGTGACCCTCGCGCCCACGACGTTGAGAACGCCCTGGAACTTGAGCCGAACCATCAGCAGCAGCGCGCTGACGAGATCATCGACGTAGAGGAACTGGCGCTTCGCGCGTCCCTCGCCGAACACGCAGAGCTTCTCACCTGCGAGTGCGCGCTCGACGAACGAGGGAATCACCTTCTTGTATCCGACCTCTCCTGGTCCATAGGTCAGGCCCAGCCGCGCGACGCCGCACGGAATGCCGTGTGACGCGCAGTACGCCAGCGCTGTCTGCTCAGCTTCCAGCTTCTCTGCGCATATGCGCCACGCGGGCGCGGCGGCGTGGCCTCCGAAACGGGCGCGTCGTGTTCCTGACCGTAGACGTCGGCAGTGCTTACGTAGAGCACGTAGTCGGGCGCCGACGAGAGAGCTCTCAGGAGATTCTGCGTGCCGACGACATTGTGCCGCTGGTACTCCACTCCGAGGGTTTCGGTCCGGGCGCTCCCTTGCCGTAAGGCTTGCGATGTGGACGACGACAGTCGAACTGCGGAAGCGAGTCCTACTCGCGGCGGTGATGTCCCAGTGGATATCGCCGCGCCGGCTGTTGTCGCGCGAGACGCAGCGGACGTCGAAGACCTTCTCCGCTCGGGCGACGAAGGCGCCGCCCACGAAGCCGGACGCTCCGTAACGAGCATGGTCATCATTGGCGCGGAGTGCGCTGCCGCAGCTGCCGGAGCTATCGCGATAGCCCTCGATCGCGACCTCGGTCGTCAACACGGGCTCCATATCCATCCCGCGAATCCAGACGAGGCCTGGTTCAAGCGGGTTGATCTTCAGCGGCAGCATGGCGGCACCGGCTCGCCGAACGCGAGCTTCATGAAGATCTCCGGCATGTTCAACCCGGCCTGCGTGAAGAAGTGAATTGTTGTGAAGAAGCGCCCGATGTTGATCTCGGTCGCGCGCACGGCGTCGTTGCGGTCATAGGTCATATCGAGGTAAGATGCCGTGCGGCTCGGCGTCGATCACGCGTAGAGCGCGTATCGGCGAATTCGTCGATCGCCTGGTCGCGCACCGTGGCAGCCGCGCCGGTCACGCCCGTGATCCCCGACAGAGTTCGATTGCCGAGCAGCCAATACAGGCGCTTTCGCGTCTGTGCGACGATGAGCTCGCCGCGGTTCCAGATCGAGGACCATGTGATCGACTCGGGTGCGAGCAGCTCGGACGCGGTGAACTTGCCCCAACCGTCGAAGTGGTCGATCCAGATGCGCGCGAACGCCGGATCCGACACCGGAAGCGATCCGGCGCCGCCGCCGCCCTCGCGCAGTCGGATCCAGATCGTGTCGCCGAGTGTCTGGAACGCTTTGGTCAGATCCGAGGGTTGATCGAGCGACAGGCTCTCGGCGACGGCAACGTCCTGCGGCTCTCCACCGGAGGTAACTCTCGTACTTGTCCACGCATGCGCTCGACGGTCTCTGTCCGGGGCAGAAACATGGGCGCCGGCAGGCGCTCCCTGCCCGCGGCCAGCACCTTGATCACGGCGTCGTGCTGCGAGTGGATGAGTTGTGCGCCGGTTTCCAGGGCGACCTGGAAAGCACGGAGAGGAATGCCGGATCATCGGCTCTGGGGACGAGGTACGACTCGTCGGCATTGGACAGCGCGAGCTCGTACGGGTGGGAAGAGACCCCGACGACGTGGTACGGCTCCTCCGCCGCGCGCAGAGATGCAATGAAGTTGCGCGTGAGCGTCCCCCCGTCTCGCTGATCAGCAGACGTTTCACGGCTACGGGGTTGTCGTGCGCAGGGTACGTGCGAGTATAACGGCGCCCGATGACGAAACACGTCGACGCCAGAGCGCTCTTCGAGGGTCGCAGCCTGGGCTTCGGGAGCAGGGTGCATGCGTTCGCCCGGGCGACGGCTGACGTCGAGGTAGGCGACAACTGCGTCCTGCATGGGCAGGTGCAGCTGCTTGGACGGATCACGCTCGAAGACGATGTCGTCATCCGGTCGGGGGCACAGCTCCTCGGCCGCGTCCACGCGGAGTCAGGCGTCGTCGTCGGCGCCGGTGCGGTGCTCGGCGAAGAAGCTGAAGGCGAGGAGGCTCGCGAGCGTCCGGCGATCGTCATCCGGCGGTTCGCATCGGTCGGCGCGAATGCCACCGTCGCCCCCGGGGTCGTGATCGGCAGGCGGCGGTCGTCCGGCCCGGATCCGTGGTTGCCGAGAACGTGCCGGCCAACGCGATCGTCAGCGGCAATCCCGCCCGCATCGTCGCGTACATCGACACGACGCCCGACCCCGATCAGCCCGAGGGCGGCATCGCTCCGGCGGACGGCGCCTCGGTCGACGACCAGGGCGCGCGGGGTCACGCTGCACCCCATGACGAATGCGCGCGACCTCCGTGATCGCTGATGGTCGCTGAATTCGCCGGCCTCCCGTTTGTTCCGCAGCGGGCCTTCACGGTGTACGACGTGCCAAACGAATCAGTGCGCGGAGCACACGCCCACCGCGTGTGCGCCCAGATCCTGGTCCGCCTCGCAGGCGGTGTGAGCTGCCTCGTGGACGACGGCTCGGCGCGCGAAGAGGTTCGGCTCGCGGCGCCGAACGTCGGGCTGCATATTCCGGCGATGATCTGGGGCACTCAGTGGAAGTACACGCGCGACGCGGTTCTGCTCGTCCTGGCGTCCCATCCGTACGACGCTGCGGAATTACATCCGGGAGTACGAGGAGTATCTGGCGCTCTTGTAACCGCGGCCGCCCGCAGCGAGGCTGATCACAAGCGGGCGAGCGTCTCGGGATGGCGACGCACGAAACGCGCCATGCCCCGCAGGTGCCAGAGCGAGCGCCGCACAGGAGCGTGCGGTCGATCACGCGCTGGTACTCGTGCACGCGACGGCGTCGGGCACGTACCAGCGCTCCCAGCCGGCGCGCATCGCGCGGTACTGCAGCTCGATGTCCTCGCCGTACATCGGGAAGCCCTCGTCGAAGCCGCCGATCTCGTCGAGCATCGCGCGGCGCAGCAGCAGGCAGGCGCCGAGCATCCAGTCGCACTCGACCGGAGCGTCGGGCACGTCCGCGAGGTAGTGATCGGGCTGTGCGGCCTCGATGTCGCGCAGAGCAGCCGCAGCGGCGTGCGCCGCACGAGCGTGCCCGCCGACGGTCGGGAAGCGGCGGCGCGAGCGCTGCAGCGTAGCCGTCCGCACTCGAGCAGGCGCGGCCCGACGACGCCGGCGCGCGGGGTGCTCGTCGGCGAACGCGACGAGCCGCGGCACCGCCCCCGGCTCGCACGACGCAGTCGGGGTTGAGCACCAGCACGTAGCGCGAGCTCGTCGCCGCGATCAGCGCGTTCTGGTTCCGCGCGAAGCTCGCGGGCGCGGGCGCGACGTCGCGCGGGCGCCGAGCGAGAGCGCGAGCGCGGCGCTGCCGTCGGGGACGTTCTCGAGCACGACCGCGGGCACGCCGTCGGCGCGAGCGCCTCGAGGCACGGGCCGAGCAGATCGCGCTGGCCGTGCGAGACGATGCACGCGACGACGTCGCGGCGGTCACCCGATCGCCTCGCGGTAGACGGCCGCGGTCGCCTCGGCGCTGCGCGCGCCAGGTGAAGCGCGCCGCGCGCTCGAGGCCGGCGCGCGCAGCGCGTCGCGCAGCTCCTCGTCCTCGAGCAGCGGCGCGATGCACTCGGCGATCTCCTCGGCGAGCGCGGGTCGAAGGTCAGGCCCGGCGTCGCCGACGGCCTCGCCGAGCCCGGTCGTCGAGCTCGCGCAGACGGGCGTGCCGCACGCCATCGCCTCGAGCGCGGGCAGCCCGAAGCCCTCGTACAGCGAGGGGAAGGCGAGCAGCTCGCGCGGCCGCGTAGAGCGCCGGCAGCCGCGCCTCGGCACGTGGCCGAGCAGGTGCACGCGGCCGGTCGAGGCCCGAGCGCGGATCGCTCGCGCACGTCCGCGAGCCCTCCGCGGTCGCCGCCCGCGAGCACGAGCTCGCAGTCGTCGTGGCCGCGCAGCCGCGCGAACGCCTCGAGCAGCGGCGGCGCGTTCTTGCGCGGCTGCAGCGCGCCGACGAACAGCACGAACGGGCGGTCGAGCCCGAAGCGCGCGGACGCGCGCGCCTCGCGCGCCGGCGATCGGGACGGAAGCGCGGCGGCGACGCCGTTCGGGATCGCGACGACCCGCGCCGGGATCGAGCCCGTAGCGATCGATCAGGTCGTCGCGCGTGAACTGCGAGACGGCGATCACGCGCGTCGGCGCGCCGCACCGAGCCGCGGCACGAAGCGCGAGGAGCAGTGCGATCGCGCACGCCGAACAGCTCGGGCCGCGCGGGTGAAGCTGAGGTCGTGCACCGTCACGACGGTCGGGCAGCGCAGGCGCGGGGCGACGAAGTACTGCGACGTGCAGCGAGCGCCGCGCGCTCGCGCCGTGCGAGGCCGCGGCAGCGCGAACGGGATGCGCCGGTACGGGCGAGCGCGACGTCGAGCGCGAGGCGGCGCACCGAGGCGCGGCACGTCGTCCGGCATGTCGCCGGGATCGCGCAGGCTCGCCGCGAACGACGAGGTCGGGCGCGGCCGCCGGGCAGCTCGCGCAGCAGGTTGACCGTGTAGGCCTCGTCGCCGGTGCGAGCGCGCCCCACCGTGTCGCGCGTCGACGAGGACGAGCGGCCGCGTCGTCACGCGGCGAGCTCCGCCAGACGTCGGCGAGCGACGCGCGCGGCGACTCCCAGGTCAGCGCGCGGCGCGGCGCCGGCCGCGGCGCGTCGAGCGCCGGCGCAGAGCCGTCGGCGATCGATCGGGATCGAGACGGGATCGCAGTACTCGGCGTCGTCGCCCGCGACCTCGCGCAGCGCCGGGATGTCCGAGCAGACGACGCGGGCAGCCGGCCGCGAGCGCCTCGCCGGCGACGAGCCCGAAGCCCTCCCAGAGCGACGGGTAGGCGACGCAGCCCGCGTGCGCGTAGAGGTCGCGCAGCGTCCGTCGTCGTCGACCCGGCCGAGCGCGACGACGCCCTCGGTCGAGCCGAGCTCGACGTCGCCCCAGCCGTCGGCGCCCGCGAGCACGAGCCGCTCGCGGCGCCCGCTCGGCGCACGAGCCGCGAACGCCGCGAGCGAGCCGCTCGAGGTTCTTGCGCGGCTCGGGCGTGCCCACGAAGAGGATGTACGGCCGCTCGAGCGGCGGCGGGCCCGGCGGGCTCGGAGAAGACGCGTCGATGCCGTTCGGCACCACGCGCAGGCGCGCGTCGGGCACGCCGAGCAGGTCCGACGCGTCCCGCGCGGTGGCGTGCGAGACGCAGACGACGCGATCGGCGAGGCGGATGGCGCGCGGCATCAGGTGCCGCCCGTAGCGTGCGGCTCCAGGCGGGGAACCAGGACGGCTCGCGCAGCACCGCGAGGTCGTGCACGGTCGCGACGACGGGCAGGCCGGCATCGCGCAGCGGCGCGCGGAACGTCGGGCAGTGCAGCAGGTCGACGCCGGCGCGCCGCGCCGCGCGGGCGAGCCCGGCGCCGTACCACGCGAGATCCTGCCGCAGCGCGCGCGCTTCTGGCCGAGCATCCCCGCTCCTGCCACTCTCGGGCGCCCAGCTCGATCAGCTCGACGTCGGCCTGCGCGGAGCAGTCGCGCAGGCCGACGGCGAGGCGAGCCGTGCCCGCGCGCGTCTGCGCCAGGCAGGCGACATCGAAGCCGACCTTCACGACG